>NZ_RPEM01000004.1 GCF_004745575.1 Pseudotabrizicola sediminis | reverse complement strand
GGGCCAGTCACGCTTCAAGCTTGAGTTGCGCAACAACGCCGATGCTCGTACCCGCTCTTCTTGCGACCTCGCTGCTTTACGGCGGCATGGTGCTGTGCTCATGCGATTTTGCAGCCTTTTTGTTCATGGCGCTGCCCGTCAATGTCGCGGGCCCTACGATCCGTCGGGCCTTCCCTCATTTCTACATGTTTGTGACGCTGAGCGCCGCCACAGCGGCGGGGCTTGTCTGGGCCCACGACGCGGTCGCCGCTGGGCTACTTGCGCCGATTGCGGTGACAACGCTTCCCTCCCGCCAGCTGTTGATGCCCGCCATCAACCGGGCAACAGACGCAGGCGAAAAGGCCCGTTTCAGATGGCTGCACGGACAGTCTGTTGCGATCAAGTTGGTCCATATCGCTCTGGCAGGCTTGGCGATGACACGGTTCCTTACGATGGGTTTGACGTGAGGGAGCCCGTGCATTTGAACGTCCGGATGGCGGTTGGTGCCATATGCGGATGCAACGGTGCCTTCTCCGTCCGGGTCAGTAAAACCCCACTTCCCGGACATCGATCCGGGCATCGTGGTCGCGGCCATAGGCCACAATGGCGACTGAAGCCAGACTGCTGGGCCGGGGCGCACTGCGCAACAACGCGCCAGAAGCCGCGAAGGATTCCAATGGCAGGCGCACTTCGGCCCAACTTTGGCTCACCTCGAACCCTGCCTGATAATACTGCCACGGCAACAGCGTGCCGCCGGTGCGCAGGTGCACGAAATAGCGCTGGTTATTGCCGCGCACCATCAGCCGCACGCCGGTTGTACCTTCGGGCAGCCGGGTGGCAAGGTCCAGCCGCATCTGGATGAACCCTCCCCTGTTGGCCGTGCTGACGCGACCCGTCATCCGCGCAAAGGCGTGGCCGTCCTCTGTGGCGAAGTCGACGCCTCCGGTAGACACGCCCCCCATCACCTGATCGGTGAAAAACCGCCAGCGGGTTTCAGGCTCCATCTTGAAATCCTCGATCATCGCGCTTTGCGCGGGCGGCGTTTCGGCCATAACGGGCGGCAGGCCCGAACACACCAAGGCCACCGCCGTCAAGAGTGGGATCAGACCGCGTGATGACATCATGGCCTCCAGGCCGATCTTGTACAGAGCATGTTACCAGTGCTGCGTTCCGGGCGCACCCTTGATCTGCCCCTCCAGATTTGGCGTGACCCAGCCGCCGTAAAAGTTGCCTGGCTGCGGGATGACGCGCAGATCGCCGACCCAGGCCTCGTCCATCAGGGCTGCATAAAAGGCCACATGGGCAGCAAGTGCCGCAAATCGGGCAGTGGGTTGGTCATATGCCCAGGCGGCGCGCTGCGCTGTTGCCGACCCGGCCAGCACATCGAAATAGCGTGCAGCCCCCTTCCACTCACAGTAACTGCTGCCTTGAGCCGGGCGCAGGGTGGCGAGGATGTCCTGCAATGGAAGGTAGTAGGTCGGCGCGTGGTGCGTTTCCAGCACCCGCAGGGCGCGTGTGGTTTCAGCGACGAGAGTGCCGCCAAGCCGGAGGATGATCCGCTGCGGCACCGGTTCCAGCGCCGGGGGGCGCGGGTAGGCCTGGACGTTCTCGCGCGGAAGGTCGTTCATGTGGCGGCCTTCACGGCAGCGGGTTTCCGCGCGATCCCCATGTAGAGCACGGCAGTCAGGGGCAGGGGGCCAAAGGTCAAATCTAACCGACGGTTGATCCCACGGGGCCCCAGGCCGGTGACCGCACCCGGCACCAAGCCCGCCCCCTGCAGTGCTGCGCGCAATTCGGCGGGCTTGATGAACATGGCAGGGTCATGCGTGCCGCGCGGCAACAGGCGCAGCACATCCTCTGCCATGGTGATCGTGGCCAGCCGGGCCAGCAGGTTGCGATTGATGGTGTCGAACAGAAACAGCCCCCCGGGGCGCAGGGTGCGTGCGACCTCGGCCAGAACCTTGTTCAGATCGGCCACATGTTCCAGCACATCTACACAAACCACGGCGTCAAAGCTGGCACTGTCGTAGGGCAGGGCCTCACCCACACCCACATCATACCCGATGCGCAGGCCGCCTTGGCGGGCATGGGCGCGGGCGGCGTCGATCGCCCCGGCGGCGGGGTCGATGCCGGTAACGTCAGCGCCCCGCTGCGCAAGGGCCTCGGCCATGAAGCCCCCGGCACAGCCAAGGTCGAGAACAGTTTTGCCCGCCCAGTCGATCTGGCGGTCAAACCAGGCCAGCCGCCCCGGTACAAGGTTTTTCAACGTGCGGACCCAGCGGATGTCGTCCGACCACCAGCGGTCGGCGACGCGGTCGTAGATCGTCAGGTCATTGCGCATCGGGGCGGTCCTTGGACAAGCGGGGCAGGGCATAAGGCACGTCAGCGCGATACTGCGCGAAGCGGTCACCGTAGCGGGCGGCAAAGCGGCGTTCCTTCAGGCGCGGGGCAAGCAGGCAATAGGCGGTGAAGCTGACGGCCAGCACCAACTGATCCGGCGTCCAGACCGGCACGGTCCACAGCGTCAGGGCAAAGGCCACATAGATCGGCTGCCGGATCAGCCGGAACATCCCCTGGGTCGGCATATCGGGAAACACCGGCCGGATGCGCGCCATGAGCGACATCCACCCCAACGCACCGGACTGAACCTCGGCTCCAGCGTCGAAGCTGGCTTTCAACAGGATCAGCCAGCTTGCACCATAGGCGGCGGTGATCGCCCAGAATATTACTCCCTCGGCACGCCAGAAAACGATGCCCGACGGTGTCCACAGCGCAAACAGCGCCAGAAGCTGGGCCGAAGCGATGATGGCATAGGTGGTGGTGGCCAGCGTCTGGCCATGCGGGCCGGGGATCATCCGGGCCATCAAGCGCCCGCCGGGGCCGGTCAAAAGCAACGAATGGGCCACCGGAAACTGCACGATCAGGGCGGCATTGGCCAGTGCCGCCCATGGCCAGGGCACGGTGCCCATACCTTCGCTCAGACCAAAGAACATCGCTACGATCATTGCCAGCACACCCGCCGCAAACAGCGTATGGCACAGCACCCCAAGGCCAAGCGCGAGAGCGATCCGCCCGGTACCGGCAGGCGCGCCGAGGGCTGCGCGGATCAAGGTGACCAGCCGGGCGACGCGGGGGTCGGCCAAGATAATGCGAGGCAGAGTCATATGGGCAGCGCACTTTCAAGAATGCGTGGGATGTTCTGTTTGACCTTGAAGAACCCGGCAGTGGCGTGGGGCCAGATCGCTGTGTCCCAGTCACGCCGCCACTCGCACAGGGTGATGCCCGCTTTTTCCAATGCCGGGGCGGCCTCAACCAGCCAGTCGCGCAAAGGGCCACGCGTGATGTAGGGCGTGGCAATCTGCGTGGCCCCGGCGACTGCTGCCCATTTGGCCAGACTTGCCGGATCATCCGCGCGCATTGCGGTCGCGGCAAAGCCGGATCGCTTGGCGGCGTCAGCCAACGCGTCTGCCTCAAACCGCTGCACCAGATCGGACACCGGCAGGGGCGATCGCAAATGGCTGGCCGTCAGGGTAGCCACCGTGCGGATGTCGTAGGCAGCCAGATCGAAATCTTCGACGCGGCAATCTTCATCGGTGATCAGCAGGGCGGTCGGGCGACCGGGTAGCGGCATGGTGATCGCGCGCAGCGGCATCACGGTCGGGAGGCCATCAGGCTCTGACGCTTCAAGCCCCTGGGTCACTTCGGCCAGATCGCTTTGGCGCGGGGCAAAGCGGCCGTTGGTGAAGGTGACGATGTTCTGCGCGTCGGCCGGATAAGGTTTGCCCCGGGTATGCAGACCCGCGACCCAGCGCCAGCCAAGCGTGTTCGACGCGGCATCGCCGTCCAGAAGGTGGCGGTAAAAGAAATCCGCCCCCAGCCGCCAGGGCAGCCCCAGCGTGAAAGTCCAGATCGAGGCGAACCACATCCGCGCGTGGTTGTGCAGATAGCCGGTATCGACCAGTTCGGTCGCCCATGCATCGAAACACTCCAGCCCGGTCTGGCCGTTGATTGCCCGATCCACGTCGCGGCGCAGGCGGCGGTCACGGTCAAGCGCGGCAAGGTCAGCCTCCAGCCCGGTGCAGTAGCTGTCCCAAACCTGTGGGCGGCGCTCGAGCCAGCCTTTGAAGTAGCCGCGCCAGATCACCTCTTGCACGAATTTCTCGGCATCTTCCGGCCCATGCGCGGCGATGGCTGCTGCGACGGCATCAGCTTCCAACACCAGCCTGCGCCGGATATAGGGCGACAGCACCGAGACCGCCTTGTGCGCGCCGGGCCCGTTATCGGTATTGCGGCCATTGGCATAACGCCGCCCCATGCGGGGGGTAAATGCTGCGAGTATCTTGTCACCCTCGGCGCGGGTCGCGGTCCAGTCTGTCATCGGGCTCATCTTTTTTGCTTAGGGAAAAACTGATGCCGGCCATTGGCGTTTCAAGTGGGCGCGGCGGTCTTGCCGCAATACGCCTCAACCATCGGGCGCAAGGCGATGCGCGCCCGCAGTTTTGCCGCCATCAGATACATCCCGCCGATCTTGCGGTGCAAGAACAGCGTGGCGGCGGGGGGGACATGCGCAAGCTCGCGGTCGTTGCCGATGGCAAGGCCCATGTCGCGGAGGCGTTCCAACAGATCACTGCTACCAAAGTCAAATGGGCCGTCTTGCCGCAGCGGCGCCATCGCGGTGGTGAACATCGCCTGGATCAGGTCTTGATGGTGCGGCGCAGTGGTTGGGCCGAAATAGCCGATGCGCAGCATGGCCTCGCGTGTTTGGACATCTCCACCGTTCAACGCCACCCGTGCCAGCGCGCGGAAATCGTCGGCAAGGCCCGGGGCGATGGGCTGCACGGCACCGAAATCCAGCAGAACGACACGTCCGGTCTTGGGGTCATAGCGGTAGTTGGCAAGATTGGGGTCGGTCTGCATTGCGCCGAACTGGAAAAGCTCCCGCAAGACAAGGCCGATCAGGGCTGTAGCCACCCGGTCGCGCTCCACTTGCGGCGCATCGACCAGGCTGTCCAGCGGGACGCTGTCCATAAACCCCATTGCAATAACCTGCGGCGTGCAAAGATCCGCATGCAACTCTGGCAGGGCAAAGATGTCAGACCCCTTGAGCAGGGCGCCAAACCGCGCCAGGTGTTGCGCCTCGGCCAGATAATCGGCCTCGGCGTGCAACTGGCGCTTTGCCTCGGTTAACAGGGGGCGAATATCCATTCCGCGCGGCAAAAGCCCCGGCATCCGCATCAACGCGGCCACGTTGTCGACATCGCTGTCGATGCTGGCCCGCACGCCAGGGTACTGCACCTTGATCGCAAGATCGCGGCCATCGCGCATCACCGCCCGGTGCACTTGCCCGATCGATGCGGCGGCAAAGGGGCGCACGTCAAAGCGGGCAAAGCGGCCATACCAGCCTGTGCCCCATTCGGTGTTCAGCACGGATTGCAGCTGTTTGGGCGGCATGTGGCGGGCGTCATCGCGCATTCGGCCCAGAATTGCCGTCAACTCATCGGGCAGCACCAGCCCGGTATCCATCGATAGCATCTGCCCCAGCTTCAGCGCTGCTCCCCGCAGATGCGACAGCCCGTCCGTCAACCGCAATGTGTTGGTCGGAGTCAGCAGCAGCTGCGCCATATCGGGACGTTTGCCGCTGGCCAGAGCGCGCAGCCCCCCTGCCGCAACACTGCCTGCAATACCTGTAGCCATGCCGCCAAACCGCAAAAGCCGCGCCGTGCGCCCCGTGGGCACCGCAACGCCATCATTATCTTCGGACAAGGTGCCTCTCCTGTCAGTGCGGAACGCCGGCGGTTTGCTTGCGCAGCCGACGCAGGTGCCACCGATAAATCACCGGGGCAAGGACATAGTCATAGGCGGCCGATGCGACCTGCCGGATACCCGGCAACCCTACGACCCGTGCCAGCCAGCGATACCTCGGCATTTGTGCCCATAGCACCAGAAACGCCGGAATCCCCGATGTCAGCCTGCCCTCATGCAGCACATAAAGGCGCCGAGCGGCGGTATCGGCATCCAAGCCCCATTGGTCCCGCGCGCCCGAGTTCAGATCGTCGAACCGGATCGGCAGGTCGTTGGCGACTGCGTACTGCGCGTAGTGCTGTATCTCGAAGTTACAGACCGGGCAGTTTGCATTGAAGAGGACCGAGGTTTTTGGACTGTTTTTCATTAAGCGAAGCTAGCGCAGCGGAGCGTGAAATCCATCCGTCACCGCTGTCACTTTTCAACGAGAAAGAACGAGCGGTTTGGCGATCTTCGGACGATCTGATTTCCGTCTGATCGCCGAGCGCGCTGGCATCGATCGCAGGCCAGCGGCGCAATTCGCGCCGGCCAGGATCAGCTGGCCGCCGGGGAAGCGTTTCCCGAGGATCGTGTTCCCTGCATCCCGCGAGCGGCACGGCAGCACCAGCGCCCGCAGATCGGGGCTTTCCTCAATCCGCGGATCGAACCGCTGCTGCCAGACGCCTTTTGCTAGATTCAGGGTTGTGGGTCCCGTGGCTCGCAACCAATATCGTAATATATCTCATACGCTTGCGATCAGTTTCAGGACGATATTCAGAGACGAAAATCGCCGGTCGACGGCTGGCGTCTTGCCGAAATGGCGCTTGCACGATAGCCTGAGGCCCGCGCCATCGTGGTGTCTGGCTCTTTGCCTGTTGTCGCCCCGCTTTCCAGGGCGGATCTCAACCCTTCCGAGGCCACTGACAACAGATGCGCTGTCCACCCTTTTCAGAAAGCCGGACCCTCGGTCAAACTCCGGTCTTACTGTGGTTCCTTCATCAAGTGCTCAGGCCGAATTGCCTACCGCAAGTATTATTGGGCCGAACGGCGCGGGCAAGACCACGACAGGATCGGTGGAGGTTATTGGCACTTTTCTGGTGGCCCTGGCCCCGCGCAAGAGCCCGCGCTGAGGCCCGCGCCGGTCGTTCCGGCGTGAACAGATGACCAATGACCCGACCGTCTGGGGCAACATGATGTCGCTGGCCGACAACCTGCCCGGTAACAGCATTGCGCGCCGGGCGGGTGTGGCGCGCGCTGAATTTCGTCGGCATCACCGCGATCACGGACGGTATGGGGGTCACGCGGAACACCTATGAACGGCGGCTGACCGATCTGGCGCGCTGGTGGGGCACGTCCGAGACCCGAGGCCTTTGTGCCGCCAAAGGTCGAAACTTCATGGTCGAGCGCACGGATGTTCAGGCCCACCATTCCGAATTCCAGTGCTTCGCCCAAGCGGAAGACACGGGCCATGTCGCCCGTGTAGAAACAGGCGGCGAGTCGAAAGGGCGTGCCATCCGCCAGTGCCAGCGATTCTGCCTCGGCTTTAAAGTGAAAGATCGGAGCTACTGGCCCAAAGGTTTTCCGCTACCAGACGCGTGTCGGGTTATGCGCCTGTCAAAACCACGGGATCGCCATATTGCGCCGGCAGTCTGCGGGTTTTTGTGACGCGGGTGGCGGCTTTTGCAAGGGCATCGGCCAAGTGCACGTTGATCTTGTCAATCGCGGCGGTGCTCATCATCAGCCCGACGGACACATCCACCTCGGTCCCGGGCCCAACGCACAGCGCATCCACTTTTGCGGCCAGTGCGCCGCAAAGGTATCTGCGCGCGCACACAGATTTAACGGCTCGTAAGCCCGCGGCGCATAAGCTGTCGTCAACCGCTATCGGAGGGGCCGGTGAAAGTCGCTGTGGTTGAAGACAATTCCGTGATCCGCGCTGTGCTGGTCGCCGCGATGGACGGCTTTGCTGGGTCTGTCGTGACCGAGTTCTGCGCGGTGGGCCCTTTGCTGGAAGCCTGCCGCGACACATTGTTTGATGCCATCATTCTTGATTACCAACTTCCCGATCAGACAGGGGTTGACGCAACGCGCAGCCTGCGTGCCGATCCGCGGTTCAAACATGTGCCCATCATCATGGTCACTGCCGATTCTGACTCTGCCCTGAGGCTAGAGGCCATTCGTTCAGGTGCCACCGATTTTCTGACCAAGCCGGTCAATATTGAAGAACTGCGTCTGCGCGTCGGCAATCTTCTGGCGTTGCGTCAGGCGCAGCTTGACGTGCTGGCGCGCGAAAAGTTGCTGAACGCGGTGATCGAGTCCTCGACAGCCAGCATCGTCATCGGTGACGCCTCGCGACCCGATATTCCGATGATCTATGCGAACGGGGCTTTTGAACGCCTGTCGGGGTTCACGCGCGATGAGGTGTTGGGCCGCAATTGTCGTTTGCTTGCGATGGAGGCACCAGATCACCCCGTGCGCATGCAACTGCGTCGGGCGGTGGCTGCGCGGGCAGCCGGCACTTTCCGGCTGCGCAACAGACGGCGCAACGGAGAGGTGTTTTGGAACCAGATTGACCTGCATCCCGTCCCGGGCTCCGGCGATGAAGCGCGATTCATCGTCGCTACCCAAACCGACGTTACCGCTGAGGTCGAAGCTTCGCGCACGCGAGACAGGCTGGGGGCGCGTCTGAGCGATATTGCGCAGCTCAGCGACGCGTGGTTCTTTGAATTTGACCGCACCTTGTGCATTTCCTACCTCTCGCCTGCCATGGCGAAGGCGTTGGATATCGCTCCCGAACAGGTGCAGGGTCTATCGGTTGATGTTTTCGCAGACCGCATCGCCGTCGACTCCGAGGGTACGGGCAGTGATCTTCGCAGCCTGCTGTCGCGGCGACAGCCGGTTGATCGGCTGCGGCTGCGGCTAAAGCGCCCCGATGGCACGTCCCGCTGGCTGCAAACCAGCACCACCACCTTTTTCACTGCCGAGGGTGCGTTCGACGGAGTTCGTGGGTTTGCGAGTGATATCAGTGATCTGATCGAGGCGCGTGATACCGCGCGACAGGCCGCGCGCACGCAGGCTGCCTTTGTCGCTATGATGAGCCACGAATTGCGCACACCGCTGACCGCCATCATTGGGCTGACCGATCTGCTTGAAGGCAGTGACCTCAGTTCTGCTGTACGCGCCGATCTGGCGACAATCCGCAGCTCTGCCCAGGCTTTGACCTGGGTGCTGAACGATGTGCTGGATCACTCTCAACTTGAAGGCGGTCAACTGAAGCTGGCGATCGCCGAATTCGACCTGACACACCTTCTGGCCGGGCTGATCCAGTGGCACAGCCCCGCAGCCCGAGCAAGGGGGCTGTCCCTGCGCCTTGAGGTCGAGGGCGAGGGACCGCCACACCGGCGCGGTGACCCGGATCGCCTGCGCCAGATCCTGCGCAATCTGATCGACAACTCATTGCGCTTCACCCCGAAAGGCAGTGTGACGGTGATGCTGATGCTGCGAGGCGACAGCAGCATCACGCTGCGCATCGCCGATACCGGTGTCGGCATAGCGCCCGAGGATACCGACCGCATCTTCGACCCTTTCGTGCAGCTGGATGCCAGCATGGGCCGATTGCATTCGGGTCGGGGCCTGGGGCTGACCCTTGCGCGCAAACTGGCCGAGGCCATGGGAGGCACCCTTTCCGTGCGCTCACAACCCGGCGCGGGCAGTGTCTTTGTTCTGGATCTGCCTTTGCCCGGCGTCGCATTGGCCGTTGCCCCTCGACCGCTCTCGCTGAAGGGCATGCCGGTGCTCGTGGCCGATGACAACCGCGCCAATCGCAAGTTGCTGGAGATCATGCTGTCGCGGCTGGGGGCCAAAGTTACGCTGGCCGAAGACGGCCACGCGGCTGTGCAGGCCTGGGCACCGGGCCGGTTTGAGCTGCTGTTGCTTGACATCAACATGCCCGGGTTGACCGGCACCGACGTGATCGCCCGGATCCGCGCGCAGGAAGGCCACGCCGGTCTGGCCCCTGTTCCGGCGCTTGCTGTGTCTGCAAACGCCCGGCCCGAGCAGGTGGCAGACTATCTTGCCGCGGGGTTTGACGGCTGCATCGCCAAACCCTTTACCCTCGCCGCGTTGCACACGGCCCTGTCAATGCCGGGACTGTCACACATAACCATCTGATTCAGGCAAAGGAATGAAAACTATGCGAATTTCACGGTTCTTCTCCACAGTGCTGGCGCTCTGGCTTGGCGCGGCGGCACCGGGTGCCAGCGCCCAGACGCTGGCACAACCGGCAAACACTGTCATTCTGGAAGTCAGCAGTGCGACGTCCGCACCCAACAGCGGCCCCATCGCACAATTCGATCTTGCCATGCTCGATGCGTTGCCGCAGCGTGAAACAGTCACCAGCACGCCTTGGTATGACGGTCCGCAAACCTTCTCAGGGCCACTTCTGTCGGACCTTTTGAACACCCTGGGTGTACAAGGCACGACAGTGCGGGCTGTGGCGATCAACGACTATGCGGTCGATATCCCGGTGTCAGATCTGCTTGATTACCCTGTCATTCTTGCGTCGCGCCACAACGGAAACCTTATGTCGGTGCGCGACAAGGGGCCGCTGTTTGTGGTTTTTCCGTTTGACGAGGTGCCCTCACTCAACAACGAAGTGTATTATGCACGCTCGGCCTGGCAAGTCCGGCATATCGAGGTTCTTCCGTGATCAAAGCGCTACGCCCGGCTGCCACGGGCACGCGCGTCCAATTGTGGCTGAACTTTCTTGCGGGCGCGGCGGTCTTGCTGATGGCCATCTGGGGCGTGCTTTTTATTCGCCTGCTGGATGCAGAACGCGAAATTACCACCCGTGTGCGCGAAGATGCGATGTGGGCAGTGTTTCAGGCCGACCGCCACGCAGGGGCCTTGCTGTACACCTTGCGCGAGGGTGTGATGAGTGGCAGCCCGGCCGGGCACGACGACCTGATGGCGGCTTATGATGTTCTGTACAGTCGCGCAGAACTGTTGGCGCGTGGCGCCTTTGCCATCGAGCTCAGCGGCCAGACGGCGTTTGGCAAGCTTAGCGTTGCCCGCACCAGTGAGGTGCTTTCGCTCGCCCCTGACTTTGATCGCCTGACCCCGGAGAGTCCTGATTATCTGTCTGATCTCAAGCGCCTGGAACCGCGCATCGCTGCCCTGCGTGACGGGATGGCGCAACTTGTGCTGGCGGCCAACGCAGCGGTCACTGAAGGACGTGTCACCGAGCGTGCGACCCGCAAAGCCATCCACGACGGCCTTGGGCTGAGCGCCGCTTTCCTGGTTGTGGCGTTTCTGGGCATCGGAAGCCTGCTGCTGGTTCATATGCGCTTCTTGCGCCGAGCACATGCGCGCATGGCCCTGCTTCAACGTCGAAGCCTGCATCAAGCCAACCGTGCCCGGGCGGCCAATGCGGCGAAATCAATCTTCCTTGCCACCATGAGCCATGAGATCCGCACTCCGTTGAACGCGATCATCGGTTCGGCGGAACTCCTCAAATCGGATGGGCTGGACGCGCCACAAAGCCAAAGGGTGCAGACAATACAGAGCGCAGGGCAATTGCTGCAGGATGTCATCAGCGACATCCTGGACTATTCCAAGCTCGAAAGCCGCGGGCTGGAATTGCAGCCTGCGCCGGTTGACCTGTCTGAAGTCGCACGCACCATCGCCTCTACCTTCGAAGAGCGCGCAGCGGCGAGATCGCTGCGCCTGAACATCGCGTTTGAACCCTGTCGCATGCGCACCGATCCTAGGCGTCTGCGGCAAGTGATTGTCAACCTCGTGGGCAATGCGCTGAAGTTCACACCACAGGGCGAGGTGCGCGCTACGGCGTCGATGCTTGC
Source organism: Pseudotabrizicola sediminis (assembly GCF_004745575.1). Taxonomy (GTDB): domain Bacteria; phylum Pseudomonadota; class Alphaproteobacteria; order Rhodobacterales; family Rhodobacteraceae; genus Pseudotabrizicola; species Pseudotabrizicola sediminis. Next base: position 298,510 of record NZ_RPEM01000004.1, on the reverse strand, counting down.
GACCAACCTGCTGCGCGTGGAGGTGTGCGATACCGGGATCGGTATCCGGCCCGAGGATCAGACGCGCCTCTTTCAGGACTTTGAGCAGATCGACGGCTCCTATGCCCGCGCTTATGGCGGAACGGGGCTTGGGCTTGCGATTTGCAAACGCATCGTGCGGGGTATGGGTGGAGAGATCGGCGTGACCAGTGCCCACGGCCAGGGCAGCACCTTCTGGTTCGAAATTCCGGTTGAACAGTTGACTGAGGTGCCTGCCGCAGCGCCTTCTCCATTTAACTCTGCGCAGGGCGCGCTTTATATTCTGGTCGTCGAGGACAACCCAGTAAATCGCGCGGTCATCACCGACCAACTTGTGCAGCTTGGCCATTGGCCCAGCACCGCCGAAGATGGATTTGCTGCACTGGACCGGCTCGCAGCCGAAAGTTTTGACCTCGTTTTGATGGATATGCAGATGCCCGGTATCAGCGGCCCCGACACCGTGAGGTGCCTGCGGGCCGGTGGCTGCGATCTGCCCATCATCGGGGTCACGGCAAATGCTACGCGGGATGATCGGAAAACCTGCGAAGAGGCCGGCATGAACGGATTTCTGCCCAAACCGGTCACCCTTGGATTGCTGTCGGTGGCGATTGGCGACACTCTGGCCAACATTCCGTCGCGGCCGCAGACCATGGCCTTCATGCCGGAACCCCCAGACCATGTCCCATACAACCCCCAGCTTGACGACCTTCTGGCGACCTTGGGTGCGTCGCGGGTGGCTGCGCTGTTGGATCAGTTTAAGGAAAGTTTGACACAGACGCTGGCCGAACTTCATCAGGCCCTTGATCTTTCTTCCGAAGGCGCGCTGGACGCAGCGCTTCATTCGCTTAAAGGAGCGGCGCTGACCCTTGGTCTTTCCGAGACGGGCGACCGGGCGGAGGCACTTCGCCCCCCGGGCCGCCCTTCGCCGGACGACGTTGACGCATTGATGGCGCTGGCTCACACCGAAATCACACTCGTCCAGTCCCGCATATCGACGCGCGCACTCGCTCGCGGGGGTGACGATTGTCAGATCGTCGCTTATCGGAACCCTCCGTCAAATGCCTGATGCCGGTCTTGGTGATGGCCGCGCAGTTGCTGCATCATGTAGATTTCTCGGTTTCCTTCATAAGCAGGTTAGCTGCAGGTCTTGATGACGCTCCAGACTGCCCTGTTCAAATCGAAAGGCTTTGTCGGCGCGCGCTGCAATTCGTCCAATGCTTCGGCGCGAACGCCAGTGCATCCCAGATGGCGACCGAATTCAGCGCATCACTTTTGGATGCCATCGATGTTTGCGTTCTGTCCGTAGGGAATGGCCCAAGACTGAAACGCGCATCCAGCGCTGTTGAGGAGATCGATTCCGAAAATGGGCTCTTTCGGCCCTTTGCCTGTCGGGCGCCTGTATTTAAGGCCGGGATCAGCGAGGCGATCTACCCCTGACGGAGGTAGAGTTGTGCTGGCCTGCTGCCGCCGCCGGACCTGTCTTCGAACACCAACGTCGTTTCGGTGGCGCAGCGATGTGGTGTCCAGTCAATGATTGTGCCTTGGCAGGGCCCTGCTGATGTTCACGAACTTTTCCGCCCCTTCAATGGTTGCCCCATCAACGAGCTGGGTGACAGTGGCCCGGTATATTTCCTGCCATGGCGTTGCCGAGGCGGGAACAGGGGGGAGGCCCTGCTGCTTCCGGATGGCAATCTCATCGGGTGTGACCATCATGTCACAGCGCCCTTCGTTCAGATCAATCCTGATCCGGTCGCCGGTGCGCAGCCAGGCCAGCCCGCCGCCCGCAGCACTTTCCGGCGAGGCGTTGAGGATCGAAGGGCTGTCCGCCGTGCCCGACTGCCGACCGTCGCCTATGGTGGGCAGGCTGGTGATGCCCCGCTGGATCAGCCGGTCCGGTGGCTGCATGTTCACCACTTCGGCGGATCCAGGCCATCCAAGCGGCCCTGCGCCCCGGATCACCAGAATCGAGCGTTCGTCGATGTCGAGTGCGGGATCGTTGATGCGGGCGTGATAATCGGTTGATCCGTCAAAGACAAACGCGGTGCCCTCGAATACCCCTTCGCGCCCCGGTTCCGACAGGTAGCGCGCGCGGAACTCGTCAGAAATGACACTGGTTTTCATGATGGCGAAGTCGAACAGGTTGCCGCGCAGCACCAGAAAACCCGCCCGGCTCATCATCGGCGTGCCGTAGGGCCGGATCACCTCGCGGTCGGTTGCTTCGCGCCCGATCAGATTGGTGGCCATGTCTTGGCCAGTCACGGTTGGGCAGGTGCCGTCCAGCACCCCGGCTTGGAGCAGCTCCCACATCACGGCGGGAACACCGCCCGCGCGATGGAACCGTTCCCCCAGATAGGCCCCGGCGGGCTGGACATTGGCCAGAAGTGGCACGTCATAACCATGGGCCTGCCAGTCTTCTGGATGCAGCTCAGCGCCCGCGTGACGCGCCATTGCCATCAGATGCGGTTGCGCATTGGTCGATCCGCCGATGGCCGAATTCACCCGGATCGCATTCAGAAACGCCGCCCGCGTCAGGATTTGCGACGGGCGCAGATCTTCGCGCACCAGTTCCACCGCCCGCAACCCGGTGCGATAAGCAATCTGTCCCCGTTCACGGTACGCTGCCGGAATAGCCGCGCAGCCGGTCAGCGACATGCCAAGTGCTTCGGCAATGGCATTCATGGTGGACGCCGTGCCCATGGTGTTGCAATGCCCGATAGAGGGTGCGGAATCGAGCGCGGTCTGCAAAAACTCTTCACGGGTGATTTCGCCCGCTGCGAATTTCCGCCGGGACTGCCAGATCACAGTACCAGACCCGACCAGCCGCCCCTCGTGCCAGCCGTCAAGCATCGGCCCGCCTGACAGCACTATGGCCGGAATATCCACGGTCGCGGCGGCCATGATCGCCGATGGCGTGGTCTTGTCGCAGCCGGTGGTCAGGACGACGCCATCGAACGGATAACCGTACAGCAGTTCGACCAGCCCCAGATAGGCAAGATTGCGGTCCAGCGCGGCAGTGGGGCGCTTGCAGTTTTCAAACAGCGGATGCGAGGGAAATTCGATGGCGATGCCGCCGGCATCCCGGATGCCGTCACGCACGCGTTTTGCCAGATCCAGATGGTGGCGGTTGCAGGGGTTCAGATCGCTGCCCGATTGCGCGATGCCGATGATGGGTCGCCCGGAGCGCAGTTCCTCGGGTGTGGTGCCGTAGTTCATGAACCGCTCCAGATACAGTGCGGTCATATCGGCATGCTCGGGATTGTCGAACCAGTCCTGTGAACGGAGGCGGCGGGGCGACGGGTCGGTCATGGAATGTCCTTGTGTTCGGATGCGGGCAGTATGTTGCGGCGGCGATCAATCAGTGCGGCGCGTGGAGTTCGTCTTCGATATGGGCGCGGATGATCTGGTCAAAGCTGTCCTCTGCGGTAAACCCCAAGGCGCGGGCGCGGGTTGCCGCAAATCCGGGGGCCCAGCCTTCGCACATGCGCGTGATGGTGGCATCGGGTTCGCGGCGGATCAGGGCCACGGCGCTGTCCCCGGCGACGCGACGCAAAGCCTCGATCTGCTCGCCCACCGTGGCGCTGAGGCCCGGCATCGACAGGTTGCGCTGCGGGCCCACCGCGCCCAGTTCCATTGTGGCGGCGTGGATCATGAACCCCACCGCGGAGCGGGGCGAGGTGTGCCAGTGCCGGATGCTGTCAGGTACCGGCAGGATGGCGGGTTTGCCAACCAGCGGCTCGCGCAGGATGTTCGAAAAGAACCCCGACGCTGCCTTGTTCGGGGTGCCGGGGCGGATGCAGATCGTGGGCAGCCGGATGCCGATGCCGTCAAGGAACCCGTGGCGGGAGTAGTCGGCCAGCAACAGTTCGCAGATCGCCTTTTGGGTGCCGTAACTGGTCAGCGGGGTGGTGTGGAATGTGTCGGATATCGGATAAGGCAAAGGAGCGCCCATCACCGCAATGGAAGAGGCAAAGACCACGCGCGGGCGGTAGCCATCGGCCAGATGCGCATGGCGGATGGCTTCGAACAGATCGCGCGTGCTGTCGAGGTTGATGCGGTAGCCTTTCTCGAAATCGGCCTCGGCCTCGCCCGAAACGATGGCCGCCAGATGAAAGATCACATCGGGCCTGCCGTCGATCAGTTGCTGCGCGATGCTGTTTGTAGAAAGATCTGCGCTGAGGCAGTCGGCGTGGCCGAGGAAACCGACGGGGGAGTCCGGCACGATGACATCGACCAATGTCAGCGCAGAAACCTCTCGCCCTGCCAGACCCTCGCGTACCAGCCGGGCAACAACTTTTCGGCCCAGCATGCCAGCGGCACCGGTGATCAGGATGTGCATCGTCGTTTCTCCCATAGGTCACAAGTGGCAAATCGCACCCTTGAGTTCATATGATTGTCTGATAACCTGAAAACTTCAAGCCAAGAGAAAGCTTGTGATGACCGGCGGAAAGATTGGGGCAACGTTGCGACTGGCGATCAGAGGAGCAGAAAGATGATTGGTCCGCTTACCCAGATCAGCCGCACGGAGCATCTGCCTGCGCGCATTGCGGCTCAGTTCGCGCAGCAGATCCAGGAGGGGGACCTGAAGCCAGGCGACAGGCTGCCCACCGAAAACGAGATGTCGAAAAACTTTGGCGTCAGCCGTACTGTCATTCGTGAGGCGATCGCGCAGCTGCGCAATGAAGGCATGATTGAAACGCGCCAGGGTGTCGGCGCTTTTGTGATCGGCCGCCCGACCCGCCACATCCGCCTGGATGATCGCCGCAAAATGGACCCTCATGGGTTCCGTGACCTTTTCCAGCTGCGTGTGCCGCTGGAAATCGAGGCGGCGGGGCTCGCCGCCACCTATCATCGCGCCGAGCACCTGCGGCAATTGGATGAAGCATTGCAACGGATGAAGGTCACGGATGACGGGGCTGGCGACGGCATCATCGCAGACCTCGATTTCCATCGCGCCATCGCGGCTGCGACCGGTAACGATTATTTCGTGCAGTTTTTGGGTGCCGTGTCGGACCGCATTCTGCAGACCATCGTTGAATCGCGGGAACGGATACGTCTGGATGAAATCGTCGCTATCGTGAATCGCGAACATACCGAACTTCGCGATGCCATTGCCGCCCGCGATCCGGTGCGGGCGCGTGCGGCAATGCGGACCCATATGGTTGGCTCGGCAGAGCGGATCGCGCTTCGGCTGGAATTCTACCTTTGAAGGTTCAGGCTGCCGCCTGAAAAAGATTCGGTGGACAGGTCAGAGAAGTCTCAAGTAGGGTCTAGTCATCATGTTGTCTGACATTGTCAGATCGTCTGGTGCTGGAGGCACCGACGCAAGGGAGAGAATGAATTGACGTCACATCAAGCTTTAGCGGCTTCCGCGCTGATGCCCGACGATGCCGCAAGCGCGATGCTTGTGGGTCGGGTCTGTTCCGCACAGCAAGGCGGGCCTTGCCCTGTCGTGCTGCGCGATGGGCAGGTGTTTGACCTGACCGGCGTTTCGGCCACCATGTCGGGCCTGCTGGAGCGGAGTGATCTGCATACTGTGCTTGCCTCTGACGGGCTTGCCGACCTCGGTCCGCTGGACGGGTTTCTGAACGGCACCGCAGGTCAACTGCTGGCCCCCGTCGATCTGCAGGCGATCAAGGCTGCGGGTGTCACCTTTGCCGACAGCATGCTGGAACGTGTCATCGAGGAGCAGGCACGCGGCGACTCTGCACGTGCATCTGAGGTGCGGGCGCGGCTGGCACCGGTGATCGGCGACAGCTTGCGCGGCGTTCAGGCCGGGTCCGAAAAAGCGGGTCAGGTCAAGGCATTGCTGCAGGACGTGGGCCTGTGGTCGCAGTATCTTGAGGTGGGCATCGGCCCGGATGCCGAGATCTTCACCAAGGCGCAGCCGATGTCTTCGATGGGCTGCGGCGACTTGGTCGGCATTCACCCGATGTCGGAATGGAACAATCCAGAGCCCGAGGTCGTGCTGGTCATCCGTTCCGATGGCGCCATTCTGGGCGCAACGCTTGGCAATGACGTGAACCTGCGTGATGTGGAGGGGCGGTCAGCCCTGCTGCTGGGCAAGGCCAAGGATAACAACGCATCCTGTGCAATCGGCCCGTTCATCCGGTTGTTTGACTCTGGCTTCACACAAAATGATCTGGACCGGACCACGGTATCCCTGCGTGTCGAAGGGCAGGACGGCTTTGTGATGACAGGCGAAAGCCCGATGCAGGCAATCAGCCGCAGCCCGGTTGATCTGGCGGGGCAGCTTCTGAACCGCTCACATCAGTATCCTGATGGGGCGGTGCTGTTTCTGGGCACGATGTTTGCGCCGGTGAAGGATCGCCGCGGTGTGGGCCAGGGCTTCACCCATGAGGTGGGTGACCGGGTCGAGATCGCCTCTCCCCGTCTGGGGCGGCTGGTGAACTGGGTGGACCGCACCGACCGCTGCCCGGAATGGACCTTTGGCACGCGCGCCCTGATGCAAAACTTGATTGGGCGTGGTCTGGGCGAAAGGCTTTGACATGACATGGCTGTCGCGGGTCTTTTTCAGGTTTCTGGACATCCTGCTGGCCCTGTTGCTGTCAGCCATGGCGCTGATGGTCTTTGTCAATGTCGTCATGCGCTACACCATGAATTCGGGTCTGCCGCTGTCGGATGAGCTGGCCCGCTTTGCCTTTGTCTGGTTGACCTTTATCGGGGCCGTAGTGGTCTATCATCATCGCCAGCACATGGGGATGGAGACGGTGGTCGCGCAATTCGGAACGCGCGGGCGACTGGTGCTGATGGGCCTGTCGGATGTGATGATCCTTGGCTGTGCAATTGTACTGACCCACGGCACCTGGAAACAACTGCCGATCAATGCGTCGATGAGCGCGCCGGTTTCCGGTCTGTCAATGGCCTGGGTCTACGGGATCGGTCTGTTCACCGGTGCCGGTATCATCGCAATCACACTGGAACGCCTGTTCAGGCTTGTGACAGGCCGCATCACCGAGGCCGAGATCCGCGGATTTGGCGGAGAAATGGAAGATCTCTACGGCACCGCCAACAAGGTCAAGGCGGGGGATCGCGGGGAATGACCCTTCTGGTTTTCATCGTCTCGCTTCTGGGGTCGATGGCGCTGGGTGTGCCGGTGGCCTTTGCGCTGATTTTCTGCGGTGTCATGCTGATGTCGTTCATGGGCATGTTCAACACCCAGATCATCGCGCAGAACATGTTGATCGGGGCCGATACCTTTACGCTGCTGGCCATTCCGTTCTTTATCCTTGCGGGCGAGTTGATGAATGCGGGTGGGCTGTCCAAGCGCATTATCGAGTTTGCCATCACCTGCGTTGGTCATATCCGGGGCGGGCTTGGTCTGGTTGCAATCATTGCAGCGGTCATCATGGCGTCTATCTCGGGGTCGGCTGCGGCGGATACTGCGGCGCTGGCCGCGATACTGATCCCGATGATGGCGAAGGCGGGCTATAACGTGCCGCGTTCGGCTGGGCTGATAGCTGCCGGCGGCGTTATCGCACCCGTAATACCGCCATCCATGGCCTTCATCATCTTTGGCGTTGCCGCCAATGTCTCGATCTCGCAACTGTTCATGGCGGGCATCGTGCCGGGCATGCTGATGGGGTTCGCCCTTGTGGTGACTTGGTTGATCGTGGCCCGCAATGACAATGTCGAAACACTGCCACGGGTCGGATGGGCCGAACGGGGCCGGGCCTCTGGTCGCGCCGCGTGGGCGCTTGGCATGCCCGTCATCATTCTGGGCGGCATCAAGATGGGTGTCGTCACCCCGACCGAGGCTGCCGTGATCGCCGCGTTCTACGCGCTGTTCGTCGGCATGTTTGTCTACCGCGAACTGAAGATTTCAGAATTGCCGCGCGTACTGATTGCAGCCGGGCGCACCACAGCAGCAATCATGTTTCTGGTCTGCGCGGCCCTGGTTTCGGCCTGGCTGATCACTGCGGCAAACATCCCCAATGAAATCATCGGTTATATCGAACCGCTGATCGAAAGCCCCCGACTGTTGATGCTGGTTCTGATGCTGCTGATCCTTGTGGTTGGCACTGCACTTGATCTGACGCCGACGATTCTGATCCTGACGCCCGTGCTGATGCCGATTGTCGCCAAGGCCGGGATCGATCCGGTCTACTTCGGGGTCATGTTCATCATGAACTGCTGCATCGGCCTTTTGACGCCGCCGGTGGGGGTGGTGCTGAACGTGGTCAGCGGCGTGGGCCGGGTGCCGCTTGGCAAGGTCATCCGCGGCGTGTGGCCGTTCCTGATCGCCCAGATTCTGGTGATCCTGTTGCTGGTGGCGTTCCCCAGCATCGTGATCATTCCGGCACGATGGTTCTACTGACGACTAAATCCTAGGGAGGAAACTATGAAACATTCTGTACTGAGAACGGCACTTTGCCTGACCACCGTGATCGCGACTGCCAGCCCGGCACTCGCCGAGTTCACAGAGCGGACATTCCGCGTCTCGAACGGGATCAACGAGGACCATCCTGTTGCGGTGGGTATGCAAGCCATGCAGGCCTGTCTGGATGAGAAAACCGGCGGCATGATGAAGATGCAAGCCTTCTGGGGCGGTGCGCTTGGCGGTGACCTGCAGGCCACGCAGGCTGTGCGCAGCGGCCTGCAAGAGGCGGTGGTGACCTCATCATCCCCGCTGGTCGGGATGGAGCCCGCGCTTGGCGTCTTTGACCTGCCCTTCCTGTTCCGCACCCCGGAAGAGGCCTATGCCGTCATGGACGGACCGTTTGGCGAAAACCTGAACGAAAAGCTGGATGCGGTCGGCCTGGTCAACCTTGGCTATTGGGAAAACGGCTTCCGCAACATGTCGAACTCGCAGCGCCCCATCGAGACATGGGAAGATTTCGAGGGCATGAAGGTGCGGGTGATGCAAAACAACATCTTCCTCGACACCTTCTCGAACTTTGGCGCGAATGCGACGCCGATGTCCTTTGGCGAGGTGTTCTCGGCACTGGAAACCAAGGCGATCGATGCACAGGAAAACCCCTACGTGACCATCGACACCTCGAAGTTCTACGAGGTTCAGTCCTACATCAGCGAAACCCGGCATGCCTATACGCCGTTCCTGTTCCTGTTCTCGAAGGCGATCTTCAACACCTATTCGCCCGAAGAACAGCAGGCGCTGCGCGATTGTACCATCGTCGGACGCGACGTCGAACGGTCGGCAATTCAGGAACTGAACCTGAAATCGTTGGCCAAGATGGAAGAGGCTGGACTGAAGTTCAACACAATCTCGCCCGAAGATCAGGCAGAAATGCTGGCCAAGTCGCAGGTCGTCTATGACAAGCACAAGGACTCGATCGGTGCGGATGTCGTCGATCAGGTGCAGCAGATCCTGAGTGAACTGCGCGCAGCCCAGTAAAGGCAGATTGAGCGTCACACTTGAGCCATGCGCCCGGGGTCGATATCGGCCCCGGGCGCATGAGTGATCACGGGGCCTTGAAATGAAATCGAAATTGACGGGCAACACGACCGGCATTCTCTTGATGTTGCTCGGAATGGCTGCCTTTGCCGGAAATGATGCGATCGGCAAATGGCTGGTTGCCGATTACGGTGTGGCGCAGGTGATCTTGCTGCGCTCTGTCGCGGCGGGGCTGATCATGGCACCACTGATCATGCGCGGCGGCCGCGTCATGAACCGCATCCGATCCGTCCCCCGCCCTGGCCTGCAGGCCGTGCGCGCTGTGTGCGCCACCGTGGAGGTGTTTTGCTTCTATTATGCGGTGTCCTACATGCCCTTGGCCGATGTGATGGCCTTCTGGATGGCGGCACCCATCTATGTCGTGGCGATCTCACCGTTTCTGTTGGGTGAACGGGTTGCCAGACGCACCTGGCTTGCGGTTGGGGTTGGCTTTGTCGGAGTCTTGATCCTGCTTGCGCCGTCCCTGCAGATTTCCGGCCTGGGGGCGATCTTTGCACTGCTGGGCACCGCAGCCTTTGCAGCGATCATGGTTCTGGGCCGGTCACTGCGCGAAACGGCTGACCGTGATCTGGTCCTGTTCCAACTTGCGGCGGCGGGGCTTGCCGGGCTGGCCTTCGCGCCCTTTGACTGGCAGCCGATCCGCTCGGGTGGTGATCTGGCCCTGTTGTTTTTGCTGGGGGTGGTTGCGACAGCCGCACATATGCTGGTGACCCGCGCGCTTAAATTGGCGGATGCCTCTGTGGTTGCGCCGTTGCAGTATTCCTTGCTGGTTTGGGGTGTTGTTTTCGGATTTCTGGTCTTCGGTGACGTGCCCGCGCCGGCAATGCTGATCGGGGCGTTGCTGATCGTGGCGTCGGGGCTGATCGTCCTTCGCCGGTGATCCTTCGCGGCACGTTTGGCTGGATCCGGTTCAGGCATATCACAGGGTTGCCGGACAGGTCGTCAAGGTCAGGACCGGCCACAAGGTCAACAGACTGGCCCAGAACCCGATCCATCCCGCCAGTCGCACCAAGCGGCTGCCCAGCGCCGGATCTGTCGGTGCGGCCCGCAGGATGATGAGGTGAACCCCCAGCCCACCCAACCAGACGGCCGTCATGGCCACAACATGCAGCGACCCGAAGGGCGTGGAAACCGAAGGCCAGCCCAGGGCGCAGCCCAGACCATGCAGGGCATAAACCGCCGAGAAAAGAACGGCCCATAATGTCAGCGGGGCAGAAAAGACCGCCAGCCAGCGCATCAGCCAATCTCCTGCAAAGTGATGACCAAGACAGAGATCGCGGCAGTCACAGCGGCAAAATCCTGCCACAGCCGCCAGACCGGAGCAGTCCCACGCCGAGCAGCTGACACCCGGCCATGGTGGCTGTCGGTCCATGTGCGCAAGGCAAGCAGTGTGGCAATGGCCACATGCACCGCGACATAGGCCAAAAGCACCGCACGCAGAGCGTCGCGGGCATGGCGGCGGGGGTCGTCAAGCATCAGCGCGGCCCCGCCAATCGCCAGCAGCGCCACGCATCCCGCAGCCGTGCCAAGGATCGCCCACAGCCGCCCACGAGGGGTTGCACGCGCGTTTTCGGCGCGGCGGGCTGCAAGCGCACCAAAGGCCAGCGTCAGAATGACAATCGCCGCCGCCAGCGGGGCCAGCATCTCTGGCAAGTCCGATGCCGGCGCAGGCCAACCCGGTGCGACGACCGACAGGAACGCCACGCCGAACAGCAGCGAGGCAAACAGCGTGCCGTCTGCAACAAGCGTTGCCACCGCCCCGCAATAGGCCAGTGATCTGCGCACATGCCAGTGCAGGGGCAGCATCAGATCGGGCGTGACGGCAACCGCCGTATGGTCGCAGGTGGTGCCCATGATGCTCCCCCAGCGCCAGACGGCCACCACGATCAGCCCCAAGGCCACTGGCACGAGCCAATAAAGCCCGGCAAGCAACAGCCCAACCAAACCGCCAATGGCGACCGCTGTGACCAGTGGCAGCAGCGTGTTGCCAGGCAGCACGGCCACATGTGACGGCCTGCCGGTGCCAGGATCCACCACCAGAAGTTCACGCCAGCCACGCGGCGCGCCGGGCAAAAGCCCTTCCCCCCGCGCAAGCGGCAGAATGAGCTCTGGCCCTGTTGGACCCTGCACCGGCAGCGATGCAAAGTTGTAGGCCGGGGCGGGCAGCACCATCGCCCAGTCCAGCGTTCCGGCACCCCATGGGTTGCGGCGGCTTTGACGGCCGAACAGGAATTGCATCGCGATGTCAAAGGCGAACAGTGCGAATCCCGTCGCCATGACCATGCTGAAAATCGACGAGATCAGGTTCGGGAGCACCCATTCGGGATTATCGGGATAAATGTCGATCCGCCGCGGCATGCCCAGAAGCCCTGTCAGGTGCATGATGAAGAAGGTGCCGTGAAAGCCGATCAACACCAGCCAGAACGCCGCCTCGCCTAGACCCTTTACGCGCCTGCGCCCCGATATCAGCGGCATCCAATAGGTGACCGCCGCCATCATCGGAAACACGAAGCCACCGATCAGCACATAATGCAGGTGCGCCGTGACAAAGGCGGTGTCATGTGCTTGCCAGTTGAAAGGCACGATCGCCAGCATGACCCCGGTCAGCCCGCCCATGACAAACGTCAGAAAGAATCCCAGCACATACAGCATTGGCAGGTGAAGCTGGGGGCGGCCTTTCCAGATCGTGCCGATCCAGGCGAACACCTGCACCGCTGTCGGGACCGCCACCAGCGCCGAGGCGGCGCTGAAGAAGGCCAACGCCATATGCGGAATGCCCACGGTGAACATGTGATGGACCCACAGGCCAAAAGACAGGAATACCAGCCCCAGAACCGCCGCCACAATCGCGCCGTAGCCCAGGATCGTGGTGCGGCACATCACCGGAATCAGCGTTGACAGCGCTCCGGCTGCGGGCAGGAAGATGATATAGACCTCAGGGTGGCCAAACAGCCAGAACAGATGCTGCCACAGCAACGGGTCCCCCCCGCGCGCCACGTCAAAGAACGGCCAGTCAAAGGCCCGCTCGACCTCGAGCAATATCGAGCCCAGGATCAGCGGCGGAAAGCCCACCAGCATCATCGCGGCGGTGCCAAGCATGTACCAGCCCATCAACGGCATCTGCGTCAATGCCATATTGGCCGCGCGGCAGAACAGGATGGTCACGATGATCTCGACCGCCGCCGCCACAGCTGAAATCTCGACAAAGGTGACGCCGATCAGCCAGATGTCGGCGTTGATGCCCGGCGTGTGGGTCTTGTCGGACAGCGGCGTATACATGAACCAGCCGCCATCAGGGGCCACGCCGCCCAACAGCGACAGGACGATGATCAGCCCACCGAACAGATAGCACCAGTACCCAAGCGCTGACAGACGTGGAAACGCCATGTCGCGCGCGCCAAGGATCTTGGGCAAGAGCCACAGCGCCAGGCCTTCCAGCATCGGGATGGCAAACAGAAACATCATGATGCTGCCGTGCATCGTAAAGATCTGGTTATACAAGGCAGTGTCGAGGAAATCGCCGCGCGGCGTGGCCAGCTGTGCCCGGATCAGCATCGACAGCACACCGCCGATGGCGAAAAAGACAAAGGCCGTCGCCATGAACCGCAGGCCGATGGTCGTGTGGTTGACCGACATCAGCACCCCGCGCCAGCCCGGGGCATCGGTCCAGACTTCGGTCAGCTCCTTGTGCAGCCGCAGGGCGCGTCGCTGCGGGTTGGCGGCAAAGCCCGCTGCCGTTGCCTGCACCGGGAGCGAGCTGGCATCCTGCGAAGTCATGGTCATGGAGAGACCTCCGTCCCGGCCACATTTGCATCAACATCCATTTCCGGAAACGCCCCTTCAGGGTAGACGATCACTGAAAACCGCATGACACTGTGCCCGACACCGCAGAATTCGGCACAAAGCCCTTCCAGCACCTCGGGCGCATCAGCCTGCAGGCGGGCCAGGTTCACGCGGCCCGGCACGGCATCCATCTTGCCTCCAAGGCGCGGCACCCAGAAGCTGTGAATGACATCGCTTGACGTGATCTCGATATCGAACGGACGCCCCGCAGGAACGTAAAGCACATCCTGCGTGACGATCGGTGTCCCATCAGGGCCGGGCTGGGTAAACTCCCACCCCCATTGCCGGGCATGTGCCGCTACCCGCAGCGCACCGTCATCGCGGGTAAGGATGCGCTCGCCCACCCAGACGCCGTAAGCCACCAGCACCACCAGGACCGACATGGTAAAGCCAACACCAAGGCCCCAGATCCAAAGCCGCTCACCCCCCGCGCGGGTGGCGTCGCCCCGCCATGCCAGCGCCAGCAAAAGCCAGACCAGAGCAGTGATCACCGCCGCTCCGATCAACATGGCCCACCACAGCCCTGCAACCACCCCCGAGGATGGCCCCGCCGGGTCCAAAGTCGACAAAGGGCCGCCACAGCCTGCCAACCATGGAACAAAAATGCCCATCAGTGCTTTGTTCCTATGGCAGGGCCGCATCGCGTGCCGCGCCTCAGGTTGTTTGAAAGGCCCCGCATGACCCGCAAACCCTCCCGCCGATTTGTCGACCCCGTCCAGAAGTTCGACGCCTTTAACGACACGGAATCCACCGTCGCCATCGCCGGGCACCCCCTGCACGCGATGATGGTCGCCTTTCCAATCACGCTGGCGTTCTGCACCTTTGCCGCTGACGGGCTTTACTGGTGGACAGGTGATGCCTTCTGGCCCCGTGTGGCGATCTGGTCTGCCGGGGTGGGCTTTTTCATCGGCGTTCTGGCCGGCATCGTCGGCACGGTCGAGCTGCTCGCAGTGCGCGGTATCCGCGTGCGGTCGGCCAGCTGGACACATTTCATTCTGGCGGTGATGCTGCTGTCGCTGCTGGGCGCGAACTGGGTTATCCGCCATGACAATGCCGAAGCGATTGTGTTGCCTTGGGGAATGCTTGTCTCGGCCATCTGTGCCGGGATGACGGCCATTACCGGATGGCACGGCGGCAAGCTGGTGTTCGACTATCAGATCGGCACGAAAGATGGTCACAGGGACCCTCCCTGAGGTTCAAGAGCCACTGCAGGCAACAGGTCTGCCAGCCAGGCCAGATCAGGCTTGGCCAATGCCAGCCAAAGAATGACCGCGATCTGGGTTAGAACCAGCGGCAGACTGATCAGCGGCGGTGGCATTTTGTAGCTGCCCCCGGTTTCGCCGGATTTCAGGATCAGATGCCCGAGCCACGCATGTACCAGCACCATCCCCGCCACGAAGGCCAGCTTGATGAGCAGCCATGGGTCGTACACATCGGCTAGGAAAATCAGCACTGTTCCCGCCGAAATGGCCACAACGGCGGCGGGCGAGGCAAAGGCGATATAGCCATAATGAGTGATCAGCCGGTATTCCGTGTAATCCGATTGCGTCCTGGCCCGCCGGTAATGGTGCAACAGCACCGGCAGCCCCACCAGCGCCGCGCTCCAGCACAACAGACTTGCGATATGCAGGAACTTGACCAGCGCGATCACGTCGCAAACCCTCGTGCCCATCCGCGCGCAACAATGCGGAACGCCAGGGCGGCAAGGGGCAGGAAGCCTGGCACCCACATGATCAGCCCTGCCAACTGCTGATCCGCCAGCAGGCTCAGGCCATAGGCATCGCTGCCGGGCAAATGCTGCGGATAAAGCGCGGTGGGCGCAAAGGTAAGCACCGCACCGATCAACCCCATGATCCCGGCAAGCGCGCCGACCTGAAGCGCATCCATGAACACCCTTTCGGCCTGCCGCTTGGGATGCAGCACTGCCGACCAGAACAGCCATGCCGGACCCAGCAGAGCGGCTTGCATCAGCCAGTAGACTGCCACGCTGTTCCACGCGGCATCATAGACTGAAGGGATATGCCAGAGCAGAACCGCGCCTGCCGTCAACGCAAAGCCGATCCCGCCTGCGGCACGACTCAGCGGCAGGGCAATGGCCAAGGCCGGAGCGACCAAGCTGATCAGAAGAATATGATGTACTGACCGCGCCGCAAACAGCGCGACCGTGGCCGCGCACAGGGGCGACACAAAAGCCACGATCAGTCCCGCAAAGGCGATGGCCAGCGCCCGGTTCTGCGAGCGGCCAGGCATAGAGGTACGCCTCATCCATAACACGGCCACTCCCAATGCCAGACACAATGTCCCCAGCAGCAATGGGTCGGTGTTCCATGCCGTTAAAAGCCCCTTCGGTGCCACCAATGGCCCGCAATAGGGATTGCTGCCTTCAAGCTGTGACAGCGGCGTCAGTTCCATTTGCAGCACCTCAAGACCGGGTTCCCCTTGTCACAATATATGGGTGGCGGAGCCAGACCTGCGCCCCGCTAGACGAAGGTGCAGGACCGTGGCCCGCACCTTCCTTCGTTGAACAAATGCCGGCCCTGTAGCCAGGCATGGCTCGCCAAAAGACTACGGCAACGCATAGGCGATGAAATAATCGCCAATCGGCGTTTCCATGAAATTGTGGCCGCCCGCATTGATGATCAGATACTGCACCCCGTCGATTTCATACATCGCCGGGCCCGCTTGTCCGCCTGCCGGCAAGCGGTCTTCCCAAAGCACCTCACCGGTTTCGATGTCCATTGCACGGATCAGATCATCGGTGGCCGCGGCGATGAAGATCAGCCCACCCGCCGTTACAACAGCACCCGCATTGTTCGGCGTGCCGATGTCCAGCGGCAACATCGAAGGGATACCAAACGGGCCGTTCTTGCGCGCGGTTCCAAAGGGTTTGTCCCACAGCACCTGCCGCGTGGCCAGATCAATGGCCATGATCCCGCCATACGGCGGCTCCTTGCACAAAAGGCCGGTGAAGGGCACCCGCCAGCCCGCATTGACCTTGATGGCGTACGGTGTGTCCGACTGCGGATTATAGCCCGCTGGTGTGTCTTCGGCACCCGGTTCGTCGATGGGTACAACGCCCAGACGTTCGGCCTCCTCACGCGGGAGCAACCGATTGAAGTTCGGCGTGTCGTTGTAATTGGCAACCATGACTCTGCGCACAGGGTCAATCGCGACGCCGCCCCAATCAGACCCGCCATTATAGCCCGGATATTGAATCCAGTCGCGGTCTACCGAGGGCGGCGTGTAGATACCGTCGTAATTCGCCTGACGGAACTGGATGCGGCACCACAGCTGGTCCAGCGGCGTCATACCCCACATGTCGCGCTCTTCGATGTCTGGCTTCAGGGTGCTGGGGAAATCGACGACAAAGGGCTGTGTCGGAGACAGGCGCTCTGGCTCTACCCCGCCCTGCGGCACCGGGCGTTCTTCGACCTCAACCAGCAGTTCGCCTGTTTCGCGGTTGAAGATAAAGAACATGCCCAGCTTGGTCGGCAGGATCAGCGCTGGAACTGAACCGGCCTCGGTTTCCAGATCGATCAGGGACCCTTGTGAGCCAAGATCGTAATCCCAGACATCATAGTGCACGGTTTGGTAGTGCCAGGCGACCTGCCCGGTTTCCACGTCAAGCGCGACCAGTGCAGTGGAGTATTCGTTCTCGGCTTCGGACCGCGTGGCCCCCCAGTAATCGACCGAGGAATTGCCAAGCGGCAGATAGACCAAGCCAAGGTCATTGTCGCCCGACGAAATGGTCCACACATTCGGCGTGCCGCGTGTATAGGTTTCACCCTCGGGCGGAGGGCCGGTTTCGCCCGGCCGTCCCATGTCCCAGGCCCAGGCCATCTCGCCGGTTTCAACATCATAGCCACGCACCACGCCAGAGGGCGCGTCACGCCGCTGGCCGTCACGCACCTGCGAGTGGACCACGGCGATGTTGCGGACCACGGTGGGCGGAGAGGTTGGCGCGTACCAGCGGGGCACTGTATGACCGATGCCCTCTTTCATATCCACCGAGCCACCAGTGCCAAACCCTTCGCACAGCGCGCCAGTGCGGATATCGACAGCAATAAGGCGGGCATCGAGCGTGTTCATAAGAACGCGCTGTGCACAGGGTGCATCTTCGGGCGGGCTGGGCGAAGCGTAATAAGCAAGACCGCGACAGGTGGCGTTATAGGGTATGGCTTCGGTCGGGACCTGCGGATCATAGCGCCAGTTTTCTTCGCCGGTGCGGGCATCCACGGCGATGATCTTGTTCATCGCTGAACAGATCAGCACCTGATCGTCGATCTTGAGGGGGGTGTTCTGGTTGGAATACCGCTCGCCGTCCTGCGGCATGTCGCCCGTGCGGAATTCCCACACCCGGCGCAGACCGGATACGTTCTGCGGGGTGATCTGATCCAGAGGCGAATAGCGGGTGGCGTGATGGCTGCCGCCATAGGCCGGCCAGTCCGCACCCGCTTCGGGCATTGTGAATGAAGCGGCGGCGTCTGGAGTTTCAGGGATAATGGTCCCGGGGGCTGGGGCCGGCTCCGGGATTTGATCAACCGGAGTGTCTGGAACCTGATCTGCGGGGGTATCAGGGGTGATCGATGGCGGGGTCGCGTCCTGAGCCTGCGCTGCGCCATAAAACGAGGGGCCCATCGCAAGCATCACGCCCATCAAGGCCGCGACCGAGAGCACCCCGCGGTGCGCCGGAGCCCCAAGCCGCCGCAGTGCCGGGATGGTCGCCAGCACCAGGAGCAGGATCAGCGTCGGTGCAACAAGCCGGGGCACCTGCGCCCACCAGTTGAACCCGACCTCCCAGAAGGCCCAGACAACAGTGCCCGCAAAGGTAAGCAAATACACCCAGACCGCCGCCATCGTCCTGCGAAACAGACCGTAAGACGTGGCCAACAAGCCCGCGCCTGCTAAAGCATAATACCATGAGCCGCCCAGCAAGATCAGCCATATACCACCGGCAAAGATTGGCATTCCAAAGATCAGAACAACAACCGCCAGTGTCGTTACAGCGGCGGAAGCTGCTCGGTTGCGGGCTGGCGGGACGGCTAAGGAATTTCGCACAAGGGGCTCCGCTGGTTAGGCTGATCCATGGGTCAACCAGTGGATCACAATTATGTTCCCAAAAAAATGATGTGCGTCCCGCGCGGACTGCGACGCCTCCCCGGTCATCCAGCGAAGCCGCGTCCAATCCCGGGAGCGCATATCAAGCTGTTGGAAACAGCGAGGGCTTTCCACTGATGATAAGGCGAGCCCGGGCAGGGAACAAACCGGGGGAACAAACCGGGCGCTCGGATGTTGATCAGGCAGACCGTGACTGAACACCCAACCCTGACGCCCGAGGATGCATGCAAATCTCTCTCCACATCAATGGCAGCCTGAGGGATGTCTATGTTGACCCGCGCACCACCCTTATTGACGCCCTGCGAGACCACCTTGGATTGACCGGTACGAAGAAGGGATGCGATCATGGCCAATGTGGGGCCTGTACGGTTCTGGTCGACGGGCGCCGGATCAACGCCTGCCTGACTTTGGCCTGCATGGCGCAGGATAGCGAGGTCACCACGATTGAAGGGCTGGGCACGTCTGACGCGCTGTCGCCCCTTCAGACGCAGTTCCTGAACGACGACGGCTTTCAATGCGGGTTTTGCACGCCGGGGCAGATTTGTTCCGCCACCGCAATGCTGGGCGAAATGGCTGCCGGTTGGCCAAGCCATGCCTCGGACAGTCTGTCTGGACCGTTTTTGCTGAGCCATGCCGAGATTGCCGAGCGTATGAGCGGGAACCTTTGCCGCTGCGCCGCGTATTCAAATATTATCGAAGCCATCCAGAACGCTGCCCACGCGGAAGGCAGCAGCGGTGATGCACCATGAAGCCGTTCATATATCACCGCGCCCGTACACTGCAGGATATGCCGGACGGTGCAACAATCATCGCGGGCGGCACCAATCTTCTGGATCTGATGAAGCATGAAGTGACCACGCCCGGATCCTTGGTGGACATTTCCCATCTTGATCTGAACCGGATTGAACCAGAAGGTGACGGGTTGCGCATCGGGGCCTTGGTGCGCAACAGCGATCTGGCTGCGGATCCGGTGATCCGGCGGGACTACCCCGTGCTGTCGCGCGCCTTGCTTGCCGGGGCTAGCGGGCAGTTGCGCAATATGGCGACCACTGGCGGCAATCTGATGCAGCGCACCCGTTGCCCCTATTTCTATGATCTGCGCACCCCCTGCAACAAGCGCGCGCCCGGAACAGGCTGTGCGGCATTGGGCGGTATCATCCGCAATCACGCCATCTTCGGTGCCTCGGCTGACTGCATCGCCACCTATCCGGGCGATATGGCAGTGGCCCTGTCCGCTCTGGATGCCGAGGTAGAGATTGCCGGACCCAACCCGAGGCGGGTTCGGGTTGCCGATTTCCATTTGCTGCCCGGCAATACTCCGCATGTCGAAACGCGTTTGCAGCCGGGTGAGATCATCACGGCTGTCATTTTGCCCGCTCCGGTCAAGGGGGAACAGCGGTATCGCAAAGTGCGGGATCGGGCGTCATTTGCCTTTGCGCTGGTGTCCGTCGCTGTTGTGATCACAATGACGGACGGCCGTATCACCCGCGTGGCACTGGCCTGCGGAAGCGTTGCCGCAAAGCCTTGGCGTGACCCGGAATGCGAGGCGGCGCTGATCGGCCACGCGCCGTCAGACGCACTTTTCGAGCAGGCCGCCAACCTGATGCTGCGCGCCGCATCCGGTCACGTCGGCCCTGCGTTCAAAATTCCCCTTTTGCGCCGGACCCTGATCGCCACGCTACGCGATGCAACCGGACTGGAGCCTGCCCCATGACCCGTCACCTCAAGGTAGATGCGCCCGACAACGAGAGCCGGGTAGATCAGATGGCGCAGGGCGTGTTGGGAATGCCGATCAATCGCATTGAAGGTCACCACAAGGTCACTGGCAGCGCCACTTATGCCGCCGATGCCGGTGCCGAGGGCATGGCCTATGGTGTACTGGTGCAGGCAGCCATTCCGGCGGGGCGGGTGGCAGAAATTGGCGACGTGCCGGGTGTACTTGCTGTTATCCATGACCCGCGCATGCTGCGCCGGGCCGCGCAGGGGATGGCGACCGAGGGACCGCCCGCAGGGCCACAGCAGATTGACTTCATGGGGCAGGCTGTGGCGCTGGTCGTGGCCGAGACCCTTGAGGGCGCGCAGGCGGCCGCCCATGCCCTGCGGGTCCGTTATGAGGCGTATCAGGTGCCCGTTGATCCGGACGCGGTAGACCCTGAGCTGCCGGAAGACAAACAATCCTCTTCAGGGGATCTTGATGCCGCCATGCGCAAGGCGGCGTTTACGGTAGACAATGTCTGGCACACCCCATCCCATGCCGCCGCCGCGATGGAACCCCATGCAGCGGTGGCGCAATGGGCGGGAGATTGCGTGACGATCCGGGCAGGATTGCAGATGCTTGGGTCCAGCCGCGAGCAGATTGCCGACGCACTGGGCATCGACGAAGGTCAGGTCCGCCTGCTTGCGCCCTATGTGGGCGGTGGCTTCGGGTCCAAACTGGGTATCAACGCGGAATCCGTGGCCGCTGCAATTGCCTCAAAGCAGTTGGGAAGGCCGGTCAAGGTTGTGATGTCCCGCCCGCAAGTCTTTGATCTGGCCCATAGGCGATCGGAAACCACGCAGCGTGTCCGACTGTCCTGCGATACAAACGGCGTGCTTTCGGGCATCGGGCATGAGGCGTTAGTCTCGAACCTGCCGGAGGCAGAGTTTTCCGAGCCGGTGACGCAGGCCACACCCTTTACCTATCAGGCGGCCCATCGGCAGATTGTTCACAAGGTTGCCCGGATACACCGCAGTTGTGCCGGTTCCGTCCGCGCGCCGGGCGAGGCAGTTGGGGTCACAGTGTTCGAATGTGCGCTGGATGAGCTTGCAGATGCCGCCGGTATTGACCCGGTAGAGCTGAGGCTGCGCAACATCCCCGAAACGGAACCCGGCACCGGGCGCCCGTTTTCCAGCCATAAGCTGGCCGAAGCCCTACGCGACGGCGCACAGCGGTTCGGTTGGGCGGATCGGCTGACGCCGCGTGCGCGCATCGAGGGTGAGTGGTACGTCGGCATGGGGGTCGCGGCTGCGGTGCGAGTGAACTCGCTGATCGAGTCCCGTGCCAAGGTAACGTTGACCCCGCAGGGCCGCGCCACCGTGGAAACCGATATGACTGATATCGGAACCGGCACCTACACGATTCTTGGCCAGATTGCTGCCGAGACATTGGGTCTTGATATCGGATATGTGGATGTCAGGCTTGGCGACACCGATTTCCCCCGCGCCTCCGGGTCCGGCGGATCGTTCGGGGCGGCATCCAGCGGGACATCGGTCTATCTTGCCTGCGTCGAAATCCGCGACCAGATCGCCGCCCGGATGGGATGTGCCGAGGCGGATCTGACCCTGCAGGACAGCACCGCGCGATGCGGGAACATCGTGCGGCGACTTGGCGATATTGTCACAAGCCCCCTTGCGGGCAACGGGCATCTTGAGCCGGGCAAGACCGAAGACAGCGTGCGTCAGGCCACCTGGGGCAGCCACTGGGCTGAAGTGGCGGTTAACCGCTGGACAGGTGAGACCCGTGTGCGCCGGATGCTGGGTGTTTTCGCCTGCGGTCGCGTGCTCAATCACAAGACGGCCCGTTCGCAATGTCTGGGTGGCATGACCTTTGGCATCGGCATGGCGCTGACCGAGGCGATGGAGCATGACCCGCGCGACGGCCATATCGTCACGCGGGATCTGGCCGAGTATCATATTCCCTGCCACGCCGATGTGCCGCCTATGGAGGTACATTTCCTGACCGAACGCGATGCCTATGTCGGACCGCTGCAAGCCAAGGGTCTGGGAGAGTTGGGGATTTGCGGTGCGGGGGCGGCCGTGCTCAACGCCATTCACAACGCTTGCGGAGTGCGGGTTCGCAGCCTGCCAGCGACACCTGACAAGATTATTGCGGGCTTGGATCCGTAAGCCAGCTTTCTGCCGAATGCCGACGCGACAAGACCAGTCTTCAAGCACCCCGGAAGCCCCCTGATGCATCATCACGCCACGCTTTCCCATAAGATGCGCTTTGGTGCAGAAGTCCGGCAGACGGGCAGCCGCTTTGCCCTTTGGGGCCCAAAGTGCCGGTCCGTCGGACTGAAGCTGCAACGGCGAAAGGTTATTCCGATGCAACGCGACGATGCGGGCTGGCACCGGGTCGATGTGCCCGGCGTCGGGGCGGGGGCGCGATACAAAAATGTGATCGGGTGTGGCAAGCAGATTGCAGATCCGGCGTCCCGGTTCCAGCCCGCCGGGGTTGAAGGCTTCAGCGAGGTGATCGCTCCCGAACTCTTTCGCGGGCGGGCACCCCGATGGTCTGGCAGGCCGTGGGAAGAGACCATTCTTTACCAACTGCACATCGGTACCTTTACCCCGGACGGCACCTGGGCTGCGGCCATGGACAGGCTGGACTATCTTGCCCGGCTTGGGTTTACCGCCATTGAGCTGATGCCGGCAGCCCAAAGCCATGGTGCATTCAACTGGGGCTATGACGGTGCCTTGTGGTTCGCGCCGTACGCGCCTTATGGCCGCCCTGAAGACATGAAGGCCTTCATAGACTGCTCTCAAGCCCTTGGGCTGATGGTCATTCTTGATGTGGTCTACAATCACTTCGGCGCAGTCGGAAATGCGCTTCCGGAGCTGTGCCCGACCTTCAACCACGCCTCCGGCAATGCCTGGGGCAAGGCGATCAACCTGGATGGCAAAGGGTTGGCGGATGTGCGCGCTTTCATCATTGAAAATGCGCTCTACTGGCTGACAGAGTTCAATCTGGACGGCCTGCGGCTGGACGCGGTGCACGTTCTGGTCGATGACAGCAACACCCATCTGCTGGAAATTCTCGCAGCGCGGGTGCGGGCGGCGTTTCCTTTCCGCCACGTCCATCTGATCCTTGAAAAAAAGCAGAACGAAGAGGGCTGGTTGCGCCGGGACACACGGCTGAACCCCGTGCACTACACGGCGCAGTGGAACGACGATCCGCACCATGTGCTGCATGCGGCAGTGACCGGTGAAGTGACCGGCTATTATGCCGATTACCAGACCGGCACCTCTGCTTCCGAAGACATGGGTCGCGCGCTGGCCGAGAGGTTCGTGTTTCAGGGTCAGCGCATGGCGGACGGGTCGCCTCGGGGTGAAGAAAGTGCGGGGCTGCCGCCCACGGCCTTTGTCATCAACATGCAGAACCATGACCAGATCGGCGATCGTGTGCATGGTGACCGCATCCACCGCTTCGCTCCGCCCGATGCAGTGACGGCCTTCGCCGCGACCTACCTACTTTGCCCGCAGATCCGGATGCTGTTCATGGGCGAAGAGTTTGCTGCCCCGACGCCGTTTCCGTTTTTCGCAGATATGCCAAAAACCATGCACGCAGACATGCGAAAGGGGCGCGTGGCGCAATTGCGCGACACGCCGGAAGAGGACGATCCGGAAAAGCCCGATGCAGATGAAACGGATGATCCCACCGACCGCAAGACCTTTGACCTGGCCAAACTGGATTGGTCAGAGTCAGAGGCGGGTCGCGGGTTTGAGACTTTGAACACCTATCGCGCCCTGCTGGACCTGCGGCGGCGCGAGATTGTGCCCCGGTTGGCCGGCATCTCTGGCTTTGACGCCTGCTACGCGCGGTTGGGGCAGGATGCTGTGCTGGTGATCTGGCGCATGGGAGATGGCGCGACGCTGCGGCTTTATCTGAACCTGTCGCAGACCTCTCAGACCGGTGTGCCGCCTATCGAAGGCTGCCAGCTTTGGCTGAGCGGTTATGTGGGGGAAGGCCGTCTTGGCCCCTGGACGGTCCTCTGGACGATCGAGGTTTGAACCGGCGGCGGATGCCCTGAGCCTCTTTCGGCTCACTGCGACGTGACACGTCAGTTCCGCGTTTGCCTGATAGAAAGGAGATGGCCATGCTGGCTTTGAGCGACAATCTTTCGGGCATAGCAGCCGCCCTTGAATGGGTGGTCATCGCGATCGAGCTGTTTGCGATAGCGATCTTCATTCTGGGCGTTCTGCGGTTTTCGGTATGGTTTATTTCCGGCGCAGCCTTGCGACGCGACGCCCATGAACGCAGCCATCAGCTCAATCGCGGGCGGTTGGCCCTGGGCCGGCATATACTGGCCGGACTTGATGTGCTGATTGTGGCCGATTTGATCCGCACTGTCCTTCACTTTAGTTTGGACACGGTCGCCCTTTTGGGAGGGCTGGTGCTGATCCGCGCAGTCATCTCACTGATCCTGGAGCACGAGATACGGGCGCTGGAGAAGGAGTGAGGGTCCTTTGGAAGGGGCTGACCCGTGCACAGGGCCCTCCGGCCTGGGGAACAGTATGCGGGCCGCAATGGTTAACTTACCAGTTACCCCGAACCATAAGGAGCGAACGTCAGATGACAGCGATTGAAGAAGACCGCATCCGTCAACGAGCCTATGAGATCTGGGAGGCACTTGGATGTCCGGAGGGGCGGCACGAAGACACCTGGCAGCAGGCGGAGATCGAAATTGCAGCGATGGACGCCTATGGTCTGAAAGCCGTAGAAGTCCGCACTATGCAGCACGCCGCCGCCGGTACCGATTTTGTGGCTGCGGATCCTTCTTCCGCTGAGGGCGCAGACCCTGCTCCTCCCACGCTTCAACAACTTAAAAGCTGCGTCAGCGATGGGCAGAGCCCGCCAGGCCGGTTTCCGGCCGCCCTTAGGACATCGACCAAATGAATGACGGCCCCCGGAAAGGGAGCCGTCCGCCGGTCAAGGACCACGGCAGGGAACGCCCGTGGTCCCCGCCTGGGGTCAAGCAGCCGCCACGGCCGCTTTGTTGACCGACCCTTCGGCCAGCTTGGTCAGTGCGGAATCGGTGGCCTCTTCCTCCGTCAGGGTTTTCTGGAACAGATTGACGGCGTCTGTATGACCCAACAACTCTGCCCAGTTCCGAAGCGTGCCGTAGCGTGCCATCTCATAATGCTCGACAGCCTGCGCCGCAGCGACCAGACCGGCGTCCAGCGCCTCGGACCCTTTGAAGGAGTCGAGAATTTCTTCGCCTTCTTCCAGAATTCCGTCGATGGCGGGACAGGTTTTGCCACGAGCCGGTTTGCCCAGCATTTCGAACACTTCCTGCAGGCGTTCGATCTGGCCTTGGGTTTCCTCATGGTGCTTTTCGAAGGCCGCCTTCAACTCGGCCGATTGCGCCCCGCGGGCCATCTTTGGCAGCGCCTTGAGGATTTTTCGCTCTGCGTAATAGATATCTTTCAGAGTATCGAGAAACAGATCGTCCAGGGTTTTGGTTTTCATGACATCGCTCCGGTCATTTGATTTCGGTGATAGGTTTACAACCCGGTCTTTGGGTGAGTGTTCCGCTTCGGCTCGAATTTATTGGCCCCCGGTGCCATTTTTCGTGCGCCCGATGATCATATATTGATCGGCACCGCGGGGCCGGTGTTTCGCGAACCCCGGTATTGACCGCGCTTCGGAACGCACGGGCCATTTCCGTGTTGATGAGGCAGAGATGCCCCCGGCAAGGCAATCGATTGGCAGGAAGACCGCAGTGGTTTTTCGTTTTCCTGGCGTAGCCAACACACTGGCGGTCTGGCTTTTGCCACCGTTTGCCGAGAGCTTCTTCACCCAGCGGCTAAAGGAGATCACGCATGGATCATAGCAAACACACACCTTTGAACAGCACGGAATATACCAACGCCATCCTGAACGACGCCCCCATCTATGGCGCGGACGATGAAAAGATCGGGACGATTTCGCATGTGCATGGGGTTGGCACGGCAACGGACGTTGTTGTCGATGTCGGCGGCTTTCTTGGCATTGGTGCGAAATCCGTTCAACTGAGCCTCGATCAGATCAAGTTGATGCGCGATGAAGCAGGAGTTGTGCATGGGGTAACGACGTGGACCAAGGAGCAGATCAAGGACCTGCCCGAGCACCACGACTGAAATCAGCGGCACCTCGGGCGCTGTCCGGGGTGCTACGGCCAGTGCGCTGCGAAAACGGGTCTGATCAGACCAGTAGCAGGGGGCAAATTTCATACCAGAACCCGGATAGCAGTGATTGCTCGCTGCTTCGGCAATTGGTCGATTGCCAAGGCCCGTAGTTCCCAGTCCATTCACGGGTCGCCCGCGTCTGGTCGTGAGTGGTGCCGCAGGGTTCCTTTGTCAGGGCTCCACGCTATGGAACAACAAGTCTGCAATGCTCATTTCGTGCCCGCCCCGTGCACAGGCTATGGTTGCCGCAACTGCCGCCATCGGCGCAGGCGATCAGGCGCCACCAGACCCTGACCGGCGCAGCCAGACGCTTGACTTTGGCATATTGCAACCGGATATTTTGCATTAACTTTCTGATATCAGCCTTATCCGAAGCCTGTTTTTTGCCTTTGATGCAGCCTTTTCCTTATGGCACGAGTTGCGGAGAATTTTAATTGGATGACCAACCCTGCGGTCAAAAGACCGATATCTGGGACGAACGCCATCTGCGCATCGCGACAGAGGCAACAGGCGTGGCCCTGTGGTCGTGGAACGTCGATACGGACCGTATCACGATGGACAGCCGAGCCTTCGAGCTGTGGGGCTTGCCTCAAAGATCCAAGGTCACATTCGAAGACCTGTCAGCGTGCATTCATCCGGCAGACATCGACAAGGTCCGGACAGAGTTTTCTGCCACCATAGATTTGCGCGGTGCGTATGAGATCGACTTCCGGATCCTGCATGGCGACGAAGAACGCTGGGTTTCCGCCCGGGGCCGCGGAGAAGACCAAGGCATCGTCCGCCGGATCATGTATGGCGTTTTTCTGGATGTGACATTCCGGAAAAGCCTTGAAGACCAGCGAGAACTTGTCACAAGGGAAATGCATCACCGGATCAAGAACCTGTTCAGCCTGTCGTCGGCACTCGCCTCAATAGCGGCCCGAAATACCGAAACAAAGGAAGAAATGCTTGAGGATCTTGCCCAGCGGTTTCAGGGCCTGTCAGCAGCGCACAATCTGATTTTTGCGAGATCCTATGATCAGAAAAAGGCGATCAGTCTGAATGAGCTCCTCAATGCTCTTTTGCAGGCCTATTCGCTTGATCCGACGGCAGCAAAAAACATTTCCATTTCGGCACCTGAAATCTTGGTTGGCGAGCATTCCATCACGCCTCTTGCAATGATCATCCACGAGCTGGCCACAAATTCCACAAAATATGGCGCGCTTGCAAATGATCTTGGCCGGATTGTCCTGACTGGTGAGGACGAAGCCGATGTGGTCAGACTGGTTTGGAACGAAGCGGGCGGTCCTGCATCAGACCCTATGGCACTGAAAAGCGGCTTTGGAAGCAAAATGACAGAGCGGGTCATCCAGCAATTCAACGGCTCGATCCATCGGGACTGGACGGAGGATGGTGTGAACATCACTTTGAGTTTGAACAAGGCTTTGCTGGTCGGCTGACCGGAGGCTGCGGCATCAGTTGGTCTGATGTGCCAAAAGGTACAGCTCCATCAGTGCGGGAAGAGATTTCACCCCACATTTGTGCATCAGACGCGCGCGGTGACCTTCGACGGTGCGCTGGCTGATGCTCAGGCCGGCGGCGATGTTCTTGTTTGGCATACCTTCAAGCATCATGGTCAAGACCTCGGTCTCGCGTGTCGTAAAGGCCCTGAACCGCGCTTTTGCCTTGTCGCGCAACTGGGCTTGGGTGCGCACCTCCTTGGCACCTTTGATTGCGTCGGCAATACTGGCAATCAGTGCCGTGCGTTCCGCTGGCTTTTCGATGAAATCCGCTGCACCCGCCTTCAGCGCGGCAACTGCGGTGGCGGCGTCTCCCAGACCGGTAAGCATGATTGCCGGAACCACTGACCCTTCCGCGCGCAGTTTTTCGAGCAATGTCAAACCGTCCAACCCGGGAAGCAGGACGTCAAGGATAAGACAGACATCGCCGGAAGGTCGTGGGGCGGCGAGGAAGGCTTCTGCCGAGAAAAAGTCGCGCACGACCCAGCCTTGGGATTCGAACAAGTCGCGCCCTGCCTCACGCAATGCAGGATCGTCTTCAATCAGATAAATTATGATGCCGGTCGCGAGGTTCGGTTTAGCCATCATGCGCCCTCTGCCCGAATGCGCCGCATGTGACCCTATTCGATCTGGATCGCGTAATTCAGCGATGCGCCCCATGTCCCGGACTCCCCAGCAAAAACCTCTTACTTAACTCACGGGAGTGTGATTGGTTCCATTCCGACGGCGCAATGGCGTATGATTGAGCGCTTTGGTCAGGTGCGAAATACACATCTGACAGAATCGGAACGAACGCGATTTTCCGGCTGTTGCGGCTTCAGAGTGCGTTTCCTACCAACCTTCTTAGCGACTTCGACCACCTGAGCGAGAGTGACACCCGTGTTTCCAGTGTTGCACTGGGTCTGTTTTGCCCGGACGGCGTCTCGCGCCCCTTTAACGCGTGTTATGCTCACTGAGTGGGCAGGTGGCCAACCGGAATTGTCTACATTATGCGACAACTTCGCCGCATCCGGGATTGCCGTCCCAGAAGCGCCGCGTGCGCAGTGGAGTGAACACATGCTGCGTTGACGGCGGTGCCGGTTTTTGCGATTGACCCCCGCACCTGTACGGCCAATTGTACCGGACACAAAGTGCGGACCCGGACCCGAGGCACATCGGGCGGGGAACAGGGTCATGGGAGGCTATCGAATGGCGTTTCTTTTGGCGATCTCGCGCGGGATCGACCGTTTCAACGAAATCATCGGTCGTGGCGTGGCATGGCTGATCCTGCTGTCCGCGCTGGTGAGTGCCGGAAATGCGGTGATCCGCAAAGTGCTGAACACCTCATCGAATGCCTGGCTTGAACTCCAGTGGTATCTGTTCGGCGCCGCCTTCCTGCTAGCGGCGGCCTATACGTTGAAGCAAAACGAGCACATCCGCATCGACATTCTGTACGGCACCTTCAGCCGAAAGACGCAGCACCTGATCGACCTGTTCGGGCATGTGTTCTTTCTGATGCCATTTGTGTTGCTGATGACATGGTACTTCTGGCCTTATTTCACCCAGAGCTTTCTGAATCAGGAGGTGTCGACCAATGCCGGCGGTCTGATCATCTGGCCGGCAAAATTCCTGCTGCTTGCGGGATTCGTGCTGTTGTCGATTCAGGGTGTGTCCGAGATCATCAAGAAGATCGCCATCCTGCGCGGCTTGATGGAAGATCCGCACCCGTTCGTGTCGGCCCAGACGCTGGCCGAAGAGGAAGCCCTCGCGCTGATTCAGGACATCAAGAAATGATCGAATTCATCGCGCATTATATGGCCCCGATCATGTTCCT
Source organism: Pseudotabrizicola sediminis (assembly GCF_004745575.1). Lineage (GTDB taxonomy): Bacteria > Pseudomonadota > Alphaproteobacteria > Rhodobacterales > Rhodobacteraceae > Pseudotabrizicola > Pseudotabrizicola sediminis. The sequence goes on along the minus strand of NZ_RPEM01000004.1, from coordinate 268,860 downwards.
GTCGCTGATCGGCTTTCTGCTGATCGGGTATCCGGTGGCCTTTGCCCTTGCGGCAAACGGGCTGTTGTTCTTTTTCATCGGTGTTGAGCTCGCCCCCTATTCCAATGGCCTGATCACGCTGAATTGGCCGCTGCTGAACACGCTGCCGTCGCGGTTCTGGGGCGTGCTGTCGAATGAGACGCTGCTGGCTATCCCGTTCTTTACCTTCATGGGCATCATCCTCGAACGCTCTGGCATGGCCGAAGACCTGCTTGATACAATCGGCCAGGTGTTCGGGTCTATCCGCGGAGGTCTGGCCTTTGCGGTGGTATTCGTGGGGGCGCTACTGGCGGCCACAACCGGCGTTGTGGCGGCCAGCGTCATCGCCATGGGCTTGATCAGCCTGCCGATCATGCTGCGCTATGGCTATGACCGGAAACTGGCCACCGGGGTGATCGCGGCGTCGGGCACGCTGGCGCAGATCATTCCGCCTTCGCTGGTTCTGATCATCATGGCTGACCAACTGGGCCGGTCGGTCGGCGACATGTACCGCGCGTCTTTGGTGCCGGCGCTGCTGCTGACTGCGATGTATATCGCCTATATCGTCGTGCTCACGGTGCTGCGCCCGAACGCCGCGCCAGCCCTGCCGCCCGAGGCGCGCACGCTGGGCAACGGCTTTCGCTCGCTTTTTGTTGCTGTCGCTGCCGTTATGGCGATCAGTTACGGCGCACATATCTGGCTGTACGAAAGCCAGGGTGGCAATGCCAATATTCTGGGCGTCGCAGTGGGCGTGATCGTGGTTTATTTCTACACGCTGGCCGACAAGGCGCTGGGTATGAACACCATGTCGCGGCTGGCGCAACAGGTGATCATCGTGATGATTCCGCCGCTTGCCCTGATCTTTCTGGTGTTGGGCACGATCTTTCTGGGCATTGCGACCCCGACAGAGGGCGGTGCGATGGGAGCTGTCGGCGCTATGATCCTCGCGGCGGTCAAGGGACGCCTGAACTTTGGTGTGGTCAGCCAGGCGCTGGCCTCGACCACGCGCCTGTCGGCCTTTGTCTTGTTCATCCTTTTGGGCAGCCGGGTGTTTTCGCTCACGTTTTTCGGGATCAACGGGCATGTCTGGGTCGAAGAACTGCTGACGTCGCTGCCTGGCGGCGAATACGGCTTCCTGTTCATCGTCAACCTGATTGTGTTCTTCCTCGGGTTCTTCATCGACTTCTTCGAGATCGTGTTCATTGTCGTGCCGCTCATCATACCGGCGGCAGAAAGTCTGGGGATCGACCTGATCTTTCTGGGTGTGATCCTGGGGATGAACATGCAGACCAGCTTCCTGACACCGCCCTTCGGCTTTGCGCTGTTCTACCTGCGGTCCGTCGCCCCGCGAGGGTCTTACATCGACAAACCGACAGGGCGGCGGATAGACGGGATCAAGACCACCGACATCTATCGCGGCGCGGTGAATTTCATCGCCATCCAAGTTGTGATGATCCTGATGGTCGTCTTCTTTCCGCAGATTGTGATGCACTACAAGGGGCCGGTGATCGACAGTTCTGACGTGCAGATCATCCTGCCGCAAGGCGGGGGGCTTGGCGGTGCACTCGGCGGTGGGCTGGGCGGAGGATTGGGCGGCGGGCTTGGCGGTGGCGGGCTCGGGGGAGGTGGATTGGGCGGTGGCCTCGGCGCGCCGGGCGGTGGTCTGGCTCCCGGAGGTGTGGCACCCGCGCCGGTTTCCCCGGCAGTTCCGGCCCCGGTCCAGCCCACACCTGCACCTGCGCCCGTGGTGCCTGCGCCTGCCGCTCCCGTGGCACCGGCACCCACGAACTGATTTTGAATTTGTATCCCCGCCGCATCGGGGATGCGAATACAACAAAGGCCCCGGGTTTCCCCGGGGCCTTTCCATTGCGGGCGTCGTCTGGCGCGTTGGCGTCAGATTTTGCCGTTGTTCTTCTGGATCATCATGAACGTGTCGTAGTTGTATTCCGCGATCTGCGTCCACTGATAGAAGTCACCGCGGAAGGTCTTGATCGAATCCCACAGCGTTGCAAAGCCCGGGTTTCCGGCCGAAGTTTCGGCATAGACCTCTTCGGCGGCGTTGAAACACGCCTCCAGAACCTCGGGGGTGAAGGGACGCAGCTGCGCGCCCTGCGCCACGAGGGTCTTGACCGCCGTCGGGTTCTTGTGGTCGTAGGACGACATCATGTCCATATTCACGGCCTGGCAGGCCGTGCGCAGCAGCGACTGATAGCCGGCGGGCAGCGCCTCATAGGCGGTCTTGTTGAACATGAAGTGAACCGTCGGCCCACCTTCCCACCAGCCGGGATAGTAGTAATAGGGCGCGACCTTCACAAAGCCGAGCTTTTCGTCGTCGTAAGGCCCGACCCATTCCGCCGCATCAATGACGCCGCGTTCCAGGGACGGATAGATGTCGCCACCGGCGATCTGCTGCGGCACCACGCCCAGTTTCGACATGACCTGACCAGCAAAGCCGCCGATCCGCATCTTGAGGCCGACCATGTCGGCAACGGTGTTGATCTCGCGCCGGAACCAGCCGCCCATCTGCACCCCGGTATTGCCGCCCGGGAAGGCGACCAGACCGTGCTGTTCAAGGAAGGTGTTGTAGAGGTCGATACCGCCCCCGTAATAGTGCCACGCATTCATGCCACGCGCCGACAGCGAGAACGGCACGGCGGCTGCAACCGCATAGGACGGGTCCTTGCCGAAATAATAGTATCCGACCGTGTGGCACGCCTCGACGTTGCCGGCGCCGACTTCGTTCGCGGCCTCAAGGCCGGGAACCAGTTCGCCTGCCGGGAAAACCTGCATGGTGAAGTTGCCGTCAGTTGCCTCGCTCAGGTACTTCGACAGCGTGTCGGACGCGCCATAGATCGTGTCGAGCGACTTCGGGAACGACGATGTAAGCCGCCAGTTGACCTTCGGCGTGGTCTGGGCGACCAGTGGTGCGGCAAGCGTGCTCGATGCCGCAATCGCTGACCCGCCGATCGCCGCTTTGCGGATGAAAGAACGTCTGTCCATGAATAGGTTACCTCCCCTTCGTGAAGTGCCGAGGTTTTGCCCGGCCACTGTTTGGTGCGCAAAGCCTAGTGAGGTTTGCGCGACAAGCAACCAAAATTGCGCGCATATGTGCCCGCTTTCGGGTGAAAGCAAGATGTGATCCAGATGCAGCTTTGGGCATGGCCCACAGCACCTTTTCTGCGCCTGCGTTGCGTGCTCCGTTGCGCAGCCTGCTTGCACCGATGGCGGCGCTGTTCCTGCGCAAAAGGCAAAAAATCGGCAGGGCCCGCTGTCCAGGCCCTGCCGCAACGCGCCAGTTTCAGCCGATGATTTCTGCGAACGTGGCCGAAGGCCGCATCACGGCAGCAACCTTCGCATCATCGGTGTGATAGTATCCGCCCAGATCTGCCAGCGTTCCCTGTGCGGCACCAAGTTCCGAGACAATCACCGCTTCTTTGTCCGTCAGCGCCTGAGCGATCGGTGCGAAGTGGGCAGCAAGCTCTGCGTCCACAGTCTGTTCTGCCAAGGCGCGGGCCCAATACAGTGCAAAGTAGAAATGGCTGTCGCGATTGTCTTTCTGGCCCACATTGTATTGTGGCGAGTGGTTGTGGTCGAGAACGCCTTGGGTCGCGACATCAACCGCATTGCCCAACACGCGCGCCTTCTCATTGCCCTTGGCATCTGCCAGAAATTTCAGGCTTTCCCCCAGCGCGCAGAATTCCCCCAGACTGTCCCAGCGCAGGTGGTTTTCCTCGACCAGCTGCTGTACATGCTTGGGAGCAGACCCGCCGGCACCGGTTTCGAACATCCCGCCACCGTTCATCAGCTTTACGATCGACAGCATCTTGGCGCTGGTGCCCAGCTCCAGAATCGGGAACAGGTCGGTCAGATAGTCGCGCAGCACGTTGCCGCTGACGGCAATCGAGGTTTCGCCTTTGCGGATGGTTTCCAGTGACAGCCGCGTTGCTTCGCGCGGGGCAAGGATCTGGAACTTATCCGCTACGCCCGCCGCGGCCAGCATGGGTTTGACATAGGCAATCAGCTGGGCGTCATGTGCGCGTGTCTCATCCAGCCAGAAGATCGCCTGACAGTTTTCTGCCTTCTGGCGCGAAATGGCCAGATTGACCCAATCTTCAATCGCAGCCTTGCGGGTGGATGCTGCGCGCCAGATATCACCGGCCTGTACGTTATGCTGGTGGACCAGATCGCCGTTTTCCAGCACCATCCGGACCGTGCCATCGGCTGGGATCAGGAAGGTCGTCGGGTGCGAGCCGTATTCTTCGGCTTTCTGTGCCATAAGGCCGACGTTCTGCACCGTGCCTGCCGTTGACGGATCAAGCGCGCCGGTTTCTTTGAAATACCGGATCGTTTCGTCATAGACCGCCGCATAGCTGCTGTCGGGGATCACACAATTGGTATCGGCCGCCTTGCCGTCTGGCCCATAGCCCTTGCCTCCTGCCCGGATCAGAGCCGGGATGGATGCGTCGATGATCACATCTGACGGCACATGCAGATTGCTGATGCCCCGGTCAGAGTTGACCATGTACATCGGTGCCCGGTCCGCGATCACTGCATGGATCTGCTCTGCAATCGCCTTGCCCGCCGGCATCTCTGCCACCCGCTCCAGCATCGCACCAAGGCCGGAATTGGCGTCGACCCCGGCAGCCGCTAGGGCCGGGCCATGCGCGTCGAACACAGGCTTCAGGAACTGGCGCACCGCGTGGCCAAAGATGATCGGGTCAGAGACCTTCATCATGGTGGCCTTCAGGTGGATGGAAAACAGAACCCCATTCCGCTTTGACGCATCAATCTGTTCGGCCAGAAACGTATCCAGCGCCGAAGCTGACATGAATGTTGCATCAACCACGGTGCCAGCGGGGTAGGACAGTTTGTCTTTCAACACGGTCACAGTGCCATCCGCCGAAACATGCTCGATGCGGGCGAGTCCGGCCTGCGCGTCTGTTAATGTGACAGAGGTTTCGTTTGAACGGAAATCGTCCGAGGTCATGGTGCTGACGCAGGTCTTGCTGTCTGCCGACCATTTGCCCATCGAATGCGGGTTGGCTTTCGCGTAGTTCTTGACCGCAATTGCCGCGCGTCGGTCAGAATTGCCTTCGCGCAGGACCGGGTTCACGGCAGAGCCCTTGATCGCGTCAAACCGGGCACGAACCGTTTTATCCTCGGCAGTCTGCGGATCTTCCGGATATTCGGGAATGTCATAGCCTTGCGACTGCAACTCTTTCACCGCAGCGATCAGTTGCGGCACAGAGGCCGAAATGTTGGGCAGTTTGATGACGTTGGCGTCCGGCGTCTTCACCAGTTCCCCCAGCTCTGCCAGATCATCGGGCTGCTTTTGCGCCAATGTCAGCCGGTCAGAAAACGCGGCGATGATCCGGCCGGCAAGCGAGATGTCCTTGACGCCCACCGAAACGCCTGCCGCAGAGGCGAAAGCCCGGATGATCGGCAAAAGCGAGGCCGAAGCAATTTGCGGTGCTTCGTCAACCTTAGTGTAGATAATGTCGGGGGTGGAATTTGCCATGTCGTGACCCTGTCCTGTTGTGGTGCGGATGTTCTGACTTCGGGTTAGCAGCATGCGACGGGCGCGTCACGCATGTCCGTGTCGAAAACCGAACGCAGGGCTTACCCAAGCAGCCGGTTTTCAACGGTGCGCAGATGCGACCGCATCGCATTCTGGGCATTGTCCGGATTGCGGCTGGCGATTTCGTTCACAATCCGAAGATGCTCGGCAAAGCTGGAGTGATCGGGCGGTGGGCGGATGCCACTGCGCACCATCCGGCCCCACGACACCATGCGCCGCAGCGTGTTCAGCTGATCAAACAGAGCCAGCAAGGTGACAGACCCGCTGCTTTCCGCGATCAGACGATGAAAATCATTGTCCAACGCTTCATACTCACGCCAGGTTGCGGCCTTTGCCGCCCTGTCGACATTCAGGCGCATTTTGGCAATCGTTGCGGCAGAGGCATGCAGGGCCGCTTCGCGCGTGATGGCAGGTTCGAACGCGGCGCGTGCGCGCAGCACATCTGCAGGGCTGACCTGCTGTGCCAGTTGCCCAAAGGCATCCGGCGGCCCCGATGGATGATCAACCTCGGTCAGAAAGGTGCCTTTTCCGACATGGCGCCAGAGCCGGTTTTCCCCCTCAAGCACCTGCAGGGCGCGGCGCAGTTCGGCGCGGTTCAGACCCAGATCCGTGCAAAGTTGCCGTTCCGGCGGCAAACGCTCCCCCGGCTTGAAGGCACGGTCAGCAATATAGGCGCGCAACTGGGCCAATGCGGCGGTGCCGGAAACGCCACTTTCGCTGCCCAAGGGGCGCACAGGGGCTTCGGATTGCGATGGAATGTCATTCGGCATGCCCATTCAATATCCGAATTGGTTTGGCGCGTCCAGAATGATCGTGATTGATTCACAGTCCGAAATCTGTGATCAAGATGTGCCGCTGAACAAGGAAGTGTCACCATGTCAAACTACGTATTCAGTCCAACGCCCCCCGTGACCCTTCCGATTGAGGGGTCTGACGCGCTTTTCCCCGTTCGGCGGGTTTATTGCATCGGGCGCAACTATGCCGCCCATGCGATTGAAATGGGCCATGACCCAAACCGCGAGCCGCCATTTTTCTTTCAGAAAAACCCCAACAACCTGACCACAGGGGATAGCTTCCCCTATCCGGATCAGACCAAAGACGTGCATCACGAAATTGAAATGATCGTCGCGCTGAAATCTGGCGGAAAGAGTATTCCCCTGGATCAGGCGCTGGACCACGTTTTCGGCTATGGTGTCGGGCTGGACATGACACGTCGCGATCTTCAGGGCGTAGCAAAGGAAATGGGTCGTCCGTGGGAAATCGGCAAAGCTTTTGAAGACTCGGCTCCGGTCAGCGCCTTGCGTACGGCGTCAGATGTTGGCCACCCCGATGCGGGATTGGTCCAACTTAAGGTCAATGGTGCGGCAAAACAGACCGGTGATCTGAACCAGATGATCTGGAAAGTGCCGGAAATGATCTCGTATCTGTCTGATTTCTTTGAACTGGCGGCGGGTGACGTCATCATGACCGGCACACCGTCCGGGGTTGGTCCCGTGGTGCGCGGCGACGTGATGGAATGTCATGTTGCTGGCGTCGGTGATCTGAAAGTCACTGTGGTCTGAAAAGTCACCGTGGTCTGAAACACAGTCTGTCAGCCTGAAATGGCTGGCAGCACCCTCTCGCGCACCGAAACCATATGGTCCCGCATCCGCAAGGATGCCACCTGACCATCCCGGGCAAGGATTGCGGCACAGATTGCATCATGCTCTGCAAAACTGCGGTGATCAGTGTGGGGCTTGCGGCTTGTTCTGGGCTGGCCCCAGACTGTTGACCTGCGAACAACATTAAGAATATCAAACAGATAGATCAGAAGTTTGTTGTGCGTGGCCTTGGCGATCGCATGGTGCAGGTTGTTGTCCCATGCCTCATAGATCCGCCAGTCATTCGCGGCACGACACCGGCTGCTGCACGCCTGAATTTCATCAAAATCGGCCCGTGTGCCGTAGAGCGCCGCCAGCCTTGCCAGTTCCGGTTCAATGACCAGCCGCGCCGCAATGACCTGCGCCGGGCTGGCCAATTCTCCCAGATAGGTCGCATCCGCAAGGTTCAGGACCGGGCGCGCCCCGATGAAGGTGCCGCGCCCGACATGGCGCCAGATGAGCCCGTCTTTCTCCAGTTCAGCCAGACCTTTGCGCAACTCGCCCCGTGTAACGCCAAAGCGCTGCGCCAGCACACGCTCGGGCGGCAGGCGGTCGTTATGCTTGAACTGCTCTGTGGTCACATATTCCATGATCTGCTCTGCAAGCTGCCGTACACCGGTGGCGTCCATTTAAACCAATCCTTCCATTGGTTATGCCAAAATTCTATGCATATGGCATAAACGTGGGTAGCGTAAGCCTCAGGAAAGCGAATCTGTTCTGACCGGTAAGAACCGCGAACCAATTTCAGCCACAGAAAGGCCGCTTGAGAGCCAATGCTCAAAGCGACCGTTGCCCCAACACCCTGACCAAGAAAGACCCTGCACATGCGCTTTGCGACCCTTCAGACATCCGCCGGTCCGACCTGTGCCGTCCAACTGGCCGATGGTCGTTTTTTGCCGGTATCGGGTGCCTGCAAGGCCGCAGGATTATCGGAGGTCGCGTTGTTGGACGGAAGCCTCCAAGCGCTGATTGAAGGGGGCGATGCCGCACTTGCCGCTGTGGCCGATCTGCTGTCGCGCGCGCAGTCGGGTGATGCAACACTGACTGTGCTGGCTGTCGAGTCACCTGTCTTGCTTGCCCCGCTGCCGCGCCCGAAAAAGAATGTCTTCTGTGTGGGCCGCAACTATGCCGAACACATTGCCGAAGGGGCGCGGGCGCAGAATACCAAGATTGCCGTCACCGAAGTCCCTGTGTACTTCACCAAGCCCTGCACCGCGGTTATCGGGCCGAATGCCGCGATCCCGATCTTTCCCCATGTGTCCGCCCAGATCGATTACGAAGTCGAACTTGCGGTCATTATCGGCAGACCAGGCCGGGATATTCCGAGGCACCGGGCCTATGACCATATCTGGGGCTACACCATCCTGAACGACATCACGGCGCGCGATGTGCAGCGCCGCCACGGCGGGCAGTATTTCAAGGGCAAGGGTCTGGATGGATCTTGCCCCCTCGGGCCGGTTGTCGTCACGCGTGACGAATTGACAGATCCGCAGAATGTCGGCTTGCGCACATTGGTCAACGGAGAGCTGCGTCAGAGCAGCACCACCGCCCAGATGATCTTCGACATCCCGACCCTGATCGCATCCTTGTCCGAAGGGCTGACGCTGGAGCCGGGCGACATTCTTGCCACCGGCACGCCTTCGGGTGTGGGCTACGCGATGGAGCCGCCGACGTTTCTAAAGGATGGCGACGAGGTGATCTGCGAAATTGATGGAATCGGGCGGCTGGCAAATCCTGTCCGCACCGTCTGAAACGACCCGGCCAGCAGAGCCGGGCGTTCATGAAGTCTGAACATGAAATTCTGGGAGGAATGGAAATGCTGAAGAGAAGGATCTTTACGACGGCCCTGGCAGGCGCGATGGCGCTGTCAGTTTTCGGCCTTGGCACTTTGGCAATGGCACAAGAGATGACGAAGGTCACCTTCGTGCAGCCCAGCCCGTCGGCCATCAATTCGTTCAACGTCTTTGTTGCCATCGGCGAGGGATATTTTGCCGAAGAAGGTCTGGACGTGTCTGTCGAGGCCATCAACGGCTCCGGTGCCGTTTTGCAGGCGCTTGCCTCAGGCCAGGCACAGTTTGGCCGCCCCGGCCCCGGCCCGGTTCTCGCAGCGCGCGGGCGGGGCGAGGATTTTGTCTTCATCTACAACTTCTCGGCCAAGTCGAACTTCGGTGTCGTGGTTCCCGCCGACAGCCCTGTGCAGTCGCCTGAAGATCTGAGGGGCAAGGTGGTTGGCACCGGCACCGCCGATGGCGCCGAAGTGGGCTTTGCGCGCAACGTGATGTCCGGCTCAGGTATGACAGATGGCGCGGATTACACCTTTCTTACAGTAGGGGATGGCGGGCCGGCGACGGCTGCATTTTCGTCTGGCGAGATTGATGCATATTCCGCATCGGTGGCAGATGCCGCGATCCTGAACCAGCGCGGCGTTTCGGTTCGCGAAATCACACCGCCGGAGTTCAGCCGTTTCTTTGGCAATGGCTTTGTTACCTCGGGTGCCCTGATCCGTGACAATCCGGAGCTGGTGGAAAAGTTCGTGCGCGCCATTCACAAAGGTCATGTATTTGCCCTTGATGAAGCAAACCGCGCGGCGGTTCTGGCCCATCTGGCCGCTGGCAACCCACAAGAAAGCGAAGATGCGGCCTTTGCCGCCGCCTTGTTCGACGCCGTGAAAGAAAAGACCATTCCGGTCGATTTGTCTAACGGCTACGGCTATCAGCCGCCGGAAGTTTGGGAAGAATGGCAAGCGACCCTCATAGCCGGGGGCGATCTTACGGGTCCGCTTCCAGACCTGACAGCGGCGTACACCAATGAGTTCGCGCTGAAAGTCAACGGGAGTACGAACTGATGCAGGCTGCCGCAGCCTTGACCGATCTGGCTACCCCCGTGGGAGAGCCTGTCTATCAGCTTCGCAATGTGGGCAAGACCTATGCGCGCAATGCGATCGTGGCTTTGGAAGGGGTTAGCTTGACCCTGACCAAGGGCAGCTTTTCCGCTGTTATCGGGTCGTCAGGCTGCGGCAAGTCCACACTTTTGAAAATCATGTCGGGTCTGATCCCGCCCTCCACAGGGCGGGTTGTCCTGCAAAACCGCCCCGTGACCGGTCCGCGCCGCGACATTGGCATGATGTTCCAGCAGGCTGTGCTGTTCCCATGGCGGACCACGCTGGAAAATATCGTGCTGCCGATTGAAATACGCGACGGCAAGGGTGCCGCCAAGGCCGCCGAGACCCAGGCGCGCGAGTTGTTGGAACTGGTCGGCCTGAAAGGATTTGAGAACACCTATCCGTCCGAACTTTCCGGCGGCATGGCGCAGCGCGCGTCCATCTGCCGGATGCTGATCACCGAACCCGCCGTACTGCTGCTGGACGAACCGTTCAGCGCGTTGGATGAACTGACCCGCGATTTCATGAACATGGAACTGCAGCGTATCTGCACGTCGCGCAATGCGACGGCATTTCTTGTCACCCACTCGATCCAAGAGGCAGTTATCCTGTCGGACGTGGTCTATGTGATGAAGCCCCGTCCTGGTCGGGTGGCCGAGGTGGTGCCCATCGACCTGCCGCGCCCGCGCACGCTGGACATGATGACCACACCGAAATTTGGCGAACTGGTCGAACACATCCGTGGTGCTTTGGATAAGGAGGCGTTCAAATGAGCAATCTGGAAAGCATCGCAGACCGGTCCCCTGCAGCCGAAGATGATACCGTCTGGACCGAGGAGACAAGCTGGCTCGACCGGGTTCCCCGCGCGATCCAGATGTTGTTTGTCTTCGTGGTTTTCGTGCTTCTGTGGGATCTGGTCACCCGCTTCGGCTTGGTCAGCCGGATCATCCTGCCCACGCCGCTTGAAACATTCTACGACCTGATCTTTGTCGGCAAGAACCTTGCAAGTGGTGGCTATATGCTGCCCGCACTGTGGATCACGCTGAAAGAGGTATTCTACGGCTTCCTTCTGGCGATGGCGATCGGCTTCAGCCTCGGGGTGATAGTCGGCGAAACCGCCTTTGGAGAGCGGGCGATCATGCCTTATCTTGTCGCCATCGATACCATGCCAAAAGTCGCCTTTGCACCGCTGTTCGTGGCCTGGCTTGGCTTTGGAATCGAAAGCAAGGTTGCCCTGGCCGCCTTCATCGCCACCTTTCCCATTATCGTGGGCACTGCGGCGGGTCTGCATGCCGCTGACTCCAACAGCCGCAACCTGTTCAAGACCATGGGGGCGTCCCGCTGGCAGACACTGTTGAAAATGAAGCTGCCGATGGCTCTGCCACAGGTGTTTACCGGGCTGAAAATCGGGTCGGTCGGCGTGATGGCGGGCGCGATTACCGGCGAATTCCTCGGCGGCGGCAAGGGCTTTGGCGAATTGATCCGCACGGCCGCAAGCCAGCTGAACACACCCCGGGTGTTTTCGCTGATCCTGTACCTGTCGGTGATCGGTTTGGGACTGTTTGCTTTCGTGTCCTGGGTTCAGCGCCGTTTCGTCTTCTGGCACAAAGAGCGGGTTTCAGCCGGAGGCGAGTAGGCATGACCAGAATTGCTGCTGAAGCGCTGATCGGATTTGTCACCCGCGCGTTCGCAAGCCTTGGCGTCCCTGACCGCGACGCCAAGGCGGTGGCGGTTCTGATGGTCGAGGCCGACCTGTTGGGATACGACACTCACGGCCTGTTCCGCCTGCGTCAATATGTGAACCGGCTGCGCGATGGTGGGTGCAACCCGCGTGCGCAGCCAAAGTTGTTGCGCGAAACATCTGCCACCGCGTTGATCGACGGTGACAATGGCCTTGGGCACCTGTCCATGTCACTGGCCTGCGATCTTGCGATGATCAAAGCGAAGACGGCGGGCATTGGCTGGGTTGGGGTGCGGGGTGGCAACCATGCGGGGCCTGCAGCGCTCTATGTCAGGCCGCAGGCTGCGGCGGGCATGATCGGCTTGTGTGCCGCCGTCGGCAGTGCCAATCACGTCGCACCTTTTGGGGGCAGTGACCTTCTCCTCGGCACCAACCCCATCGCCATCGCCACGCCCGGCGGCAACGATCCGTTTGTACTCGATATGGCCACCACCGTTGCCGCCGTTGGCAAGATCAAGACCCTAGCCCAACGCGGCGAGGCCATGCCCGAAGGCTGGATGGTCGGACGTGACGGCACGCCGCTGACAGACCCCACGCGCCGTGACGAAGGCTTTCTTCTGCCCATCGGCGGCGCCAAGGGGTACGGACTGGCCATGGCAATCGGTTTGCTGGCGGGCACGCTGAACGGCGCGGCCTTTGGGGCCGACGTCGTCGACTTCACCACCGACACCAAAACCCCGACCAACACCGGCCAGTTCGTCGCCGCGATAAACATCGCAGCCTTTGGCGACCCGGCCGCCTTTGTCGCCGACGCCACCCGTGCCTTTGCCCAGATGCGGGCGTCAGACCCGCTGCCCGGCCACGATCCGGTCCGCGTGCCCGGCGACGGGCGCGAGGCGACCCGGGCGCGCCATCTTGCCAGCGGCGTGCCGGTCCACCCGACACTGCGGGCCGAACTCGACCGTATTGCGGCCGACCTTGCCATCGCGCCCGTCTAGGCGCAGTTGTTCCTCTTGCACAGGCAGATGACCCGATGACCGACACCATTGCTGCCCTTCTCGCCTCTGCCAGCCCTGATGCGCCCGCCATCGGTGCGCCAGACCGGCCATGGCTAAGCTATGCAGAGCTCGCCGATCAGACCGCCCGTACCCTTTCTGCCCTTCATTCGGCAGGCGTCGGGCGCGGTGACAGGGTGGCCATCGTGCTGCCCAATGGCCCGGAAATGGCCTCGGCCTTCGTCTGCGTTGCGCAAGGCGCAGTCACAGCTCCCTTGAACCCGGCCTACAAGCTGGACGAATTCGACTTCTACCTGTCAGACCTCAAGGCCCGGGCCATCGTACTGCCCGAAGGCTATGACGGCCCGGCGCTTGAGGCTGCGCACAAACACAACCTTGCCATTCTGCACCTGTCCTTTGCGGCCACCGACCCTGCGGGTCAGTTCACCCTTGCAGTACAGGGTACAACCGGGCTCGCGCCAGACACCGCTCCTGCAGATGCCGATGACGTGGCCCTCATCCTGCACACCTCGGGCACCACGTCGCGCCCCAAGATCGTGCCGCTGCTACAGCGCAACGTGGCTGCATCGGCCAGGCATATCGGTGCCTCACTGGCATTGGTGCCGCAAGACCGGTGTCTGAACATGATGCCGCTGTTCCACATCCACGGCCTGATCGCTGCGGTCCTGTCCAGTCTTGCCGCCGGATCTTCGGTCTGGTGTACGCCGGGTTTTGACGCGATGCGCTTTTTCGGCTGGCTCGATACCGCGCGGCCCACATGGTATTCGGCCGTGCCGACGATGCACCAGACCATCCTGCAGCGCAGCGCCCGCAACGCGGACATCATCGCGCGCGCGCCGCTGCGCTTTCTGCGCTCTTCCTCGGCGAGCCTGCCCGCACAGGTGATGCTGGAGCTGGCGGCAACTTTCAACGCCCCGGTGATCGAGGCTTATGGCATGACCGAAGCCGCGCATCAGATGGCGTCCAACCCGCTGCCACCGCGCGTCCAGAAGCCTGGCGCTGTGGGCATTGCCGCTGGTCCCGCCCTGCACATCGCACATGAGGTTGAAAACCACCTCCTGCAGGGCGGAACCGGTGAAGTCGTCATCTCTGGCCCCAATGTCACCCCCGGCTATGAGGGCAACCCGGAGGCCAATGCCAAGGCCTTCTTCGACGCCGATGGCCTGCGTTGGTTCCGCACCGGTGATCAGGGCTCGCTGGATGAAGAAGGCTACCTCACCCTGACGGGCCGCCTGAAGGAAATCATCAATCGCGGCGGTGAAAAGATCAGCCCGCTTGAAGTCGACGGCGTCCTCATGGATCACCCCGCTGTGCAACAGGTGGTGACCTTTGCGCTGCCGCACGCAAGCCTGGGCGAAGAGGTCGCCGCCGCCATCGTGCTGCGAGAGGGGCAAGAGGTGGACGAAGCCGCCCTGCGCGCCTTTGCAGCCACCAGGCTTGCCGCTTTCAAAGTGCCGCGCCGCATTGTGATCCTGCCAGAAATCCCCAAAGGGGCGACGGGAAAATTGCAACGCATTGGTCTGGCACAGAAGCTGGGTCTGGCACCCTGACCCTTCATCTGTTCAAAAATATCCCCGCCGGAGGCTCCGCCATCCACGATAGGCGCGACATTCTGGTTTCAGACGTTTCGGAGTCCACATGAAAATCTGCATCTTCGGCGCGGGCGCCATTGGTGGTTACATGGGTGCAAAACTGGCCGCTGTCGGGGCCGATGTGTCGCTGGTGGCACGTGGCCCGCATCTGGCGGCGCTGCAGTCCAAAGGTCTGACACTGATCGAAGACGGCCACATGACCACACACAAGGTGCGCGCCACCGACGATGCGCGCACGCTCGGGCCGCAGGATTATGTGATCCTCACGCTCAAGGCGCATTCGGTGCCGGGCGTGGTGGATCAGATCACCCCACTGCTTGGGCCGGACAGCACGCTTGTCAGTGGTGTCAATGGTGTGCCGTGGTGGTATTTCCACCGCATTGGAGGCGTCTATGAAGGTACCCGTCTGGCCTCGGTCGATCCCGGTGATGTGCAGTGGAACGGCTTTGGCCCAGACCGGGTGTTGGGCTGCGTGGTCTATCCGGCGGCGGAAGTGTCGGAACCGGGCACCATCACCCATGTGGAGGGCAACCGTTTCTCATTGGGCGAACCCTCGGGTGAAAAATCCGCCCGTGCGCTGCACCTGTCTGCGGCGCTGACGGCAGCGGGCCTCAAGGCCCCCGTTCGGCCCCGTCTGCGCGATGAGATTTGGGTGAAGCTGTGGGGCAACCTGTCTTTCAACCCGATTTCCGCCCTGACCCATGCCACATTGGATGTGTTGTGCACTGATCCCGGCACCCGCGCCGTCGCGCGTGCGATGATGATCGAGGCACAGGTCATCGCTGAAAAGCTGGGTGTCATTTTTCCCATAGACGTGGATCGCCGCATTGACGGCGGCGCGGCTGTGGGCGCGCATCGGACGTCGATGCTGCAAGATCTGATCGCAGGCCGTCCGATGGAAATCGAGGCGCTTGTCGGCTCGGTCGCCGAACTGGGGCGGCTGACCCATACACCCACACCCTCCATCGACACCGTTCTGGCGCTGATCCGCCTGCGGGCGCTGTCGGCGATCAGCTAGCCTCGCCGGCCAATTTCTGAACCCCCCGCCGCAAAACCGGAGTGTGGTGCTGGTGATGCCTTAAAGAAGCAACATGTCGGATCGCCACTTTGGGCAGACAAATCGGCGTGACTCCGAAACCGCGACACGGTTGCCCGAAGCCTTCGGTTTCCAGAAGATCACCATAGGGCGGCGCAATGGCGCAAACAGCTTTTTCCAAGCCGTGCCGCCCTTGCCGGATACCGCTCACTGACAAGCGGCATTGACCGGGTGCGCTCAAGCACTTTGGTGCGTGTGGTTACATTGCCAAGGTTTCCAGCCATGTCGTGTTGATAGACAACAACCCCAGGGGTGGCTTCATACAAGCCCCGCTTCTTTGCCTCGGCCCGCCGACAGATAAAATCGGTATCTTCTTGATCGCGCACGGAGGTTGTCACCGGCGCAGGGTCCGGCATCGGGCGCGCAGTGGCGGCGCGCTTTGCGGCGAACGGGATGGCCGTTCTGTGTGCCGACCTGAATGAGCCAGCCGCGCAGGCCGTCGCCAATGGCCTGACAGCCGCCGGGCACCCCGCCTGCGCCGTGCGAACCGACATCACGGATGAAGCTTCCGTCGCCGCCATGGCCGCCGCGGCCATCAACTGGGCCGGCCGCATCGACACCTGCATTGCCAATGCCGGAGCCATGATCGAAGGCGATATCCTGTCCCTGTCGCTCACCGACTGGAACCGCGCAATGCTGGTAAATGCCACCGGGGCCTTTCTCACCGCCCGGGCCGTGCTGCCGCATCTGCTGGTGCAAGGTGGCACGCTGGTTTTTACCGCCACCACTGTCGATCTGTCGGGGATGAAGGGGGTGGCGGCCTATTTGCCCGCCAAGGGCGCGGTCATGGCACTTACCCGCCAGCTTGCCGCCGATTTCGCTGCGCGCGGGGTGAGGGTGAACGCGGTGGCGCCGGGGGCGGTGCGCACGCCGCTGTCGGAGTCCCAATTCCGTGCCCGTGCAGCGGACGAGGCGGAATTCCAGACCTTGCTGGCGCAGGTCATCGGGCGCTATCCGATCTCGCGCTGGGGCACTCCGGAAGAGATTGCCGAAGGGATGCTTTTTCTGGCCACCGACCGGTCATCCTGGATGACAGGTCAGATCATTCCAATCGATGGCGGATTGCTGGAACTGCGCCAAGCCCCCCGGTCAGCGCGGTCCAAAGCCCGGTTCGGCAGGTGGGATGCCCGCGCGGAGACATCATTTTAAGAATGATTAACGATTGGTTGATCCAGACACAGAGTGCTGTAAGATTTCGCATCCAGCAGCTTTAACGGCATCGCAAATCATGAACAGTGTAGATTCGTTTATTGGCCGTCGTATCCGGCAATTCCGCTGGGTTTGTGGCGTCACCCAGGCCGAGCTGGCAGAGCACCTGTCGGTCGACCCGGGGCAGATCAGCGCGTATGAGGCCGGCACAAACCGGGTTGCCGCCGCACAACTGCTGCAGATCGCGACCGTCCTCGATATACCCGTTGCCTCATTTTTTGACGGCATTGCCGCGCCATCCGGTGCCGACCAAAATGGTCCTCCAAAGACGATCGGCAGCAACCGAGCCGAAATGCTGTCGCATTTCAATGAGATGACCGACCCCCAGCAAGTGGCACTTCTGAAGATGGCGCAGACGATGGCCACGCACCTTGGTAATCTGGCAACGCCAGCGCAGAGCGCCAACGATCTGCAGTCCGCGACAGCAACAGAGCGTCAGCGGTGAACGTCGATCTGATCGACCTTGGAAACGAAAGCCGCAATGCCGGTAGTTTCGTCTCATTCCTCGATCAGATCTGCGCCCGCTTTGAACTTGACCATGCGGCCTATGCCGGAACCAACCCGGTCGCCAGTGCAGTCCATGGCTATGTGAATTACCCTGACGCCTGGAAGCACCACTATGCTGAAAACGGGTTGCACCGGATTGATCCCACGCTTCTGGTCGCAAGCCGGTCGATCGCCCCGGTGGACTGGAGCAGGCTGGACCACACGGAAGGTTTTGAGAAAACCTTCCGCGACGCCCGCGATTTTGGCATCACCAACCGGGGCCTGACCATTCCGGTGCGCGGGCCTTATGGCGATATCGGCATGCTCAGCGTGACCCGCGATTGCAGCGTGACAGAATGGGAAAAGCTGTCTCGGCAGATTTTGCCGGATCTGCAATCGGTCGCCGTGCATGTGCATGATACGGTGATGCGGTCCGATGTTCTGTCGCGCGCCCTGCGCTATCCGGCGCTTTCCACCCGCGAACGCGAGATCCTGCAATGGATCGCAGCTGGCAAGTCGCAGCAGGACGTTGGCGACATTCTGGGGATTTCACACCGCACGGTCGAGGTTCACCTAAGGTCGGGGCGCGAAAAGCTGTATGCATTGACCACCCCGCAGGCCGTGGGCCGTGCCATCATGCTGGGCCTGATCTACCCGCTTTAGGCCGCTCTCAGCCCGGATTACGGGATTCCCCTCATAGTCTTTACCCTGTCGGACGCATTAACCTTGTTCAGGGGAAGACCACTCATGTTTGGGGATAAATATGATCATCATCGTCGATGCACTGAACAAGGATCGCTTCGGCGACCTTCTGGATGAAATGTTCAAGCTCCGCGCACGCGTTTTCGGCGACCGCCTGGGGTGGGAAGTCGAGATCACCAACGGCCGCGAGATTGACCAGTTTGATCGGCTCGATCCGGCCTATGTCATCGGGCTGGATGACGAAGGCCATGTTGTGTCCTGCGTTCGCGCCCTGCAGACCACGGGGCCGCACATGCTGTCAGACGTGTTTCAGGTTCTGCTGGATGGCGAACCGCCGCTGCGCAGCGCCACTTTGTGGGAATCCACCCGCTTTTGCGTCGATACCCAGCGGCTGTGCCGCGATGGTAACACGATGAAAGCCGTGTCCATGGCGACGTGCGAACTGATGATCGGCTCGCTGGAATATGCGCGCCGCTCGGGGATTTCCGACATCATCACCGTGATCGACCCGGTGGTGAACCGTGTGCTCAAGCGGTCTGACAACGCGCCCTATGATTATGTCGGATCGACCAAGCAGATGGGTAAGGTTCCGGCCATGGCAGCTCTGCTCGATTGCACCGAAGAGCGTATCAACCGCGTCCGCGCCTTTGCCGGCATCACGCATGATGTGTTTGCCAACGAAGACACCGTGCGTGATCTGCTGGATGCGCGCCAGCTTGCTTTCGCGGCGCAGCTGGGGGAATCGTCGGAGTGGATGGCAGCCATCCTGTCCGGGTCGGAAGAGGCCCTGCCTCCGGTTTTGCCAGAGGATATCCAGGACTATTGCCGCGCGCAGATTGAAACCGCTCAGACCGAAGAAGAGCATGCCGCTGCCCTCCGCCTTGTCGCGGTTCTGGTCCGTGAACGCGTCCACCCGGCAATGCATCGGTTGGTGTTCCAAAGCTAAGGCACCTGGCGGCGGGCCACGGCTCGCCCTGACCGGATGGCAATGAAGGTGGCGCTTTCCGCGCGACGGGCCGTTTCGCGGCGCGCCGGGATATGCCGCGCTACGATGTGAAAGTCCGTCGGTTCAGACCCGGTGCTCAACCGGGATCGCGGCGCGCTGCGTCTTGCGCAGACTCAGCCACCCGGCCAGCGCAAACAAGATCGCAAATCCGGCGGCAATCAGCGCCGTGTCCAGCAGGAAGGACGGCCCCACCATCGCCTTGGTCACCTGCGCCACATAGGCCAGACCGGTGCTGGCGGCAAAGACCGGCAGTGCATGCTGCCCCAGCGTCACCAGAGGGGCCAGTTTGGGGTTTTCCGACAGCCGCGTCAGCGCGGGCAGCGCGCTCAGCACATAGGCCAGCGCCAGAATGTGCAGCAGCCGGGGCAAGTGGAGAAAGCTCTTGTCAAACGACGTGAACACCGATGGTGCGCCCAGATATTCGTGCACCATCCACAGCCCGTGCCCGCCCCAGGCTGCGACCACCGGCACCTGAACCCAGATCGCCGCGAGGCACAGATATGCCAAGGCCAGCCGGAACGCCCAAACCCGCATCGGCAACCACCGCTGCCCCTGCCGCATCGCAAGGCCCGTCAGCACGCCCGCCACAAACACCACCTGCCAGGCCAGCGGGTTGAAGAACCAGCCGTTGTCCAGCGGCCAGGTCGGCACCCTGATCCGGAAGATCCCGACCACCACCCACAGCAGCAAAGACGCCACCATCAGCCCGCGCGGCCAGCGCACGCCCGCCGCCAGAATGGCCGGGGCGGCCAGCAGCAGCACGATATACAGCGGCAGAATATCGGCATAGGCAAACTGATGGCTCAAGGCCACCAGCGCCGGAACAAAAAGCATCGGGTCTTCCAGCGCCCGGGCAATGTTGCGCTTCACCGACATTGCGGCCACCGCAGGGTCTTGCACGGTCAGGAAAAACAGCCCCAGAATCCCCAGCACCACCAGCACATGCACCCACCACAGCGTCAGCACCCGTCGCCAGGGCCGCAGCGCCAGCGCCATCGGCGGGGTCCGGTCGCGCATGAAAATCGGACCATAGGCCAGCGCTGTCGCAATGCCCGACATCAGGACAAAGCCTTCAGCCGCATCGGAAAAGCCGAAATTGCGCGAGGTCAGATGTTCCCAGAACGTGCCGGGAATGTGGTTGATGAAGATCATCATCAAGGCCACGCCCCGCAACAGATCCACCCGGTAATCGCGCCGGTGCGCGACCAGCTCAGGCAACGACCTTCTCCGCCGTTACCGGGGTAGCCAGCCATTCGCGCAGCACCGCATCATGGCGCGCGACAATTCCTGGCAGGGTACGGTCCTCGGGCACCGCAAAGCGGCCCCGGGCTGCTGGCTGCGATGTCCACCAGATCAGCACCGGGGCCAGAAGCATCGGGAGCAGCACCGGCAGCAACCACAGTGTCAGCGCCGGCGCAAAGAAGTGCGCCACCCCCAGCCCCACAAGTCCCCAGCCGCTGATCCAGCGACCCGCAGCCCAGGCCTCGGCAAAATCCAGGCCCCCATCACCACGGTTGTTGGGCGGCCAGCCGCCATCGCGCCCCAGCAAGACCTGCACAACAGACCGGCTCTGAAAGGCCAGCAGCACCGGCGCGATCAGCGATGACAACAAAAGCTCGCTCAACATGGCACGCAACGATGCCCCGGCCCCGCCAAAGGTGGCTGCCCTGCCGGTCAGGGCGGCGTCCAGCACCACCAGCAGTTTGGGCATGACCAGAAGGCCAAAGATCCCCAGAGCCAGACCCACGGCCTTTGCGGTCTGGTCATAGGGAAACACAGGAAAGGGCCAGTTTTCCTGTGGAAAGTAATCCGGCCCGCTGGCGGTGGCGGTGGCAATGACCGACGCTGCGATGAAGGCCAGCCAGATCAGTGGCGCTACATAGGCGAAAATGCCCTGAAACAGGGTGAAGCGGCTCCACCCCTTCAGCCCCGGCGCCCCGATCACCTTGCCATGCTGCAGATTGCCCTGACACCAGCGCCGGTCACGCTTGGCATGATCGACGATATTCTCCGGCCCCTCTTCAAAGCTGCCGTCCAAATCATCATCCAGCCGCACCGTCCACCCGGCGCGCGACAGCAATGCCGCCTCGACATAATCATGGCTCAGGATATGCCCGCCCAACGGGGGGCGTCCCGGCAGTTCCGGCAAGCCACAGCTCTCGGCCCATGCGCGAACGCGCACAATGGCATTATGGCCCCAGAACGGCCCCGTACGCCCCTGCATCGCGGCCAACCCATGGGCAAACACCGGCGAATGGAACGAGGCTGCAAACTGCATTGCCCGGCCAAATACCGTCCGCGCCCGGATCACTCGGGGCAGCGATTGCAGCAGGCCCAGCGTCGGATCAGCCTCCATCCGGCGGATCATGGTCAGAACCGTCTCGCCCTCCATCAGGCTGTCGGCATCAAGGATCACCGCGTAATCCCATGCCCGGCCCGATGTGGTGATGAACTCCTCGATATTGCCCGCCTTGCGCCCGGTGTTCTTTACCCTGCGGCGGTAAAAGATCCGGCCCGCCCCGTTCTGCCGTGCAAGCAGCCGCGCGCACCATTGGCGTTCCTCGGCGGCAATCGCCTCATCCCGCGTGTCGGACAGGATGGCAAAATCCACCATCACACCGCCACCTGCCGCCCGCAGGGAATCGTCCATCGCGGCAATCCGGGCAAAGGTGACGCTGGGGTCCTCGTTGTAGATCGGGACGATCACTACGGTCTTGCCGACGATCTTGCCCCGAACTTCCGGTACCGGCGGCCTTGCCCCGGAAAACAGACCCAGCATCGCCGTGCCAGCCCCCCATGCCAACCACCAGGTTGACAAAAAGATCAGACCCGAGCGGATCAGATCCACCGCCGTGACCCCATCTGCCGCGCCGTAGATGTGAAACACCATCCCCGCAGCGGTTGCCGCCAGCAGGCTGAAGGCAAGCGCAAACGCGCGCGCGCCCGTCGCGCGATCGAGTTTCACAGGCGACAGGGCGACCGAGGACAGCGTCATGCCTTACCCCACGCGGCCCATATCCCGGCGCAGCAGGGACAAGACCGCGACAAAGCCGCGCCACAGCGGCCCGGCCTCGCGGGTCAGGGTTTGTTTCGGCATTGCCAGCGGTGCCATGGGGGGGGCAAGGACAGACAGGTCCATGCCGCCGGTTCCGACATCTGGAAATGTTTCTGTCGCGGCAAAGGGTGCCATAGTCATGCGCTCATCCATTGATAGAGCCAATTTTCTGTCAGCTTGCGGCCGTAACCCGCGACATGCGCCACAAGTTCCACCGTGGCCCCCTGATTGGGCTTCACATCCACCACCAAACGCCAGACTGCATTGTTTTCAATCTTTGACAGTGTTTTGACGACTATTTCACCACCTGCGATGGTCACCACAGCGTCAACCTCGGCATCTGACGGTAAGCGCGACAGCAAGCCTCCGGCGAAATCGACCACGAACTTTCGGCTGCCATCGGTGTTTTCCACGCCCGACACACCACCAACCCCGGCCCGCGTTTCCTTGACGAAAGCCACGTCCGCCGCCGGATCGACCGGCAGCGCGCCCCAATGCAGGCGATAGGCAAATTCCATCATCTCGCCGGGCACGGGCTGGGCTTCGGGCACCCAGAACGCCACAATGTTGTCATTCACCTCAAGCGGAGTCGGGATTTCCACCAGACGCACGGCGCCCTTGCCCCATTCCCCCACAGGTTCCACCAGCAGCGAGGGGCGGCGTTCATAATGCGACACCGCATCCTGATAATTCTCGAAGTCCCGGTCCCGCTGCATCAGGCCAAAGGCAAGCGGGCTTTCCTCGATAAACCACGAGTCAGACAACCGGCTCGGGTTGTTCAGAGGCCGCCAGTTCCGGTCTCCGTCGCGCCGGTGAATCGCCAACCCATCGCTGTCATGCACGGCGGGGCGGAAATCGTCAAAATCGGTGCGGCTTTTTTCGGAAAACAGATACATCGAGGTCAGCGGTGCGATGCCGATCTGGTCCACTTCGGTGCGGAAGAACAACCGCGCTGTCACGTCCATCACCGTATCGGTGCCGGGGCGGATCACAAAGCGGTAAGCCCCGGTGCAGCTTTCGCTTTCCAGTGCTGCATGGATCACCACATCGCGGGCAAACGCCGCAGGCCGTTCCAGCCAGAAGCGCGAAAAGCGGGGGAATTCCTCGGGCTTGCCCAGCCCGGTGTTGATCGCCAGCCCGCGCGCAGACAGGCCATAGCCGGTATCGCGCCCCACGGCGCGGAAATAGCTGGCCCCCAGGAAGGCCACCACCTCATCAAACACATCGGCCCGGTTCAGCGGTGCGTTCAGCCGGAACCCGGCGATCCCCGGCAGGGGCTCATGTTCTGGCACACGGTCGCGGACAAGATCGAAATAACGGAAATCGTCGGTGCTGAACACCATCGGGCGCGCCACGCCGCCCTCAACCTCGAACATCGTTACCGGCTCGGCAAACAGCCAGCCAAGGTGGAAGGCATGCACATGGAATCCGGCATCGGTGCCTGACCAGCGCGCCTGCTCCGGGTTGAACTGCACTGCCTGATAATCATCATAGCTGAAGGTGCTGAAAAACCCTGTCGCCCGATCTGACGGCGCATGCGGCGCGGTGGCAAGGCTGCGCATCTCTTCTGTCAGGCGGTCAAAATCGAACGGCATTCCGGCAGCCTCAGTGGGGGGCGGGGTCTGTGCATGTCCAACGCCTACAAGGGCGGTGCTGCACTGCAGCAGGGCAGCAGTCCCTAAGAGCCCAAGGAAAGAGCGTCGCGGCATCATATCTGTCTGTCCCGGCATATCCGGCATTTTGGCTCCCGCACGTCGATTCGGTAAAAACTCAATGAAGTTCTCAGGTTATAGAGGGGTGCGCCAGACCGACTGCTATGCGCAAAATGCAAGTCTGCCATGCTGCGTGTGCAAAGCATTTTCCCGATTATGTCCCCGAAAACCCCAGCCTTCATGATGCCGCAGATGGGGTATCGGACCCGCAGCCGTCAATGGCTGCCGCGTTCCGGCGCAAAATATTCTGCGACAAATGGCTGCTTTCCGCCGAACAGCGGGAATGTCACGGTTTAAATGCCGGGGGCTGGGCAATGGCCGCCTGTCAATCCTCGTTGCGACCCTCACCAAATGCCTTTTGCTGATCGTCCAAGAGGGTTGCGCTCACCGCCTCTCAAGCAGGGTCTGCGTCGCGCTCCAACATCCGTAATAACGGACGATATTCTTTTATATTGACATTCACGCTCTGCTTGCCCAACATTCCCATCGTACAAGAAGGAGAGACTGATGTCGCGCACCGACTTCCTTCGCCAGATTGGCCAGACGTTGGCCGAGATTGAAGCGCAAGGCCTGCTCAAGCGCGAACGTATCATGTCATCGCCACAGTCGGCGCATGTCACGGTGGCGGGGCGCCCGCTGCTGAACCTGTGCGCAAACAACTATCTGGGGCTTGCAAACGACCCGGCGCTGATCGCCGCTGCCCATCGTGCGCTTGACGATCACGGGTTCGGCATGGCCTCTGTGCGCTTCATCTGCGGCACCCAGGATCTGCACCGTAAGCTGGAACAGCGGATCGCGCAGTTTCTGCACATGGACGACTCCATCCTTTTCGCCGCCTGTTTCGATGCCAACGGCGGCCTGTTCGAACCGCTACTGGGCCCCGAGGATGCGGTCATCTCGGATGCGCTGAACCACGCTTCGATCATCGACGGTATCCGGCTGTGCAAGGCCAAGCGCTACCGTTACGCCAATTCCGACATGGCCGATCTGGAGGCGCAATTGCAGGCCGCCCGCGCGGATGGTGCCCGCCACATCCTGATCGCCACCGATGGCGTGTTCTCGATGGATGGTTATCTTGCCAACCTGCCCGCCATCACCGCGCTGGCTGAAACATACGGCGCGCTGACCATGGTGGATGATTGCCACGCAACCGGCTTCATGGGTCCACAGGGTCGGGGCACGCCCGCGCATCACGGGGTGTCGGTCGACATCCTGACCGGCACGCTGGGCAAGGCGCTGGGCGGCGCGCTGGGCGGTTATATCGCCGGGCCGCAAGCGGTGGTGGACCTGTTGCGCCAACGCGCACGGCCTTACCTGTTTTCCAACGCGCTGCCCCCCGCCATCGTGGCGGCAGGTCTGGCGGCGCTCGATCTGGTCGAGGCGGCAGATGACCTGCGCGCCCGGCTGTTTGACAACGCAAGCTATTGGCGTTCAGGCCTGGCAGATGCGGGCTTCACCTTGCTGCCCGGTGAACACCCGATCATTCCGGTCATGCTGGGCGAAGCCCCTCTGGCACAAGCCATGGCCAGCGCGCTTTATGACCGGGGCGTCTATGTCTCGGGCTTCTTCTTCCCCGTGGTGCCCAAGGGGCAGGCCCGTATCCGAACCCAGATGAACGCCGCCCTGACGCGCGCCGATCTGGATTTCGGCCTTGATCAGTTCCGTGCCGCAGGCAAAGCCGTAGGGGTCATCTGATGCGCAACGACATGAAAGCACTGGCCAAAACCAAACCGGAAACCGGACTCTGGATGGAACAACGCCCAGTGCCGGAAATCGGCCCCGATGATGTGCTGATCCGTATCCGCAAGACCGGCATCTGCGGCACTGACATCCATATCTGGAACTGGGATGACTGGGCCGCCCGCACTGTGCCGCTGGGCCTCGTCACCGGCCATGAATTCGCGGGCGAGATTGTGGAACTGGGCCGCAACGTCACCGGCCTTGCCATCGGCCAGCGCTGTTCGGGCGAAGGGCACCTGATTTCCAACCAGTCGCGTCAATCGCGCGCGGGCAAGTTCCACCTTGATCCCGCCACGCGCGGCATCGGGGTGAATGAACAGGGCGCCTTTGCAGAGTACCTGTCGCTGCCCGCCTTCAACGTGGTGCCCCTGCCGGACGAGATCGACGATGACATCGGCGCCATCCTCGACCCCTTGGGCAACGCGGTGCACACTGCGCTGTCCTTTGATCTGGTGGGTGAAGATGTGCTGATCACCGGCGCCGGCCCCATCGGCATCATGGCCGCCGCCGTCGCCCGCCACGTCGGCGCGCGCCATGTGGTGATCACCGATGTCAATCAGGACCGTCTCGATCTGGCGGCGCAAGTCGCCGACGTGGTGCCGGTCAACGTGTTGAAACAGGATCTGCGCGAGGTGGAAACCCGGCTGAAGATGAAGCAGGGGTTTGATGTCGGCATGGAAATGTCGGGCAATCAGGCCGCGCTCGACCAGATGATCGAAAACCTTGTCATGGGCGGCCGCATCGCCATGCTCGGCATTCCCCCCGGCAAATCCCCGGTGGACTGGAGCCGGATCGTGTTCAAGGCCATCACCCTGAAAGGCGTCTACGGCCGCGAGATTTTCGAGACCTGGTACAAGATGATTGCCATGCTGGAAAACGGGCTGGATATCCGCCGCGTCATCACCCACCGCTTCCCCGTCGACCAGTTCCGCGACGGGTTCGAGGTGATGCGCGCAGGCTCCAGCGGCAAGGTCGTGCTGGACTGGACCTGACCGCTAAAGCAGGCGGTTCAGATCGGCGGGGCGGTTTTCAAAGATCTGTTCCATGGAAAACAGGCCCGTCACCTTGTCGAATTCGAACCCGTCGATCAGCCGCTGATAGAACCGGTCATACCCCGCCATGCCGGGTGTGACAATTTTCAGCAGATAGTCCCACTCCCCGCCGATCCGGTTGAAGTCGATCACCTCGGGCAGGCTTTGCACATGGTGCGAAAAGCGGTCTACCCAATCGCGCGCATGGTGCCGGGTGCGGATCATCACGAAAACCGTCAGATCCAGCCCCAGCGCCGCCAGATCCACCCGTGCCTGCGAGCCCGCCAATATGCCCGCCGCCTGAAATGCCTGTATCCGCCGCCAGCAGGCATTCTGCGACAGGCCCACCAGATCGGCAATCTGTCGCTGCGACAGTGACGAATCACGCTGCATCGCTGTGAGGATGCGCAGATCAAAAATATCCATAGTCTTCATATATTGGATCATATGATCTGAATTTATAGAAATATACCGGAATATCGCGGCATTTGATTGCCCGAATTCGATCTATCGTAAAGGCAGACCAAGGAGTGCCACCCCGTGACCGACGCCGCCGATCTGTTTTCCCCGTTCCGCACCGCCTTGCAGGCGGCAGACCCGCTGGCTGCCCTGCGCGCCGGCCTGATCGGCGAGGGCGCGCTGATCGACGGCCCTTGCGGCCCCAAACCGCTGATCTACGCCGACTACACCGCTTCGGGCCGCGCCTTGCGTCAGGTGGAAACCTTCCTGATGGATCACGTGCTGCCCTGGTACGCCAACAGCCATACCGAAGCCTCGTTCTGCGGTGCGCGGATGACTCAGATGCGCCGCGCCGCCCGCGCCATCATCGCGCAATCCTGCGGGGCGGGGCCGGATCATGCGGTGGTGTTCTGCGGATCGGGTGCCACGGCGGGCATCAACCGGCTGGTGGCGCTGCTGGGCGCGGGCCCCGGCGCGCGGGTGATCCTCGGCCCGTTCGAGCATCATTCCAACCTGCTCCCTTGGCGCGAAAGCGGGGCCGAGGTGATCGAGCTGGGTGAAGACCCGATGGGCGGCCCCGACCGTGCCGAACTGGCGCATGCGCTTGCATCGGCACCCAAAGGCGCGCGCATCATCTGCGCCTTCTCGGCCGCCTCCAACATCACCGGCGAGGTGGCCGATGTCAGGGCGCTGACGCGGCAGGTCCGGGCGGCTGGCGCGCGGATGGTCTGGGATTACGCCGGCGGCGGCCCTTATCTGCCGATCACCATGTCACCGGCACCCGACGCCGAAATCGACGCCATCGTGATCTCGCCGCACAAGTTCATTGGCGGGCCTGGGGCATCGGGTGTGCTGATTATGCGCCGCGACGCGGTGGTGTCAGACCGTCCCAGCTGGCCCGGTGGTGGCACCGTGCGATTTGTATCACCCGGCGCGCATGACTACAGCCAGCGGCTTGAGGCACGCGAAGAGGCGGGCACTCCGAACGTGACCGGTGATCTGCGCGCGGCATTGGTCTTCATGGTCAAGGACTGCATCGGCATCGCGCAGATGGCCATACGTAACGCCGTGCTGGTGCAGCGGGCGAACGCCGCATGGGCCAGCCAGCCCCGCATTGCCCTGCTTGGCCCTGCCGATCGCAACCGCCTGCCGATTTTCTCTTTCCGGATCAAAGACGGGCAGGGCGGCTTTGTGCATCATCAGCTGATTACTCGGCTTTTGTCCGATCTTTACGGCATTCAGGCCCGCGGCGGCTGTGCCTGCGCCGGGCCCTATGTGCACCGCCTGCTGGGCATCGACGCCGCCGCCTCAGCCCGCCTGCGCCACGCAATCCTGTCAGGCGACGAGATGCAGAAGCCGGGATTTGTCCGGCTCAACTTGTCACCGCTGATGACGGACGATAAGGTGCAGACCATTCTGGACAGCGTCGCATCCCTTTCCGCCACAGCCGCCGATCTGTCGCGGACGTACCAGTGTGATCCTGCGCGCGCCATTTTTTTCCGCTTGCCCGAGGCAGCTTTGGCATGACCAACGTGCAGCGCGCGCCGGGCCACGAATTAAATGATCTTGTGGTAAAGAATTCTTGACATGACCATCCGCTATGGCACCATTTAATCCGTAATATCGGAACAATGTGTCGCGATGGGTCAGAAACGTCACTCACTCCGGGGGGCAATACCCCGGCCAGACGATCTTCCCCGGCTGCCCGGCTCCGCCCGGTGGGGACAGATCAAAGCTGCACATCACCGGGCCATCATGGCCCTGTCGATGTGCCTCAACGGCGACCGGCCAGAGGTTTCGCGATGACTGCACAAGAACCGTCACCATCGGGATCGGCGTAGCTGGAGACGCGCCTTGCGCGCGATCTGCAGGATCTGTGCTATCCTCCAGCCAATTAAGTGCCGCACCGTGACCATGGCGGCGAAGCCGTGGTCGAGGGACAAGATCCCGCGTCCGATGTGGATGGACTATCTGTCATGGTATCGGCGCGTGATGCAGGTCCCGGTGGAAAACGGTGTCGCGCCGGCTCGTGTCGAACCCGAAGAAGGCCTGCTGCGCCTGCATGTCACCGGGGCGGCGCAAAACAGCATCCTGACCCGCAAGCTGGTGATGGCTACCGGGCGCAATGGCACCGGTGCCCCGCAGATTCCTGCTTTCGTGACCGGACTGGACCGGGCCTTCTGGGCGCATTCCGCTGATCCCATCGACTTCGCCGCCCTGCGCGGCAAACGCGTGGCGGTGGTCGGCGTCGGCGCATCAGCGGTCGACAACGCGGCAGAGGCGTTGGAGGCAGGCGCGTCAGAGGTCCGCCACCTGATCCGCCGCACCAAAACGCCGACGGTCAATAAATTCATGGGCATCGGCAGCTATGGCTTCACCTGCGATTTTGCAGGAATGGATGATGCATGGCGCTGGCGCTTCATGAACTATTCCTTCGCCACCCAGTCCCCGTCGCCGCGCGGGTCCACTCTGCGTGTCAGCCGTCATCCCCGGCGTCATCTCGGCCACCGCATTCCGCATCGCTGCGCGGTTGATGGGGCTGGAGCCGGGCATGTGGGCCATCATCTGGTCGCATGCCATCCACAACGTGCCCTTTGTGGTTCTGGTCGTGATGGTGTGCCTGTCCACCCTGCCCAAAATCTATATACGTCTTTCGTGTTCCTGTCTGCGGGGCAGGGCGATGTGAACCTTGCCGCCAATCAGGTGCTGCTGCAATTCCTGCACCTGTTTTCCTACATGCTCGACGCATTCGCCTTTTCGGCCGAAGCGCTGGTGGGGCAGGCCGTCGGTGCCCGCGCCGTGGGGCCATTGCGGCGCGCGGCCATCCTGTCGGGCAAATGGGCGCTGGGCGGCAGCCTTATTCTCACCACCGCAGCCCTGTTCGGCGGCCCCCAACTGATCGCCCTGATGACCACCGCCCCCCATGTGCAGGCCGAGGCGATGCGCTATCTGCCATGGGTCTGTATCATGCCGCTGGTCAGCTTTGGCAGCTTCATCTTTGATGGCATTTTCATCGGCGCCACCATGTCGCGCCAGATGCGCAACGTGATGTTCGTCTCGCTGATCTTGTATCTGGCCACCATCCTGATCGGCCTGCCGCTGATCGGCAACCACGCCCTCTGGCTGGGGCTGATCGTCATGTCTTTGGCGCGCACCTTGCTGATGGCGCGCAGCTATCCGCAGGTCGAGGCGAAGGCCCGCGTGGCGCAAGATCCGTGATGCTGCTAGCTGTTCTGCACGATCAGAATGGCGCGCGCCGGTCCGCCAACCGCCTCTATCCGGTGCGGGCGGTCGGCGAAATACCGCGCCGTGTCGCCGGTGCCCAGCTGCTGGCTTTCCTCGCCCGAGGTCACCTCGATTGCACCGTCGAGCAGCGTCAGATGCTCCCGGCACCCCGGCCCGTGCGGATCGCTGATCAGCTTGCCACCTGCAGCAAAGGTCAGGTCATACACCTCATGCTCGCCCACCGCTTCGGCGGGCGACAGGATGCGGATGGTCACCCCCAGCCCCCGACCGCCGATCACCGGTGCAACCTCGGCCCGGATCACCTCGATCCGCGGCGTTTCGCGGGCCTCCAGCAGCCCTGCGAAATCCACCTGCAACGCTTGCGTCAGGTTCCACAGCGTCGCCACCGTGGGGCTGCTTTCGCCACGCTCGATCTGGCTGACCATCGACCGGCTGACACCCGACAGCCGCGCCACGGCATCAAGGCTCAGCCCCTTGGCCGTCCGCGCCTCTTTGAGCGAGGCGGCAAGGCGGGCGTGAATTTCCGAACGCGGGTTCATGTATGATCTCTGAGACAAGCCAAACCATCCCGCCCGACAGCCGGGCGCGACCCGCAAAGCGTGGCGCAAATCTGCTTGCATGGCAATATTTTAAGTGTCGCAGGACCGCCGGGAAACCCGGCACAAAAGGCGCGCGCGCGGCTGGTCTTCAAGCCACCGCCGTGGCATCACAGCCGTGATGGACCTCTGGATCGCCTTCACGATTTTTGCCGCCCTGACGCAGACCCTGCGGTTCGCGCTGCAAAAGGCTTTGGGGTCCACCGGGCTTTCCCCCGGCGGGGCGACCTTCGCGCGCTTCCTGTTTGCCGCGCCCTTGGCCACGGCAGCGGCCTGCGCGCTTTATGTGCAGTCCGGCGTCTCGTTGCCGGTGCCGGGGGTGGCCTTCTTCGGTTATGTGGTCGTGGGCGGCATCGCCCAGATCATCGCCACCGAGCTTACCGTCCGCCTGATGGGCATGCGCAGCTTTGCCACCGGCATCGCCTTCACCAAGACCGAGGTGCTGCAGGCCGCCGTCGCCTCGGCGCTGATTCTTGGCGAGATGGTGTCCTTCGGCGCGGGCCTTGCCATCGCCGTCGGCTTTGCTGGACTGGTTTGCCTGTCCTTCCCGCGCACCACCGCGTTCGAAGGGCGGCCCGTCGCCTTCGGCCTTGCTGCCGGCGCGCTGTTCGCCGTGGCCGCGATCTGCTACCGCGGGGCCACGCTGTCGCTGGAACCCGCCCCCTTCCTTTTGCGCGCGCTGCTGGCACTGGCCACCGCCACCGTGATCCAATCGGTGATCATGGCGTTGTGGCTGAGCTTTCGCGAGCCCGGCGAAATGGCCCGCGTGCTGCACGGCTGGCGCCGCACCGCGCCGGTGGGCATCACCGGGCTGCTGGGTTCACTCGGCTGGTTCGCCGCATTCTCGCTGCAGAACGCCGCCTATGTCCGCGCGCTGGGCCAGGTTGAGGTGATCTTCACCCTGCTGTTTTCCACGCTCTGGTTCCGCGAAAAACTGGGAGGGCGCGAGGTCGCGGGCCTGCTGCTGGTATCGCTGTCGGTGATCTTTCTGGTGCTGGGCACCGGCTAAACCCCGGGGCGGCGCTGCGGCCGCCCCTGCCACAAACCTCTACAACCGCTTCCCGGTCTCGGGCGAAAATAGATGAATCCGCCCTTGCGCCGCCGCCACGTGCAGTCGGTCGCCGCGTTTGGCCAACGTATTGCCGGGCAGGCGCAGGGTCATCAGCACATCCGACCCCTCGATCACCCCATAGCCAAAGGCATCCGCGCCCAGCCATTCCACCGACTTCAGCACCACCGGAATCGACGGCGTGTCGCCCTCCACCAGCTCCATATCCTCGGGCCGCAGCCCCAGCCGCACCTCGCCGCTGGCGGGCAGCCCCGGCAGTGGCAGACGCTGGCCGCCGGGCAACACCGCCACACCAGCCTCGGCCCGTACCGTGAAGATGTTCATCGCCGGTGACCCGATGAACCCCGCCACGAACTCGCTGGCCGGGGTCATGTACACCTCATGCGGGGTGGCGATCTGATCGGCGACCCCCTTGTTCATCACGATCAGCCGGTCGGCCAGCGTCATCGCCTCCACCTGATCATGCGTCACATACAGCGTGGTCTGCCCGGTGCGCTGGTGCAACTCCTTGATCTGCAACCGCATCTGCACCCGCAGCTTGGCGTCCAGGTTCGACAGCGGCTCGTCCAGCAAGAACGCCGCCGGTTCGCGCACCAAAGCCCGCCCCATCGCCACACGCTGCCGCTGCCCGCCCGACAGGGCGCGCGGCTTGCGGTCCAGATAGGGCTCCAGCTCCAGCATGGTGGCCGCCTTCGCCACCCGTGCGTCAATCTCCGCCACCGGCATCTTGGCGATCTTCAAGCCATACGCCATGTTCTCGCGCACGCTCATATGCGGGTACAAAGCATAGTTCTGGAACACCATCGCGATGTCGCGCTCGCGCGGTTCCAGATCGTTCACCACCCGGTCGCCGATGGAAATCGTGCCGGCGCTGATCCCTTCCAGACCCGCCACCATCCGCAGCAGGGTGGATTTGCCGCAGCCCGAAGGCCCGACGATCACCACGAATTCCCCGTTGGAGATGTCCATCGTGATCCCGTGGATCACCTCTTGCCCGGCATAGCTTTTGCGCAGGTCGTTCAGCTGAATATGTGCCATTTACTTCTCCGTCTCGACAAGACCCTTCACGAACCAGCGCTGCATCAGCACGACCACAAGGATCGGCGGCAGGATCGCCAGCACCGAAGTCACCATGACGAGGTTCCAGGGGGTATCGGCATCGGCAAAAGAAACCATCTTCTTCAGCGCAATGACGATCGTGTTCATTTCATTCGAATTGGTAACCAGAAGCGGCCACAGATATTGCGTCCAGCCATAGATGAACTGGATCACGAAAATCGCTGCCACATTGGTCAGTGACAAGGGCCACAAGATATCCTTGAAAAACCGCCACGGCCCGGCGCCATCCACCCGCGCCGCTTCCAGCAGCTCATCCGGGATGGTCATGAAGAACTGCCGGAACAGCAGCGTTGCGGTCGCCGATGCAATCAGTGGCAGGATCAGCCCGGCATAGGTGTCGATCAGCCCCAGATCCACCATCACCTTGTAGGTCGGCTGAATCCGCACCTCGACCGGCAGCATCAGGGTGATGAAGATCAGCCAGAAGCACGCCATGCGGAACGGGAATTTGAAGAACACGATCGCATAGGCCGAGGCCATCGAAATTACGATCTTGCCCACTGCAATCCCCACTGCAATCAGCGTGGTATTGCCCAAGAGCCGCCACAGGCTGACCCCGCCGATCCGGTTGATCTCACCCGAGAACGCTCCCCGGTAATTTTCATAGGCGTCCGACCCCGGCAGCAACGGCAGGGGCGGGCGCAGGATCGTCTGCACTGAATGGGTCGAGGCGATAAAGACGTAATAGACCGGAAAGGCCACGATGATCACACCCAGGATCATCCACAGATGCGCCATTGTCCGGCCCATGCCGCGCGCCACCAGCGGGCCTTGCGTGCTGTTATCCATAGTGCACCCGCTTTTCAATGAACCGGAACTGGAAGGCCGTCAGGCTGATCACGATGACCATCAGAATCACCGACTGCGCTGCTGAATCGCCCATGATCAGGTTCACGAACCCGTCGTTATAGACCTTGTAGACCAGCGTCTCGGTCGACTTGCCCGGCCCGCCACTGGTTACCGCATGGATGATGCCAAAGGTGTCGAACAGCGCATAAACCGTGTTCACCACCAACAGGAAAAACGTCGTCGGCGTGAGAAGCGGGAAGACGATGGTCCAGAACGCCCGCCGCTTGGTCGCGCCGTCAATCGCCGCCGCCTCCAGCAGGGATTTCGGGATGGCCTGCAACCCGGCCACAAAGAACAGGAAGTTATAGCTGATCTGCTTCCACGTCGCCGCCGCCACCACCAGCGCCATCGCCTGCTCGCCGTCCAGGAGCGGGTTCCAGTTGATGCCCAACTGCCGCAGGGGCCAGGCCAGTGTGCCAAAGGACGGGTTGAACATGAACAGCCACAGCATCCCCGCAATCGCCGGGGCCACCGCATAGGGCCAGATCATCAGGGTGCGATACAACCCCTTGCCGCGCACGATCTTTTCCACCTGCACCGCAAGGAAAAGCGCAATCGTCATGGCAAAAAACGCCACCAGCACCGAAAACACCACCGTGACCTGCGCCGCATTCAGATAGGCCGGATCATTCAGAACCTTGCGGAAATTCGCCAGCCCCACAAATTGCGATGACAGGCCGAACGGGTCTTCGCGCAGCACAGACTGGCGAAAGGCCTGCGCCGCAGGCCAATAGAAAAAGATCAGGGTAATCGCCAATTGCGGTGCCAGCAAAAGCCAGGGCAGCAACTTGTGCGGAAAGACGGTGCGCCGCATTCATAGTCCTTGCGTTGGTCAAAAGAAAAGCGCGCACCGGCCATGGCCGGTGCGCGCCCTGTACCGGACTGTTCAGCCGCCGGTTGCGTCGCGGATCGCGGCATTGCCGCGCTCGGCTGCGGCGGTCATCGCCTGTTCAGCTGTCTGCTGACCTGCCAGCATCTTCTCGAACTCTTCGTTCAGGATGTCGCGGATCTGCGGCAGGTTTGGCGCGCGCACGCCTTTGGAGTTTTCGGTCGGTGCCTTGCCCATCATCTGGGTGATCGGAACTTCACGCGCCGGGTTGGTCTCGTAAAAGCCCGAGGCTTTGGTGGCTTCATACGCCGCCATCGTCACCGGCAGATAGCCCGAGACTTCGTGCAGATACTGCTGCACTTCGGTCTGCGACAGGTAGTTGAAGAAGGTGCCCACGCCTTTGTAGACCTCATCCGACTTGCCGCCCATTACCCACAGCGACGCCCCACCGGGAACGGTGTTCTGCGGCGCACCTGTCGCGGTTTCGTCATAGGGCAGCTGGCCGATGCCATAGTTGATGCCAGCCTTGACGATATCGCCCAAGCCACCCGAGCTTTCGGTCAGAATCCCGCACTCCCCGGACGTGAAGTTCTGCTTGGCTTCCGAGGTGCGGCCGCCATAGACAAACACGCCCTCTTTCGCCAGATCGGCCATTTCCTGGAAATGCTTCACGAACAGCGGGCCGTTGACGGCCAGTTCCGGCGTGCCGGCCAGACCGTTTTCGTTGCTGCCCCAGGACACGTTGTTCCAGGCGGCAAAGTTTTCAGTGTGGATCCAGGTCAGCCAGGTCGAGGTATAGCCGCAGGTGGCCGCACCGCTTTCCTTGATCTGACGTGCCGCCGCCCAGACTTCCGCCCAGGTTTTCGGCGGGGTGTTCACATCCAGCCCTGCCTTTTCAAAGATGTCCTTGTTGTAGAACATGATCGGTGCGGATGAGTTGTAGGGGAACGACAGCATCTCGCCTTCGGGGCTGGAATAATATCCAACGATGCCCGGCAGATACTCGCTCTTGTCAAAGGTGAACCCGGCTTCGCCCAGCACTTCGGCGACAGGTTTGATGGCGCCTTGTGCGCCCATCATCACGCCGGTGCCCACGTCGAACACCTGAATGATGTCGGGCGACTGGCCGGCGCGGAACGCGGCGATGCCGGCGTTCAGCGTTTCGGGATAGGTGCCCTTGAACACGGGCTTCACCACGTAATCAGACTGGCTTGCATTGAAATCGGAGGCGATTTTTTCCACCACTTCCGAATTTGCGCCGGTCATGGCATGCCACCAGGAAATCTCGGTCTGGGCCTGTGCTGCCATTGGCAGCGCCATCAACCCGATTGCCCACAGGTTTGCGGTTTTCATATGTGTCTTCCTCCTAGGGATTTGCTGACTGGGCACCTATTCCCGATAGACATGACATCCATGTAACAATCGGCCTCCCCGGCGCCCCTTCGTTTGTAACAAAGCCAGATTTTTTACCGGAAAGTCAATTGTCATCCGCCATAGCGCGGCGCGACCCGCTGCATGGAGGGGGCGGCGGCCGGGGCGATGGCCCGGGTCAGGCGGGGAAACAGGCGGCCAGGGTGCAGGCGGTGAGGTGTTAAAAGTTACTGAACATGAAAAGATCAAGCCATTGATATGGCTTGATCTCTATCGACGTCACACGGGGGTGCCCGTGTGACACCTCACGCGCCGCGCCGCCCCTCCAGCACCGCCTTGATGACCAGAGCCACCAGCGCCAGCAAGGTCAGCACCGACGCCGCCGCAAAGGCCCCGGTCGCATTCAGATCGTTGAACAGCAGTTCCACATGTAGGGGCAGGGTATTGGTCTGGCCCCGGATATTGCCCGACACCACCGACACCCCGCCAAACTCCCCCACCGCCCGGGCCGTGCACAGCACCGCCCCATACAGCAGCGCCCAGCGGATATTGGGCAGCGTCACCCGGGCAAACATCTGCCACCCGCTTGCCCCCAGCGTCAGCGCCGCCTGCTCCTGCTCGGACCCCTGGGCCTGCATCAAAGGCAGCACTTCACGCGCCACAAACGGGGCGGTCACGAACATCGTGACCAGCACGATGCCGGGCAGGGCAAACATCACCTGCAGATCATTCGCCTGCATCCATGGTCCCAGAATACCCTGACGCCCGTACAGCAGCAGATAGCAGATCCCCGCGATGATGGGCGAGATCGAGAAGGGTATCTCGATCGCCGTCACCAGAATGCTGCGCCCCGGAAAGCGAAACCGCGCCACCGCCCAGGCCGCTGCAATCCCGAAGGCCACATTGATCGGCACCACGATCAGCGCGACAATGCTGGTCAGCCAGATCGCATGCACGGTTGCCGGATGCATCAGGTTGGCGGCATAAACCTTCCAGCCTTCGCCAAAGGCGCGGGCAAAGATATAGACCAGCGGCGCCACCACGATCAGCAGCGTCAGCAGGGCCGCCACCCCGATCAACAGGCGCGGCATCAGGCGGTTCCGGGTCGGGTCCATCGCAAGCGTCTGCATCACACCCCCCTATATGCCCTTGAACCGCATTGCCCAGGCCTGCAGCCGGTTTGACACCACCAGCAGGATCAGCGCGAACATCAACAACACCAGCGCAATCGCCGACGCGCCCTGATAGTCGAACTCCTCCAGCCGGATAAAGGCCAGCAGTGCCGCGATTTCCGTCTTCATCGGCAGGTTGCCCGCGATGAACACAATCGCCCCGAACTCGCCCAGACTGCGGGCAAAAGCGATGGTGCAGCCTGCCAGCCAGGCGGGCAGGATCTGCGGAAACACCACGCGGGCAAAGATCGCCCCTTCCGACGCACCCAGCGTGCGCGCCGCCTGCTCGAAAGCCGGGTCCAGATCCTCCAGCACCGGCTGCACGGTCCGCACCACAAACGGCACCGAGGTAAAGGCCATCGCCAAGGCAACGCCCCAGATCGTATAGACAATGGAAATCCCCTGCGGCTCCAGAAACTGGCCGATCCAGCCATTGGCCGAAAACAGCGCCGTCAGCGACAACCCCGCCACCGCCGTCGGCAGCGCAAAGGGAATGTCCATCAGCGCATCCAGAATCCGTTTGCCGGGAAACTCATACCGCACCAGCACCCAGGCCATCAGCAAGCCGTAAACCGCGTTGAAGGCGGTCGCGATCACCGCAGCGGTGATCGTGACCTGGAATGCCGCCAGCGCGCGCGGCGCCGTGACAATGGCCCAGAACCGCGCCGGGCCGATTTCGGCCCCTTTCAGGATCAGCGCCAACACCGGGATCAGGATGATCGCGGTCAGGTACAGCAGCGTCGTGCCAAGGCTCAGCGTGAACCCCGGCAAGACGCGCTTGGCACGGACAGGCGCGGCGGCGTGAATCATTGGTTCACAAACACCTGATCAAGGATCGCGCCATCTGCCAGATGCTCGGCACGGATCGCATCCCAGCCACCGAACACCTCGTCCACTGTCACCAGCCGCACTTCGGGGAAGTCGGCGGCGTATTTTGCGGCGATGTCCGCGTCATTCACTCGGTAGAAGTTCTGCGCCAGAATATCCTGCGCCTCTGGCGAATACAGCCATTCCAGATAGGCGGTCGCAACCTCGGTCGCGCCCTTCTTGTCGGCGTTTTCGGCCACCACCGCTGCGGGGAAGGCCGCAAACAGCGACAGCGATGGCGTCACACGCTCGAACCCTTGGGCCGCATATTCCCGGGCAATTCCGCCGGTTTCGGCCTCAAACGTAACCAGCACGTCGCCCAGTTCCCGCTCGGCAAAGGTTTGCGTCGCCGCGCGGCCACCGGTATCGAATACCGGCACCGACGACAGAATTGCTTTCACAAACTCCTGCGCCTTTGCATGGTCGCCGCCATTCTGTTCCAGCCCGTAAGCATAGGCCGCAAGGTAGGTATAGCGCGCGTTGCCGCTGGTTTTCGGGTTGGGGAAGATCGGGGCCACGTCTTCGCGGGCAAGGTCAGACCAATCGCGGATGTTCTTGGGGTTGCCCGCGCGCACGAGGAAGGCGGGCAGTGAATAATAGGGCGAGGCCCCGTTCGGCAGCGCATCGCGCCAACCGGCGGGCAGCAGACCGCCCTCGGCCAGCACGTCGATGTCGGTTTCTTGGTTGAAGGTCACCACATCGGCCTGCAACCCTTCCAGAATGGCGCGGGCCTGACGCGACGATCCGCCATGACTCTGGTCGATGGTCAGGTCGCGCCCGGTGTCGGCCTTCCACTGGGCAATGAACGCCGGGTTCAGCGCCTCAAACAGCTCGCGCGCGATATCATAGCTGACGTTCAGGATGCTGTCTTGTGCGCTTGCGGGGGCGGCAAAGCCCAAGCTGGCGGCCAGAACGGCGGCCTTGATCAATCCGTGTTTCATTGGCGTTTCTCCTTGAGAATGGGAAGCGGACGCGGCGCATCATTTTGTGCGACGCCGTCCAAAGGAAAGACCGCGCCAGTCAGCGGGCGCAGGCGGTAAGCGGTGCCAAGGCTCAGATCCGGGGCCGAATGGCGCAGCAGATCGACCGGCACTTCGGTGCCATCGGCCCGGCGCAACGTCGCGCGGATCATGGCCCCGTTGCTGGCCTTGTGCGACAAGATCCAGGGGCTGGCCGGGTCAGCGTCCAGCGCAATCGCATCCGGGCGCAGGAACAACTGCGCCGGGCCATCGGCCATTGCGCGGCGTTCCAGCATGCGGGCATCAAGCCCCGCCGCCTCGGCCCGTCCGGCGCGCAAGGTGACCGGCAATTCCACCACGGCACCCATGAAGCGGGCGACAAACGGAGATGCCGGATGATCGTGGATCTGGTCGGCAGACCCGATCTGCTCGATCCGGCCTTCGCCCATCACCACGACGCGGTCGGCCAGCTCGAACGCCTCTTCCTGATCATGGGTCACGAACAGCGTGGTCGAGCCTGTCGCCTGATGCACCTCGCGCAGCCAGGCCCGCAGGTCGCGGCGGATGGCGGCATCAAGCGCGCCAAAGGGCTCATCAAGCAGCAGAACCGCCGGTTCGATGGCCAGCGCCCGCCCAAGGGCCACCCGCTGCCGCTGACCGCCAGACAACTGCGCCGGAAAGCGGTCGGCCAGATGCGGAATCTGCAGCAGACCCAGCAGGTCATCGACCTTGGCGGCAATCGCGGTCTTGCTCGGGCGCTCGGATTTGGGGCGCACGGTCAGGCCAAAGGCGATGTTGTCGCGCACCGTCATATGCGGGAACAGCGCGTAATGCTGGAACACAAACCCGATCCGCCGCTTTTG
Source organism: Pseudotabrizicola sediminis (assembly GCF_004745575.1). Taxonomy (GTDB): domain Bacteria; phylum Pseudomonadota; class Alphaproteobacteria; order Rhodobacterales; family Rhodobacteraceae; genus Pseudotabrizicola; species Pseudotabrizicola sediminis. The sequence goes on along the minus strand of NZ_RPEM01000004.1, from coordinate 229,018 downwards.
CGCGGGCAGGGGCAGCCAGTCCTGCCCGTTCACGACCAACCCGCCGGCATCGGGCCAGTCCAGCCCGGCGATGATCTTCAACAGCGTGGTCTTGCCCGACCCGGAAGGCCCGAGCAATGCCACCAATTCCCCGTCATTGATCGTCAGATCAATGCCGCGCAGAACCGCAGTCTGGTCGAACCGTTTGGTCAGCGATGAAATGGCAATTGTCATGCGAGTTTTCCTGTGCTCGCCGTGACATGCGCCGATCCGATGCGCGTTTCAATGGTGGGCCCGGGGCGCGCGGCCCTGCCGTTCCGGGTTGGGGCGGAACAACATTCCGGGCGGGTCCGGACCGCCCTTGCTGGCGTCCGCGCCGCCGTTGCTACAGCGGAACCTTGTGCCCGGCGCTGCCCCGCCTTCGCGACGCAGTTCTTTTTTCGGCGGGGCAGGCGCGCGTCAGACCTCGACGCTCACCCGCCCGATGGGGTTTGAACAGCAGGCCAGAATGAACCCTTCGGCAATCTCGTCATCCGAAATGCCGCCGTTGTGCACCATATGCACTTCGCCAGCCGACTTGCGCACTTTGCATGTACCACACAGGCCGAACGTGCAGCCCGACGGAATGTTCAGGCCCGCTTTGCGCGCGACAGCCAGCACCGTGTCGGTTTCCGCACAGGCGGCAGTGACGCCGGAGGCGGTGAAGGTCACGGCAGCGCGGGTATCGGCATCAGGCACCACATCGGTGATCGGTTCGGCATCGCTTTCCTTGCGCACCGGCGCGCCAAAGCTTTCCTGATGATAGCGGTCCATGTCATAGCCGATCGACACCAGCATCTCGCGCACCGACTGCATGAACGGCTCTGGTCCGCAGCAGAACACCTCGCGCTCAAGGTAATCCGGGGCCATCAGGCCCAGCATGATCTGTGAAAGGCGCCCCTGAAACCCGTGCCAGGTGCGGAACGGGTCAGGCTCTTCCACCGTAAACCGCAGCTTCAGCCCCGGCACCCGGTTGGCGAACTGCTCCAGCCGTTCGCGAAAGATGATCTCGGACGGGCGTTTGGCGGCGTGGACAAAGGCGATGTCGGGCATCTCGCCGGAATCCCACGCCCATGTCGTCATCGACATCATCGGCGTGATCCCCGACCCGGCCGAGATGAACAGGTATTTCTGCGCCGGATGGCGGTGAAAGCTGAAGATTCCCGATGGCCCGTACGCCTTTATCCGCATGCCGGGTTTCAGGTGGTCCAGCATCCAGCGCGTGCCGATGGACGTGGCCTGCGCCTTGACGGTGACCGAAATCGACAAGGGCCGCGACGGGCTGGAGCTGATGGTGTAGGTGCGCTGCACGTTGCCGCCCGGCACGGGCAGGTCCAGCGTCACGAATTGCCCCGGTTGATAGTCGAACCATGCCCCCGACGGCGCGCGGAAGGTGAAGGTGGCAGTATCGGCCGTGTCGGGCACCACCATGGCGCATTCCAGTGGCTCGGACTCTTGCCACGGCTTTGCGGCCCAGTTCAGCTGGTTCGGCATGGTCTACTCCGCCGCCAACGACGTTGAGGGGGTCAGCTTTTTGCCCATCGAGTCGCAATACCAGTTGATGAACTGGATCACGCCCTCTTCCTGAATCGGCGAATAGGGGCCGGGCTCATAGGCGGGCGACAGGATGCCCTTCTGGTTTTCCTCGACCACCTGACGGTCTTCGTCATTGGTGGCCAGCCAGACATGGGTCAGCGTTTCCAGATCGTAATCCGTGCCCTCGACCGCGTCCTTGTGCACCAGCCAGGTGGTGGTCACCTCCGTCTCGGTCGGGCTGATCGGCAGCACGCGGAAGGTGATGGCATGGTCGCCAAGAAAGTGGTTCCAGGTGTTGGGGTAGTGGTACATCAGCAAGCTGCCCGCATCGTTGAACGGCATCTTGCCCATCCGCTTGGCCACCGCCGCCTTGGTGCTCATCGTATAGCTTTCGGCGTTGTTCAGCAGCGGAATGCGCGCCAGCCGCCACTGGAAATCCGGGGCATGCACAAACCGCGACGGCAGACCCGCCGCTTCACAACGTTCCCAATGCGCAAGGATTTCCGGGCTGGCAGACTGCGGGCCATCCATCGCGCCGATCTTGGGGTTGTCCGAAAACGTGCGGCACAGTGCGGGGTGCGATCCACCGCAATGATAGCATTCGCGGTTGTTCTCGATAACCAGCTTCCAGTTGCCTTTTTCCACGATGCTGGACGAAAAGGCCACCTTGGTATCGGCAAGGCCCGAAGGCGCCAGATACGTCGCAGCCGTGCGGGCCAGATCGGCAATGGCGGGCGGCACCTCGGCCAGACAAATGTAGACGACTCCGCCCAGATCAACGCAATGCACCTTTTTCAACCCGTAAGCGGCGGGGTTGAAATCCGCGCCCATGTCGCGCGCCCAGGCCAGCTTGCCATCCAGATCATAGGTCCACTGGTGATAGGGGCACACCAGCTTGGTCACCGTGCCGCTGGTCTTGGCGCACAGCCGCTGGCCGCGATGGCGGCAGACATTGTGAAACGCCCGGATGCGGCTATCGGTGCCGCGCACGATCACCACAGGGTAATCCCCGACCTGCAATGTCGCGTAAGACCCGGCTTTGACCAGCTCGCAGGCTGGCACGGCGAACAGCCACTCCTTGTACCAGATCTGCTCCAGATCGGTCTGATAGACGCCCGGATCGCAATAAAGGTCGCGCGACAGGGCAAAATTTGCCTTGCGCGACTGCAGTTGTGTACGGATTCCGTCCTGGCTCAGCATCTGGACCTCGCTCTGCCCAATTCTCCGCTGTCGTCAGCGGCACCTTAAAGCCGCACGATATTGTTTTGCCGCAGCCGTCGTATCGCGGCGGCGACTTGGCGTGATCGCTTTCCGACTTTGCGGAAAATTGCCGGTTTGCGTGCGGTTTGCGCTCCCCGGGCAAATCCCGCAGACCCTGCGGCAATTTCTGTTCTTGTGACGATTAAGCCATAGGCAGATCGGAAAAATTTGGGGAATTTTCGGGCGGTTTCCGGGGTCGGTGACCCCACAATGCCAAGGCCGGTCGCACACGCTCTTGCTCCGCCGCTTTTCTCTCTGACGGGGTGATCAACATGGCACGGCTTTCCATCATTGTGGTCGAGCGCGACCGGGACCGGGCGCTGCGCATTGTCGATGGCCTTATGGCCTCGGGCGATCATGCGATCACGGTCATTTCCGAAAAAACCGGTCTGGCCCGCAGAATCGCCGACCAGAAACCCGACATCGTGCTCATCGATGTGGCCGATCCGTCGCGCGACGTGCTTGAAGAACTGGCGCTGGTCTCCGGCCCGATGGAACGCCCGGTGGCCATGTTCGTCGACCGGTCCGATGAACAACTGACCCGCGCCGCGATAGAGGCCGGGGTGTCGGCCTATGTGGTGGATGGCTTGCAGCCCGAACGGATCAAGCCGGTGCTCGATGCTGCCATTGCCCGCTTTCACATGTTCCAGAAGATGCGCGCCGAACTGGCCGCCACCAAGGCCGCGCTGGAGGATCGCAAGATCATCGACCGCGCCAAGGCCATCCTGATGAAGGCGCGCGGGATTGATGAGGAAGCCGCCTATGCCCTCTTGCGCAAAACCGCGATGGATCAGAAGCGGCGGGTCGCCGATATCGCACAGCAGCTGGTCATGGCGGCGGGATTGCTGACATGAGCCTCACCCCGCTGCGCCTTGGCTATGTGCCGCTGACCGACGCGGCCCCCCTGATCGTGGCGCAGGAACTTGGCTTTGCGGCTGAGGAAGGGCTGCATCTTGATCTGATCCGGGTGCAAAGCTGGGCGCAAAGCCGTGATTTGCTGGGCATGGGCGGCATTGATGCCGCGCACATGCTGGTGCCGTTGCCGATTGCACAGACCCTTGGGCTTGGCCCGGACTATCCGCGCTTTGATCTGGTGATGATGCTGTCGGTGGGCGGGCAGGCTATTGCGGTCAGTGCTGCATTGGCCAACGCGATGCGGGCGCAGGGGCATGGCTTTGGCTTTGACGATCCGGTCGCGGCGCGCACCGCTTTGGCGGGCGTGGCGGACGGGCCGTTGCGCGTGGGTGTGCCATTCCCCTTCTCAACGCAGGCAGAGCTTGTGCGTCGCTGGCTGGACGGCACCGATCTGGGCGCGCGCGTGACCATCCATACCGTGCCCCCGCCGCTGATGGCCGATGCGCTGGCAGCGGGCGAGGTGGACGCCTTTTGTGTGGGCGAGCCTTGGGCGTCTTATGCCGTGGAAACCGGGGTCGGCGCGCTTTTGCTGGCGGGGCGGGCAATCTGGGCATCGCCGCCGGAAAAGGGGCTGGTGCTGACCCGCGACTTTACCGAGGCCCGCCCCGACGAAACCGGGCGGCTGATGCGTGCGGTCTGGCGCGCCTGCCGCTGGCTCGACCGGCCCGACAACCGGGGCACGGCCGCCGAAATCCTGTCGCGCCCCGACTATCTGAACCTGCCGCCGGAACTGACGGAACGCGGGTTGCTGGGCCGGCTGCATGTCAGTGCTGCAGGCGAGGTGCGGCAGTTTCCGGGCTTCATCCGGTTTCACGACGGCTCGGTGAATTTTCCCTGGCGCAGTCTGGCGGCGCTGCTGGCGCGGCGGATTGCCGGGCAGCACGGGCTGGACGTGGCGCGCGCGATGGAGCAAGCGACGGAATGCTTCCGTACCGACCTCTACCGCCAGCATCTGCGCAGCGCAGGCGCAGATCTGCCCGGCGCTTCGGCCCGGATTGAGGGCGCGATGGCGCACCCGACAGCGGTGGCCTCGGAAAAAGGCCAGATGATTCTGGCCCCCGATGCGTTCTTTGACGGCGAAACCTTTGATCCGGCGTTTACGCTGCGCTGAAGGATTGGGCAGAGCCTTCGGCCTTTGCGCAAAAGCAATGCTGCAAGCGCGATACTGCAGTGCAGCGCTTGACCGGATACGGCCTGTGGCACATGATGAAACTAGGCCGCAAGCAATGGCGCTGTCGGCCGCCGTGATTTCCGCAAAGATGCGGTCCCCCAAAATGGCAATGCCGCCACCCATCCTGTCCTCAAGCCGAGGCAGTGATCGAGGTGGCTTTTTGCCGTTCAGCCCAAGCCCGCCGCGCACCCGCCGGCCCGGCCTTTGCCAGAGGACACGCCACATGACCCTGATCCAGCCCACCCGCCGCAGCTTTCTGAAATCCGCCGTCAGCGTCGCCGCAACCGCCGCAGGCGCCCGCCTTGCCCTGCCGGGCGGGGCATGGGCCGCCACCCCCACGCCCGAGGTCACCGGCTGCACGCTGGGCTACATCGCCCTGACCGATTCCGCGCCACTGATCATCGCCTTTGAAAAAGGCTTCTACGCCAAACACGGCATGCCCGATGTGAAGGTGGAAAAGCAGGCCAGCTGGGGGGCCACGCGCGACAACATGGCCCTTGGGTCGGCAGGTGGTGGCATTGATGGCGGCCATATCCTGCGCCCCAAGGTGCATCTGTATGCCACCGGCAAGGTCATGCAGAACAACCAGCCGCTGCCGATGTATACCCTGCTGAGCCTGAACGAGGATTGTCAGGGCCTGTCGGTGGCGCAAGCCTACGCCGATACCGGCGTCGGGCTGGATTCGTCACCGCTGCGCGAGGCCTTTGCCGCCAAACGCGCCGCCGGGCAGGAAATCCCGGTCGCCATGACCTTCCCCGGTGGCACCCATGATCTGTGGATGCGCTACTGGCTGGCCGCAGGCGGGATCGACCCGACGAAAGACGTCGATCTGATCGTGGTGCCGCCGCCGCAAATGGTGGCCAACATGAAGGTCGGCAATATGGAGGCCTTCTGTGTGGGCGAGCCGTGGAACGAACAACTTGTCAACCAGGGCATCGGTTTCACCGCGGCCACCACCGGCGAGGTTTGGGCCAACCACCCCGAAAAGGTGCTGGGCATGCGGGCCGCATGGGTCGACGCCAACCCGAACGCCACCCTCGCCCTGATGATGGCGGTGATGGAGGCGCAGATCTGGTGCGAAGACGCCGCCAACAAGGACGAGATGGCCGAAATCATTGGGCGCCGGCAATGGTACAACGTGCCCGTCGGCGACATCATCGGCCGTATCAAAGGCGAAGTGAACTATGGCAACGGCCGCACCGCATCGGACCCGGCATTGGCGATGAAGTTCTGGCGGGGTGGGGCCACCTCCTTCCCGTGGAAGTCGCTGGATGCGTGGTTCATCACCGAAAACAAGCGCTGGGGGTACTTCCCCGGCGATCTGGACACCAAGGCCACTGTTGACGCCACCAACCGCAGCGATCTGTGGCTGCAGGCGGCGGCGGGTCTGGGGATCGACACCAGCGCCTTTGGCGACAGCCGGGGCACAGAGACGTTCTTTGACGGCAAGATCTTCGACCCCGCCAATGCAGATGCCTATCTCGACAGCCAGTCGATCAAGGCCATGGTGTAAGGGGGTGGGCATGTCTGTTGTAGTGCTCAAGAAAACCCCCGCCCCGGCCAAACACCCCCCGGCGCAGGTGGTGCCGCTGCCGGTTGCCGCGAAATCCGGGCAATGGGCGCAGAAGTCGCTGGCATGGATCGTCTCGTCGGTCCTGCCGCCGCTGGTGGTGCTGTTCGTGCTGCTGGCGATCTGGCAGATCGCCTTTTCCGGCCCTGATGCCGGGTTGCCCACACCCACCAAGGTCTGGGCCGAAAGCAGCGAGCTGATCCTTGATCCGTTCTTTGTCTACGGCTCGCAGGACATCGGCCTTGGCTGGCGGGTGCTGACCTCGCTTGAACGGGTGGCCTACGGGTTTGGCCTTGCCGCCGTGGCGGGCGTGCTGATGGGCGCGGTCATTGGCCAGTCGGCGCTGATGATGCGCGGCTTCGACCCGATCTTTCAGGTGCTGCGCACAGTGCCGCCACTGGCCTGGCTGCCCATCAGCCTGGCCGCCTTCATGGACAGCCGGCCAAGCGCGATCTTCGTGATCTTCATCACCGCGATCTGGCCCATCATCATCAACACCGCCGCCGGGGTCCGCGCCATTCCGCAGGATTACCGCAATGTCGCCGCCGTGTTGCGCCTGAACCAGATCGAGTTCTTCTGGAAGATCATGGTCCCCTCTGCCGCACCCTACATCTTTTCCGGCCTGCGCATCGGGGTTGGCCTGTCCTGGCTCGCCATCGTTGCGGCTGAGATGCTGACCGGCGGCGTGGGCATCGGGTTCTTCATCTGGGATGCGTGGAATTCCTCGCGCCTGACCGACATCATCGTGGCACTGATCTACATCGGGGTGACCGGCTTTGTGCTGGACCGTCTGGTGGGCTGGATCGGTTCTGTCGTCTCAAGAGGAACAGCATCATGACCATGGCACCGACAAAATACCTGCACATCGACCGCATCAGCAAAACCTTCACCAACGGCTCCAAGGTGACCGAGGTTCTGCAAGACATCCGCCTGACCATCGACAAGGGCGAATTCGTCTCGATCATCGGCCATTCCGGCTGTGGCAAATCCACCTTGCTGAACCTGATCGCGGGCCTGACCGACGTGACCACGGGTGCCCTGAAACTGGAAGGCCGCGAGGTGAACGCACCGGGGCCGGAACGCGCCGTGGTGTTCCAGAACCACAGCCTGCTGCCCTGGCTGACCGTTTATGACAACGTGAAGCTGGCGGTTTCCAAGGTGTTTTCCGGCACCAAGACGCGGGCGGAACGCCACGACTGGATCATGCAGAACCTTGATCTGGTGCAGATGATCCATGCCGCCGACAAACGCCCCGGCGAGATTTCGGGCGGCATGCGGCAGCGGGTGGGCATTGCCCGCGCCCTGTCGATGGAACCCAAGGTGCTGCTGCTCGATGAACCCTTCGGCGCGCTCGACGCGCTGACCCGGGCGCATCTGCAGGATGCGGTCATGGATATCCACGCCCGCCTTGGCAACACCATGATCATGATCACCCATGATGTCGATGAAGCCGTGTTGCTGGCCGACCGCATCGTGATGATGACCAACGGCCCGGCGGCCACGATCGGCGAGGTGCTGGAGGTTGCCATCCCCCGCCCGCGCGACCGCATCGCGCTTGCCAGCCATCCCGATTACGTCCGCGCCCGCGAAGCGGTGCTGCGGTTCCTCTATGAACGTCACCGCTTCGTCGAAGCGGCGGAGTAAAGATCATGAAACAGAAACTTGTGGTGGTCGGCGCAGGCATGGCCTCGGGCCGCATGCTGGAGGCTGTGTTTGAGGCGGGGGGCAATTTCGACGTCACCCTGTTCAACGCGGAACCGCGCGGCAACTACAACCGGCTGATGCTGTCGCCGGTGCTGTCCGGGGAAAAAACCTACGACCAGATCGTGACGCATGATGCAGACTGGTATCAGGCCCATGGCGTCGACTGCCGCTTTGGTGAACCCGTGGTCAAGATCGACCGCGCCAACCGCATCGTCACGTCCAACACCGGCGGCGTGCCCTATGACGCGCTGGTCATCGCCACCGGGTCGGCCCCGTTCATCGTGCCGGTGCCGGGCAAGGATTTGCCGGGCGTGGTCGCCTACCGTGATCTGGAAGACACCAATGCGATGATTGCCGCCAGCCGCCCCGGTGCACGCGCCGTAGTGATCGGTGGCGGTCTGCTGGGGCTTGAGGCCGCCGCAGGCATGGCCGCGCGCGGGGCCGAGGTAACGGTCATCCACCTGATGGGCCACCTGATGGAACGTCAGCTCGACCCCGCCGCCGGATATCTGCTGCAAAAGGATCTCGAACGCCGCGGCATCCGCATCCATTGCAAGGGGGCCACCAAAGCCATTCTGGGCACGGATAGGGTGGAGGCGGTTTTGCTGGAAGACGGCACCGTCTACCCCGCTGATCTGGTCTGCATGGCCGTCGGCATCCGGCCCGAGGTGCGGCTGGCCAATGACGCGCATCTCGACGTGGGGCGTGGCATCACGGTCGATGACCAGATGCGCACATCCGATCCCGCAATCTTCGCGCTGGGCGAATGTGTGGAGCATGACAAGCAGGTGTTCGGCCTCGTCGCGCCGCTGTATGATCAGGCCAAGGTGCTGGCAGCCACGTTGCTGGGTCAACAGGCCGCCTTCAAACCCGTGCAAACCGCCACCAAGCTGAAGGTCACTGGCGTCGATCTGTTCAGCGCCGGCGATTTCGCCGATGCACCGGGGCGCGAGGATATCGTGTTCCGCGATCCGGGGCGCGGCGTCTACAAGCGCCTGATCCTTGAGGGCGCGCACCTGATCGGCGCGGTGATGTATGGCGATACCGCCGATGGCGCGTGGTTCTTTGACCTGATCAAACAGCGCCGCGATGTCACCGATCTGCGCGACACGCTGATCTTTGGCCCGGCCTTTCAGGGAGGTGCCCAAACGGACCCTCTGGCAGCCGTTGCAGCCTTGCCGCCTGAGGCGGAAATCTGTGGCTGCAACGGCGTGTGCAAGGGAAAAATCGTGACCGCCATCGGCGGCGGGGCCACCACGCTGGAACTTGTGCGCAGCACCACAAAAGCCAGTGCCAGCTGCGGCACCTGCACGGGCCTCGTGGAACAGGTGATGGCCCTGACACTGGGCGACAGCTTCAGCGCCAATGCCAACCCGCCCATGTGCAAATGCACCGATCACACCCATGAAGACGTGCGCAGGCTGATCAAGTCGATGGGCCTGAAATCCATTCCCGCTGTGATGCAGGACCTGGGCTGGAAAACCGTGGGCGGCTGCGCGTCGTGCCGTCCTGCGCTGAACTACTACCTGATCGCCGACTGGCCGATGGACTACACCGATGACCGCCAGTCGCGGTTCGTGAACGAACGCAACCACGGCAATATCCAGAAGGATGGCACCTATTCCGTTGTGCCGCGCATGTGGGGCGGCGTCACCACGCCGGCTGAATTGCGCGCCATCGCCGATGCCGCCGACCGCTACGGCGTCCCGATGGTCAAGGTCACCGGCGGCCAGCGGATCGACCTTCTGGGCGTGAAAAAGCAAGATCTGCCCGCCATCTGGTCCGACCTGAACGCCGCCGGAATGGTCTCGGGCCACGCTTATGCCAAGGGCCTGCGCACCGTGAAAACCTGCGTCGGCACCGACTTCTGCCGCTTTGGCACCCAGGATAGTACCGGGCTGGGCATACAGCTGGAAAAACTGCTCTGGGGCTCATGGACCCCCGCTAAGGTGAAACTGGGCGTCTCGGGTTGCCCGCGCAACTGTGCCGAAGCCACCTGCAAGGACATCGGCGTGGTCTGCGTGGACTCAGGGTATGAGATCAGCGTGGCCGGGGCCGCAGGCATGGACGTGCGCGAAACCGAGTTTCTGTGCAAGGTCACCACCGAGGCCGAGGTCATGGAGGTGATCGCCGCCTTTACCCAGCTTTACCGCGAAAACGCCCGTTATCTGCACCGCATCTACAAATGGGTGGCCAAGGTGGGGCTCGATTGGTGCCGCGCGCAGGTCGAAGACCCGGCCACGCGCCGCGCGCTGTATGACCGTTTCATGCTGTCGCAGTCGATATATCAAACCGACCCATGGGCCGACCTTGCCGCAAAACCGGCAGACTGGGCCCCGATAGCCGACCTGACGCTGAGGGCCGCAGAATGACCGCATTCATCGACATCGCCGCATTGGAAGACATTCCGCGTCAGGGCGCGCGGCTGGTGAAAACCGTGCTGGGCTGCATCGCGGTGTTCCGCACTGCCGATGATCAGGTCTTCGCGCTGGAAGACCGCTGCCCGCACAAGGGCGGGCCGTTGTCCGAAGGCATCGTGCATGGCACATCGGTCACCTGCCCGCTGCACGCCTGGGTGTTCGACATGAACACCGGGCAAGCGCAGGGTGCCGATGATGGCGCGGTGCAGACCTTCGCGGTGCGGCTGGAAGCGGGCCGCGTGCTGCTGGACGCCACCCGCCTTGCCCGGCGCAGCGCCGCATGACCGGGGTCAGCACAACCTGCCCCTATTGCGGCGTCGGCTGCGGCGTGATCGCCACGCCGGATGGCAGGGGCGGCGTGCAGATCAAGGGCGACCCCGACCACCCGGCCAACCGGGGCCGCCTGTGCGTCAAGGGCGCGGCACTGGGTGAAACCCTGTCCACCGAGGGGCGGCTCCTGTCGCCGATGATCCGTGGGCAACAGGCGACTTGGGACAGCGCGCTGGACGAAGTGGCGGCACGGTTTTCGCAAACCATCGCAGCCCACGGGCCGGACTCGGTGGCGCTTTATGTCTCCGGCCAACTCCTGACCGAAGATTACTACGTCGCCAACAAACTGATGAAAGGCTTCATCGGCAGCGCCAATATCGACACCAACAGCCGCCTGTGCATGGCGTCTAGCGTAGCAGGCCACCGCCGCGCCTTCGGCTCCGACACCGTGCCGGGCCAGTATGAGGATCTGGAACTGGCCGATCTGGTGGTGCTGGTCGGCAGCAATCTGGCGTGGTGCCACCCGGTGCTGCACCAGCGCCTGATGGCCGCCAAAGCCGTACGGCCTGCATTGAAAATCGTCGTCATCGACCCGCGCCGCACCGCCACCTGCGAAGGGGCCGATCTGCACCTTGCGCTGGCCCCCGGCGCGGATGCGCATCTGTTCAACCTGCTGCTGTGTCAGCTTGCGGATCAGGGTCACCTGAACCCGGACTTCCTGCACCATGTGACCGGGCTGGACGCGGCCCTTGCCAGCGCGCGCATCAGCACCCCCGCCGCAACCGGATTGCCCCCGGCGGATCTGGCCGCCTTCCTCACCCTCTGGGCCAGCACCGAACGGGTGGTCACCGTCTATTCCCAAGGCATAAACCAGTCCGACTCTGGCACCGACAAGGTGAATGCCATCCTCAACTGCCACCTTGCCACCGGCCGCATCGGCCGCCCCGGCATGGGGCCGTTTTCCATCACCGGTCAGCCCAATGCCATGGGCGGGCGCGAGGTGGGGGGGCTGGCCAATATGCTCGCCTGCCATCTGGATCTTGAAAACCCCACCCACCGCGACGCGGTACAAGGCTTCTGGGCCGCACCCGCCATGGCAACCCAGCCGGGGCTGAAGGCGGTGGACATGTTCCGCGCGGTTGAAGACGGGCGGATCAGGGCGCTGTGGGTCCTGCACACCAACCCCGCCGTCACCATGCCCGACGCGGATCGCGTGGCCCGTGCCATCGCTGCTTGCGATTTCGTCGCGGTCAGCGACCTTTGGCCCAACACCGACACCGCCCGTCTGGCGCATGTGCTGCTGCCCGCCGCAGGCTGGGGCGAAAAGAACGGCACCGTCACCAACTCTGAGCGCATGATCAGCCGCCAGCGTGGCTTTGCCCCGCCCCCCGGTCAGGCCCGGGCGGATTGGTGGCAGCTGGCACAAGTGGCGCAGCGCATGGGGTTTGCGGGGTTTGACTGGGACAGCCCCGCGCAGATCTTTGATGAATACGCCCGCCTGTCCGGTGTGGCTGGCACCTTGGGCAGCGATTTCGACATCTCGGGGCTGGTCGGCACCGCTTACGAAGCCTTTGCCCCGGTTGTCTGGCCGCAGGCCGCCAAGCGGGGCGGCAGGTTCTTTGCCGATGGCCGCTTTCACACCCCCGATGGCCGTGCCCGCATGATGCCCGTCACCGCCAGCCTGCCCGCCGCAGTGACCAAGGCCCTGCCATTCCGCCTGAACACCGGCCGCGTACGCGACCAATGGCACACCATGACCCGCACCGGCATGGCCCCGCGCCTGACGCAGCATCTGGGCGAACCGTATCTGGAACTGCACCCCGCTGATGCTGCGGGTCTGGGGCTGGCCCCCGCCTCTCTGGCCGAGGTCAGCAACAGCCATGGCCGCTGCATCCTGCGCGTCATGATCAGCGACAAGGTCCAGCCCGGCCACCCCTTCGCCCCGATGCACTGGACGGGTGAGACCGCCCCCACGGGCCGCATTGATGCGCTGGTTCCGGGCCTGACAGACCCCGTGTCCGGCCAACCCGCCAGCAAATCCGCAACTGTGGCCATCCGCCCCTTTGCCGCCGGCTGGTACGGCTTTGCCCTGTCACACCGCGATGTGACCCCGGCCTGCGACTATTGGGCCGAGGGCCGGACTGCGGGCGGCATCCAGCTGGAACTGGCAGGGCAGGTGGCACCAGAGGACTGGCCTGCATGGGCCTCTGCCCTGTTTGACCTGCCATCCCCCTCGGCGATGGTGTCAGACCCGGCGCAGGGCGTACATCGCATGGCCTTTACTTCTCATGGCAAGCTTGTCGCCGCCTTGTTCATCGCGCGCACTCCGGTCCTGCTGTCGCGCGCCCACCTGACCACCGCCCTTGGCACCACCGACCTGTCGGTGCTGGCAGGCCGCCCCGCAGCCGACCGCCCCGATCCGGGGCCAACGGTCTGCGCCTGTCTGAATGTCGGGCTCAACACCATCCTGCGCGCCATCACCGGCGACGGGCTGATGAGCGTTGATGCCATCGGTGCCGCCCTTGGCGCGGGCACCAATTGCGGCTCCTGCCGCCCGGAACTTGCCGCCCTTTTGTCCCGTCACAGCCACCGCGAGGCCGCCGAATGAGCTTTCTTCAGAACCCCGCCACCATCCTCCCCGATCTGGACAAGGCACCACGCGGGCGCATCACGCTGGTCGGGGCCGGGCCGGGCGCGGCGGACCATCTGACGCTGCGGGCGGTGCGCTGCCTTGGGCAGGCCGATGTCATCTACTACGACCGGCTGGTCGACCCTGAAGTGCTGGCCTTCGCCCGCCCCGGCGCGGAATGCGTCTTTGTCGGCAAAGAGGTCGGCGCCCACAGCTGGCCGCAATCCCGCATCGACGCCACCATCGTCGCCGCCGCGCTGCAGGGCAAGCATGTGGTGCGGCTGAAATCGGGTGACCCTTCGATCTTCGGGCGCGCAGGCGAAGAAATCGCCGCCGCCCGCGCCCATGGGATTCCCATCGACATCATCCCCGGCGTCACCGCCGCCTCTGCCGCTGCGGCCAGCCTGTGCCAGCCGCTCACCCTGCGCGGGGCGACAGACCGGGTGGTGCTGGCCACGGCAACCTGCTGCACCGGCGACATGCCATCGGGCGTGGCCGAAATGGCGCGTCCCGGCACGTCACTGGTGTTCTACATGGCGATGAAGCAACTCGACGCGCTGACCGCGCAATTGCTGCTGGCCGGTGTGGCACCCGGTCAGCCGGTGACGGTTGCCGCCAATATCTCGCGTCCCGATGAGCGCGCGATTACGACCACGCTGGCCCGCCTGTCGCAGGATTGCGCTGCGGCCAGGCTGCGCAATCCGGCGATCATTCTGATCGAACTGGCAAAGCCGGCTGGGGAAAGACCGACAGCGGCAGGCGCGAACGCAGGTGCCGAACTGGTTTGCCCCGTCTGAACCGGCCCGCTGCGCAACTGGCTGTCACGCGATCTTCCTGCTTAAGATGCCGTCCGGATCATGTCGCGCAGACTGTCCTCCAGCGAAACCCTCGGGGTCCAGCCGGTGGCCGCCACCAGACGCGCGGGGCTTCCGATGCTTCTGGTGACGCCAGCCACGTTGTGCGCAGCGCCTTCGCGGACAACCGGTTGCCAGCCGCCAATGCGGCACAGCACGTCCAGAACCTCTTGCAGACTGTGCCCCAGACCTGTGGCCACATTGAACACCCCACGCGGACCCTGCGGCTGGCCCAGCATCACCAGCGCCGCCGCCACATCGCGCACATCCACCCAGTCGCGCACCGATTGGGGATTGGACAGGGCAAATGCCGAAGGATCGGCGCGCAGCCGTGCGACAAACACCTGGGGCACCAGATGCGCGGGCTGGCCGGGGCCGGTCACATTGAACGGGACGGCGACCGCCAGATCAAGGTCAAGCCGCTCCGCCTGCGCCAGCGCATGCAGCGTCGCCGCCGCCTTGCTGACCCCGTAGGCCCCGGCTGGGCGCAGCGGATGATCTTCGGTGGTGGCCGCCAGACCCTCTGGCATCGGCGCATAGATCGCGGCTGACGACACCACCACCAACCGCACGGGCTGCGGCAGGCGCGCGGCGGCTTCAATCAGCCGCACCGTGGCGGTCAGGTTGGCGGCGGTCAGCGCGGCCCGGCCCTCCCCGGTCTCGGGCGCATGGGTCAGACCTGCGCAGTGGATGATGGTGTCGGGCCGCAGCCCTGCCAGCACAGGGGGCAGCGGGTCGGTCGCCAGATCGGCGCAGACAGCCTCCACTCCCCCCGGCAAAGGCACATCCGGGGCGGTCCGGCACACTCCGATCGCGCGATGACCGGTTGCCAAAAGCGTTTGCACAACCGCCCTGCCGACAAAACCGCCGGCCCCGGTCACAACCACCCGTCGTCCCGCCCTGTGCTGAATGGGTTCCATCTGCCCGCCTTTGCCTTAGCCAGTTGCCGCAAGCTTGGCAGCAATCGCCAGCGGCAAGCAACCGCTGTCAGCGCACAGGCGCAAAGATCCGGCCGGTCTCAGCCCTTTGCATCCCGGTTTGATGCGGCGCGGCTGGCGCGTCTTTGGCCCTGCTCTGTCACCCAGTGCACAAAACGCTGCGGCAGGCTTTCGGCCATCTCGGTCTGCATCTGCGCTTTTGCGGCACCGCCACTGGCCCGGCGCAAAAAGGTGATCTGGCGAAAGGTTGTCGTGATCGACACGGTGACCAGAATGTCGCGCATCATGCCGATATCGGCAAGGATACCCGCCCGCCAGCCGGTCTTCTGCGCCTTCGACGGGCTGGAAACGCGGGCCCAGCGGACAATGGCCACCGACAGACCGGCGGCCTGAATATGGGTGTTCAGGAACACTTCCACCCCAAAGCGCGGCAGCGCCTTCATACCGGGCAGCAGAGGCCGGATCAGCCACATCGGCAGCACCCGCTCACCTGTGATGTAGTCGACGCCCAGCCAATGCCAGACCCGGGGCGCGTTCCCCCGCAACGACAGCGCCACATCGGCCTGCCCCTCTGCCACCGGTGCCATCAGGCGTGACAGGTCTGTGGCACCCAACCCGGTCAGGTCGGCATCCAGCAGCAGCACATGGCTGGTGCGGACGCGGGCCAGCGCGTGCGCCAGCGCCGCCGACTTCCCCCGGTTGGGGAAAAGCCGCAACACCTGCACCGCGGCCGCCCGGGCGATGGCGGCAGTGTCATCGCCCGATCCGTCATCCACCACCACGACGGACTGGATCATCGGGTGCCCCTGCACGGCCGCCAGAACGCCAGCGATCCGCGCGGCCTCGTTATGCGCGGGGATCAGACAGGTGAAGGTCGGTGTCATTTGTCTCTCTCGCTGCGGGATGTGACATGAAACATGGCCAGCACAAAAATGCAGAACAGCACCAGAAGTGCCCCACCGATCAGCCCGTTGCCGACCCGGTCCGTCACCGCGCCGAACCACCAGCCGATGGCAAGGCAGACGGCAGTCTTAGGCAGGGTTGCCAAGGTGTTCAGCACCAAAAAGCGCATCACAGGCATCCGTGCCATGCCCGCCGCCAGCAACACGGCAAAGCCCGCCGAATGCGTCAGCTTGCCAAGCACGAGAAGCCGCCCGCCATTGCGCCGGAAGGCCCGCAGCGCGGTTGCCAGCCGCCGCCGCGTCACGCCAAAACGCGCCAGCCAGGGTAGCGCCAGACCGGCGCGCCCCCGGCGCCCGATCCAGTACATCAGCAGATCGCCGGCAAGATCGGCCACGACCAGAACCCCGAACACCCAGTGCAGCGGCACAAGCCCCGCCTTTGCCAGATACCCTGACACGACAGACACCACCGGCCCTTCCAGCAGGGCCAAAGGCGCAATGATCAGCAACCCATAGTCGCGGATCAGCGCGCCGACATCGGCTTCGGTCATGCGCCTACTCGGCAGGCAGGGCGCTGGACGAAGGCGACAGCGTCGTGCCCCGCCAGTCAAAGCCCCGCCGCAGGAAGGTGGCCAGCCAGATCGGCATCATCATCAGGTCGCGCAGCAGCAAAACCGGTACCGCCCACAGACCCGAAGGCCAACC
Source organism: Pseudotabrizicola sediminis (assembly GCF_004745575.1). Taxonomy (GTDB): domain Bacteria; phylum Pseudomonadota; class Alphaproteobacteria; order Rhodobacterales; family Rhodobacteraceae; genus Pseudotabrizicola; species Pseudotabrizicola sediminis. The sequence goes on along the minus strand of NZ_RPEM01000004.1, from coordinate 212,126 downwards.
CGCGCGGGCGGCAACAAAAACTTCCGACAGATACCACACAGCCGCATAGACCAGACCAAAGACTGGATCGGCCCTTGTCAGCATCACGGCCCCGAACGCGGCTGCAACCGGCACCACACCACCGTTCAGAACCTCAAAGGCAAACAGCACCGGAAAGGCGTCACGCCGCACCCGGCTCCACCGCAGCTGGCGGTTCCAGACCTGCACCATGCTGCGCCGCCCGATCGGCTGGGCAAAGGGCAGGGGGGTCAGCGTCACTTCACGCCCCAGTGCCCGCGTGATCTGTGTGGCGGCGGCATCTTCGGCCAGTGTCTGGCCCAGTTCCCGCAACCCACCGGCATGTTCCAGCAAAGGCTTGTTGAAAAACAACGTCTTGCCCTGCGCATAGGCGGGGCCGACGCTGGCGGCGGCATGTTGCAGCAGCGCCTGATTGCTGTTGAGAAAGGCACACTCCAGCAATCCGCCCAGGTTCTGCGGGCGCGATCCCACCGGGGGCGAAGACACCAGCCCCGTCGCCGGTCCCCAGCTGCCGACGACCGTCGCCAGATAGTCCGGCGGCAGCATCAGATTGCTGTCGGTCATGCAGACCCAGTCGCCGCTGGCCGCGTTCCAGCCCTTCAGCACGTTGTTCAGCTTGGGATTGCCCGAAATCCGGTCCATCCCGATCAACAGGCGCGCGGGCACATGGGGATTGCGCGCGATCAACTGATTGACCAAAGCAATCACCGGGTCATCCGAGGTTTGCGCGCAAAAGATGATCTCATAGCGGGGATAGTCCTGATCAAAGGACGATTGCAGCGTTTCTTCGTCAAACGCATCCACCCCGCACACCGGCCGCAACAGCGTCACAAACGGCTGGCCGATGACACCTTTCGCCGGTGCCTTGCGGCCAAGCCGATGCAGATACAGCCCCACGGCCACCAGATGCGCCAGCAAAAGCCCGGCGGCCAATGCGGTCAATGCCAAAGCCATCATGCTGCTCCCTCCAGATCCTGCGACGCCATTCCCGTGCTGATCGCCGCAGCCACCGGCCGCCAGGACAGCAGCCGCAGACTGCCGTCGGAATGCTCCGCCAGTGCCGTCATGCTGTCCAGCCAGTCGCCACAGTTGGCATAGGTCAGCCCGTGGTCATCATGCAGGCCCGCGATGTGGAAATGCCCGCAGATCACCCCATGCACACCGTGCTGCCGCGCCATTTCCACCAGATGGCGTTCATGCTTGCGCCCCCGGTACAAAAGCGAATTGACCCCGGCCAGCAGCGCCTCGATGGTGCTGCGCGCCTCTGCCGAGGTGCCGCGCCGCAGCACGGACAGCCCACGGTCAAGCAGGCGCAGCATATGGTCGATCCGGCTGCCCAGACGGGTCATCGTGTGCGAACGGACCATCCGTGCATCCGCAATGTCGCCGTGCAGCACCAGATAGCGGCGCTGATCCCCGGCCTCATGGATCACATGATCCACAGCCGCCACGGCAAGATGCTTGGGGGCGGGTGCCAGCGTCGGGTCCGGGTCATGGTTGCCGCGCAAATAATGGATCACGGCTCCGGCCGTCTGCCGGTCGCGCAGATGATCGACCACCCGCTGCGCGTCCTCTGTCCAATGCGGCAACAGCGGCTGCCACAGGTCAAGCACATCGCCGACCAGAAAGTAGGTGTTCGCATGGTTGTGCTGCAGGAAAGACAGGATCAGGTCTGCCCGGCTGCCCAAAGCCCCAAGATGCAGATCAGACAGGAACAAGGCGCTGTGATGTCGGACTGATCTGGTCATGCGCCTGCTCCGCTTCGCCCTTTGCACCAACCTTTGGCGCAAAAGCGCAACGGCCGTGTGAAGGATTTGCTGCATTGCGGCGACAGTTGCGGCGAAGGCGCAACAATCCGCACCCCGTTGGGTGCCCGACAGTCCGGGTCAGGTCAGATCAGCGCGCGACAGGCCTTTGCGGCGGCCTGCACGATGCCGTCACGCGCGATGTGCCGTCCACCCTGCACCACATGCCGCCCTGTCGCCCAGACATCAGCAACCCCCAGGTCACGCCCGAACATCCAGCGGTCCAGCAAACGGTCATCGGCCATATCAAGGCCCATCGGGTCGTGCAGCGCCACCAGATCGGCGGGTGCACCGGTGCTGATCTGCGGGGCCGGGGCCCCAAGCGCCTGCGCCCCGCCCGTGGCAGCACCCTGAAACAGCCGCGCCCCGGTAGACCCGGTGTCGGCACACACATTGCGCGCCCGGCTGTGCAGGCGCTGCGAATATTCCAGCATCCGCGCCTCTCCCGCCGCCGTGATCTGCACATTGCTGTCGGTGCCAAGCCCGAACCGCCCGCCCGCCGCCAGAAACGGCTCGGCGGGGAAAATCCCATCGCCCAGATTGGCCTCGGTGATCGGGCACAGGCCCACAACGGCACCGCTGGCGGCAATCCCCTGCACCTCTGCGGGGGTCAGATGGGTGGCGTGAATCAGGCACCAGTCAGGCCCGACCGGGGCCTGATCCAGCAGATACGCAACCGGGCGCTGGCCGCAAAAGGCAAGGCAATCGTCCACCTCCTGCACCTGTTCGGCAATATGGATGTGAAAGGGCCGCCCCGGAAAGGCCTGCGCCAACCCGGTGATCTGCTCAACCGTCGCCGCACGCAGCGAATGTGGTGCCAGCCCCACACGGTCCTGCGGACGCGCCATCGCATCACAGGCCTCCACCAGACGCGCAAAGCCGTCCGGGTCGTGCAGAAACCGCCGCTGACCTTCGCCCGCCGCTTTGGGGCCAAAGCCGCCATGGGCATAGAACACCGGCAGATGGGTCAGGCTGATCCCGGTCTCCTCGGCGGCGGCAAAGATCCGCGCCGACATCTCGGCGGGGGTGTCATAGGGCGCACCATCCGGCGCATGGTGCAGATAGTGGAACTCGCCCACCCGGGTAAACCCCGCCTCCAGCATCTCGACATAGGCCAGCGCCGCAATCGCCTGCATCGCCTCGGGCGAAAGCTGCAGGGCAAAGCGGTACATCATCTCGCGCCAGGTCCAGAAGCTGTCACGCCCCGGGCCGCGCTGTTCGGTCAGCCCCGAAAACCCGCGCTGAAAGGCATGGCTGTGCAAGTTTGGCAGACCGGGCAGCAGAATATCGGCGCGCAGGTCACCGGGCTGCGGCGGGGCACCGATGGTGACGCTGGCAATCCGCCCCCCGGCCAGCACCAGCCGCACATCGCGCGCCCAAGCCTGGGGCAAAAGGGCAGTCCGGGCGTGAAGGATCATGGCGCGGTCCTTTGACAAAAGGGCTATGCAGGCGGTGCTTATTATGTATATACTTGAAAACGACACAAAGGAAGCAAAACCTTTTCCATCCTCAAGGGGCCACCATGCCAGCCACGCTATGGACCAATGCCCGCGTTGTCACCGCCGATGGCGGCATTGACCGCGCCCCGCAGCCGGGCGCGCTGGAGGTGCTGACCGAAGGCGGACGGATCGTTGCCGTCGGCCCGGCCCTTCCCCGCAATGGCCACCGCATCGTCGATTGTGGTGGCCGTTTGCTCACCCCCGCGCCCATAGATTGCCACACCCACATCGTTTTCGGCGGCGACCGCGCGGCGGAATTCGAGATGCGGCTGGACGGCGTGCCCTACACCCGGATCGCGCAGGCGGGTGGCGGCATCACATCCAGCATGCGCGCCACACGCGCGATGGATGTCGCGGCACTGGTCGCAGCCAGCCTGCCAAGGCTGGATCATCTGCTGGCCGAAGGCACCTGCACGGTCGAGATCAAATCCGGCTACGGCCTGTCGGTCGAGGCCGAGCTGACCATGCTGCGCGCCGCCCGCGCACTGGGGCAGGCGCGCAAGGTCAGGGTCTGCACCACATGGCTCGCCGCCCACGCCCTGCCGCCAGAGTATGAAGGCCGCCCCGACGCCTACATCGCCGAAGTCGCCATCGCCGGGCTGAACGCGGCCCATGCCCAAGGCCTGGTCGATGCGGTGGACAGCTTCTGCGAAGGCATCGCCTTCACCCCCGCCCAACTTGCCCCGCTTTATGGCCGCGCCCGCGCCCTTGGCCTGCCAGTGAAAATCCATTCCGAGCAACTGTCGCCCTTCGGTGGCACCGCTTTTGCCTGCGCCTACAACGCCCTGTCGGCCGATCATCTGGAATATGCGACCGAGGCGGATGCGCAAGCCATGGCGGCCTCCGGCACCGTGGCGGTGCTGTTGCCCGGTGCCTTCTACACCTTGCGCGAAACCAAATTGCCGCCCGTTGCGGCCTTCCGCGCGGCGGGCGTGCCAATGGCACTTGCCACCGATTGCAACCCCGGCACCTCACCGCTGACCTCTATTCTGCTCACGATGAACATGGGGGCGACGCTTTTTCGCATGACCGTGGCCGAATGCCTGTTGGGGGTTACAGCGCATGCCGCGCAGGCGCTGGGCCTGCAAAACGTCACCGGGCGCATCGCGCCCGGTCTGGCCGCCGACATGGCACTGTGGGACGTGGACACCCCGGCGCAACTGGTGGCGCGGATCGGGTTCAACCCGCTGCACGCCCGGATTTATCAAGGAGAGCTGGTCGCATGACCCAAATGATCCTGACCCCCGGCGCGGTGCCACTGGCCACCCTGCGCGATCTGTACTGGCAGGGCGGCAGCCCGCGCCTGACCCCAGATTGCGCCCCTGCGGTCGCGCGCGCCGCCGCACGCATTGCCGAAGTCGCCGCAGGCGACGCAGCGGTCTACGGCGTCAACACCGGTTTTGGCAAACTCGCCTCCATCCGCATCGCGCAAGCTGATGTGGCGCAATTGCAGCGCAACCTGATCCTGTCGCATTGCTGCGGCGTGGGCGCCCCGCTCGACCCGGCGGTGGTGCGGATGATCCTGACACTCAAGCTGATGTCGCTGGGCCGAGGCGCATCCGGCACGCGGCCCGACGTGGTGGCGCTGATTGAGGGGATGCTGGCCCACAACATCCTGCCGGTGATCCCCGAAAAAGGCTCGGTCGGTGCCTCGGGCGATCTGGCCCCCTTGGCCCATATGGCAGCGGTAATGATCGGCGAGGGCGAGGCGTTTGTCGGTGACACCCGCCAGCCCGGGGCCGATGCGCTGCGCAGGGCCGGGCTTGCCCCCGTGGTGCTGGCCGCCAAGGAAGGGCTGGCGCTGATCAACGGCACGCAGGTCTCTACCGCGCTGGCCCTCGCCGGACTGTTCCGCGCCGAACGCGCCCTGCGCGCGGCCATCGTCACCGGCGCCCTGTCCACCGATGCCGCCATGGGCTCAACCGCGCCCTTCGCGGCTGAGATCCATGAGCTTCGCGGCCATCAGGGCCAGATCGACGTCGCGGCCAGCTTGCGCTCCCTGCTGGCGGGCAGCCAGATCCGCGACAGCCATGAGACGGGCGATGAACGGGTGCAAGACCCCTATTGCATCCGCTGCCATCCGCAGGTCGCCGGGGCCGCGCTGGATATTCTGCGGGGCGCCGCCCGCACCTTGGAGATCGAGGCGAACGCCGCCACCGACAACCCGCTGGTCCTGTCAGACGGCTCGGTGGTGTCGGGCGGCAACTTCCACGCCGAACCCGTGGCCTTCGCCGCCGACATCGTGGCGCTGTCCGTGGCCGAAATCGGCGCTATCGCCCAGCGCCGCATCGCCCTGCTGGTGGACCCCGCACTGAACTTCGGCCTGCCGGGGTTCCTCACGCCCAAACCGGGGCTGAACTCCGGCTTGATGATCGCCGAAGTCACCTCCGCCGCGTTGATGAGCGAAAACAAGATGCTGGCCCACCCGGCCTCGGTCGACAGCACCCCCACCTCGGCCAATCAGGAAGATCACGTCTCCATGGCCTGCCACGGCGCGCGCCGCCTGCTGGCGATGACGCAGAACCTGAACTGGATCATCGGGGTCGAGGCGATGGTGGCCGCCCAAGGCGTCGGCCTGCGCGGGCCGCTGGCAACCTCGCCCGCCTTGCAGGCCGCGATTGCCGCGATCCGCGACCGCATCCCGGCGCTGGAGGCCGACCGCTTCATGGGCGCGGATATGGAGGCGGCAGGCGATCTGGTCGCCTCCGGCGCGCTGGAGGCGGCAGGGGCCGACCTTCTGCCATGGGTGGCGTGATGCAGGCCGTTCAGGTGCAACAGGGCGATGGCCCCGTCATCCTCGCCTTCCCGCATGTCGGCACCGAAGTCCCGCCCGAAGTCGCCGCGCGGCTGAACGCCGAAGGCCGCCTGCTGCGCGACACCGACTGGTATATCCACACCCTCTACGCCAACCTGATCCCCGGCCTGACCACGGTGACGGCCACCCAGTCGCGCTATGTGATCGACCTCAACCGCGACCCCAGTGGCACCAGCCTCTACCCCGGCCAGACCACCACCGGGCTGATCCCGGACACCACCTTCGACAACGTGCCGATCTGGCACCAGCCGCCTCAAGCGGCAGACGTCGCGCACTGGCTGCAAGCCGTTCACCAGCCCTACCACGCCGCCCTCGCGTCCGAAATCGCCCGCGTCCGCGCAAAACATGGCGTGGCGATACTCTACGACTGCCACTCGATCCGCTCACAGGTGCCGTGGCTGTTTCCCGGCACGCTCCCCGACCTCAACATCGGCACCAACACCGGCACCAGCTGCGCGCCCGAACTGCAACAGGCGGTGAGCGCGATTGCCGCCGCCTCTGGCCACACATGGGTGCTCAACGGTCGCTTCAAGGGCGGCTGGACCACCCGGCACTATGGCCGGCCCGAAGCGCAAGTGCATGCCATCCAGATGGAGCTGTCGCAGATCAGCCATCTGGCGGCGGAAGAACCGCCCTTCGCCCTGCACCCCGCCCGCACCGCCCACTTGCGCCAGACCCTGACCCACATCCTCGCCACGCTGGCCGATCTGGCCCCGCGTCTGGCCCATTGACGAAGAGGCCCCCCATGACCCGCCACAACACCCGCGACATCTACCCTGCCACCGGCACCGACATCACCTGCAAAAGCTGGCTCACCGAAGCCGCCCTGCGCATGCTGATGAACAACCTGCACCCCGATGTTGCCGAAAACCCGCACGAACTGGTGGTCTACGGCGGCATCGGCCGCGCCGCCCGCACGTGGGAGGATTTCGACCGCATCTGCGCCGCCCTGCGCGATCTGGAAGCGGACGAAACCCTGCTGGTGCAATCGGGCAAGCCCGTCGGCATCTTCCGCACCCACACCGACGCCCCGCGCGTGCTGATCGCCAATTCCAACCTGGTGCCGCATTGGGCCACCTGGGCGCATTTTCACGAGTTGGACCGCAAGGGCCTGATGATGTACGGTCAGATGACCGCGGGGTCGTGGATCTACATCGGCACCCAAGGCATCGTGCAGGGCACCTATGAGACCTTCGCCGAAGCCGGGCGCCAGCATTACGACGGCAGCCTGAAAGGTCGCTGGATTCTGACCGCAGGCTTGGGCGGCATGGGCGGCGCGCAGCCCCTTGCGGCGGTGATGGCCGGGGCCTGCTGCCTTGCCGTCGAATGCGACGAGACCCGCGCCGATTTCCGCATCCGCACCCGCTATTGCGACGCCAAGGCGCATACACTGGATGAAGCATTGGCGCTGATCGACCAATGGACAAAGGCGGGCGAGGCGAAATCCGTCGCCTTGATCGGCAATGCCGCAGACATCTTCCCCGAAATCTACCGCCGCATGCAAGCAGGCGAACCGATGCCCAACACCCGCCCCGATATCGTCACCGACCAGACCTCTGCCCATGACCCGCTCAACGGCTATCTGCCACGCGGCTGGACCGTCGCCGAATGGCAGGCCAAGCGCGAAACCCATCCGGCAGAGGTGGAAAAGGCCGCCCGCGCGTCAATGCGCGATCATGTGGCGGCGATGGTGGGCTTCTGGAACGCAGGCGTGCCGACGCTGGATTACGGCAACAACATCCGGCAGGTCGCGAAAGAGGAGGGGCTGGAAAACGCCTTCGCCTTCCCCGGCTTCGTCCCCGCCTACATCCGCCCGCTGTTCTGCCGCGGCATCGGCCCCTTCCGCTGGGTGGCGCTGTCGGGCGACCCCGAGGATATCTACAAGACCGACGCCGCGATGAAGCGGCTGTTCCCCGACAACGCCCACCTGCACCGCTGGCTTGACATGGCGGCGGACCGCATCGCGTTCCAAGGCATGCCCGCCCGCATCGCTTGGATCGGCCTTGGCGAGCGTCACCGCGCCGGGCTGATGCTGAACGATATGGTGCGGTCGGGCGAGTTGAAAGCCCCCGTGGTCATCGGCCGTGACCATCTGGACTCCGGTTCGGTTGCCTCGCCAAACCGCGAGACCGAGGCCATGAAGGATGGATCAGATGCTGTCAGCGATTGGCCGCTTCTGAACGCCATGCTCAACGTGGCGGGCGGGGCCACATGGGTGTCGATCCACCACGGCGGCGGCGTCGGCATGGGCTTCAGCCAGCATGCCGGTGTGGTCATCGTGGCCGACGGCACCGATGAAGCCGCCAAACGGCTGGAACGCGTGCTGTGGAACGACCCCGCCACCGGCGTGATGCGCCATGCCGATGCAGGCTACGACATCGCGCATGACTCTGCGGCAAAGCACGGCTTGCGCCTGCCGGGCATCCTGTGACCGGCCACTACCCCGCCGCCGCCCGCACCTTCCGCCCGTGGAAGAACGGCGGCGGCGAAACGGCAGAAATCCTGTGCTGGCCCGAAGGGGCCGGCATCGACGACTTCACCCTGCGGCTCAGCACGGCGCGCGTCGCGGCCTCCGGCCCGTTCTCGGCCTTCCCCGGCGTGAACCGGGTGCTAACCGTGATCGAAGGCGGCGCAATGGTCCTGACGCTCGACGGCACAGACCACCCCCTTGCCCCCGGCAGCCCGCCCTTCGCCTTCGCGGGCGATACCCCCTGCACCGCGCACCTTGTCGGCCCGCCTCTGCTCGATTTCAACGTGATGACCCGCCGCCCCTTGCAGGCACAGGTCACCACCGGCCCGTTGGCACCAGATGCCCGCTTTGCCCTGCTGCTGGCCCCCGCCGCCGGTCTGGCGCGGCTTGATCTGGTGGATCTGGACCATGCAGACCCTAATCTGGTGGCGGCGCTGACAGGCACCCCCGCCATCGCCGTTCACCTGCCTAGCGCGCCTCGGGGGTGAACCGGCTGACCAGCTGGTGCCGTGTGCCGGGGTAGGTCTGACTCACCAGCGTCACCCATTGCCCGGCGCTTTCCGTGCGGCGGGTGACTTCCAGGCAGGCCTCCCCCACCGGCAGCGCCAGCGCGCGCGCCATCGCCGCGGGCGCGTTCAGCGCGCGGATGCGGTGGTCGGCCGATGTCCACGGAATTTCGCGCAGCAGCCACTGGCCGGGGGCAATGGTGCGAAAGTCCTGCGCAAGTGCTGCGGGCGCGCTGACCGGATTGATGATCCGCGCCTCATGACAGAACGGCTGATCCCCCGCGTAATGCACCCCCTGCAACGCCAGCACCGGCGCTGCGCTGTCGGTTCGCGCCGCCTGTGCCTCATCGGGGCGGGGCGCACGCAACTCGCGCAAGCTCAGCGCAAAGCGCCACTCAAGTCCCAGCGCCCGCACCTCGGCCTCGATATCGGTAATCGCCATCACCGCCGCCTGCGCCATCGGCTGCGCCACAAAGGTGCCCAGCTTCTTGCGCCGCACCAGAAACCCTTCGCGCGTCAGCTGCCCCAGCACCTTGTTCATCGTCATCCGCGACACGCCCTGCTGCTGCGCAAGCTGGGTTTCAAACGGCAGTTGAAACCCGGGCGGCCAGTCGCCGCCGGTAATCCGGTCGCGCAACTCCGCCAGAATGCGGTCGTGATGGGTGGTGCGGCTGTCCACAAGGCCCTCGCTCTGGTCTGGGTCCAACCTAGACACGCGGGGCAGGGGGAACAAGCAGATGGGTCAGGGCATCTTACCGGCGATATAGGTGGCAAACTCGAAATTCGGCCGCTCCAGATGGCTCAGCGCACCGGGAACGGACATCTGCGCACACAGGCCGCGATAAACCCGTTCCACACAACCCTTGTCCTCGACATTCACATCATCCAGCAGCGCCTTCAGCGCCGCGAAATGCGCGGGTGCCTCGGGGTCGGCGGCCCAGTCGGGGGCAAGCCCGCCGCCAAACAGCACGCGCACCTTGCCCGGCCCGTCTGGCGTTAGGCACAGATACCAGAAATACCCCGGCGTCAGGGTAATCAGCAGCGCCGGATAAACCGACAACAGCCATGTAATCCGCCGCTCCTCGCCCACCAGCGTGGTGTTCGACGGATGCGCCAGCGTCAGCGGCAGCGAGTCGTTCTTGACGATGTAATGGTAGTTAAAGGCCGGAAAGCCTTCGGGGCATGTCATCTTGAGTAGGTCCACCGTGCCGCCGATGGTGTCGTGGTGGCAGACCGGCAGATGGTAGCTTTCCATGAAATTCTCGGCCAGCACCTTCCAGTTGGTGTTCCAGTGGAACTCCTCGCGGAACGCCTCCACATAGTTTCCCATATCGAGATACCCGACGAGGTTCTCAACATCCATCAGCACCTCGGCAGGCGGGGCCGCATCCGGGTTCAGGGTCACCATGATCCAACCCAGCCAGGTCTCGACCCGCACCTTCGGCAGCGCGATCTGGTCCTTGCAGAACCCCTCATTCAGCGTCATCGCAGGCGCACCGCGCAACGTGCCGTCAAGGTTATAGGTCCAGGCATGATAGGGGCAGACAATCGCCCGCGTATTGCCCCGCCCTTCCAGCAGCGTGCTCATCCGGTGGCGGCACACGTTGGACAGGCCCCGCAGCGTGCCATCCCGGTCGCGCAGAATGATGATCGGCTCGCCCGAGATTTCCATGGTCAGGTAATCACCGGGGTTGGGCAAAGCATCGGCCCGCCCGGCGCACAGCCACTCGGCAGCAAAGATGTGCTGTTCCTCCAGCGCGGCAAAGTCGGGCGAGGTATAGACCGATTTCGGCATCGCGGTTGCACGCTCGAACGGTTGCGCCACATTGGCGCGCAATTCGGCAAGGGGGGTCAGCTTCAAGTCGTGGCGGGTCATCAGACACCTCCGTCTGCCGTAGGGTTACCGCGTCAGGATGCGGAAGGATCGCGGGGCGGGCAAGCCCGATGTGGCCGGGCCGCAGGCAATTCTGCGCAATACCTCATGCAGTGCCCGCCGCTCAGGCATCTGCACGCACCCGCGCGGCAATATGGGCCGCCAGCCGTTCCGCATCGCGCCACGCCCCCCAGATGAACGCCGACCCCCGGCACGACAGCCATGGCAGCCCCACGAAATACAGCCCCGGCACCTGCGACACGCCCTCGCTGTGCAGCGGGCGGCCCTGCGGGTCAAATGCATCTATCTTGATCCAGCCGTAATCCAGCGCAAATCCGGTGGCCCAGAGGATGCTGGTGATGCCATGCGCCGCCAGATCAAGCGACAGCACAGGTTGCGTCACGCAGCCCGGCAGCGGCGCAAAGATGCGTGCCTCCGGGTCTTCGGGAAAATCAAGCCCATGGGCGGCGGCATAGGCATCCGCCTCATCCAGCACCGACAGATAATTCGCATCCCCCCGCGCGATGTTCTGCGCAAGGTCGGCACTGACCGTCACAGCCCCCTCCGCAAAGCCATTGGCGCGGCCCAGCAGCACCACCCCCTGCGTGGCCAGCCTGCGGAAATCCATCGTCTGCCCGCCATAGGCCCCGCTGACGGCAATCGTCACATGCTCGGTGCCCGGTTCCTTGGCCTTGGCGTCCCATTTCCCCAGCTTCCCCAGCCACCAGACAAAATCCTGCCCGCGATAGCGGCGGGGCGGGCGGTCATGCGGGCCGACCGACAGGTAAACCTGACGCCCCGAGCGCTGCAATTCCTCGGCAATCTGCGCGCCCGATGACCCCGCGCCCACCACCAGCACCGCGCCTTTTGGAAGCTGAGCGGGGTTCTTGTAGGCACTGGAATGCAGCTGCATCAGCCCCGCCTGCGCCGGAACCATGGCTGGGATCAGCGGTTTCTGGAACGGGCCGGTGGCGACCACCACCTGCTCTGCCTCGATCACACCATCCCTGGTTTCGGCGCGGAACGCGCCCGAGGGCAGGCGGTGCAGCGCCACCACCTCCACCCCGCAGCGGACCGGCGCCTTGATCCGCGCCGCAAAGGCCTCGAAGTAATCGGCCACCCGGTCCTTGCCGGCAAAGGCATCGGGGTCCAGACCCTCAAACTCCATCGCCGGAAACCGGTCATGCCACGCGGGGCCATTGGCAACCAGCGAGTCCCACCGCTCCGACCGCCAGCGCTCGGCAATCCGGGCGCGCTCCAGCACCAGATGCGGCACGCCGTGCTGCGCCAGATGGGCAGAGGTGGCAATCCCCGCCTGACCGCCGCCGATCACCAATGTGGGAATTGTCTCAGGGCTCATCGGGCGTCCTTTCGCTGACGGGTCCGTGAAAGCTGTAATCCCTCCCTTGCTTTGGCAAAACGATGATCTGTCTCAGCCTTGCCAAGGCGCAGCCTAACCGGACCCCGGATCAATCGACGGGCTCAGACTGCGCACCTTTTCCGGTGTCAGCTGGCCCTGGCAATGGCCGACAAAGGCCCGCAGCGTCAGCGACGACCGCGCCCCCACCGGCAGGATCAGCCCCAGCCGCATCGGGCGCACCGCGCCCGCAAGTGGCACAAAGCGCAACGGCTGCCCATCGGGCGACCGGTCCGACCACGGGCGGATATTGGCGATGGAATAGCCAAAGCCCTGCCCGACAAGGCTGTGCATCACCCCCATGTCACGGGTGCGCTCCACGATGCGCGGCCTCACCCCGGCGGCGTGAAAGCATGACAGAAAGTAATCGGCCGACAGCGGCAGGTCCAGCAGCACCATCGGATGCGGTGCCAGATCCTGCGGCGTCAGGCTGTCCTGCCCCGCAAGCGGATGGCTGGCCGCCAGCACGGCATAGGGCGTCAGGCTGGCCAGCGGCACAAACTCCAGATCGGCAGGACTGTCGAGATCATAGCCCAGGGCCGCATCCAGCGTGGCATTGCGCAACCCGTCATACAGGTCAGACTGGTCACCTTCGGACTGGTGAAACTCTACCTGCGGGTGCAACGCGGTAAAGCTGCGGCGCAGTTGCGGCAGGATCACCTGTGCAAAAGTGATCAGCCCGCCGACATGCAGCCGCCCCTGCACGGTCTGGGTGATGCTGCCCGCCAGATCGTTCAACTGCCCCGCTTGCGCCAGAACCTGCCGCGCGTGGTCGAAAATCTGACGGCCCGGGCTGGTCAGCGTCAATCCCTGCGCATGGCGGCGGACAAACAGCTGCAACCCGAATTCCTGCTCCAGATGGGCAATCGCGGCCGAAATCGACGGCGACGACACGCTCACCCGCTCTGCCGCCACCGCAATCGACCCGGCCTCGCCCACCGCGACAAGGTATTCCAGCTGCCGAAGGGTAAAGCGCAGGGGCATCTTGGCCTTTCAGACGGGATCATTCATCGCCGGGCACGCCATAGCTGGGGGCAGCGCTCGGGTCCGTCGCACGCTGTGCGTAAGCCTGCATCTGCGGATGATACACCTCCCACGCCGCGCGCAACATACCGATCGGGTCATCGGCCCAGTCGATCCGCAGATCGGCCAATGGCCATGCCAGCCGGTCGGCCAGCGTCAGCCCGGCAGAATGCACCGGCCCCGCCTCGCCCCCCGCAGCCAGCCCCGCCTCCAGCGACGCCATCAGCCGGTCGCCCAAAGCGCCGCTGGCCGATTCAAAGGCGGCAACCATGGCTGCGGGAACCGCGTCATCGGCCAGCAGATTGCCCCCCGCCGCACATTCCATGCCCGCAGCCTCACCCCACACCCCCAGAACCTGCTTGCCCGAATGAACAGCCGTCCGGCCCTGAGCGTCAATCACCAGCAACTGCCGGTAATCAATATGCGCCCGCCCCGCCGTCACCTGTGCCAGCGCGTCCGGCGCAGACAAGCCCGCCTGCATCTGGTCCAGCAGCAACGGCCCCAGGCCCGGGTCGGTCACGTTCTGGCTCGCCACCGCCCCCACACCCGCCCGCACATGCGCACAGCGCGCCGCCACGGCTGGAGAGGATGAGGCGATCACCATGCCGAACTGGCCGGTCCGCGCACAACGGGCAATCAGCGAAAATGTCATGGCCCTAGTCCGGAATGACGGCAGTGCCGTCGATCTCCACCAGCCAGTCCGGCCGGGCCAGCGCGGTGACGACCACGCCGGTGGACACCGGATGCACGTCCTTTATGTATTCCCCCATGGTGCGGTACACCGCCTCGCGGTGGCGCACGTCCGTAAGGTAAACCACCACCTTGCACAGATGCTCCATGCTGCCGCCAACCTCTTCCAGCAGCTGCCGGATGTTCTGCATCACCTTGTGGGTCTGCTCCACCGGGTCATGGCTGCCTATGTTTTGCGCGGTGTCCAAGTCCTGCGGGCACTGGCCGCGCAGGAACACCATGCGCCCCCGCGCCACCACAGCCTGCGCCAGATCATTGTCCAGCTTCTGTTCTGGGTATGTGTCCTTGGTGTTGAACTTGCGGTGGCGGGTATGGGCCATGAAAACCTCGGTGCGTGAAGGGCGGATCAGACGCTTGCGTCAGCATGCGCCGGTTTTGGCTAAAGCAAAAGCATGGTCTGGCATCACGTTGCGTAGGCATATCCTAATCGGGGCAGGGCAGACCGGTAAGCGAAAGATCCTCGTTTGCGCACAAACGTCATGACGTAAACCATACACAAACCAGACGCGGATCAGACCCAAACCATACCGAAAATTTCAAGCCTTTTCAGACCCTTGCCGTCACATCGCCTGATGCGTGATCCGCCCGCCGCAAATCGTCAGCGCGATGCCGGTTGTGCCCATGGCCTCGGGCGGGGTCGCCTCCACATCGCCGTCAATCATCACCAGATCCGCCGCCATGCCGGGCACCAGCCGCCCGACCAGGTGCTCGCGATGCGCCGCCCATGCCCCGCCTGCGGTGTAGGCGTGCAAGCTGGCCATCAGCCCTACCCGTTCATCGGCACACCCTTCATAGGGCACACGGGTCAAAGCTGCCTGCATCCCGCGCATCACCGACACATCGGTTACCGGCCAGTCACTGGCAAAGGCCAGCGCAGCCCCCTGATCTGCAAGGGTTTTCCACAGATAGGCATCCTTCCACCGTGCCCGCCCGATCCGGTCCAGCGTCGGCATCAAAGGGAAATCCATCGCCCCCGGCGGGTGCGGCGGTTGCAGGCTGGCGGTAATGCCAAGCGCGCCAAGCCGGGGGATGTCGCTGGCGTCGATCAACTCGATATGCTCGATCCGGTGCCGGCTGTCGCGGCGCCCATTGGCTTTTTGAGCCGCCTCATACCCATCAATCGTGGTCCTCACCGCCCCGTCACCGATGGCATGCACCGCGATCTGCAACCCCCTCCGGTCGATCTCGGTCGCAATCTGGTAAAATTTATCCTGCGAAAACAAAGGCTCAGACCGATGCCCCGGCTGGTCGGGATAGTCGCGCAGCATAAAGGCGGTGCGGCTGTCCACCACCCCATCCATGAACATCTTCACAAAGCCAGATTGCAGCCAGTCATCGTTGAAGTCCCGCGTCATGTCCTCGGCTCGGTCCAGCGCCGACAGGTCCATGTGCGGCTTGAAGTGGAAGGGCACCTTGACCCGCGCGGTCAGCCGCCCCTCGGCTTGCATTTCCCTCAGCAATTCAAGCGTATAGCGGTTGCCATCCATGTTCACCATGCTGGTGATGCCCTGCGCCGCGCAGTGCCGCAGACCAGCCTCGATCTTGGCCTTGTCAATCGCCCGCTCCGCCGCATCGGGCCAGGGCGACGGCTCCTCGCCGGTCGCGATCCCCAGGTTCAGCCGCGCCTCGCCGCCCAAGGCGATCACCGGCGCAAAGGCTTCAAATTCAAGCAGTTCTCCGGTGGCCGTACCATCGGCACCCATCACCACCTCATGCCCATGCGGGGTGTCCATCCCGTGCAGGATGCCCGCCGCCCGCAGGGCGGCGGTGTTGGCCCAGACCGTGTGATGGTCATGCGACGTCATGGCGATGGGGCGGTCGGGCAGGATGGCGTCCAGATCGTGGCGTGTCACCGGATGATCCAGCATGGCATAATCCGCACCCTGCGCCATCAGCAGCGGGCGGTCGGGGTGTGCCGCGCCAAAGCGGCGGAACGCATCGCGCAAGGCCTCCATCCCATGCAGGCCGGACACATGCAGATGCCCAAGCTCCGCCCCGCCCAGCACCAGATGCAGGTGGCTTTCGACAAAGCCGGGCAACACCGTGCGCCCTTTGCCATCAATGACTTGCGTGTCCGGCCCCGCCAGCGCCTCCACGTCGGCACGCTTGCCAACGGCCAGTATGCGCCCCGCCGCGGTGGCCACCGCCTCGGCGCGGGGGTGGAAGGCGTCCATCGTCAGGACGCGGGCATTGGTCACAATCAGGTCGGCTGTCATGTCAGTCCTCAAGGTTTGGCGGGCGCTTGCCCGGCCAGTCGGTGGCAGTGTGATAGGCCTGCCCCATCGCCAGAATGGCGGCATCTGCCCCCACAGGCCCCGCCAGTTGCATCCCCATGGGCAGGCCACCCGCGCCAAAGCCCACAGGCACCGATAGCGCGGGCAGACCGATCAGGCTGACCGGGATCACCACCTCCATCCAGCGGTGATAGGTGTCCATCGTGTGGCCGTTGATCTCTTGCGGCCAGCGCCAGCCAACCGGAAAGGGCCAGACCTGCGCCGTGGGCAGCGCGATGGCATCGAACCGGGTGAAAAGCGGCGCCATATGGGCGTAATAGCGGCTGCGGATGGTGGAGGCGTCGAACACCGCCTGCGCGGTAAGGCCCTGACCCTGTTCAATTTCCCAAACAGTCTCGGGCTTCAACTGCGCCCGTTTGGCCGGGTCGTCGTACAGCGCCTTCATCCGGCCTGCGTTCAGCATGGCGCGCAGGGTGGTCCAACTGTGCCACAATTTCCCCGCGGGGAAGGGCGGGGCAATCGCCTCGACCTCGGCCCCCTGATCGGTAAACATCCGCAGCGCCGTCTCGCACAGCGGCAGAATCCCCTGCTCCATCGCATAGGCCCCGCCCCAGTCGGCCAACCATGCAATGCGCTTGCCGCGCAGGCTTGCACGCTCAAGCCCTGCGGCATAATCCTGCACCGGCAAGGCGAAGGGCACTTCCGGGTTTGGCCCGGCCTGCACCTGCAACAGGCGGGCCACATCCTCCACCGTGCGGCCCATCGGGCCTTCGGTGGCCAGCGTGGCCAGAAAGGTATCGCCATCGGCATCGCCAGGCACCAGACCCCAACTGGGCCGGAAGCCATAGACGTTGCAAAACCCGGCCGGGTTGCGCAACGACCCCATCATGTCGCTGCCATCGGCCACCGGCACCATCCGCGCGGCAAGCGCCGCTGCCGCCCCGCCGGATGACCCGCCCGCCGTGCGGCTCAGGTCATAGGGGTTGCGGGTGGCCCCGAACACCGGGTTGAACGAATGGCTGCCATGCCCCCATTCGGGCGTGTTGGTCTTGCCGATGAAGATCGCGCCCGCGGCCCGCATCCGTGCGGCCAGCAGATCATCGGCCTGCGGCACGTGATCGGCAAACAGCGGGCTGCCCCAGGTGGTGCGCAAGCCCTTGGTTGCGCACAGATCCTTCACCGCCAGCGGCAGGCCGTGCAGCCAGCCCTTTGGCGGCTGATCATCCGCCGCCCGCGCCTCGGCCATCAGCGTATCGGCATCGCGCAGCGACACCACGGCATTCACCTGCGGGTTCACGTCCGCAATCCGCGCCAGACAGGCTGCCATCACTTCAGACGGGGCCACGCTTCGCGCGGCAATCATCCGCGACAGATCGCTTGCAGACTGCTCCCACAGCTCCATGCTGCTTTCACCTTTGGAAAATACTCTTGTGGGTGTGGGGGGCGATCAGCCCCCCAACGACTGTCAAAACCGCTTACTTCATAAGTTCGGTCCAGATGGCGGCCATATACTGCTGCGCGGTGGGCGAGCAGGTGGGCAGGAACGTGCCCGCTGCCTTGTGCTCATCCGGCGTCACCACTTCGGGGGCGGCTTTCATGTCTTCGGGCATGAACGCATCAGACCCGGCGATGCCGTTGTTATAGCGGGCGAATGCCGAGATCATCGCGGCGTTCTCCGGCTCCATGATGAAGTTCATGAACGTATAGGCCTGATCGACATTGCGGGCGTCGGCCAGCAGCATCACCGAATCCATGAAGATCGGGTAGCCTTCCTTGGGGTAGCCATGCGCCACGGTGTCATTCGCCAGACGCGCGCGCATGGACGATCCGTTCCAGTTCACCGAGGCCGCCCAGTCGTTGTTCGACAGCTTTTCGGTGGCACCGTAATCCATGCTGATCCAGTGCGGCTTGGCCGCCAGCAGCACGTCGCGGGCCTTTTTCAGCACTTCGGTGTCTTCGGTGCAGGGCTCGCCACCCACATACATCACCGCAAGGTTGACCACATCGGTCATCTCGGGGACGACATTGATCTTGCCTTTCAGCTCATCGGGCACATCCAGAAAGATCGACGACGTGTTGATGTCGCCGGTGTAAACGGCGGTGTTGACCGACAGGCCGATCGACCCCCACTGCCATGGGATCGAATGGGTGCGGCCCTGGTCCCAGGCCACATCCATCCATTCCGGCGCGATATTGGTGTGGTTGGGCAGCTTGGTCAGGTCCAGCTCAACCGCCAGCCCCTTTTCGACAAAGATCGGCACATAATTGGTGGATGGCACCACCAGATCAAAGCCATGGCCCCCGGCCTCGATCTTGGCCAATGCTGTGTCGTTGCTGTCGTAGTCGGTGACGGTGACCTTGATCCCGGTCTCCGCCTCGAACTTGGCCAGCAGATCGGGGCCGGTGTAATTGCCCCAGTTATACAGGTTCAGAACCCCTTCGGCCTGCGCCAAAGAGGTGGTGGCGGCCAGAAAGGCCAAGGCTGTCAGCGTGCATTTCATCTGTCGTCTCCCGGTTGGTTCAGTTTTTTTTGCGCGTCAGAATGAAGAACAAGGTCAAGAGTACCACGGTCAGCCCCAGAAGGGCGGTCGAGATGGCATTGACCTCGGGCGTGATGGCGCGTCGCATCTGGCCCAGCATGTAGGTGGGCAGGGTATCCTGCCCGGCCGACTTCACGAATTCGGTGATCACCACGTCATCCAGAGAGATGACAAAGGCCAGCATCGCCCCGGCAGCAATGCCGGGGGCCAGCAGCGGCAAGGTGACATGGCGGAAGGTCTGCCACGGGTTGGCGTAAAGATCAGCGGCGGCGGTTTCGAGGCTCAGGTCCATCCCTTCCAGCCGCGCGCGGATGGGCAGGTAGGCAAAGGGCGTGCAGAACGCGGCATGGGCGAGGATCAGATACGCCAGCCCCTGATAGCCGGTGGCCTGCTTGACCACCCCGAACAGGATCAGCAGCGCCACAGCCGTCACGATTTCGGGCACCATCAGCGGCTGGTTGATCACCACATAGATGAAGGTCTGGCCGCCAAAAGCCGCCCGCCGGGTGGTGCCAAGCGCGGCCATGGTGGCCACGGTGGTGGCAAGCGCGCTGGCACAGGTGGCGATGATCAGCGACCGGGCGGTGGCACCTTTCACGGCTTCATTGTTCCACGCATCAGCATACCAATGCAGTGACCAGCCCTCCCAGACTGCAACGGAGGGGCCGGAGTTGAACGAGAACACCACCAGCGTCAGGATCGGCAGGTACAGCAGCACAAAGACCACAATGGCCACGGTGGCAAAGCCGGGCAGGCGGGACACCTCGAAGCTGCGTTCAGCCATGCGGATTGTTCCCCTTGGTGCTGGCGCGGACATAGATCAGCAGCGCCGCCATCACGATAAGGAGCAGCGCCATCGACAGCGCCGCCCCCAGCGGCCAGTTGCGACCTTGACCGAACTGCAACTCAATGAAGTTTCCGATCATCATGTTCTTGCCACCGCCCAGAACGCGCGGCGTGACATAGGCCCCAAGCGAGGGGACAAATACAAGGATCGACCCCGCGATGATGCCGGGCTTCACGATGGGCAGGATGACATGGCGCAAGACCTGCAACCGGCTGGCATAGAGGTCATATCCCGCCTCCAGCAGCTTCATGTCGAACCGGTCGATGGCCGCGAACAGCGGCAGCACCATCAGCGGCAGGTAGACATAGGCCATGCCGATGAACACGGCCGTGTCTGTGTTGATGATGCGGATCGGTTCGGAAATCAGCCCCGCGCCGATCAGCACCGTGTTCATCAACCCTTCGTTGCGGATCACCTCATTGATCGCAAAGGTGCGGATCAAAAGGTTGGTCCAGAACGGGATGGTGATCAGAAACAGCCACATCGCGCGCTGCGCCGGGGGCCTTGTGGCGATGAACCACGCGGTCGGAAAGCCGAGTGCAAAGGTCAGCGCGGTGGTCATCAGCGACAGTTTGACCGACCGCCAGAAGATCGTCAGATGCGCGTCCGCCAGGTTCGTTGTGCCGTCAAAGATATCGCGGGTGAACAGGATGCCGACCCAACCGTCCAGACTGAACTCCCACACCACATTGCCATATTGGCCGGGGGTCAGAAAGGAATAGACCAGCACGATCAAAAGCGGGCCCGATGCCGCAAGGAACAGCAGCGTCAGCGCCGGAGCAGACAAAAGCCATCCGTTGCGGGTGGATTTTCTGCGCTGGCTTTGTTCAGCGGGGCTCATGGCGCTATTCCCGGATCAGGCGGGCAGCGCCCGGCTGAAAGGTCACGGCGACTGGCTGACCAGTGGTGAAATCCGCGCCGCCATCCACCGGGCTGGGGACGCGTGCTGTCAGGCTGGTGCCGTCTGAAAGCGCAAGATTGACGTGAATGTCAGTGCCGAAATACACCACCCCGGTCACTGTAGCGGCAAGGCCGGCCCCGACCCCTGCCGGGCCAAGGCGCAACTGTTCGGGCCGCACGATCAGCACGGTGCCCTGCCCTTCAGCGGCAATCACATCACCGGTGCTCAGCCGCGCGCCTTGCTGCGTTGCAGTCACCGGCAGGAAATTGGTCTCTCCGATGAAGCTGGCAACGAAGCGGTTGACCGGGCGGGTGTAGATGTCACGCGGGGCACCGACCTGCTGGACCTTGCCCGCACTCATCACCGCGATCCGGTCGCTCATGGTCAGGGCTTCTTCCTGATCATGGGTGACAAACACAAAGGTGATCCCGGTTTCAAGCTGCAGGCGTTTCAGCTCGACCTGCATTTCCTTGCGCAGCTTGAGGTCCAGTGCCGACAGCGGTTCGTCCAGCAGCAGCACCTTTGGCCGGGGGGCCAAGGCCCGCGCAAGCGCCACGCGCTGTTGCTGGCCGCCGGAAAGCTGGCTGGTCTTGCGGTCGGCCATCGCGTCAAGCTTGACCAGTGCCAGCATTTCGGCCGTGGTCGCCTTGACCTCGGCCTGTGGCCTGCCCTGCATTTTTAGGCCAAAGCCTATGTTTTCGGCCACGGTCAGATGCGGGAATAACGCATATGACTGGAAGACCGTATTCACCGGGCGGCGATTGGGCGGCATTTCGGTCACATCGGCACCGTCGATCAGGATCTTGCCTGCCGTTGGCATTTCAAACCCTGCGATCAGCCGTAAAAGCGTGGTCTTCCCACAGCCCGATGGGCCCAGCAGCGTAAAGAACTCTCCGGTCGCGATGTCTACCGATACATCATCCAGTGCCCGCAGCGCGGTGGCTCCCTGACCAAAGGCCTTGATGATGTTCTGTGCGGTGATCGCCACCTTTTGGGTCAAGTGACTCGCTCCCTCATATTTTGATCAATTTGATCGTTGGTTGCGCGATGGGGCAAGCAAAACCTTTACCGCCGCGTGCCGAATGTAAGATTCAGGGCAACGACTGCACAATCTGCCGACCAGAAACGGATGATCACCACGGCGCGCACCTAGGGCCGCTGGCGCGCTAGGGCAGTGGCATCGTCTTCGCTTCGGACATCACTGGCCCGGAATTCGCCTACACGCAGGCTGACATCCATGCTGCGCTGGCTGCCAAGGTTCTCAAGGACGGCGCTCTGGTCGACAACACTGCCAAGACCTGGGCAGATGTGAACCCCGCACTGCCCGCACAGGACATCCTGGTTTTCGTTCCGGGTACCAAGCACGGCACTCGTGAAGTGTTCGATGAAAAGGTGATCCTGCAGGGTTGCGAAGACAACGGCACGTTCGAGGCGCTGAAGGCTGCTGCAAACGGCGACGAAGATGCTGCTGAAGAAGGCTGCATGGCGCTGCGCACCGACGGCCTGTCGGTCGACATCGACGGCGGCTACACCGAAACTCTGGCCCGTGTTGACGCCAACAAGAACGGCATCGGTGTGTTTGGTCTGACGTTCTACCAGAACAACACCGACAAGCTGCGCGTTGCCACCATGGCAGGCGTGGTCCCGACCACCGAGTCGATCGCTGCTGGTGACTATCCTGTGTCGCGCCCACTGTATTTCTACATCAAGAAGGCGCATCTGGGTGTGATCCCCGGCCTGCAGGAATACGTTGACTTCTGCGTGTCGGATGACATGGCAGGCCCGGATGGCCCGCTGGCCGCCTATGGCCTGGTGTCCGACCCGGAACTGGCCGCGACTCAGGCAATGGTCGCTGCCGGCACGCCGATGGCTCCGATCGAGTAATCGACCGAAAAACCGAGAGAGCGCGATTTCGCGCTCTCTCAGTCCTTTCGCCCGCAGGCGTTTCCTGAAAGCGGTTTTGCCATGAGTGTCGGCCTTCTTTCCCTGATCGTCCTGGTCATTTCGGTCATTGGCTTCATCGTGGCGCGCGCACGCGCCTTGAAAAGCGCCGGTGGAAATGCGCGAGCCCTGCATTCGCTGCCGTCCTATTACGGACAGGCAGCTTTTCTTTTCACCGCCGTTCCGGCATTTCTGTTGATGGTCCTCTGGCTTTTGATCCAGGGCCCCATGATCGATGCGCGTGTCATCGGGCAGCTGGGACCAGATGTCGCCGCTGATGCAACCGCCGCGAAACTGAGTGAGCTGCGTGCAGACGTGACCGATGTCCGCGGACGACTTGCTCAGGTCGGTGTCGCTCTGGGCAGTGACATCAATGCCGAGGTTTTTGAAGCCGCCAAGTCTTATCGTATCGCGCAAACCTATGGTGCCGTCGCGATGAGCATCACGGTCATCCTCGCTGCGCTTGCCGGTTTCGCGTTCGCAATCATGCGCACCACGCGCGACTTCCGCGCCCGTAATGTGACTGAGCAGTTCATCCTGTGGGTGTTCATGGCAGCGGCCACGGTTGCCATTCTGACAACCGTTGGCATCGTCTTGTCGCTGCTGTCAGAGTCGATCCGGTTTTTCAGTCAATACCCGATTTCGCAGTTCTACTTCGGCACTGTCTGGAACCCGCAGTTCCGCGGCGGGTCTGACCTTGGCCTGTTGCCCTTGCTCTGGGGTACGCTTTACATCAGCTTTGTCTCGATGCTGGTGTCAGTGCCGCTTGGCCTGTTCACGGCAATCTACACTGCCGAATATGCACCCCAGCGCGTGCGCAACGTGATCAAGCCGCTGATCGAGGTGATCGCCGGCATCCCGACGGTTGTCTTCGGCCTCTTTGCCCTCGTGACGGTTGGCCCGTTCTTGCGCGACTTTATCGCCGTGCCGACGGGGCTTGGCAATTCCGGCTCGTCCGTGATGACGGCCGGTCTGGTCATCGGAATATTGAACACGCCGTTCATCTCGTCCTTGGCGGATGACATCATCAACTCGGTGCCCAATTCCCTGCGCGAAGGGTCTTATGGTCTTGGCGCGACCCAATCTGAAACGATCCGTCAGGTTGTGTTGCCCGCCGCTTTGCCGGGGATTGTCGGCGCGGTGCTGCTGGCTGCAAGTCGTGCCATCGGCGAGACGATGATTGTGGTCATGGGGGCAGGGGCGGCCGCCAAGCTGGGGCTGAACCCGTTCGAAGCAATGACGACCATCACTGTCAAGATCGTCAGCCAGTTGACGGGTGACCTTGCCTTTGACTCGCCCGAAACGCTCGTCGCCTTTGCGCTTGGCATCACGCTGTTTTTCTTGACGCTGGGGCTGAACATCTTCGCCCTGTGGTTCGTGCGCAAATACCGGGAGCAGTACGACTAATGACCGACATATCTCAATCCCCCGACAGCGGTGTGCCTCCGATGCGGACCACAAGCTCTCTTATGGCGGATACCCCTCGCACCCGGCGCCGCAACGCAGCTGAAAAGCGGTTTCGCATTTACGGGCTTATCGCGGTAAGTATCGCGCTAACCACCCTTGCGATCATGCTGTTCACGATCTTTCGCGACGGTTCATCGGCCTTTGTTCAGGCAAAGATCACCTTCCCGGTCACCATCGACGCGACTGTCGTTGACAAGTCCGGCAATCGTGATCTCGCCGAGATGTCAAAGGTTACGACGGTCGGATACGGGCGCGTCCTTGGAGCCTCGCTGGTGCAGTACATGACCGACCGGAACATTTCGGTCGATGGCAGCTCCGAAAAAGAAATCGCCGACATGATCTCCAAGGTTGCTCCGGCACGCCTGCGCGATATGGTTCTGGCGGATCCATCGTTGGTCGGCCAGACCATCACCTTCGTGGCCCTCGCCACGGGTCGGATCGACGGGTATCTGAAGGGGCGCGTGGACCGTGACATTGCGGCGCGGGACTCGAACGTGACGGTTCTTCAGCTGGATTTGGCCGACGCGATGGTCGACGCCTGAATTATGGAAACCCGCTTCAACTGGCGCTTCATCACTGCGCCGGACGCATCAGACCTGCGTTCCGAGGCTGCAGGACTGGGAGTGGCGCTTCTGGGCACTCTCTACATGATGTTTCTGGTGTTCATATTCACCTTGCCTCTTGGAGTGGGTGCCTCGATCTATCTTGAAGAGTTCGCGGCAAAGAACTGGTTCACCGACCTCGTCGAGGTGAATATTTCGAACCTGGCGGCCGTGCCGTCAATTGTTTACGGCATCCTGGGCCTTGCGGTCTTCATCAACTTTGCCGGATTGCCTTCGTCAGCCCCATTGGTGGGGGCACTTGTCCTCACGCTGATGACATTGCCGACGATCATCATCGCGACACGGTCCGCCATTCGGGCCGTACCGCCTTCGATCCGCGACGCCGCACTCGGTGTCGGTGCTTCCAAGATGCAGATGGTGTTCCACCATGTCCTGCCTTTGGCCGCGCCCGGCATCCTGACCGGGACGATCCTCGGTCTTGCCTCGGCGCTTGGAGAAACGGGTCCGTTGCTGCTGATCGGCATGGTCGCCTTCGTGACCAACTATCCGGCCAGCGCATTGGAGGGCGGTGTCCTCGATCCGGCCTTCATCGAGCGGTCATCCGGTGCGATCATCGTGCTTCTGGCTTTCCTTGTGGTCATGAATGTCGCGGCGATCCTCTTGCGCCGCCGGTTCGAGCGGCGCTGGTAAGCCCGGTCTTTAGAAATGCGCACGTGGTAAACAGGGGGGCTTGCCGAAAGGCGGGCCCCTCTCGCATTTGTGAGCATGGTCTGGGCGCGGTTCCGGCCTACTTTTGTAGAAGCAATGATCAAATTGGAGACCGGCATGACCAGATTAACGGCCAAGGATTTTCACCCTGATCTGCTGGAGCTTTACGATTTCTACGCCCATGGCAAGATCACGAAGCGTGAGTTTCTGGATCGGGCAGGGCGCTTCACCGTCGGTGGCGTAACTGCAATGGCGCTGCTGTCGGCGATCTCGCCCAACTATGCGCTGGCCCAGCAGGTTGCCTTTACCGACCCGGACATCGTCGCCGATTACATCACCTATCCTTCGCCCAATGGCCATGGCGAGGTGCGCGGCTATCTGGTGCGGCCTGTGGCGGCGACCGGTAAGGTGGCTGCGGTGGTCGTGGTCCATGAAAACCGGGGTCTGAACCCTTACATCGAGGATGTGGCCCGCCGTGTGGCCAAAGCCGGATACATCGCACTGGCCCCGGACGGGTTGTCATCGGTCGGCGGCTACCCCGGAAATGATGAAAAGGGGCGTGAATTGCAGGCCCAAGTCGATCCGGAAAAGCTGATGAACGACTTTTTCGCGGCCATCGATTTTCTGATGACTCATGACGCGACGACCGGCAAGGTCGGGATCACCGGGTTCTGCTATGGCGGCGGTGTCGCGAATGCCGCAGCGGTCGCCTATCCGGAACTGGCCTGCGCTGTTCCGTTTTACGGGCGTCAGGCTGCGGCGGAAGATGCGCCAAAGATCACTGCGCCGATCCTGCTGCATTTTGCCGAACTTGACACGCGCATCAATGAGGGCTGGCCGGCCTATGAAGCCGCCTTGCAGCAGGCCGGAAAGACCTATGAGGCGCATATCTATCCGGGGGCGAACCATGGGTTCCACAACGATTCGACCCCGCGCTATGATGAAGCGGCGGCCAAGCTGGCCTGGGACCGTACATTGGACTGGTTTGCGCGGTATCTGGTCTGATGCGCTGTCCTGTGTGACAAGCGCTGCCCCGGCGGCAGGGGCGCGGGACGCTTCTTGTGCTGTCGATGGCGACAGAGTGACCCGTTGTGTTTCGGTGCGAACTGCGGCATCTGATTTCGCATGGTTGCGTCCTTGATCACACGGCTGCGGTGCATTGCTCTGATCGCTTTTCTGGCGATCAGTCTTGCAGGTGCTGGCTTGGGTCATCGCGCGCCGATGCAGCAGGATGCGCAGGTTGAGGCGTTTCTGCTGTCCGGCTTCGCCATCGCCGATCTTTGCGCCCCGTCCGGTTCCGGGCAGGCGGCATCGGCTGCGCCTTGTCTTGCCTGCACGCCGCCCGGGCCGGTGCTGATCCCGGGGGTCGCTTGTGTGCTGCGCCCGGCGGATGTGCGGGTGGTTGCGGCCGTGTTTGCCCCGCGCGAACGGAAAACCGTGGCTTCCGTTCATGACCCTGCCCGCGCGCCGCGTGCGCCGCCTCTGGCCTGATCCTGTCTGTCTGAATTCCATCCAGTCCTGACAGCCGGCAAGGTGCCGCGCTTACGCCAAAAGGCAAACATCATGAATTTTCGTTTCTCTCTGACCCGCCCCAAAACCCTGCTTCTGGCAGCTTGTGCAGCGCTTGCCCTGGCAACCGGCGCACAGGCGCATGGCGTCACCGCCGGTGATCTGGAAATCATCCATCCCAATATCCTTGCCCCGGCACCTTCGGCCAAATCGGCGGCGGGCTATATGGGCATCGCAAATGCGGGCACGACTGCGGACCGCCTGATCGGCATCGAAGTGCCCTCGGTCCACCACTCCGAGATGCACACCACCGAACACAGCGCCGATGGCGTGGCCCGGATGATGCATGTCGATGCCATCGACATCCCCGCAGGCGAGACCATTCTGCTGGAGCGTGGCGGCATGCACATCATGCTCATGGGCCTGACCGAGCCAATGACTGAAGGTCGGATGGTGCCTGCCACGCTGATCTTTGAACATGCGGGCCGGGTCGAGGTGGAGTTCAGCGTCGATCCGTCAGATGGCGCTGATCATTCCGCCATGGGGCACTGAAGCCAAAAGCCCGTGGCGTCTGCGCGCCACGGGTTCATCAGCGGTAACGCCGGAAGAACCGTGACCGGTCATACAGCGTTTCCAGCCGCTTCATCCGGCCTTCGGTTTCGCCCCATGTCCGGCTTTGCACACCGGCCAGCAGCGTTTCGACCAGTACCAGAATCGACACGGTGGAATCCCATGCCGAGGGGGCCTCGATATGCGCGGTCAGGGCGTGTCGGGCGTGGGCGGCGGCGGGGCTGACCCAGCGGTCGGTGATTACCACCACCTCGGCCCCCTGTTCCACCGCCAGTTCCACCAGTTGCAGGACCGAGTTTTCATAGCGCCGGATGTCGAAGGCCACCAGAACATCCCCCGGCTTCATGTCCAGTAGGGCGGGGGGCCAGGTGTTTGACATGTCCGACAGAAGTGTCACCTCGGGCCGGACCACCTTCATCAGCGAGACAAGGTAATCGGCATGGGCATGCGTGATGCGCCCGCCCATGGCAAAGATCCGGCGCGACGGGTCGGCCAGCAGGTTGGCCACCGCATCAAAGTCATCATGGTTTATCTGGCTGAGCGTGGCCTGCAGGTTTGCGACCACCGCATCGGCAAAGCGGTTCAGGATGTGGGTGTCGGGCGCACCCCCGGCCCAGCGGTCGTGCTTGACCAGCGGCGATTCTAGCATCGCCCCCACCTCGCTGCGCAGGGCAGATTGGTAGTCGGGGTAGCCGCGATAGCCCAGCTTCTGGCACAGGCGCACCACGGTGGGGGTGGAAACTTCTGCCGCCTTGGCCAAAGCAGTGATCGAACCAAGCGCTGCCACCGGATACTGGCGCAGGATATGGGTTGCCACCTGGCGTTCCGCGCGCGTCAGATCGGGCAGCGCCGCGCGCATCCTGTCTTCGACGCCAAGGGGAAGGTCCATATCCGTGCCTTTCCTACCAGTTTTGTGCCCCGCTTTGCGCGGGTGACAGTGTTGATTGCAAATCACTCTGCTAGGTTTCCGAAATGATTGTAACAGAAATTGTGCAGAAGAAAAATTCTTGACAGAACCGTATCGGATCAGGAACCCTGACGGCAACAAGAGGGGCCCCGAGTCACTGATGAGCCTGCAGTCCACCCAGACAGATTTTGTAGCACGTGTAGAAAACCGTGATGCCGCAGGGGCCATTCTGCTGGTGTGCGAACACGCAAGCAACGCTTTTCCCGCGCCATGGGGATGCCTCGGCCTGACCGACACACAAACCCGTGCGCATGTGGCGTGGGACCCCGGCGCGCTTGATCTGTCACGGGCCCTTGCTACGAGGCTGGATGCTGCGCTGGTGCACGCCCCCGCCAGCCGGCTGATTTATGATCTGAACCGTGGCCCGGACCGTGCCGATGCCATGGCCGCCCGGTCCGAGGTGCATGACATTCCCGGAAATAAGGGCCTGACCGCGCAGGACCGCCTGCACCGGGCAGAGGCGCTCTATCTGCCGTTTCACACAGGCTTGCATGCAGAGATTGTGCGGCGGCTGGCCCTTGGGCAGGCGACTGTTCTGGTCACCGTTCATTCCTTTACCCCGGTCTACCATGGCCAGCCCCGCGCGGTGGAGTTTGGCGTGATCCATGATGCCGATGCCCGTCTGGCGTGGGCGATTGTGGCGGCGGCACAGGCGATGACCGGTCTGGCCTGTGCTCTGAATGAACCCTATTCCGCCGCCGATGGCGTGACCCATACCCTGCGTTTGCAAGCCACACCTTACGGGCTGGCCAATGCGATGCTGGAAATCCGCAATGACCTGATTGCCACGCCCCAGCAGGTGGAGGTGATGGCGAGCCAGCTGGCTCCGGTGCTGCAAAAGGCACTTGCCACCATGGCGGAGGGTTAAGCGATGCCACGTTTCGCTCTGGCCTTTGTGCGGCTGGTTGACCGGCTGAATTACGGTGTGGGCCGGATGGCGATGTATCTGTTGTTCGTACTGATGGGCATTCTGATGTGGTCCACGATCAGCAAGGCATCCGGCGCGCCGTCGCTTTGGACGCTGGAAATGGCGCAGTTTGTGATGGTGGCCTATTTCGTTCTGGGCGGGCCATACGCCATGCAGATGGGTAGCCATGTGCGGATGGATCTGTTTTACGCCAAGCAAACGCCAGTGCGACAGGCGTGGTGGGATGCGATCACCGTGCTGGCGCTGATCTTCTACCTTGGCGTCATGCTGTGGGGCGCGGTCGATTCGACGATGTATTCGTTGCAGTACAACGAACGCAGTCCGACCGCATGGCGCCCCTATCTGTGGCCGATCAAGGTGATCCTGTGCATCGGCTTTGCCCTTATGCTGCTGCAGGCTCTTGCCGCGCTGATCCATGACGTGGCCACCATCCGTGGGGAAACCATCTGATGCCCTATGAGATGATTGCCGCCCTGATGTTTTCGACCATGCTGCTGATGATGATGACAGGGCAGCGGGTGTTCGGGATCATCGGCTTTGTCGCCGTGGTGGCGGCCATCGCGCTGTGGGGGCAGGGTGGCGAGCAGATGGGCTTTTCCGCCACCATGAAGCTGATGCGCTGGTATCCGCTGCTGAGCCTGCCGATGTTTGTGTTCATGGGCTATGTGATGTCGGAATCGCGGCTGGCCGATGATCTGTACCGCATGTTCTATCTGTGGTTCGGCCGGGTGCGGGGCGGGCTGGCGGTGGGAACCATCCTGCTGATGGTGCTGATATCCGCGATGAACGGGCTGTCGGTGGCGGGCATGGCGATTGGTTCCACCATTGCGCTGCCGGAACTGCTCAAGCGTGGCTATGACAAACGCATGGTGACCGGCGTTATTCAGGCCGGGTCGAGCCTTGGTATTCTGATCCCGCCCTCGGTGGTGCTGGTGCTGTATGCCATGATCGCCCGTGCGCCGGTGTCGGAACTGTGGCTGGCGGGGCTGATGCCGGGCCTGCTGATGGCGTCGATGTTCATTCTGTACATCACCCTGCGCTGCCGCTTTCAGCCGCACCTTGGCCCTGCGCTGAGCGTGGAAGACCGCGCGCAGATCACGTTGGCCGAAAAGCTTCGCAGCCTGCGGGCGGGGCTTTTGCCCTTCATCATCTTTGGCGCGATGATGCTGCCGTTCATCTATGGCTGGACCAGTCTTGTTGAAAGCAGCGTGATCGGGGTGGCCGCTACCGTGATCGGTGCCGTGATCAAGGGCACCTTCACGCGTCAGGTGTTCGAGGTTGCCACCCGCAACACACTTGGCATCACCTGCATGTTCATGTGGGTGATCCTGGCCGCCCTGTCCTTTGGTGCGGTGTTCGATGGCCTGGGCGCAGTCAAGGCGGTGGAGGCGCTGTTTGTCGACCGGCTGCACATGGGGCCGTGGACCATCCTCATCCTGATGCAATTGTCGTTCCTGCTGATGGGAATGTTTCTGGATGACACGGCGATGTTGGTCATCGTGGCCCCGCTGTATGTGCCGCTGGTGGCCACGCTGGACCTTGGCCTGCCGCGTCAGGATGTGCTGATCTGGTATGGCGTGCTTTATACCATCACCTGCCAGATTGCTTACCTGACGCCGCCTTTTGGGTATAATCTGTTCCTGATGCGGGCCTTCGCGCCAAAGGAAATCACCATGGGCGACATCTACCGCTCGGTCACGCCGTTTGTCGGGGTGATGATCGTGACACTTGGTCTGATCATGGCCTTTCCGCAGATCGCCCTTTGGCTGCCGCATCTGATCTATCGAAACTGAGGTGCGGACCTAACCGCACCCGCCCCATCCACCAACAAGAGGTAACACCGATGACAACATCCAGACGTTCCTTCCTGACCAAATCCGCCACCCTCGCCGTGGGCGCAGGGGCGGCAACCCTTGCCACGCCCGCCGTCACCCGCGCGCAGGACGTGATCAAATGGCGCATGCAGACCTATGCCGGGGCCGCTTTGGGCGAAGAGGTGGTGAAACCCGCCATCGACGCCTTCAACCGCATGGCCGTCGGCCAGATGGAAATTGAGCTGTTCTACGCCGACCAGCTTGTCCCCACTGGCGAGCTTTTTCAGGCCATGCAGCGCGGCACCATTGACTGCGTGCAATCGGATGACGATTCCATGGCTTCGCCCACCGAAGTGACCGTGTTCGGCGGCTATTTCCCGATGGCGCTGCGCTACAGCCTCGATGTGCCCGCGTTGTTCAACAAATACGGGTTGAAAGCCATCTGGGAAGAGGAATACGCCAAGGTCGGCGTCAAGCACATCTCGGCGGGGGCATGGGACCCGTGCCATTTCTCGACCAAGGATCCTATCAACTCTCTGGCCGACCTTCAGGGCAAGCGCATCTTCACCTTCCCGACCGCTGGCCGCTTTCTGACCCAGTTCGGCGTTGTGCCGGTGACCCTGCCATGGGAAGACATCGAAGTTGCGGTACAAACGGGCGAGCTGGACGGCATCGCGTGGTCCGGCATCACCGAGGTTTACACCGTGGGCTGGTCGAACGTGACCAACTACTTCCTGACCAACAATATCTCGGGCGCGTGGATTGGTCACTTCTTTGCCAATATGGACAAATGGAATGCCCTGCCGCCGCACTTGCAGGAAATGCTGGCCACCTGTTTCGAGCAGTCACACTATTACCGCCAGCACTGGTACTGGGCGGGTGAGGCCGACCTGCGCCTGAACGGCGGCAAGCTGCAGCTGACCACGATTCCCGATGAGGAATGGGCCACGGTCGAAGCCGCCGCAGTGACGTTCTGGGATGAAATCGCCGCCGAATCCGAGGTGAAGGCCAAGGTTGTGGCGATCTTCAAGGAATACAACGAGGTACAGAAAAAGGCCGGCCGTCCGTATCGCTACGGCTGATTGTTGCGCGTGCGAAACTGGAGGGGGCGCAGCCGTTGCGCCCCCGTCTTTGCAAGAATATGATCAAAAAACTGACCGATGGGGATGGGACAATGCCGGGCAATCTTACGCTGGACGCTTTGCGCGAATTGGTCGACGCAGGCACTGTTGACACGGTTCTGGTCGCCGCTGTCGACATGCAGGGGCGTCTGATGGGCAAACGCTTTCACGCGGCATTCTTCCTTGATGGTGGATACAAGGAAACCCATTGCTGCAACTACCTGCTGGCCGTCGACATGGAGATGACAACCGTTCCCGGCTACAAATCCGCCGGGTGGGAGCAGGGCTACGGCGACTACATGATGAAGCCGGATCTGGACACCATGCGTGTGCTGCCATGGTTGCCCGGTACTGCACTGGTGCTGGCTGACCTTATGGACCACTCCGGCACCCACGACATTACCGTCAGCCCCCGCGCCATCCTGAAACGTCAGGTCGCCCGCGCCCGTACCATGGGGTACGAGCCGATGATGGCGACCGAACTGGAATTCTACATCTTCGAGAACGCCTATGACGATTTGCGCGATGGCGGTCTGTCGCGGCTGAAACCGATCTCGGGCTATAACGAGGATTACCACATCTTCCAGACCACCAAGGAAGAGGGAATGATGCGCGACGTGCGCAATGGCCTCTATGCGGCGGGCATCCCCGTGGAAAACACCAAGGGCGAGGCGGACGCGGGCCAGCATGAGGTGAATTACCGCTATTCCGACGCGCTGGATACCGCCGACAACCACATCGTCGTCAAGCAGGCGGTAAAGGATATTGCCCATGCCAAGGGCAAATCGGTGACCTTCATGGCCAAGTATGACCACCGCAAGGCGGGGTCATCGTCCCATGTGCACCAAAGCCTTTGGACCAAAGACGGCAAGCCGGTGTTCTACGATCACGATGACGCCAATGGCATGTCGGAGACGATGAAGCAGTTTGTCGCCGGTCAGTTGGCCCATGCGCAGGAGATTACTGCTTTCCTTGCGCCCTATGTCAACAGCTACAAGCGTTTCACCATCGGCATGTTCGCCCCCACCAAAGCGGTGTGGAGCGCGGACAATCGCACAGCAGGCTTCCGCGTTTGCGGCGCGCATACCAAGGCCGTGCGCGTCGAGTGCCGCATCCCCGGCAGCGACGTGAACCCCTACCTCGCCTGTGCCGCGCTGCTGGCCGCCGGTCTGGCAGGGATTGAGGGGAAGATGGAGCTGGAGCCTGAGATGAAGGGCGACATGTATACCACCAAGGGTCTGCGGGAGATTCCACACAACCTGCGTGAGGCGGCGGATCTGCTGGAGGATTCGGCCATGCTGCGTGCGGCTTTTGGCGATGACGTGGTGGACCACTACACCCACGCAGCCCGGTGGGAGATTGCCGAAACGGACCGTGTGGTGACAGATTTCGAATTGCAGCGCCTGCTGGAGCGGGCCTGAACACACTGAGGTAGGGCGGGGTTCACCCCGCCATTCCCTTGCAACAGAGGCGGGGTGAACCCCGCCCTACGAGGACGCGATGATGAAGCCCATCCAATTGATTTCCCCGGTCGATGGCCGGGTCTATGCCGAGCGCACACCGCTTTCACCTGACGCTGCGCAAGCCGCCGTTGCCCGCGCGCGCGCGGCCCAAAAAGCCTGGGCTGCAAGGCCACTGGAAGAACGTATCGCGCTGGTCAAGGCGGGCGTCATCCGGTTGAACGAAATGAAGGACGTGATCGTCGAGGAACTGGCATGGCAGATGGGTCGCCCGACCCGTTTCGGCGGTGAATTCGGCGGGGTGAATGCCCGCACCGACTATATGGCCGAAATTGCGGCGGAAACCCTTGCGCCAAAGATGGTCGAGGATGGCGACACCTTCCGCCGTTATCTCGCGCGCGAGGCTCTGGGTGTGGTGTTCATCATCGCGCCGTGGAATTATCCCTACCTGACCACGATCAACACCCTCGTTCCTGCGCTGATTGCCGGGAATACCGTGGTGCTGAAGCATGCCAGCCAGACCCTGCTCGTGGGCGAACGGCTGGCAGAGGCGTTCCACGCCGCTGGCATTCCCGAGGACGTGTTCCAGAACATCGTGCTTGATCATGCCTCGACCGAAGCTCTGATCAAGGCGCGTTCCTTTGATTTCGTCAACTTCACCGGTTCGGTCGCGGGCGGGCAGGCGATGGAACGTGCGGCGGCGGGCACCTTCACGCCCTTGGGGCTGGAATTGGGCGGCAAGGACCCGGGCTATGTCCGGGCCGATGCCAATCTGGATGCGGCAGTGGATACGCTGATGGATGGCGCGCTGTTCAACGCAGGCCAGTGCTGCTGCGGAATAGAGCGGATTTATGTGCACGAGTCCCTCTACGATGCCTTTGTGGAAAAAGCCGTTGCATGGACCAACACTCTGAAACTGGGCAACCCGTTTGAGGCTGACAGCACGATGGGGCCGATGGCGCATGCGCGCTTTGCGCGTGTGGTGCGCGACCAGATCGCCGAAGCCATTACCGCCGGGGCCAAGCCGCTGATCGACGCGGCAAACTTCCCGGCCGATGATGGTGGCGCCTACCTTGCGCCGCAGGTGCTGGTGAATGTGGATCATTCGATGCGGGTGATGACCGAGGAATCCTTTGGGCCCGTCGTCGGCATCATGAAGGTCAAGGACGATGCCGAAGCCATCGCCCTGATGAACGACAGCCAATACGGTCTGACCGCCAGTATCTGGACCGAAGACTACGACACCGCCGCCGCCATCGGCGCGCAGATCGAGACCGGCACCGTGTTCATGAACCGCGCCGATTACCTTGACCCCGCCCTGTGCTGGACCGGCTGCAAGAACACCGGGCGCGGCAGCTCGTTGTCTTATCTGGGGTTCCATTCGGTAACCCGCCCAAAATCCTATCACCTCAAGAAAGCTTGACCTCATGTCGCACGGCGTGCCTTCCCGCAACTGGTCCTATCCGACCGCCATCAAATTCGGCGTTGGCCGGATTTCCGAACTGGCCGATCATGCAAAAAGCATCGGCTTGATGAAGCCGCTATTGGTGACCGACAAGGCACTGGCCAGCCTGCCGATCACGGCAGAGGCACTGGCGGTGCTTGACGCCGCCGGTCTGGGTCGCGCGGTGTTTTCCGAAGTCGACCCTAACCCGAACGAGAACAACATGGCCGACGGCATCGCCGTCTATCTGGCGGGCGGTCATGATGGGGTGATCTGCTTTGGCGGCGGCTCGGCGCTGGATCTGGGCAAGATGATTGCGCTGATGGCACATCAGCGCAAAGACCTGTCGGTCTGGGATCTGGAAGATATCGACGACTGGTACACCCGCGCCGATGGCGAAAAGATTGCCCCTATTCTTGCCGTACCCACCACTGCCGGCACCGGGTCCGAGGTGGGGCGCGCGGGCGTTCTGACCAACTCGGAAACCCACAAGAAAAAGATCATCTTCCATCCCAAACTGATGCCCGCTGTCACCCTGTGCGATCCGGCGCTGACCGTGGGGATGCCGAAATTCATTACCGCTGGCACTGGGATGGACGCACTGGCCCATTGCCTTGAGGCCTATTGCAGCCCGTTCTACCACCCGATGTCGCAAGGCATCGCGCTGGAGGGCATGCGGCTGGTGTTTGAGAACCTGCCCTTGGTCTACAAAGACCCGACCAACCTGATGGCGCGCAGCCATATGATGTCTGCGGCGGCCATGGGCGCGGTGGCATTCCAGAAGGGGCTTGGTGCCATTCACAGCCTGTCACACCCGGTGGGCGCAGTTTACGGCACACATCACGGTACCACCAATGCGGTGGTGATGCCGATGGTGCTGGATTTCAACCGGGCTGAGATTGAGGACCGGATCACTGCGGCCGCAGCCTACCTGGGCATTGCGGGCGGGTTTGTTGGCTTCCGCGCCGCCATCATGGACCTGCGCGAAACGCTGGGCATTCCGGCCAACCTGACCGCCATGGGCGTGAAGGCGGCGGATCTGGACATGCTGACCGACATGGCGCTGGAAGACCCGTCTTGCGGCGGCAACCCGGTTGCGATGACGCGGGAAAACACCCGCGCGCTGTTTGACGCCTGCCTGTAAGCGATGGGGGCGGCGGCGCTGCCGCCCCAGCTTATGCCTGCAGCAGAATGAAATCGCGGCCAGACAGGCTGACCTCTACTGCGCTGCCCACCACGGGCGGCGGAGTATCGGGGCGGTTGAAGGTATCCAGCGACACGGCAGCGCCCGCCAGATCGGCTTTCACCCGGATCACCGACCCCATGAAATGCACATCGGTCACCTGCGCGGTCAGCAGCGCCTCGGCATCGGGCAGGCGGCCCAGACGCAAAGCCTCGGGGCGCAGCGCTACCGACAGCTTTTCGCCCGTCCGTGCCGCCAGCGGCGCATTCGGCAGGGTCAGGCCCTGACCGGCCAGCATCACCCGGCCTGATGCCGCATCGGCCACCTCGACCTCGAAGGTGTTCAGGGTGCCGACGAAATTGGCCACGAATTTGGTGGTCGGCCGGTTGTAAATCTCAAACGGCGCGCCAACCTGATCGGCCACGCCGCCGTTCATCACAACGATCCGGTCGGAAATGCTCATCGCCTCTTCCTGATCATGGGTCACGAAGATGGTGGTGATCCCCAGATCCTGCTGGATCTGCCGGATCTGGTTGCGCAACGACACCCGTACTTTGGCATCCAGCGCTGACAACGGCTCGTCCAGCAGCAGCACCGACGGGCGCGGTGCAAGCGCCCGGGCCAGAGCCACCCGCTGTTGCTGGCCGCCCGACAGCTGGAACGGATAGCGCCCGCCCAGATCGGCCAGCCCGATCAGCGCCAGCATCTCGGCCACCCGCGCCTCACGTTCCGCTTTGGGTGCGCCTTTCACCTTCAGTCCAAAGGCGACGTTATCTGCCACGGTCATGTTGGGAAACAGTGCATAGGCCTGAAACATCATCCCGATGTTGCGCGAATTAGCGGCCAGAGCGGTGACATCCTTGCCGTCAATGGTGATGCCGCCCGCCGTGGGCTGCTCGAACCCGGCAATCATGCGCAGCACCGTGGTCTTGCCGCAGCCGGAGGGGCCGAGCAGCGAAATGAATTCGCCGCGGTCGATGTCTAGGCTGAAGTCCTTGACAACACGGTTCTGGCCAAAGGTTTTCTCAAGATGGGTCAGGGTCAGAAAAGACATCAGGCTTTCGCCCTTTCGTGTTTGGAAAACCGGGTGACAAGCTGGATCAGACCCATGCAGGCCCAGGTGATGGCAAAGGCGATCACGGCAAGCGCGGAGGGCTCGTAAGCGCGGTTCGCGCCAAGGATCTGCATGTAGGGGCCAAAGGCCGGCCGGTTCAGCAAGGCCGCCATGGTGAATTCGCCGATGACGATGGCAAAGGTCAGAAATGCCCCCGAGAGCACAGCGCCCAGCACATTCGGCAGGATAATGCGTGATAGGATGGTGCCCCATCCCGCGCCAAGGCTTTGCGCCGCCTCGGTCAGCGTGCCCACGTCAATGGTGCGAAGCCCGGTATCAACCGCGCGGTACATATAGGGCAGCGCAAGCGTGGCATAGCCGAACATCAGCAGAATGTTGGTGCCCATGGCCGAGCCGGTCAGTGGCAGCCAGCTGGAGGTGTTGTAAAGCCGGATATAGCCGAACACGATGACGATGGCGGGGATCACCAGCGGCAACAGCGTGATGAACTCCACCACGGGGCGGAGCTCCGGCATTTTCAGCCGCACCCAATAGGCGGTGGGCACGACCAGAAGGATGCCAAAGGCGATGGTGAACAGCGCCATTATCACTGAATAGCCGAAGGTCGCCTGAAACTGCGGGTCGGCCAGAACAGCGCGGTAAGCGTCGAGCGAATAAACTCCCCGCCGCATGCGGAGCGAAAAATCGGTCATCCCGTACAGCGGTAGGAGGAAGAAGGTGATGCCGGTAAGCAGCGCACCCCAGGCGAAAATTCGGCTCATTTCAGCCACCGTTCAGACCGCGCACGCAGCCAGATATAAACCGCATTTGCCAGCCCGGTGATGACGATCATCCCGAAGGCCAGCGCATAGCCCAGATTGGGGTTGCCCAGAACGTCGCCCCGGATCTGCGAGAACAAAAGGATCGGCGCGATGTTCAGCTGAGGCCCGGTCAGGGCGATCGCCGTGGCCACCGCGCCGAAGGCATTGGCAAACAGCAACGCCATGGTGCCCAGAATTGACGGCAGCAGGATCGGAAAGCCGATCATCCGCCAATATTGCGGCCCCGTGGCCCCGAGAATCGCGGCCGCCTCGCGCCATTCGCGCTTCAGGCCGTCCAGCGCGGGGGTGATGATCAGGATCATCAGCGGAATCTGGAAAAACAGGTAGGTCACGATCAGCCCCCAGGCCGACAGCAGGTTCCAGCCATAGGCGCGCAGGTTGATGCCGAATTCCGTGCGCAGGTACAGGGTGATGATCCCGGCCGGGCCCACGGTGGCGATGAAGGCAAAGGCCAGCGGCACACCGGCAAAGTTCGAAGCAACACCAGAGAAGGTCATCAGCGGGTTGCGCAGGCCCTTTGCTGTATTGCCCACGGTGATCGCCGCCGCCATGGCAAAGCCGATCACGCAGCCCAGCAGGGCCGACCAGAAGCTGATCTTGATCGAGAGCCAATAGGCATTCAGGATTGTCGGCGTGTTCAGCCCGATGATGTTATCAAAGGTAAAGCCGCCTTGCGGGGTGCGGAACGCGCCAATGACGATATACAGCGTCGGCAAGATCAGGAACAAAAAGGCAAACGCAAAGAACGGCAGCACGCCCAGCCAGCGCAGGGGCAGATGTTGGCTCAGGATCACAGGCTTGGCCATGCGGTGCGGTGCTTTCGCAGGCGGCACCCGTCGGTGCCGGATCAGGGAGATCGGTCCGGCCCCATGACGGGGGCCGGACCTGGGCTGTCAGGCTCGCTTATTCGACGACGTTTGCGCCGACAACGCTATCCCAGCCGGCCTTGACGGCGGCGGCATTGGCATTGACAGCGTCAATCGATGGGAACACTGCGCGCTCATAGGCGTCTGCTGGCGGCAGGGCATCCATCAGCTCTTGCGGCACAACGCCACGTGCGACCAGATCGTTGAAGCGGATCGGGTGGCAGTAGCCTGCCAGCCAGCCCAGTTGGCCTTCGTCGCTGTAGAGGTACTCCATCCACAGTTTCGCGGCATTCGGCTGTGGCGCATAGGCCGAGATCGCCTGCACATAGACACCGGCCAGCGTCACGTCCGATGGCACGATCACTTCGACCGGCGGGTTGCCGGCCAACGAGTCGCGGGTGGACAGCGCGTTGTAGTCCCACTGGATGACGATGGGCGTCGTGCCTTGGGCCAGAGTGCCGGCCTTGCCGATCACCGGCACGAAATTGCCCGCGTCGTTCAGTTCCTTGAAGAAGGCGAGGCCCGCCTCGGCAGCGGCTGCACCCGGCTCGGCACCGCGTGCCATGCCAGCCGCCAGCACGCCCAGAATGGCCTGGTTCGAAGCGCGCGGGTCACCCGCCAGAGCCACCTGGCCAATGTATTCCGGCTTCAGCAGATCAGCAAAGGACATTGGCGGGTTCGGCACCAGATCGGTGTTTACGGCAAAGGACATCACGCCGTAGTAGTCGCCATACCAATGGCCATCCGCATCCTTGGCATCGTCGGGGATCGTGTCCCAGGTCGAGACCTTGTACGGCTGCAACAGGTTTTCCGCCTGAGCCGCCGGGCCGAACGACAAACCGATGTCCAGCACGTCTGGCGCTTGCGGGCCCTTGTTGTTCATGTTGGCCTTCACGGCCTCAATCTCATCTGCCGAACCGGCATCCGGGTTCAGCTCGTTCACGGTGATTTCGGGGTACTTTGCCTTGAACCCGGCGATCACGTCGCCATAGC
The DNA here is from genome assembly GCF_004745575.1 of Pseudotabrizicola sediminis. GTDB lineage: Bacteria > Pseudomonadota > Alphaproteobacteria > Rhodobacterales > Rhodobacteraceae > Pseudotabrizicola > Pseudotabrizicola sediminis. The sequence goes on along the minus strand of NZ_RPEM01000004.1, from coordinate 171,998 downwards.
CACACCAGGAATGCGGCAGGGCGATGGTGGTCAGCATGCCTTCGGCTTTCGCGGCGGCTTCGAGCTCGGCCATCGACTGTGCCGATGCCAGCGGTGCCGTCATCAGCATCGCAAGGCTGGTCGTCAGCCCCAGCATTTTCTTTGTCATCATTGGAGTCTCTCCCGGTTGATCATTTCTGTCCCGCTTTCCCTTCCGTCCCGCCTGCCCGATAGACCGGAACGGAGTCGCGGTTTATTGGCAGAGGTTAAGGGCGCATGAGCGGGTCAGACAAGTCACCTATCGCTGTCATGTGACAATTTTTTCACAAGAGCGTAGGCTGAAACAATTATATCGTGTCTTCAGAGGCTTTGCCCAGCAACCTGCAGGCGCGGATGCCCATTGCATAGGCAAAAAGATCCTGATCGCCCCGGTATGTAAGCGATTTCGTGCCGTCAGGGCAGTGCCACGTCCGCCACGGCCTACGGAGTTCGCCACAAAATCCGCAAGCTTTGCCTCAGACAGACCGATCGAACCCGACAAACTTGAAACGTCGATGACGCTGAGCCACCTGCTGACCGATGGATTTTCGGCGGCTGCGACTGGCACAGAGCGGGACGGAGCCGAAGCCACGCGCCTGTCAACTACGCTGCGCTACAATATTAGTGACGCGCTCGCCATGGGTGGTGCGGCGTTTCGCCAGCGAACAGAAGCCGAGTTTGATGGGTATGTTTATGTGGATCCTGACCCCAATGACGGTGTCTTTGGCAGCCATATCTTTCAGGATCTTCCCAACCTGAAATCTTCAGCTGAAACTGGCGTGCGTGCTTTTGCCGAGCTTTCACAGGGTAGTACCGAGCATGTCTTTGACCTGACCCGCTATCAGATTGGTCGCGACGTTTCCGATGAAAACGGCGTGGGCCAGTTTAAGGTAAGCCGCACCACTGCCAGTTGGCAAGCGACAACAGGGTTCGACGATACGCCGTCCCTAGTTTACGGTGCCGACACCATGTTGGAAAAGGCCGAGTTCACCAACCTTCCTGAGGATATCGCCGATATCCGTCTGTCCGGGGCGTTTGCTCAGGCGCTTTGGGCCGTGAACAGCCAGATCGACATTTCGGCGACGGCACGCATGGACTACAATTTCACTTTTGGGAACTTTGCGACAGGGCGCGTTGCCTTGGCCGTCCGTCCCGATGACGCGACGACCTTGCGCGCAGCGGTGGCGACGGGCTATCGCGCGCCGTCAATTGACGAAAGGTTCGGCAATTATCCTTCGCTGTATTTCGTTGGTAACCCCGCACTGACCCCAGAAGAAAGTCTCTCCTTCGAAAGGGGGCTGAACATGAATTCGTGAGTGGTGCAGTGGTGCCAGCCACGGTTTTCCGGCTGGAAGGGCCCTGTTGCAACAGAGCCGTCTTGCAGTCAAACACGCGGCGGGGCGAATGGATGATTTTGGCAACTCTAGAATGCCCAACTATACACTCGTCAATGCGCAGGCTACCTATCAGGTATCGAACAATGCCGAGGCCTATATTCGGTTCGAGAATGTGTTTGACGCTGATTTCCAGATCTCTGCTGGCTATGCTTCGGCTGGCCGCTCGGCTTATGTGGGGCTTCGTGCAAAGTTTTAGGGCAGCTCTGCTCGCGGGCCTCTTCTTGGGGGGGCCGGTCCTTGCCGCCTCCCCGCAACGCGTCGTCTCGATCAACCTGTGCACCGATCAGCTGGCCATGCTTCTGGCCGAGCCCGGCCAGCTTATCTCTGTGTCTTTCCTTGCGCAGGACCCGCGGTCTTCGGTCATGGTGGATGAGGCACTGGCCTGTCCGGCCAACCGCGCCCTTGCGGAAGAGGTATAGCTGCTGAAACCCGATCTGGTTCTGGCTGGTACATTTACTGCTGGTGCGACCGTGGCGATGCTGGAGCGGCTCGGCATTCCGGTGGCGACCTTTCCGCCTGCCGCCTCGCTGGCCGAGGTGCGGCAGGGCATGGTTGACATGGGTGCTGTCCTTTGACCAGCAAGGCCGCGCCGCAGCCATGCTGGCCCGCTTTGATGCCGGGCTGGCACAACTGGCCGACGCAGTGCCGGCGCATCGCCCTACAGCTGCCACCTATGCCGCCAATGGCTACACGCCGGGCGCGAACAGTCTGTCGGGCGATATCATCCGCGCTGCCGGGTTCAGTCACCTTGCGGCAGAGCTTGGTCTCACCCACGGTGGCTTTCTGCCGCTGGAGGCGCTTATTCTGGCCGCCCCCGATCTGGTGGTGGTGGGGGAGACCTACTCCGGCAACTCGCGCGCCGAAGAGATATTGTCACATCCGGCGCTGACGCAGCTGCGCGGGGGGCGCGAAACGCTGGAAGACCGCGACTGGGTTTGTGGTCTGCCCAGCGTGGTGGATGCTGTCACGCGGATGCGCGTGGCCCGGGATTCCATCGGGGTCGCACCATGAGCTTCCGCTTTTTGATCCTAAGTCTGACGGCCCTTGTCGCGTTGCTGTTCGCAGCATCGCTGGTCACCGGTGTCGCCCCGGTCGGACCGGGCGAGAGCCTTGTGGCCCTGATCAGCGATGATGGCGGGCCGCTGACCATGGTCATGCGCGAGATTCGGCTGCCGCGTGCCATTCTTGCGGTGATGATTGGTGTCAGCCTTGGCCTGTCGGGTGCCGCGATGCAGGGCTTTCTGCGCAATCCGCTTGCGGAACCGGGCCTGATCGGCGTGTCCTCCTCGGCCGCGCTGGGGGCGGTTCTGGCCTTGCAGTCCGGATTTGCGATGGCGTTCACGTTGGCCCTGCCCTTTGCCGCCCTGCTGGGGGCGGTCATCGGTGTGGCGATGATCCTGTTTCTGGCCGGGCCGGGGGGCGGGGCCTTTACCCTGATCCTTGCTGGTATTGCCCTTTCAGCCCTGACCGCTGCGCTGACATCGCTATTGCTAAACCTGTCGCCCAATCCTTTCGCCGCGAATGAGATTGTATTCTGGATGATGGGCTCGCTCGCTGATCGGTCGTTTGACCATGTGTGGATGGCGCTGCCGATCATGGCGTTCGGCTGGCTGGCGCTTGCCCGCACCGGGCGTGGGTTGGAAGCACTGACGCTGGGGGAGGATGCTGCGGCCTCGATGGGGTTTGACCTGTCGCGCCTGCGGTTGGTGCTGCTGGGCGGGGTGGCGGCCTCGGTCGGGGCGGCGACGGCGGTGGCGGGGGCGATCGGCTTTGTCGGGTTGGTGGTGCCCCATGTGCTGCGCCCGCTGGTGGGCGGCAGCTCGTCGCGGCTGTTGTTGGCCTCGGCGCTTGGTGGTGCTGCGCTGCTGCTGGCGGCGGATGTTGCCGTGCGGCTGGTTCTGCCGGGGCGAGATCTGAAGCTGGGGGTGGTGATGGCGCTGGTGGGGGCTCCGATCTCCCTGCACCTGATCTGGCGGATGCGGGGGCAGTCATGACCTTGCTGACGCTTGAAAACCTGACAGCCCGTCGCGGTCCTTGCGCCGTGTTGTCGGGCATTTCCCTGCAAGTGGGCACCGGGGAATGTATCGGCCTGATCGGCCCGAACGGTGCCGGGAAAACCACACTGATGCGCGCGGCGCTTGGCCTGATGCGGGCCGAGGGGCAGTCGTCGCTGGCCGTCCTGCCGCCTTCGGTGCGTGCCACACAGGCGGCGTGGCTGCCGCAGTCGCCCGAAATTGCCTGGCCGGTCACAGTGCGGCATCTGGTGGCACTTGGAGCCATGGCGCGGCGCGGATCATGAGAGCGTGGAGCGTGCCATTGACCGCATGGGTCTTGGTGCCTTTTGTAACCGCGCGGCGAGTGGCCTTTCTGGAGGTGAACAGGCGCGGGTTCTGATCGCGCGGGCGCTCGCGCAGGACACACCCTTGTTGCTGACGGACGAGTCGATTGCCGGGCTGGACCCTGCCCAGCAGATCCGCACCATGCGCGTATTCCGTGATCTGGCAGGCGAGGGGCGTTCGGTGATTGTTTCGCTGCACGATCTGGGGCTGGCCGCGCGCCATTGCACCCGCATCATCATGGTGGCAAAGGGCGGCATAGCCGCCGATGGCCCACCCGACAAGGTGCTGACCGATGACCTGATGGCCCGGGTGTTCGGCGTGACCGCGTTCCGCGCCGATACCGCGCAAGGCCTGGTCTTTCAGCCGATGGAGACTCTGGCACCGTGATGACGGTCACGCTGGACCGCCCCTGGCTTCTGGCCGATCTGCACCGCTCGCGGCGGGTCTTGTCCTTTGCGCTCTATCGCCCGGGTTTTGTGATGGCCCGGCATATTCTGTGGCGAGAGGTGCGCAATGCCGACCTGACAGCTGATTTTGATGTGTCAGACTGGTTTGCCCGCGATCTGGCGCGGCTGGGGCATGCAGAGGCTGTTGGCATGCTGACCTCGCGCAATGTTGGTCGGTTTGTCCAGACCCAAGCCCGGGTCGAGGGGTATGACGTGGCCTGTCTTGCGACCACCGGCTTGGGCAATGCCGAGGCGGTCGGGTCGCGCCTGCCGATGGCAGGTACGCAGGGCAGCTATGGTACCATCAACATTCTGATTAAGATCAACCCCGGTCTGACCGAGTCTGCCCAGATCGAGGCGCTGAGCATTGTTGCACAGGCCCGCACCGCTGCCATCATGGACTGTGGGCTGCGCCTGCCGGATCGGAACTGCGCCACATGCACCGGCACCGACTGCATCGCCATTGCAGCCGACCCGGGGGCCGCGGGTTTTGCCGGCCCACACACGGCCCTGGGTGAGGCAATAGGCCCGGCGGTTCGCGGGGCAGTGGCCCAAGGCGCGGCGGAATGGATCGCAGAAAACGGGCAGGCCTCAAACCGACTCGGGTAAATGCAGATCTGGCGTCAGAAAATGCTGCCCACCGGTTGAAGGCGGCCCGTTCTGCACTGCCTCTGCCGCAAGGGTCACCAGATCGGCGCAAAGCCGAGGTAGCGGCGTCGCGATCACCAATGTCACATGGCGCGAGATCAGCGCGGTCCTGCTTTCCGGGGTCAGTTCATTGACAATCAGCGCCACTTCCCCCGGCGCCCGGGTTTCGCGCAGGGCGGCAATCGCGCCCTCCATCCCGCCGCCCGCGCAATAGATGCCGCGCAGGTCGGCGTGACGCCCCAGCAGATCCAGCGTTGCCTCATAGGTCAGCTGCCGGGTTTCCAGATTGACCAGCGTATCGAGCACATGAAATGCCGGTGCATATTCACGGATGTAGCTGCGAAACCCCGTTTCCCGCAGCTCGTGCCCGTGCCAGCGGGTGCCGCCGATGAACACCGCAATCTTGCCGGGCTGGTGCGAGGCAAGGCTGATCATCTGCGCCGCGATCCGCCCGACCTTCATGTTGTTCATGCCGATATACTGTTGCCGCACCCCTTGGGCAAAATCGTTCAGGAGCGCAAAACAGGGGACTCCTGCCGCATTGATGCGCCGTACAGCTTCGGTCACCTCGGGGTGGGCGACGGCGGTGGCGGCGATGGCGTCGACCTTGCCCGCCATACCCTCCATCAGCGCCACAAAATCCGCCGGGGTCTGCGAGGTGGAAAATGCGATCTGCACGCTGGCGCGTACGCCGACGGCCGCTGACACTGCCTTTTCAATCTCGGACCGGAACTGCTGATAAAAGGATTGCCGCTCCTTGTGCAGCACGACACCCAGCCGCAACCGCGGCCGCGCGTCCTGCACCCGTTGCCCGATCAGCGGGGCCGCGTGATATCCGATCCGGCGTGCCGCCTCATATACCCGGTTGGCGGTGTCTTCGCGCACCTTTTCGCGGGCGTTCAACACCCGGTCAACTGTGGCCGGTGACAGGCCCGCCTCACGCGCGACATCATGTATGGTGGGGCGACGGGCCATGATCCTCCGGGGGTCTGAAATTGGTGTAGCCGGTTCGCGCAAGCTACACCAGATGATGGCCCCGCATCGACGACAGCAGCGTTTCTTTCGAGGTGGCCAGATGGTCCAGTGCCCGCGCCTCGGCGGTGGGGGTTTCGCGGGCCTGCAGAGCCGTGATGATGGTCAGGTGTTCCCGGATCGCCGCCTCGTTGCGATAGCGCTCCATCGTCTTGTCCCATTGATAATGATAATGAAAGATCAGCGAGATCACCTTCTGGAACTCGGCCACGAAGCGGTTGCTGACCACCGAATTGATCAGTGCGTGAAACCGCCCGTCCAGTCGCGAAAAGTCATGAAAGTCGCGCTCGATCCGGTCGAGCAGGCCCAGATGTTCGTCGCGGATCGCGGCCAGTGCCGCCCAAGCCGGGTGATCATCGGGCAGCGCTGCAAAGGCCCGTACGGCGTTCAGCTCCAGCACCTGCCGGAACTCCGACAGCTCGACCGCATAGTCGGCGGTGAACCCCAGCAACCGCCAGCCCCCGCGCGCGCGCCGCTCGATCAGCCCCGATTGGCCAAGGCTGGCCAGAAACTCCTGCAAGGCATGCGGCGGCACGGCAAACTGCCGCGCCAGTTGCGTGATGTTCAGCGCCGTCCCCGCAGGCACGTCAAACCGCAGCACCCAGTCCAGAAACCGCGCTTCCAGATCTTCCCGGCCGATGTAGTCCTCGCGCAGCGGCAGCAGGTCCTCGGCCCTTGGGGCCCGCACAAGCTGTTTGTCGCGGCCACTGCCCTGCAGGACGCCATCCGCCCCGAGCTTTTGCACCACGGCCCGGATCACCGTGCGCGACACCCCCAGCCTTGCCGCCAGTTGCACCTCGGACAGCAAACCTGTCCCGATGGCCATGCCGGACAGCATGTCCAGCAGCGCATTATGCGTCTGGCGAAAGCGGGTGTCAGTGCGTGCCATCGGGTCGTCTTTCTTCGATCCCTGTTTCTATGCATTATAAAATTAAAAACAGTTGGCAAGGCGAAATCGCCGCGTCATGGTGTCTTTAATGATAAAAACCATCGGTTGAGTCGGTGGTCCTGTCGAAGACCTTGGGAGGGGTTCCTGACAATGGATGCTGCGGGGGATGGTGCGGTCGGTCTGACCATGCTTTGCGGCACCTGCGCGAAACCTGGACAGTTCATGCTGGCCGAACGCCCGCTTCCGCAAGCAGCGCCTGATGGTTGGGTGCTTGTTGATATCGACGCGGTTGGTCTGTGTGGCACGGATTTCCATATCTTTGAAGGCAAGCATCCTTTTCTGGATTACCCACGCGTAATCGGCCATGAACTCTCGGGTCATGTCGCCACAGCAACAGGCGATTGGCCAAAAGGTCTGCCGGTCGTGATCAACCCCTACCTGTCCTGCGGTACTTGCATCGCGTGTCGCAAGGGTAAGCCCAATTGCTGCACCGATATTGCTGTTCTTGGGGTGCACCGCGACGGCGGCATGTGCGCGCGGATTGCGGTACCTTCGGGCAACCTTTACGACGCATCAAGCCTGCCGAAGGGTGCTGCGGTGCTGACCGAGTTTCTGGCCATCGGCGCGCATGCCGTCCGCCGCGCAGCGCCGCAAACCGGCGATACCGTGCTTGTCACGGGTGCGGGGCCCATCGGACTTGGCGTGGCGCTGTTTGCCAAGGCGCGCGGGGCCACTGTGCACCTGCGCGATGCCAGTTCTGCCCGCCTGAACGCGGCAGCAGGGTTCGGTTTTGTGCATTTGTATGGTGTCACCGACCCATTGCCGCAGGGCGGCTTTGACGTGGTGTTCGATGCCACCGGCAACGCGCGCGCCATTGAGGGTGGCTTTGCTCATGTCGCGCATGGCGGAAAGTATGTGTTGGTGTCTGTGGTCAAGGATGACATCACCTTTTCCGACCCCGAATTCCACAAGCGCGAGATGACCCTGATGGGCAGCCGCAACGCCACAGCGACGGATTTCGCCACCGTCATGCAGGCACTGAGCGACGGCACCATCGACGTCGCCCGCATCATCTCGGAAACCCTGCCGCTGGCCGATCTGCCCGCGCGTTTTCCTGCGCTTGTCGCCAACCGTGAGGCGCTGATCAAGGTTGTCGTGCAAATCGGGGGCCAGACGTGACGCCAGCCGCAACCCTTGTCCGCATGACCGGCATCGACAAGCATTTCCCTGGGGTGCACGCGCTGCGCTCAGCACAATTCGACCTTCACCCCGGCGAAGTGCATGCCCTGATGGGTGAAAACGGCGCGGGGAAATCGACGCTGATGAAGGTGTTGTCAGGCATCTACCAGCCCGATGGCGGCACGGTCGAGGTGTCGGGCGAACCCGCCACCATCAACGGCCCTCGCGCGGCACAGGCGCTTGGCATCGGCATCATCCATCAGGAACTGGCCCTGATGAACGACCTGACCGTGGCGCAGAACATCTTCATCGGCCGCGAACCCCGCCGCAGCTTTGGCCGCCTCGACGAGGCGAAGCTGAACGCGGATGCGCAAACCATCTTTGCCCAGATGAAGGTGCGCATCGACCCACGCGCGGAGGTGCGTACCCTGTCGGTCGCCCGTCAGCAGATGGTAGAAATCGCCAAGGCGCTGTCCTTCCGGTCCCGCATCCTAATCATGGATGAGCCCACCGCCGCCCTGAACGATGCCGAGACAAATGAGCTGTTCGCCATCATCCGCGGGTTGAAGGCCGAAGGCGTCGGCATTGTCTACATCAGCCACAAGATGGACGAGATCCGCCGTATTTCAGACCGTGTCACCATCATGCGTGACGGGGCCTATGTCGGCACCGTCAGCGCTGCCGATACGCCGATCGAGACAATCATCAGCATGATGGTCGGGCGCGCGCTTGAAAGCGTGCATGTCGACATTCCCGACCTGACCTCTGCGCCAGTGGCGCTGGAGGTGCGGGGGCTGAACCGGGGCCGGATCATCCGCGATGTGGGGTTCAGCGTAAAACAGGGCGAGATCCTTGGCTTTGCCGGGTTGATGGGGGCCGGGCGCACCGAAGTCGCCCGCGCCATCTTTGGTGCCGACCCGCGCGACAGCGGCGAGATCATCGTGCACGGCAAACCCGCCACCATCCGCAGCCCGCAAGATGCCGTCGCCGCAGGCATCGGTTATCTGTCCGAAGATCGCAAACACTTCGGCCTTGCCCTTGGCCTTGATGTGCGTGCCAATGTCGGCATGACCAGCCTTGCCCGCTTTTCCAACGCCATGGGTGTGCTGGATGAGGCGGCATTGCAGAAAACCGCGCAAGATTACATTGCACAACTGGCCATACGCACCCCGTCCGACCGGCAGGAGGTTCGGCTGCTGTCCGGCGGCAATCAGCAAAAGATCGTCATCGCCAAATGGCTTTTGCGCAATTGTGACATCCTGATCTTTGATGAACCCACCCGAGGCATCGACGTCGGCGCAAAGGCGGAAATCTACCGCCTGATGCAGGCACTGGCGGCTGACGGCAAGGCCATCATCGTCATCAGTTCCGAACTGCCCGAGGTGCTGCGCCTGTCCCACCGGATCGCCGTGATGTGTGAAGGCCGCTTGACCGGTATCCTGCCCGGCGGCCCCGGCACCCGTCAGGAAGACATCATGCGCCTTGCCACCCAGAAACACGGCGCGCCTGAGGAGGCCCTTGCATGACCACCCTACCCGCAGCCACCCCGGCCCGCAAACCCGCCTCCGGCGCACAACAAAAGTTGCTGGCCTTTGCCAGCCTGATAGCACTTCTGGTGTTCTTCTCGGTGGCGTCGCCGAACTTCCTGCAAACATCGAACATGCTGGCCATTCTGCAGGCCACATCGGTCAACGGAGTTCTGGCGATTGCGGCCACGCTGGTGATCATCACCGGTGGCATTGACTTGTCAGTCGGTACGCTGATGACATTCTGCGCCGTCATGGCGGGTGTGATCCTGACCAATGCAGGCATGCCGCTACCGCTTGGTGTTCTGGGCGCGATCGCGGCTGGTGCGGTCTGCGGCACCATTTCCGGCACGCTGGTCGCCAAGATGAAGATCCCGCCCTTCATCGCCACCCTTGGCATGATGTTGATCCTGAAGGGGCTGTCGCTGATCATCTCGGGCACCAAGCCGATCTATTTCAACGACACGCCGGGATTTTCCGAAATCTCCACCGGATCGTTGATTGGCCGGATCATCCCATCCGTACCGGTGCCAAACGGCGTGCTGATCCTGTTCGTGTTGGCGCTGGTCATCGGCTATGTCCTGAACCGCACCGTGCTGGGCCGCTACTGCTTTGCGCTTGGCTCGAACGAAGAGGCGGTGCGCCTGTCCGGGGTCAACACCGATGCGTGGAAAATCGCGATCTACGCGCTTGCGGGCAGCATCTGCGGGATTGCCGGGCTGATCATCGCTTCGCGATTGAACTCCGCGCAACCTGCGCTGGGGCTTGGGTATGAGCTTGACGCCATCGCCGCCGTGGTCATCGGGGGCACATCGCTTGCGGGCGGGCGCGGGTCGATCCTGGGTACCATGATCGGTGCGCTGATCATGGCGGTGCTGCTGAACGGATTGCGCGTCATGTCGGTGGCGCAAGAATGGCAAACCGTCGTGACCGGCGGCATCATCATCGCTGCCGTCTATGCCGATATGCTGCGCCGCCGTCGCGCGGCCAGCTGACCGAACCAACCGACGGGCGACGAACGCCCCGCATGTATCAACATCGACACCATGGGAGGATACCCGATGTTCACCAGACGCACCCTGCTTGCCGCCGCATCCGCCACCGCGCTGATGCTGTCTGCCAGCCTCGCCTCGGCGCAGGACAAGATCTACATACCGCTCGTCTCCAAAGGCTTCCAGCACCAGTTCTGGCAGGCCGTGAAGGCGGGGGCCGATCAGGCTGCCGCCGAATTCGGCGTTGAGGTCACGTTTGAAGGCCCGGACACCGAAGCCCAGGTCGACAAGCAGATGGATATGCTGTCGGCCGCACTGGCCAAAAAGCCTGCCGCACTTGGCTTTGCCGCGCTGGACAGCCAGGCCGCCACCCCGCTGCTGCGTCAGGCACAAGAGGCGGGTATTCCGGTCATCGCCTTCGACTCCGGCGTCGACAGCGACATTCCGGCCACGACCGTCACCACCAACAACCTTGCCGCCGCCGCACTGGCTGCCGACAAGATGGCCGAACTGATTGGTGGTGCCGGCAAGGTGGCGCTGGTCGTTCACGACCAGACCTCGCGCACCGGGATTGACCGCCGCGACGGCTTTGTGAACCGCATGGCCGAGGCCTATCCGGATATCGAGATTGTCGATATCCAGTATGGCGGCGGTGATCAGCTGATGTCGACCGAGATCACCAAGGCGATGCTGACTGCGCATCCGGATATGAAGGGCGTGTTCGGTGCGAACGAAGGCTCGGCGTTGGGGGTGATCAACGCGGTGCGGGAAACCAACACCCAAGGGCTGGTCGTGATCGGCTACGACTCGGGGGCCGCACAGAAGGCCGCGATCAAAGAGGGTCTGATGGCTGGCGCGATCACCCAAAGCCCGGTCGGCATGGGCTATGAAACGGTCAAGGCCGCCATTGCCGCGACCAAGGGCGAAACCCTGCCAACCACCATCGACTCCGGCTTTGCATGGTATGATGCCACCAACATGGATGCGCCGGAAATCGCCGCCGTTCTGTACGACTGATCCCTGTACAAGGGGAAATCCGGGTGGCTCCGCATCAGATGGGGCCACCCAGACATGTTAAGGAAGACAAGATGGATCTCGGCCTGAAAGACAAGATCGTGGTGGTCACCGGGGGTGGGTCCGGCATTGGGGCCGCGATCAGCATGACGCTGGCAGAAGAAGGGGCAATCCCCGTGATCTATGCCCGCCGCGCGCCTGAGGACAGCTTTCTGGATGCCCTGATGGCGAAATCTCCCAGGGCCGGCTGGATCAAGGCGGATCTGTCGCAAGATGACGCGTGCCGCCGCGCTGTGGAGCAAACCCATGAGCATTGGGGCCGGGTCTATGGTCTGGTCAACAACGCCGGGGCAAATGATGGTGTTGGCCTCGATGCCGGGCCAGAGGCGTTTCGCGCCTCGCTCAACCAGAACCTGATTCACTATTATACGCTTGTTCACCTGCTGATGGACGATCTCAAAGCATCCAAGGGCGCGATTGTGAACATCAGTTCAAAAACTGCCGTCACCGGGCAGGGCGGCACCTCTGCCTATGTCGCAGCCAAGGCCGCACAACTGGGGCTGACCCGCGAATGGGCCGCCGCCCTTGCCGGTGACGGCGTCCGCGTCAATGCCGTGATCCCGGCCGAGGTGATGACCCCGCTCTACCGGCGCTGGCTGGACACGATGGATGACCCCGAGGCGCAGCTGGCCGAAATCACTGCCCGCATCCCTCTGGGTCAGCGCATGACTTTGGATACCGAAATGGCCGCCACCACCGTATTTGCCCTGTCGGAACGGGCCGCCCATACCACCGGGCAATGGCTGTTTGTCGATGGCGGCTATACCCACCTCGACCGCGCGCTTTCCACCCTTGCCCCAACGACCTGAGGCCCAAATTGCCCATCAGCATCCGCCTGAACTCCGATGACAATGTCGATATTGCCCTGACCGATCTGGCTCCGGGGGCGGAAGCGCTTGGTGTGACGATCACCACACCTGTCGCGCGTGGCCACAAGCTCGCGAATCGTGCGATCAGCATGGGCGAAAACATCCGCCGCTACGGTCAGATCATCGGAGCGGCCACGCAAGCCATCCCCGCAGGCGCGCATGTGCATGTGCACAACATCGCCATGTCTGACCACGCGCAGGACTACGCCTTTGCCGCCGAGGCGCGGGCCTTGCCTGCCGCAAATGAAGACCGCACCTTCTTGGGCTTCCGCCGCCCCGACGGCAAGGCAGGTACCCGCAACTACCTTGGTGTGCTGACCTCCGTAAACTGCTCCGGTTCAGTCGCTCGCTTTATCGCGGAAGAGGCGGAAAAGTCCGACTGGTTCAAGTTGCTTGGCAATGTTGATGGCATTGTGCCCATTGCCCATGCCTCCGGCTGCGGCATGTCCGGCTCGGACGAGGGTTACGCCACCCTGATGCGCACGCTGCAGGGCTATGCTCAGAACCCCAACTTTGGCGGTATCCTTCTGGTGGGTCTGGGTTGTGAAGTGCTCCAGATCCCCGATCTGGTGGGCCGGGGCCGGATGCGCGCCGACAACAATTTCCGTCACATGACTATCCAGCAGGTCGGCGGCACCCGCAAGACGGTGGAGCGTGGGGTCGAGGCGCTGCGCGAAATGGCCGACATTGCCAACGCCTATACCCGCGAGCCGATTCCGGTATCGGAACTGGTGATCGGCATGCAATGCGGCGGATCGGATGGCTATTCCGGCATCACCGCCAATCCGGCGCTTGGCGTGGCATCAGACCTGCTGGTGCAGCATGGCGGCACCACCATCCTGTCGGAAACGTCCGAGATCTACGGGGCAGAACACCTGCTCACCCGCCGCGCCGTCAGCGTCGAGGTTGGTGAGAAGTTGATCGAACGCATCCGCTGGTGGGAAGATTACACGGCCCGCAACAAGGGCGAGATGAACAACAACCCCAGCCCCGGCAACAAACGCGGCGGGTTGACCACCATTCTGGAAAAGTCCCTTGGCGCGGTTGCAAAGGGCGGCACAGCACCGATGGAAGACGTGTATCTTTTCGCCGAACCGATCACCAAAAAGGGCTTCGTCTTCATGGACAGCCCCGGCTATGACCCCTGTTCCGTCACCGGGCAGATCGCATCAGGGGCAAACCTGATCGTCTTCACCACCGGACGCGGGTCGGTTTCGGGCTACAAGCCCGTGCCTTGCATCAAGGTCGCCACCAACTCCGAAATGTTCCGCCACATGGAAGAAGATATGGACCTGAACACCGGCGATATCATTGACGGCGGGGTGTCGCTTGCGGACAAAGGGCGCGAAATGTTCGAGCAGTTCATCCGGGTCGCCAGCGGCGAGGTCACCAAATCCGAGGCCCTGGGCTTTGGCGGCGCGGAATTCGTGCCTTGGCAGATCGGGGCCGTGATGTAACACCGTTGGAAGCAGATTGGCGCGGCAACGCGAAGACATGACCGGCAGAAGACAGGAAGTTTCATGGGACGGCTGAACGGAAAAACCGCACTTGTCACCGCGGCGGGGCAGGGCATCGGCCGCGCCTCTGCGCTTGCAATGGCGCGTGAAGGGGCACGGGTTATTGCGACCGATATCAACGAGGCGGCATTGGCGGACCTCGCCGCACAGGGCGTTGAAACCTGCGTGCTGAACGTGCGCGATCCCGCTGCAATCACCGCGCTTGCAGCCGATTTGGGCCGCGTGGACGTGCTGTTCAACTGTGCGGGCTTTGTCGCCAACGGCAGCATTCTGGAGTGTGACGAGGATCAATGGGCGTTCAGCTTTGATCTGAACGTCACCGCCGCCTACCGCATGTGCCGGGCGTTTCTGCCCGCCATGATCGAGGGCGGGGCCGGGTCGATCATCAACATGGCCTCGGTCGCATCATCGGTCATCGCCGTGCCCAACCGCTTTGTCTATTCCAGCACAAAGGCCGCCGTGATCGGGCTGACCAAAAGCATCGCCGCCGATTTCATCACCAAGGGCATCCGCTGCAACGCGGTCTGCCCCGGCACCGTGGATACCCCATCCTTGCAAGAGCGGATGGCGGCATCCGGCGATTATGAGGCCGCGCGCAAGGCGTTTCTGGCCCGCCAGCCGACGGGCAAGCTAGCGCAAGCCGAAGATATTGCAGGGCTTGTCGTCTTCCTTGCATCCGACGAATCTGCTTTCGTTACCGGAACCGCCAACGTCATTGACGGTGGCTGGTCGAATACCTGAAAGGATCTGATATGAAACTCCTCCGTCATGGCGCTGCGGGCGCTGAACGCCCCGGTCTGCTGCATACGGACGGCACCATCCGCGACCTGACCGGCATCGTGCCCGACATCGCGGGCGATGTGCTGTCCGATGCCGGCCTATCGGCCCTGCGCGATGCCGATGTGGCCAGCCTGCCGGTCGTGGCGGCGGACACCCGCCTTGGCCCCTGCGTGGCGGGCACCGGTAAATTCATCTGCATCGGGCTGAACTACGCCGATCATGCCGCCGAATCCGGCCTCGCAGTGCCGCCCGAGCCGGTGATCTTCATGAAGGCCACCAGCGCCATCGTCGGCCCGAACGACCCCATCATCATCCCTCGCACCTCGGAGAAAACCGACTGGGAGGTGGAACTGGGTGTGATCATCGGGACGCGCGCGAAGTATGCGTCTGAAGCCGACGCGCTGAAACATGTCGCGGGCTATGCCGTGACCAATGATGTCAGCGAGCGAGCGTTTCAGACCGAGCGGGCCGGGCAGTGGACCAAGGGCAAAAGCTGCGACAACTTTGGACAACTGGGCCCCTGGCTGGTGACGCGCGATGAGGTGGAAGACCCGCAGAACCTTGCGATGTGGCTGAAGGTCAACGGCCAGACCATGCAGAACGGCGCGACCCGGACCATGGTCTACGGGGTGGCGCATGTGATCAGCTATCTGTCGCAGTTCATGACCCTGCATCCGGGCGACGTTATCTCGACCGGCACCCCGCCGGGCGTGGGGATGGGGATGAAGCCACCGCGCTATCTGAAGCCGGGCGATGTGGTGGAACTGGGCATCGAGGGCCTGGGCCAGCAGCGGCAGGATGTGATAGCTGACGCCTGAGGGCGGTTGGCGCAGGAGCCGGATCTGAGAGGGTCCGGTTTTGGCTGTGGCTTGCCCCTGTGTTACGGATAGTGATATCCTTCTATATCAAAGGTTAGGCCTGTCTTCTTAAAGTGGCTTTAACCACTTCCGGCAGATGGGTACGTCTGTGGCGGATCAAGCAGGGGGCCAGCCCCCCCGTCGCTTCGCCACTCCCCCGGGATATTTTTGGACTGAAAATGGGCTTGGGGCAGTGTGTGGGCAATTGCCTTGAGGAGTCTGGCATGGGGGGCTTTGTCCCATGGCCGGGGAAGAGCGGGGCGGTGTTTCGGTTTGACGCGTCAGGGGCGTGGGGGTAGCGCTAGGCGGCAGGACGAGGGGCCGGGACGCCATTGTGTGCAGTCCCGCTGCCCCCGGCACACTGGATGATTATCTGAACTGCAAAGGACTGCGACAGCCATGACACAGACTCATACCGGCCTGATCGGCCTTGGCACGATGGGCGCGGCGCTGGCGCTGAACATTGCCGAGAAGGGGTTTCCGATTGCCGTGTGGAACCGGACCGGATCTGTCACGCAGGCCTTTTACGACGGGGCGGGCGAACTGGCAGCGCGGATTACCCCGGCCGATACACTGGAGACGCTGGTGCAGGCGATTGTGCCGCCGCGTGCCATCATTCTGATGGTGCCGGCGGGGCAGGCGGTGGATGATCAGCTGGCCTCCCTGACCGCGCTACTGGGGCCGGAGGATCTGGTGATTGATGCGGGTAATGCCAATTTTCGCGACACCGACCGGCGGGATGCGGAGGAACTGCCGTTCCGGTTCATGGGCATCGGGGTATCGGGTGGCGAGGAGGGCGCGCGGAACGGCCCGGCGATCATGGCGGGCGGGTCGCAGGCGGCCTGGAGCCAGATGCAAGACCTGTTGCAGGCCATCGCGGCTCGGGCCGAGGATGGCACCCCCTGTGCCGATCACATGGGGCCGTCCGGCGCAGGGCATTTCGTCAAGACGGTGCACAACGGCATTGAATATGCCGATATGCAGATGATCTCCGAGGTTTACGGCATGATGCGCGACGGGTTAGCGATGGAGGCCCCGGACATTGCGCCGGTGTTTGCGCGCTGGAACGAGGGCGTGCTGCAATCCTATCTGATCGAGATTTCCGGCAAGGTGGCGGCAGCCACCGACCCGCTGGACGGCGGGCCGATGCTGGACATGATCGTGGATGCGGCGGGGCAAAAGGGCACCGGGCGCTGGACGGCGGTGGAGGCGCAGCATTTGGCCGCCCCTGTGCCGGTGATCGAGGCGGCGGTGATGGCGCGCAACGTCTCGGCCCGACGCGACGAGCGGGTCGCGGGCGAGGCGCGGTTTGGTCAGGCGGGCGGCCCGGTGGATGTCTCGCTGGATGATCTGGAAGCCGCGATGATCGCTGGCAAAATCTTGTGCTATGCGCAGGGCTTTTCGATGATGACGTCGGCGGCGCGCGACTTTGATTGGGCGCTGGACTTGCCCGCGATTGCGCGGGTCTGGCGGGCGGGCTGCATCATCCGGTCATCGATGCTGAACGATATGGCTCAGGCCTTGGCCGAAGATCCTGCGCGCAACCTGATTTTGGCACCGTTCTTTGCGGGGCTGCTGGAGGGCAGCCTGCCCGCGCTGCGCCGGGTGGTGGCAGCGGGGGCGTTGCAGGGCCTGCCCTTGCCCGCGCTGTCGGCGGGGCTGGCGTGGTTTGATCTGATGCGGCAAGCGCGGGGCACCGCCAACATGATCCAAGGTCAGCGCGACTTCTTTGGCGCGCATGGCTTTGGCCGGCTGGATGGCAAGGATCTGCGGCATGGGCCATGGGGGAACGGGGCCTAAGCCCCGGGGTTCAGCTGACCCTGCCGGGTGATCTGGTCGATCAGGCGGCTGAGGGCGGGCGGGACCGCCTGCCCCTTGCGCGTCATCAGCCCGTAGGAGCCGACATTGATCTGCAAGGCCGAGTCCAGCGTGACATAGCCGCTGCCGGGGGTGCAGAATACATCGGTGACGGCGCGGGCCAAGGGTGCGATCGCGTTGGTCTGGCGCACCATCGTCAGGGTCAGCAGGAAGGACGCCGTAGTCAGGCTTTGCCGGGGCGGCGGCAGGTCGTGCTGCGCAAAGGCGCAGATCATGGCGCGGCCCAGCGGTGAGGGGGCGGCTGGCATCACCCAGTCAAAGCGCATCAGATCGGGCAGGGCGACGGGGTTCGGCCCAGCCAGCGGATGATCCTGCCGCACCAGCAGGGCCACCGGTTCAGTGCCCAAGGGTTGGATGGCGAAATCCTCGGCGTCTTGGGGGTCGGTCGGGCGACCCAGCACCAGATCCAGCCTTCCTGCGCGCAACTCCTGACACAACAGCGCAGAGGGGGCGACGCTGACATCAGCGGTGATGTTGGGATGGGTTAGGCGCAGGGTGCGCAGCGCGGGCAGCATCAGCGACAGCGCCGGGGCGGTGACCGAGCCGAGCTGCAGATGACCGGAATCGCCCGAGGCGAGGCCCGAAATTTCGGTGGTGGCCTCTTGCAGCTCGGTCAGGATGCGGCGGGCGCGGGTGGCCAGTGCCGTGCCCACTACAGTCAGGGCGATGCCCCGGCCAGACCGTTCGTGGATGGGTTGGCCCAGGATATCCTCGATCTCGACGATCAGCCTTGAGGCGGTGGGTTGCGACACGCCGGTCAGCTCGGCGGCAGACGTGATCCGGCGGGTGTCGGCCAGATGGGCAAGCAGGCGCAGATGGGTCATTTTCAGATGATGCAGGGGCAGGGTCACGGGCGTGTATCCATATCAGATATGAAGTATATACTTCAGGTAATCTCATTTGACGCAGATGTATGGCTCGGTCAATGTGCCGCCTGATCGCGGTCCATGTGCGCAAAACGCACTGGAACGGACAAACCGCCGCGACATTGCCGTGTTTCACGGCATTTGGGAGGAGAAAGATATGCAATTCACAAAACGTGCGATTCTGAAACTGGCGGTCGCCGCCACGCTGCTGGGAAGCCCAGCCTTCGCGCAGGACAAGGGCACCGTTGGCATCGCGATGCCGACCAAATCCTCGGCCCGCTGGATCTCGGACGGCGAGTCGATGGTGAAGCAGTTCACCGAAGCAGGCTACGCCACCGATCTGCAATATGCCGAAGATGACATCCCGAACCAGCTGGCGCAGATCGAGAACATGATCACCAAGGGTGTGAACGTTCTGGTGATCGCGGCGATTGATGGCACTACGTTGTCGAACGCGCTGGAAAACGCCGCCGCATCAGGCATCAAGGTCATCGCCTATGACCGACTGATCCGCGAAAGCGGTGATGTCAGCTATTACGCGACGTTTGACAACTTCAAGGTCGGCGTGCAGCAAGCGGAAAGCCTTGTCAAAGGGTTGAACGAGCGCTTCCCCGATGCCAAGCCGCACAATGTGGAACTGTTCGGCGGGTCGCCCGACGACAACAACGCGTTCTTCTTCTACAACGGCGCGATGTCGGTGCTGCAGCCGCTGATCGATTCCGGCGATATCGTTGTGCCATCGGGTCAGATGGGCATGGATGTGGTCGGCACGCTGCGTTGGGACGGGGCCGTGGCGCAGTCGCGCATGGATAACCTGCTGTCGGCCAATTATGGCGACAAGGTTCTGCACGGCGCTTTGTCGCCGTATGACGGGCTGTCGATCGGCATCTTGTCGTCGCTCAAGGGCGTAGGCTATGGCTCGGGCGACTTGCCGATGCCGATCGTGTCCGGGCAGGATGCGGAAGTGCCAAGCGTGAAGTCGATGATCGCCGGCGAGCAGTATTCGACCGTGTTCAAGGACACCCGCGAACTGGCCCGCGTGACCGTGGGTATGGTCGAGGCGCTGCTGACCGGGTCGGAGCCGGAAATCAACGACACCGAAACCTATGACAACGGTGTGAAAGTCATCCCGTCCTACCTGCTGGAGCCGGTTTCGGTGGATGCGTCGAACTATGAGGAAATCCTTGTCGGTTCGGGCTATTACACCGCTGACCAGATCAAGTAAGACCACGCGACCAGTCCGGGCCTGTCTGCCAATGCTCCCGGCAGGCAGGCCCGGTTTCCTTGGGAGGAATGATGACGACGCTTCTGGAAATGCGCGGGATCAGCAAGCTGTTCCCCGGCGTGCGCGCGCTTGACCACGTGAACCTGTCGGTCGAGGCCGGTGAGATCCATGCGATCTGTGGTGAGAATGGTGCGGGCAAATCCACGCTGATGAAAGTGCTGTCAGGGGTGTACCCGCATGGCAGCTATGAAGGCGATATCGTCTATGACGGTGAGACGCTGGCGATGAAGTCCATCACGGATTCTGAGGCCAAGGGTATCATCATTATCCATCAGGAACTGGCACTGGTGCCACTCCTGTCGATTGCCGAGAACCTGTTTCTGGGCAATGAGGTGGCGAAGGCAGGTGTGATCAACTGGCCGCTGGCATTTCAGAAAACCAGTGCGCTGCTGCAAAAGGTGGGCCTGAACGAGGCCCCCACCACGATTGTGGGCAAGCTGGGTGTGGGCAAGCAGCAACTGATCGAGATTGCCAAGGCGCTGGCCAAGGATGTGCGGCTGCTGATTTTGGACGAACCCACCGCCGCCTTGCAGGAAAATGACAGCCAGAAGCTGCTGGACCTGATGCTGGAGCTGAAGGCGCAGGGCGTCACGCAGATCATCATCAGCCACAAGTTGAACGAAATCGGCCGGGTCGCGGACCGCATCACCATCATCCGCGACGGCAGCACGGTATCGACGCTGAACCGCGCCGACATCTCCGAGGACCGCATCATCCGCGACATGGTGGGCCGCGACATGGCGCACCGTTACCCAGACCGCACGCCGAACCCTGGCGAGGTGCTGATGGAGGTCAAGGATTGGAACGTGTTCCACCCCGACCAGAAAGACCGCCAGACGATCCGCAATGCCGCGTTAACCGTGCGCAAGGGCGAGATTGTGGGCATTGCCGGGCTGATGGGGGCCGGGCGCACCGAATTGGCGATGAGCCTGTTTGGTCACAGCTATGGCCGCAACATCAGCGGCGAGATCGCAATGGGCGGCAAGCCTGTGGATACATCGACCGTGACAAAGGCGGTTGCGGCGGGGCTGGCTTATGTCACCGAGGACCGCAAGGCGCTGGGCCTGATCCTGGACGAACCCATTTTGCGCAACATCAGCCTTGCCAACCTTGCCGGGATCGCCCGTCGTGGTGTGCTGAACCAGCGGCGCGAGGCGCAGGTGGCCGAAGACTATCGCCGTGCCATGAACATCCGCACCCCGAACGTGCAGCAAAAGGTGGTCAACCTGTCTGGCGGCAACCAGCAAAAGGTGGTGCTGTCGAAATGGCTATTCACCGATCCGCAGGTTCTGATCCTTGACGAACCGACGCGCGGCATCGACGTGGGCGCGAAGTTCGAGATTTACAACATCATGAACCAGTTGGCTGCCGATGGCCGGGGGATCGTGATGATCAGCTCGGAAATGCCCGAGCTGCTGGGCATGTGCGACCGCATCTATGTGATGAACGAAGGCCGGATCGTTGGGGAGCTTTCCCGTGCTGAGGCCAGTCAGGAACGCATCATGGCCATGATACTGAATTCTGTCGGGAAGGCGGCGTAAATGTCGGAAAAGACTTATCTGAGCAGTCATCTGCGCGAATACGGGATGATCATGGCGCTGGTCGCCATCGTGTTCTTCTTCACCGTGATCGTGCGCGCCAGCATCGACGTGGATTTCCTGTCGGCGCAGAACATCACCAACCTGTTCTTGCAGAACTCTTACGTCATCATCATGGCGCTGGGGATGCTTCTGGTGATCGTGGCCGGGCATATCGACCTGTCGATCGGGTCGGTCGTGGGCTTTACCGGCGCTGTGGCGGCGGTGCTGACCGTAAACCTGGGCTGGCCGGTGTTTGCTGTCATCCCGGCCTGCCTGATCGTGGGCGGGCTGATCGGGGCTGCACAAGGCTACTGGGTGGCCTATTGGAAAATCCCATCGTTCATCGTCACGCTTGCAGGCATGCTGGTGTTTCGCGGGTCCACCCTGTGGCTGCTGAACGGCCAGAACATCGGGCCGTTCCCGCGCTCTTTCCAGTCACTGTCCACCGGGTTCATTCCCGACATCTTTGGCGATGCCGATCAGGTGCTGCTCGGAATGGAGCGGCTGAACGGCACGGCGCTGCTGATCGTGGTGGTGGCGGCCTGTCTGGTGGTGTGGCTGGGCCTGCGCAAACGGGCGCAGGATGCGGGCTTTGGCGTGACGCCGGAACCGGCCGTGGTGTTCTGGATCCGCAATGCCATTGTCTGTGGCGCGCTGATCTTTGTCGGCTACAAGCTGGCGATCTTCCGGGGCCTGCCGAATGTGGTGATGGTGCTGGCGGTTCTGACGGTGATCTATGCGTTCTTTACCGAGCAGACCACCAGCGGGCGGCGGATCTATGCGCTGGGTGGCAACGAAAAGGCGGCCAAGCTGTCTGGGATCAAGACCGAACGGCTGGTGTTCTTCTGCTTTGTGAACATGGGCGTTCTGGCAGCGCTTGCGGGCATGATCGTGGCCGCGCGGTTGAACTCCTCCACCCCCAAGGCCGGGGCCGGGTTCGAGCTGGACGTGATTGCCGCGGTGTTCATCGGGGGCGCGTCGATGACCGGCGGGTCGGGCAAGATTGTGGGCGTTGTGGTCGGCGCGCTGATCATGGGCGTGATGAACAATGGCATGTCGATCATGGGCATCGGCATTGACTATCAGCAGGTGATCAAGGGGCTAGTATTGCTGGCTGCTGTCATCTTCGACGTTTACAATAAAAACAAGTGAGGACTGCCATGCTGTTGTCGCAGATCAAAACGGAAACGGGCATCGCCGTGGTTGCCCGCGAGGGATCAGAGGCCGCCATCGTTCAGGGGGCTGTCAGCACCTATGCGCTGGCACTGGAGGCGGCGGAAGCCGGCCGGTCTTTGGCGGCGGTGGTCGCCGGGTATGGGCTTGGCCCGGCGGTTGATCTGTTGCGCGCGGCGGCGGAGGGGCGGATGCTGTCCCCGATCACCCACCCCGATCCGGCGCATCTGCACCTGACCGGCACCGGGCTGACCCATCTGGGCAG
Source organism: Pseudotabrizicola sediminis (assembly GCF_004745575.1). GTDB lineage: Bacteria > Pseudomonadota > Alphaproteobacteria > Rhodobacterales > Rhodobacteraceae > Pseudotabrizicola > Pseudotabrizicola sediminis. The sequence continues at coordinate 149,388 of NZ_RPEM01000004.1, read as the reverse complement.
TGCATCCACCCGCAACGCAATGCACGCCAAGCTGGCCACGGCAGATGAGACGGATTCGATGAAGATGTTCCGCATGGGGGTTGAGGGCGGAAAGCCTGCCTCTGGCGCGGGCGTGCAGCCCGAATGGTTCTACAAGGGCAACGGCGTGCATCTGGTGGCCCCCGGTGCGCCGCTCACCTCGCCCGGGTTTGCGCTGGATGGCGGGGAAGAGCCCGAATTGGCGGGGATCTATGTGATCGCGGCAGATGGCACGCCCTGCCGGGTGGGCTGGGCACTGGCGAACGAGTTTTCCGACCATGTGACGGAACGGATCAACTATCTGTATCTGGCGCATTCCAAGCTGCGGCAGGCGTCGATTGGCCCGGAGATTCTTGTGGGCGAGCTGCCCCATGATGTGCGCGGCACCAGCCGGATCCGCCGCGCCGGTGCGGTGATCTGGGAAAAGCCGTTCCTATCGGGCGAGGCGAACATGTCCCACAGCTTTGCCAATCTGGAGCATCACCATTTCAAGTATGACGTGTTCCGCCAGCCCGGCGATCTGCACGTGCATATGTTCGGCACCGCCACCCTTTCGTTTGCCGACGGCATCAAGGCCGAGCCGGGCGATGTGTTCGAGATCGAAGTGGCCGATTTCGGTCTGCCGCTGACCAACCCGCTTGCCGTTGCGCCCGATACCGGGATGACAACGGTCCACGCCCTGTGAGGATAACATGAGCTTCAAACCCGCACAATGGCCCCGCCACTTACGCTCGCAGGAATGGTTCGGCGGCACTGGCCGCGACCAAATCTATCACCGGGGCTGGATGAAAAATCAGGGCTTCCCGCATGATCTGTTTGATGGCCGCCCGGTGATCGGGATCCTCAACACCTGGTCGGAACTGACACCTTGCAACGCCCACCTGAATGACCTTGCGCAGCGGGTGAAGAACGGGATTTACGAGGCGGGCGGCTTCCCGGTCGAAGTGCCGGTGTTTTCGGCAAGCGAGTCCGCCTTCCGCCCCACCGCGATGATGTTCCGCAATCTGGCGGCGATGGCGGTGGAGGAGGCGATGCGCGGCCAGCCGATGGATGGCTGTGTGCTGCTGGTGGGCTGCGACAAGACCACGCCATCGCTCTTGATGGCCGCCGCCTCCACCGACCTGCCGTCGATTGTTGTCACCGGCGGTCCGATGCTGAACGGCTATTATCGCAATGAACGGGTGGGGTCGGGCACCCACCTGTGGAAGTTCTCCGAAGCGGTGAAGGCCGGAGAGATGACGCAGGAAGAATTTGCCGAGGCTGAGGCGGGCATGTCCCGCTCGCCCGGGTCATGCAACACAATGGGCACCGCCAGCACGATGGCGTCGATGGCCGAGGCGCTTGGCATGGCGCTGTCGGGCAATGCCGCCATTCCGGCGGTGGACAGCCGCCGCCGCGTGATGGCACAGCTGACCGGGCGGCGCATCGTGCAGATGGTCAAGGATGACCTGAAGCCATCCGATATCCTGAAGAAAGAGGCATTTGAAAACGCCATCCGCACCAATGCCGCCATCGGGGGCAGCACAAATGCGGTGATCCACATTCTCGCCATCGCCGGCCGCGTGGGCATCGACCTGAGCCTTGATGACTGGGACCGTTGCGGCCGAGATGTGCCCACAATCGTCAACCTGATGCCATCGGGCAAATACCTGATGGAGGAGTTCTTCTACGCCGGCGGTCTGCCCGTCGTGATCAAGCGGCTGGGCGAGGCGGGGCTTTTGCACAAGGATGCGCTGACCGTATCGGGTTCTTCGATGTGGGATCAGGTCAAGGATGTGCGCAACCACAACGAAGACGTGATCCTGCCCACCGACAAGGCGCTGACCCAGTCGGGCGGCGTGGTGGTGGTCAAGGGCAACCTTGCGCCCAATGGCGCGGTGCTCAAACCCTCGGCCGCCAGCCCGCACCTGATGGTGCACCGGGGCCGCGCCGTGGTGTTCGAGGATATCGACGACTACAAGGCCAAGATCGCCGACCCTGATCTCGACATCGACGAGACATGCGTGATGGTGCTGAAACATTGCGGGCCAAAGGGCTATCCCGGTATGGCCGAGGTCGGCAACATGGGCCTGCCGCCAAAGGTGCTGAAAAAAGGGATCACCGATATGGTCCGCATCTCGGACGCGCGCATGTCGGGCACCGCTTATGGCACCGTTGTGCTGCACACCTCGCCCGAGGCCGCGGCCGGTGGCCCCTTGGCCGTGGTGCGCAACGGCGATTTCATCGAATTGGATGTGCCGAACCGCCGCTTGCATCTGGATATTCCGGATGACGAACTGGCAGCCCGTCTGGCGGCATGGGTTCCCACGCATCAGACCTACGAGTCGGGCTATGGCTGGCTGCATCAGCAGCATGTGATGGGCGCCGATACCGGGGCCGATCTGGCCTTTCTCAAGGGCTGCCGCGGCGCGCCCGTCGGCAAGGATTCGCACTGATGCCGGATGTGATGAAGGTCGCCCTCGTGGGCATCGGCAAGATCGCGGTCGATCAGCATGTGCCCGCGCTTGCCGCCAGCCCGGACTGGGAGCTTGCGGCGACGGTGTCGCGGTCGGGCACGGTCGACGGGGTCGAAGCGTTCACCGACATCGCGAGCATGCTGGCGGCGCGGCCTGACATTGGGATGGTGTCGCTCGCCCTGCCACCCGTGCCGCGTTACGCCTATGCCCAAGCCGCGTTGCGGGCTGGGCGCCATGTGATGCTGGAAAAACCGCCGGGGGCGACCTTGGCGGAAATCCATGCGCTGCAAGACCTTGCAGCGGCCCATGGCGTCACACTTTATGCCACATGGCACAGCCGCATGGCGCATGCGGTCGCCCCCGCCAAGGCCTGGCTTTCGGACAAGACCATCACTCGCGCCCATATCACCTGGCGCGAGGATGTGCGCAAATGGCACCCGGGGCAGGACTGGGTGTTCGAGCCGGGCGGCATGGGCGTGTTCGACCCCGGCATAAATGCGCTGTCGATCCTGACCGAGATTCTGCCTGCGCCTGTGCATCTGCAAGCGGCAGAGCTGGAGTTTCCCGCCAACCGCCAGACCCCGATCGCCGCCCGACTGACCTTCACCGGCAATGTTACCGCTGATTTCGATTGGCGGCAAACCGGGCCGCAAACCTGGGACATCGAGATTGAGACCACCGCGGGCCGCATGGCCCTGCGGATGGGCGGCAATGTGCTGGAGCTCGACGGCCAGCCGTCACAGGGGGAAAATACGATTATGGACGAATACCCCGCGCTTTATGCCCGCATGGCCGATCTTGTGGTTCAAGGGCAGTCTGAGGTTGACCTTGCCCCGATGGTGCATGTGGCCGACGCCATGACCCTTGGCAAACGCATCGTGACTGACCATTTCAACTTCTGACCCCATCATCTGTTCTTAAATATCCCACGGGGGTCCGGGGGGGTGAAACCCCTCGTTCCGCCGGCAAACAATCGGAGACTGACATGCTGACAGGCAAGCACCTTATCGCGGGCGACTGGGTTTCGGGGGCGACCACCTTCGCCTCTGCCCCGGCCCATGGCCCATCGCATGACTTCGCCGTGGGCACGCCCGCGCTGGTGGCGCAGGCAGTGGAAGCGGCCGAAGCTGCCTTCCCGTCCTTTGCAGCCACCTCACGCGAAGACCGTGCCCGGTTTCTGGACGCGATTGCCGATGAGATTGATGCGCGTGGCGATGCCATCACCGAAGTCGGTACGCAGGAAACCGGGCTGCCTGCCGCACGCCTTCAGGGTGAACGGGGGCGCACAACCGGCCAACTGCGGCTGTTCGCGTCGCATATCCGCGACGGCACCTATCTGGACCGCCGCCATGACGCTGCACTGCCTGACCGCCAGCCCCTGCCGCGCCCGGACCTGAAGATGATCCAGCGCCCGATCGGCCCGGTGGCGGTGTTCGGCGCGTCGAACTTTCCGCTGGCGTTTTCGGTCGCGGGCGGTGACACCGCCAGTGCCTTGGCGGCTGGCTGCCCGGTGGTGGTCAAGGGCCATTCGGCCCATCCAGGCACCGGCGAGATTGTGGCGCAGGCCATTGATGCGGCGCGTAAGTCCTGCAACCTGCATCCGGGCGTGTTCAGTCTGGTACAGGGCGGCAAGCGCGATGTCGGAGAGGCGCTGGTGAAGCACCCGCTGATCCGTGCCGTGGGCTTTACCGGCTCGCTCGGCGGGGGCCGTGCGCTGTATGATCTGTGCGTCGCGCGTCCCGATCCGATCCCGTTCTTTGGCGAGCTGGGCAGTGTGAACCCGATGTTCCTGCTGCTCGCTGCCATGGCCGCGCGGGGAGAGGCGCTTGCCAAGGGTTGGGCGGGCAGCCTGACCATGGGCGCAGGGCAGTTTTGCACGAATCCCGGCATTGCCGTGGTGATCGACGGGCCGGATGCCGATGCCTTTGCGACCGCCGCTGCCGCCGCATTGGAGCCGGTGGCCGCGCAGACCATGCTGACCGATGGCATGGCTGACGCCTACCGCTCGGGCCGTGACCGGGTGGCGGGGGCCACCGGCGTGCGCGCCTTGCTTGCCACGCAAAGCCAGGCGCGCACCGCGACGCCGAACCTGTTCGAGGTGTCTGGCACCGACTGGCTGGCCGATCACATGCTGGCCGAAGAGGTGTTCGGCCCGCTAGGCCTGATTATCCGGGTGAAGGATGCTGCCGAAATGGCAAACATTGCCGCCAGCCTGCAGGGCCAGCTGACCTGTACCCTGCATCTGGACGGTGGCGACACCGATCTGGGGCGAACGCTGCTGCCAATCCTTGAGCGCAAGGCGGGACGCGTGCTGGCCAACGGCTTTCCTACCGGGGTCGAGGTGGCCGATACCATGGTGCATGGCGGGCCGTACCCGGCCAGCACCAACTTTGGGGCCACATCGGTCGGCACCCTGTCGATCCGCCGCTGGCTGCGCCCGGTCTGCTATCAGAACCTGCCGGACGCCCTGTTGCCGGACGACCTGCGCTAAGGGCGGGACACAGGCACCACGTCAGCCGAAGGGTGTCGCCTGCCTGCGTCGGCCGGTGCATTCTGGCGCACCTTGCGCCCCCGTTGATGCGCTGACCGATGTGGTCCGCGAGAAGCGGGCGGCAGCGGCGTGATCATCGCCGCTGCCACTTTGGCGACAGCTTTTCGATACGGCGCTTTGCCGAGGTGATCGCTGTTCCGGCACGGCTTGCGCCACGGACACGCAATTCGCTTTCCGCCCCCACCGGCTTTGCTATCATTGGCTGCATGAAAGAACTGACGCTCAGGCAGATGGAAGTGGTGCGCGCGGTGATGATTGCGGGCTCCATTCAGGGGGCCGCAAATCTGTTGCATGTCTCTGCCCCCAGGATCAGCCGGTTGAGCAAGTACACCGAAGACGGACTGGGCTTTCGCCTGTTCGATCGGCGGGCAGGAGTGTTTGTGCCCGCGCCCGAAGCGCATGCGATTTTTGCGATGCTGAATCAGGTCTAACATCAGGTTGAAAATCTGAATGCGGCCGTGTCTTCGGTGCAGAAGGGGCAAAACTTTGCATTGTCCTTTGCTTCGGCCCCGTCGATTGCGCAATTCATAGCGGCGCGTGCCATCCGGTCGATCCGCGCGCGCTTTCCCGATCTGATGATTGATCTGGACATCCTCAAGATCGAGGAGACGCTGGACTATCTGCTGCTGGAGCGTGGCGAGGTGGTGTTCATGTCGTCCCCGGTTGAAAACTCGGCACTGGAGTCGACGGCTTTGGTGAAGGGCCGCATCGTGGCCATTCTGCCAGAGGGGCATGAGCTTGCCGCAAAGGATAGGGTTTCGGTGCATGATCTGATGCGGTTCCCGTTCATCGGCGTTGATCCTGATGATCCTTATGGCGACACATTGGCGCGACCGTTTCGGGACGCGGGTCTCACGCCGCATCACGCGATCCGGGGACGATTCGCGCAGACCATGGTCAGTCTTGTGCGGCATGGGCTGGGGGTTGCGGCGATAGACGAGTTTTCTGTGGCCGAGGTGTACATGCCCGGGCTGGTCCGCAGGCCCTTGTTGGAAACGGCGGAAATCACCGTCTATGTGGTGCAAAAGCGTGGGCGCCATCTGTCGAGCTTTGCAGAGTTTACCATTGACCGGTTTAGGCATGAACTGACGGAAGCGACATTGCGATCACAATGGGATCCGCCTGCCCGGACATAACATCATGTTACGATATCGGTTATATCGATATTTGCTGTTAGCCTCAGGTCGGGCAATAGTAACCACGTACGCGCCGATGAGTGTCTCGGGTCAGGAAGGCTGTGGATGTTGCCGCGGGGGATACTGTCCACTGTCTTTGGTGATATTTGTGCCGGTGATCCTGATTTTCGTTTCAAGAACCCCGCTATGGGGAATGTTTTTCCGCAAGAGGACTGCATGAGCGACCCGATCCATCTGGGCCTGATCGGCGACAACATCGCCAAATCGCAATCTCCTCGGCTGCATCGTCTGGCCGGGGCGCAGAACGGGCGGAGGGTGATATATGATCAGTTGGTACCGGCAGAACGGGGCCTGCCGTTCGACGCGCTGTTCGAATGGGTGCGCGACAATGGCTATCGCGGAGTCAATGTCACCTATCCTTACAAAGAGCGCGCGGCGGCCAAGGTGACGGTCGATGATCCGCTGGTGCGTGGGATCGGTGCGGTGAATACTGTGGTGTTTGCTGAGGGCGGGCCGCATGGCTTCAACACCGATTATTCGGGGTTCATCGCGGCATATCGCCGGGTGCGCGGAACGGCTGCGCCCGGCCCGGTGCTGATGATCGGCGCGGGGGGCGTGGGCAAGGCGGTGGCCTTCGGGCTGGTGGCACTTGGTCTGACCGAGATCCGCATTGCCGACCGCGATCTGCCCAAGGCGCAGGCCCTGGCCGAGGCTTTGGCTGCCGCGAGTCCCGGTCTTACGACCCGGACTGGCACCGATGCTGCGGCCATGGCGGCCGGGGTCAGCGGCATTATCAACTGCACGCCTGTGGGCATGGTCGGATATGATGGCACACCTTTGCCGAGCGAAAATCTTTCCGGTGCGGAATGGGTCTTTGATGCGGTCTACACCCCGGTGGATACCCAGTTCCTGCAAGACGCGATGACCGCCGGTTTGCAGGTGATCTCAGGCTATGAGCTGTTCTTTGGTCAGGGCGTCGATGCCTGGGCCATCTTCACCGGGCTGCTGTTGGACGAGGCACAAATGCGCCGCGAGCTGGCTGAAGGAAAAGACGTGTCATGAAGACTTCGATCGCCACGGTTTCCATCTCGGGCGGGTTTGCCGAAAAGCTGGCCGCCATTGCAGGCGCGGGCTTTGACGGCATTGAAATTTTTGAGCAGGACTTCATCGCGTCTGACTTTACCCCGGCAGAAGTGGGAACGATGGTGCGCGATCACGGGCTGACCATCACTCTGTTCCAGCCCTTCCGCGATTTTGAAGGCCTGCCAGAGCCGCTGCGCAGCCGGGCCTTTGCCGCGCCGCGCGCAAGTTTGATCTGATGAACCAGCTGGGCACCGATCTGGTGCTGGTTTGTTCCTTGGTGCATCCGGCGGCGATGGGGGGCATCGACCGCATGGCGCAGGATTTTTACGATGTGGGCGACCTGGCGGCCCGTCATGGCGTTCGCGTGGGGTTCGAGGCGCTGGCTTGGGGCCGTCATGTCAACGATCACCGCGACGCGTGGGAGGTGGTGCGCCGTGCCGATCATGCCCATGTCGGGCTGATCCTTGACAGCTTTCACACGCTGGGCCGCAAGATCGACCCGGACACCATCCGCCGCATTCCCGGCGACAAGATCTTTTTCGTGCAATTGGCCGATGCGCCTGCCATCGAAATGGACCTGCTGTATTGGTCGCGCCACTTTCGCAACATTCCGAGTGAAGGCGATCTGGATGTCACCGGCTTCATGCGCGCGGTGACGGCGACGGGCTATGCAGGCCCGATCAGTCTTGAGATCTTCAACGATCAGTTCCGCGCGGGTGTGCCGCGTCTTGTGGCGACTGACGGCCGCCGCAGCCTGATCTCGCTGATGGACAGTGTGCGCCGTACGGACCCTAGTCTGACGGTGGATCTGCCGCCCTTTCCTGCATCCGCCGCCGTACAGCGATCGAGTTTCTGGAATTTGCCACTTCGGCTGCCGAGGCCCCGGCGCTTGAATCCTTGCTGAAAGCAACCGGATTCACGCAGACCGGCACGCATGTCTCGCGTCCGGTGACCCTTTGGCGGCAGGGCGCAATCAACATTCTGGTCAATACCGATGCCGAAGGCTTTTCGCGCACATCCTACGTCGCGCATGGCACCACGGTGTCAGAAGTGGCGCTGATGGTGCCGGATGCGCGTGCCGCTTATGCCCGGGCCCTCGCGCTGTTGGCGCAAGACCATGATCAGCCCGCACGGGCTGGTGAGCTGGACATTCCGGCGATCCGCGGGGTGGGTGGCAGCATGATCCGCTTGCTGGATCCTGCATCTGACCTCGCCCGGATCTGGGAGATGGATTTCCGCACCAAAGGCCCGGGCTCCGGTGCCGGACTGCTCGGGATTGATCACCTTGGCCAGACCATGGCCTATGATGAGATGCTGTCCTGGGCGCTGTATTACACGTCAATCTTTGGCGCGACCAAGGCCCCAATGGTTGATGTGGCAGACCCCGATGGTCTAGTGCGCAGCCAGGCGGTGCAGTCCGGCGGCCTGCGCGTCACGCTGAACGGGGCCGAGGCGCGCCGCACGTTGGCGGGCCGGTTTGTCGAAGACACCTTTGGCGCATCGGTGCAGCACATCGCCTTTGGCACCGCTGATATCTTTGCCACGGCGGTAGATCTTGCAAGCCGGGGCTTTCCGGTGCTGGAGATCGGCGCGAATTACTATGAGGATGTCGAGGCGCGGTTTGGGCTTGATCCCGCGCTCGTCGCCCGGATGAAGGCCGCGAACGTTCTCTATGATGAAGACGCGGGCGGGCAGTTCTTTCAGCTGTATTCCGCGTCACGTTCCGATGGGCTGTTTTTTGAGATTGTGCAGCGGCAGAGCAATTATCTGGGCTATGGCGCGCCGAATGCCCCGTTCCGCATCGCCGCCCAAAAGCGCAATACGCGGCCATCGGGGATGCCCCGGGCTTAGGGTTGGCGGGCGCAAATGCGCCTGCGCTGCACCCGGTTTGAAAGGGAGTTTCCATGACTGATCTGACCACCAGGGCCATGACCACCCGACGCTGACATGGCACAAGCCCTGGGCTACTTGAAAGAGTCCGCGTCGCAGACCGCCGGACCCTATGTACACATTGGCCTTGCGCCGGGGACGGCAGGGTTTGCCAAGGTGTCGCTGTCCGGGGCGGCAGGCACATTGTCCGCCATGGGGGAGTTGGGGCCGCAGGTGCGTGCGGCGCTCGCGCGCGAGTTGGCACTGGCCGATCCTGGCCACAGCTGGCACAGCGACCGCAGCGCGCCGGGCCAGCTTGCCGGTTTCGCTGCCGGTCTGGCAGGAAGTCTGGGCAAGCTGGGCGAAGATGTGCTGGCCCTGTCGCAATCGGGCTTGGGTGAGGTGGGCTTTCGTGGCGGATCGGGGGCGTCTTCGACCATGCCGCAAAAGCAGAACCCGGTGGCGGCTTCGGCGCTGGTTGCCTTGGCGCGGCAGGTGATCGGCTTGGCCGGACTGGTGCAGGGCGCGGCGCTGCACCGGCAGCAACGCGATGGTGCCGCGTGGTTCAGCGAATGGCTGAACTTGCCGCACCTGTGCATAAGCACCAGCCGGAAGCTGTCACTGGCGAATGAAATTGCGGAAAGCCTTGTGCCGGATGGCGCGGCCATGTCCCGGCTGCTGGATGACAGTCAAGGTCTGATCCATGCCGAGGCGCTGACCTTTGCCTTGGCCGAGCAGATGCCCCGCCCAGAGGCGATGGCTGCGGTGAAAGAGATGTGCCGCGAGGCGCAGGCGTCGCAACCCCCCCCCCCTGACCGAGCTTGCGAGGCTGCGGTTTCCGGGCACCGATTGGGCAGAGCGGTTGGCCTCAGGTGGGCCGGGTCAGGCACCGGTTGAGACGATGGCCTTTGTCGCGCGGGTGTGGGCGAGCTGATCTGTGATCATGGGGCCATTGGTTGCCCCAGCCAAAGAGGGAACCTTTCAAACAGTGACGCGTTAAGAGCGCACGCAACCCGCCTCAAAGGCGCATTCTTCTGAAGGTTATCATGAACGGAATTATCTACATTGTCGGCCTCGTCGTTGTTGTCCTTGTGATCCTTTCCTTCTTCGGTCTGCGCTGATTGCGCGGACACGCGGCAAAGCAAAGACTGGACCCACCCTGTGAATCAGGCTTGAGCTCCTGGGTGGTTGGTGCTTTGGCGGGTGTCCGTTTGATTCAGTAGAGCAATAAATGCGGAACGGCATCGCGGCCGCTGGGCCTTATCTGTGCATAATCCGCAACAGGCTCGGCCCGTTGCCAAGATCTGCCAGTATCGGACAGTCTGGCCTGTGATCGCCGCAGCATGCATCTGCAAGGTGCTGAAGGGTCTCTTTCATCGCCTGCATCTCGGCGATCTTGCGCTCCAGCCCGTCGATCTGGTCTTGAGCCAGACGCTTGACGTCGGCGCTGTGCCGCGACCGGTCCCGCCAAAGCGCCAGCAACTCGGCGATCCTTTCGACCGGGAAGCCCAGATCGCGTGACCGGCGGATAAAGCGCAGCATCTGCACGTCGCTGTCCGAATACACCCGGTATCCCGCGCCGGTCCGTCCCGGCGCCGGGATCAGGCCGGTGGATTCGTAATAGCGGATCATCTTTGCCGACACGCCCGAGGCTTTGGCGGCGTCACCGATGTTCATGGCTTTGCTCCTTCAGACACAACAGGGGGATAGCGGCGCAGGCGCAGCGCATTGCCAAGCACAAAGACCGACGACAGCGCCATCGCACCCGCCGCAAAGACCGGCGACAGCAGGATGCCGAATCCGGGCCACAGCACCCCCGCCGCCACCGGGATCAGCGCCGCGTTATAGGCGAAGGCCCAGAATAGGTTCTGCCGGATGTTGCGCATCGTGGCCTTTGACAGCGCGATGGCGTCGGGCACTGCCGTCAGCCGCCCGGTCATAAGCACCACATCCGCCGCCTCGATCGCGATGTCGGTGCCGGTGCCCACGGCAAGCCCCACATCCGCCGCCGCCAGTGCCGGGGCATCGTTGATGCCGTCGCCGACATAGGCCAGCGGCCCCAGCGCCCGCAACCGTTCGACCGCCGCCACCTTGCCATCTGGGAGCACCTCGGCCACCACCTCGTCAATCCCCAGCTGTCGCGCGATCGCCTGCGCGGTGCGGGCGTTGTCGCCCGTGATCATCGCCACCTTCAGGCCAAGCGCATGCAGCGCGCGAATGGCTTGCGGCGTGCTGTCCTTTATCGGGTCGGCCACGGCCAGAATTGCGGCCAGTTTTCCGTTGATGGCTGCGTAAAGCGGCGACTTGCCTTCATCCGCCAACTGCGCCGCGACCCCGGCAAAGGGCGCCACATCCAGACCCAGCTGTGCCATATAGCGGTCAGCCCCGATCTCTACCCGCTGGCCCCCGGCCAGCGCCAAAACGCCATAACCGGTGACTGAGGCAAAGCCGCTGACTTCTGGCAGTGTCAGGCCCTCTTCCTCTGCCGCCGCAGCGATGGCGCGGGCAATCGGGTGTTCCGACTTTGCCTCTACCGCCGCGACCGCCGCCAGCACCGGTGCACGCGCGAACCCTACGGCAAGATGCAGGTCGGTCAGGCGGGGTTTGCCCATCGTCAGGGTCCCGGTCTTGTCAAAGGCCACGACACGCACATCCTGAAGGGCCTGCAAGGCCTCGCCCTTGCGGAACAGCACCCCCAGTTCCGCACCCCGCCCGGTGCCGACCATGATCGAGGTCGGCGTGGCAAGCCCCATCGCACAGGGGCAGGCAATGATCAGGACGGCCACGGCATTGACCAGACCAAAGGTCAGCGCAGGATCGGGGCCAAAGATCAGCCAGACCGCAAAGGTCAGTGCGGCCAGTGCCATGACGGCGGGCACGAACCACATTGTCACCCGGTCGACCAGGGCCTGAATTGGCAATTTGCCCCCCTGCGCCGCTTCGACCATGCGGATGATCTGCGCCAGCATCGTCGCCTCGCCCACCGCCGTGGCGCGGAAGGTGAATGCGCCGGTCTGGTTGACGGTGCCGCCGGTGACCGCGCTGCCGGAGGTCTTTTCCACGGGCACAGGTTCCCCCGAGATCATGCTTTCGTCGATCCAGCTTTGGCCTTCGGTCACCGCACCATCCACCGGCACCCGCTCGCCGGGGCGTATGTCGACAAGGTCTCCGGGCCGCACCTCGGCAATCGGTACCTCACGCAGCGCGCCATCGCGGATTACGCGCGCAGTCTTGGCCTGCAATCCCACAAGCCGCTTGATCGCTTCCGAGGTACGCCCCTTGGCGCGAGATTCCAGATACCGGCCCAGAAGGATCAGGGTCACGATCACCGCCGCCGCCTCGTAATACACGTTCACCGTACCGGCTGGCAGCAGGCCGGGGGCAAAGGTGGCCACCAGCGAATAGCCATAGGCAGCAGAGGTGCCGACGGCGACAAGGCTGTTCATGTCCGGCGCAAACCGGGCCAGCGCGGGAAAGCCCTTGGCATAGAACCGCCGGCCGGGGCCAAGCAGAACTGCCGAAGTCAGCGCGAACTGCAGATACCAGCTGGCCTGCATGCCGATGGTGTTCATCACCGCCATGTGTACCGCCATGAACAGGTGTGAGCCCATTTCGAGGACGAAGACCGGCAAGGACAGCGCTGCCGCAATCCACAGATCGCGCTTCAACGCGGCTTCCTCGGCCAGCTTGCGAGCTGATGCCTCGTCTGACCCGGCAGAGGCTGGCACTGCCTGCCGTGCGTCATAGCCTGCGGTCTCGATGGCGCGGATCAGGGCGGTCGCATCTGCCTGCCCTGTCACATGCGCCCGTTCCGTCGCAAGGTTGACACTGGCCTCAGTCACGCCGGGCACGGCTTTCAGCGCGCGTTCCACCCGGGCGACGCAGGAGGCACACGTCATCCCCTCAATCACAAGATCAACCGGGGCAGAGGCCACATCGTAGCCCACATCCTCCACCGCCTTCACCAGCGCCGCGCGGTCCAGATCGGTGCCCGCAATCTCGGCCCGCTCGGTCGCCAGATTGACCGAGGCCGCCTTGACCCCCGGAACCGCCCGCAACGCACGCTCCACCCGCCCGACGCAGGAGGCGCAGGTCATGCCTTCGACATCGAGGACGATCCTTGCCGCGTCGCCACCCGGAGGCACCATGTTTTTTGGGCTGATTGTCATGGCGGATCACCTTTGCTGCCTCGTTCCGCTGTGTCAGATAGGCCTTCCCATGATGGTAAGGTCAAGCGCTTTGGCAAAAGAATGCAATCACGGCCATGTGCTCTTGACCTTACCACCGTTGGAAGCCCTATCTGTAATTGCGTGAGGCGACATCCAGAAAGAGCTACTCATGCAGTTCCATATCGAAACCATGACCTGCGGCGGTTGCGTGCGCAGCGTGACCAAGGTCATCCAGTCTGTCGATCCCACGGCCGAAGTTGCGGCAGACCCGGCGACCCGCAAGGTTGACGTAACCTCCACTGCCCCGCGTGAAAAACTGGCAGCCGTGCTGGCCGACGCCGGCTTTGCGCCTGCGTAACGGATAACAAAAAGGAAGATGATGATGAAAAAGCGCAACCTCGCCGTGATTGCAGGTGCAATTGCCATTGTGGGCGGGCTGGCACTCGCCCAGACATCCACCATGGAAGGGATGGACCATTCTGCGATGGGCCACTCTGGCATGGCCGGGATGGAGGGCATGGGCATGATGAACCACGCCAGCATGATCCCGCCCGAACTGGCTGACAACCCTGCGGTACAGGCCTATGCGGCAGCGATGGACGTGATGATGGCGGATATGATGATCCCCTACACCGGGGATGCAGATGTTGACTTCATCAAAGGTATGATCCCGCATCACGAAGCTGCGGTGGCCATGGCGCGGGTGCAGTTGGAATTCGGCACAGACCCCGAAATACGTGCTTTGTCCGAAGCTGTTATCGCGGCGCAGGAAACCGAGATCGCACAAATGAACGCCTGGCTTGCGGCCCGCGGTCTCTGAGTGCCATCAGCACGGGCGGGTGCGCGTTGCGCTCGCCCGTGCGCCGAAAGGGCATGTCTGGCACGCGGGGTGCGGGTGTTTTAAACCCCGATCATCGTCGACATGTATTGCCCGAACGGCGTGTTCAACGCCGCAGCAAACAAGCCAGTCAGCACAACCATGCGGCCCGAAAACCGCGTGCTCTCGCCCCTGACCAGCGAATAGGCCATCACACCCGCCCCAAGCGGTGCCCAGACCATGATGAGCGAGGCATTCAGCGCATGCGTGGTGAGGCGCAGCGGCGTGCTGAGCCGCGGGGAGGGCGCTTCAGGCTCTACATAGTTGAATGCGCTGCGGACACGGGCAAATTCGACATCGTGCGAGACAGACAAAGAGGGTTCGTCCACGATCCTGGGGAACGGACCTGAAGAACTGGCTGACGTGGTAAAATAAGCTCCGCCCCGCGCGCGTGCGGTGGCTGCCCGCGTCCGTGCTCCGGTTCTTCCCGATCTGGCGAAAGAGGCGCGTATGGGGTGTTGTGAGGTGTTCGGACCTTCGCCCCGATGTGCGCGCAACACTTCAGCGCTTTTGGCGGGATGCAGCATCCCGGATGCCCCTGCCAAGGAAACGTTATCAAGTGCCGGACTGCCGGGTGGTTCCGGCAGGGATGGCACTGCGGCGATCCGACGAGCTTGCAGACGGTGCGCGACGGGTTCGGTTTGCCGATGTTGCATGGTGGTCACCCCGGGATACCGTCGTTGCAGGTGGTCAATCACGCTGGCACAGGTTTTCTCGCAGACTGTGCCGAGACCGGGGTCTGATCCGTTTGGCGACAATTCAACCGCGACCGTAAGGCATGTCAAAGAGTCACCGTTGCAGTCATCTGTCCTCAACAAGATCCGGACTCCGGAAACGTTGAAAACTGCAGTGGCTGCACCCTCCCACCCGAACGACACATTTGTGCCGTCCAGTTGCGACAAAGTGTGATGCAGATCTTCCGCAACCTGCACGAAATCCCACGGCTGCGCGTCCGCGTACACCACCCGAGCCGTCCTGCCGAACATTGATTTGTTCACCGTCCCACTCCAATAGGTTGCCTAGCCTGACACTGTAGGCAAATCTGGAAACAAATGTGGCGATCTCGTGCAATGAATCATGGATATTGCCACTATTCCGCCATGTTTCAGCACGCCCCCGCCAACACCGGGCGGAGTCGGGCATTTGGCGATTGACCCCCGGACCAGAAAATGTTTGTCAGGCTCGCCACCCGTCCGTTTGGAACTTTCGAAAGAAGTGTCATGGTCACAACGGCTGCCACGCTGAGTCCCCTGCTTTGGGAACAAAAGAACCTGAGGCGCGCCGTCCAAGCGGCTGGTGTCACGCTGTGGTCTTGGAATGTCGACACCGACGCGCTGGCCATGGACGACGCCGCCTACGATCTGTGGGGGGTGGCGCGGAGCACGGACGTTACATTCGAAGACCTGTCCGCCCATATCCACCCGGCAGACCGTGATCGGGTGCGGGCCGCGTTCAATGCTACACGGGCGATCATCGGACCTTACGAGATCGACTTCCGAATTATGATCGGCGACGAGTTGCGGTGGATTTCAGCGCGCGGTCAGGGTGACGATGAAGGCATCGTCCAGCGGATCATGTTTGGTATCTTTCTGGATGTGACCGGACGCAAACAAGCCGAAGAGGGGCGCGAGTTGCTTGCGGGCGAGATGAGCCACCGCGTCAAGAACCTCCTGAGCATTGCTTCCGGACTGACATCCATCACATCGCGGTCAACCTCGACCACCAAGGACATGGCGCGTGAACTGACCCAGCGGCTGACAGCGCTTGGCCGCGCGCATGATCTGGTGCGCCCGCTGCCCGGTCAGACTGCAACGGCTTCGGCCTTGCTTGGCGATTTGCTGACCGTTCTGCTAGCTCCCTATGATGATCTGGGGGCCTTCAGCGGGCGGATCCGGGTTTCGGTACCCCGCATGCGGGTCGGGGATTCCTCGACCACCATCCTGGCGATGATCATCCACGAACTGGCCACAAACTCATTGAAGTACGGTGCCTTGTCGGTCGAGAATGGGCTGCTGGACGTGTCCTGTTCTGCGCGGGATGAAGCGGTGACCATCATGTGGACCGAACGCGGGGGGCCAGTTGTCACGCAGCCCACACAACCGCCGGGCTACGGCAGCCGGTTGATAGAACGCAGCGTGACTGGGCATCTGGGCGGGGCCATATCCTATCATTGGGCACCCGAGGGCCTGGTGGTGACGCTGAATGTCAGTCCGGATCGCCTCGCGCAGTAAGGGACGCAGTTGATCGGTTCCGAACCGTGTTTCAGACAGCGCGGGCCTTGATCTCATCAGGATAGGGAATATCCAGCCGGATGTTGAAATGCGGCGCACTTCCTATCGTGACCGCACCCCTCCACTTTTGCTCGATCAGCGCCTGAACCAGCTTTGACCCGAACCCCGTGCCTTGCGACGCCGCAGGCACGGAAGACCCGGGATCGCTCCAGTCAAAGCTGAACATCCGCGTCCCTTCGTTGTCGGCGCGGTACGCCCAATTGAGATAGATGACGCCGTCAGTCCGTCCCAAGGTGCCGTATTTCATCGAATTCGTGGCCAACTCGTGCAGGACAAGGCCCATGTCGAAACACAGGTCCGGATGCAGCAGGACATCCCTGCCAGAGGCGACAATCCGGTCGCCAAACGGCTTCAGAGCCTCGGTGACCAGTTCGGCGAAGCGGGTAGAGCTCCACCCTCCACGCGACACGATGTAATTGGACCGGGCAAGCGCGCTGAGCCGTTCGCTGAACGAATGCCGGGCGGCCTTTGGATCGGTGGCGTTGTTCAGGGTCTGACCGGCGATACTGTTCACCAGTTGCAGCATGTTGCCTGCACGGTGGGCCATTTCGCGCACCAGCAGGGTCTGATGCGTCATCGCCGCCACCTGCCGCGCCGCGCCTGCAACGATGTTGGCCAGTGACAACAGAAAGTCGGCGTCGGTCAGGTCGAAGTCTCGCAACGCGCGCGCATGGATGCCGAACACGCCAAAAGGCCGGATGCCGGACCCCGGAATGATGACCGAAATCCCGCTGATCACCCCGTGGTCATGCAAGAGTTGCGGACCATCGAACCTTGTTTCGCTGCGCAGATCGCTGACCAGTACGGGGCTGTCGGACATCAGCGTGAACCCCGCCTGCGATTCACGTTCGATGCCAACCTTGCCGTGTCCGACCAACCCGTCCTGCCAGCCGATACCTGACCGCAGGACAAGATGATCTGCCGTATCGGAAAACTGCAGGATTTTGGTCAGCGGAACCTTCAGAACATCGGCTGCAAGCTGCACGGCACGGTCCATGACCTTTTGCAGATCAGGCTGGTTCAGAGCAAAGGACCCAAAGCTGGCGATGGCAGACTGCTGTTCAAGACGGCGCTTGAGTTGTTGCTCGCTTCGGATACGGGCAGACACATCGAAACAGATACCCGTCAGGTAGCGTGTCCCGTCCGGTGCCACCACGACCCCACCCGAGGCTTCGACCCAGACATCGGGCGCATCGGGGCGCGGCGCGCTTCGGTAGACCGCTCGATAGGGCTTGCCCGTGTCGATGCTTGATTTGATGTGCTGCCAAACATGTTCGGCGTCATCGGGATGCAGATCATTCTGAAAACTGGCCAGCGTCCCGTCAAACGACCCTGCGGGAAGTGCGTGCACCGTTTCCAGATTTCGCGTCCATTCAAGAGCGTTGCTGTTGATTTTCCAGCGCCAGACCCCGGCACCTCCCAGACGCAGGCCTTCGGACAAAGCATCGCCGTCCGTCAGAAAGACGGGCGCAGATGCTTCAACGGTGGGGTCTGCTGCCATGATATCGACACTGCCTTCTTTGGGGGCCACCAGCCAGCTTTGTCACGCCGCGCGCAGCTGAATTCCATGCTTAGCGGCCATGCCCCGCGCGTCAACCTTGTCCTGCCGAACGCATGGGTCTTCCATTCGGCGTGACGCATGCGGACAACATTCACCTCCGGGCGCGCGCCCAATGCGCCCGGAAAGGGCTTTAGCCCTGCCTGTGTTGCGCAAAGAACCGCAGCATCTCGCGTGAGGCATCGGGGCCTGTCGGGTCGGTATAGCTGCCACCCGCTTGCCCGCCGGACCAGGCATGGCCTGCGCCGTCAATCTCCCAATGCTCGGCAATGCTGCGCCCCGTCTTGTCGTCATGGCGCGTGTGGCGATAGCTGCGCCCACCATCCGACGTACCAGAGCTGCGTACCTTTTTCAGCCCCTTGTGTGGCTTGATGGCCTGCGCGATCACCGCCGTGCCGTTGTCCGGGTGCACCGTGCTGTCGGCAAGACCATGGAGCACGATCGTCGGAACCGCATTGGCTTGCTTTTTGCCAGCTGAACCGCTGCGCATTGCGGAAAACGCCGACATCATGTCCTGCGCCCCCCCAACGGGCAAGCCGGAATGCACCCCGACAGCTGCGACCAGGTCGGGATAGGCGGCCCCCATGATCGCTGCCGCCGCCCCGCCCGCCGACAGGCCGGCGACATAGACCCGGCCCGCATCCGCCGGATGGTCGCGCAGGATGTCGCGGATGATACCCGCAAGCACGGCAGGTTCCCCGCGGTCGCGCTCCTGATCATCTGGGCGGAACCAGTTCCAGCATTTCTGTGCATTCGCACCCTGCGGCTGGGCAGGCCACGCGACCAGATACCCCGCCTCTTCGGCCAGTGCATTCATGTCAGTCCCGGTCGCGAAATCTTCGGGCGACTGGGTACAGCCGTGCAGCATCACGATCAGCGGCATCGGCGTCTTGGTCTTTTTCGCAGGTACGTAGAGCAGGTAGTCGCGGCTGCCTTGCGTGCCGGTGTGGGACAGCAACAAAAGCTGCGCGCCCTCTGGCACATCAGGCGGCGCGGACTGCGCGTTTCCCATCTGCGGCATTCCGCCCATCGCAATGGTGCGCAGGGTTTCGCTCAGGCTTTTGCCGCGGCTGCGCGCGGCGCGTTTGGGAGCCGGTTTGGCAGCGGGCTTGGGCGCTGCCTCACCGACAGGGGTAAAGGTGCCCTCGATCACGTCCTTGTCGGCGAGGTTGGCCTGTCCGCTGCCCTCGCCCGGCGGATCGGCGGGCGCGGCATTGCCGTGCATCAGCGACTGGATGAGCGCCGTCGCCTCGGTCAGCTTGCCGGACCTTGTCAGCGCCGAGGCGCGGGACATGCCGCGCATGAAGGATTTTGTCATGGTGTTGCCTTTGGGGTTAAGTCTCAGGTGATGCGGTCGGCAAGGGCTGCCTTGACCGCAGCAGGGGCGTGGAGTGTGCCCAGAATTGACAGGGCGGAAATCGTGTCGTGCGCCAGATCGGCAGTGACATCCGGGGCGACGACGACCAGACCCAGAACACGGATATCCAGCATCTGACCCGCCGCCTGTGCCGTGACCAGTTCGTCGCGGGTGATGTGCCGCAACCCGAGATCGACGCTTTTGCGGATAACAATCTGGCGGACGGTATCCGCATGACGCTCGATCTGATTGCGGATCGCGGTGCGGATAAAGTCGCTGCGGTTGGAGTAGAATCCTTCCTGCACCAGAAGTTCGATCTGCCCCAGATCGATAAAGCCCAGATTGATCGTGATCTTCTCGGACTCCGGCGTTTTTGTCGGGGTCTGTATTGCAGTAGGTCCGTCCATAGGTCATCCATATGCCATCCATGTGGATGGTATATGGATGCCGGTACCCTTGCACACAAGTCTTGCGTGCAAGGCTTTTGATGTTTCACCCAGAAAACAGGGTTTCTCGGCCCCACACACGCAGGCCCTTGCAGGCGCTGAGGAAAGAATGAGCAGAGTCGGAATCTCGCAGCGAGTGCAGGCCTTCGTCTGCCGCCCCCTTCAGACCACATTCCATGACCAGGTCTGCCGCACTTTCGCTCAGGCCGATGTGTTTGCAATGCACATGGGCGTCTTTGAGGAAATCAACCGCGGCCGGGGTCGATGCCAGATCATCCACCCCCGGCAGCACCGCGATGGCATCAAACAACACCGACGGCGCGCCGCCGATCTGATCGGTCACGGCATGCAGATTGTTATTGCTGCACATGGCACCACCGATCCTCGGGGCCACAATCCTGATCACGCCCCCTGCTTCGGACACGGCTTGTTCAAGGGCTGCCAGTAGCGCCCCGTCAAACCCATCACTCAGCATCACGCCCATGATCCGGCCCTTGAAACTGGCAGGCGGGTTCGCCTGAATGCTCAGAGACGGGGCAGGCGCGAGGTCCATTTGCGTCGCTTGCGATGCAGGGGCCGCTTTTGGGGTTTCGACAAGCCCCAGACGGTCGGCAGCAGCCTGCGCCAGCCCAAGGTCGATGTTCAGAAGGTGACTGACCATGCGACTGCGGATCGCCGGTTCAACACATTTTGACAGTTCGAACACCAGCGCGGAAAGGATGTGTTCCTGCTCGGACGGGGTCTGGCTGATATAGAACTGCCGCGCCTGGCTGTAATGGTCGGCAAAGCTTTCCGGGCGCAGCCGTGCCTTCGGGCCAGTGACCGGGGCGCGGTAGCTGACATATCCTTCCAGCGGATGTGCGCGCGGACCTTCACCCCAGCCATTTGGCTCATAGTTCACCCGGCCTTTGCGGGCGGCGGTCTGCATATGGCCGTCCTGCTGATAATTGCTGACCGGGCAGCCCCGGGGCGCATTGACCGGCAGTTTGGTAAAGTTCGGCCCGCCAAGGCGTTTCAGTTGGGTATCAAGATAGGAAAAGTTCCGCCCCTGCAGCAACGGGTCATCGGTAAAGTCGATGCCGGGGATGACATTGGCGGTGCAGAACGCCACCTGTTCGGTTTCGGCAAAGAAATTGTCCACCGCGCGGTCCAACCGTAGGGTTCCGATGATCTCGACCGGGCAGTCCTCTTCGGGGATCAGCTTGGTCGGGTCCAGCACGTCAAAGGCAAAGCTGTCGGCAAAAGCCTGATCGAACATCTGTACGCCCAGATCCCATTCCGGGAAATCGCCCCGGTCGATTGCATCCCACAGATCGCGGCGATGGCGGTCAGGGTCGGCACCGTTGCTTTTCACAGCTTCATCCCACAGCACTGATTGCAGGCCCATCCGGGGCTTCCAGTGGAATTTGACGAAGGTGGACACACCCTCGACGGTCACAAAGCGGAACGTGTGGACCCCGAACCCCTCCATCGTGGTAAAAGACCTCGGGATGGTGCGGTCAGACATTTGCCACATCACCATATGCATGGCTTCGGGCGTAAGTGAGATGAAATCCCAGAAATTGTCATGCGCCGACTGGGCCTGCGGAAAGGCGCGGTCGGGCGCGGGTTTTACTGCATGGACCAGATCGGGAAACTTGATGGCATCCTGTATGAAGAACACCGGGATGTTGTTGCCAACCAGATCCCAGTTGCCTTCATCGGTGTAGAACTTCACCGAAAATCCCCGCACATCGCGTGCCAGATCGGCCGAGCCCTTGCTGCCCGCCACGGTCGAGAACCGCACGAAAACCTCGGTCTCCTTCCCGCTGCTGGCAAAGGGTGCGGCGCGGGTGATGTCGGTCAGAGCGCGGGTGCAGGTGAATGTACCATGGGCACCATACCCGCGGGCATGGACCACACGTTCGGGAATCCGCTCGTGGTCAAAGTGAAAGATCTTTTCGCGCATGGCGAAATCTTCTAGCAGCGTCGGGCCGGGTGCACCTGCCCGCAGAGAATTCTGATTGTCTGCAATCACCACGCCCTGCGCGGTGGTCAGGCGCTCGTCTTTGCCGGTGGCATGCTGATGGATTTCTCCACCGGCACCCCTTTCTGACGTCAAAGTCTCGATGCTGGCAGTCTGGCGAGGTGTCTCGGTCATGGTGATATCCTTGGCTACAGATGCACGCTCGCAACCGGCACAGAACTGGCCAGCGAAAGGGGCATCAGATGGTCCGGGCAGTTTTCGCGCCGCGGTCTGCGTATGCCAAGACAACACTTCCGGCACCGGGTTGTTCCGTATCTTCTTGTCTGTCGGCAAGATAACTCGGGAAGCCGCCAAGCCTCTGCGCGTCGTACAGTTCACGGCTGCAAGTCGCCGGCAAAGAACAAAGTGCGGAACGAATGGGTGAACTATTGGTTGTATCGGCAGCGAAGGACGGCGGCAGGCTTCCACCGCTTGGATCTGCCGCGTCGTGTCCGACCAACACAATTGGCGATTTGTGCCAGAAAGGCCGATGCAATGAACGAGCCCCACACCCCCCAAGCCGGCATGGAAAAGGATGATGTGTCGACGATTGGCAGTGTCGCATCCGACATCAAGAATGCGGCAACCCAAAAGTTTGGCGAGGCGATGACGGAAGTCCGGTCCAGAACCGGCGATGCCAAGGACAGTGTCGCCAATGAAGTGAATGATGTGGCGCAGGCCCTGCGCCGCGCATCCGAAGAACTGCGCGGCGGCTCTGCACAGGAACGCACGCTTGGCACGCTAGCCAGCAGCCTTGCCGATGCTTCGGATCAGATCCGCGACAAGGATCTGGGTCAGATCGCGCAGATGGTCAGCAAGGTTGCGCGCGAACATCCGGTGATGTTTCTGGGCGGTGCTGCGCTGCTGGGCTTTGCCGCCAGCCGCTATGCCAAAGCCAGCGGCGCGGGCAATGGCACCTCGTCGGAGCAGCACGATACCCGCCCGGCGGCTTCCTTTGTGCGTGGGGGCAATCCGGACACTCAGACCCCGGGTGCGCCGTGACCGGCCCCAAATCCACGGGCGAGATGATGGCAGACATCATGGGCAATGTCAGCAATCTGGTCCGCAATGAAACCGACCTGGCCCGGGCCGAGATTGGCGAAAGTCTGACCAAGGCAGGGGCCTCGCTGGGGTCGATGGCCGTAGCGCTGCTGCTGGCCATTACTGCCCTCAATGTGCTTGCCGCAGCGTTGGTCGCTTTGGTGGTCGACATGGGTCTGGAACCGCATTGGGCGAGTGCGCTTGTCGGGTTTGGTTTGCTTGCGATTGCCTTTGCCGTCTTTGCCTCTGCCAAATCCGCCCTCAAACAGATCGGCTTTGTGCCGACCCGCACCGCGCAGAATGTGTCGCGCGATGTTGCAGCCATAAAGGATTCTTTCAATGACCAGTGACACCCGAAGCTCCGACGACATTGAGCGCGACATCCGCGAAGAACGCGCACGGATGAGCGACTCCATCAACAATCTGCAACAGAAGTTCTCGGTCGATGCCATCGTGAATGACATCGGGTCGATGTTCCGCATGCAAGGCGGTGACATCGGCCGCGTTGTCACCCAGACCGTCGGGCGCAACCCGGCTGCAGTGGCGCTGGTCGGGGTCGGCCTTGCCTGGCTGTTCCTTGGCCAGAACCGGTCCACCGACCGCAACGACGAGCAATGGGGCAATGCGTCGGCGCATGACCGTGCCCGTGGGCGGCATGACCCATGGCAGGGCGAGGTTGGGCCGACCATCCGATCCGGCAATGAAGACACTGACGCGTCAGACCAGCATTGGTATGGCACGCATCAAATGGACCGGGGCCGCACCCAAGGGCGCAGGACCGGCGGCTACCGGCAGGGTGAAGTTTCTGGCGGCATGCACGGCGCTGCCAGTTCCATGCGGTCTGCCGTGTCGGATATGGCCGACGATGTCGGCACCGCCGCATCTGACCTGACGGACCGGCTATCCCATGGTCTGGATGATCTGTCGGAAGAGGCGCGTGCCCGCGTGGTTGCCGCCCGTCGTGCTGCGCATGACGCGCGGGTTGCATCGGGTGAAGCCATGCAAAAAGGCGCACAGGCCGCAACCGGCTTCTTTGAAGATCAGCCTTTGGTGGTCGGTGCTCTTGCCGTAGCCCTGGGCGCTGCGATCGGTGGGGTTCTGCCGCACAGCAAGCTGGAAGACGATGCCATGGGCGACAGCAGCGACCGGCTGTTTGCCGAGGCGCAGGACCTGTTCTACGTCGAGCGGGAAAAGGCCATGGCAATGGCCAGAACTGCAGCGGCGGATGTGAAGGACGAACTCAAGGAGGCAGGATCGGATCTTGCCAACTTGCTGCCCGAGGGAAAATCTGCCGGAGAAGTCATCGTTGACCGCGCCGCCGGAGCTGCCACACGGATCTATGACCACGCGACGGGTGATGGCGAGCGTCAGGCAACAGACAAATCTGCGACCTGAACGAAACTCAGGGCGGTCTGTATGCCCCCGCCCGTTACCCCACCAAGATAGACGCGGCCCTGCGCCTCAGGGCCGCGTCGACCTGCCTGGCGAGAGCCGACCCAAACCATGGTGCCTGCCGCTGCTAGGCCAAATTTCCAGTAGCCCGCTCGGTCGGCCGAGAGCGTCTTGCGCCGATCGACATGAGGTGCAACGCAACAGACTGCCGATGTCCCGCGGGCATTGCCTTTTTCCTCGGACCCCGGTCCACCGAAAAAGCGGTGCATATTCCCTGCCGGATCTAGCGCTCGCTGGTTCTGCCCCAGGCATTTTGTCGGCAGATTGCGGACCAGGTTCGCGGTGTGCAACCTGATTGAAGGGCTGATCAACCATCATCTGCTGCAAGGTCATCAGATGCTGAAACGGTTCCTGCAGAACTGGAAATGGTGGGATTTCGGCTTTTTCGCCACAGGCGGCCGTGATGCCAGAGTACGGGTGCTGGCATAATACGGACCGCGCGCCCGAAAAGAGCTGAAGGGTACATTGAACGCAGATCTGAATCAGATGTGCCCATTGCTGCGTGGCAGGCAAATCTCACGGGTTGTCAACGCCTGCATCCGGGTTGAATGGGAAGGCGCACGCAAGAGCGCCTTCCTTTGTTTCACATGTCGCTGGTTGCAGCGCAGATTTCTTCCATCTGATCCATCGACACGGTGATCGGGATGCCTGCCGTTGTCGTATCCGTGGCCGTGCCGGCGGTGGTGTCCATGCTGGTCCCGGCAGTGCCCGTCGTGCCAGCGCCTTCAGCTGTCCCGGTGGTTCCAGCGGCAGCACCGTCGGTTGTGCCTGTTGCGGCCCCGGTGGCATCAGTAGACCCTTCGGATTGCTGCATATACGCCGCGCAGTCGCGCTGGAGCATGCCTTTGTCTTCTTCCGACAGGGTGGCCCACTGCGAGGACAGCTCAGCCGATGGACGGACAGAGGTTCCATCTTCGCCGAACATTGCCAACCCAAGCGATGTTGACCAGTCACTGCCGAAGCTGGACGAGGATGCCATGTCGGACGTGCCGGTGGTTTGTGCGAAGGCACCGAAAGCGAGCAGTTGGGAAGCAATGGAAAGGGTGATGATCGTGCGGTTCATGTTTGTCTCCAAGGGGAAGGGGGTTGCGATGTCCAGCCCGGCAAAGTGCCCGCAGCTGGTGGGTGCGCGACTGATGCGAAAGGTTTTTTTCTGGGTTGCCCCCAGTCTCAGGGGCTTGTCGCATTGTCGTTTTCACAGGCCACCGGAACATTATTTTCTGGCCAGTGCCGGGGATCTGAATTTGACCCGGCCCACATGGATACAACCGTTCGCATCCCGCCGTGTTCCTTGGCAGAAGGGCTGCTTTACCGGCAGTCGGCGAAAGATCGCCCGAAAGCCGCACAGGGCCTGCCAGGCGCAGCACCCCTGGCATGGAACGGTCGATGACGGCGATTATCGTCGGCGGCGCACCAAGCTTGGTGCTTTGCGGATGCCTCCGCCTCCAAGGATCACCGGGGCAGCGCAAAATCCGTGACGGCCTTTGCGACGGCCACCGACAGGGGTGCGTCAACCCCACGCTGGCCCCCGATGAACTGTTGGGTCAGAAGGCCGTTCTGGCAAGCGCGGTCATCGTCCCAGCCGGGGTGGTTCATCACCGGATACAGGCACAGGCCATCGACGGGAACACCCCGCGCCCGGGCACGGGACACTTCACCCGCCACATAGCGCAGCCAGGGCGCACGCCTGTTATCTTCGACCCCGGTTTCCGCAATGAACAACGGCCGATGGTAACGCGCATAGGTGGCGAACAGCAGGTCCGACAGCGGGCGATAGGTCGGGTGATCCACGTCGATGCCGGTCCCGGTGCCCGGACCGCCATGCAGCCACTGATTGCGCGGATAATAATTGACCCCGATGATATCAAGCAAAGACGGATCGCCGCCGATCTGTGGCCAGATCTGCCCCGACAGCAGATCGAACGCCTCGAACTGGGCCTGATCCAGACGTTCCGCCACGGATCGCGGAAGGTCAGCCCCCGGATCGGGGTGAATGGCGATCAACGGTTCACAATGGACGAACCGCGCCCGGGGGTCCACGTCGCGCAAGGCATGCATTGCGGCAATGCTCGCGCGCGCCAGTTGTACTTTGAGCTCCATCCCCCGGCCTGTAGCAAAGGGATTTAGATAGCGCACATCGCCCCCCGCCCAGGCAAAGAATGATATTTCATTGACCGGGCACCAGAACGGCACCTCATCCGAAACAGTGCGCAGAGCCTGTGCTATGGCCCGGGCAAAACCCGCAAACCGGATGACGAATTCCGGATGCCAGATGTCGATATCATCGGGCCAGCCATAGTGCAGCAGATCCCACAGCACCTGCGTCCCGGCCTGATTTGCGGCATGGGCCATGGGCAGAAAGCTGCTGAAGTCATAAACTCCCGGCTGGCGTTCAATCAGGTGCCAGCGTGCCCCATCCCGCACAGTGCGCAGGCCCATCTGCGCCAACTGGGAATAGTCGCCACCGGCATGCGTATCATGTCGGGTCGCCGCGATCACATCCAGCCGCCGCCCGGTCTGCAGTCTTTGGCTGGCGCATTCGAACCCGCCTTGCACAAAGCTGCGAAACAGGCGCGGCGGGGGGGCGGCCGTTTCGGCCAGCACCTCGTCGAACAGCGATTGCCATAGCGGCAGGACGGGGTCTGAGGGCGGCACCGCCGGTGCAATCCCCAGTCTGGTGCGGAGCCAATTCCACAATCGCCTACATCGCTGCGCAGACATTTCTGGCAGCGGAATGGTGCGCGCGTGTTGCGCGCGGCCCGGCATGCGGTCTGCGGCAGCTGTCCGCACATCTTCCGATGCACCGACATAACGCGTGGTCAGGTGCTTTGGCCCGACCATCGCCTCGGGCACGCTGCGGCCCCGTTCGATCAGCGGCGGGTGATGCTGCAGCCGGTCCAGTGCCGGGTAGATGTCGGCAACATCCTGACAGGAGATGATGATCTCATACCCGGTGATCTTCTTGGCCAAATAGGTCACCGTGTCGGCGAACGCATAGTCCAGCGCTGTGTCATCGACATTGACACCGGTGTTCCGGAGCGACCGGAATGCCGGATCATGCACCGTCGCCGACCGCGCGCAAGGCAGCGCGTCAATGCGAAAGCGGGCAGGGTCCAGCGATTGCGCCAAGAGCCGGATTTCGGCCTCTTCCTCCCCCCCTGCCAGCCACGCAAAGACAAACAGAATCCGCACCGGGCGGTCATCCGGATGGGGCAGGGCGAAGGGCATCAGCCGACAGCGTGCGGTTCGCGATCACGCGCGGCCACGCTGACCGCTTGGTGGTAGGGCAGATGCCACAGCGCCGCTGGGGTGTGCGGGGTCATTCGGCAGCACGCACCATCGCGGTCGGCGCGCGATCAGAGTTGATCCGAGCGAATGTCGCAAGCGCCTGACCGATCACCTGATCCATGTTCAGGTATTGATAGGCCCCCAGCCTGCCCACGAACCACACGTCCGACAAGCCTTCTGCCACCGTGCGATACTGTTTGTAGAGCGCCTGATTTTCCGGTCGGGGGATCGGGTAATAAGGATCGCCTTCGTTGGTGGGGTATTCATAGGTCAGGCTGGTTTTGGGATGGGTCTGGCCGGTCAGGTGCTTGTATTCGGTGATCCGCGTGTACTCTTCGGTCTGTGGATAGTTGATGGTTGCAACGGGCTGTGCCCATTCGACGTCCAATGTTTCGTGCGCGAAACGCAAGGACCGATATGGCAGCGCCCCGAAGCGGTGATCAAAGTACTCGTCGATCGGACCGGTGAAAATCAGGCGGCGGGCGCGTGGCCGGTCGCGTGCGGGGTTCCATTTCTGGCCAAGCTCCAGACGGATATTGGGATGATCCAGAATATTGGCAAACATCGCCGTGTACCCGTCAGAAGGCATCTTCTGAAACGTATCGGTGAAGTAGCGGTCATCCCGGTTTGTCCGCGTGGGAATGCGGGCCGTCACGATCCGCGACAGCTGCGACGGATCAAGGCCCCATTGCTTGCGGGTGTAGCCTTGAAAGAACTTTTCATAGAGATCACGGCCAACCGTCGAGACCACCACATCTTCCGATGTCTGAATGTTGTCGATCGCCTCTCGCCGGGTGGCCAGAAAGGCCTCCATCCCGGCCGAGTCGAGGTCGAGCCCGTACAGCCGATTTACCGTATCCAGATTGATGGGAATGGGCAGCAACATGCCGTCGACATTTGCGAGAACCCGGTGCTCGTAGGGCCGCCAGCCGGTGAACTGTGACAGATAGTCGACAACCGACGCGGCATTGGTGTGAAAGATATGGGGGCCGTAGCGGTGCACCAGAATGCCGGCCTCATCCTTGTAGTCATGGGCGTTGCCACCAATGTGGTCGCGCGTATCCATCACCAGCACAGATTCATTGCGCTGCGAGGCAATCCGTTCGGCCAGCACAGACCCGGCAAACCCTGCGCCAACGATCATCCAGTCGAACATGTCTAGGCCTCCTGTCCGACGCGCAGCCGCGCCTGAATCAGGCTTTGCATCGCATCCCATGTGCCCTCCCATGACATCAGGGCAAGATGCTGGTCGACCGCCTGGCGCCAGCCTTCGGGGGGAATGCCAAGGGTGGTTTTCAGGGTGGGCACAATGGTC
Organism: Pseudotabrizicola sediminis; assembly: GCF_004745575.1. GTDB lineage: Bacteria > Pseudomonadota > Alphaproteobacteria > Rhodobacterales > Rhodobacteraceae > Pseudotabrizicola > Pseudotabrizicola sediminis. The sequence goes on along the minus strand of NZ_RPEM01000004.1, from coordinate 120,476 downwards.
TGGGCATCGGCAATCGAGACCAGACCCTTTTTGCCGTAGGTTTCCACAACGTCAACCACCGCTGTCGCCGTGACCCGCAGACCGGCGGCCAGATATTCGGGAGTCTTGGTCGGGCTGATGAACCGGGTCGCATCGTTCAGCGCAAAGGGCATCCAGGCGGCCTGCCAATTGGCCATATAGCCGGGCAACTGGTCATAGGTCTTGCGCCCCAGCCAGTGGATGTTGGGCGCTTGTGGCAGATCGTCCGGGCTGATCTTGGCAATCGGGCCAATCATCACGAACTGGATCAACGGCAGCGCCTTAGCGGCGGCGGCGATCAGATCCAGATCGATGCGTTCGTCGATCACACCCACATAGCCAATGCGTGGCTCAGGGATCCACGCCTGATCCAGCGGATCTTCGCTGTGCACCCGGGCGCTGGCAAAATGTTTAGTGTCAACACTGCTGGGAAAGCAGTGAACATCCGCGTGCAACCGGCGCTTCGCCGCGAAAAGGCTTTGGCCGCCAGTAAACACAAGCTGGGCGCGTTCCAAAAGCTCGGCCTCCAACGCGGCAAGCTCGGCCGGGGCAAAGCGGAAGGCCGACAGCTCATCCATGCAGTCATAGACGCACAGGTCACAGGGCAGATTGCGGGTAAACTGCAAGGCCATCGGTGTGTAGTACCAGTGAACAACCGGCGACCCGTCCAGCAAGGCCTGCAACTCTTCCACCAACAGGCGCTGTTCGCGCAGAGAGTCGCAGGCGGCGTCAAAAACTGGTGTCAGCACCGTGACCCCCGATGCCACGGTCCGTATCCGGAAATGCGCAGCGCCTTGAGCGAACTCCGGCTCTTCAACAAAGTAGATCCGGTAGTCGCTGGCCGCCTCGTTCAGCAGGTGTTGCGGTCGCTGATGCACAAACTCCCACCGCAGATGCGAAAAACACAGCAGTGCAGGGCGGCGGGCGGCGGGCTTTTCGGTCTTTGGGCGGAGGCTGGTCCGAAAAAGGGATGACTGCGTGTTCATGGGGTGCCTCCAAGGGCGGGGTTATTACCAGTTAAACAATTGATTTGCCGCTTCGTTCCGTGGGGTGTGAAACGGAGGTGACGCGCCGGTCACGAGTGATGGCAGACCTTGGCCGGCAAGCGGGGCACCCGCCTGCTTCAACGCCACATGGGGTTGCAAATCGCGGTGCCGCGCCTTTGCGCGACAACGGCCAATGCGTTCTATCGGGGTGTCGGCTGCACAGGGCATAGAGGCCATGGCAGTGCCGCCATTGGGAAGACCGGCCGCGCGGGAGCACGCCCGGACCTTAGTGATGTCATCAAGCGGGGTGGTGTTCAGCGCAGTGCCGGGGCAGGTCAGTCCACACTGGCGGGCTCATTCATCTTTGCAGCGATATACGCGGGCGGTATTGTTGACCCCTGCAGGGTTACGCCTGTATGCGGCACCCGGTTCAAACGCATCATATCGTCTTGCGTCATCAACCGTTCCAGCGCGGCTCTGCTGCGGCTCACCCTGCTTTTGATTGTGCCGACCGTGCAGCCGCAGGCCTGTGCCGCCTGCAGTTGCGAAAACCCAAGCACCCCCATCAACACCAGCGGGCGACGCTGGTCATGGGGCAGCCGGGCAATCACCGCCAGCAATTCGTTCAGCGCCACTGCGTGTTCCTGTCTGGGCTCTTCAAACAGGGCTTCGGCGCGCAACCCGTCAACATCTTCGACTTCCCGGCGGAATTTCCGGATCTCGGAAAAGAAGGTGTTGCGCAGGATGGTGAACAACCAGGCCCGCAGGTTCGTTTCAGGCCGGAAGCTGTCACGGCTGCTCCAGGCCTTGAGAAGGGTTGTCTGCACCAGATCTTCGGCGCGATGCGGGTTCGAGGTCAGCTTGAGCGCGCGGCGGCGCAGGGACACCGCTTGCAGGGGCAAAAGTTCGTGGAAAGGATGTTGCTGTGTCATGGATGCGTCTCGCTTTCGGTAAGACCAGGCATGCCTTCGTCCTTGTCCAAGGAACGGCAGGCTGCGGCGTCTGATGTCTGTGTGATCGCATTGGTCCGGACCGGGTCCGGGCGGGCATGGAAAGGGAGGGGAGGTGCCCCCTTTCCGGCGCTATGCCGCAGCGGCGGCGTTCAGGCGCTGTTCTGCCAGCTTGGAAAGGGCTTTGTCGGCCCCGTATTCTTCGTCCAGAGTTGATTTGAGCAGGCTCGCCGCCTGCGGATGGCCCAGCTGTTTTGCCCATGCGATCAGCGTGCCATAGCGCGCGATTTCATAGTGTTCGACCGCTTGGGCCAGCGAGATCAACGCGGCATCCATTGTCTCTGGATCATTGATGTCTGCCATAAGGCCCTCGGCTTCTTCGATCAGCCCGACCATCGCGTCGCATTTCGCGCCGCGGGCCGGTTTTCCAAGGCTGTCGAAAACCTCTTCCAGCCGCACAATATGCTCTTCGGTCTCGTCACGGTGCGATGACAGGGCCGCCTTGAGCTTCGGATCGGTCGCCTTTCGCTCCATCTTTGGCAGCGCCTTCAGGATCTTTCGCTCGGCGTACAGCACGTCTTTCAACGTGTGAAGGAACAGATCGTCTAGGGTTTCGATGGTCATCGGGGATACTCCTTAAAATGGTACGGTCGGGCTACAAGGAAGAGTCTCAGTCGGCCCAGGTCTGGCCCTGCAATCCGCTTTCGCCCTGGCGCCTTTCCTGCGTCCAGCTCAGCGGTTGCAATTCACCGTCCGGACCGGCCCGGTAGGTCTGCAGGAACCGTTCGGCCTGGGCCTTGTGCTGACGGCGCATTCGGACCGTGCGGCGTTCGCGCTGGCTTTCCAGCATCTCGGCGAGGGTCTTGATGAAGACGTTGACTGTGGGTTCGCTGGACATGGGGTCCTCCTGTGCAGTCGGGAGCAGGGTGGGCTCAGAGCAGTAGTGCGATGATGATGACGACGAGGAGCGGCGCTCCGAGCAGCCAAGCGATAAGTGCGGCCATGATCTTTCCTTTCTGTATCGGGGGAACGGGCGGCGCTGCCTCAGCGGCGCGCCACCAGAACGTCCAGCCCCAGTCCTTCGTCACGATGACGTCCACCGGCTGCAGCGGCAAAGAAGGCCGCGACAGCGCCAATCAACAGGGTGGCTGCGGCAATGAAGCCAAAGACCACTCCGGTCACACGGGCTGTTTCGACGGCGGCAACAGCCTCGGCACGGGCCTGGGCAATCTCGGCATTGACCTCGTCGACCCGCGTGCGTGCGGCACCTTCGTCAAGGTCACTGTTGGCCGCCACGATCTGGGCCAGATAGGCGCTGTCACGTTCGGCCATTTCTCCGTCCATCGCACTCTGTGCCAGGATGGCGGCAACCTGCCGCTGAAGGGCGGGGTCGGTGGTTATGGCAGCGGTTCCGGTGGCTTCCGTGGCAGTGGTGTCTGCAGGTGGCGCCACCGGCGTGTCGCGCAGCATGAGGTCCGCGAAGTAATCCGACGATGTCGCTTCGCTGGCTGCCTCTACCGCTGTGACGGTTGTCGCTGCACCGGCGTTCAACAATCCGCCAACGCCAAACGTCGCCAGAATGGTGCTGATCAGCGCGCCTGTCGCCCAGACCAGTAGCCCGTGCATACCGTCGCGCGCTTCTACCTCTGATGCTGTGGCGTCGCCTGCCTTGCGGCGCATGCGGCCAGCAATATAGCCGCCAGCCCCGAAGCCGGTCACCATGACCCAGGCAAACCAGATGCCCGCCGCGATGGCGACCCAGGCCGCTGATACACCTTCACCACTGTAGGGAGAGGTCAGCGAAAGCCCCAGGCCGGCCCCGAAGGTGAGCAGCAAAAGCGAAATTGCGAGCGCAAAGATACCTCCGGCAAGAATGGCGGCCCAGTCCACATAAGACCCTTCGGCGGGTGCGGGTGTTGTGCTGGCGACCTGACGGGGGGGCACGGTGTCTGACATCATTTATTCGGTTTCCTTTTATTATTGCGCGTAATCAGCGCAGGCCCACAAAGCTGAGCAGTGCCAGCACGATCACAACTGCGCCGACGATGTAGATGATCTGGTTCATAAGGTTTTTCCTTCGGTTGGTCGTAAAGCACGCCCCCAAAGGGGCGATGCAGGTTTGCCATCGGCAAGGCAGGTCACGCCGCAAACGGACGCCGTCCGCGGGGGACGTGAAACCTTGGGGACATGCGAAAAACCGGGAAGCCAGAATTTCCAGCACAAAACGGTTCGGTTCGGCAGGGGACTTGCGCACCGCCCCGTCGTGGCTACACCCAGCCGCCCGGTTTTTCGCAACACTCACTATTCGCAACAGGTCGTGGTCTCTTTTTGCCTGACCGGGCGCGATCTGTGCAGCGTCGGAATCTACGCAGTCTCAGGACATAGGCGGCGACCGACCCGGGGCGGAAAAAGTCGTATCGGGCCGCATCAATCTTTGGTAAGACCTGTTAACTTTATGGTGAAGATCATCGTGGCCCGCCGGAGCTGCGACCGATCCAGCCGCCGACAGTCAGACCAATTTCGGAGGTGACCATGTCGGACCAAGGATCAGGCACCGTATTGCCGGTCATTGCCATCGGGGCCTCTGCCGGTGGGCTGGAGGCCTGTCGCGCGCTGCTGAAAACCATGCCGGATGCAATGCCCGCGGCGTTCATCCTGATCCTGCATCTTGATCCGTCGCATGACAGCATGATGGTCGAGCTGCTGGCACATCATACCGGGTTGAAGGTGGTTCAGGCCACCGAAGGGCTGGCCCTGCGGGCCGGGGTGGTCCATGTGATTCCGCCGGGCGTGTTTCTGACGGTGTCGCTGGGTGTCATACACCTTCAAGAGCCGGGGGGCGGCAAAGCGGTGCGGATGCCGTTTGACAGGCTGCTGTCTTCCATAGCCGAAGAGGGGGGGCCTGCATCGGCTTGTATCGTCCTGTCAGGCACCGGAACCGACGGCAGCCATGGTCTGGCCCATATTCATGCCGCAGGCGGCCTGGTCATCGCGCAGGACCCGGCCGAGGCGGGGCAGGCCGGGATGCCGGACAGTGCCATCAGGACCGGGTTTGTGGCGCACGTTCTGCCAACGGGGGCCATGCGGGGCGTGCTGGAAGCCTTTCTGGCCGAACATTTGTCAGCACCAGACACCGCCATTGCCCCGACAGAGAGTCGCAAAACCGGGGTTGCGCGTGCGGATGATCAATCCGCCATCGGCTATGATGCGATCCTGTCCTTTGTGGGCGAGCATTCCGCGCAGGACATTTCGCTTTACAAGCGCGGAACGCTGGAGCGGCGGATCGCCCGCAGAATGGCGCGCATTGGTCTTGGGGCAGACAAGACAGCGCAATATCTTGCCATTCTGCGGTCTGACCCTGACGAACGCAGCCAGCTGTCCGCCGATCTGTTGATCCACGTCACCAGCTTTTTCCGCGATCCGTTGGTGTTTGAGCATCTGTCTGCAAAAGCCATTCCCGATCTGTTGGCGGCCATGCCGGCTGACCGGCCCTTGCGGGTCTGGGTTGCCGGGTGCAGCACAGGGGAAGAGGCGTATAGTCTGGCCATAACCTGTCTTGAGGAAATGGAGGCCGCAGGGTCGGGCGCGCGGTTGCAGATCCTGGCATCGGATGTTGACCCGGAATCGATCGCCACGGCGCGGGCGGGGTTCTATGCGCGGGACATCGAAGACTCGGTGTCGCCGGAACGTCTGGCCCGATTCTTTGTGCCTGCAGACGGCGGTTGGCGCGTGACGTCGGCGCTGCGAGATCTGATCGTGTTCACCGTGGCAGATCTGCTGTCTGACCCGCCGTTTTCAAAAATCGATCTGGTGTCCTGCCGCAATGTCCTGATCTATCTGGGCCCCGAAGCGCAAAAGCGGGTGATCGCGCGCTGCTGCTTTGCCCTGCGGCCCGGCGGGCTGTTGTTGCTGGGGGCGGCTGAAATGCCGGGCCACAGCGACGGGAGCTTTGCCGTGGAGGACAAGGCCGCGCGTCTGTGGCGCAGGGTTGGCAAAGGCCTGCCCGGCGATCTGAACTTTTCGTTGGGCAAGCGCGAAGAGCTGCCATCGGTTCTCGGGCAAAGCCCGGTCCGCCGGACCGAACTGGCAGATCTGTGCCGCCGCATCGTGTTCGAGATCTACACCCCCGCTGCCGTTTTGTTGAACAGCCGGCTCGAATGCCTGTATCTGCTTGGCGAGACCGAAACATATCTGAAGGTCACGCAAGGGCATCATGACCCCGGCATTGTGGGCATGTTGCCGAAATCGCTGCGGCTGCGGTTCCGCACCGCTGCGGCAACCTGCACGCCAGAGAACCCTTTGGTGACCGTTTCGGGCGGGCGCTTGCCGGGCACCGGCAATTTCAACATCGTCTTGCACGCCGTATCGACCGGAACCGAACCGTTGATGCTTGCCTGTTTTGTCAACGCCTCCGGTCAGCAGCCAAAGGGCGATGAACAGGAGGCCGACGGGCAGGATGGCCGCACCGGCGATCTGGAAGCGGATCTGAAAGCCGCACGCAGCGACCTGTCCGCTGCCTTGCGTGATCTGGAGGAAGAGGTCGAGGCCCATGGCATGGACGCGGCCGAGGCGCTGTCGGTCAACGAAGAGTTTCAGTCCACGAATGAGGAGTTGCTGGCGTCGAAAGAAGAGCTGCAATCGCTCAACGAAGAGCTGACAGCGCTGAACAGCCAGCTGCAGGAAACACTGGAACGTCACCGCACCACCGCGAATGACCTGCAGAACGTGCTGTTCAGCACCGATGTGGCCACCCTGTTTCTGGACCCAGACCTGAACATCCGCTTTTTCACGCCCGCCGCCCGTGCAATCTTTCGGGTGATCCCGACGGATGTCGGCCGGCCGATTGCCGATCTGGCTGCCGTGTCGAAAGATGACGATCTGGCGGCAGATGCGCGCGCCGTTCTGACGGATGGCGACCCCAGTGAGCGTGAAACGGTAGGTGCCGATGGCAAGTATTTCCTGCGCCGCATCCAGCCCTATCGCGCCGAAGGCGGACGGGTCGAGGGCGTGGTGATCACATATGTCGACATCACGGATCGCAAACGGAGCAATGCAGCCCTTGAGGCTGCCATGAGCGAGGCGGAGCGGGCGACCAAAGCCAAGTCGCGGTTTCTCGCCTCGGCCAGCCATGATCTGCGCCAGCCGCTGCAATCCATGGCGCTGCTGCACAAGCTGCTGGCCCCGCACAAACGGTCAACCGAAGGCGCACGGCTGGCCGCGCTGCTGGATCAGACGCTTGGCTCGATGACCGCAATGCTGGATTCGATGCTGGACGTGAACCGGATTGAATCCGGGATCGTGCGGCCCGCGATGCGGCCGGTGGCGATTGCGACGTTGATACAGCGCCTTGCCGATGAATTCGGCCCGCAGTGCAAGATAAAGGGGCTGAAGCTGCGCGCGGTGTCCTGCAAGGCCTGGGTGCGGACCGATCCGCAGCTTCTGGAACAGATGCTGCGCAATCTTCTGTCCAACGCGCTGAAGTATACGCCAAAAGGTGGCATCCTGCTGGGCTGCCGCCGGCGCGGCGGGGTGTTGAACCTTCTTGTCTGTGACACCGGGATAGGTGTGGCAGCGCAGGATACCAAAACCATCTTTGACGCCTATTCTACCGCCACCAAGCCAGCCGGGGCCTTCGGACAGGGGCTGGGGCTGGGATTGTCGATCGTGCAACGGTTGGCCGATTTGATGGATCACCCGGTCACTGTCCGTTCGACCCCCGGCAAGGGATCGGCGTTCATGATCACGCTGCCGGTTGCCGATCCGATACCCGATACATTGCCATCAGCGCAGTCCGTGCCAGAACACATAAGGGTTGCGAGCCAGATCGGGACGATTCTCGTGGTCGAGGATGAAGAGCCGCTGCGCGACCTTCTGGCCGAGTTTCTGACGAGAGAGGGTCATACCGTTGTGGCCAAGTCGAGTGCGCAGGACGCGCTGAACTGGGCCAGCGGCGATGTGCTGCCGCCGGATCTGCTTCTGGCTGATTTCGATCTGTATGGCGGGACCAATGGGCTGTCCCTGGCGCAGGATCTGCCCGATGTTCTGGGCTGTGCGGTTCCGACCATCATCCTGACCGGCGATATCACCACGTCGACGCTGAAGCGCATTGCGGCGTCGCCCCATCACCAGATCACAAAACCGGTGATGCCCGAAGTGCTGCTGGCGCTGATATCCGATCTGATGCGAAAGGCGCGCGTCAAGGCGGGCAAGAGTACCCGGCCGCCGGAAGCGGATGTGCCGACAGTGCATGTCGTCGACGATGATCCGATGATCCGCGAAACCATGCGCCGGCTGTTCGAGGCCGAGGGGTGGCGGGTTTTCATCTACAAATCGGCCGAAGGTTTTCTGGCCGCCCCGTGTCTTGGCGGCAATGCCTGCCTGCTGGTGGACAACCTGCTGCCCGGCATGGACGGGGTCGCTCTGATCACCCTGCTGCGCGAACGGCAGTCGGACCTGCCCGCCGTCATGCTGACCGGCCACGGCGACGCCGCGACGGCGGTGGCGGCGCTGCGGGCGGGAGCAACCGATTTGATTGAAAAGCCGGCCAGTGCCGCCGATCTGCTGGCCAGTATCCGGCATGCCATCAAGGCGGGCACCAAGGCGCATCCGATGACGGAAACGCGCAAGGCCGCCCAGCAGCGGTTTTCCGGCCTGACCGAGCGTGAGCGGGAAGTTCTGACCCTGGTTCTGTCGGGCGCGCCCAACAAGATCATCGCGCATGACCTTGGCATCAACCAGCGCACGGTCGAGAACCATCGCGCTTCAGTGATGCGCAAGACGCGCGCGGTGTCTTTGCCAGAGCTTGTCCGCCTCGCCCTCGCGGCAGAGGTGCCGATACGCTGAAATCAGGGTGGGGGCGGCTTCGTTCCGACGATGCCGCCCGTTCGTCACGGCCTAGTTCTGTGTGGCGGAAAAGCTCCGCCCTGCCAGCAAATCGCAGGTCGCTTGGTCAGCGGTCACATCAAAGCCATCTGTGTCACCCATGGTAAAGTCGCAGTCCATGGGAAGGGCATCGGTCGCCTCGGCATCCGTCGACGCTTCCAGCCGCAAGGTACCGTCTTCTACAGTGTACTGGCCGGACAGGGCTTGGGCGTCGCCTGTAATCTCAAACGTACCTGCGTCGGTCAAAACCAGGGTCATGTCTTCGGAATTGTATTCGCCAGCCTGAAGCAACGGCGACGGCTGGTTTGTCGCAGTCACGTCTTCGTCGGCAGCGTTGCTTTGGGTGGGGGCATCCTGATCTGACGCGCCAGCCTCATCCTCTTCAGGTGGCGTGTCATTCTGCGGCTCTGCTGAGGTGTCTTGGTCGCCAGCTTCTGGGTCTGACCCAACCGGTGTATCAGCCCGTGCTTCTGTCTCCGGTGCCGCCGCTGCGCCCGCCTCGCCGTCAGGCGCATCAGACGTTTCACCCGCCTGTTCCGTCGCCATGCGCCCGAAGTCTTCGGCCTCACTCGCGATCAGCGCGTTCTGCTGCGCCATCCGTTCTTCCAGCTGCTGCTCGATCCGCAACAGGTCTTGCGACCGGGTGGACACATCTTCGGTCAGGCTGCTCAGCACGGCCTGCCGCTCCTCTCGCTGCGCCTGAATGGCTGCCACATCTTCGGTCAGCGTGGCCTGCAAACCGCCCAGCCGCGCAACCTCATCGGTCAGGCTGCGTGACTGTTCCTCAAGCCGGATCGACTCTTCACGCAACTGCGCCGTCGCTTCCTCGGTCGCTGCCGCTTCTTGCAATACGGTTTGCAGGCGGGTCTCTGCCTCGGCCGCCGTCTCGCTGAGCGTGGCCGACTCGGCTGTCAGATCAGACAGCACCTGGCGCACCTCGGCTTCGCGCGCGCGCGCATCTTCCAACCGTGATCCGACCAGCGCCATCTCTTCCGTCTGCGTTGCAACCTGGGCTTCCAGATCAGCGCGGCGCTGTTCATACCCTGCGAGTTCGTCGCGCAACGGCTGAACCTGCGCCTCCAGTTCACCCAGGGCGCTCTGACCAGCCTCCTGCTCGGCGGTGATCCCGGTCAGCACTGCCTGTGCTTCGTCACGCTGAAGGGTCAGCTGATCCAGTTCGGCCTGCACGGCAGCCAGTTGTGCCGTTCTGTCGTCCACTTCGGGGGAGAGCTGCGCGATTGAGGCGTTCAACTCCGACAGCGTCGCTGACGCGGTGCGCTGGGCTTCAAGGTCTTGCTGCAGGGTTGTGCGCTCCGCGACCGCTGTTTCCAGCTGGTCGGCCATGTCGCGTTGCTGGGTGAAGAAATAAATGGTGCCGATCCAGCCGATCACGGCTGCAATCGCAATGACGCTGGTTGTCGTGTTCAGTCCGCTTTTCGTGTCATTGGCCATTGTGTGGCTTGCCCCCTTTTGAAAAATCTCTCTGAATGTCCGTCCAGATTGGGCCGACCGGTAGGACGGCCCAAGGCCGCAGGTCAGTCAGGTCGGACGACCCGGCACTTGGTAAAGCAACGACCGGACCAGCCATCAGGTTCCCGATCACCCAATATCATCGGCATTCTGCGCAACCGGGCAGCGTCAGCCAAAGGCTTCAGCGACCCGGCGCACCGCCGATGCGGGACCTGCGCTTAGGAAGTGATTTCTTCAATATCAACGCTGTGGCTGCCAGACTGGCGTCCGTCCAGCCGCAGCCGCCCTGTTACCGGGGCCACATCGTCGTAATCGCGGCCAAAGCCCACGTCGATGTGGTCATTGCGGGCAAAGCAGGCATTGGTCGGGTCGTAATCGACCCAGCCCATTTCCTCGCCCGTCCAGGCGCGGACCCAGGCATGCATCGCGTCGGCCCCGACCAGGCGTGGCTTGCCCGGCGGCGGCAGGGTGCGCAGATAGCCCGCGACATAGGCGGCGGGCACGCCCAGCCTGCGCAACGCCCCGACCATGATCTGCGCAAAATCCTGACAGACGCCCCGGCCCTGAACAAAGGCATCCTCGGGGGTAGTGTTGACGCTGGTGGCCTTGGAATCAAAGATCATGTGGTCGTGCAAGGCCCGGCCCAGCGTTTCCACCATATCGCGCACCGTGCGTTGGTCGTTGCGCAGATCCTGCGCAAAGGCGGCAATCCGGGGCGTGGCCGCAATACGGCGGGACGGCAGGGTAAAGTGATGCGGCGCGTGCGACCCCACACTGCGATGGGCCGCAAGCTCTGCCGCCAGACCCGGCAAGGGCGGCGACAGATCCAGCAAACTGTCATCTGCGGTGCGTTCGACCACCGAGTGCATCGTCAGCGCCAGACGGGTCAGGCCGGGGGGCATTGCGGCTTCGATCACATTGGTGCCGAAAAAGTCGCGAAACTCGCCGCGTTCCCCCACATCGGGTTGAAACGCATAGCCCGACTCGCGCACCTGTTGTCGCCCAGGAATATCGGCCGGCAGGATGCGGAACAGTTGCCGCCCCGCGCCGGTGGGGCGTGCGAAATCATAGCGTATGGATTGGCGAACGGCGTACAGCGTCACCGCAAGTAGGCCTCGGTCAGCAGATCAGAGATCCCGGCGATCTTGCCGCGCATATCCTGCAGCGCGGCGGTGGTCAGCGTGTCGGGCGTGGCGGTGGCAATATCGACCTGACAGCGCAGCATGGCGCGGCCTAGTGGCGACAGTTGCCCATGGGTGGCCGCGCCCGGCAGGGTCTGCACCTGTTCGTTCAGCCCGTCGAACAGATGGCGCAGCGAGCGGGGGTTCATCGGGTCGAGCGCCAGAAGTTCGATCACCGACTCGCGCGAAGACGCCACGCTGAAGCGGCGGCGGTGGGTCAGCACAGAGTCGCCCAACTCGATGCACAGATCAAGGCCGCCAGCCGCCGCCTTGGTATCTGCAAAGGCCGCCAATGCGCCGGTCAGCGAAGAAGACCGCTCCAGCTGCCGCCCGATCGACAGGAATCGCCAGCCGAAAAAGCGGTACATGTTTTCATGCACCAGACCGGAAAAACCCGCCAGCTTGCGCAGCAGCGCCGACAGGGCGCGGGCGGCATCATCGCCGGGGGTCACATTGCCGGCCATGCGCCGCGCAGTCTTGTCCAGATCATTCAGCGCCGACCAGCCATCGGGGGAAAAGCGGTCGCGCACCTGCCCGGCGGTGGCCACGGCCGCGCCCAACGTGTCCAGCAGTCCCGGCGGCAATCCGGCTGCGCCATCGACGCCATAGCCTTTGAGCACCGCATCCATCAGCTTTTGCAGCGGCAACGCCGCGCGCCCGCCTTCGGCCAGCCGGATATGCCGGGCGCGGAGCAGACGGATGATGCCTTCGGTCCGTTCGACATAGCGGCCCAGCCAATACAGGTTGTCCGCCGCCCGCGTTGGCAGCGCGCCGGGTACCGAACGCCGGTCGGGCGCATCTGCCGGGGGGACCATGCTGATTGCGGGCACTTCATCTTTGCTGACGATCCAGACATCCGCTGCACTGCCCCCGCGTTGCATCGCAAGCGCGGTCGGGTCGGTCGAGGCCCCGATCCGGGCAAAACCGCCCTGCATCACCTGCCAGCCGGTGGGCGTGCGGGCCAGAAACACCCGCAGGCTCATCGGACGCGGCACGATCCTGCCGTCGATCAGCGCAGGTGTGGTCGAAAGGGTAACGGCCTCTTGCGCCACCAGATCAGGCCCCTCCTGTGCCAACCGCTGCGCCAGTTCTTCCGGGGTCAGCGTCGCGCCAGGGATGCTTTCGCCCTGCCGGTCGAAGGGCAGGCCGGTGCCAAGTGCAGGTGACAGCACCAGACGCGCGCGCGCTGCCATTACCTGCGCCTGCTCGGCGCGGCTGCCGCACCACCAGGTCGCGATATTGGGCATGGCCAGCTTTGTGCCGGTCAGATGCAGCGACAGTTTGGGCAAAAACGCCATCAGCGCCCGGGTTTCCAGCACGCCGGACCCCAGTGAATTCACCATGGTCAGCCCGCCCTGACGCAGCACCGCCACCATGCCCGGCGTGCCGATGCGCGACGCTGGGTCAAGCTCCAGCGGGTCGGCGTAGCTGCCGTCCAATCGCCGCCAAAGCACATCCAGTGCGCGCAGGCCGGATACCGTGCGCACCATCAGCCGGCCATCAGCCACGGTCAGGTCTTCGCCCTGCACAAGAGAGACGCCCATATAGCGCGCGATCCACGCCTGCTCGAAATAGGTCTCGTTCAACGGGCCGGGTGTCATGATCGCCACCCGACCATCGCGCGCGCCGCGCAGGCCCAGCAGGGCATCGCGGAATTCGCGGAAAAACGCGGCAAGGCGGTGGATGTTCTGGCCGGCAAACACATCCGTATAGGCGCGCGAGGTGGCCACCCGATTTTCCAGCGCATAGCCCGCGCCCGAGGGGGCCTGTGTGCGATCGGCCAGTACCCACCAGCGGCCATCCGGCCCGCGCCCGATCTCGAACGCCACAAAGTGCAGAAAATGCCCCGAGGCCGGGCGCACACCCACAAGGGGCCGAAGCCATTCCGGGTTGCCTGCAACCAGTGCCGCAGGCAGATGCCCCTCGGCCACCAGCCGGTTGTCGCCATACAGATCCGCCATCACCTTTTCCAGCAGATCGGCCCGCTGGATCAGGGCGGGGGTCAGCTCGGCCCAGTCGGCCTCGTCGATCAGTACGGGAACATGGCTCAGGGGCCAGGGCCGTTCAACCGACTGGCCGGAGCCATATTGCCGGTAGAACACGCCCGAATCGCGCAGGTACTGATCGGCACGGCCGGTGGCGCGGGTAAGCCCTTCGTCGGTCAGGCTTTGCAGATGGTCGATCAGCGGCTGCCAAAGGGGCCGCAGCGTGCCGTCTGCCGTCACCAGCTCATCCGGCACACCGGGCAAGGCGCGGTAGGCCGACAGGCCGCGATCCCGCGTCTTGCCGGTTCCCGTTGTCTTCACATTTGCCGTCGCTGCACTGTCCATCGCCGGACTAGAGACCTATGGGCCGCCTCAGGTCAAGCGTCAGCGGGAATTCCCGGTGCGGGCGTTCCGGAATGGGGCGCGGATGATGACCGGGGCGATGGCCGCCCGCCTCGAACCGCGCCAGCCGCCGCGCCTCGGCCTCATTGCCGTTGACGGGGAAGGTGTCGTAGTTGCGCCCGCCCGGATGGGCGACATGATAGACGCAGCCGCCAAGCGGGCGCGCTGACCATGTATCATAAATGTCAAAGGTCAGCGGCGCATCGACCGGCAGCACTGGGTGGATCGCCGATGACGGCTGCCACGCCTTGTAGCGCAGGCCCGCCACAGCCTCACCAGCCCCCACACCGGTCAGCGGCATCATGCGACCGTTGCACAGCACCTGATACCGTGACGGGTCGGGCGCGGTCAGCTTGACCTGCAACCGTTCGGTCGAACTGTCGGTGTAGCGCACGGTGCCGCCGATGGCCCCGGTCTCGCCAAGCACATGCCAGGGTTCCAGCGCCTGACGCAGTTCCAGATGTACGCCTTCGTATTCCACCTCGCCGCAGAACGGGAAGCGGAATTCGGCCTGCGCCTTGAACCAGGCCTCATCGAGCGCGAAGCCGTGTTGCGCAAGGTCGGCCAGCACATCGCGGAAATCCTGCCAGACATGGTGCGGCAGCATGAAACGGTCGTGCAGGGCGGTGCCCCAGCGGGTCATTTCCCCCTGCGCCGGGCTGGCCCAGAACCGGGCGATCAGCGCGCGGATCAGCAGTTGCTGCGACAGGCTCATGCGTGGGTCTGGCGGCATCTCGAAGCCGCGGAATTCGACCAGACCGAGGCGCCCGGTGGGGCCGTCAGGCGAGAACAGCTTGTCGATGCAGATCTCGGCCCGGTGGGTGTTGCCGGTGACATCGGTCAGCATGTTGCGCAGCAGCCGGTCCACCAGCCATGGCATCGGGGCGGCACCCTGCCCGGGGGCGGGGATCTGCGCCAGCGCGATTTCCATTTCATACAGCGCATCGTGCCGCGCCTCGTCCATGCGCGGGGCTTGGCTTGTTGGCCCGATGAACAGGCCCGAAAACAGGTAAGACAGCGATGGGTGCCGGTTCCAGTGCAGGATCAGGCTGCGAAGCAGGTCAGGCCGGCGCAGGAAGGGGCTGTCATTGGGTGTGGCCCCGCCGACGACCACATGGTTGCCGCCCCCCGTTCCGGCATGCTTGCCGTCGATCATGAACTTGTCGGCACCAAGGCGGCACTGGCGCGCCTCTTCATAGACGGCGCTCGTGATATCGACGCAGTCCTGCCAGTTGTGGGCGGGATGCACGTTCACCTCGATCACGCCCGGATCGGGGGCGACGCGGATCACGTTCAGGCGCGGGTCATGCGGTGGGGCATAACCTTCGATATGGACCTGAAGGCCCAGCTTTTTCGCCGCCTCTTCCGCGGCGCGCACCAGTTCAAGGTAATCCTCCACCGATACCACCGGCGGCATGAACACGCACAGCCGCCCGTCGCGCGGTTCCACCGACAGGGCAGTGCGGATGTGGCCATCCAACTCCTTTTCGCCAGAGCCTTGTTCAACCATCGCGCCCTGCGCGCCCCCGGCGGTAAAGCTGGCAGAGGCTTGCGGGCGCTGTTCGGTCACGTCCGGGCTGTTCGGGGTGGGCAGCGGTGCGCGGTCAACCGTGGGATCAACCGGGTTGATATAGGGGTATTGCGACGGCGGCAGCCAAGGCAGGCTTTCCAGCGGCAGACGGTAGCCCACCGGGCTGTCACCGGGCACCAGGAACATGTGCCCGCGCCGCAGCTTCCATTTTTCGGTCCGCCAGCGGCGGCCCGAGGCCTGTGATTGCCAGCTTTGCACCGGCAGCACAAAGCCCGAAGGGTTGGTCAGCCCGCGGTTGAACACGGTGGCCAGACGATGCCGTTCCTCGGGGTCTTTCAGCTTGGAATTGGCCGGGGTCACATTGTCGGGCAGGTTGGCCTCTTTGACCAGCCATTGCGCCGGGTCCTCATAGGCGGGCACGATGCAGTCGGCCTCCAGCGCCAGATCCTCGGCGATCTGTGCCAGCAGACGCTGGGCATCCTCTGTGGTCACCCCTGTCTGCGCGCCCTCTTCGGCGATCAGGGCGGGGTCGGACCAGATCGGCTGACCATCGGTGCGCCAGTACAGCGAGAACGTCCAGCGCGGCAGCGTTTCGCCGGGATACCATTTGCCCTGCCCGTAATGCAAAAACCCGCCTGGCGCAAAACGGTCGCGCAGGCGGCGGATCAACTGGTCGGCCAGCACGCGCTTGGTGGGGCCGACTGCGGCGGTATTCCACTCTTCCGCCTCGAAATCGTCAATGGAAACAAAGGTTGGCTCGCCGCCCATTGTCAGGCGCACATCCCCCGCATCAAGGGCTGAATCCACCTTTTGCCCCAGCGCATTCAGCTGATCCCAGGCCTCATCGCTGAACGGTTTGGTGATGCGCGGATGTTCGGCCACGCGGGCCACAGTCATGTCAAACGCGAAATCGACCTCGGCAAAGCTCGCCATGCCTGAAATCGGGGCAGCGTTGCGGTAATGCGGGGTCGCGGCCAGCGGGATATGGCTTTCGCCGGCCAAAAGGCCGCTGGTCGGGTCAAGGCCCACCCAGCCCGCACCCGGCAGATACACCTCGCACCACGCGTGCAGATCGGTGAAGTCTACTTCGGTGCCCGATGGGCCGTCCAGCGCCTTCAGATCTGGTTTCAGCTGGATCAGATAGCCCGACACAAACCGCGCGGCAAAGCCCAGATGCCGCAGCGCCTGCACCAGAAGCCAGCTGGAATCACGGCACGACCCGCTTTGCACACCCAGCGTTTCCTCGGGCGTCTGCACGCCGGGCTCCATCCGGATGGTATAGCGCAAGTGTCCTGCCACCTGCGCATTCAGGTTCACCACGAAATCGACGCTGCGCACCCGGTCTTTCGGCACCGAAGCCAGAAACGCCTGCAACAGCGGCCCTGCAGGCTCGGCCCGTCGGTAAATTTCCAGATCATCTGTCAGATCGATCGGATACTCGAACGGCCATGTTTCCGCCGCCTCTTCGACAAAGAAATCGAACGGGTTGTAGATCGCCATGTCGGCGACCAGATCGACCTCAATCTTGAACTCGCGCACCGGCTCGGGAAACACGAAGCGCGCCAGCCAGTTGCCGAACGGATCCTGCTGGTGGTTCACGAAATGCCCGCCCGGACTGACCTTGAGCGAATGTGAGATCACCCGGGTCCGGCTGTGCGGGGCAGGGCGCAGACGAATGACCTGCGGCCCCAGCGTGACCGGACGGTCATATTTGTAATGCGTCAGATGATGAATCGCGGCCTTGATCGACATTCGGTTACTTCTCGTGAGGTCAGGTTCTGCATAGCAGCAGCATCGGTTTATATATGTAGATAGCCCTGTATGTCACGTTTGCCGCCTTACTGTTGCACAAATCCCAATCGTTTCCAAAATGACTGCGCAGGGATTGTGCAAATGCGGAACTTTGCGCGGCGATCGTTTGTTTCCCCTTCCGGAACGGTGCGCGGGAATTCCCCGGATAGGACGCACGAGTGCCGTGATCCTGCCTGATTTCGGGATCACTACCAACCTACGAACCCGTATTGCTGCCTGCTGGGGATAAAAATGGACCGATTGACTGAAATGGAAGCCTTCGCGACGGTCGTTGACCAGGGCGGCTTCACCGATGCGGCAAAAAAAATGGGTATCTCCAAATCTGCCGTGTCAAAGCACGTCTCGGCCCTCGAAGCGCGGCTTGGCGCGCGACTGTTGAACCGGACCACCCGGCGCGTCAGCCCCACCGAGATCGGCCTTGCCTATTACGACCGCGCCCGCCGGGTTCTGAACGACGCCGGAGAGGCGGATGCACTGGTCACCTCGATGCAATCGGCACCATCGGGATTGTTGCGCATCAGCGTGGCCACCGATTTCGGGGTCAACCTGCTGTCGCCCATTCTGGGTGATTTCCTGCTGGAATACCCCGATATCACCGTGAATATGGTGCTGAACAATCGCTACGTCGAACTGATCAGCGAAGGTTTTGACATGGCAATCCGCGTGGGTGAGCTGGAAGACAGCTCCCTGCGCGCCCGCAAGCTGACGGACACGACCAAGCGGATGATCGCGTCGCCCAGCTATTTCCAGCGCTATGGCCGTCCGCTCAAGATCGATGACCTGAACGAACACAAACTGCTGCACTATTCGAATCAGGCCAATGGCAATGTGTGGAAGATCACCGCTCCGTCAGGCGAAAAGCGTCAGGTCCGCACGGCAGGCTGGCTGACGGTCAATGACGGCCAGTCGCTGCTGAATGCGGCAATCTCCGGCCTTGGCATCGCCTATCTGCCCAGCTTTCTGTACGCCGAAGCGATGAAGGCCGGCCAGATCGAAGAGGCGCTGCCCGGTCTGCCGACCGAGGTTCTGGGCATCTATGCCGTCTACCCGCCGGGTCGCTTTACCCAGCCCAAGGTGCGAGCCTTTATCGACTTTCTGGCCCGCCGATATTCGGACAAAGGCCCTGACAAGTGGTGACCCACTACTGATCGTTTTCCGGTGACGGCATCAGGGTCGAGGTCACGATGACTTCGACCCTTCGGTTTCTCTCACGACCGTGTTCGGTCAGGTTGCTGCTGCGTGGGGCCAGATAGCCCACGCCCTGCGCTTCCAACTGTGCGGCCGGAATGTCCTCGGTGCCGATCAGAACCTGCCGAGCCGCCTCGGCGCGTTTGCGCGACAGGGCGATATTGCCCTCCAACCCGCCTGACGCATCGGTATGTCCCACCAGCGCGACGGTCGTTTCGGGGTTCTGGCGCAACCAGTTGGCCAAGGCGGTAAGCGACGCAAACGGCCCTTCGGCTAGCGTCGAAGAGCCGGAGGTAAACACCAGATCCTCCAGCGCGACCGCACCACCTGACATCAGACGTTCCCCGAAAGGGGCCTGTGCAGCGGCAGCGGGCTGCGCTGTCACCTGCGCGCTGCCATCCGGAGCCTTGGTCGATTTGGTCAGCAAGGGGGTTGCGCTGACCGGCCCGCCGACATGGATCAGCTGCACAAAACCCGCTGCCGCCGTCCGGCTGACGATCAGGCTGACCACCTCGTCCCCCCGCGCTGCCGCGAAAAATCGGTAATCGCCCAGATCGACATGCATCTCGGGTTCCGGCAGGATCTGCGTACCATAGCGGAAATCAAAGCCGCCACACGCCGCCGCTTCGCATTCAAAGACCGTTTTGAAACCTGCTGTGGTCAGCTGTGTGCGCAGGGGGGCCAGCAGTTCCAGTGTCGTGGCCCCAGCCGCATCGATCCGCCATGCGGTCTGTCGCAGCGGGCCTTCGACCGTGCGGGTGGGCACAGCGCCATTTGAAAAGGCCGCAACCGGCAGGGCGTAAGAGGTCAGCGTTTCAGTCTTGTCCACGCTCGGCACCGCCGCAAAGGGCATGTCCAGCGTAACTCCCTGTGCCAGCCCGATGGGTGCCACAAGCGTCAGCGCAAGCGCTGCAAGAAAGGTGTTTCGGGTCTGTTTCACCTGCCGTCGCCTCTTCGGGCTTATCGCTGCCGATAATGATACTGTCCCACAACCCCCATCCCAAGGGAAGCATAGAGGTTGCGCGCCGGGCTGTTCGCGACCGTGACCACCATCGTCAGACTGTCCGCCCCGTTCTGTTGCGCCCAGCCTGCCGCTGCCCGCAGGATATGGTGCGCGGAACCCTGCCGACGGGCTTTGCTGCGCACCTCTAACGCATGCAACATCGCCACCCCCTGATGGATCGCCACAAAAGCAACGCCGGTGGGCTGGTCATTGACCCGCCCTAGAACAACGCATTTCGGTGCCAAAGCCCGTTGCATAACCGCCAGCCGTGCCGGCCCGATGCCGCCATCGCGCCAGATTTCGGCGCATATCGCCAACGGCGGCCAATGCGCAAAGGCCGCCATCGGCGGTGGGGCGGGGTCAGCCAGCAGGGCGCAGGGGGCTGCATAGGCCACCACCGGATCGACCACCCGGTAGCCGCGCGACTGCAATGCCTGATCCAGCCCATCATCGCCTTGCCGGATCAGAAACAGTGCCTCCTGTCCCAGCGCTGCCATCGCCGCTTCGGCTTCCGGGATCGCCTCATCGCTCCAGCCCGGCCCGGCGGTTGCCGCACACACCCGCTTGCCGCCGCCTTGCCCATCGCGGATGCACCATGGCCCGACCGGGAAGGCCCGCGCAGGGGGCCAGGTCTGTTCCATCACATCCGCCAGCGTCTCGGGTGTCATCCGAACAGCGCCGCCAGCCGGGTCATCGCGGTGTCGATCTGCCCGGCATCGATGCCCCGGATCACCAGATTTGTGCCATGCGCGCCATTCTGAATGAAGGGATACGACCCCATGCTCAGGTCGGGAAACTCTGCCGCAAGCTGACCAAACGGCCCCGCCACCTCACCCTCGCCACGGTTGACGCGCAGAGACTGGCTCAGCAAGGGCGCGCCGCCGGTCAGGGTTGGCAGCACGCTGGCCACCATCGCCTGAAAGATATTGGGCACCCCCGCCATCACATGCACATTGCCGATGCTGAACCCCGGCGCCGTGCTGACCGGGTTGTCGATGAGTGCCGCGCCATCGGGAATGCGGGCCATGCGCCTGCGGGCTTCGTTGAACTCCAGCCCTGCGCGGTCATAATGTGCGGCCAGCAGCGCCAGCGCATCAGCGCGCTGGCTGATGTCCACGCCAAAGGCCGCGGCAATCGCCTCAGCCGTGATGTCATCATGCGTCGGCCCGATGCCGCCGCTGGTGAACAGATGATCATACCCGGCGCGCAGCGCATTGACGGCCGACACGATGGTGTCGTGATCATCGGCCACCACCCTCACCTCCATCAGGCGGATGCCGTGGCGGGTCAGCTCGCCTGCAAGGTAGTGCATGTTCGAGTCGCGGGTGCGGCCCGACAGGATTTCATCGCCAATCACCAGCATTGCGGCAGAAGGATTTCCAGAAGGATGTGTCGCCCGATTTTCCATCACATTTTCCTTTTCTTGATCCTGTCCGGGTATAGGCCGGGCGGGTCGCGTTTCAAACCCTGCTCTGCGGTCTTGTGCCCCTCTGGTCAAGCAGTACCGATTTGCCTATTTAGGGCAGCATGCAAAGGACATATGACATGCACGATACAGCCGGGCGCATCACCAAAGACGGAATCCGCATCTATGAAGATGCCGATTTCGCCGGAATGCGCGCCGCAGGACAGGTCGCGGCCGAGATCCTTGACGCGGTGGCCGAGCTGGTCAAACCGGGGGCGACCACGGCAGAGCTGGATGATTTCATCCGCCAAGACATCGAACGGCGTGGCGTGACCTCGGCCACGATCGGCTACAAAGGGTATCGGCACGCGTCCTGCATCTCGGTCAATCATGTGGTTTGCCATGGCATTCCGGGTGGCAAGTTGCTGGCCGATGGCGATATCCTCAACGTTGATGTGACGGTGATCGTTGATGGCTGGTTCGGCGATACCAGTCGGATGTATGTCGCCGGCAATCTGCCGCGCAAGGCCGAACGGCTGATCGACGTGACCCATGAAGGCCTGATGCGCGGCATTGCCACCGTGATGCCGGGCAACACCTTTGGTGATATCGGTCATGCGATTCAAACCTATGTCGAGGCGAACCGCATGTCGGTGGTGCGCGATTTCTGCGGCCATGGTTTGGGCCGGGTGTTCCACGCGCCCCCCAATGTGCTGCACTATGGCCGCCCCGGTGGTGGCGCGGTGTTGGAAAAAGGCATGTTCTTCACCATCGAGCCGATGGTGAACCTTGGCCGTCCCGAAACCAAGGTTCTTGCTGATGACTGGACTGCGGTGACCCGTGACAGATCGCTGTCGGCGCAGTTCGAGCATTCGGTCGGCGTCACCGCCACGGGCTGCGAGATCTTCACCCTGTCCCCCGCAGGCCGCTTTCACCCGACCTGGGGCTGAACGTCCGGGCCAGCACGGGGGCAAGCGCAGGCGGATCGCACCCCACTCCGCCGCCTGTGACGGCAAGCCACCTTTGTCTGGCGTGTGACCACAGACCCGCCGGTCTATTGGCACCGCGCAAGTGTTTGCCGGAACAAGCGTCTTCGAACCTGATAGGGTGCATTCAGTTCACCACAAAGTCCGCGTGCAATGCCCCGGCTGCCTTGATGCTTTTCAGGATGTCGATCATGTCATGCGGGGCCACGCCGAGCGCGTTCAGCCCGGTCACCAGTTCAGACAGGGACGTGCCGCCAGAGACTTCGGCCAGCCCGTTGCCTGGATCGCGGTTTATCTCGACATTCGTGCGCGGAACCACCATCGTTTCCCCTTCGGCAAAGGGGTTGGGCTGAACCACCATCGGTGCTTCTTCAATCCGCACGGCCAGGTTGCCCTGCGCCACTGCGACCCGGCTGATCCGCACATCTTGCCCGATCACAATGGTGCCCGACCGTTGGTCGACCACCACCCGCGCGCGGGTTTCGGGCGAAATGGTCAGATTCTCGATCTGCCCGATGACATGCGCAGGCGAGCGCATGCCTGCCACTGCTACATTCATCTCCACCGTGCCGGAATCCAGCATTACCGCAAAGCGCGGCCCGAATTCGCGGTTCAGTACCGTTTCAATTCGCGAGGCGGTGGTGAAGTCCGGGTTACGCAATGCCAGCCGGATTGACTGCAACATGGTGAAGTCAAAATCAATCTCCCGCTCCACCCGTGCGCCAGAGGGGATGACCCCGGCGGTTGGCACACCTTGCACCACCCGCGCGGCCTCCCCTTCGGCGGCGATGCCGCCGGCAATGATCGTGCCCTGCGCCACGGCATAGATCTGACCATCCGCGCCGTTCAGCGGGGTCATCACCAGGGTGCCGCCCAGCAGACTTTTGGAATCGCCGATGGCCGAAACCGTCACGTCGATCCGCCCGCCGGCCCGGGCAAAGGGCGGCAGGCTTGCGGTAACAAAGACTGCGGCCACGTTCCTTGGACGATACGCCTCACCGGCCACGTTCACGCCCAGCCGTTCCAGGAGGTTCGACATGATCTCTTCGGTAAAGGGCGCATTGCGGATCCCGTCACCGGTGCCATTGAGCCCGACAACCAGACCGTATCCCACCAGATCATTGCCCCGCACCCCGTCGAATTCGACAAGATCCTTGATCCGCACTTGATCCGTTAACCGGATCTCGTCTGCCAGCGCCGGGCCACAGCACAGTGCGAGCAGGACAATGACCAGCCGGCGGATCATCGCAGGAAATCCGTCAGCGACATGCGCGACAGCCGCGCCGTGATCGCATAAAGCGATTCCAGATTGGTCTGTACCGCTTCCAGCTCGATTGCCAGACGTTCGGGGTCGCTGCGGACCAGATCGCCTTGCGCCATTTCCTGCGCCAACAGATCCACCGCATTGCGGCTTTGCGCGGCCTCGATCCGACCCTCGGAAATGCCAAGCTGCGCGGCAAGGGTGGTCATGTCATCATTTCCGGTCAGCAGCGCTTCGGCTGAAAGGCGCGCAAGCTTCTTCGTCTCGGTTGCGGGCAGGGGAGAGGCAGGGTCACCCAGCAGCGCCGCCGCAGTCATGCCCTTGAGCATGGCGCGGAAGGCCGGATCTTCGGCGGTGACTGCCAGCCAGACCCGGTCGGTCGCCGACACGGCCACCGATCCCAGCGGCACGCCGCCCTGATAAGCCAGAGCGCGATAGCCTGCGGGGTCATCAAACCAATTGGAAATCCGGTCCATCGCCTCTTGCGCGGTGGTGGCCCCAACCAACTCGGCGCGCAGCGCGGGCAGGATCGTGTCGGCCCCGGCGACCGAAGGCTGATTTATCGCCTGTCCGGAAAACAGTGACCGCCCGCCCGACGTCACGTTCATGCTTGCCAGAACCGTATCCAGTCGTCCGCGCGCATCCACGCCGGTCAGGGCGACGTTGTCTTCGGTGCTCAACTGCGAGGCCGTCAGCAAGGGGGCCACCATCGCCTTTGTCGTGGCGGCTACCGTGGCCAGCGCCGATTGCATCGCGGCACTGTGCGCTGCCGCCTCGCGCGCGGCGGATTGATAGCCTTTGGTCATTGTGCGGTCGCGCGACACCGATGTCAGGCGGGTAAGATCGCCGTTCAGCGTGGCCGCGACATCGCTGATGCGGCCGGAGGCGAATTCCTCGGTCAGACGACCCAGGTCGCCCTTCAGGCGGGACGTCTGCGATTTCAGCAGCAGGGACTGGGCCAGATCGCCGGCAGATATCATCGTCATGTCACAACCCCAGCAGAATTTTGATCAGTTAGTCGACTGTCTGGATGACCTTTGCATTCGCGGCATAGGCCTGTTCGATCATCAGCAAGTTCTGCATTTCCTGATCGGTATCGACCCCATCGCGCAGCAGCGCGGATCTCAGACCCTCGGCGCGGGCACCGGCAAAGGCGGTGCCGGATTCTGCGCTCAACCGGTTGACCGCTTGCATTGATGCAATGTCGGACGCAAAGCCCGCCAGGCTGCGTGCGCCGGGCGACAGGCCGCCCGAGGCCTGCACCCGCACCGCGCTCAGCGCGCCAGACACTGCAGTCAGTCGCCCTTCAAAGCCTACGGGGCCGGGTGCCGCCGCACCCAGGCCATCGCGCAACCGCCACAGGGCACCGCCCGAGTCCGGCTCGACCAGCGGGTTCAGCGTGATGCGCCCGGCCAGCCCGATCTCGTTCAGCGGGACAAAAGCGCTGCCGTTGTCGGTGAACAGGGCTGGCGCGCCGGGCGCGCGGGTGGGGTCAACAGCGGGATCAGCCACCCGCTCGATCAGGTCGCGGGCCAACGCATCCAGATTGGCCTGAGCCTCCGGAGCCTGCCGGTCGCGCAGATCGAACAGCGCCGACAGCCGCCCTTCGCCCAGCCTGCCACCCGCCGGCGTTGTGGTCAGGGGC
Organism: Pseudotabrizicola sediminis; assembly: GCF_004745575.1. Classification (GTDB taxonomy): domain Bacteria; phylum Pseudomonadota; class Alphaproteobacteria; order Rhodobacterales; family Rhodobacteraceae; genus Pseudotabrizicola; species Pseudotabrizicola sediminis. The sequence goes on along the minus strand of NZ_RPEM01000004.1, from coordinate 95,771 downwards.
TTGCCGTTCACCGTCAGGCCCGACAGGGTGCCAGCGGCCAGTGACAGCTCGGGCGTGATCATCGCAGTCGCCGAAAAGACGATCTGAACCGGCTGCCCTTCCAGCAGGATTGTGCCGCCGGTGGTGTAAAGCGCGATCTTGTCATTTTCGCGCAGCGCTTCGCGCACCGGGACGATGGCAGAAATCGAATCGACCAACTGCTGGCGCTGGTCTTTCAGCGCACTGGTCTCACGCCCGGATGCAGCAAAAGTCTGAATGCGGGTGTTCAGTTCCGCCACCCCGGCCAGCGCATCATTCAGCCGCCTGACATCCAGCGCGATCTTTGTATCGGCGGCCTGCCGTTCGGTCTGGATCGCCTCGGCAATCTGACCAAGCTCTTGGGTCAGGCTGCGGGCAGCGTCGACCACCGAGGCAAGCCGTGCATCCACCTCTGGCCGGGCCGCCGCCTCGACCAGGCTGCGTTCAAAGGTGGCAATCCGCGCCGACAGGGACCCGTCCTGATCAGCGGTTCCCATCACCTGATCCATGCGTGACAGGAACGCAGATGCCGTGGCGCGTCCGCCCATGGCCGCCGACGCCAGCCGCAGATCCTGCAACAGCAAGCTGTCGATCTGTCGGGCAATCCCGGTGACCGAAACCCCGCCACCGCCCAGACCACGACTGCTGGCCGAAAGCTGCACCTCGCGCCGGGCATAGCCTTCGGTCAGGGCGTTCGAGACGTTGTTGGCGGTGACATCGGCCATCCGTGATGTAGCGGACAGCCCGGACAGGGCCGAGTTTAGCGCAGATGCAATGCTCATCTATCGACCCTTACCGTTTGATATTGGTGGTTTCCTGCAGCATTTCATCAACCGTCTGGATTACCTTGGCGTTTGACGAATAGGCCCGCTGGGTGGTGATCAGCGCGGTCAGTTCCGCGGCGATATCAGTGGTCGATCCTTCGCGGGCAAAGCCCTGAATACTGCCGGTCGGCCCTTCGCCAGCGTTCCACAGGAAAAAGGCCCCAGAGGCAGAAGAGATTTCGAAGGTCTGGGCGCTGAGCGCGGTCAACCCGTTCAGATTGGGCACATCGACCAGCGGAATCTGGTACACCCGGCGTATGAAGCCGGTGTCAAAACTTGCCATCAGATAGCCATTCTCGTCAATTTCAAGCCCGGTCAAAGTGCCGGTGGGCGAGCCGTTTTTCGACACATTGCCGGGCACAAACTTGTCACCCAACTGGGTCAGCCCTCCCGGCTCGCCAATGCGGCCGATGGTCAGCGCGATGGGGCCGCCGGTTGCGGCAACAGGAAGAGTCATCGCGCCTGTGGCCGGATCATAGGCACCGCCTGTCACGGTGGTGACCGATGCCAACGTGCCGCCAGCCGTGCCGGTGGTATCAAATACCAGCGTATATGTTCCAATGACTGCCCCGCCGAGGGCGCTGTCGGTGACTTCAAGCGTCCAGCTGTTGGATGCGGCGGTGGCAGGGGCTACCGGTACGACCGGCGTAAAGCTGAGCCCCAGCGACTGCGCGGTGCCGGTATTGGTGTAATACTCCACCCGCAGTGGAATCTCGCCCCCCGGCGACCCGACGTTGGTTTCTGCTGCAGGAAGGTTGACGGCAAGGCTGACGGTCGTGGTCGGATCGGCGGCGGTTTGGTTGGTGGCAATCACCACCGGCCGCAGTCCCGATGTCGTATCGCGTGAGAAATCCGGGATGTTGCCGTTGCGGTCAGCGGGCACGCCCATCAGCACCAGCCCGGAATCGGTGCGCAGAACGCCATCCTTGTCCATCCGGAACGACCCGGTCGTGGTCATCAGCATGGGTTGCGCGCCAGTGGCGTTTCCGGTCAGCCGCACGGCAGGCATCACCGGCAGCATGCCACGCCCCGCCACGGCAATATCCAGCGCGTTAGACGTGCCGACAAGGCCGCCCTGTTCATCAATCAGCCGTTGGCTGGATGCGCGCACGCCGCCGGCCGAGTATTTGCCGCCGCCGCCGCCTGCCGAAAGCACCATGCTTTCAAATTCGGTCGCGGCCCGTTTGTAGCCAAAGGTCGACGCGTTGGCGATGTTGTCAGAAATGGTTGCAAGCCTGGTCGCATTCGCGCTCAAGCCTGCAACGCCCGCGTTCAGCGAGGAAGAAATAGTCATCAATGCCGCCTTTCTACAGGTCGATGCCTCTATGTGCCTCGCACCCTGCAACATGGCGATTAACAGCCAGCTAATATCGACAGTTTGACGAAACCGGCTAGCGGTCGTTTCGCAGCAAGATCACCTCCAGCCGGTTGTTTCGGATCACCGACGGGTCCGGGGTCAGCGGTTTGCGGTCGGCAAAACCGGTGACGCGGGCAAAGCGGCTGTCTTGTACTCCTTGGCCCTGCAACAGCGTGCGGCCCGCCTGTGCCCGGGCCGCAGACAGCGGCCAGACCGGATTTTCGCGCAACATCATCGGATAGCTGCGCACATGCCCGCCCACAGCCAGATCATTGCGGGTGGCCTGCAACACCTCGGCCAGCACCTGTGACAGATCGCGCAGGGTCTGCGTCGGATTGGCGGTTTCGGCGTCGAACAACGGGGCCTGCTCTAGATCGAACATCTCGATCACCAGCCCTTCGTCGGTCACCCGGGTGACCACATGGCGCAGCAAACGTTCCATCGTCATGCTTTCGCCACTGCGGGCCATAAGGGCCTTTTGCGCCTGCGCCAGCCGTTCTTCCTCGGCCTCGGCCGCCTCACCGGCTTCCCCGGACTCACCTTTTGCCTTTTCCTGCTTTGTAGGTGCGCCCGGTGCCGCTCCGGTGCCGCTTTGGGTCAGCGTATCTTCGGACATGATGGAATCGCCACCAAAGGCACCATCCCCGCCGCCAGAGACCCGGCTTAGCGGAATAACCGGACTGAAATAGTCCGAAATTCCCTTTCGTTGTTGATCAGTCGTTGCGTTCAGCAGCCACATCAGCATGAAGAAGGCCATCATGGCCGTCACGAAATCAGCATAGGCAACCTTCCACGCACCCCCGTGGTGGCCACCGCCGATAACTTTCTTCTTCCGCTTGATGATGACTGGCGCGGCATTTGCTTGCCCTGCCATCACACACCCATTTTTTACACCCGTCCCCGGTCTACACGGGCGCGGTAAACCGGGGCTTAAAGATTGGTGTTTTAGGTATTTCCGGACCTTAGTCCGCCGAAGACCGCGCCCACAGATTGATGTCTTCTTCCGCCGCCACCTGGTCAATCTGCGCCAGTTCCCCGGCGGTGAAGGTCAGGTTATGGATGGCCCCCACGCAATCCACCACCTGTTCCGGCTTTGACGCGCCGATCAGTGCCGTGGTGATCTTTTCTTCGCGCAGCACCCAGGCAATCGCCATCTGCGCCAGCGTCTGCCCGCGGGCCTGCGCGATGGCATCCAGTGCTTTCACACTTTCAATCGCGCGTGGGGTGATGGTGCCGGGGTTCAGGCTTTTGCCTTGCGCGGCGCGGCTGCCATCCGGAATGCCGCCCAGATATTTCTTGGTCAGAATCCCCTGCGCCAGCGGGGTAAAGGCGATCGATCCGATTCCCAGCTCCTGCAGCGTTTCGCGCAACCCGTCTTTTTCCACCCAGCGGTTCAGAATGTTATAGCTGGGCTGATGGATCACGCAGGGCGTTCCAAGCGATTTCAGAAGCGCCGCCGCCTCACGCGTCTTCGCGCTGGAATAGCTGGAAATTCCTACATACAGCGCCCGGCCTGACCGCACGATCTGGTCCAGCGCGCCCATGGTTTCCTCCAGCGGCGTGTCGGGGTCAAAGCGGTGCGAATAGAAGATATCCACATACTCCAGCCCCATCCGCTTCAGGCTCTGATCACAGGATGCGATCAGATTTTTCCGGCTGCCCCATTCGCCATAAGGCCCCTGCCACATCAGATAGCCCGCCTTCGAGCTGATGATCAACTCATCCCGGTGTCCGGCAAAGTCAGTCCGCAAAATCTCGCCGAACGCCTCTTCGGCACTGCCGGGGGGCGGGCCGTAATTGTTGGCCAGGTCGAAATGCGTGATCCCGTGGTCAAAGGCCGTGCGGCAGATGTCGCGCTTGGTCTGATGTGGGGTGTCATGCCCGAAATTGTGCCATAGCCCAAGGCTGATGGCAGGCAGTGTCAGCCCGGACGCGCCACAGCGGCGATATGACATGCGCGAATAACGGTCGGGATGTGCGGTGTAAGTCATGGGAAATCCTTCTGTTGGCGTTATCATTTCACCCCAGGACAGGTTCTGCAAGTTGCACACAGGTGGACAACGGGCATAGATGGGCGCATGAAACAGCGGTTGGTATCAGGATTTTACTTTCTGTCGGCGGTCTGGGGCCGGATCAATGACGGCCATTTCGGCCTGATTGCCGCCGGCGTGGCGTTTTATGCCATGTTCGCGGTGTTTCCCGGCCTTGCCGCCAGCGTCGCGATCTTCAGCCTGATGGCCGACCCCAAGGTGATTGAAGAGTATCTGGACGTGGGTGAGCAGTTCCTGCCCACCGATGCCGCGCTTCTGATCCACAATCAGGTCATGGGCCTGCTGTCGACACCCCGCACAACGCTGGGTTGGGCCACCTTTGTCTCGCTGATGATCGCGCTTTACTCTGCACGTGCCGGAGTTTCGGCGCTGATCACCGGGCTTGACGTGGTAAACCGCGCCACGTCGCGCGGCTGGGTCTGGGGCTGGGTGGCCGATATCGGGCTGACGCTGGCGCTGATTTTTGCTATCGTCGTTGGGCTGGCCACCATCGTTCTGGTGCCGCTGGCGTTGAACTATATCAATCTCGGTCCGGCGGAAGAGTGGTTTCTGGGTATCTTGCCATGGGTCGCCATGTTTGTGCTGGTGCTCAGCTGCCTGTCGATCCTGTATCACTTTGGTCCCAACCTGCCCTCGGGCAACGGGCGGCCCCGGGTGTCGGTCGGCGTGGTGGTGGCGGCGCTGACATGGTCGGCAGTCAGCTTTGCGTTTTCGGCCTATCTGGCCAATTTTGACAGTTACAACCGGATATATGGCTCCATCGGTGCCGTGGTGGCGCTTTTGATGTGGCTGTATCTTGGCGTGCTGGCGGTGTTGCTCGGCGGTGCGGTTAACGCCGAACTGACGTCGCCCAAGATCAGAACCCAAAAACTCACGGCCCCGGAGCTCAAGGACTGACCGTCACCTCCGCATTCGCGGTCACCTCGCGCCAGTCGGAAATCCGCCCATCCGGCCAGATCACCCGCACCTCGGCCCGATCCGCCTCGCCCAGCCCAAAATGCTGCGGCCCCCAGATGCCGCTGACATGCCCGCCGCCCGAGGTGATCTCGTGCCGTTGCAGATGATCCCCTGTCCGCACCTCGACCCAAGCCCCGATTCCGGTGGGGTTCGGCCCCGGCTGGCGCAGATCGATGCGGGTCCAGTTGCCGACCTGCCCAATGTTGCGCCAGACCTGTGCGGGCGCGTTGCGGTTGACCACCACCAGATCCAGCGCACCGTCGCCGTTCAGATCGACCACAGCGCCGCCGCGCGCGGCCTGCGTGCTGGCCACGCCCGCCGTGTCTGCGCTTTCCACAAACACCCCATCCGCGCCCTGCAACAGCAGATTGTTGGGGTCCGCCATGGCAAAATCAGGCATTTCCCAGACATTGCCCTTGGCCACGAACAGATCGGCCCGCCCGTCATTGTTCACATCGGCAAACTGCGCATGCCAGCCGGTTGATGGCCGCAGATCATCCCCCATGAAGGGCCGATGCGCCGTCACACCCTTGGCCCAAGCCACATCGGTATACTCCGGCACGGCATCCGGGGCGGGGGTGACAAGCCGTTGCAGCTTGTTGTCCGCCATGCTGGTCAGGTAAAACTCGGGGTAGCCATCGGCATCCAGATCGGTGCTGGCGATGCCCATGCCCCAGATCCGCAGCCGTTGCCAGCCTTCCTCGGCGGTGTACAGGCGCGGCGGCTGGCCCGGGTCCAGATGCCACATCTGTTCCTCTCCACCCTCGTAATACTCGCGGTCGTTCGACACCCGCAGCGACTTTCTCCCCGATCCGTTCCAGTCGGTGAACAGCATCGACAGCGCACAAAAGCTGGGCGTCAGGGGCAGGGGGGGCGCATAAGCGGCCCCCGACGGGCGGTGCAGCCAGTTGTCGGTGCACGACCCCCAAGGATACGCCTCTTCGCGCTGGTTGATGTAATTGCCGATGGCCAGCGTGGGCAAAGTTGCCCCCGTTTCCCACATCGCGGCAAAGGCGGTGGACCATGCATCGCCACCGTCAAAGCCCCAAGCCTCATTTGCGCGCTCGAACCGGCAGTTCCCAAGCCCGCGCATCACCACATTCTCGCCCACGCGCAGCAGCACCAGATCGGTGATTCCGTCGCTGTCGATGTCGATGGGATAGGTGCCCGTTACCGCCTCAAGCTCGATCCCTGACTCAACGGGCGCAAAGGCCAATGCCCCGCCCGCAGAGCTTTCGTTCACGAACAAAGCCGCAGGCGCGGTGCCGCCCGACAGCGCCAGATCGGGCAGCGCATCGCCGTTGCAGTCAAACGCCGCCAACCCGCCGCCGACCATATATTCCCACTCGCCAGTGAACTGGTGTGCCAGACCCGAAACCCCGGTTTCCTCCACAAACTGCAGTACGCTCTGCGCGGCAACAGGCGCTGCCAACAGCACAAGACCCAGCACCCGGAACAGTCCGCCTGTCATGCCAATGTCCTTAACGCCACCGAATAAGCCCCGATGCAGCGGCCCTGATCCAAGCCCTGCTCGATGGCCGACCGGAAGTGAATCCCGCCATACAGCCGCGAAATCCCCGCCTCATCGGCGGCTTGCCAGAAGCTGCCATAGGCCCGCCCGTCCAGCCCCTCACGCTCATGCGTGAAGTCCTCGTAAGTGTAGTCTTCCCCCAAGGCCGCAGTCAAAGCGGTCGCCGCCGCGCCCGATACTGTGGAATGGCCCGAAGGGTATTCCGGGAACGGCGGCGTGATCAGCAAGGGCTTCCACGCGGGGTCGATCACGCGGTTAATGTAGGTGACCGGGCGCAGCAGGTTATACGCGGTCTTGTCATGCCAGCAGCCGATGAAGGCATCGGCCATCGCGATGCCCAGCCGCGCCATCAGATCTGCCCCCACCGCCAGCGGCAGCTGCCGCCGGGTGATCAGGTCATTGGCGATGAAAATCCAGTGCCCCGGCGGGGTCGAAGACAGCATCGGGTCATCCGACCAGAACCGCGCGATCAGCGCCTGTTCGTCGGTCAGCGCCTTCGTCACCGTGTAGACCTCCATCGCCTCGGCATAAAACGCCGATCCCGGGTCTTCGCTATAGGCGGGCGGCGGGGGCAGGGCGCAAGCATTGCCCGCCGGCATGGCAAAGGGCCGTACATTTCCCCAGTCGGGCAACAGGGGCGCTTGCTGCTGGCGCACCAGTGAGGTCGGCACCCAGGCCGAAGGATCATCCACCGCCGTGTAGCTTTGCGGAAAGCCCATGTTTTCCACCACCGCACCGCCGTCGCCATCGGCCCAGCCGCAGACATGCGCGGCAATCGCTCGGCCCAGAGCTGCACTGCGCGCGGCCACATCGGGCGGCAGCCCTTGGGTCACCTTCGCATCCAGGCTGCGGGTCATGGCCGCCATTGCCCGCTGGCCCGACGGGCCGGTGTTGGCAAAGAAATGCGCCACCGCTGCCGACAGCGCCGCTTGCAGCACCGCCGCCGCATCATGCGCGCCCGGCTCTGGCGATGGCAGGAGCGTCAGCCCGTTCAGTTGCCGGGCAAGGCTGGTCATCGCGGGGTCACAGGCCGCCACCGCCTCGTACCCCGTCACGCCCAGATAGCCAAAGGCCCGCGCGGCCACAGGGGGCGAATAGGTGGCGGTGTGCCGCACCAGTTGCAGGGTCAGCTTTGTCCAGTTCGTCAGAACCGGCACCGGGTCAGCGGCGGCCATCGCCCGCCCCGGCAGCAGCGCGGCAATTCCTGCCGACGCGCCCCAAGCCAATACCCTACGCCGGTGCATCAGTCCCTCCTCAGATGTATTTGTTCCACAGGTTCTCCAGCCGCTCCTGCCGGCCCGATTTCGGCTGTGGTTCCAGCCTTTCGGCAGTCACCCGCGCCGCCGCAGCCTCCAGCCCGCCCTCCAGCATGGCCTGCGCGGCGGGGGTCTCCCACCCAGCATAGCGGGTGCGGCGGTTGGCCTCCATCTCGTCCGACTCCAGCATCGCCGCGGCACATTTCAGCGCCCGCGCGCACGTGTCCATCCCGCCGACATGGGCAAGGATCAGATCTTCGGGGTCAAGGCTTTGCCGCCGGATCTTGGCGTCGAAATTGGTGCCGCCGGTGGTATAGCCGCCCGCGCGCAGAATTTCATAGAAGGCCACCGCCTTTTCGGCATGGTTGTTCGGGAACTGGTCGGTATCCCAGCCTGACTGGTAATCGTTGCGGTTCATGTCGATCGACCCGAAGATCCCAAGGCTGGCCGCCATCGCAATCTCATGCTCGAACGAATGCCCGGCCAGAATGGCATGGCCCTGTTCGATGTTGGTCTGCACCTCACCCTCCAGCCCGAAATCCTTCAGGAAGCCGTAGACCGTGGCCACGTCGTAATCATACTGGTGCTTGCTGGGTTCCTGCGGCTTTGGCTCGATCAGGATCGCGCCTTTGAACCCGATCTTGTGCTTGTATTCCACCACCTGCTGCAGGAAGCGCCCCGCATGGGCGCGTTCCGCTGCCAGGTCGGTGTTCAGCAGCGTCTCATACCCTTCACGCCCGCCCCACAGCACATAGTTCTGGCCGCCCAGCTTCATGGTGGCGTCCATATTGGCCTTCACCGTGGCGGCGGCATAGGCATAGACATCGGGGTCGGGGTTGGTGGCCGCCCCGCTCATCCAGCGGCGGTTGGAAAACAGGTTGGCGGTGCCCCACAGCAGCTTTGCCTTGTGGCTTTCCTGCTTTTGGCCAAGGTAGTCGACCATCGCATCCAGATTGCGTTTGCTCTCGGCAAAGGTCGCCCCTTCGGGCCGCACATCGGCGTCGTGGAAGCAATAGAACGGCACGCCCAGAATATCGAACATCTCGAACGCCACATCGGCCTTCAGCCGCGCCAGATCCATGCTGTCGCCGAACCAGGGGCGCTCGAACGTCTGGCCGCCGAACGGGTCGCCGCCGGGCCAGGCAAAGCTGTGCCAATAGGCCACCGCAAAGCGCAGGTGGTCTTCCATCCGCTTGCCCAGCACCACCTCGTCGGGGTTGTAATGGCGGAAGGCGAATTCGCTGGTTGCAGCTTCGCCCTCATATTTGACAGCTGGGATGTCTTTGAAAAATTCGGTCATGTCAGGCCTTTGATGGCAGATTGAGCAGTAAGGTGGCGGGCATGGCCCGCTTCGAAGGCGTCCTTCAGGCCCGGGTCGGGGTCGATGACGCGGGCGATGGCGGGCAGGGTGGCCACCTCGGCCCCGGCCCCGGTGGCCGCCATCAGCGCCAGCCGCGCCGCCCCGAACGCCCCGCCGAAATCGCCCGCTACCGGCACCTGCACCGGGCAGTCCAGCGCGGTGGCAATGCAGCGCAGCCAGTAGTCGGACTTCGACCCGCCGCCCACCGCCAGCAGAGAGTCCAGCTTGGTGCCCGTGGCAGCCAGCGCATCGCGGCAATCGCGGAAGGCGAATGTCACGCCTTCCAGAATGGCCCGCGTCGCCGCCTGCCGGTCGGTCGCATGCTCAAGGCCCACAAAGGCCCCGCGCACCGAAGCCGAGTTCAGCGGCGTCCGCTCGCCGCCCAGATAGGGCAGGAACAGCGTCCTGCCGGGGGCCTGCAACGCCCCCAGATCGCCGGTCAGGCTGGCAGCATCGCTGCCGGTCAGGTTCGCAAACCAGTTCAGCGCATCGGTACAGGCGAGGATCACCCCCATTTGATGCCAGGTGCCGGGCAGCGCGTGGCAGAAGGTATGCACCGCCGTCGCCGGGTCGGGCTGATACCCGTCATTGGCCGCAAACAGCACTCCGCTCGTGCCCAGCGACACAAAGGCCTCGCCTGCGCGCACCACGCCGACGCCGACGCCCGAGGCCGCATTGTCGCCGCCGCCGCCCGCAACCACCACGCTGCCAGTCAGCCCCCAGCGCGCCGCAAGGCCTGCGCGCAGGGTGCCCGACACCTCAGACCCCTCTACCAGCCTTGGCATGTGGTCACGCGACAACCCGGTGGCGGTCAGCAGTTCATCTGACCAGTCACGCGCGCCTGTATCCAGCCAGGAGGTGCCTGCCGCATCCGACATCTCGCTCACATGATCGCCGGTCAGCCAAAGGCGCAGGTAATCCTTGGGCAGCAGCACCTTTGCCACCTTGGCCCACAGGGCTGGCTCATGCGTCTGCACCCACATCAATTTTGGCGCGGTAAAGCCGGGAAAGACAATATTGCCGGTCAGTCGCCGGAACATCGGGTCATCGTCCAGTTCCGACGCTTCCAGATGGCTGCGGCTGTCGTTCCACAGGATGCAGGGCCGCAGCACCTGATCGGACGCGTCCAGCAGCGTGGCCCCGTGCATATGCCCTGACAGGCCAATGCCGCGCACAGAACCCAGACCATGCGCCGCCAGCGCATCCATCACGGTTTCTGCCGCTGCAATCCAGTCGTTCGGCGATTGCTCGCTCCACCCTTCATGGGGGCGCTGCACGGTCAGGCGGGCAGTGGCTTCGGCCACCACCTGCTGCGTGTCGGACATCAGAATGCCCTTCAGCCCCGATGTGCCCAGATCCAGCCCGATATACATCAGTAGGCCTTTGCAGGTTTCTTACCCATGATGATCATGCCCAGAATGTCGTCATCGGTCACATCGCCCACATTCACCGTGCCCACGCGCTGGCCGTTCTTCATCACCACGGCGCGGTCGCACAGGTCCATCACGGCATGAATGTCATGCTCGATCAGGAAAATCCCCAGGCCCTGCCGCTTCAGCTCCTGGATCAGCTCTGCCACCATCTGGGTTTCCTGCGGGCCAAGCGCCGCTGTCGGTTCATCCATGATCAGGATCTTGGCGTTGAAATACACCGCGCGCGCAATGGCCACCGACTGCCGCTGCCCGCCTGACAGCGCCGACACCGGCACGTTGAACTTGCGGAAGTTCGGGTTCAGCCGCGCCATGATCTTGCGCGTCTCGGCCTCCATCTGCGCGTCATCGACAAAGCCAGCCGCCGTCACCAACTCGCGCCCCAGAAACAGGTTCGATGCCGCATCCAGATTGTCGGCCAAGGCCAGCGTCTGATAGATCGTTTCGATATTGTAATGCCGGGCGTCGCGCGGATTGCTGATCTCGGCCTTCTCGCCGTTGATATAGATCTCGCCGGCGTCCTTCTGATAGGCGCCCGACAGGCATTTGATCAGTGTGGATTTGCCGGCCCCGTTGTGGCCCAGCAGGCCGACAACCTCACCCGGGTGCAGGTCGATGCTGACGTGATCGACAGCCTTGATTCCGCCGAAGGAAATCGAGATGTCGCGCATCTCGACCAGCGGGGTTCCTGTGTTCGTGGTCATGTCTGCCTCCTCACTTCGTGCGGGCGCGGTAAAGGTTGTCGAGATAAACGGCGAGCACCAGAACCATGCCCACCACGATCCGCTGGATAGCGGCATCAAAGCCGATCAGCACCATCCCCGATTGCAAGGACTGCATCACCAGCGCGCCAAGGATGGCCCCATAGATCGTGCCAACCCCCCCGGCCAATGACGTACCGCCGATCACCGCCGCCGCAATCACGTAGAGCTCGTCCAGCGTGCCCAGTGCATTGGTGGCCGAGTTCAGACGGGCCGAAGCGATGATCGCCGCAAGCCCGGTCAGCGCCCCCATCAGCGCAAAGATCTTCATCGTCATCCAGCGGGTGTTGATCCCCGCCAGCGCCGCCGCCTCGGGGTTGCCGCCGATGGCAAAGACATAGCGGCCAAAGCGGGTGCGGGTCATCAGAATGGTCATCAAAATCGCCACGCCAATCATGATCAGCACTGGAATGGCAAACCCGTGCGAGACAAAGGCATCGTCGGGCAGATCCATCTGGCGCAGGATACCGCGCGGCAGCGGATAGGCGTTCATCAGCAAGACCGCCCCGATGATCGCGGCAAAGCCGATCACGCCCAGCGTCACCTCGGCCCACATCGGGCGCAGCGGGAATTCATGCTTGATCCGTTGTTGGCGCCCCTTGATCAGCAGCCACAAGACTCCGGCGCAGGCAACCGCCCCGACAATCCAGCTGCCGTAGGCCCCGATGCTGCCGCCCGGCCCGCCGCCCAGCAGTGCAAAGGTGCTGTCGACCGGCGAAATCGTCCGCCCGCCGTTGGAGATGAACGCCATCCCGCGCCAGACCATCAGCCCACCCAAGGTCACGATGAAAGACGGTATCCCGCGATAGGCGATCAGCCAGCCATGCAGCGAGCCGATGATAGTGCCCACGATAATCCCGACGATGCAGGTGATAATCCAGATCGACCAATGCCCCAGCCCCAGAATCGGCGGCAGTATTTCCACCTGCAAGATCCCCATTGCCATCCCGGTCACGCCGATCATCGACCCCACCGACAGGTCGATGTTGCGGGTGACGATGACCAGAACCATGCCCGTGGCCATGATCCCGATGCTCGATGTCTGCACCGACAGGTTCCACAGGTTGCGCGGCGTCAGAAAGGCACCGTTGCCGTTCACGACGGCCCCGTAGAAGTGGAAGCCGCCCCAGATCAGCAGCAGCGCGGCAAGCATGCCCAGCAGGCGGGTGTCAATCTCGGTCGCGGTCAGAAACCGCTTGATCGGGTTGCCGCCGTTCGCCGTGTGGCTTGGCGCAGTGGGTGGCGCGGAAAGAGGTGTATTGGTCATGGCATCGTCCAACGCTGAGGGGGGGGACAGCGACACCCTGCAAAGGCAGCCCCGTATGGCACATGCCACGGATCAACCACCGGGCCACCCAAAGCCCGCAAGATGCCGGAAAATCAAAAGTGCGGCGCGGCACCCGAAGGTGCCGCGCCGCCCCATGCTTATTCGCAGCCAACCACGCCAGCCACAGCGCCTTCGCAGGCGGCGGCTTTGGTGATGTGGCCCGCATCAATTGCCACATTCAGGTTGTCTTTGGTCAGCGGGGTCGGGTCCAGCAGGATGGCATTCAGTTCGATGCCCTTTTCCCCGCCAGAAAACTTGCCCGCACCCTCGATCGAGTCAAGCGAGGCCCCGTCTGCCAGCGCCGATGCGATTTCGCCTGCCGCCTTGCCCAGTGCGCGCGCGTCCTTCCAGACCGAAACGGTCTGGGTGCCGCGTGCCACCCGGTTGATGGCGGCGTGATCGCCGTCCTGCCCGCCGACCGGAATCACGATCCCTTGGCCTTGCAGCGCGGCAACGATGCCGCTGGCCATGCCGTCATTCTGGCTCAGGACCGCATCAACGTCGTTGTTGTTAGCGGTCAGGATCTGTTCCATGTTCTTCTGGGCGTTTTCCGGCTTCCAGCCTTCGGAGAAGTTTTCGCCTACAATCGTGATCTTGCCCGCCTCAACGTCGGCCCCGATCACTTCCATCATCCCTTGCAGCAGGAAGCTGGTGTTGGTGTCGCCGGGGTCGCCTTTGATGATGGCGTAATTGCCTTCGGGGGCCGCGGCCTTGACGCTTTCGGCAATGATCCGGCCCACCCCGACGTTGTCGAACGTCAGATAGAACGTGCGGTCGTCTTCGATCAGGCGGTCATAGCCGACAACCGGAATGCCCTCGTTGGCGGCGTTCTCGATTGCGGGCGCAATCGCGTCCTTGTCCCAGGCGTTGATGATCAGGGCGTCAACGCCCTGCGCGATCAGCGCTTCCACATCAGTCAACTGCTTGGCGGAAGACGATTCAGCATCGGCCGAGACGTATTCGTTGCCAGCGGCTTCCAGCGCAGCTTTGACAGCCGCTTCATCAATCTTCCAGCGCTCCTCCTGAAAGCTCCCCCAGGAAACGCCGATCTTTTTGCCCTCTGCCAATGCAGCGGACGAAAATCCTGTCGCCGCGATCACGGCGAGCACGATTGCATTACGCATGTGTATCCTCCCTATGGATGCAGCCAGCGTATGGCTGGTTCGACGGATTCGTCGATACGGGCGAAAATTGCCCTTATTAATTTCAGTTGTCAAAATAAAAATAGTATTCAAAGCTGGCGATATACAAACATCTGGCCTTCGATTGCTGCTATGCAGCAACTTCCGGACGGTACATGGACCATCTTGGTGCGATTTAGTTAGGGTATCGAATAAATGTTCACGCAATATGCTGGGGGCGACACGGGCGACGGACGCAAGGGCGTGGGGCCGCTGATCCCGCCCCTGTCCGATGCGCTGCGGCCTTTGCGTCAGCAGGTGTTCGAATGTGTCCGTGCCGCCGGGCTGATTGCGCGTGTGCAGGTGGCGAAAGATCTGGGTGTCAGCCCGGCTTCTGTGACCACGATCACCTCTGAACTGATCGAATCGGGCCTGATCGAAGAGGTGGCCACCCCGCCACGCGATGGCGAAACCGTGCGCGGCCGTCCTGCCGTGGCGCTTGGCGTGCGTGCCTCGGCGCACCGGGTTGCGGGGATGAAGATCTCAGACCGCGAGCAGACCGCTGTGATCGTGGATTTCGCAGGCAAGCTGATCGCCGAAGAATCGATCCCCCGTCGCCCTGGCCCGATGACCGTGGCCGAATTGCTGGTCGTGATCGAAACCCTTCTGGACCGCGCCTGCGACAAGGCCGGCATCCGCCGGGCCGATCTGTCGGGCGTCGGGATGGGCATTCCGGGCTTTGTCGACAGTGCCGAAGGTGTCGTGCTGTGGACCCCGCTGCTCGACACCCGCAATGTGGCGCTGGCGGCACTTGCCAGCGCGCGGCTGTGCCTGCCGGTCTGGGTCGACAATGAAACCAACCTCGTCGCCATGGCCGAGTTGTGGTTCGGCGCGGGGCGGGGCCTGTCCGATTTTGCCGTGGTCACCATCGAACACGGCGTCGGCATGGGCTTTGTGATGAACCACCGCATCTATCGCGGCGCGCAGCGGGTCGGGCTTGAACTGGGCCACACCAAGGTGCAGCTTGACGGTGCGCTGTGCCGCTGCGGCCAGCGCGGCTGTCTGGAAGCTTACGTGGCCGACTATGCCCTTGCGCGCGAGGCGACCACGGCGCTGAATTGGGGCCACAAGGAAGGCCAAAGCATCGCCGTCCTGCTCGAAAGCCTGTATGACCACGCCAAGGCCGGCAATGCCACCGCGCGCAGCATCTTTCGCCGCGCCGGGCGCTATCTGGCGGTGGGTCTTTCCAATGTCGTCAACCTGTTCGACCCCGCGCTGATCATCCTGTCGGGAGAACGGATGCGCTATGACTATCTCTACGCCGCCGAAACGCTGGCCGAGATGGACAACCTGATGATCAACACCGGCCGCCCCCGTCCGCCGATCGAGATTCACGCCTGGGGCGTCCGGCTTTGGGCGCATGGTGCGGCGGCATTGGCGCTGTCGGCGGTCAGCGAAAGCCTGCTGTCCGCCAACCGCGAGATTGCGGCGCAATAGCCCGCCCGACCCCGGTTGTCGCAGGACAAACGACCCGCGTCATTTATGCAATACCCTCCGATTCACGCAAAATGTGATGCGTCAAAACCTGCGCAAGACAAGCGCTTGATTGCACATCGCTGCGGCTGTTGCGATAGTCGCGCTAACCACGCGTGAGGTTTCCAGTGACACAGTGCAGATATCCAAAGCGCAGACACGCCCTGTCCCGCCTGCCCTTTGTGGCCTTCCTTGCTGTCGCGCTGACGCTGGGGCAGACCGGCCACGCGCTGGATCGGGTGCAGTTTCAGGTCTCCGCCGCGTCTGACAATCTGAATGATGCATTGCGCGCGGCGTCCGGCCTGTTGGCCCTCGAAAATGAAGAAGACCGGCCCGATCAGGTGCTTGCCGCCGCCCGTGCCGAATATGGCCGCCTTGTCGGCGCGCTTTATGCCCAAGGCCACTACTCCGCCGTGGTGTCCGTCCTGCTCGACGGGCGCGAGGCGGCGGGGATCGCGCCCCTTGATGCCCCGCAGCGTGTCTCAAGCATTGTGGTGCGGGTTGATCCCGGCCCGCAGTTCCGCTTTGGCCAGACCGCCATTGTCCCGCTGGCCCCGGAAACCGAGCTTCCCGATGGCTTCGCCCCGGGCGAACCCGCGCAGAGCGGGCTGGTGCGTCAGGCCGTGACTGCGGGCATGGATGGCTGGCGGGGGCGGGGCCACGCCAAGGCCCGCGTCACCGGTCAGGATGTTGTGGCCGACCACCCCAACCGCACCCTGTCGGCCCGCGTCGGCATCGACCCCGGCCCGCGCCTGCGCTTTGGACCTGTCGATGTCACCGGCCAGAGCCGCACCCGCGAAAACCGCGTGCGCAAGATCGCCGGCATCCCGCAGGGTGAAACCTATGACCCCGCCGAAGTGGCCCGCGCCGAAAGCCGGCTGCGCCGCACCGGCACCTTCGCTTCCGTCACCATTACCGAAGACGAAGGCATCACCCGCCCCGACCTGTTGGGCACCACCATCACCGTGGTCGAGGAAAAGCCCCGCAACCTCAGCTTCGGGGCGGAAGTGTCCAGCCTCGAAGGGCTGGATCTGTCCGCCGCCTTCATGCACCGCAACCTTCTGGGCGGGGCAGAACGGCTGCGCCTCGAAGGCTCGGTCACCAACATCGGGGCCAGTGGCAATGGCATGGACTATGGTCTGAAACTGACCATCGACCGGCCCGCCACCCTGACCCCCGATACCACTGCGCGTTTTTCCAGCGAAATCCGCCATCTGGACGAACCGGATTTCCGCGCCGATCTGGCCCGGCTTGGCATTGGCTTTACTCATGTGTTTTCCGACAGCCTGACCGGTCGCGTTGACTTGGCATACAGCATCATCGACGGCACCGAAATTTCAGACGACCGCAGCAGTTTCAACGATTTCCGCTTCCGCAGCCTGTCGCTGCCGGTCGCCCTGACATGGGATCGCCGCAACGACAAGAACGATGCCACGCGCGGCTATTTCATCGAGGCAGAGGTAAAACCTTTCCTTGGCTTCGGCACCACCGGGTCAGGCGTGCGCGCCACCGCCGATTTGCGCGGCTATCGCGGCTTTGGCGAGGATGACCGCTTTGTTGTTGCCGCCCGGATACAGGCGGGCATCGTCTCTGGCGCGGGCATTTCGGACACGCCGCGCGACGATCTGTTTTATTCGGGCGGTGGCGGCACGGTGCGGGGCCAGCCATTTCAGGCGCTGGGCGTGAACATCCAGCTCGACGGCAATACCTTCAAGATCGGCGGTACACATTTCGTGGGCAGTTCGCTCGAACTGCGCGCCAAGGTGTCGGGCAACATCGGTCTGGTCGGATTTGTCGATGCGGGCCGGGTGGACTTCAACAGCTTTTTGAATCCGGCGGGCGACTGGCACGCCGGGGCCGGGCTGGGTGTGCGCTATGCCACCGGCTTCGGCCCGATCCGGCTGGATGTCGCTGCCCCGGTCGGTGGCAATACCGGCAAGGGCGTGCAGATCTACGTCGGTCTGGGGCAGGCATTCTGATGCGCTGGCTCCTTCCCCTTGCCCTGATCGTCGCGCCCTGCATGGCCTTCGCCCAGGATGATGAACCGCTGACCGAGGCCGAACGCACCGATCGCGGCACGATCGTCGCCTTTCTGGAAGACAACCTGTCCGGCGCGGGCCGCCAGATCACCCTGCGCGGGTTCGAAGGTGCCCTGTCATCGCGCGCCACCGCCACCCAACTGACCATCGCCGATGATGATGGCGTCTGGCTGACGCTGAACGATATCGTGCTGGACTGGTCCCGCTCGTCGCTGCTGGCCGGTCGGGTCCAGATCACCGAACTGACGGCAGGCGAAATCATCGTCGCCCGCGCGCCGCTGGCGGATGAGTCGATGGCCAATCCCGAGGCATCGGGCTTTGCCCTGCCCGACCTGCCGGTGTCGGTCAACATCTCCAGCCTCGCGGCTGACCGCGTGGTGCTGGGGGAATCGCTGCTGGGTCAACCTGTTGAAGGCAGCATTCAGGCGTCGGTATCGCTCGCGGGGGGCGAAGGCGCGGCAGACCTGACCATTACCCGCACCGACAGCGGCCCAGAGGGGTTGATCGAGCTTTCGGCCTCTTACGCCAATGCAACCACCCGGCTCTCGCTTGATCTGAACGTGGTGGAAGAGGCAGGCGGCATCGCGGCCACGCTGCTCGACCTGCCCGGCGCGCCTGCCGTGGGGCTTCAGATCAACGGCGCAGGCCCGCTGAACAACTTCGCCGCCAAGGTCAACCTGACCAGTGATAATGCCCAGCGGCTGGCCGGAACGGTCACCCTGCTGGGCACCGAGGATGGCGGCACCAGGTTCAACGCCGATCTGGGCGGCGATCTGGCCCCGCTGTTCCTGCCCCAGTATGCCGGTTTCCTTGGTGACGCGCTCACGCTGAACGTCACTGGCCAGCGCAGTGCGACCGGTCGCCTCGATCTGTCCGCGCTTGATCTGCGCGCCCGGTCCGTTGAGCTGCGCGGCCAGACCAGCATCGCCGCCGATGGCCTGCCCGAGGTGATCATGCTCAACGGTTTTCTGCGCGACCCCGATGGAAACGCCGTTGTCATCCCCGGCTTTGATGCCGGGGTCTCGCTCCGCGCCGCAAGGCTGGAAGTCACTTACGATGCCCGAACGGATGAGACATGGCGCGTGGTGATTGACGCCGAAGATGTGGTGACCCCCGAGGCGCAGATCGCGCGGGCCGACCTGCGCGGCTCTGGCCGGATCGCGCGCGGGGCGCAGGGCCGGGTGATCGGCGGCACCTTCACGCTCAACGGCACCGGCATAGCCTTGCAAGACCCCGGCCTGTCGATGGCGATTGGTGACACCATCACCGCATCGACCCGCCTGTTCTGGCAGGAAGGCACCGGCGTTACCCAGATCGGCGTACTTGACCTGGCCGCCGGGCCGGTCACCCTGTCGGCAGGCGGAGAAATTTCCGGGCTGGAAGATGGCTTCCGCACGAGTGGCCGCCTGCGCATCGACGCCACCGATCTGGCCCCGCTGTCGGGCCTCGCCGGTCGGCCTTTGTCGGGGCGCGGCACCATCACCGCGTCGGGGCAGGGTAGCCCGCTGGGCGGCGATTTCGACGTTCAGGCCCGGATCGACGGCCAGAACCTTACCTTGGATATCCCGCAAGCCGACAATCTGCTGCAAGGCCCGTCCAGCATCGCGCTCGATGTCCGCCGCGACACCACCGGCACCGTGCTGCGCAGCTTTGCCATCCGCGCACCGGCGCTTGCGGCCGATGGCTCTGGCACCCTTACCTCTGACCTCGCCGACCTGACCCTGACCCTGCGGATGGATGATCTGTCCCGGCTTGGGTCTGAGTACGGCGGTGCCATCAGTGGCGACATGCGGCTGTCCGGCCCGCTGACCAGCGGTCAGGCCCGGATCGTCACCGATCTGGAAGCCACCTCGCTGCGCATCGGTCAGCCCGAGGTGGACCGCCTGCTGAACGGTGCATCGCAGCTTTCGCTTGTCGCCGATCTGGTCGACTCCACGCTGGTTGTCGAACAGCTGAATGTCACCGCCCCCGGCGCCGCCATCGCCGCCACCGGAACCCTTGCCACCACCGGCAGTGATGTGACCGCCCAGCTGACCGTGCAGGATCTGGCCCGACTGCGCGACGGCTTTGGCGGCAGCATGGCCGCCAACGCCACCTTCGCCGGCACCG
Source organism: Pseudotabrizicola sediminis (assembly GCF_004745575.1). Taxonomy (GTDB): domain Bacteria; phylum Pseudomonadota; class Alphaproteobacteria; order Rhodobacterales; family Rhodobacteraceae; genus Pseudotabrizicola; species Pseudotabrizicola sediminis. Next base: position 76,097 of record NZ_RPEM01000004.1, on the reverse strand, counting down.
CTGAAACCGCCACCCTCACCCTCGACGCCACTACAAATGCCCTGCGCACCGGGCAGGCGCAGGCCGACCGTTTGCTGGCGGGCGATTCGACCTTCAACGCCGCCCTGCGGCTGGAAGATGGTCTGGTCCGGCTTGACAGCCTTACCCTCACCAGCCCGCAGATCACCGCCAATGCCACGGGCCGCCTGACCGGCACACAGCGTCAGATCGACCTGTCGGCGCGGCTGGCCAACCTTGGCGCCCTGCTGCCGGAATTCCCCGGCCCCGTCACCCTGTCGGGCACCGCGGTTGATGGCGGCAGCGGCTATACCCTCGCGCTGACCGGCACCGGTCCCGGCAGCATCAACGCCCGCGTCGCAGGCCAGATCGCCAGCGATTTCGCTACCGCCAACCTGACCGTGCAAGGCACGTCGCAGGCTGGTCTCGCCAATCCCTTCCTCGGCAGCCGTGTCATCTCCGGTCCGCTGGCCATCGACCTGAGGCTCAGCGGTCCCTTCGTACTGTCCTCACTGGCAGGCCGCGTCAGCCTGTCGGGCGGCACCCTTGCCGACCCGTCCCTGCCGTTCTCTCTGCAGGCCATCGACGCCACCGCCACCCTGTCGGGCGGCTCTGCCCAGATCAGTGCCGCCGCCGCCGTCTCCACCGGCGGGCGGGTCAGCCTGACTGGCCCCATAAACCTTACCGCCCCCTACCGGGCCGACCTTGGCCTGGCGCTGTCCAGCGTCACCTTGCGCGATCCGCAGCTGTACCAGACCCTCGCCAATGGCCAGCTCAGCCTCACCGGGCCGCTTGCGGGCGGCGCGCTGATCGCTGGCCGGATCGCCCTGCCGCAGACCGAGATCCGCATCGCCGCCACCGGCCTTGGCGGGCAGGAACTGATCGATGGGTTGCAGCACATCGGCGAACCCGCCCCCGTGCGAGAAACCCGCCGCCGCGCGGGCCTTATTGCCGACCCGGGGGAAGCCGCCCGCCGCAGCGCCGCCCGCCCCTTCGATCTGGACATCGAAATTTCGGCCCCGAACCAGCTGTTCATCCGGGGCAGGGGGCTGGATGCCGAACTGGGCGGCACCCTGCGCCTGACCGGCACCACCACCGACATCATCCCCGCAGGCTCGTTCGACCTGATCCGCGGCCGCCTCGATATTCTGGGCCGCCGCCTCGACCTCTCCGAAGCCTCCTTGCAGCTGGAAGGAAATTTCGACCCCCGCCTGCGCGTGGTGGCCAGCAGCGTGAATGACAACGTGACCAGTTCGGTGGTGATCGACGGCTCGGCCAGCGATCCGCAGGTCAGCTTCACCTCCAACCCGCAACTCCCGCAGGAAGAGGCGCTGTCGCAGCTTCTGTTCGGCCGCCGCCTCGACTCGCTGTCGGCGCTGCAAGGGCTGCAACTGGCCAATGCGGTTGCCACCCTCGCCGGCCGCAGCGGCGAAGGGCTGATCAGCCGGCTGCGTCAGGGCTTTGGCCTCGACGATCTGGACGTGCAGACCGATGCCGAAGGTGCGGCACAGCTGACCGCGGGCAAGTACCTGTCGGAAAACGTCTATTCCGAAGTTGTGGTCGATCAGGACGGCAAAAGCCAGATCAACCTGAACCTTGATATCAGCGACACGGTCACGCTCAAGGGCAGGGTCGGGGCCGATGGCAACACCGGCATCGGCCTGTTTTATGAACGCGATTATTGACGGCGCGACGAGTGAAGGCTGTGCCTAAATCCAGCCATCGATCGCCGCCACCGCCTCTTCTGCGGTTTCCACAAAGCGGAACAGCGCCAGATCCTCGGGGCTGATCGTGCCGGCCTCGGCCAGCGCATCCCAGTTGATGATCTTTTCCCAGAACGCCCGGCCGAAAAGCAAGAACGGGATCGGCTTCATCCGCCGGGTTTGAATCAGTGTCAGCGCCTCGAACATCTCGTCCAGCGTGCCGAAGCCACCCGGAAACACGCAGATTGCCTTGGCCCGCATCAGGAAATGCATCTTGCGGATGGCGAAGTAGTGGAAGTTGAAACACAGGTCCGGTGTCACATAGGCATTCGGTGCCTGTTCATGCGGCAGCACGATGTTCAGGCCAATCGACTGGCCCCCGGCCTCATGCGCGCCCAGATTGCCCGCCTCCATCACCCCCGGCCCGCCGCCGGTTATGATCACGTTTTCCCGGCCATAGCTTTCCATGCTGCGCTCGGTCATCAGCTTGGAAAACCGCCGCGCCTCGTCATAATAGGCCGACAGCGCCGACAGCGCGGGCGTGCGCCCCAACTCAGGGGTGGCTGGAATCCGTGCGCCGCCGAACAGCACGATGGTCGATTCAATGCCACGTTCGTCCATCACCACCTGAGGTTTCAGAAGTTCCAGCTGCAATCGCACCGGGCGCAATTCCTCGCGCGTCATGAAATCCGGGTCGGCAAAGGCCAGCCGGTAGGCAGGGGCGCGGGTCTGGATGGTGTCGGGGCACAGGTCAGCCGCTTTCACATCCTCGACCGAGTCGCGGAACGGGTGGGCGCGGGGTTCGTCTTTCATAAGGTGCTCTTGCATTGCGTGAGGGTGATCCAAGCCTTATAGGCAGGGCGCAACAGGACCAACCGAAAAAGGGTGACAGCATGTCAAACGCCGCTCTGGAAGCCGCCATCGAAGCCGCATGGGAAACCCGCGACAGCATTACCCCCGACACAAAGGGCGAGACGCGCGATGCCATCGAGGCGACGCTGACAGCGCTTGACGCAGGCACGCTGCGGGTCGCGGAAAAGCGCGACAACGGTGACTGGCACGTGAACCAATGGGCGAAAAAGGCGGTGCTCCTGTCGTTCCGCCTGACCGACATGCACGAAATTTCGGGCAGCAACGGCGGGTCCAACTGGTGGGACAAGGTGCCGTCGAAATGGCAGGGCTGGACCGAGGCCGACTGGCGCGCCGCAGGCTTTCGCGCCGTGCCCGGTGCCATCGTCCGCCGGTCGGCCTATATCGCCAGAAACGTGGTGCTGATGCCTTCTTTCGTGAACATCGGCGCCTTTGTCGATGAAGGCACCATGGTCGATGGCTGGGCCACCGTGGGGTCGTGCGCGCAGATCGGCAAGAACGTGCACCTGTCTGGCGGCGTCGGCATCGGCGGCGTGCTGGAACCGATGCAGGCCGGCCCCACCATCATCGAAGACAACTGCTTTATCGGCGCGCGGTCGGAAGTGGTCGAAGGCTGCATCATCCGCGAAGGCTCGGTGCTCGGCATGGGCGTGTTCATCGGCAAATCGACCAAGATCGTCGACCGTGAATCGGGTGAAGTGATGTACGGCGAAGTGCCCGCCGGGTCGGTGGTGGTGGCCGGATCGATGCCATCAAAGAACGGCATCAGCCTCTATTGCGCCGTGATCGTGAAGAAGGTCGACGCCCAGACCCGCAGCAAGACCAGCATCAACGAACTGCTGCGCGACTGATCTTTCTGTTTCCCCCAGCCTTCGGGCTGTGGGAAATGTTGAGATCTGGTTGAAGTGTCAGATTCAATATATTGATATCATTGGATATGACAGGTTTTCCCCTGTGTGCGCATCCCCGAAAGGCCCTGCCATGACTGACGATAAACCCGCCAAGACCAGCCGCCAGCAGGTCTATACCTTGCTGGTTCAGGTCGGCCGCAAGCCCGGCGACGACCTGCCCGCCAAGGCCACCGGCGGGGCGCTTATGTGCTATGCCAGTGGCGTCGACGAGGCTGAGGCGGTGCGTGAAACCGTGGCCATCCTCAAACAGGCCGACCTTGCCGTGCTGGAGGTGGAAGGCCACGGCTCGCTGGATGAACAAAAAGAGGCCGGGGCCGAAATCCCGCCCGAAGAAGAGGCGCTGATGCTGCGCGCGCTGGAAGAAAACTCGGTCATCGTGGCCCAGATGACCGCCCTTTACGATTAGGCGGCCCCAAACAGGCTCCGCCGGGCCATCAGGCTGACCAGTTGCTGCGCCTCATAGGGCAGCAGCACCTGCAGCGGCGGCTCGGCCAGCGCCCCGTGGCTCAGCAGCCTCAGGCCGTCCACCAGCAGCAGTTCGGGCAGACCAAGGTCCAGCGCCACGCAATCAATCGCCGCCTGCCGCCCGTCCAGCCGCCCGATGGTGCCGTTCGCCAACGCCCCGGCGCTGACCAGCACCTCTTCGACCCCAAACATATACTCCACCTCGGCCCCGCTCAGCACGACAAGCTGGTCTGCCGACAGCAGCACATCGCTGCCCTGACCCAGAAAGGGTGCGCGCAGGATCACCGGGGCAAAGCTGCCCCGGCTGGGCAGCCGCAGCCGGTTCACCCGCAAGACCGGCTGCAACCCGCTGTCCGCCGTCCGCACCAGTTCCCCCACCCGCAGCGCCCCCGCCGCCACCGGCCCCCGCGCGGTCTGAACCGGCGTGCGCAGGCCCAGCCACGGCGCGCGTTCCGGCGGGCGGGCACCTTGCGTCACCCCGAACCACAGCAGCGACCGGTGCCGCAGCGCGGCGCCGTCACGCCGGCACAGCCCCGCCAGTTCGTGTGGTGACAGCGCAATTGGTCCGACACCCGCGATGGTGCACTCCTCGCCCAGTCCGATCCGCCCGTAACTCAGCCGCCACGCGCCGGTGTGGCGGCTCCAGCCATAGGTGATCCGCGCGCTGCCTTGCCCGAACGGCAAAGGCCCCGGCAAAACGTGCCGCCGCACCAACTGCCCCGCGCGGTGCAGCACCACAATTCCGGCCCGCGGATCGGCAAAGATTGAAAAACTGCGCTGTGGGCCGTCCTGCCATTGCAGCAAGACAGAGCCCTCGCCCAGCGGCAGGGCTGTCTCGCAGATGAACAGCCCCTGTTCCAGCGGGCGGGTATCGCCCCCGGGCAGGGCCAGATCAGACAGCGCCAGCCAGTCACCCATGGATCACGCCGCCTTTTCCGCCGCTGCAAACAGCAGCTGCGCCTCGAACGGCCGCAGCGTCCGCCGGGCCGCCGGGCTGTAGCCGCCACCGGTCTGCGGGTTCAGCTCGGGGAACAGGCTGCAGATTTCTTCGATGATCTCGGCCTCGAACATCCGCGTCGATTGCGGCCCGGGCAAAAAGCTCTCGGTCGCCAACCCTTCGGAAGAGACGATCTGATGTCGGTCAAACAGCAGGTGCACATAGTCTACCGCGCCCCCCTCCATCACCCGCACCGCCCGACCGTTGACCAGATCGCGCGCCGCGACCAGCACCTCGGTTTCGCCAAACAGCAGTTCGGCCAGCGGGTCATGCACCAGCACCCGGTGCTGCGGCGACACCAGCAGCCGGCGATGGTTGCCAAAGGTGCCGGCCCTGATCTCGATGGGTGCCAGTGCCCCCACTGCAGCCACTTGCCGCCGCCCGGTCCAGCGCAGCGGTTGGGGGCCGTCATCCTTTGTCATCACCAGATCGCCGGGGCGCAGCGACTCAACCGGGCATTCCCCTTTGTCGGTCAGGATCATCGTGCCCGCGACAAAGCAGGGAATCGTGGTGATCTTGACGATCCCGGTGTCGACATGGCCGCCAATGGTCGAGGCGACGGTATAGGTGAAATTCACCTGCTCGCTGTCGCCATTGCCGATCACCGTGATGGTGCCATCGGCATTCAGCTGCACCTGCTGACCAGATGCCAATGTCACAACCTGCCCGGGCGACACGTTGGCACCGTTGATCTGGGTGACGTTCAATGTTCCCGCGCCGCTGTAATGATCATTGGCCAAAATGTCGAAAGTCTTCTCGCCGGTGGCAAACATGGTGTCTTCATCGTCGCGGGCGACCAGCGTGGTCTGGATGCTGTCGCCCACAATGATCAGGTTTGAATCGTATCGCGCATCGCCGGTGTCGGCGATTCCGATGCGCAGCGAATTCACCACCCCGGCCTGCACCGGAATGGTCAGGGTCATGGTGACCGTGAACCCGTCCATTTCCGTGTTGTACTCGTCGTTCAGGTTGCTGATGAACAGGTTCGGCTGGGTCATCGGGTTGATGTTGTTGATCGACGAGGTGCCGTTCCCTATCGCGATCGGCACATAGGTGCCGTTGGCCCAGACGCCCATCACATCGTTGAACGCCGAGTTCACGTATTCCGGGTATTCTTCCGAGCTGAAGACGAACCGCATGGTCATGACATCGCCGGCGGGGATGAAGTCCACATCAATCCAGACGGCATCAAAGGTGCGAGCCCCCGCGATGGCATTGAACTGGCTGTTGTTGTCTATGCCCGACGTGTCGGTCGAGGTGTCGGTGGCGCGGTTGGGGTCGCCGCCGGACTGGGTGAAATCCCGCACGTTGCCGGTCGACAGGATCACCCCGGAAGAGGATGGCAGCACGCCGGGGGACAGGTCGCCATTGGTAAAGGTGGCCGAACTTTCGCGCGGCCCGGTATAGCTTGCTCCCACGACGGTCACACCATCGCCGAACATTGCATTCGCCATCGCCATTGCGTTTGCGTTGACGTTGTAGTTCAGTTCTGCGCCTGTCGCCAAGACTGCCTCCCCCCGTTGGAGACAGAGCATTGTAAGCGGTCAGGCGAATGCCTGCCGGAGCGTTTGTCGTGAATGGGTACGTTGACCCTGCTCTGCCCTGCCTCTGGGATCTAAATTTTAACGAAGGTTAACAGAGTCCTGCCGCAAGTCATCCACATTTCTGCCCGCAAGAATGGCAGGCCCGTGGGGCTGGGGCCGAACGTGTCTTGGCGGCAACAATAGGTGGCCGCGCTGCAGACAGTTGCAGCGCGCGCGCCCTGTGGGTATGCCTGCATCACCGCTGCCGGAGAGCCAAGATGACCAGTCCCATTGACCCTGTTGCCCTGACCGCCGATCTGGTGCGTTGCCCTTCGGTGACCCCGGCAGAGGGGGGCGCGCTGGTCTTGCTCGAAGGTGTGCTGACCGAAGCAGGTTTCACCTGCACCCGGGTGGACCGGGGCGGCGTGCCCAACCTGTTCGCCCGCTGGGGCACACGCGGGGCCAACCGCAGTTTCGGCTTCAACGGTCACACCGATGTGGTGCCGGTGGGCGACGCCGCCGCCTGGACGCAAGACCCGTTCGGGGCCAAAGTGGTCGATGGCTGGATGTATGGCCGGGGCACGACTGACATGAAATCCGGCGTGGCGGCCTTTGTCGCGGCAGCGGTGGATTTCGTGCGCGATACCCCGCCAGATGGCGCGGTGATCCTGACCATCACCGGCGATGAGGAAGGGGTGGGGGTTGATGGCACCATGGCCCTGCTGGACTGGATGGCCGGGCAGGGCGAACGGATGACACATTGCCTTGTGGGCGAGCCGACCTGCCCGAATGACATGGGCGAAATGATGAAGATCGGCCGCCGCGGCAGCATGACCGCCTTTATCACCGCCACCGGGGTGCAGGGCCATTCGGCCTATCCGCACCGGGCCAAGAACCCGATGTCGGCGCTGGTCAGGCTGCTTTCCCGGCTGGAGGAAAAACCGCTGGACCAAGGCAGCGCCCATTTCGACGCCTCAACGCTGGCGATCACCACCATCGACTGCGGCAATCCGGCCAATAACGTGATCCCGGCGCGGGGCTCGGCCACTGTGAACATCCGCTTCAACGACCTGCATACCGGGGAAAGCCTGACCCGCTGGCTGCAAGATCATGCGCAGGCCGTGGCGCAGGAAACCGGGGTGCAGATTGACCTTCGGGTGCAGATTTCGGGCGAAAGTTTCCTGACCCCGCCCGGAGATTTCTCGGCCCTGATCGCCCACGCCGTGCAGGCGATCACCGGGCGCACGCCCGTGGCCTCTACCTCTGGCGGCACGTCGGACGCGCGTTTTGTCAAAAACCATTGCCCGGTGGTGGAATTCGGTCTGGTGGGCAAGACCATGCATCAGGTCGATGAACGGGTAGAGGTCGCGCAGATCCACCAGCTCAAGACCATCTACACCCGCATCCTGCAGGACTACTTCGCATGATCCACATCGCCCCCACCCGCGACATCGCCACCTGCCGCCAGTTGCGCCGCACCGTGTTCATCGAGGAACAGGGCGTGTCCGAGGCAGACGAGGTGGACGACAAGGATGACGAGGCCATTCATTTGCTTGCGATGGTCGATGGCATCCCCATGGGCTCTGCCCGGCTGCTGCTGTCCGGCGACACCGGCAAGATCGGCCGCGTCTGCGTTCTGCCTGCCGCACGCGGCACCGGTCTCGGCGCGGCCCTTGTAAGGGGCGCGGTAGAGGAACTCCGCCGCTGGCCCGGGATAAGCCGCGCCAAACTCGGCGCGCAGACACATGCTCTGGGTTTCTACGAACGCCTGGGCTTCACCGCCGAAGGCCCGGTTTACGACGACGCGGGCATCCCGCACCGCGACATGGTACTGGCGCTGTAGCGGCAGACTTGCCTTCAGGCTACCGCGCGGTCGCTGGCCAGCATGTCGCGCACCATCGGAATGACGGTCTGACCATACAGCCGGATACACGCCATCAGATCGCCATGCGGCTGCGGGCCGGTCGCGTATTTCATGTCAAAGCGCTGAATCTTCAATGTCCGCACCGTCTTTGCGATCTTGCGCGCGACCGTCTCCGGACTGCCGACATACAGCGAGCCATGCTCGATCTCGGCCAGATACTTGTCCTTGGTGACCGGCGGCCAGCCCCGTTCTCGCCCGATGCGGCCGAACATCTCGCGGTAATGCGGCCACAGCGCCTCTTGCGCCACCCCGTCCGTCGCGGCGACAAAACCGGGGGAATGCACACCAATCGGGCGCACCTTTGCATCCATCGACGCCACAGCGCGGTGATACAGATCGATATAGGGCACAAACCGCGCCGGATCGCCGCCAATGATCGCCAGCATCAGCTGCAGATCCTGCCGCACCACCCGCACCACCGACTCCGGGCTGCCGCCAACACCGACCCATGTGGTCAGCCCCTTTGGCCCCAATGGCGGGTAGACCACCTGATTTTTCAGCGGGGCGCGGGTTTCGCCCTTCCAGCTGACCTTTTTCTCGCGCACCAGACGCGCGAACAGGTCCAGCTTTTCCTCGAACAGCTGATCGTAATTGGCCATGTCATAGCCAAACAACGCATAGCTTTCGCTGAACGATCCACGGCCCAGAATGGCCTCGGCCCGGCCATTCGACACAGCATTCAGGGTGGAAAACCGCTGGAACGCCCGCACCGGGTCATCCGACGACAGCACGGTCACGGCGGTGCCAAGATGAATGCGGCTGGTGCGCCCCGCAATGGTGGCCAGCACAATCTCGGGCGCAGAAATGGCGAAATCATCGCGGTGGTGTTCGCCAAGCCCGATGAAGTCAATGCCCACCTGATCAGCCAGCACCGCCTGTTCCACCACGTCGCGCAGCACTTGGGCCATCGGCAACATCTGCCCGTCCGCGCCACGGTTCACATCGCCGAACGTGTCCAGCCCCAAGGAAATCTCGCCCATACCGGCCTCCTGCTCTTTGCATCACCATAGGCAAGGCCGCAGTCGGTGCAAAGGTGCCGGCCCGCACGGCAGCTGTGCGCGTCAGGACAGGTCGCGCAGTTCCAGCTGGCCACTCGGGCTTTGCCGCACCTCGAACCGGGGCAGGCGGCGCACCAGATCTGACAGCTTGGCCGCGCCATAGGTGCGGGTGTCGAAATCCGGGTTGGCCTGGGTGATGAACTGGCCCAAAGGCCCCAGCGTATACCATTCGCCATCCGGGTCGATGGCCCGCATCGCGGCGACGATCAGCGGAATGGCCCCGGACGGGGCTTCCTTGGTGCCGGGGCGTGGTGGCGGGGCATCTTCCACTGTCTCGCTGCGGAACATGCTGCGCGGCGCTTCCTCGGCAGGGGTGTTCAGGTTTTCCACATAGATGAACCGCTTGCAGGCCATGCGGAATGCCTCAGGCGTCTTTTTCTCGCCGATGCCATAAACGTCCAGACCCTGCTCGCGGATGCGTGCGGCAAGCCGGGTGAAATCACTGTCTGACGATACCAGCACAAAGCCATCGAATAGGCCGGAATGGAGGAAATCCATCGCGGCGATCACCAGCCCGATGTCTGACGCATTCTTGCCCTTGGTGTTGGAAAACTGCTGATCTGCCACCAGACCAAGCGCCGCGACCTTCTTGGCCCAGCCGCCCAATCGCTGCGCCGACCAGTCGCCATAGATCCGGCGGACGGACGCTTCACCCAGCGCGGCGATCTCTTCAAAGATCGCCTCGGCATAGCTGGCGGGAACATTGTCGGCGTCGATCAGAACGCAAAGGCGGGGGGTACGGGTTTCAGGCATTGGTCTCTCCATTCCGCCGCTTGTCGCATTTTGGCCCGCCCATGGAAAGCCTCAAGCTGACAGGCCAGTGCCAGCGCATCGGGAGTCCCACCATCCCGTCACTTCTTATTACCTGTTGAAAAATATCCCACGGGGGGCCGGGGGGTGTGAAACCCCCCGGTCAACGTCAGCCTTAGTAGATCACGACAGACCGGATGCTTTCGCCGGAATGCATCAGGTCAAACCCTTTGTTGATGTCCTCCAGTGCCAGCGTATGCGTGATCATCGGGTCGATCTGGATCTTGCCATCCATGTACCAGTCCACAATCGTCGGCACATCCGTGCGCCCGCGCGCGCCGCCAAAGGCAGTGCCTTTCCAGACCCGCCCGGTCACCAGCTGGAAGGGGCGCGTCTCGATCACGGCGCCCGCCGGGGCGACGCCGATGATGATGCTTTGGCCCCAGCCGCGGTGGGTGCATTCCAGCGCGTCGCGCATCACCTTCACATTGCCGGTGCAGTCGAACGAATAATCCGCGCCGCCGATCTGGTCGAAGGGCGTCTTGGTCAGATCGACGATGTGCTGGACGACCGAGCCTTCGATCTCTTTGGGGTTGACGAAATGCGTCATCCCGAACCGCTCGCCCCATTCCTTGCGGTCATTGTTGATGTCGACCCCGATGATCATGTCGGCCCCGGCCAGCCGCAGCCCCTGCAACACGTTCAGCCCGATGCCGCCCAGACCGAACACCACCGCCTTGGCCCCGATCTCCACCTTGGCGGTGTTGATCACGGCGCCGATGCCTGTGGTGACGCCACAACCGATGTAGCAGATCTTGTCAAACGGCGCATCCTTGCGCACCTTTGCCAGCGCGATTTCCGGCACCACGGTGTGGTTGGCGAAGGTCGAGCAGCCCATGTAGTGATGGATTGGCGTGCCATCCAGCATGGAAAACCGCGTGGTGCCATCGGGCAGCAACCCCTGGCCTTGGGTGGAACGGATCGCGGTGCACAGGTTGGTCTTCTGGCTCAGACAGCTGGGGCACTGGCGGCATTCGGGGGTGTAGAGCGGGATGACATGGTCGCCGGGCTTCAGGCTTTTCACCCCCGGTCCGCAGGCAATGACCACGCCGGCACCTTCATGCCCCAGAATGGCGGGGAACAGCCCTTCGGGGTCGGCACCCGACAGGGTGAATTCATCGGTGTGGCAGATGCCGGTCGCCTTGATTTCCACCAACACCTCACCCTCTTTGGGGTCGGCCAGATTGACCTCCATCACGGTCAGCGGTTTGCCGGGGGCAAGGGCAACGGCGGCACGGGTGCGCATGGGTATTCTCCTGTTTCGGTTTGGCGACAGGCTGCGGGAAACTGCCTGCCAAGGCAAGACCCTGCGTCGGGAATTTCCACTTCTGTCCAAGGCCGTAAAGCCATGGCTGCGCAGGCTTTCGCCTGTGCGCACGGCAGGGGTTGAAGACGGGCAGCGGGAATGGCCAAATGCTTGGGCAGGTGCGGCCCGGCACCCAAGCTGCCGCCGAAGAATGGAGACCAGTATGAAACACGCAGCCTTTGCAGGATGTATTGTGGCCGCTCTGGCAGCGTGCCAGCCCGTCGTGCCGGATGGCCCTGACCTTTCCAGCTGTGGTGCAAATGCGCTGCAGGGGCTGGTGGGCCAGCCAGCCTCGGTTCTGGAAACGATGAAGTTCGGTCAGCAAACCCGGATCATCCGCCCGGATACGGCGGTAACGATGGATTACCGGGTTGACCGGCTGAACATCGAGATTGACCGCACCGAGCGGATCTCGCGCGTGCATTGCAGCTGAACGGGCGGATTTGAGTGGCAAAAGGCCCCCGACAAAAGGGGGCCTTTCCTTGAACAGACGGGACTGACTTACATCCGGTATGTGGAATGGCAGTCGCGGCAGGTGCCACCGACGGCCCCCATCCCGGCCTTAACCCCGTCAAGCGAGCTTGGGTCCAGCGCGGTTGCAGCGGCTTCCAGCACCTCGGCCTTGGCTACGAAATCATCCCAGTTGGTCCAGACCTCGGGTTTGGCTTCGGCCACCGGGTCGGTCGCCTGCGGTTCAAACTTCGCGGCGATATCGGCCGTAGCGGCGACCAGAGCCACTTGTGCGGCGGCGGCGGCGGTGGCGTCAAAAGCCACCTTGTCGGTCGCCATGTCGCCCAGAACCTTGACGTTCATGCCAATGGTGCTCATCAGGTCCATCCGGGCCTTCACGGTCGGGTCCTGCACGCCCTCTTTGGCGACAGCGACACCGGCAACAAGCAAAAGTCCGGCAATCAGGCTTTTCGAGATTAATTTCATGGATTCTGGCTCCTGGCTGATACTTCCGGCGCAGTATATGTGCAGGTTTGCATCGCGGAAGTGACGTTGTCGTAGATCGCTTGCAGATCACGAGAACGTCATCAGGGCCAGTCTGCCGTCACTCCAGCGCGCGGGCTTCGCTCAGCAGCATCACCGGAATGCCGTTGCGGATCGGAAACGCCAGACGGGCCGCTTTGGACACCAGCTCCTGCGCGGCGGCGTCATAGGTCAGCACGGCATGGCTGACCGGGCAGATCAGACTTTCCAGCATGCGCGGGTCCACGGTCTGCGCGGTGCCGGCGGCACCTTCACGCGCGGTTGTTTCGGTCATTGCATCACCTCGTCATCAGCGCCGCCCCGCAAGGCGAATTCGATCAGCGTCACCAGCGTTTCGCGCCGGGTGGACAGCGACGGAGCCTCCAGCAGGGCCTGCTTGTCTTCGGGTGTGAAGGGGCACAGCATCGACAGCGAGTTGATCAACAGTTCGGCTTCGGCCTCTTTCAGGCTGTCCCAGTCGGTGGCAAGGTTCAGCGTGGTCAGATACCGCCCCAGAACCGCCAGAAAGGCCGGGCGGTCAAAACCCGGATCACTTTCATCCTCGCGGTTCAGGTCGCTGCCGAATGACGACCAGTCGACCAGACAGCGGCGATAGGGGGCAAAACCCTGCACCTCTTCGCGCACCCGGAACCGCGACATGCCCGACAGTGTGATCATGTAGCGCCCGTCTTCGGTTTCCGAAAACCCCGTCAACCGGCCCGCACAGCCAATGGACTGCAGGCGCTTTTCCCCACCCGGCGTTTCGCGCGTCTGGATCATGCCGATCAGCCGCGTTTTGGTTTTCATGCAGTCTTCCACCATCGCCAGATAGCGCGGTTCAAAGATGTGCAGCGGCAGCCGCGCCCGGGGCAGCATCAGGGCACCTGGCAGCGGGAAAACCGGAATTGTGTCGGGCAAGTCAGATGCGTTCATCATGTCTTTCCACCTAGGCCGGAAACGGCGTCAGGCAAATATCATCGACGACAGTTTGCGCCGCCCTTTCATGACGATGGGATCTTTGGCCGCCAGCGCATCGAAAATAGTGAAAAGCTGGGTGCGGGCCGCGCCGTCATTCCATTCGCGGTCACGCCGGAACAGTTCCAGCAACTGATCGACCGCGGCTTCGGTCTTGCCTGCCGCCAGCAGCGCAGCGGCATAGTCGAACCGGGCCTGATGATCGGCGGGGTCCGCCTCGACCGCGTTTTGCAGATCTTGTTCCGGGCCGGCATTCGCCGCCTGTTTGGCCAGTTCGATCTGGGCGCGGGCCGCTTCAACCTCTTTGGCGGTGGCGATGGCTTTGGGGGCATTGGCGGCCAGCACCTCGGCCTGTTCCAGATTGCCAAGCGCCAGATGGGTGCGGATCAGCCCGCCATAGGCGGCGGCATTTTCCGGCTCTTCCTCGAGGATGGCGGCGAAAGTCTCGGCCGCATCCACCGCAGCGCCTTCGGTCAGCATCTGCTCTGCCGCCTCGATCGCTTCGGCCAGACCACCATCGCCACCAAGGGCCTTGATCCGATCGATGAATTTCTTGATTTCCGATCCCGGCACCGCGCCCTGAAAGCCATCTACCGGCTGGCCCTGCCAGAAGGCAAACACGGTGGGGATCGACTGCACCCGCAGCTGGCCTGCGATCATCTGGTTTTCATCGACGTTGACCTTGACCATACGGACCTTGCCGCCTTCGGCCTGTACCGCCGCTTCTAGCGCCGGGCCAAGCGTTTTGCACGGGCCGCACCACGGGGCCCAGAAATCAACGATCACCGGCACGTCGCGGCTGGCCTCGATCACGTCGGCCATGAACGTGGCCTCTGTCGTGTCCTTGATCAGGTCGTTTTTCGGTGCGGCGGTGGGCTTGTCACCAAGGCTGAACATGAAGGTCCCTCTTCCGGCTGAAATCAGGTCCTTATATGCGCATGGTGCGCGCAAAGGCCAAGGGGTTTAGGGGCATTTACGACGGCACATTCTGCCCGTAGCCTGTGCGCAGCACAGCGATGGAGGATGCGATGCCGTTTCTGATGACCTTTGGTGACAGCAACACCCATGGCACGCCGCCCATTGTCACGCGGGGCGAATACCACCGCTTCGGTCCGGGGGTGCGCTGGCCGCAGGTCTGCTTGCGCGCCTTGGGCGTGGGCTGGGAACTGGCCGAAGAAGGCCTGCCCGGGCGTACGGCGCAGTTTCCCGATCCGGTGATAGGCGCGCACATGAACGGGCAAGACGGGCTGAAGATCGCCCTGCAAAGCCATGGCCCGGTCGATGTGCTGACGATCATGCTGGGCACCAATGACGTGAAGGCACGGTTTTCCGCCACGCCCGAGGCGGTGACGGCCGGGGTGGCCGGGCTGGTCGATATCGCGCTCAGCCTTGAGATGCAGGCCCGGCACGGCGGGTTCAGGGTGCTGTTGATCTGCCCGCCCCCGGTGGCCGAGGTGGGGCCAATCGCCGGTGAATTTCTGGGGGCGACCGCCCGCAGCACCGGGCTTGCCGAACGCTATCAGGCTTTGGCGCAGGCGCGGGGTCTTGGCTTTCTGGATGCGGGACAGATCATCGCGGTCAGCCCGCAGGATGGCATCCACTTCGAACCCGAGGCCCACGCCGCCCTTGGTCTTGCCGTGGCCGAGGCTGTCGGGCAGCTTTAGACCGCCGATGGCGTCAGGTCGGCCCAACCGCAGCGCGCCGCAAGCTCTGCCGGGTGTGCGCCGGTGTGCACCGCGCCGCCCTCACGCATTGCCAACGATTTGCGCATGTTCCAGCGTTCGCGCATCAGGTGCAGCCCAGACCGGCTCAGCTTGGTGACAGGGGTCTGGATCGGCAGGAACTGCGGCCATTTTGTCTGCATCCAGCGATAGCTTTCGGTGAAATCCATTCCCAAGGCATCGTGAAACCGGTCATTGTGAATACAGGGCAACCCCACTGCATAGGCCCCCTTGCCCGATGCGCGCGCGTGGCAGACGATGTCGGTGCCATACATGTGCCAGCCAGGCTGGGTTTCGTCGAACCGCAGGCCGGACGACCGGCGCAAGAGGATCAGCATTTCGTCAAAGCTGACCACCGGCTCCGGCTGCAACGGCACGCGCCCGATGATCTCCCCCAGCGATGACGTCCAGACCGGCCCGAACTGCCGATAATCTGCCGCCACCCCGTACGCCCCGGCCAATGCCCAGTCGGGATGACGCTGTGCAAGGTCGGTCAGCCGCCGTTCCAGCAAGATATCCCAGCCCTTTGGCAGGTAGACATCATGATGCACGAACAGGATCAGGTCGCTGTCCGTCGCATCGATTGCGCGGTTATAGGCGATGGCCGCAGAGGGTGCGCCGCGCTGAACGTGCAGGGGAACACCCCCCGCCAGCAGGGGCGAGGCTGCCAGATTCGCCGCAAGAATGGCATCGGAATTGCTGGCGCAGGCAATGACAAGTGAAGCGGTCATCCCACATGGCCTTTGCTGGCAAAAAGCTCGGTCAGTTTTTCCGCCTCGTGGTTGATGTCGTGCCGGTCCAGAACCCGCAGGCGCGCCGCCTGTCCCATCGCTGTCAGCCGGTCGGGCGGGGTGGAGGCCATGTCCTGCATCGCCTGTGCCAAAGCCGCCCCATTGCCCGCAGGCACCAGCCAGCCGGTATCGGGCGTCACCAGCTCGGGGATACCGGCAATCGACGTGGCGATCACCGGGCGTCCTGCAGCCATGGCCTCCATGATCACCACCGGCAAACCTTCGGCAAAGGATGGCACGATCAGCGCTTGCGCGCCTCCCAGCGCCTCGCGCACCCGCGCCTCGTCCAGCCAGCCGGTCAGGGTGACATGGCGGCCCAATCCGTGGCCGGCGATGGCCGCTTCGATCTGCGGGCGCAATGCGCCATCGCCCACCAGCGTCAGATGCAGGTCGGGCAGGGTCTGCACCGCCTGCGCCACCGCCTCGATCAGCAGCGCAAAGCCCTTTTGTTCAGACAGCCGCCCGATGGCCACCAGATGCGGCCCCCCCGCAGGCATCGGGGTCGGATCGGGAAAGCGCCAGGGTTCGATCCCGCAATGCACCACGTGCAGCCGGGGCCAGGTTCCGGCAGCGGTCCAACGGCACAACTGACTGCGCCCAAAGCTGGAAATCGCAACCGCAAAGGCGGCCCGGTCGGCCTTGAGGCCCAGACACAGGGTTCGGGGCGCATCAAATTCTTCGGGTCCGTGGACGGTAAAGGAATACTCCGGCCCGCCCATCATGGCCGACAGCATGGCCACGGTGGTGGAATTGGTGCCAAAATGGGCATGAAGATGTGTCAGACGCAGGTCATGGCAGCGACGCGCCAGATGTGCCGCCTCTGCCAGATAAATCAGGTGGCGCATCCGCCCCCCAGTGCCCGGTGTCACGCCATCGGCCCGCGCCCCGCAGCGCAGCGCCATGCCGACTGCGCGCACTGCGCCGACAGGATGCTTTGCCATCCAGCCGAGGGCTGACATCATCAGCTTGCCCGCCCCCAGTTCCAGAACATGCTCGGTCCGCGCGTCCTCTGCCATATCCGCCGGATCGACCAGCGCCGACCGATCTGACCGCAGGGCAAAGCGGTAAATATCCCAGCCCTGACGCTCCAGCGCCAGAATCTCGCGCCGGATAAAGGTAAGCGAGTTGCGGGGATAGGTGTTCACCAGATAGGCGATTTTCAACGCAGACTCCGCAGCAAACGGCGATAGGAATTGGCGCAGGTGCAACGTGCCAAAGGCACACCAACGGACTGCTTTGCAGAACTGCCATCCTGTATCATCCGAAACATCCTGCGGCGGTCACTTCAGCACCACCGCCATCAGAACCAGCGCCAGCACGGCCCCGCCCAGAACAAGGCGGCTGCGGTTTCCGGTCATGCCCGGCAAGTGTCCGGCATCGTTCTCGATCAGCGATGTGATCACCCTGCGCCCCAGCGGCTTGCGGCTGCGGTGCTGGACTTCTGGGATCGACACCACCGGGCGCAGGTTCAGTTCGCGCTCCATCTGGGCGGCGGTGCGGATGACAGGGTTCAGCAGATCAAGCACAAAGGCCAGAACAAGGGCAAGACCGGCACTGCCGATCAACCCGGCAATTGCTATTTTTCGGCCACCAGAGCCGATCGCATAGTCGGGGGTGATCGCGCGTTCCAGCATGGCAAACCGTTCGGTCTGCTGGCGCGCGGCAAGGCTTTGTGCGGTTTCCGCCTCGGCCTTGCGCTGTGACACCAGCGAATACTGATCCTGCAACTGCCGCATCTGCCGGTCATAGGCGGAAAGCACACGTTCCACCTCGGCTGTGTTGCCAAGGGTCTCCTCCAGCGCCGTTTTGCGGTCCAGAAGGGGCGCGCGCTGCGCCGTCAGCACGGACAACCGCTGCGCGATGTCCTCTTGCCGCCGCCGGTCTGTTGCGCGCGGGGTCTGCAAGGTGCCGATCTGCGCCGCCTCGCTTTGCAGGCCCGTTATCTCCTGATCCAGCCCGCGCAGCGAGGTTTCCAGCTGGGCAATCTCGTCCTGCCGTGCCTCGCGTACCCCGGGCAATGCACTGCGATTGGCATTGCGAAAATCCGAAATCTCGGTCTCCAGCGTGGCGATCTCTTGCCAGAGTCGGTTTTCCTGTTCGCTGAAAAAGGCAAAGCTGGCCTCGGCAGTCGCGCGCTTGCCTTCGGCCCCCAGATCCAGCACGCTCTGGGCCAGGTCATTGGCGATGCGCGCCGCATCCTCGGCCCGCCCGGCCTGTGCCACGATGATCAGCGCCGACAGGGCCCCCGACGGCCCTGTCACGCTTTGAAACCGGATCGACCGCCGCATCGCATCGACCTTGTCTTCCAGCGACATGCCCGGCGCATCGGCAAACAGGCTGTGACGTTCGATCAGCGTGATCATGGTTTCGCGCGTGGTCAGACGCTGTTCAATGCTGGTTAGCAGTTGCAGAACATTCACCGGCACGGCCAGGGCCCGCCCGCCTTCGCTGACCATAGGGAACTCAACCTGCAGCACGGCGGTCGCCTCGAACACATCGGGGCGCGTCTTGGCATATGCGACCGCAAGCAGGGTTCCGGTCAGCGTGATCAGCACCATCAGCCAGATCCGGCGCCGGATCAGGCTGACCAGATCTTCAACGGTTTGAATCGGACCCATCGCCTAGTCCTGCCCGTAACGCAGGCGGCCAAGGCCACGGTCCTGCGCACGGTTCAGAACGATGCCCATCAGGGGAATCCGGTTTTCAAACAGTGCCTCACAGGCGCGGATGTCCTTCGCGGTGCTTTGCTTGCCGTCGACCACCACCAGAACCGCATCCAGCTTGCCCCGCATGGCCAGCACATCATCGCTGACCAGCGCCGGGGGCAGGTCCAGCACGATGATTTCAGGGTCCAGCAGCTGTTCGATGGACTCCAGCGCCTGCAGCGTCTCCGCGCTGTGCAGGATATCACCCGCATCGGACGCGGCCTCAGAATTGAACCCGATGGCCAGCGTTCTGCCAACCCGCACGAAAAGCTGGTCCATCGGCTGGCTGCCATCCAGAAAGTCACGCAGCGCGCCGCTGGGTGTTGCGCCAAACAGGCTGTGCAGACCGGGACGCCGCAAATCAAGGTCAAGCAGCACCGTCCGGCTGCCGGGGCGCCGGGCAAGGGCCATCGCCAGATTGGCCGCCGTGAACGACTTGCCGCAGCCATGGGTGGGTGATGTCACGCCGATGCGTTTCCAGCCACGCTCGACCATCGCCTGCGACACACGGGTGCGCAGAATGTCGAATGCGGTGCCCGCAAGGCTTTGGTCCGGATTGGTGAACAAACCGTTTCCGGCCAGATGGTCGCTATCAAGGCTGATCGCAGACAGCGATTCCCAGACCCTTGCGGGGCTGAACAGGGCAAGGGGGTAGGCGTCGGAAAACACATCGCGGTTCAGGGTGCCGTCCAGCGGTTTTGGCTGCCGTTTGGGTGCCTTGCCGGGGCGGAACACCGACGCAGGCATCAGGCGGCTCCGCCGCGACGGGGCATCGCCCTCCTCGGCCATCGTCAAAATCCCCATATCCATCGACTTTTGCACTGGTAACGCCAACTTGTTGTGTCGGGCCATGTAATGGCACGCTCCTGAAAAGCGCAGCGCGGGGGCTGCTTGCCGTAAATCAGACCTGCAAGCCAGCAAGCCACGACTTTTGGTTTGTCTTGGCCGATGACAAGCCACGCGTGGTGTCCTGCAACCGTTTCAAACGCACCAGACCCCCGTCCAGTTCCCCTGATGATTAGCAGAATGTCTTCCGAAATGAAAGGCTTTGCCCCCGTCGCTACCCCCGTCGCTACCCCCGTCGTCACCCCCGTTGCCGCCCGTGTCTCCCTGTCCGTGGGGCATGGTGTTTGGCCGGGGTCGGCTTTAGGCTTGGCGGGGCAGCAAACGGGGGCAGCAGGGATGACCGCGATCATTGATGCGGTGGTGATCGGCCGGAATGAAGGGCAGCGGCTGGTGGCCTGTCTGGCATCTCTGCAAGGTCAGGTCCGGCGGCTGGTCTATGTCGACAGCGGGTCCACCGACGGGTCGGTGTCCGCAGCAACAGCCGCGGGGGCACAGGTCGTCGCGCTGGACATGGCCCAGCCCTTCACCGCTGCCCGAGCGCGGAATGCGGGGCTGGCGGCGCTGGCCGGGGCACCGCCCGAGTTTGTTCAACTGATCGACGGCGATTGCACATTGGAACCCGGCTGGATGACAGCGGCGCTGCGGGCATTTGATCACCATCCCTCCGCCGTGGTGGTCTGCGGCAGACGGCGAGAGCGGTTTCCCCAAGCCTCGGTCTACAATGCGATGGCCGACCAGGAATGGGATACGCCCGTGGGGCAGGCAATGGCGTGCGGCGGCGATGCCCTGATGCGCTTTGCGGCTGTCATGGCCGTTGGCGGCTTCCGCGACGACCTGATCGCCGGAGAGGAGCCGGACCTGTGCCTGCGCCTGCGGCGGGCTGGCGGCACCATCCGGCGGATTGATGCCGCGATGACCCTGCATGACGCGGCCCTGCTGCGGTTTGGCCAATGGTGGCGGCGGATGGTCCGGTCGGGGCATGCCTTCGCCGAAGGGGCGCAGCTGCATGGCGCGGGGTCCGAGCGCCACTGGGTCGCCGAACACCGGCGGGCGCTGCTGTGGGGCGCGGCGGGTCCGCTGGCCGTGATCGCGGCGGGCGTGGTGCATCCGGCTGGCTGGGCGCTGGCGCTGGCCTATCCTGCGCAGGTGGTCCGTCTGGCGCGGCGGTCAGGCTGGTCCTGGGGGCTGCTGATCGTGGTGGGGCGCTTCGCCGAGGCGCAGGGCGCGTTGGGGTTTCATCTGAACCGGCTGCGGGGCCGACGGCGGGGGCTGATCGAGTACAAGTGAAGCTGAGCCCCTGCGCTGCCGCAGGGCGGCAATCACCTGACCGGGCAGGATCGCGATGCAGGCCAGATAGCGCGGGATCAGCCGGCGCGGGGCAGAGATCACCCGCCACAACCATTCCAGCGCCAGTTTGCGCATCCAGTGCGGGGCGCGGGTCTGCTGGCCTGCCACAAAGTCAAGGCCCGCGCCAAAGCCGCAAAAGCCGATGGCGGGGGCCATGGTCCGGCCAAAAGCGGCGAAAGCTTCCTGCCGGGGGGCGGACAGCGAGATGATGCACAGCCGCGCCCCGGTGGCCTGCATTGCGGTCAGGGCGGCCAAGGCTTCCGGTCCGCCGGGATCAAATCCCATCACCGGCGCGCCGGACCAGACCACCCGAAGGCCCGGCATCTCGGCATTCAGGTTCAGGGCGGCCTGCGCCAGCACGGCGGGGGTGGACCCGTAGAATGCCACCGGAACCGCGTCCTCCGCCGCCATCTGCAACAGCGGGCGCAGCAGATCGGATCCGGGCACCAGCGCCACTGGGCGGCGGGCAAGGTGCGACAGCCAGACGATCGGGTTGCCATCGGCCACGATAAGATCCTGCGCCGCATAGACCTGCCGGTAGCTGGCAGAGGCGCGCAGTTTCACCAGATGATCGAGGTTAAGGGTTGCCAGAGTGAACCCCTGCCCAGCCTTCAGCCTTGCCCGGACCTCTGCCAGCAGGCAGGTCTGGTCGGGGATGTTCACGGTGATGATCTGGTCAGGAAACTGGAACCGCACGCGTCGGGCTTTCGAGAGTTGCCCGGGCCTTGTGTCAAGGCGACGGGCAAGGCGGAAAATGGACGGAAACGAGGTTTTCCCTTTTATTACAAGGGTCTGATCCTTTTAATTTCAGGGGGTTGGCTTTTGTGTGTTAAGAATTTGTTAACACTTTGACCGTGCCCTTGACCAGTAGAATTCTCGATGTCCGAAATGGGTCATCGGATGCCGGATCAGACTGATCTGGATCAAATCATTTATCCTATACATAGGTTAAAAGCCCGTCATGCGCCTCGCAAACAGCAAAGAACAGGGTCGTGTAGATCCAGCACAGGCAAACAGGCACCCAATCGTGCCGCGAAGATCCTCAGGGGGAATGCCCTATTCGGCCCGAAACCGCACCCGGGCGTTCCGGGGCGGCGGGTGGTGCCATCCATGGTGCCTGCATCAGCCCCCTTTTGGTCAGCTCCGCTGCGCCAGATCCAGACAGTCAGAAGAAAAACCACGGTCCAGAATGTTTCATCACCTTGCCTATACCAGCGCCGCGCCCGAGCCGCTCTGCCCTGATCGCCTCGCCGACCTGCTGGAGGTGTCTGTGCGCAACAACACCCGTGACGGCATCACTGGGGTTATGCTGTACCACGATCAGTCGTTCTTTCAGGTTCTGGAAGGCGAAAGGTGCGCTGTTGAACGCTGCTACATGCGCATTCTTGGCGACACCCGCCATGTCGGCGTGCTGCGGCTTTGGAACCAGCCGGTGGACGAACGGGTGTTTTCGCACTGGGCCATGGGATATGCCGGGCCAGACCCGCTGTATGGTTACAAAGGTCCGGCGCAAGACTGTCTGACCCGGTTGCTGCGCCTGGCCGGGGGGAGCGCGGCAAACGAGCCCGTCGCCCTGGCCTTGACCCGTCAGATGTACAACCGCTTCAGGTTCGGCATGATGCGCTATGGCGGGCCGATCCTGACCTGAGCATACCCGGCCAGCCCGTCACCGGCTTAGCCCGTCATCCGGCCTCGCCCTGTCGCTGCCCGTTGCTGTCGGTCCACCAGCACAGCATGCGGTCTTCGGCGCGGTAGCGGTCGGCGTCTGCGGGGTCGCCGGGGCTGCGGCTGCGGTGGCAGGGCAGACCGGCAATCTCTATCGTCCCGGTTGCGGCGTGGCCAAGGTGATACGAGATCACCTTGTCGATCAGGTAGGGATCAAGCTCTTCCGGCCGGGCACAGGCCGGATCGGCGATGATGTCGGCCAGACGCAGGCGCTTTGCCTCCTCAGCCGCCAGAATGCGCGCAACATCGGCGCGAAACACCGGTTCGGTGGCAATATAGGCCTCCAGCGCGGGCAGGGTTTTGGCTGGTGGTTTCTTCAGCTTCAGATGTCCCGCATCATGCAGCACCTTCAGCACACGCGCGCCGATGGGCGAGGTCAGCTGCACATGGGCGTCGTGAAAGGCCAGTTCCCTGTCCTCATCCGACATGCGGAACGTGGCGGGCCGTCCTTCCAGCACGGCACGGCGCAGCGCGGCCAGCGCCGGGGTGCGATGGATGTTGGGGATCAGGTCGATGATCCCCAGCGCCGGTTTCATGTGCGTCCGGATTTCCCAAAGCATGATCTTTGCCCTTTCCACAGCGCAAAAGGCTGCAAGGCTTTGCTGTATAGAGCATGATGCCACACAAGGCCACCTGCCGCGCCGCGTCTCCCGCCATGCCCTTTCAGCGCCGCATTCAAGGCGCGGTCGCGCCGCGAAGCGATGGCAAGACAGTCGGGCCGATCCGTGCTATCGCGGCCCGCAGAATACAGACAGCCAGACACAGATGCCCATTGCAAACACGCTTGCCTATCTGATGCTGGCCCTGTGGCCGGTGGTTTCGTGGATCCTGTTCACGAAACTGGATCCGGCACGCGCGCTGATCTGGTCCGTGCTGGGTGCCTATATGCTGCTGCCGCCGGTCATCGCGCTTGACCTGCCGGTGGTGCCGGGCATCGACAAGGATGCGGTCGGCGGTCTGGCGGCGCTGGCGGCCGTGCTGTTTTTGCTGCGACACAGGGTCGGTGTTTTGCCCGCATCGCGTATCGGGCGCGGGTTGATCGTGCTGTATCTCCTCAGCCCGTTTGCCACGGTGCTGACCAACAGCGACGAGATCTGGTTTCAGGCGTCCCGGCTGCAGGCGCTGCGGATCTATGACAGTGTGGCGGTTGTGGCCAATCAGGCGATTGCGCTGGTGCCGTTCTTTCTGGCGCGCCGGTATCTGGCAAGCGAACAGGCGATGCGCGCCATCGTGGTGGCGCTGGTGATCGCCGGGCTGATCTATTCGCTGCCGATGCTCTATGAGGCGCGGATGTCGCCACAGCTGAACCTGCGGATCTATGGCTATTTCCAGCATGATTTCAGTCAGGCGATCCGGTTTGGCGGCTTCCGGCCCTTTGTCTTCATGCCGCACGGGCTGTGGGTCGCGTTCTTTGCGATGATGTGTTTCGTCGCGGCCGTGACGCTGCTGCGGGTGGGGCCTGCCACGTCACGGCCCGGGGCCTTGCTGGCAGCGGTCTATCTGTTTGTGGTGCTGTTGCTTTGCCGCAGCGCCGGGCCGGTTGTCTATGCGCTGCTGCTGGCCCCGCTGGTGCTGATCGTGCCGCGCCGGTTGCAGATTCTGTTCGCCGGGCTGATGGTTGCGGTGGTGATCACCTATCCGCTGCTGCGCGGGCTGCATCTGGTGCCGGTGCAGGATATCCTGACCTTTGCCACCGGGCTGAACGCGGAACGCGGGGCATCGCTGGCGTTCCGGATCACCAACGAAGAGCTGCTCCTGAACCGTGCGGCCGAACGACCTTGGTTTGGCTGGGGCCTTTACGGGCGCGGGTTCCTGCATGACCCGGTCAGCGGGCAGATCAACGTGATCGCCGATGGCGGCTGGATCATTACCCTGGGCACCTTCGGTTGGGCGGGTTACCTTGCGGAATTTGGCCTGCTGGCCCTGCCCGTCGGCCTGATGGCGCGCGAGGCGTTGCGCCAGCCTGCCGCACTGTTGTCGCCCTTTGCCGCTGCGGTGGTGCTTCTGCTGGCGGTCAATCTGGTGGATCTGCTGCCCAATGACACGCTGATCCCGTTTACCTGGCTGATGGCAGGCGCGGTGCTGGGCCATGCCGAGACGCTGCGCAGCGCGTGGAAGGTGGCGCGCCGTCAGGCGATGGGCCACGCCCTGCCGCCCGGGCGGACGGTGATATGACCGCCGGACTCCGCCCGCGCGTGCTGTTGCTGGCCGAGGCGGCGAACCCGGACTGGGTGTCGGTGCCGCTGGTCGGCTGGTCTTTGGCGCGGGCATTGGCCCGGGTGGCCGATGTGCATCTGGTGACACAGGTGCGCAACCGCGACGCCATCCTGCGCGCCGGGCTGGTGGAAGGGGTGGACTTTACCGCCATCGATTCCGAAGCCCTCGCGCGGCCCTTGTGGAAGCTGGGCACCTTCCTGACCGGCGGGCGCGGCGGCTGGACGATTCAGCAGGCGGTGGCCACGATCAGCTATCCATATTTTGAACATCTGGTGTGGCAGCGCTTTGGAAAAGAGATCTGCGCCGGGCGCTATGATGTGGTGCACCGGATCACGCCACTTTCCCCGGTGCAGCAAAGCCCCATTGCCGCGAAATGCCGCCGCGCGGGCGTGCCCTTCGTGCTGGGGCCGATCAACGGCGGCGTGCCCTGGCCCAAGGGGTTTCAGGCCGAGATGGCGCGCGAGCGCGAATGGCTGTCGCAGGTGCGTGGGCTTTACCGGGCATTGCCGGGGCGGCAGGGCACCCTGCGCGCCGATGCCATTCTGGCCGGATCACGGCAGACGCTGCGTGAGATTCCAGCGGCGCATCACGGCCGGGTGATTTATCTGCCCGAAAACGCGGTGGACCCGGCGCGGTTCAATACCCTTGCCCGCCACAACGGCCCGGGGCCGATGCGCGCCTGCTTCATCGGGCGTCTGGTGCCGCTCAAAGGCGTCGATATGCTGATCAGTGCCGCCGCCCCCCTGCTGCGCAGCGGCAGGCTGGCGCTGGATATCATCGGCGATGGCGACCAGATGCCCGCCCTGCGCGCCCAGGCCGCCGAATTTGGCGCGGCGGTTGTCTTTCACGGCTGGCAGGATCACGCGCAGGTGCAGCACATCGCGGCGCGCTGTCAGCTGCTGGCCTTTCCGTCGATCCGCGAGTTCGGCGGCGGTGTGGTGCTGGAGGCAATGGCGCTGGGCCTTGCCCCCATCGTGGTCGATTATGCAGGCCCCACCGAACTGGTCACCGATGCGACCGGATGGAAAGTCCCGATCACCGGGCGCGCAGGGGTGATTGCCGGGCTGGCCGCACGGCTGGCCCATTGCGTTGACCATCCGGACGAGGTGGCGCAAAAGGGTCAGGCCGCACTGGCCCGGGTGCAGGCGCTGTTCACATGGGACCGCAAGGCCGCGCAGATCCTTGACATCTATCGCTGGGTCATGACCCCCGACCGGCCAAAACCCGCCCCCTTCGGTCCGGGCTGACCCCACCAACTACCTTATTTTAGCCAAGTTTTGTCCATAGCCAAAGCACCAGCCTGCGCCCCCCGAGTACGCCCATCATGCCCGATCTTCCATTGCCATCCGACCTGTCCGACACCGACATCGCGATCGTCGGCATGGCCGCACATCTGCCGGGTGCCGAAGACATTGGCACCTATTGGCGCAATCTTCGGGACGGGGTGGAATCGATCCGGGTGCTGGACGAGGCCGATCTGCTGGCGGCCGGGGAATCTCCGGCCAGGATGGCACAACCGAACTACGTGCCATCGGCGGCTGTGCTGGACAGGTTCGACCACTTCGACGCCGAGTTCTTCGGCTTTTCCCCCAAAGAGGCCGCGATCCTCGACCCCCAGCACCGCCAGTTTCTGGAGGTCGCCTGGGAAGCACTGGAAAATGCGGGCCATCCGCCGGAAAACTTCCCCGGCCCCATCGGGGTCTGGGCAGGCTGCGGCATGGGGTCATATTTCTATTTCAACCTCTGCTCGCACCGCGATCTGGTCGATCAGACCGGCATGTTCCTGCTGCGCCACACCGGCAATGACAAGGATTTTCTGGCCACCCGCGTCAGCCATATCCTTGATCTGAAAGGGCCAAGCATCAATGTGCAGACCGCCTGTTCGACCAGCCTTGTTGCGGTGCATTACGCGGCACAGGCCCTGCTGAACGGCGAATGCGACATGGCGCTGGCGGGCGGCGTCACCATCGAGCTGCCCCATGCGCGCGGCTATCTGTATACCGAGGGCGAGATCTTGTCGCCCGACGGTCATTGCCATGCCTTTGACCACCGCGCGCAGGGCACCGTGTTCGGCTCGGGCGCGGGCTGCGTGGTGCTGCGCCGCGCGGTCGATGCGCTGCGCGATGGCGATCACATCTGGGCCATCATCAAGGGCTCGGCGGTCAACAATGATGGCGCGGCCAAGGCGGGCTACCTCGCGCCTTCGGTCGACGGTCAGGCCCGCTGCATCGCCGAGGCGCAGGCGGTGGCCGGGGTCACGGCTGACACCGTCAGCTATGTCGAATGCCACGGCACCGGCACCTATCTGGGCGACCCGATCGAGGTGGCGGCCCTGACCGCCGCCTTCCGTGAAACCACCGATGCGGTGGGCACCTGCCGCATCGGCTCTGTGAAAACCAACATCGGCCATCTGGATACGGCTGCGGGCGTGGCCAGCCTGATCAAGGTGGCCCTCGCCCTGCACCACCGCGAACTGCCGCCCAGCCTCGGCTATGACGCCCCGAACCCGGCGATTGATTTCGAAACCTCACCCTTCCGCGTGAACGACAGGCTGACCGCGTGGACCGCACCTGTGCTGCGTGCAGGCGTGAACAGCCTTGGCGTCGGCGGCACCAATGCCCATGCGGTGCTGGAACAGGCACCGCTGCGCCCCGCACCGGCGCAAAGCGACTGGCCCTTCCAGCCGCTCGTCCTCTCGGCCCGCAGCAAAGCCGCGCTGGATGACGCCGCCACCCGGCTGGCCGCGCATCTTCGTGCAAACCCCGACCAGCCCCTGGCCGATGTGGCCTTCACCCTCAAGGAAGGCCGCCGCGCCTTTGACAAACGCCGGGTGCTGGTGGCGGGCAGCCACGCCGAGGCGGCAGACCTGCTCGAAAGCAACGACCCCCGCCGCGTCTTCACCCACGACCATCTGGGCGACGACCCGGAGGTGATCTTCATGTTCCCCGGCGGCGGCGCGCAATATGCCGGAATGGCGCGCGACCTGTACGAGACCGAACCGGTCTTTGCCGACTGGATGGATCGTGGCCTCGCGGTGCTGGAGCCCAAACTCGACTACAACATCCGCGCCCTGTGGCTGCCCGCACCGGGGGCCGAAACCGCCGCAACCGAGGCACTGAAACGCCCCTCGGTCCAGCTGCCGCTGATCATGATCACCGAATACGCACTGGCCAAACTGTTCCAAAGCTGGGGCATCACCCCCACCGCCCTCATCGGCCATTCGATGGGCGAAAACACTGCCGCTGCCCTTGCGGGCGTGATGAGCTTTGACGACTGCATCGGCCTCGTCCACCTGCGGGGCACGCTGTTCGACACCATCGCGCCGGGCGGCATGCTGTCCGTGCCGCTGTCCGAACCCGGCCTGCGCGCGGCCCTTGATCGCCTTGGCGTTCATCTTGGCAATAATATTCAAGATGCCACGGCCCCGCTCGACATCGCCTCGGTGAATGCGCCCGATCTCTGTGTCGTATCCGGCCCCGACAGCGCCCTCGCTGACCTCGCGGCGAAACTGGTTGCCGAGGGCGTGGAAACCCAGCGCATCGCCATCGACATCGCCGCGCATTCCGCGATGCTGGAACCGATCCTTGCGCGGTTCGGCGATTACCTCCGCTCCATCCCGCTGTCGCCCCCGACCTTGCCGATCATCTCCAACCGCACCGGCACAGAACTCAAAGCAGCGCAGGCAACCGACCCGGACTACTGGGTGCAGCACCTGCGCGGCACGGTAAATTTTCGGGCCTGCATGGCAACGCTGATGGCCGAACCCAGGCGGGTGTACATGGAAATGGGGCCCGGCCGCGCGCTGTCGTCGCTGGCGCAGGCCAATGGCATAGCCTCTGGTCAGGTGATCCCGGCCCTGCGGCACCCCGATCAGGCCATGCCGGATGACGCCTGGCACATGGTCACGCTGGCGCGGCTCTGGGCCTGCGGCGTGGCGGTCGACTGGGGGCAGATCTGGGGCGACGCGCCCCGCCAGCGCGTGCCGCTGCCGACATATGCCTTCCAGCGCAAACCCTATTTCATCGCCCCCGCCGAAACCCAGCACACACAGGCCGAGGCCCCGCCCGCCCGCATTGACGACCTGACGCAGTGGGGCTGGATGCCGCACTGGCGCCCCATGGCCGCAGGTTTTGATCTGGATGATCTGCCCGAAGCAGCGCCCGAAACCTGGCTGATCTTCACCGATGACACCGGTCTGTGCGCCACCGTAGCCGACAGGCTGGCGCAAGCAGGGCACCGGGTGGTACGCGTGCGCGCGGGCGATGCCTTTGCCCGCGACGCAGCTGGCGATTACCGCCTGTCGCCCGAACGTGGCCGCGAAGGCTATGACAGCCTGATCCGCGATCTGGTGGCGCGGGGGATGGCCCCCAGCCGCATCGTGCATGGCTGGCTGGTGACGGCCAAGGAAACCTTCCGCCCCGGGTCCAGTTTCCTGCACCGCAATATCGAACAGGGGTTCTATGCGCTGCTGTTCCTGGGCCAGGCGCTGGCCGCGGAAAACCTGCCCCGCCCGATCCGCCTCACGGTGCTGACCACAGGTGCAGCACAGGTAAAGGGTGAAGCCATTGCCTACCCGGAAAAGGCCATGGTGCTGGGCCCGGCGCGCGTGATCCCGCGTGAAGTGCCGGGGGTGCTGGTGGGCCTGCTGGACCTTGGGCCGGGCGATGCGGCGGACGTCGTGCTGGAAGAGGTGCTGTCAGATCAGCCCAGCATCGCCGCATGGCGCAAGGGGCGGCGCTACGCCTCGGGCCTCAGGGCCGTGGCCTTGCCGCGCGGCGGGTTTGACCTGCCAAAGGGTGCCCATGTCCTGATCACCGGTGGCTTCGGCGGCATCGGGCTGACCGTGGCCGAAGACCTGATCCGCCGCTTTGGCGTCAGGATCACCCTGATCGCGCGGCGCGCATTGCCCGACCGGACGGGCTGGCCCGCAGTTCTCGCCAAGGCGTCCCCGGGTGACCCGTTGGCGCGCCGCATTCTGGCCCTGCAACGGCTGGAAGGTCTGGGCGGGCAGGTGCTGGTCGCCCGCGCAGATGTGGCCAATGTGGACGAGATGCAGGCGGCAAAGGTGGCGGGTGAGGCGCGCTTTGGCCCGGTGCATGCGGTGATCCACGCGGCGGGCGTGGTCGATGACGGCCCGTTGCTGACCAAATCCCCGGCCGAGGTGGAAGAGGTGTTTGCCCCCAAACTGCACGGCACGCAGGTGCTGGAGCGGTTGTTCCCCGATGGCTCCATCGCGCTTCTGGTGCTGTTCTCCTCAACCTCCACCGTGACCGGCCCTGCGGGGCAGATCGACTATGTGGCGGCGAACGAATACCTCAACGCCTATGCCAAGCATCGCGCGGGCGGCAAAACCCGTGTGGTCGCGCTGAACTGGGGCATCTGGCAGGGCGTTGGCATGGCGGCAGAAGCGCTGGCCGACCGTACCGGGCGGCCAGAGTCTCCACGCCAGCCCATCAACGCGCAGATGCTGGACGAGGCCGGGTTCGACCGCCATGGCAACCGCGTCTTCCATGCCAGCTACGCTACCGACCGCTGGGTCGTGGATCAGCACCGCACCAGGGATGGCACCGCCCTGATCCCCGGCACGGGGTATCTGGAGGTGATGGCCGAGGCATGGGCCGCACAGGGCGAAACCGACGCCTTTGAAATCCGCGACCTGACCTTTTTCCGCGCGCTGGATATAGCCAATGCACCGCGCCCGGTGCGGGCCCGCCTGCAGCGCAGCGATGAGGGTTACGGGTTCGACCTGCACTCCGGCCTGATGGCCAAGGGCCGCACCGGCTGGCTGCACCATGCCTCTGCCCGCCTCCTGCCCTTGGCAGAGGTTGCCCCGCGCATCGACGTGGCCGCCATAGCGGCCCGATTGCCACAGCCGGAAACCGGCGATGGCCTGCGCAGCCCGCAAGAGGCGCATCTGAACTTCGGCGCCCGCTGGCGCGTGCTGCGCTCCCGCGCGATCGGTGCCGGTGAAGGGCTGGCGCATCTGGCCCTGCCAGAGGCGTACCGCCATGAGCCGGATGAGGGCTGGCGCATTCATCCGGCGCTGACGGATCTGGCGACCGGCTGGGCCATGGGGCTGATCGACGGCTACCGGCCTGATCACCTCTGGGTGCCGGTGTCTTACGCGCGTGTCAGGGTCTATCGCCCGCTGCCCGCCCGCATCATCAGCCACATGCGCACCGCCGCCCCCAACACCCTCAACACCGCCGCGCGCGGCACCGCCGTGTTCGACATCACGCTGGCGACCCCCGAAGGCGAGGTCTGCATCGAAGTGCAGGGCTTCACCATTCACCGGCTGGACGGCGGCCTTACCCTCACCGCCCCCAATCCGCGCAGCCTGGAATTTGACGCACCGCAACCCCGCGCCACCTCCGCCGCCGAAGACCGCCTGCTGCACGCCTTTTCGCAAGGCATCCGCCCGAGCGAGGGGGCCGAGGCCTTTGCCCGCGCCGTGGCGCTGGGGCACAGCCAGATCATCGTCTCGTCCCTCGACCTGCCGGCGCTGATCCGCGCAGCGGATGTGGTCGACGCCGCGCGCGGTGCGGCCACCAGCTTTGAACGTCCCGATCTGGACAGCGATTATGTCGAACCGCGCAACGACATCGAACGCACGCTGGTGGGTTTCTGGCAGGATCTGCTCGGCGTGGCCCAAGTGGGGGTCAACGACAGCTTCTTCGACCTCGGCGGCCACAGCCTGATCGCGGTGCGGCTGTTTGCCATGGTCAAGAAGGCCTATCGCACTGATTTCCCGATCTCGGTGCTGTTCGAGGCCCCGACGATTGCTGCCTGCGCCGCCCTGATCGAAGCGCAGATCGGCCCGCAGGACACCCGCGACGCCACGCCCACCGCCAAACCCGCCCCGCGCCGGTTCACCCATATCGTGCCGATGCACAAAGGCGAAGGGCGCGGTGAGGGCGGGGCGAAGACGCCGTTCTTCCTCGTCGCCGGCATGTTCGGCAACGTGCTGAACCTGCGCCATCTGGCGCAGCTTCTGGGCGGCGACCGTCCCTTTTACGGCCTGCAGGCGCGCGGGCTGTATGGCGATGCGCGACCGCATGACGATTTCGCCGACGCCGCCCGCGACTACATCGCCGAGATGCGGCAGGTGCAGTCGCATGGCCCTTATCTGCTGGGCGGCTTCTCGGGGGGCGGCCTGATCGCCTGGGAAATCGCCCGCCAGCTGGAGGCCGCGGGGGAACAGGTGCCGCTGGTGGTGCTGCTCGACACGCCCGTGCCGCTGCGGCCAACGCTGTCCAAGGCCGACAAGCTGATGATCCGCGCGGCCGAGTTGCGCGCCGAAGGCCCCGGCTTCTTCGCCCGCTGGTGGCGCGAAAAGCAGGCGTGGAAGGCGGCGCAGGGGGCCGCGTCCACCGATGAAGGCGCGTTCCACAATGCCGCGATCGAGGCCGCGTTCCGCGCCGCCTTGCCACGCTACGCCATGGCCCCGCGTCAGGGCGCGGTGGTGCTGTTCCGCCCGCCGCTGGACAAGCGCTGGCAGGTGACGGGCGGGCGCTGGGTCAGTGCGGCACGCGAAGTCGTGATGCCCGACAACGACCTTGCGCAATTCGCCCCGGCGCTGCAGGTGATTGAGGTGCCGGGCGATCACGACTCCATGGTGCTGGAACCCAACGTGCGGGTGCTGTCGGCACGGATGCGGGCAGTGATCGAAGGCGTTGACGGACCGGCACCCCGGCAGCTGGAACAGGCGGCGGAATAAGATGGCCAGCGTGCTGACAGTGATCCTGAACTGGCGGACGGCAGAGATGACCCTACGATCCGCGACAGCCGCGCTGGCGGCGATGCAGGGCATCGATGGCGCGGTGGTGATTGTCGACAACGCCTCGGGCGATGGCAGCTTTGAGCAGATGACAGCCGCGGTCGCAGCCCGCGGCTGGGACAAGGGCCCGCATGGCGTGCGGGTGCTGCAATCGGGGCGCAACGGCGGCTTTGGCGCGGGCAACAACTTTGGCATCCGGGCCGGACTGCCGGGCGGACAGCGGCCCGATTATGTGTATCTGCTGAACTCTGATGCCTTTCCCGCCCCCGATGCCATCCGCGCGCTGCTGGCGCATCTGGAGTCGCATCCGGGCACCGGGTTTGCGGGCAGTCATATTCACGGGACGGATGGCACGCCGCATCACAGCGCCTTCCGCTTTCCGTCGATTGCGGGGGAATTTGAACAGGCCGCCCGCTTTGGCCCGATCACCCGCCTGCTGCGCAGATCAGTCGTCGCACCGCCCTTGCCGGTGGCAACCGGGCGGGTGGATTGGCTGGCCGGGGCCAGCCTGATGATGCGGCAATCGGTGCTGGACCGGATCGGCCTGTTCGACGAGACGTTTTTCCTGTATTTCGAGGAAACCGAACTGTGCCTGCGCGCCGCCCGTGCAGGCTTCCCTACCGATTACGTGCTGGAAAGCCGGGTCGAGCATATCGGGTCGGTGTCCACCGGCATGAAGGGCTGGCAGCGCATCCCGCGGTTCTGGCTCGACTCGCGGATGTATTATTACACTCGGTCGCATGGCCGCGCCTATGCACTGGCCGCGACAGCGGCGCATGTGGCGGGCGGGCTGATCTGGCGGGTGCGGGCGTTGATCCAGCGCAGGCAGGTGATCGACCCGGCGCATTACCTTTGGGATATGTCGGCCCATGCGGTGCGCTGGGCGGTGTCCGGCTTCCGGCCTGAGGCGAAATAAGGCCGCTGCGGCGGCAAGGAGAATGAAATGGGTCTGACAGCGCTTCTGATCGGCAACGAAAGCCTGACGCAGGCCTGCGGTACCGCATGGCTGGCGCGCGGGCACCGGCTGGCGGCGGTGGTCACGCGGGACACGCGCGTGCGGACCTGGGCCTTGGCGCAGGGGGTGCGGGTTGAACTGCCGGGCGCGGGGCTGACCGATCGGCTGGCAGGCGTGGCCTGCGACTGGCTGCTGTCGGTGGCCAACCTGTCGCTGGTGCCTGCAGACGTGCGGGCCTTGGCCACGCGCGGCGCGGTGAACTTTCACGACGGCCTGTTGCCGCGCTATGCCGGGCTGAACGCGCCGGTCTGGGCGCTGCTGGCCGGGGAATCGCGGCATGGCATCACTTGGCATCTGATGACCGATGGCGTCGATGAGGGCGACATTCTGGAGCAACGGCTGTTTGACGTGCCTGCGGGAGAGACCGCGCTGACCCTGAACACCCGCTGCTTCGAAGCGGGGGTAGAGAGTTTTCCCGCCGTGATGACGCAGATGGAAACCGGCCTGCGCCCGGTGCCGCAGGATTTTGCGCAACGGCAGGTCTTCGCCCGCGCCGACCGACCAGCAGCCTTCGGGCGGCTGGACTTTTCGCAGCCCGCCGAAGCGGTCGCGGGCATGGTGCGGGCGCTGGATCATGGCCGCACCTGGAACCCGCTGACCACGGCAAAGATTGCCGGGGCATTCGGGGTGCTGAATGTGGGTGCGGCGGAGGTGGTGGCTGGCGTGGGCGCGCCGGGGGCGGTGCTGTCTTCCTCACCCGAAGGGGTGGTGGTGGCCTGTGCCACGGGCGCGGTGCGGTTGCACCGGCTGACCTGCCAGGCGCGCGGCCTGCCGGTGTGCCCGTCGACGGTGACGGACAATACGCGACTGGAAGATGCAGATGCGCTGACGGCGGCGCATGCAGCTTTGGTGCCGTTCGAGCCTGCGATGCGGATGCGGCTGGCGGCACTGTCGCCGCTGGTGGTCGCAGGCTCAGGCGATGGTCACGGCTGGCTGCGGCTGGCGGTGGCGGGGGATGCCGCCACGCTGGCGGTGGCACTGGCGCGGGTGTCGGGGCTGGACAGCCCCGACGTGGCGCTGTCGGCAGCACCGGGGCTGACGGGCTATAGCAGCGGCTGGGTGCCGGTGCGGATTGCGACGGATGGCACTGTCGGTGCGGCAAAGGCGGCCCTGCTGGCCGAACGCGCAGCGGGGTTCCCGCTCGACCTGATGACACGCGATGCGGCGCTGGCCGGTCTGGCCATGCCACAGGTGGCGGTGTCGTTGCACGGCGCAGCCATGCCCGGCGCTGTGATCACACTTTCGGATGGCGCGCTGCATGCTGACCTCTCACGCATCTCCAAAGCCGAAGCGGCGGCGCTCGCAGAGCGGCTGACTTACGTCGCCGGGGTGGCCACAGATGCGGCCCCGGTCTTCAACCTGCCAATGCTGCCACCGCACGAACGTCATGCTGTGCTGCATGACGTAAACCAGACGTTGGCCATACGCGAAACATACTGTGTGCATCAGGCGTTCGAGGCGCAGGTTCTGCGAACACCGGATGCACCCGCGATCAGCGTTGAAGCGGTGGAGCTGACCTATGCCGCCCTCAATGCCCGCGCCAACCGGGTGGCGCACGTGCTGCGCGGCATGGGCGTGGGGCCGGGGGGTCTGGTCGGCCTTCACATTCGCCGCAGCGTGGACATGCTGGTGGGCGCGCTGGCAATTCTGAAAGCCGGGGGGGCTTATGTGCCGATGGACCCGACCTATCCCGCTGAAAGAACATCGCTTTTTATTGAGGACTCCGCCTGCCCGGTGATCGTGACCAGCAGCGATCTGGCAGGGGGGCTGCCGGGGCAGGTGGGTGCGCTGTGTCTGGATACCGACGGGCGGATTGCGGGGGCGTCTGACACAAACCCCACATCTGGTGTCACGCCGGGCGATCTGGCCTATATGATCTACACATCCGGCTCAACAGGGCGACCCAAGGGGGTGATGGTCGAACATCGCAACGTGGCGAACTTCTTCACCGGCATGGATCAGCGCATCGGCACCGATCCGGGGATCTGGCTGGCCGTCACCTCACTGTCGTTCGACATATCGGTGCTCGAGCTGTTCTGGACGCTGGCGCGCGGGTTCAAGGTGGTAATCTCGTCCGATGAGAACCGGGCGCTGGTGTCGTCAGGGCGGGTCAAATTCGAAAAAAACATAGATTTTTCATTGTATTACTGGGGAAACGACGATGGTGTCGGTCCGAAGAAATACGAACTGCTGCTGGAGGGCGCGAAGTTCGCCGACACGCACGGCTTTGTCGCGGTCTGGACGCCGGAGCGGCACTTTCATGCCTTCGGCGGGCCATACCCGAACCCATCGGTGACGGGCGCGGCGGTGGCGGCGGTCACGAAAAACATCGGCGTCCGGGCCGGGTCTTGTGTGGTGCCCCTGCACCATCCGGCGCGGATTGCCGAGGAATGGGCGGTGATCGACAACCTGACCAACGGGCGCGCAGGGATGGCGATTGCAAGCGGCTGGCAGCCGGATGACTTCGTGCTGCGCCCCGAAAATACGCCGCCAAACAACAAGTTAGCAATGTACGCCGCCGCCGATCAGGTGCGGCGCCTGTGGCGCGGTGAGGCGGTGGAGTTTGCCAAAGCTGACGGGACGATGTTCCCGGTGGTGACCCAGCCCCGCCCGGTATCGCGAGAGTTGCCGCTGTGGGTAACCACCGCAGGCAACCCTGAAACCTGGCGCGAGGCGGGGGAAATGGGGGCCAATGTGCTGACCCATCTGCTGGGCCAGTCGGTGGAAGAGGTCGCGGGCAAGATCAAGCTGTACCGCGCTGCACGCGCCAAGGCCGGGCATGACCCGGACGCGGGGGTGGTGACCTTGATGCTTCATTCCTACGTCGGGCGCGACCGGGCCCAGGTGCGGCGGGTGGCCGAGGCACCGATGAAGGCCTATCTGGCGGCGGCGGTCGGTCTTGTGAAGCAGTATGCCTGGGCGTTCCCGGCGTTCAAGAAGCCGCAGGGTGTGACCAACCCGATGGACATCGACCTGCGGTCGCTAAGTACAGAGGAAAATGAAGCAATTCTGGATTTCGCCTTTCAGCGGTATTTTGAGGATTCGGGCCTGTTCGGCACGGTCGAGGATGCGCTGGCGCGGGTCGAGCAGCTCAGGCTGATCGGCGTGGGCGAGGTGGCTTGTCTGATCGACTATGGCATCGCGCCCGAGCAGGTGATGGAAGGGCTGTATCCACTGGCCGAGGTGGTGCGGCGGGCGAATGCCGGGGAGGGCGTGGAGGCGGACGATTACTCCATCGCGGCCCAGCTGATCCGGCACAAGGTCACGCATCTGCAATGCACGCCCAGCATGGCACGGATGATTGCGATGAATGACGAGTCGCGCTTGGCGCTGGCCGGGGTGAAGACGGTGATGGTGGGCGGCGAGGCACTGCCGGGGGCTTTGGTGCAGGATCTGCGCGCGGCGTCATCGGCGCGCATCCTGAACATGTATGGCCCGACCGAAACGACGATCTGGTCGTCGGTAGAGGCGGTGACCACAACAGAAGGTGTTTCGAACATCGGAACGCCGCTGGCCAATCAGCAGATGTACGTGCTGGACGCGGCACAGCAGCCGGTGCCGGTGGGCACGGCGGGCGAATTGTGGATCGGCGGCGATGGGGTTGCGCGTGGCTATTGGCAGCGCGCGGATCTGACGGCAGAGCGGTTTCTGCCCGACCCGTTCGTGACCACAGACCGCGCCTGTCCATGGGGCGCGCGGATGTATCGCACGGGGGATCTGGTGCGCAGGCGGGCGGATGGGAAGATCGACTTCCTTGGCCGCACTGACAATCAGGTCAAGTTGCGCGGCTACCGGATTGAGCTGGGCGAGATCGAGGCGGTGCTGGAGGCGCAGCCGGGGGTGCGCCAGGCCGTGGTGACGGCCCGCGAGGACAGCCCCGGCGATCTGCGGCTGGTAGGCTATGTGACCGGGGTGGCGCAGGAGGCGGGCCTGCGGGCGGCGTTGGCGTTGGCCTTGCCGGGGCATATGGTGCCTGCGCATATCGTGACGCTGGAGGCATTTCCGCTGACCCCCAACCGCAAGGTGGACCGCAAAGCGCTGCCGGAGCCGGGGGTTCGGCAGGAGGCGACGGCCTTTGTTGCGCCTGCGTCGGATATCGAGGCGCAGATCGCGGCGGTCTGGGCGCGGGTGTTGGGCGTGCCCAAGGTCGGGGCCAGGGACAACTTCTTTGCGCTGGGCGGGCATTCCTTGCTGGCGGTGCAGGCGCATCGCGAAATCCGCGAGGCGCTGGGGGCGACCAGGCTGTCGATCACGGATATCTTTCGCTTTCCCACGTTATCGGCATTGGCGGCCCATCTGGATGACGGGTCAAAGCCCGCTGCCGTTGCGCAATCCACAGGGCTGGCGGGGCAGGCCGGGGCACGAGCGGATGCCATGGCGCGCAGGCGCGCGATGCGGGCTGGGCGGGCTGGCGTGGATGCCTGACACAGGCTTGCTGGCGGCGCTGCGGGGAATCGCCCCCGAGGGTGCAGGGATCGGCTGGACCGACCCGAGTGCCGATTGTCCGCTGATGCAGGGAGAGGCTTTGCCGGGGGCGGTGCCCCTGCGGCAGCGCGAGTTTGCGGCGGGGCGAGCGGCAGTGCGGATGGCCTTGGCTGGGATCGGCGCAGCGGCAGACGCGATACCAATGGGCGCGGATCGTGCGCCGGTCTGGCCTGCGGGGGTGGTGGGGTCGATCACCCACACCCGGCGGCACTGCCTGGCGGTGGTGATGCCGGATGCCCTGTGCCGGGGGATCGGGATTGATCTGGAGGAAGACACCCCACTGGAGCCAGACCTGTGGGACGATATCCTGCGGCCCGAGGAACGGTCGGGGATCACCGGCGCACAGGCCAAAGCGGTGTTCTGCGCCAAGGAAGCTGCGTTCAAGGCGCAATATGCCGTCAGTCGCACACTCTATGGCTTTTACGGCATGCGTGTCGAGGTTGAGGGGGATCGCTTTGTGGCCGTGTTCACCCAGGCCGTGCCGCCCTTTGCCATTGGCGACCGGATCAATGGGCGCATCCTGCGGGTCGGTGGCCATGTGCTGACGCTGGCACGTCTTTGACGCAGGGTGGCGACGAATTGTCGCGACAGGCGCATGCGATGCGCTATCATCCGGGTGTCCACGTGTCTTGAGGAGGACATGCGGTGCTTTGGAGGATGCAATGAACAAACTTGTCGCACTGATCTGCGTGGTCAGCTGGTCTGGGTTCTGGGCCTTTGGCTATCTGGCTTTGTCGGCGGATACACAGGATCAAGGGCAGATTCTGGTCGCCAGCCTGCTGGCTGCACTTGGCTTTTTGTCAGGGGTATTCGCCTATATCTGGCTGGCCCGTGACAGGCCCGTGGATTACACCCGTGTACGTCAGGGCTAAACCGGGGCGAAACGCCGCTTTGCCCTTGTTCGGGGTCGGGGTCCGACTTACCTCTGGGGCATGAAGCATCTCATCCCCTTTATGCCCAAACCGCCTCTCGTCGCCGTTATCCGCCTGCAGGGCGCGATTGGCACTGGCGCGCGCAGCCTGTCTGATCAGGCCCTGGCCCCGCTGTTCGAGCGTGCCTTTTCCCGTGGCAAGCCGGCGGCGGTGGCGCTGGTCATCAATTCGCCCGGCGGGTCGCCGGTGCAATCGTCGCTGATCGCCGCGCGTATCCGGCGGTTGTCGGTGGAAAAGAAGGTGCCAGTGCATTGCTTTGTCGAGGATATCGCGGCATCGGGCGGCTATTGGTTGGCTACGGCGGCAGATCATATCTGGGTGGACGAGTCATCCTTGGTGGGGTCCATTGGCGTGATCTATGCCAGCTTTGGGTTTCACGAGTTGATGCAGAAAAACGGTGTCGAACGCCGGGTACATACAGCGGGCCGGTCGAAGTCTTTTGCCGACCCGTTCAAGCCCGAACGGCCGGAGGATGTGGAGCGGATCAACGCGATGCTGGCCCCACTGCATGACAATTTCATCGCGCAGGTCAAGGCGCGGCGTGGCGCGCGGCTGAAGCCGGATGCCGATCTGTTCAACGCCGATATCTGGGTGGGCCGCGCCAGTGTCGACACCGGGCTGACCGATGGCATCGGCCATCTGGTGCCCAAGATGAAAGAGGTGTTCGGCGACAAGGTACGGCTGGTGCCTTATGGCCAACGGCGCGGGCTGCTGCAACGCTTTGGCATGACGCTAAGCGATACGCTGATGGCCTCGGTTGAGGAGCGTGCCCTGTGGGCGCGCTATGGGCTGTAGATGCTGTTCAAGATTATCCTGATCTTCCTGTTGGCGATGGTGCTGGTCGGGATGGTTGGAAAACTGGTGTTCCCGTCGGCGATTGACCGGATGAAAGCCAAAGCGCTGGGGCGCGGGCCTGTGTGCCGGTCTTGCGGGCGGTACATCATCGGCAAACGTTGTGATTGCGAAAAGAAGGGCTGAGGCATGGCGGCTTTGGTAACCGGGGCGGGCAAGCGGCTTGGCCGCGAGATGGCGCTGTATCTTGCGGCGCGCGGGCATGATGTGGCGGTGCATTACGCATCATCTGCTGATGAAGCGCAGGCGGTGGTGGACGAGATTGTGGGTATGGGTCGCCGCGCTGTGGCGCTTCAGGCCGATCTTCTGGCTGAATCGCAGGTGGGAACGCTGGTGCCGCGCGCGGTGGCTGCTTTGGGTCCGCTGACGGTGCTGGTCAACAACGCGTCGATTTTTGAATATGACACGGTTCAGACCGGCACGCGGGCCAGTTGGGACCGCGCGATGGAAAGCAACCTGCGCGCGCCCTTTGTGCTGATACAGGGCTTTGCGGCGCAATGCCCGCAGGCGGTGCCGGACGCGCAGGGCGAGCCGCTGGCGCAAGGGTTGGTGGTGAACATGATAGACCAGCGGGTGCACAAGCTGACGCCCGAGTTTGCCAGCTATACCATCGCCAAGATGGGGCTTTGGGCGCTGACACGCACGGCGGCGCAGGGGCTGGCCCCGCATGTGCGCGTGAATGGCATCGGCCCGGGGCCGACCTTGCAAGGCGGCCGGCAGTCTGCCGACCACTTCGCGCGGCAGCGCGCGGCCACCGTTCTCGGGCGGGGAGCGAACGTTTCCGATGTGACGGCGGCGCTTGGATTTTTCCTCGATTCGCCCGCAGTGACCGGCCAGATGATCGCGGTGGACGGCGGGCAGCATCTGGGCTGGAAGACACCCGATGTTCTGGGTGTCGAGTGATCCGGACAGCTAGGGTGGCTAAAGTTGTCCACTTTTCTTAATACGTTCACACATGCGTTACACAAGCCTCTGATTTTACAGATATTTAACACAGAGACAAAAATATACTGTTTATTTTCAACGTGTTATGTTTTTGCATAAAAAACAGGCATGTTAACGAAATGAGCGAAATACAAGGGAAATTCGGCTCTGATGAAACTTTCTCCGCAGAGTTATCCACAGAAACGGTGGACTTCTTCCCCCTTGCCCTGCGCGCGATATCAGTGCAGCGGTAGGGCAGAATCGATGACTCCGGGCAGGATCTTTTCAAGGGACTGGATGTGACCGACGAACCCCCGCAGACCGAGGCCGTCGCGACCGGGCAGACAGTGATTCAGGGCTATCTGAAAACGCTGGATGCCTCTCCGGGCGTTTACCGCATGTTGAACCCGAAGGGCGAGGTTCTGTATGTCGGCAAGGCGCGCAACCTCAAGGCGCGGGTATCGAACTATGCGCGCGGTACTGGGCATTCGGCACGGATCGCGCGCATGATCTTCGAGACCGCCAGCATGATGTTCCTGACCACCCGCACAGAGGTGGAGGCGCTTTTGCTGGAACAGAACCTGATCAAGCAGCTGAAGCCGCGCTACAATGTGCTGATGCGGGATGACAAGAGTTTTCCCAATATCCTGATTTCCAAGTCCCACGCCTTTGCGCAGTTGAAAAAGCATCGGGGGAAGAAAACCGAAAAGGGGGCGTATTTTGGTCCCTTCGCCAGTGCGGGTGCCGTGAACCGCACATTGAACCAGTTGCAGAAGGTATTCCTGCTGCGCAACTGCACCGATGCGATGTTTGAATCGCGCACAAGGCCCTGTCTGCAATATCAGATCAAGCGGTGTTCGGCGCCCTGTGTCGCCAAGGTCAGCGCCGAAGGGTACGGCCAGCTGGTGGCTGATGCTGAGCGGTTCCTGCAGGGCAAGACCACGACGGTGCAGGCCAATCTGGCCGCCGAGATGGCAACAGCGTCGGAGCAGATGGAGTTTGAACGCGCGGCTGCCCTGCGCGACCGGATCCGCGCCCTGACACAGGTACAGCAGTCGCAGGGCATCAATCCGCGCGGCGTTGCCGACGCGGATATCGTGGCATTGCATCTGGAAGGTGGGCAGGCCTGCGTTCAGGTGTTCTTCATTCGTGCCAATCAAAGCTGGGGCAACCGCGATTTCTATCCGCGCACCGGGGCAGGGGCCGAAGAGGCGGAGATTTTGACCGCCTTCCTGACGCAGTTCTATGATGACAAGGAGCCGCCAAAGCTGATCCTGCTGTCGCATGGCGTGGAGGATGAGGATCTGGTGGTGCAGGCGCTGTCAGATCGGGCAGGCCGCCGCGTGGAGCTTGCCGTGCCCTTGCGCGGGGAAAAGGCCGAGCTGGTGGAAAACGCCACCCGCAACGCGCGCGAGTCGTTGGCGCGGAAGATGGCGGAAAGCAGCACGCAGAACAAGTTGCTTGCCGGTCTGGCCGAGGCGTTTGATCTGGATGGCCCGCCCAGCCGGATCGAAATCTATGACAACGCGCATATCCAAGGGTCGGATGCGGTGGGCGGTATGGTGGTGGCGGGCCCGGAAGGGTTCGTGAAATCGCAGTATCGCAAGTTCAACATCAAGTCGGCGGCGGGGGCAAACTCGGACGATTTCGGCATGATGAAAGAGGTGCTAACCCGGCGGTTCGAGCGGCTGATCAAGGAAGACCCCGACCGCAAGACCGACATGTGGCCCGACCTGCTGCTTATCGATGGCGGGGCGGGGCAGGTCTCGGCTGTGGGGGGTATTCTGGCCGAGCTTGGGGTGGAGGATGTGCCCTTTATCGGCGTGGCCAAAGGCATCGACCGCGATCAGGGCAAGGAAGAATTCCACCGCCCCGGCGTGCGGCCTTTTGCCCTGCAAAGGAATGACCCGGTGCTGTACTTCGTACAACGTCTGCGGGACGAGGCACACCGCTGGGCCAATGGCGCGCATGTGGCCAAACGGGCAAAGCAAGTGGGGGTGACCCCGCTGGACGATATTCCGGGCGTTGGGGCCACCCGCAAACGCGCGCTGCTGGCGCATTTCGGCAGCGCAAAAGCGGTGTCGCGTGCGGGGCTGTCGGACCTGACGGCGGTGGACGGCATATCCGAGGCGATGGCGCAGGTGATTTACGACACCTTCAACGCGCGGGGCTGAGCGGGGTGCGCTGCCAGTCCGCAGCATAGTCGCAGGTTGTGCAATTGGCAAAAATGGCAAGCCGGTCAAGTTCGCGCGCCAGTTTGGCTTGGCGCGCCTTGGTCATGCGGATGCCGGGTTCGGGCCAGTAGGCGCGAATGCGCAGGGTTGCGCTGGTCCGGTCTGCCTTGGCGTCGATGCGGCCAATCAGCCGGGTGCCTTCCAGCACCGGAAAGACGTAATAGCCGTAGCGGCGTTTCGGTTCGGGTACGAACACCTCTATCCGGTAATGAAAGCCGAACAGCCGCTCGACCCGCGCGCGGTCGCGCAAAGCGGGGTCGAAGGGAGAGAGGATACGCAGACCGTTCGGCGTGTCGGGCAGTGCCTGCACGCTCTCGGTCAGGTCGGCGCGGGCGAGGGCGGGGCGGTGGGTGCCATCGGCCTGCTCGACGGTGATGCGGATAAGGCGGCCTTGACCGATTTCCCCTCTCACCCAGTCCTGCACCGCCGCTTTGTCGATGGCATGCCAGTATCGGGCGATTTCGGACTCGTCGGCAAAGCCAAGATTGGCGAGCGCCGAGGCGCAGGCCCAGTCGCGGTGCTGTTCGCGTGAGGTCTCTGCGCGGTAATACTCCGGCGGGATGACGTTTTCGGTCAGGTCATAGACCTTGCGAAAGGCATCGCGGCGGGTGACGGCGATTTGCCCGGTGCGCCAGAGCCATTCCAGCGCGGTCTTGGACGGGTGCCAGTCCCACCAGCCTCCGGTGCCGCGCGCTTCCCCTTCACCGACATCGCTGCTGCTGACCGGACCATGCGCGGCGATGCGGTTCAGGATGGTGTCGAACTGCGCCGTATACCCGTCGCGGAACCAGCGCTGCCAGTTGGCATGCAGGCGGGTTGCATCGCGGGCGAAGCGATGCTTCCACTGCGGGAACAACGCCATGGGCACAAGCGAGGCGTCGTGCGTCCAATGTTCGAACAGCGCGCGGTCACGTTCCAGCAGCGGCTTCAGCGCTGCGGGGCGATAGCTGTGGCGGCGGGCCCACAGGATCATGTGATGCGCGCGTTCCACGGTGGTGATGCTGTCGACCTGCACAAAGCCGATGCGGTCGATCAGCGCCGCCAGATCGGAAAATCTGGCCGGGCCGCTGCGCGGATCGGTCAGGGCGTGGCGCTGCAAAAACAGGTGGCGGGCTGTTGCGTTGGGAAGGTGCATGGCACCAGTCGAACTGCGCCATGCCGGAAAGGTCAAGAGCTTTACAGACGCTCAGGCCGCCTGTGCTGCCCGGGCCTGATGCGCCTCACGGAAGGTGACCAGACGCCGCCCCGCCTCATCCCACAAATGCAGGCGGGCGCAGGACAGGCTTTCGCGCAGGGTAAGCACCTGCGCCTCAGCCAGCACCGGGTAGTCGCGCAAAATCTCGGACAGACGGTAAAACGGGATGCGGCTGTACAGGTGATGCACGTGGTGGATGCCGATGTTCGCAGTCATCCAGCGCAGGGGCTGCGGCAGCTTGTAATGCGAGCTGCCCAGAAGGGCGGCGTCATGCATCTGCCAGTCGGCTTCGTTATCCCAATAGGTGTCTTCGAACTGGTGCTGCACAAAGAACAGCCAGACGCCGATGGTGGCAGCGGCAATCACCGTCGGGAAGAAGATCAGCACTGGTACTTGCCAGCCGCCCAGCAGGAACAGCCCGGTGAGCAGCGCCGCCAGTGCGATATTGGTGCCCATGGCCGACAGCCAGTAGCGCCACCCCGCGGTCATCAGACCCAGAGGCAGGCGGTATTCCAGAATGAACAGATAGGCCGGACCGATGCCGAACATCACGATCGGGTGGCGATAGGCGCGATACAACAACCGGCCTAACCAGCTGCGCTGGTTGTATTCATCAATCGTCAGCGTCATCACATCGCCAATGCCGCGCCGGTCAAGATTGCCGGCATGGGCGTGGTGGATCGA
The DNA here is from genome assembly GCF_004745575.1 of Pseudotabrizicola sediminis. Taxonomy (GTDB): domain Bacteria; phylum Pseudomonadota; class Alphaproteobacteria; order Rhodobacterales; family Rhodobacteraceae; genus Pseudotabrizicola; species Pseudotabrizicola sediminis. The sequence continues at coordinate 31,136 of NZ_RPEM01000004.1, read as the reverse complement.
GTGGGTGCGTTTCCAGACGGTATAGGGTGTCAGCGTCAGCACGCCGATGGCACGGCCCACCCAGTCATTCACGTCGCGGTTGGCAAAGAACGACTGATGGCCGCAATCATGCTGGATCAGGAACAGCCGCACCAGCCAGAACCCGTTCAGCACGGCTATGCCAAGTGCCAGCCAGGGGCTGACTGACAGGGCTGCCCAGGCCGCCGCCCAGAAGGCCAGAAACCCGGCCAACGTTACCGCCAGCTCGAAGAGTGAGCGGGGCGTGGAGGGATCGCGGTATTTGGCCAGCAAAGGCACCCATTTTCTGGCGCTCGCCTCTTGGGCTTGCGCCAGGTCGTTCTGCATCATCGTCATTCAGGGGCCCTTGCGGCTTGTCGTTCGGGTGTCTTCTCAACTTGTGACCGCATGAGAACGGTCCCAGACTGGTATGTCGGGTAGCATGGATATGCTACAGAAATTTACACAACGCAGGGAACGCGGCAATTTGCCCACCCTGCCTTACCCATGCGCAAGACCCGCCTCGGCCGCGATGGCGCGCGAGGATTTGCGCGCGCGTTCGGTGGCTGATTTCAACTGGCCACAGGCGGCCATGATGTCTTCGCCGCGCGGGGTTCGGATGGGGCTGGCGTAGCCCGCCTGGTAGATGATGTCGGCAAAAGCATGGATGCGGTTGCCGCTGGACCGTTTGTAGGGCGCGCCGGGCCATTCGTTGAACGGGATCAGGTTGACTTTGGCCGGGATGCCGCGCAGCAACTCGACCAGACGATGCGCGTCTTCCTTGGTGTCGTTCACCCCGTCCAGCATCACGTATTCAAAGGTGATCCGTTCGGAATTCGACAGGCCGGGATAGTCGCGCAGCGCATCCAGCAGTGTGGCGATGTTCCAGCGCTTGTTGATCGGCACCAGCTGATCGCGGACCGCGTCGGTGGTGGCGTGGAACGACACGGCAAGCAGGCAGCCGATCTCGGTCGCGGTACGGGCGATTTCGGGCACCACGCCGCTGGTCGACAGGGTGATGCGGCGGCGGCCAAGGGCGATGCCTTCGTTGTCCATCACCACTTTCATCGCGTCGCGGACGTTGTCGAAGTTGTAGAGCGGCTCGCCCATGCCCATCAGCACGATATTGCTGATCAGCCGGGTCTCGATCTTGGGTGCGCCCTGCACCGGCCATTCGTCCAGATCGTCGCGGGCCAGCATGACCTGACCGACGATTTCTCCGGCTGTCAGGTTGCGGACCAGTTTCTGCGTGCCGGTATGGCAGAACGAACAGGTCAGGGTGCAGCCTACCTGAGAGCTGATGCACAGCGTGCCGCGGTCGGTTTCAGGGATATAGACCACCTCCACCTCATGCCCACCAGCGATGCGCACAAGGTACTTGCGGGTGCCGTCGGTGGACACCTGTTTGCTGACCACTTCTGGCAGCTCGATCGTAAAGTGGTGGGCCAGCAGAGCGCGGTAGTCTTTGGCCAGATTGGTCATGGCCGCAAAGTCGCGCACGCCCCAGTGATAGACCCATTGCCAGATCTGCCCCAGCCGCATCTTGGCCTGTTTGTCTGGTGTGCCGGCCGCGATCAGCGCGTCGCGCAACTGGTCGCGGGTCAGGCCGACAATGTTGGTCAGTCCGCCCTCGGGCAGCTTGCGCGGCAGGGTCAGCACATCCTGGGTGATCGGAGCGGTCGGGGTCATCGGCGTGTCCATTGGCGAAGTCAGGCATTCATATAGGGGATTCGGCGCCAAAACGGAACCGGGCAAACGAAACCGTGCAATTCTGTCGACGGATCCTCCGAGGCGGGAAACGCAAAACGCCCCGGAGGATCCGGGGCGCCGTCTTGTGCCTGTTTCGCGCGCTTACTTGCAGCGGGTCTCAGCCTCAGTCATGGCGGCGGTGAAGCCGCGCAGGCTGAAGGTATCCTGTGTCTGGGTGCCGCGCCCGGATGCGCCTGTGATCACTGCGGTCGCCCCCCGTTTCATCGCGTTCAGCAAGGCGCCATCCGCTTCGGCACTGGCCGGCCAGGCCCATTCGCCATCGGCAAACAGATCATAGCTCTGGCCGTCGATCACGACCTTGACGGTAGAGCCGTTGGCAAAGGGGTAGCCGCCGGTGAACGACACCTCGCCGCGTGCACCAGCGCCCGGACGGAACGTCACGAACAGCAGGATGTCACCCCGGCGCACCGCCACCGGCTGGCCATCGCGGCTGTTCACGGTTTCCTTCGGGCTGGAGACGCCCCAGCACTCCTTTGGATTCTCTTCGGTAAACACGCTCCAGTCCGTGAGGGTGGCCACGCGGTTCGTCGATTCTTGCGCGAAGGTGGACGATGCGGCCAGGGCCATGGCAACGCCAAGTGCGGTGCGCACGAAGATGGATGTCATAATGTTACAGCCTCCAAGCTGTCCTTTGCCTCTGCCCCTCTGCCGCCGTTTTTGTGATACGGCTTTTCCTGTGGCATGGAGGCGTTCAACCCGATATCCCACCTGTAACGCAAAAAGACCAATCCGCGAAAGCCCCATGGGCAACAAATCGCGCATCTGTGACGGGGGAAGCCGGTGAACAACGCGGTGCCAATGGTGGAACTATGGCGGGGCGGGCGGCTGGAGAGCTGCCATGCAGGTCATGCGGTGATCTGGGATCAGGGTGGCATACAGGAAAGCTGGGGCGACCCGGGCACGATCATCTTTCCCCGGTCGTCGTGCAAAATGATTCAGGCGCTGCCTTTGGTGGAAAGCGGGGCGGCGGATGCGGTGGGGCTGACCGACCGGCATCTGGCGCTTGCCTGCGCCAGCCATCAGGGCGCGGCCCTGCATGTGGGGATGAACGGGCAATGGCTGGCCGGGTTGGGTCTGGCCGAGGCAGATCTGCGCTGCGGGTCGCACGAGCCCTATGACAGCGAAGAACGCAACCGGTTGATCCGCGCGGATCAAGCGCCGTGCCAGTTGCACAACAACTGTTCGGGCAAGCATTGCGGCTTTCTGACTGCTACGCAGCATATGAAGGCCGGGCCAGAGTACGTGGAGCTTGACCACCCGCTGCAGCGCGCGATCAGGGGCACCACCGAAGAGGTAACGGGCGAGGCGGTGGCAGGTTACGGCATTGACGGCTGCTCGGCTCCCAATTTTGCGATGTCGCTGGCAGGTCTGGCGCGCGCGATGCAGGCTTTTGCGGCCGCGCGTGACAGTGGCGATGCGCGGCAACGGGCGATGGCGCGGTTGCGCGATGCGATGGCGGCACATCCCGAGATGGTGGCCGGTGAGGGCCGGGCTTGTACCGAGCTGATGCGGGCGATGCATGGCCGGGTGACGATCAAGACCGGCGCCGAGGCGGTGTTTGTGGCGATGATACCGGACCAGAAGATCGGCATCGCACTGAAGATCGCAGATGGGGCCACCCGCGCGTCCGAGGCTGCGGTGGTGGCGCTGCTGGTGCGGCTGGGGGTGCTGGAGGCGGACCATCCGATGGCCCAAAAGCGGCTTCCCGGCGTGCAGAAAAACTGGCGCGGGCTGACGACGGGAGAGGTCAGGCTGGCCGCAGGATTTGCGTGACTGATACCGCCCGGACAACAGAAAAGCCCCCGTCACAGGGACGGGGGCTTTGTGTCGCGGCATGACGGTCCGGGGACCGGGCATCTGGGCGGGGGCAGTCAACACCCGATCCCCGGATTTACTCACACTACGTACGTTCTGTATCGCGGGCTTGTGTGGCGGCATTCAGGTGGGTCCACGGCGGAGCCGGGGTCATTTCATGGTGGAAGTTGGGCAGCGGATGCGGGCTTGATTTACGGTGTGCCCGCAGTAAGCTGATCTTATGACGGTTCAACCCCCGAGCCATTACCCCTTTGTTACATCCCTGCCCGAGCAGGTGTGTTTCGACCGGCAGGAACTGTCGGCGATACTGGCCCTGTATGGTCGGATGGTCGCCTTGGGCGAATGGCGTGATTACGGCATTTCCACCTTGCGCGACTTCGCGGTGTTCGAGGTTTACCGGCGGACGGCAGAACACCCGCTTTACCGGATTGAAAAGCGCCCCAAGCTGCGCGGCAAGCAGGGGATCTACGCGGTGGTGGGTATGGACGGCCAGATCCTGCGGCGCGGCGGTGATCTGGCACAGGTCTTGCGGGTGCTGGAACGCAAGCTGATCCGGCCGATCGACTGAACGTGGTTCGGCGGGCTGCGGAAGACAGACCGTCAGCCAGGCAGGACGCGCCTGCGCGCGGTTACCGGGCCACCGTCCTGCGCCAGAATCCGCGCGATGGCACCGGCAATCGGCTCGAAGGCCACCGTCATCGTGTGGCCGTTGGCATGCAGGATCCGCCGCGCATCGACGACCCAAGCGACGTGCCCGGCCCAGAACATCAGATCTCCGCGCCGCATGGGGAGAGTGTCAGCCAGATCCTGACCGAGGCTTTGCTGTTGGTCACTGTCGCCGGGGCAAGGCAGACCGCAGGCCAGCATCGCCACCTGCACCAGCCCGGAACAGTCAATTCCCGATGCCGAGTTTCCGCCCCAAAGATAGGGCGCACCGATAAAGGTCTCGGCCACAGCAACAGGGTCATCCGGGCAGTCGTTCAGACCGCGCAGATGGGTCAGCGGTACAAAGCCAAATGGTGTTTCGGCAAAGCCGCCATCAAGGCGGGATACGCTCAGCAGCGCGCCGAACGGAAGCGCGTCTCGTTCGGGGGCCTGCACCTTTGGCCTGGAATACAGATGGCTGGATCTGGCACCCACCCAGTGAGTGGGCGTCATGGCCGGGCCGATGGCCGCTGCCTTCAGCCAGCCGCAATAGCCGTCCTTGGTCGCCTGCACAAAGGCGTGGTTGTCCTGCAGGTCTATTACGGTGACCGCATCACCCAACAGCAGTTGCCGGTCGCGTGCCCCGCCCGGATGGGCCAGCAGATCGGCAATCGGCACTTTGACAGTCGCCGCCTCACCTTCGGTAAAGGTCGCCTCGACCTGACCGCGCAACGAGGGCAGGGCAAACCGGCCTGAAAACGGGGTGGTGCGCCGGTCCATCACAAGCCCAGCATGTCGGGCAGCGCATGGAGCACCGCCCGCGCCCCCTGACCGGCCCCACCCTTTGGCCGCGCGGGCAAGTCGGCGGGCGTGTGGCCGTAAATGTCGAAATGCGCATAGCGCGTGTTGCCGGCAAAGCGGCGCAGGAACAGCGCCGCCGTGATCGCCCCGGCAAAGCCGCCCGAGGGCGCATTGTCCAGATCGGCGATGCCCGGTTCGATCATCGGCTCATAGGCATCCCAGAACGGCAGGCGCCAGACCGGATCGAACCCCGCCGCCGCTCCGGCGGCAATCGCCGTGGCCATGACGGGATCATCGGTGAAATAGGGTGCCAGATCCGGCCCCACCGCCACGCGGGCCGCCCCGGTCAGCGTGGCCATCGAGATAATCGTCGCGCCGTCTTCCTCGCTGGCAAAGGTGAGGGCGTCGGCCAGGATCAACCGGCCCTCGGCATCGGTGTTGTTGACCTCGACCGTCAGGCCGCGGCGTGAGGTCAGGATATCGCGCGGGCGCATCGCCGCTCCGGAAACACTGTTTTCCACCGCCGGCACCAGCACGCGCAGCCGTAGCGGCAGACCAAGCCGCATGATCATCAACGCAAGGCCCATGACCGTGGCAGCTCCGCCCATATCCTTTTTCATCAACAGCATGCCGGCCGATGGCTTCAGGTCCAGCCCACCGGTGTCAAAGCACACTCCCTTGCCCACAAGCGTCAATTGTGGCCCTGCGTTGCCCCAGCGCATGTCGAGCAGACGCGGCGCGCGGGGTGACGCGCGGCCCACGGCGTGGATCATCGGGAAATTCTGCGCCAGCAGATCATCGCCGACAATGGCCGTGGCGGCAGCCCCATACTCTTGCGCCAAGGCAAAGAAAGCGGCCTGCAAGTCATCCGGGCCCATGTCATTGGCAGGGGTGTTGATCAGGTCGCGGGTCAGGTATTCGCCCGCAGCCATCGCCAGCAGGCTATCGCCATCCAGCCCGTCCGGAAGTTTAAGGCGCGGCAGCGCGGCTGGCGTCTTGCCGGGGCGATAACGGTCAAAGCGGTAGCTGGCCAGCAGCCAGCCCAGTACAGCCTCTTTCGCAGCGGCCTCGGTCAGGCTGCCCGACAGGTGCCAGTCGCCCGGCGGCAGGGTGGCGACGGCCTTGGCCAGCCCAAAGCGCCCCTGTGCGCGCGCGGTTTTGGTGCCGCTGCCGATGACCGCCCCGGCAAGCCCATCCGCCCCGGGCAGCAGGCGCAGGTCGCCCAAGGCCGCCCTGAACTGCGTGGCATCCAACCATCCCTTCCAGGTCAGCCCCGGCCCCGACAGCCAGTCCGGCAGGTCATCAGGGGAGACGACATGCAAGGCCAATGACGCATTACCCGCAGGGGCAAAGGCGGGCAGAGGGGTGAACGGGGGAGGCATAGGGCGGCTCCTTCTGAGTCACCAAAGCCTAGCCGTTCCCACGCTGCCTGCAAGCCCCCGCTAAAGCAATGAGCGGTCAAGCAAGGTCTTGTCCGGGGCGAGCGAGGCTTCGGCAATGCGGATCAGCCGCCCCCAGACCGCAGAAAAAGCCGTCGAATCACCCGAGGCCAGGCAAGAGCGCGCATCTCCGGCGACCAGCGAAAGCGAAACCATGCCCAGATTTTCAGCCATAAGCTGCAGGCGGCGCAGATGGCGTGACAGATCGGCCATGTCATGCGCCCGCACCTGATTGGCCAGTCCCGCCATGGTTAGCGCTACCTCGCCCAAGGCACGGGTGACCACCCGTTCGGCCGACTCTGCGCCCAGATTCCGGTAAATCGTGGCGATCGGCCCGCCATCCTGCCGCAGTCGTTCCAGCGGACGAAGCCGCACCACATTGTCAGCCTGCATGGCCCACACCCTTTGTTACACACCCGAGGGCAGGCTGCGCCTGTTTCGTTGAAGAAAAGGTTGCAGCTGCGGAATTATCCCTCTCGAATTTTCTGCAATTGCGGCCTATCTGGGTCTCGCCCATTTCCGGAGTACCATAGGCATGGATGCAGCCCGCCCCCTTCCCAGTTATCTGATCCAGCGGTTTCATGGCTGGCGTGCAACGACCTATCAGGATAACCGGGCCTGGTTCCGCCGTCTGGCTGCCAGCGGGCAGCATCCGCGCGCCATGGTGATTTCCTGCTGCGACAGCCGGGTGCATGTGACCTCGATCTTTGGTGCGGATGAGGGCGAGTTTTTCATTCACCGCAATGTCGCCAATCTGGTGCCACCCTATTCGCCCGACGGTACCTATCACGGCACCTCGGCGGCGGTGGAATATGCGGTGACCTCGCTTGGCGTCGCGCATATCGTGGTGCTGGGGCACTCCAATTGTGGCGGGGTCAAGGGGTGCCACGATATGTGTATGGGTCATGCCCCGGCGCTGGAGGAGAAGACATCCTTCGTCGGGCGCTGGATGGACATTCTTCGCCCTGGATTCGAGCGCGTGCGCGACCTGCCCGACGCCGACCGCCCGCGCGCGCTGGAAAAAGAGGCGGTGCTGGTCAGTCTGGAAAATCTGATGACTTTTCCGTTTGTGCGTGACGCGGTCACCGATGACCGGCTGACGTTGCACGGGCTGTGGAACGACACCGGCGAAGGGACCCTGGAGCATTATGATCCGCTGCGCGGATTTGTTGCGGTCTGACCTTGTCATAGCCTAAACGTTTCCCATATCGCCGCCAACGGGGGCACATCCATGCAGGACATTCTTTCTTTGGCGGCAGATAACCTGCTGTCACCCATGATCCTGTGCTTTGCACTGGGGCTGTTCGCCGCATTGGCACGGTCAGAGCTGACGGTGCCCGAGGCAGCGGCCAAGGCTTTGTCGATTTATCTTCTGTTTGCGATTGGCTTCAAGGGCGGGGTCGCTGTGGCGGACCACGGGGTTGATGGGGGGCTGATCTCGGCGCTGCTGGCCGGGGTGATGCTGTCCTTTGCGCTGCCCTTTGTTGCCTTTGGCCTGCTGCGCGGGCTGACGGGTTTGTCGGTCACCGATGCGGCTGCAGTGGCGGCGCACTACGGATCAATCTCGATTGTCACCTTTGTCACGGCGGCGTCGGTGCTGACTTCGCAAGGCATTGCGTCCGAAGGCTATATGGTTGCCGTCGCCGCCGCGATGGAGGCACCGGCGATCATCTCGGCGCTGTGGCTGGTCAGTCGTGCGGGCAGTGGCGCGCAGCGCATGGATGCCGATCTGTGGCGCGAAATCCTGCTGAACGGGTCTATCGTGCTGCTGGTCGGGTCTTTTGTGATCGGTATGGTGACGGGGCAGGACGGCATGGTGCGGATCGAAAGCTTCATCGTGTCGCCATTTCAGGGTGTGTTGTGTCTGTTCCTGCTGGATATGGGGCTGGTTGCCGGGCGGGGCCTGCGCGCGTCGCGCGGGGTGCTGACTGCGGGGGCGCTGGTGTTTGGCGTGGTGATGCCGCTGGTGGGCGCGCTGGCCGGGCTGGCGGCGGGGCTGCTGCTTGGGCTGTCCACCGGGGGTGTCGCGCTGATGATGGTGCTGGCGGCATCGGCCAGCTACATCGCAGTGCCCGCCGCGATGCGGGTGGCCCTGCCCGAAGCCAACCCGTCGATCTATCTGACCCTCTCGCTGGGGGTAACATTTCCGTTTAACCTGACGCTTGGGATTCCGGCCTATGTTGCCGTGGCCCAGGCCGTGACCGGAGGCTGACCGATGCAGACACATGCCGCAAAGCGCGTCGAGATCATCATCGAGGCCCCGATGCAGGGCCGCCTGACCGATGCGCTGACCCGGGCAGGTGTGACGGGCTACACCGTCTTGCCGGTGTTGGGCGGGTCGGGCCGGTCGGGTGAATGGACGCGGGAGGGCCAGGTCGGGCGCGGCGGGATGGTTGCCGTGGTTTGCCTGATAAGGCCGGAGCGGTTGGGCAACCTGCTGGATGCCGCGTTCACCGTGGTCGAGCGGCATATCGGCGTGGTTTCAGTCAGCGATTGCGAAGTGCTGCGGGCCGAGCGGTTCTGACCGCGCCCAGTGGGGCGGCCATGAAAAAGCCCGCCGGAAGGCGGGCTTTATGTGCTTCAGGCTGTAGGCCTCAGCCCTTTTTCAGGCACCGCTGGCCCAGAACTTCGGCGATCTGCACCGCGTTCAGCGCCGCACCCTTGCGAAGATTGTCGGACACAACCCAGATGTTCAGGCCGTTTTCAACCGTCTCGTCCTGCCGGATTCGGCTGACATAGGTGGCATATTCGCCCACGCAATCGATGGGCGTGATGTATCCACCGGCTTCGCGCTTGTCGATCACCAGCACGCCCGGCGCTTCGCGCAGGATGTCGGTGGCCTCTTCCCAGTCAAGGTAATCTTCAAACTCGATGTTGATCGCCTCGGAATGGCCGACAAACACCGGCACGCGCACGCAGGTGGCCGTGACCTTGATCTTGGGATCAAGGATCTTCTTGGTTTCCACCACCATCTTCCATTCTTCCTTGGTGTCACCGGAGTCGAGGAAGACGTCGATATGAGGGATCACGTTGAAGGCGATCTGCTTGGGGTAGACACTGGGGGCCACTTCCTGACCCGGCACATAGATGCCCTTGGTCTGGTTCCACAGCTCGTCAATCGCTTCCTTGCCGGTGCCCGACACCGACTGATAGGTCGCGACCACCACGCGCTTGATCCGGGCACGGTCATGCAGCGGCTTCAGCGCCACGACCATCTGCGCGGTCGAGCAGTTGGGGTTGGCGATAATATTCTTGTTCTTGTAGTGCACCACCTCATCAGCGTTCACTTCTGGCACGATCAGCGGAATCTGGGGATCGTAGCGGTAAAGCGACGAGTTATCGATCACCACGCAACCCTGGCTTGCGGCCTTGGGTGCATAGATCTTGGTCGCATCCGACCCGATGGCAAACAGCGCAATGTCCCATCCGGTAAAGTCGAATGTGTCCAGATCCTTGGTCTTGAGGGTCTTGTCGCCAAAGGAAACTTCAGTCCCCAACGACTTGCGGCTGGCAAGTGCGGTGATCTCATCCACGGGAAATTCACGCTCGGCGAGGATGTTGAGCATTTCCTTGCCCACATTCCCCGTCGCGCCCACGACAACGACTCTATAGCCCATCCGGCCCTCCATGCGTCAAACGACGCTGCGTCCTACCGCAAAGGGGGGGCAGGGGGAAGTGTTGATAAAGAAAGAGTGGGGGCGCTTCCCCACACCCCCGGGATATTTATGAACAATGAGATCAGTCGGTGCGGTCTCGCGAAAAGGCGTACACGACAAGGCCAGCGGCAAGGAACAGGGCAATAAAGCCGAAGATGGCGGCGGTGGGGGCCGATGCGGGGTCTGCGGGTGTGGTGGCATGGATGCGGCCGGTGGCGAGTTGCAACAGGCCCACGGGTGCGATGCCGAACAGGTTGAGCAGGGTGACGCCCCGGCCGGTCAGATGCGCCGGGATAAAAGCACGGCCATGAGCGATGACCATGGGAAAAGACGCCCCGGCAAACCCGACCCCCGCCAACAGGGCGATGGTCAGGGTAGGGCTTTGCGGCGACAGCCACAGGCCGACAAGGCAGGCAAGTACGATGCCATTTCCCCCCATGATCAGCCATTTGCGGGTGCCAAGCGCACGTTCCAGCGGGCCATAGGCAAAGCTGCCAGCCACCATGGCCAGCCCCATGATCAGGCTGACCTGCCCAATCCAGGCGGCATCGGCCCCGAACACATCGCGAAACAGCGGCCCTACCCAAAGGCCGCGGATGGACGCGGCAGGCGCATAGCAGACCGCCATCATGATCAGCATCGGCCAAAGCGCCGGCATGCGCAACAGGTCGAGCAGGCTGCCCTTCTGCCCCCCCGCGGTGCGGGGCGGGTCGCGCAGCAGGGCAAGGATCGCCAGTGCCACCAGCGCCGTAATCGCGGCCAGACCCCAGAGCGACGCCCGCCATCCCAGAGCCTCGACCGCCATCGACAGTGGCAGCGATGCGCCGATGTTGCCCAGATTGCCGATGCCCACCGTGGCCCCGGCCAGAGTGCCGAAGACGGCAGGCGCATAGCTGCGCGCGAAGATGTAATAGGACGCCATCAGCACCGGCGAACAGCCGACCCCGATCAGCACCATGGCCAGCTTGATCGCCCCCGGTCCGGTCGCCATGGCAAAGATCACCGCCCCGACCGCGCCGACGGCCATGAGCGCCGCAGAGGTCAGGCGCGGGCCAACACGGTCCAGCGCCTCACCAACCGGGATCTGCATCACGGCGAAGGCCAGAAACCACAGGCCAGAGGCGGCGGCAAGATCGCTGGCCGTGGCCCCCAAGTCGCGGTCCAGCACCGGGGTCAGCACCGCCAGGAAGGCACGGTAAAACTGGCTGAGGACGTAAGCCCCCAGAAGGGCAGCAATTCCGGCACGCATATCTGATGTTCCTCTTTCGTGGCGGGCGACCATCGCAGGGTCGCGCAGGCGGGTCAACTGGCTCGGATCAGGGCTTTTTGCAATGACCGGCGGCAGCGGTCTGCCCACCTTTGCGCAATGATAACAGTCGCCGCGCTCAGCCGGACCCGGCTTCAGGCGGGCAGTGCAACCAGCGGCTTTTCCCGGATCGGCAGGTGGACGATGGCTGAAAACGCGCCCACCCCCACGCCGATCCACCAGACCAGCGTGTAGTCACCGGTGATGTCATACATCTTGCCGCCCAACCAGACACCCAGAAACCCGCCGATCTGATGCGACAGGAACACAAAGCCGTAAAGCGTACCCATATAGCGCAGCCCGTAAATGTGCGCGACAAGGCCAGACGTCAGCGGCACGGTCGCAAGCCAAAGCGACCCCATCACCGCAGAAAAGATCAGCACGGACCCGGGCGTGATCGGCATCAGGATAAAGGCGGCGGCGGCAATGGTGCGCGCCACATAAATGCCGGTCAGCAGGTATTTCTTGGTATAGCGCTTGCCCAGCCAGCCTGCCGTCAGCGTGCCCGCAATATTGGCCAGCCCGATCACCGCAATCGCCACCGCCCCCAGCGCGGACGTCGTGGTGATCCCCATGCCCGCCAGCGTACCCGCTGGATCAATCGGTCCACAAAGCTCGGTCACAAAGGCCGGGAAATGTGCGGTGATGAACGCCAGTTGATAGCCGCAGCTGAAGAACCCCAGGAAAATCAGGCTGAAGGATGGGTCCTTGAAGGCGCGGGTCAGGACGGTGCCCATGCTTTCCTCCAGCTCTGCCCGGGTTGCCACATGGGGCGAGCGGATGAAGGGCAGGGCAAACAGGCTGCACAGGATCAGCCCGGCAAAGATCACGAACACCTCTTGCCAGCTGTAGGACTGCAACAGGAATTCGGCCAAAGGTGCCCCGAACACCTGCCCCATCGACCCGGCGGCGGTGGCGATGCCCAATGTCATCGACCGGTGTTCGGGCGCTGCGGCCCGCCCCACCACTGCCAGCACCACGCCAAAGCCGGTGCCCGCAATGCCAAACCCCACCAGAATTTCCAGCACCTGATGCTGGCCCGGTGTGACGGCAAAGGATGATAGAACCAGCCCGGTGGCATATGTCAGTGCGCCCGCGACAATGGCCTTGCGGTCGCCAAATCGCTCGGCCAATGCGCCGAACAGCGGTTGGCCGATGCCCCAGGCCAGGTTCTGTATTGCAATGGCCAGCGAGAATTCGGCCCGTGCCCAGCCAAACTCTTCGGCGATGGGAATCTGGAACACCCCGAAACTGGCTCGGATTGAAAAGCCCAGCATCAGGATCACGCATCCTGCGATCAGGACCGGGGTGATGATCGGGGCCTTTGTCGGGGTCATGTCCACACTCCTGTCCGGGGCGCGAAGATGTGCCCGGACCAGGGTCGCGTCAAATGCTGTTTTGTGATCCGCACAATCATGCTGGCGGATCAGCCCACAAGGAAGGGCGACTGCTAAGAAATCCTAGCCGAACTGCATCGGGTCTGGCCCGACGCGGGTACCGGCGTCCAGTGTACCCATGGCGGCCATTTCCGCATCGGTCAGGCTGAAATCGAACACATCCAGATTTTCCGCCAGCCGTCCGGCGTTGGTGCTGCGCGGGATGACCGAACAACCAAGCTGCACATGCCAGCGCAAGATCACCTGTGCCGGGGTCTTGCCCGTGCGCTCTGCGACCGCCCGCACCGGGGCCGCATCAAACGACTGGCCCTTGCCAAGCGGTGTCCAGCACTGGGTGACAATGCCCAACCGGTCATGCAGCGCGCGCAGTTCGGTCTGCTGAAAGGCCGGATGCAGCTCGATCTGGTTCAGCACCGGAGTCACCCCGGTTTCGCCGATCAGGCGTTCCAGATGGTCGCCCATGAAGTTCGACACGCCGATGGACTTGACCCGCCCTTCGTCGCGCAGCCGTATCATCGCGCGCCAGGTGTCCAGATACAGGCCCTTGGCAGGGCAGGGCCAATGGATCAGGAGCAGGTCCGGATCCGTCCCCAGACGCGCAGCCGACTCGTCAAAGGCGCGCAGGGTTTCGTCATGGCCCTGACGGTCGTTCCAGATCTTTGTGGTCACAAACAGCTGTTCGCGCGCCACCCCACTGTCGCGCGCACCCTGTCCGAGGCCGTCTTCATTGCCATAGATCGCCGCCCCGTCGATCAGGGTATAGCCCATCCCGATCGCCGAAGACACGATGCGCCCGGTCTGATCTGCCGGAATCTGCCAGATACCAAGCCCAAGCGCCGGAATCCGGTTTCCATCATTCAGCTTCAAAACCGTCATCATCGTCTCCCGCAAGTCTGGGCCGCAGGGAACAGATTTAAGGGGTAAGATGCAAGCAGGAACTGCCCGCCCAGCCTTTGGTTGTGCAGCTTTTCCAAATACTCCGGGGGAGTTGTGCGCCGGTGCGCGCCGGTTGACCCCGGGCGCATCCGCAGCGCGACGGGGGCAAAGCCTCCGAACAAACGGCTTGCCCCCGCCCTTCGCGGAGGCGCAATCAGATCACTGCTGGTGGCCTTGCGCAGCGGTTGGTGCGTAGGCGGCGCGGGTCAGGTCAACCACCCTCCCGGTTGCGGCACTTTCCTGTGCCGCCATGCCAATGGCCACGGCCCACCAGCCATCCAGCAGGCTGACCTCTGGGGTCTGCCCGTCGCGCACCACGCGGGCAAAGCCCTGATGTTGATAGAATGTGCTGCCATTGTGATCCCCCGCCGCCAGCAGCGCGGGGTCTACCGGCACGTCGAGCACCAGAGGGCCTTTGGGGCTGCGCGGGCTGATGATCACCTGCGGCACCGGCGGGGCACCCAGATGGATGGGCCAAAACCGGCCCGGACCCGGGACAAGACATTCAATCTTGCCCAAGGGTCCAATCGCCGAAATCTCTTCCTGAAAGCGCGCGCCTTCGGCAAACATGCACAGCTCCAGCATGGCGCGCAGCCCGTTTTCAAAGTCTACAATTACATAGGCGTTGTCCCAGATGTCGGGGGTCTGCCCGCCATAGCGCTCGTCCAGATGGTTCACCGCCTGACCCGCCGATGCCATCACCCGCACCGGATTGCAGCCGGCGATTAGCCGCATCAGGTCAAAGAAATGGCAGCATTTTTCCACCAGAGTGCCGCCAGTGTTGCGGTTGAAGCGGTTCCAGTCGCCGACTTTTTCAAGAAAGGGAAAGCGGTGCTCGCGAATGGTCAGCATCTTGATGCCACCCGTCGCCACCGGTGCCTGCGCGATCAGATGCGCTACCGGGGGCATGTAGCGGTATTCCATCGCCACCCAGATCGGTGCCGGATAGGCTGCGCGCAATGCCGCGAGCCGCGGGGCATCGGCAGGGTCGGTAAACAGCGGCTTTTCACACAGTATCGGCAAGGGCCGGATCGCCGCGATCTCTTCCATCTGCGCCAGATGCATATGATTGGGCGACACGATCAGCAGGCAGGTCACCGCCGGATGCGCCACCACAGCGGCCACGCTGTCCAGCATCCTCGCCCCGGGTGCCAGTTCCGCCGCCTGCGCCCGCATCGCCGGGTCCGGCTCGAAGATCGCGGCCACGCTGGCCCCGTCGATCAGGGCGATGTTGCGCAGATGCTCTTGCCCCATCATGCCGCAGCCAATGATACCGTATCTCAGTTCCATAACAGCCTCATTTCAGGCGGGCCACATACGCCACGCGGTCAGGGTCGTACCAGGTAAAGGACGCCTCGACTGATTGGCCGTCCTGAGCTTTGGTAATGCGGGTGATCATCGGCAGCGGCGTGCCGGGCGGGTGCGGAAACTCTGCCGGGGCCCATTGCGGCAAAGGGCCAAGGCCGATCCGGTCTTCGGCCCGCGCGATCCACAGGTTCAGGTGCTGGCGATAGAACAGATAGAGCGAGTCCGACAGATCCTGCGGCGCGATCCTGTCGATCAGCGCGCCGTCCAACCAGATTTCTTCCACCGCCGCCACCACGCCCGACAAAAAGCGCAGACGGCGGATGCGGTGGCCTTCATCGCTGGTGCCAAAAGCGGGCAGGGCGGGGTCTTTCGGCAGCCGGTCCACCGACAGCACGCGGGCGGTGGGCAGACCGCCGCCTTCCAGCAGTTCGATCCGCAGCAGCGCATAGACCGAGGACGGGTCCGCCTTGGTGCGGATGTAATTGCCCGACCCCTGTATCCTCTCCACCAGCCCCTTTGCCGCCAGCTCTTTCAGCGCCTGACGCAAGGTGCCCACGGCAATTCCCAGACCCGCCGCCATGTCGCGCTCGGGCGGCAGGCGTTCGCCATCCATCAACCGCCCCGCCGCGATGTCACGGATCAGAAGCTCGCTGGTTTGCAGATAGAGGGGCAGTGCGCCGGGGGATGACATTGGATAGCCGTAAGAATTACGTATATTGATACAGGATTGATCTATAACATTCCCGATGATACGCAAGGAAAAACGTGAGTCTTGCGCGCGGGTTTTCAGGGAGGAAAACGTCATGACAGTGGTGCCCGTCACCTCGGCCGATCTGCAGGCGAGCGAGGTCAGCTGGTTCGCGGCGCTGTGCTCGGATGATTACGCATATCTGGGCGTGCCAGACCCGGCCCTTCGCTCCAGTTGGGACCATTGTTCCGGGATCGTGAAACGCGCCGAAGGTCACGGCTTTCGCAACATCCTGTGCCCGTCCTCCTATCAGGTGGGGCAGGATACGCTGTCTTTCGTCGCCGGTTGCGCGCCGCTCACCGAGCGCATCAACTTTCTGGCCGCCATCCGCTGCGGCGAGATGCAGCCGGTGATGCTGGCCCGCACCGTGGCCACGCTGGACCATATGCTGCAAGGGCGGCTGACGCTGAATGTCATCAGTTCCGATTTCCCGGGCGAGGTCGCTCCAAGCGCCTTTCGGTACAGGCGCAGCCATGAGGTGGTGGAGATTCTGCGGCAGGCCTGGACACAGGACCATATCGAATACGCAGGCGAGGTTTATCAGATCAGCAAGGTCAGTGCCGACCCGGCACGGCCTTATCAGCAGAATGGCGGGCCTTTGCTGTATTTCGGCGGCTATTCGCCCGATGCGCTGGAACTGTGCGGCGCGCAGTGTGATGTCTACCTCATGTGGCCCGAAACCAAGGACATGCTGGCACAGCGAATGCGCGACGTGCATGCCCGCGCCGCCGCCCATGGCCGGACGCTGGATTACGGCTTGCGGGTGCACATGATTGTGCGCGACACCGAGGCCGAGGCGCGGGAATACGCCGAACATATCGCCAGCAAACTGGATGATGAATACGGCAAGCTGATCCGTGACCGGGCGCATGATTCCATATCTCTGGGTGTCGCGCATCAGGCCCGCGCCCGCGACCTGGCCGATCAGTTCGGCTATACCGAGCCGCACCTGTGGACCGGTATCGGCCGGGCGCGGTCGGGCTGTGGCGCTGCGCTGGTCGGCTCCGCCGACCAGGTGCTAAGCCAGATTGAGGAGTACCGCAAAATGGGCATCCGGGCTTTCATCTTTTCGGGCTATCCCCATCTTGATGAATGTGACCATTTCGGCACCAAGGTGCTGCCTCAGCTGAAAACCTGCTCTTTGCCGCATGAATATGGCCGCGTGCCCGCCAGCACCCCGGCCACCCCTTTAGGAAACGGACCCCGCCGCTGATGGAAAAGATCGCCCTTTCGCCCGAAGTCTCCCTCTCGCGTCTTGTCTATGGCATGTGGCGGCTTGGGGATGATGCCGATACCTCGCCTGCGCATGTGCAAGCCAAAGTAGAGGCGTGCCTTGCGCAAGGCATCACCACGATGGATCAGGCCGACATTTATGGCGGTTACACCGCCGAGGCGATCTTTGGTGCGGCCCTGAAGGCCGCCCCGGCGTTGCGCGACCAGATCGAGATTGTCACCAAATGCGATATCATCGCCCCCGCTGGCCGCCATGCTGCGGCAAGGGTGAAGTATTACGACACCTCTGCTGCGCATATCACGGCCTCGGTCGAGGCAAGCTTGCGCGCCATGGCGACTGACCGGATCGACCTGCTGTTGATCCACCGCCCAGATCCGCTGATTGACAATATCGAGACCGGGGCGGCGCTGGATGCGCTTGTGGCCTCGGGCAAGGTGCTGGCCGTGGGCGTGTCGAACTTTCGTCCATGGGATTTTGATCTGCTGCAATCAGGGATGACCACGCCCTTGCGGACCAACCAGATCGAACTCAACCTGATTGCGAATGCCGCCCTGACCAATGGCGACATCGCCTTTCATCAGCGTCAGGGTCACCCCCTGATGGCGTGGAGCCCGCTGGCCGGCGGTACCCTGCTGTCAGCGTCGCAAACCCCGTTGCGCACCGCGCTGCACCGGATCGGGGCGGAACAGGGCACCGACTGGTCGGCGGTGGCGGTGGCCTGGTTGTTGCGCCATCCGGCGCGCATCATGCCGGTGATGGGCACCAACAGCCTTGAGCGCATTGCACATCTTTCCGATGCCTGCCGTGTTGAAATGGATCGCCAGACGTGGTTCGAGCTCTATACCCACGCCATAGAGCGTGAAGTGCCGTAAGGACAGACGGCCAATTGTGATGGAATCTTGATGACAGATCTGGTGTTCGGCCCCGCTGACAACCCGCGCGCGTTCCGCGATGCCCTGGGCCGCTTTGCGACCGGGGTGACCGTAGTGACCTGCGCCGCCGCCGCAGGGCCGATGGGTTTTACCGCCAACAGCTTTGCCGCTGTGTCGCTGGACCCGCCGCTGGTGTTGTGGTCGCCGGCGAAATCCTCCAGCCGCTTTGTGCCGTTCGCGCAGGCGCAGCACTATGCAATCCATGTGCTCGATCTGGCCCATGCCGACTGGCTGCCCCGGTTCGGCCGCGATGGGGCAGGCTTCCACGGGTTGAGCCATGAGCTGAATGTCGAAGGCGTGCCGCTGATCCACGGCGCGCTGGCCCGGTTTGAATGCGTACAACACGCCACCCATGACGGAGGGGATCACCTGATCGTGGTGGGGCGCGTGCTGCGCGCGGCCTACCGAGAGGGCGCGCCGCTGGTGTTTTCGCAAGGGGCCTACGGGCAGTTCGCCGGGATCTGAGGCGCGCAAGTTGTTGAATGTGGACCGGGGCTGTGCCCCAGTCCACGGGATATTCGAGAACAGATGATGCGCCAGAGGGCGATGCGTCATGGGTGAACGCCTGTGCCCGGCAGGGTGCGATAGCGCCCTAGACCGGGATATTGTCGATCAGCCGGACCCCATCCAGCCAACAGGCGGCCAGCATCCGGCGCGGGCTGGCTGGATCGTCTGAGGGCATCAGGGTGGCGGCATCGCGCAGTTCGATATACTCCACCCGTTCGAACCCGGCGGCGCGGATCGCTTCCGCCGCTTCACGGATGGCCATCCGGTCTGATTGCCCGGCGCGGATATCATCCGCCGCCGTGGTGATGGCGCGATACAGCACCCCTGCTTTCGCCCGCCCATCCGGTGTCAGCCGAACGTTGCGCGACGACATGGCCAGCCCGTCTGCTTCGCGGATCGTTTCGCAGCCGACGATCTGCACCGCCAGATTCAGGTCGCGCACCAGCCGCAGCACCACCTGCAGTTGCTGCCAGTCTTTCTGGCCAAAGTAGCCCCGGTCGGCGAGGGTCATGCCAAACAGTTTGGTAACCACAGTGGCCACGCCGTCGAAATGGCCTGGCCGCATCCGCCCCTCCAGCGGTTCCGACACGCCTGCGACCGAGACCACGGTCTTGAACCCCTCGGGGTAGACCTCCTCTCGTGTCGGGGCGAAGATCAGATCGACAGGTACGGTGGCCAGCAGGGTGGCATCCGCCGCTTCGGTGCGGGGGTATTTCAGCAGGTCATCGGGGTTGTTGAACTGCATCGGGTTGATGAAAATGGTGGTGATGACCCGGTCACACTCGCGCCGTGCCGCGCGGGCAAGGCTGAGATGGCCGTCGTGCAGCGCGCCCATGGTGGGGACAACGCCAATGGTCTGGCCTGCCGCGCGCCAGGCACGGGTATGGGCGCGCAGATCGGCGACGGTGCGGACGATTGTGGGCAAGGTCACGGCTTGGCTTTCGCAGGAAGGACATCGGCGAAGGCATGTTCGGGGCCGGGGAAGGCGCGGGCGCGCACCTCTGCGGCGTAAGAGGCGATGGCTTCATCGGCCAGCTTGCCCAGTTCGGCATAACGTTTGACGAACTTGGGCCGAAAATCGGTAAAGAGGCCCAGCATGTCGTCGATCACCAGCACCTGCCCGTCACAATCGACCCCGGCCCCGATGCCGATGGTGGGAATGCGCAGAGCCGCCGTGATCTGGCCTGTCAGACCTTGCGGCACTTTTTCCAGCACGATGGCGAAGGCCCCCGCCGACTCGCAGGCCTTTGCGTTGGCCATCACCTTGGCGGCCTCTGCGTCGCGGCCCACCACCTTGTAGCCGCCCAAGGTGTTCACCGACTGCGGTGTCAGGCCGATATGCGCCATCACCGGCACTCCGCGGGCTGTCAGAAATGCGATGGTTTCCGCCATGTGCACGCCGCCCTCCAGCTTGACAGAAGGCGCGCCGGTTTCGGCCATCAGGCGCGCGGCGTTGCGGAAGGCCTGCTGCGGGCTTTCCTCATAGCTGCCAAAGGGCATGTCGATGACTGGCATCGCCTTTGACAACCCGCGCACCACTGACCGGCCATGCAGGATCATCATCTCCATCGTCACAGCGATGGTCGAGGGCAGGCCGTGCAACACCATACCTAGGGAATCGCCCACCAGTGCGACGTCACAATGAGGATCGACCAGACGCGCCATCGGCGTGGTATAGGCGGTGAGCATCACCAGCGGCTGACCGCCCTTGCGGGCCGTGATATCGGGCGGCAGAACCGGGCGGACGGGGGATGTGGCGCTCATGATCGTCTCCTGCCTGTGACGCCCTGTCATCCGGGCGTCCTTAAACTGCCTGACATCAGTGCATGACCGCGCCGCGATGCGCAAGAATATTGCGCCGCACTGCGGCACATCGGGCAGAGGGGGCGGTGCGCGGGCTTGACGGCGCGGCAACGGCTGTGCCCCATGGCAGCAGCACAGAGAGCCGGAGGCCGCTATGTCCCTGATCGAACGCGTTACCCGCGACGCAACCGCGGCCGAAGAGGAAAGACCGGACCCGGCCAAGCTGGTGTCGGGTGATCCGGTGCATACCACCTGGAACCTCGAAGAGGTGGACGGGCTCTATTGCGGAATGTGGCAATCCACCCCCGGCGCGTGGCGGGTATCTTATGTGGAATGGGAGTACATCCGCATCCTGTCCGGCCATTCGATCCTGCGCGGTGAGGATGGATCTGAGACACATCTGCGCGGCGGCGACAGTCTGATCATCCGCCCCGGGTTCGCCGGCGTGTGGGAGGTGTTGGAAACGACGCTGAAGGATTATGTGATCCGGGTCTAGGCGGGCTTGGCCTTGCGGCTGACCATCGCCACTCCGGCACCCGCCAATGCCATGCCGGCCCAGGCCATCGGCGGCATCGCCTCTCCCAGCAGGGGCCAGGCGAACAGCGCCGACATGGCGGGCACAAGGTAGAACAGGGCCGAGACCCGGCTCACCTCGCCCACGCGGATCATCGCCAGCAGCAGCGACATGGCCAGCAGCGAATTGCCGATCACCAGATAGGCCATCACGGCGATGAATTCGGCGTCCCAGGAAATGTCCTGGCTTTCGGTCAGCAGGGCGACTGGCAGGGTGAAGGCGGCCCCCACCGCGTATTGGATCAGGTTTGACGTGACGGGGTGCAGACTGATGCCAAACCGCTTTTCATAGAGCGTGCCTGCGGTGATCCCGAACAAACCGCCGACCGCCAGAAGCAGCCCCCATGGGTTTTCTGCCTGCACCTGCGCCCGGGCCAGAATGACGACCAAAGCCCCGGCCAACCCAAGACCAAGGCCAATCCATGCCCGGCGGCTGACCACTTCGCCCACAAAGCGCGGGGCGATCAGCGCCACAAGGATGGGTTGCAGACAGACCACAATCGCCACCCCAGCCGCTGAAACCCCGGATTTGAACGCCAGATAGCACAGTCCGAAATAGCTGACCTGAATCAGAAAGCCGACCACCGCCACATCCAGCCAGCTGCGCGCGGTGGCGGGCATGGGCGGACGCATAAAGACCACGAAGGGCAACAGCACCAGCAGCACGAGGCAGTAGCGCAGCGCCAGAATGGTCATGGGTTCGGCGTGGCCCAACCCCAGTTTGGCAATGGCAAAGCCCGCCGACCAGAGCACCAGAAACACGGCAGGGGCGGCGATCAGCCAGAGGGGGCGGGTGGATGTCATGCGACGGACTATTGCCGGGACGCAGACGAAAGAAAAGGGTGGCCGCGCTGCCTGTGAGCAATGTCAGAGGCAGCGCCTGAAATTACAGCGGAACGTTATCGCCGCCCGTTGCGGGCATACCGTCACGCGGATCGTCGAATACCGGTGCCTGGGTGTTGGCTGTTGGGCCATAGATCAGTTCGGGGTCGACGGTGCGTGAGGGCAGGTCGATGCCGCGGTTGAAGTTTTCGGGGTCCACCCGCAGCGCTTCGGCCTCGGTGCGGACATGGACCGGGGTGCCGATCGGCACCAGTTCGAACAGGTGGATGATGTCTTGATTGAACATGCGGATACAGCCCGCCGACCCGGAATTCCCGATGGACTCCATGTCATTGGTGCCATGGATGCGGAAATAGGTGTCGCGCCCGCCTTTGTACAGGTACAGCGCCCGCGCGCCCAAAGGACTGCGCAGACCGCCGGGGATACCGCCGGAAAACGGGCCATAAACCTCGGGCTCGCGGCGGATCATGTTGCGGGTCGGCGTCCAGCCCGGCCATTTGCGTTTCAGCTGGATGGTGCCATTGCCGGCAAATGCCAGACCGGCGCGGCCAACACCCACGGGATAGCGCACAGAAGTGGCCCCTTCGCGCACGAAATATAGAAACTTGGAATAGGGATCGACGTCGATGGTGCCGATGGCCTGCTCGCCCAGATATTGCCCGGTAATCCGCCGGTTCGGGCTTTGGGTATACTGGCCCGGGATACCGGGCAGGGTGTAGCCACTATCGAACACCGGCCCATAGCCGGGCAGGAAGCCAGCCGAAAAAATCGGCTGATCCGTGCCGGGCATCGCGGGGGCACAGGCCGACAGGGCGGCAAAACCGGACAGGGATAGAAAGCTGCGGCGGCTGAGGGGAGCAAAAGACATGGGGCGCCTTGATAATTCGATTCACACCTACCTAGCATGCCGTTTTGCAGAACGGAAAGACCCGGACAGGATTTCCTGCCCGGATCGGTCATCAGTTGCGGTTTTGTGATGGGTTGGACGCAGGAAAGGCCCCTGCGCCGCGTCTTTGCCCTTGAGTCGACGTTAGTCTCACCCAGGGTCGCCTTCCCGTTCGACCAGATCAGCAGTTGCAGGGGGTCTGATCAAGGCCGGAGGACAGGCCAGCGGCGGCTTTGCTGAATTGTGCAGTCGGCGACATTTTGCCGGGAACCTTTTGGGCCGTTCAAGAGTTTGTGAGCATAATACCCGCAAGCGGGGTATCAGAAAGGGACTATGATGACCATTGAAGCACTTCTTATCATTCTGCTGATCGGCGCTATTGCCGGCTGGCTCGCCGGCCTGATCGTCAAGGGCTTTGGCTTTGGCCTTCTGGGCAACATCGTTGTTGGCATCGTCGGTGCCTTGATCGCAAGCTTTTTGTTTCCAGCCATCGGGCTGGGCCTTGGTGGAGGAATCCTCGGGTCGATCATTGCGGCCACGCTGGGTGCTGTAATCTTGCTGTTCCTGATCCGGCTCGTCAAACGCGCTTGATTCGGTCTGCCAACGTTTCCGAGTGAAAGCTTAAAAGTCAGAGAATTGAAAAGTATTCGAGTAAAAGTGAAAGGCCGGGGTTTTCCCCGGCCTTTTTCTTTATCCCACCACGTTGAACCCGGGTCCGTAGGGATATTTGGTGATGTCCTCGGCACCCTCTTCGGTGATGACCAGGATGTCATGCTCTCGGTAGCCGCCAGCCCCCGGTGCGCCGTGCGGAATGGTCAGCATCGGTTCCATGCTGATCACCATGCCCGGTTCCAGCACCGTGTCGATATCTTCACGCAGTTCCAGCGCAGCTTCGCGCCCATAGTAGTGCGACAGGATGCCAAAGCTGTGGCCATAGCCAAAGGTGCGGTATTGCAGCATGTCACGTTCGGCCAGAAAGGCGTTGATCTTGGCCGTGATGTCGGCGCAGGTGCTGCCCGCCCGCAACAGGCCCATGCCGTATTCATGCGCGTCGATGTTGTGCTGCCAGACGGCCAGGCTGGCCGCGTCCACCTCTCCCACAAACAGCGTGCGTTCCAGCGCGGTGTAATAGCCCGAGATCATCGGAAAGCAGTTCAAGCTGAGGATATCACCTTGCCGCAGCTTGCGGTTGGTCACCGGGTTGTGCGCGCCATCGGTGTTCAACCCCGACTGGAACCAGACCCAGGTGTCGCGGTATTCGGCATCGGGGAAGCGTTTGGCAATCTCCCGCTCCATCGCGTCGCGGCCCGCAATGCTGATCTCCAGCTCGGTAGCACCGACCCTGATCGCTTCGCGAATGGCATAGCCCCCCACATCGGCCACGTTGGCCCCATGGGTGATCAGTGCAATCTCGGCGGGCGATTTCATCATGCGCTGCTGCATGGTGGCGGGGGCGATATCCATGCCGCGCTTGGGCTTGAGGAAGCTGTGCAACTTTTCCGCCCGGTCCATCGTCAGATGGTCCGCCTCGCAGCCAATTGCCTTGTCGGTGCCCGTGATCCCAGCCACGACGCGCCAGAAGTTATCGCGCGTCCAGTCGGTATAGGTGATGTTGTCCCCCACCGACCGCCGCCATGGCTGACCCGCGTCAATGCCAGCACTTACCGTGATGCAATCAGTTTTCGTCACCACGCAGGCATAGGGCCGGCCAAAGCTGCAATACAAAAAGCCCGAGTAATAGGCCACGTTGTGCATGCTTGTCAGCACCACGGCATCAAGGCTGTGCAGTTCCATGATGTCGCGCAGACCGGCGAGGCGGTCTTCATATTCCGAAACCGTAAAGGGCAGGGCATCCTTCGCCCCGCCATTGTGCAAGCGGTAGTGTTCCGGGCGGATCAGTTCCATGTCAGACCTCATTCATGGGGTCGGACGTTGTGCCCGGAACCCCGAAAGGTCCCGGCGTACAGGACGAAAGCGGCAAGGCCGCAAGCAGCGGGAAGGCTTCCCTTGTGGCGACGCCATCGCCACGGCTCTGCGCTACCATGCCGTGGCGCAGCCTTGACCGCAAGGGGCTAGGGCGGGTGCTCTGCACCTACCAACGTGGCTGCCTGCTCCCATCATCCTCCGGTCACAGTTTGTCGAAATCCGCTGCCGAATGGCGCTCGGGCAATTGCTCGTGCGGTTCGCCCCAGTCGCGGTTGACTTTCCGGCCGCGCACCACTGCTGGGCGGGCGTCGATCTTTTCGGCCCATTTCAGTACGTGCTTGTAGCTGGCCACATCCAGAAACTCTGCCGCGTTATAGGCGCGGCCCAGAACCATCCCGCCGTACCACGGCCAGATTGCCATATCGGCAATCGAATAGTTGTCCCCCGCCACAAATTCATGCTCGGCCAGCTGCCGGTCCAACACGTCGAGCTGCCGCTTGGTTTCCATCGCATAGCGGTTGATCGGGTATTCGTATTTTTCTGGTGCATAGGCATAGAAATGGCCGAATCCTCCGCCCACAAACGGGGCCGAGCCCATCTGCCACATCAGCCAGTTGATCACCTCGGTCCGCTCCGGGCCCGATGTGGACAGGAAAGCCCCGAATTTTTCCGCCAGATGCAGCAGGATCGACCCGGATTCGAACACGCGCAGGGGCGTATCACCGGAATGGTCCATCAGCGCCGGGATCTTGGAATTGGGGTTTGCCGCCACAAAGCCTGACCCGAACTGATCGCCGTTCCCGATTTTGATGATCCAGGCGTCATATTCGGCGGCATGCCCCGCCTCCAGCAGCTCTTCAAACATCATGGTGACCTTCACCCCATTGGGCGTGGCCAGCGAGTACAGCTGAAACGCGTGGTCTCCGCGCGGCAGGGGATTGTCATGCGTGGCACCGGCAATGGGGCGGTTGGTGCTGGCAAACTGCCCGCCGTTTTCCTTGTCCCAGGTCCAGACCTTTGGCGGAACATAAGCGGTGTCGGTCATGTGGTCTCCCATCCTGGTTGGTCGCGGCCTGTCCCAAAACCTAAGGCCTCGGCCCGCACTCGGCAATGGCGGCAACGTGCGCCAAGGCCCGACGCACGGTCACTGTGCAGTTCTGCAATGAGACTCCGCGCTCACCGCCACCGCACAAATCGCCCCGGACCCTGGGCTGCCAGGATCATCAGTCCTCCGGCAACCGACCAGTTCTTGACCATGATCGTCACCTGCCAGGGGTCCGCCCGAAGCTGCCAATGGAAAAAGCTGGTTATCAGGCAATAGCCCGCCAGCCCAAGCGCCCAAAGCGCCACGCGCGGCCCCAGTACCAGCCCCGCGGCTGCCATCAGGTTGATCACCGCCACCGGCCAGACCAGCAGCCCCGGCAGGCCCACCCCCGCCAGCATTGCCTGCACCGGGATAGGATCAGCCATCTTCTGCACCGCCCCGCCCGCAAACAGCACCGCGATAAGCAGCCGCCCTGCCAGATTCAACCCGTCCTGCATCTGACCGCCCCGCTTGCTCGTGTAATACCGTCGACGACCCTGCCACGCGAAAGGCGGCGGCGAAAGGGCTTGCCAAACGGTGGGTTTTGCGGCCCCTTTCACCCATGCGTACTGGTCTTCGCAATCTGATCACCGATGTTCCCGGCCTGTTGGTCGGCCAGGCGCAGGATGCGGGTTTGCGTTCTGGCGTAAGCGTGCTGACCGCCGCGCGCCCTTTCACCGCGGCGGTGCATGTGATGGGTGGGGCACCCGGAACGCGCGAAACCGATCTGCTCGCCCCCGACCGGCTGGTGCAAGAGGTGGACGCGCTGGTGCTGTCTGGCGGTTCGGCCTTTGGCCTCGATGCCTGCTCTGGCGTGGCAGATGCCCTGCGCGCGATGGGGCGCGGCTTTGCGGTTGGGGATCAGCGGGTGCCGATCGTGCCGGGTGCCATTCTCTTCGACCTGTTGAACGGCGGCGACAAGGCGTGGGCGCGCAACCCCTATGCCGACCTTGGCGCAAGAGCCCTGCGCTCCGCTGCCCAACATTTCATCCTTGGCACCGCAGGCGCGGGCTATGGGGCCGCCACGCAGAACTGGAAAGGCGGCATAGGCTCTGTCTCTGCCATCCTTCCTTCTGGTCTCACCGTCGGCGCATTGGTTGCAGTCAATGCGCTCGGCTCGGTGACGGTGGGCAACAGTCGGCAGTTCTGGGCCGCCCCGTGGGAAGAGGGGGATGAATTCGGCGGCCTCGGCCCCGCCCCGCGCCACCCTCCGCAAGACGCGCCAGTGCCGCGCAAACGGATGGGCGAGTCTACCACAATCGCCATTGTCGCCACCGATGCGGCACTCACGCAGGCACAGGCGCAGCGCATGGCCATTGCCGCGCATGACGGAATGGCACGCGCGATTGTGCCATCGCATACCCCGCTTGACGGCGATCTGGTCTTTGCCGCAGCCACCGGCGCGCGCGCCCTGGCCGACCCGTTGACCGACACGTTCCAGCTTGGCCACGCTGCCGCCACCTGCCTTGCGCGCGCCATCGCCCGCGCGGTGTTCAGTGCGACTGCACTGCCCGGCGACCTGCAACCGATCTGGGCATCGCGCCCCTGAACTGCTGCTTGCCAGATACTCACCCCGGAGGCGCCTTCCGGGCCCGCTCAGCGCAGCCGGTTCAGGATATCCAGACTGGCATAGCCATCCGGCAGCATGCCGTTCGCACGCTGATACGCCTTGACCGCCGCAATGGTGTTCGGCCCGATCCGGCCATCCACCCCTTGCGGATCAAAACCGGCACGGGTCAGCCGTTCTTGCAACTCCATCCGCTCCACCAGCGAAAGCGCGCGCAAGTCACGCGGCCAAGCGGCTGCAATTGCAGGTCCGCCGCGCAGGCGGTCGGCCAGATGGCCAACGGCGATGACATAGGCATCGGCGGTGTTGTAGCGTTCGATCACCTGAAAATTGGAAAAGATCAGAAATGCCGCCCCGCGCGCCCCGCCGGGCAGCAGTACAGACGCCAAGCCATGGTCCGGCAACGCTCCTCCCGCGATCGGCGTGACCCCAAGCGCTGACCACTCCGTCACAGGCTTTTTCACCCGCTCGGTGGTCTGGTCATAGTCGAATCCGTCGGGCAGACGCACCTCCAGCCCCCAGAGCGCGCCACTGGTCCAGCCCCAGTGCCGCAGATAGGCGGCGGCCGAGGCCAATGCGTCACCCGGATCATCCGACCAGACATCGCGCCGCCCATCACCGTCAAAATCCACCGCATGCGCCCACCAGCTGCTGGGCATGAACTGGGTGTGCCCCATCGCCCCTGCCCAGCTGCCGCGCATCGCTTCAACTGTCACATCACCGTTGCCGATGATCTTCAGTGCCGAAATCAGCTCTGCTTCAAAAAACGTGGCGCGCCGGGCGTCATAGGCCAGTGTCGCCAGCGCCCCTAAGGTGGGGATATCGCCGCGAAAGCTGCCGTAGGCCGATTCCAGCCCCCAGATCGCGGCGATGACATGCCGGTCCACGCCATACTCCGCCTCGATCCGCGCCAGCACCGCGCCATGCTGCGCCAGTGCGCGATTGCCATGGGTGATGCGGTCGTCTGATACCGCAGTGTCCAGATAGTCCCAGATCGTCTTGGTGAATTCGCTCTGGTTGCGGTCGCGCTCGACGATTTTCGGGTCAAAGCGCGCCTGCGCCAAGGCACGGTTCAGCACGTCCGGTGCAATCCCCGCCTCAATCGCGCGGGGGCGAAAACCCGCCAGCCAATCCGCAAACCCCTGTTCGGTGCCGATGGGTTTCATTTCTGTCCTCTCAGCCGGGGCATTGCCTTCTGATGTGTTCAGCGATTGCGCCGCCACGGGTTGCGCTAGAAACGCAGCCAACAGTCCCGCCCCGAATATACCTGCCCGTTTCATACCTGCCCCGTTTTCCGTTAATCTAACCGCCCGCCCCGCAAAGGGCAAATGACAGCTCTGCGCACAGCCCGATCTGCCTCTGGGCACTCATCCGCGACCGCGAATGTCGCATCCGGGGATGACCTTTGCCCGCGCTTGGCCTAGCTGAGGGGCAATGACAGCGGAGACGGCGGGTGATGGGCTATTTTCTGGGCGTGGATACGGGCGGCACCTATACCGATGC
Organism: Pseudotabrizicola sediminis; assembly: GCF_004745575.1. Taxonomy (GTDB): domain Bacteria; phylum Pseudomonadota; class Alphaproteobacteria; order Rhodobacterales; family Rhodobacteraceae; genus Pseudotabrizicola; species Pseudotabrizicola sediminis. Next base: position 2,460 of record NZ_RPEM01000004.1, on the reverse strand, counting down.
CGTGATTGTCGATCAGGACGCCACCCGCGTGATCGGCAAGGCCAAGGCGCTGACCACCCGCAATGATCTGGCCATCGGTATCGGCGGGGCGGTGGATGCCGCACTCGCGCTGGCGGGCGTTGCCGCCGGCGACATCACGCTGGTTTCGCTGTCGACCACGCTGGCCACCAATGCGCTGGTCGAAGGGCAGGGCGGGCGCGTGGCGCTGGTGTTCATCGGCTTTGATGCAGGCGATGAGGCCCGCGCCGGGCTGGACGAGGCACTGCGCGGTGACCCCATCTTGCGGCTGGCCGGAGGCCATGGTCATGCCGGGCAGGAACTTGCCCCGCTGGACCTTGCTGCGCTGGAACAGGCCCTGCAGGGCAGCGGCGATCAGGTGATGGGCTATGCCGTCGCCGCGCGCTTTGCCACCCGCAACCCCGCGCATGAAATCGCCGTGCGTGATCTGATCCGCCGCGTCACCGGGCGGCCCGTCACCTGCAGCCATGAGCTGTCTGCCAACCTGAACGGCCCCAAGCGCGCCCTGACCGCGGTGCTGAACGCCCGTCTGATCGGCATGATCGACCGTCTTGTCGCCGCCTGCGAACGCCACCTTGCCACCATCGGCATCGAGGCGCCTTTGATGGTGGTGCGCGGCGACGGTGCGCTGATCTCTGCGGCCATGGTGCGTGAACGACCGATTGAAACCATTCTGTCAGGCCCCGCCGCCAGCATCGTTGGCGCCCGCTGGCTGACCGGGGCCAGCGATGCGCTGGTGTCCGACATCGGCGGCACCACCACCGACGTCGCTCTGCTGCGCGGTGGCCTGCCCGAGATCGACCCGCAGGGCGCGCGGGTTGGAGGTTTCCGCACCATGGTCGAGGCGGTGGCAATGCGCACCACCGGCCTTGGCGGCGACTCCGAGGTGCATCTGATCACCGAAGGGCTGACGGGCGGCCTGCGCCTTGGCCCGCGCCGGTTGGTGCCAGTGTCGCTGCTGGCGCAGGACCACAGCACCATGGTCCACGCAGCGCTTGACCGGGCGCTGTCTGCCGATGTGGTGGGCGAATACGATGGCCGCTTCGTCATCCCGATGCAGGGCGCGAGGGGCGGGCTCAGCCCGCGCGAAGCCGCGCTTCTGGCCCGCATCGCCGGGCCGATGCCATTGGCGCAGGCCCTAACGACCCGGCTGGAGGCAGCAGCGATGGACCGGCTGGTGGCGCGCGGCTTGGTGATGATCGCGGGTGTCACGCCCTCGGATGCCAGCCATGCGCTCGGTCGCCTGACCGTCTGGGATGCGCAGGCGTCGGAAAAGGCGCTCCGCCTGCTGGGACGCCGCCGTACCGGCGCGGGAGAACGGTTTGCGACCGATCCGATGGCACTGGCGCAATCCATCATCGACCGGCTTACCGCCCAGACCGCCGACTGCCTGCTGGAGGCCGCCTTTGCCGAGGACCCGGTATTCGCCGGGAACGCTCCAGAAACCCTCGCCCGCCATGCCCTGACGCGCGCCGGTCTGCGCGGCCACAAGGGGGTGATGCAGATCACCGCTCGGCTGGCGGTGCCGGTGATCGGCCTTGGGGCATCGGCACCAGCTTATTACGGCGCTGTGGGAGAGCGGCTGGGGTGTCAGATGATCCTGCCCGAGCATGCCGGAGTCGCCAATGCCATCGGCGCGGTGGTTGGCCAGATCAGCCAGCGTGCCACCGGCAGCGTCACCAGCCCGTCAGAAGGCCGCTTTGTTGTGCATCTGCCGGGCGGGATTGAAAGTTTCACGGACCGCGATGCCGCGCTTGCCGCACTGCACGCCGCCCTGTCCGCCGATGCCTCGGCCCGCGCCCTGCAGGCCGGTGCCTTAGACCTGCATCTGGCCACCAAGCGCGACATCCGCGAAGCCGAGGTCGAAGGTCGCAGCATGTTTATCGAAGCAGTCCTGAGTGTCACCGCCTCCGGCCGCCCGCGTGTTGCGCGCGGGGGTGCCGGTGCTGTCGGCGAAGATACGACCCCAGATGCGGCCCCAGCTGGCCTCAAATGACGAATAGGCCTTGACGGGCGAAGGCGGGCGCAATACGACGCCGCCAATGGCTAGGTAGCTCAGCTGGTTAGAGCACGTGACTCATAATCACGGGGTCGGGGGTTCGAGTCCCCCCCTCGCCACCACTATATATGTGAAATCAGCCAGTGACATCCAGAAACTCCTTGTTTATAAGGGTGTTGTCGAGTCCGTTTGTCCGATCCAGTCCAGAGCGGTGCGCTGAGATATCCCCGGTGTGGGGGTGTTTTTGGGGGTGTCGGGCGAAAGCTGAAAAGGTGCTACCCCTACCATGCCCCTGACCGATGCCGCGATCCGAAGCCTTAAGCCGAGAGACAAGCCGTACAAGGTTTCGGACTGGGGGGATTACCACCGCAGCCATCGTGCCAGACATGGACACCATTGTGTTGTTGATTTTCACCCAGAACTGACCCGGGCTTTTCATCGAG
>NZ_RPEM01000039.1 GCF_004745575.1 Pseudotabrizicola sediminis | reverse complement strand
ATAGCATAAATATGGGTTTTTACACAGCCTCGGCGGAAAGCTGTCTTACGGCAGTGCGGCATCACAGATGCCACTTTTATATTGGCCGAACGATCAGCGAAGTTTCTTCCGATGTGCATTTCAGTCCACTCAGCTGGGTTAGCTTGCAAATGAGCATACCGCTTAGAGAGGCACATTAACCAAAGCTTGGTCAGGCGGTGGCGATCTGACTATTACGTCTCTTCGGTTTGGACGCCAAGAATACGTTCAAGGTCGGCTTGGCTGTAAGGCTTTTCCAGCCAGGTCACACTGTTCCCGAGCCCGTATCGCTCAACCGCTTCGGTCACGGACAGACCTGAAGCAACGATGATCCTGATTGCTGGCCAGCGGGCCTGAACCTCGGCGATCAGCGACGCCCCTGAAACATCGGGCAAACCAATGTCGCTGATGAGAACATCAATTTGATTGCCCTCAAGGATTTGAAGTGCCTCCCTCGCCGTCCCAGCCTCGAACGTTGTGTGGCCAAGGTCCTCGACCATATCCACGGTCGACATGCGAATGAGAACCTCATCTTCGACCAGCAGGACTTTGTAACACGTTGGCTGGGAGTGCGTTTCACTCTCTTTCGCGGTCGGCTGCCGTTTCGCAGGTCCACGGCCATCAAGACAATAGCGCAGCCGATGCGCCAATTCTTCTTGTGTGTAGGGTTTGCTGATCAGCTCGACGTTCTCATCCAGTCGCCCTCCGTGGACGATTGAATTCTCTGTGTAGCCCGACGTAAAAAGCACCGCCAGTTCGGGCAACCGTTCCTGAGCAAGACGCGCCATCTCGCGGCTTTGCATGGAACCTGGCATCACCACATCGGTGAACAGCAGATCAACCGGAACACCACTTTCGATGATGGCAAAACCGCTTGCGGCGTCCCTTGCCCGGAGAACCCGGTAGCCAAGTTCCGACAGTATCTCGACCACCGTTGCGCGGACATCATCGTCGTCTTCCACCACCAAGACAGTTTCGCTTCCGCCACGCACAGGTCCCAGATCTACGACAGGACGATCAGCTTCAGCCTGCTTGGTGCGGGGCAGGTAGATGCGGATCGTCGTGCCCTCGCCCGTTTCGCTATAGACCTTGATATGACCGTTCGATTGTTTGACCAGGCCGTAAACCATGCTCAATCCGAGTCCGGTGCCCTGACCCGGCGGCTTTGTTGTGAAAAACGGCTCGAACACTTGTTCAAGCATTTCGGCAGGGATGCCGCAGCCTGTGTCCGTCACTGCGATCATGACATATTGCCCGGCCTCCACCTCGGGGTGTTGGCGGGTATAGCGGTCATCAAGCTGCGCGTTTCCAGCCTCGATGGTCAGCTTTCCATGCCCGTTCATTGCGTCACGGGCATTGATGGCAAGGTTAAGGATGGCGTTTTCGACTCTGGTTTCGTCGACGAACGTGTTCCACAATCCACCGGAAATAATCGTCTCTACCTCGACGCTCTCGCCCAGAGCGCGGCGGAGCATATCGTCCATCCCTCGCACGAGGCGACCAAGGTTCACAGCCTTGGGAGCGAGGGGTTGCCTGCGCCCGAACGCCAGAAGCTGTGACGCGAGCTTTCCACCGCGAGACACGCCCGATATTGCGTTTTGCACGCGCTGCTCGGCGCGATTGTTGCCAGCCACATCTTTTTGCAGCAGTTGAAGATTGCCACCGATGACCTGAAGCAGATTGTTGAAATCATGGGCAACCCCGCCGGTCAATTTGCCGATTGCTTCCATCTTCTGAGATTGGCGCAGTTGTGCCTCGATAGTCTCCCGTTCCGCCATGATCTCTTCGACCCGAGATTGAAGCGAAGCATTGAAGTTCGCCATCGCTTCGCGGGCTTGCAATTCGGCAGCAATGTTGCGGACTTCTATGACTGTGCCGACCGCCTTTCCCTTTTCATCCCGAATGGGGCTGGCGGTAAAGGCCACAGGGTAGAAACTGCCATCCTTATGTATAAACACGTCCTCGCCCTGAACTTGGTTCTCCTCCGGAAAGGCACGATCAATCGTGCATTCGTGCAACGGAAAAGGCCGTCCGTCCGGGTAGGTATGATGAATGACATCATGGAGCGGTCGCCCCAGTGTTTCCTCAAACCGATAGCCGGTCAGCCGCTCGGCTGCGGCGTTCATGTAGACGCACTGTTGCCGGTCATCCATCAGGAAAACCGACATGGTCGTATTGCTCAAGACCGTATCCAGGCGCTGGGAAACCTGCTTGAGGGCACGCGCGGCCGCATCGCGCTCGGTGGTATCTTCTATTGCCGCAAAGTAGACAGTGCCAGCATCATCGTTCAGCAGTTGAAGTCTTACGGCGACGTTGTAGTCGGTTCCGTTCTTTCGGCGATGCATGGTTTCAAAATGCAGCACAGTTTTCTTCCCCGACCGAAGCGGTTCAATGATGTCCATAAACGCTTCGGTCGTCAGTGAGGGCTTGATGTCGACGGGGGTCAGTTCGACAAGCTCTTCCATGGAGTAACCGAGGTTTTCCCTTGCGCCGCGATTCACCAGAATGAACTTGAGCGTATGCGCATCAAAAACAAACGTTTCGCTTGCAGCATCCTCGACGATCCGTCCCAACCGCTCGTTTGCCGATGCGGCCGCCAGTCGTTGCAATTCTGCCGCCGCTCGACCTGCAAACAGTTCGAGCGTCTCCAACGGCTGAAACGACGGGTCTATTGGTTTATCGTTGAGAACGGCAAGAAGGCCGATGCTCCCTCCCTTCGACCCCCGCAGCGGCACACCCATATAGCTTTCGACACCCATCTCCGTAAGAAGGGCGTCATCGGGAAAGAGGTTAGCAACATTGGCAGGATAAATGCAGGCTTCATCCATAAGCACATTCGCGCAAGGCGTGCCTTTGAGGTCATACTCAAAATTCTCCTGCCGACTTCCGTCGCTCCAGGCGGAAAGCACGCGCGCCCGGCTTGGATCGCAGGGGTGAAGATCGCACAAGAGCACCCAACGCACTTGAAGTGCCTCGGCCAGCGCTCCGACGACCGCATCCAGAAACGGGCGGCCCACCAGTCGGGAGCAATCGATCAACTTCTGTCGCGCGCCTTCGGCACGTTTCCGCGGCGTGATGTCCCGGGCAACCTTTGACGCTCCAATGACCCTCCCATCCTGATCCTTGATGGGGGACACCGTCAGGGAAATATCGAGCGCGACCCCATCCTTTCGAACACGCAGGGTTTCGAAATGGCTGAGGCTCTCACCCTTGCTGATCCGCGTCAGAATCGCATCTTCTTCGCTATGGCGGTCCTCGGGAATAATGCGAGTAATCGAATTGCCAATCAACTCATGGGCCTGGTAGCCGAAAAGCTTGGTCGCTCCGAAATTCCAGCTGGTCACAGAACCATCGAGTGAAATGCTGATTACGGCATCCTCACAGTGTTCGACAATCGCCGCAAAACGGTCACCCTCGGACGCATCTGCGGGCCGTGGCATGTCGTTCATCCTTCACTCCATCTCAACCATCAGCGGAAAATCTGCTTCGAACAAGCCCTGCACTAGCGTTCTTGGCTGGGTCGCAAGGATTCCGACCTTAGGCGCATCAAAACCGGTTTTCAACGACATTGGGGTTTCAGCAAAGCGCAACATTTACCAGCGTTGGGGTTGGGCGGCAAAGTTCACCTATGATTGGAAAAAGCTGCCTTGCGGCCAGCGACGTTGCCCCAAGAGGTCGATGCCCACACTGCAGACCCGGGCGTTCAAGGCTATGACGATGCCATCGCTGTCCCTGCAGTTCACCATAGCTTGCCGGGCAGATCTAGGCGTGGTTCCCGAAGATCAGGCGACTGGTAACAGTGT
>NZ_RPEM01000038.1 GCF_004745575.1 Pseudotabrizicola sediminis | reverse complement strand
CGTAGCTTCCGTCACTGTCCGATCTTCGGGGGGTAGCTCAATGTTTACGCCGCCGACCGCGTTAAGGAACGCGCCTCCGTGATGCAAAGCAAGACACGCAAACCTGTCCGCTTCGAGATCACCGAAACCACGCGACTGACGGTGGAGCGTTGGATCAAAGATCTAGAGATGATCGGTTGCGAATATCTTTGGCCCAACCGTGTCCATGCCAGCCCGCACTTATTGACACGCCAGTATGCGCGGATCATGCGCGACTGGGTTCTCTCGATCGGCCTTGAACCGAGCGCCTATGGCACCCATTCGATGCGACGGACGAAGGTTGCTCAGATTTACAAGAAGACTGGTAACCTGCGCGCTGTTCAACTTTTGCTCGGGCATACCAAGATGGACAGCACTGTTCGCTATCTTGGGGTCGACCTGGACGATGCGCTGTCCTTGTCAGAAGGGATAGATCTGTAACTACTCCTGCCGATCGGCGTTTCATGCGCCGGTCGGCCCTTGGCCGACGGTCAAGGTCACACTGACGAATGACCGCTTGGTGACAGCAGTTTGCACCATTAGTAAGTGGGCTTGTGTTCCGCATTGTTAACGGAACAAAGCCTGTCTTTGACGGGTTCTTCATGTGCTATTCAGGAAAGAATAGGAAGATGAAAGAGATCGAGCTCAAGCTGCAACTGGATGCTGTTTCCGCCGAGGTTCTTGGAGCGTCGAACGTGCTACCGGAGCAGTGGCGAACCGTGCAGCAACGCGACCTATACTTCGATACAGCTGATCATGCATTGGCGGAGGCTGGCCTCTCGCTCCGCATCCGGCAAAGTGGGTCTCACCGCACTCAGACAATCAAGAGGTCGGGAAGTAGTGAGGCTGGGCTTTTCGCACGGTCTGAATGGGAGATGCCTGTCACCACCGATGGTCCCGTTATCGACGGTTCTTCGCCGATTCACGCTTTGCTTGGGGAAGCGGTGGAAGACCTGATTCGGGTGTTCGAGGTCGAGGTGACGCGTCGCATTTGGGATGTTCAGGATGGTTGCACAAATATAGAGGTCGTGATCGACCGTGGTACGATCAGAGCCGGGGACCGACACATATCCATCTGCGAAATGGAGATGGAACTCAAGTCGGGACAGCCTCAGGCACTGTTTGACTTGGCGCGGAAGTTGGGCGGCGCGACCCCGGTCCGGTTGGGTGTCCTAACGAAACCCGAGCGCGGCAATCTTCTGAGGCAGGCTCAGCGGGCAGTGGTCAAGGCAGTGCCGATGCCGCTTGAAGACGACATGACAGCCGCGGAAGCGTTCCAAGTCATCGTGCAGGCCTGCATCAAGCAATTCAGGCTGAACGAGGATCTGCTTTTGGCATCCCGTTCGCCCAAGCCTCTGCATCAGGCCCGCGTCGCGTTGCGTCGGCTCCGATCTGCCTTTTCGATCTTCAAGCCGCTTCTTGGTGCAGACGCCTACGAACTGCGTGAGGGCCTCCGGGATCTTGCCGGAGCGCTTGGACCAGCGCGTGAGCTTGATGTGCTTCTGCGGCGCGCAAGACCCGGTCCCCTGCGCGACCGCCTTCAAACCGAGCGTGAAGCTGCATATGATCGGGTCGAAGAAGAGCTTGGCTCAGTCAAAGCACGAGCTCTGATGCTGACTTTAGTGGAGTGGGTCCAATACGGCTCTTTTATAGTCAATCCGGACCTTGACGAGACGAGGACGCTATCGGTCCGCGCTTTTGCTGGCCGCGCCCTGAGCCGTTTTCGACGCAAGGTCAAGGAGGGCGGCCGCAACATCAGGCGCATGGACGACGTGGCGCGACACGAGCTTCGGAAAGATGCCAAGAAACTGCGCTATGCTGCGGATTTCTTCGCACTCTTGTTCGACGGGAAGGGCGAAAAGGTGCGGCAGCAGAACTTCATCGTCGCGCTTGAGGCCGTTCAGGATGAACTTGGGGCGCTTAACGACTTGGCAACGGTGCCCCATATCCTTGATCGCTTGGCCCTCGCGGACCACCCGGAAGCGCCAGCACTGTTGGCGGGGGGCACGAAAAAAGCTCTTATCGCTGCCGCAGCTGATGCACATGGTAGTCTCATCGACGCCGGCCGTTATTGGCGATGACGACTACCTGGGCGGCTCTCTGAACGCAGCAGCAATGGCTAGAGCGCAGATTGGTAAAGGGATCCCGGCTGCCTATGTGAACCGCCTGCTCAACGGGGAAAGCGCCCCGCGCCTATACCGCGACCTTAATCAGTTCGTCAAAGATCTGGCGGGGGCGGGCCTGCCCACCCAAGTCCCTCATAATCTCGATCACAGGTTTGAAGTAGCTCGTTTGCCCTGAACAACTCCCATACCATTGATTTTACGATGAAAAGCTGCGTTTCTTCTCGCCATGACCTGCAGGGTTTTGTATGATTTGCGGTGAAACCCTGCAATTTTGGTTCTGCCCATGAAGCACCGTTCTCGCCCTGCCGAACAGGATGATCTGCTGCGTCCGCGACTGGTCGACATGATCGACCCGCGGCACGAGCTGGTGAAGCTTGCAGCCCTGATCGACTGGGAGGTGTTCGAGCGGGAATGGTCGGGGTTCTTTCCATCGGGCAAAGGCCGACCGGCCACGCCGCCGCGCCTGGTCGCGGGGTTGTTCTACCTCCAGCATGCCTATCGGTTGTCAGACGAGGCGGTAGTCGCCCGCTGGGTCGAAAATCCCTATTACCAGCACCTCAGCGGCGAGACCTTTTTCCAGCACAAGCTGCCAATTGACCCATCGTCGCTGACGCGTTGGCGCAAGCGCATCGGCGAAGAGGGCGTGGAGTGGCTGCTGACCCAGACAATCCTGGCCGGGCAGAAATCCGGCGTGATCGATGAGGACAGCGCCAAGCGCGTGGCGGTGGATACCACCGTGATGGAGAAGAATATTGCCTATCCGACGGACTCCCGGCTTTACGAGCGGGCACGCGATCAACTGGTCGCCCTGGCGCAAGAGGCCGGGGTGGAACTGCGGCAATCCTATGCCCGGCTTGCGCCGCGGCTGGCGCTGCAGGTCGGTCGCTATGCCCATGCAAAACAGTTCAAGCGCATGCGCAAGGCATTGAAAAAGCTGAAAGGCTATACTGGTAGGGTCATGCGTGACCTCCGCCGTCACCTGCAGGATATCCCCGAGGGTAGCCTGCGGGATCGCATCATTGCCAAACTCGCCCTTGTCTCGCAGCTGCTGCACCAGGCACCCAAGGGGGCCGACAAGATCTATGCCCTGCACGAACCCGAGGTGGATTGCATATCCAAGGGCAAGGCCCGGGTGCGCTATGAATTCGGCTGCAAGGTCAGCATTACCACCACGCTGGACGAAGGCTTCGTGGTCGGCATGCGCAGCTTTCAGGGCAACCCTTACGACGGCCACACCCTGAGGCAAGCGCTGGAACAGGTAGCCATCCTCACCGATCAGCGCCCCGACCTCGCCGTCGTCGATCGTGGATACCGCGGCCACGGCGTTGAGGCGACCCGTGTCCTGATCAGCGGCACAAGGCGCGGGTTGACGCCGAAACTGATCGCAGACCTCCGTCGTCGCAGCGCCATCGAAGCCGAGATCGGCCACATGAAAACCGATGGCCGTCTGTCGCGATCAGAGGTTGAAACGACCGATACTCTGAAGCCGCTTGTCAAGCAGGCGGCTGGCCTCATGCGTCAGGCCGTATCGGTAGGCGTAAAGCGCCAGCTCCGCTTCAAGACGGGCGATCTGCGCGCGCAGCTGCGCCGGTTCTGTGGGGGGGGCATTCCGTGCCGGAAGCCGCGCCAGGTCAGAAGCGGTGGCGTTTTGCTGCATGTCTGGACTCCGATCTGTGATGGCCGCGCCAGGCCGGAGCAGGTGCAACTCGCAACGCCGTGAAATGATCCCTCAAAAGTTAACATTTCAACACGAATCTGGGTCCTGACGCCCTGGGGTTGATCCTCCCGCATGTGGATCAACTTGGGCCATCACTGACAAGTGGTTGCCATCCCCGCGCGCGCAGATGTGGTTTCCGTGCTTCAAAGGCGGCGATCTGGGTAGCGTCCGTCATTCGTGTTCACCGCGACAGCGATCATCGCCGCCACCGAGGTGATCCGCGCACCTTGGCGCACCTTCAGAGAGGTGGCGTCCAGCCACAGATAGGACCATTCATTGGCAATCGGGCGGTCGAGGAACTCATGCACCCGGTCATCTATGTCCTTGCAAAGCTTTGACACCGTGCTCTTCGAGATGCCCGACAGCCCCATCGCCTGCACCAGATCGTCGACCTTGCGGGTCGAAACCCCGCGGATCCCGTTCGCCAGCGGATTCGAACCGGTGGCGACTCGCTTGCTCACCCTGAATGACCGCTACCAGCGCCTTCTCCGAAGTGCTGCGCAGTTCCAGAAAGCCTGGGAAGTAAGATCCTGTCCGCAGCTTCGGCACCCGCAGGTTCAAAGCACCCATCCGCGTCTTTAATTCGCGGTCACGATAGCAGTTCCGGTAGGTCTACAAATTGATGCATCCCGACCCCGAAGGCCCCAGCGGTCTGGATTACATCATTTGCGAGTCGACCTACGGCGACCGCGACCGGATCGACGCCACGGCAGACCGCCGCCGCAAACTGCTCGCCGAGGAGGTGCGCGCGGCCACGCACCCGCAACCCGCGCGCTGGATCACGTGACGCCGGGGTTGCAAATCCTGCCGGCAAAACCCAGCTTTCTATCACCTCGCCCCATTGCGCCGCTGGATCGTTTTGCTATTTCGCCGGACCTTTTCGCGATAGACCAAGGCACGCATCAGGACCGTCCGGCGCGGGTGGCATCGGATCACTTGCCGGTCTGGTTTGATTTCGGCATTCGATAGTTGGCAAGAGCAAAAGTGGATTACATTGGTTTGGTAGCTGTTCCGAATCGAAGCTGCTCTCAATGTCGCAGTCTGTTTTTTGAACGTACCCAGTGCAATTGATCGATTTGGCAGCTGCTATCGATAAGGACTGAAGCATACCCCGCTTCTTGCGATCCAAGGTGGCTTGGCAGTGCAGAACGGGCATCATCCAAGGAGGAACACACATGGCAAAACCCACTGACACGCAGGTCTCTTCAGGCACAGCCACCTCGGCCGCCACGGCTGCCATGATGGCCTTCAATCCGCTCGCGTCCAATGCTTGGTTGTCCTTCATGTCGGAAAGTGCCCGCTTCCTGACAGAGCGCCTACATCAGGATCTTGACGCCCAGAAGGCCATGATGGCGTGCAAGAGCCCGACGGAGTTGCTGCAGCTTCAATCGGCGTTTCTCAAGACGGCGATGGATCAATACACAGAACATGCCACTCGCATCCAAGCGATGATGACTACGGCGACGACAAATGCTGCTAAAGATCTGCAATCAGGTCATTCCCGCGGCTATGATGACGTGCCGATTTAAGGGCCAACGCAGAGGAGCTGGGCTGAAATCGTGGGCAACACGCATCGCTGCGGGCTATTGCATTTTGCCCGCTGCTGGCACGATCGCGCCGAGACAAAGTGCAAAGACTGACCCCGAAACGTTTTGTAAAGGGCCGGGGGACTGACGGTTCTGGGCGATCCGACCCACATAGCACTTATGGAAAAGTCGATGGCTCTTTGGCGCGGTGAGTTGAGCTTGGCGATGCCTTCTGGAACTGGGCCGTTCTGGGCGGCATGCCGGTCAATGTCACGACCAGCATCGCTTTCCTCGTGCTGCCGCCGATCCTAGATTTGGCGAGGGTCACCGCGTGGATTTGTCGAAGGCTGCATCTGCCGCGGATTGCGAACTGGCTTTTGGATCGTCGTTTGCTGCTGCGCACAGCGGTGTCGGCGCGGGTCGAGGCTGCGACCCTGAACGATCTGCTGGACGTGCCGCAGAGGTGGTTCGGTTGATCTGAACAGGTTCCGGGCGTTTTTTAAGTGGTTTTCCGCCTCGATTACGCCGCCACCGCTTCGGGCATCAACTAGCCTTCAGTCAGTTCACGTCCGTCCAACAGTTCGCAGTCGTGGTAACGTTGGTTCCAACATCTAAAATCTTGCCCCNACTAGCCTTCAGTCAGTTCACGTCCGTCCAACAGTTCGCAGTCGTGGTAACGTTGGTTCCAACATCTAAAATCTTGCCCCTTCGTTGGGGTTAAGATACTGTTCGGCTCACGTTTTTGTGAACCCACGGACCGCGAAAGGTGGTTGGGCCATATGGCAGCGCAGGAAGTCCTCATTCAGGACCACGCTGCGTTTATGCAGGGAACACACG
>NZ_RPEM01000037.1 GCF_004745575.1 Pseudotabrizicola sediminis | reverse complement strand
CACATCGATGCCGTCGGGGGGCGGTCACATCATCAGAGCCCAACCGGGGGCAAAGGCCTATTTGAATAGTTCTTCGGTAGAGGTGGTTGCTGAGACATGATTTGAAAACTGTTTCGAAATGATCAATGCGGTAGTTGTTTCCTACGCGACACTGGTTCCTCAGGTCACGCCCCCCAGACCCGGTGCAGCAGCGCCAGCCAGTTGCGATGCGCAATCTTTTCCACCAGTTCTGCACCGAAGCCGTGCTGGATCATCGCCTGTAGAAGCGCGGGTAGCCCGGTGACATCGCCGATGCCTTCGGGAATGGTGGCGCCGTCGAAATCAGAGCCCAGACCAACCCCGTCCTCACCCAGATGGGTCAGCAGATGATCAAGGTGGCGCATCACCAGATCCCAACCCATGACAGGGCTTTGCCGACCATCCTCGCGCAGGAACGACGTCGCAAAGTTCAGCCCGACCAGCCCGCCGCTTTCGGCAATCATGGCCAGCTGCCGATCGGTCAGGTTGCGGGTGGATTGTGACACCGCATGGGCGTTGGAATGGGTCGCCACCAGCGGGGCGCTGGAGATCCGGGCCACATCATTGAACCCGGCCTCGGTCATGTGGGACAGGTCCAGCATGATCCGCATCTCGTCGCAGGCCCGCACCAAGGCCTTGCCCGCATCAGTCAGCCCCGGCCCGGTATCGGGGGTGCCCGGAAAGCGGAAGGGCACACCATGGCCGAAAACGGTCGGGCGTGACCAGACCGGCCCGATCGACCGCAGCCCCATCGCATGCCACAGCGGCAGCTCGTCAAGGCTGGGGTTAATCGCCTCGGCCCCCTCCATATGCATTACGCCAGCGATGCGCCCCTCGGTCATCGCCGCGCGGATCTGGGTGGCGGTGGTGCACAGGCTGAAATCATCGGGGGCGGCCCGCGCCATCCAGTGCAGATGCGCGGCCATCGACATCGCCACCGGCTGCGCGCCATTGGCGTCAATCAGCTCGGGCAGCGGCACATCATACGGGGGCGCGTTCATCATCGCCTGATAATCGGCGCTGTCATGCGCGACAGGCGACGGGATATAGATCGCAAAGAACCCGCCCGCGAACCCGCCCTTTCGCATCCGAGGCAGATCCAGATGCCCGACGGCTTTGCCGGTCGCATCCACCTCCCCCTTCAACCACAACTCCTCGCGCCGATCGGGCGCGTTGTGAAGCCGCAGCAGAAAATCATTGTGGCCGTCAAAAACCGGGAAATTCATCATGTCCTTTCCGGCACCACTCAGGCACCGAGCATCCGGTCCGCGCTCGCATCGAACAGCGTGCGGGCATAGTCCGTGGTCATTTGCGCACCCGCCAGCTGGTCGCGCGTCAGTTCCTCGACCGCGCGGCCATGCTGCATGACCAGCACGCGGTCACACATATGGTCGATCACGGCAAGGTCATGGCTGACCATCAGAAAGGTCAGCCCGCGTTCGTCGCGCAAACGGTTCAGAAGGTTCAGCGTTTCGGCCTGTACTGACGCATCCAGTGCCGAGGTCGGTTCATCCAGCAGCAGGATTTCCGGCTCCAGCATCAGTGCCCGGGCAATCGCGACCCGCTGGCGCTGCCCTCCAGACAACTGGTGCGGGTAGCGAAAGCGGAAGTTGGCGGGCAGGCCCACATCTTCCAGTGCCCTGACCACCCGCGCATCACTGCCGCCAATGCCGTGGATTGCCAGCGGTTCCGACAGGGTGCGGTCCAGCGTGTGGCGCGGGTGCAGGCTGGCATATGGATCCTGAAACACCATCTGCACCCGGCGGCTGAAGGCCCGGCCGCGCGGGGTGGGCACCGGTTGCCCCCCGATGCGGATCTGGCCCGCCGTGATCGGGGCCAGCCCGCAGATCGCGCGCAGGATGGTCGATTTGCCCGAGCCACTTTCGCCGACCAGACCGTAACTTTCACGCGCATCAACACTCAGGCTCACGCATTCCACCGCGCGCACCAACTGGCCTTTGGTCCCGTAATGGACCGACAGGTTTTCAACCTCGATCAGTGCCATCGCCCTACTCCGCCCATTCCGCAGCGCGGTCCAGCCCCGGCAATGGGGCCCGGCTCCCGCCGATCCGGGGCAAGCAGTTGAGCAGGCCCCGGGTATAGGGATGCTCTGCCTGCATCAGGTTCTTTGCCTCCAGCTCCTCGACCACGCGGCCTTTATACATGACCAGAACCCGGTCGCAGAACCGCCCCACCAGCCGCAGATCATGGCTGATGAAGATCAGCCCCATGCCCCGGTCACGCACCAGCCCGTCAAGGATCGACAGCACCTCTGCCTGCACGGTCACGTCCAGCGCCGAGGTCGGTTCATCCGCAATCAACAGGTCGGGGTTCGGGATCAGCATCATTGCAATCATTACGCGCTGCCCCATGCCGCCCGACAATTCGTGCGGATAGGCCTCCATAACCCGCTCTGGTCCCCGGATCTGCACCGCCTCAAGCGCCTCGATGGCTTTTCCATGTGCAGCCTTGGCCGACATGCCATCGCGCAGGCGCAGACCTTCGGTCAGTTGCGCGCCGACCTTCATCACCGGATTGAGCGAATATTTCGGGTCCTGCATGACCATCGCGATCCGCTGGCCGCGCAAGGCCCGCATTTCACGTTCAGACGCAGCCATCAGATCGGTGCCGTCAAACACCATCTCGGTCGCCTCGATGCGCCCCGGAGGGCGGATCAGCCGCAGCACCGACCGGCCCGTCATGGTTTTACCCGATCCGCTTTCGCCTACGATGCCCAACCGTTCGCGGCCAAGGCTGAACGACACACCGCGCACGGCCTCGACGCGTCCCGCCTCGGTGTCGAAGGTGACGCGCAGGTCTTTTACCGAAAGCAAGGTCATTTGCCGCTGCTCCTTGGGTCCAGCACATCGCGCAACCCGTCGCCCAAAAGGTTGAAGCCCAGCGACACGATGAAGATGGCAAGCCCTGGCATCGTGGCAACCCACCACTGTTCAAACAGGAATTTGCGGCCTGACGAGATCATCAGCCCCCATTCCGGGGTCGGTGGCTGCACGCCAAGGCCAAGGAAGCCAAGCCCTGCGGCAATCAGGATCACGCCCGCCATATCCAGCGTGACGCGGATGATCACCGACGGCAGGCACATCGGCATCACATGGCCCCAGATGATGCGGCCTGACCCGGCCCCTTGCAAGCGCACGGCGGCGATGTAATCCGACGTTCGCACCGTCAGCGTTTCAGCCCGCGCCACCCGCGCATAGGGTGGCCAGGCCGTCAGTGCGATGGCCAGCACCGCGTTTTCAATCCCAGGCCCCAGAACGGCCACCAGCGCCAGCGCCAGGATCAGCCGCGGAAAGGCGAGGAAGATATCGGTGATGCGCATCAGCACCTGATCGACCCAGCCGCCGAAATACCCCGCAACCGTGCCGATAGCCAACCCGATTACCGGGGCCGTCACCGCGACCAGTGTCACGATGTACAGCGTGATGCGCGAGCCATAGGCGATCCTGCTCCAGATATCGCGGCCAAAATCATCGGTGCCTAGCCAATGCCCCGGCGTTCCGGGCGGCAGCAGACGCTGCGACAGGTTCTGCGCCAGCGGGTCATGCGTGGCCACCCAAGGCGCAAAGGCGGCGATGAACAGCAGGACAAGGATGATGAAAAGCCCCACCATCGCCAGCGGATTGCGCCGCATCCGCAGCCAGGCCAGGTAGCTTTGCCCCAGACGCGCCTGCGCGCGCGAGGCGGGGCTGGGGTCACGCAGCCATTCGGTCATGGTGGCCATCAGCGCGCCCTCGGATCGACAAGGCGATACAATAGGTCTGACGCCATGTTGAGCGTCACGAAGACAACGCCCACCACCACCGTGCCCCCCAGAACAGCAGGCATGTCGGCGGCAAACAAGGCATCGGTGATATAGCTGCCAAGCCCCGGCCAGGCAAAGATTGTCTCGGTCAACACGGACCCTTCCAGCAGATAGGCGTAAGACAGCGCAATCACCGTAATCAGTGGCACCATCACATTTTTCAGCGCATGAACCCAGACCACGCGCCATTCAGGCATCCCCTTCACCCGCGCGGTGGTGATGTATTCCTGCCCCAGTTCGTTCATCATGAAACTGCGGGTCATGCGGCTGATATAGGCCATCGAGGTATACCCCAGCACCGCCGACGGCAGGATGATATGGCTGATCGCGTTGCGGAACATCGCCCATTCACCCGCAAGCGCGGTGTCGATCAGGATCATGCCCGTTCGCTGTTTCACATCCAATTCGAACATCATCGAGAACCCGGCATCCAGCCGCCCCGGTCCGCCCACCCAGCCAAGAATGCCGTAGAACAGCAAAAGCGCCAGCAACCCCAGCCAGAACACCGGCATGGAATACCCCATCAACCCCACGATCCGCACGATCTGGTCCACCCAAGTACCGGGCCGGGTGGCGGCCAGCACCCCGGCAGGCACGCCCACCAGCACACCGAACAGCGTGGCGATGGTTGCGAGTTCCAGTGTGGCGGGAAAATAGCGAATGATATCCGCCGATACCTCGCGCTTGGTACGCAGGGACTGGCCCAGATCGCCCTGAACCGCATTGCCGACATAGATCGCGAACTGCTTCCACATCGGTTCATCAAGGCCAAGTGCCAGCCGCGTCGCCTCATACTGCGCCGTGGTCGCGCGTTCGCCGACAATGGCCAGAACTGGGTCGATGGGCACCACGCGCCCGATGATAAAGGTGACGAGCAGAAGGCCCAGAATAGTGATGGCCAGCGAAAGCGCCGTGCCGGCGATCAGGCGCAGCACACGGGGAAGACCGGAGAAGGGACCGGCGGGCGGGGCGGGAGTGTCGGGGGCTGCAGTCATGCGCGGCAGGCTTCGGCGGGCGAGATGTTCCCGCCCGCCGAAAGACCCTTACTTCTCGGCCAGCCAGTAAGTCACCGAATCCACGGTGCCGCCGGTGTAGAAGTTGGTGACGTTGGCGCGCATCGCGGTGCGGTTGTTTTCCTGGAACATGGCGATGAAAGGCGAGGTGTCGCGGTGTTGCCGCTGAATGTCCTCGTACATGGCGCGGCGCGTGTCGGCATCGCGTTCGATCACGGCGGCCTCCGTCATGGTCATCAGATCGCCCGGATCATAGGCGTTGCGCCAGGCAAGGCTGCCGGTCAGCTTCGCTTCGTCCGAATTGTCGCCATTGATCACAAAGGTAGAGGCATTGGTATGCGGGTCGGGATAGTCCGGCCCCCAGCTTTGCAACGTCAGGTCATGCTGACGAGCGCGATATTCGCCCAGCACTTCCGCGCCCTCCGCGATGGAAAGCGTCAGGTTGATTCCAGCCTGTGCAAAGGTATTCTGGATCGACTGCGCCATATCGGTGCGGTTCTGGCTGTTGCGTACCGACATCTTCATGTTCAGCGGCAAGTCGACTCCGGACTCTTCCAGCAGCGCCTTTGCTTTATCGATATCCAGCGAATAGGGGGTCTCCTCGATCGAGCCCAGATAGCCGCGCGGCAAAAACGCCTGATGCACGGTCTGTTCGCCCTTCAGGAAGCTTTCGGTCATGCCCTGGTAGTCGATGGCCCAGCGCATCGCCTCCAGCACTTTGGGGTTGGCCAGTGCCTCATTCTTCTGGTTGGCCGAGACGTAGTAGATGTAGCCCGCAAGGTCGGTTTCCACGCGGATGTCGGCATTGCCTTCCATGCCGTCGATATCCACCGAAGTCACCTCGCGGCTGATGTCGATATCGCCACGCTCCAGCAGCAGGCGGTTAGTCGCCCCCTCGGGGATGTGGCGCATGAACACGCGCTTCATTTTGGCATCGCCGCGCCAATGGCCTTCCCGCGCTTCAAGGATGTAGCTGTCGGACGGTTTGTAGGACAACAGCACATAGGCCCCCGTCCCCGCCGTGTTCGACTTCAGCCATTCGTTGCCCATGTCGCCATTGGCCTCGTTGGCCATCACGGTTTCCTTGTCGATAATCGACCCGACAGCGGCGGTCAGGCAGTTGTAGACGAAGCTGGGCGCATAGGGCTGATCGGTTTTCATTGTGACCGTGTCACCGTCAAAGGTGATCATCTCCTCGACATTCTCAGGCGTGAAGCCGAACTGGGTCAGGATAAAGGCCGGGGTCTTGTTCAGCTTGACCACGCGCTGCAGGGAGAAGGCCGCATCCTCGGCCCGCACCGGATTGCCCGAAGCGAAGGTGACGCCGGGGCGCATCTTGAACGTATAGGTTACGCCATCCTCGGCCACGTCCCAGCTTTCCGCCAGACCGGGGACCAGTTCACCCGGCTGCATCGGGTCCAGTTCCACCAGCGTGTCGTAGGTGTTGTTCACCAGATCGGTGCCGGAAAACTCGAACGCCTCGTGCGGGTCGATGGACACGATGTCGTCGATAGCATCCCCGATCACCAGCGTATCAGCGGGGGTTTGCGCCATAAGCGCAGCAGGCGCTGCCCCGGCCAGAAGAGATGCCAGCACAAGCGCACCGGCACGGCGGAGGGTAAGGTCAAATTTCATGGAAGACTCCCTGTCTCTCTTGTTAGCACGCGTCTTTACCCAGGCCGGGCAAGCGCAACTTTGACCAACTGGGCAATTTTTGCCCACCCCTGTCAAGGCGAGTCGTTTCGCTGTCACAAAGAAAGAGACATCACGCCGATGCGCCCGATTTTCGATGACCATAGCGACGCCTTGAGCGAAATCTGGGCAGGTGGCGATAAAAAAAGGCTGCCATTCTCCCTCTGGCAGCACGGGAACCGGTGTCGCCGCCAGCGCCTCGGTGCGCGCCTTGAGATACGCTAGGTGTTCAGTCCCGGCATCTGGTGGATCGGGTTTAGGA
>NZ_RPEM01000036.1 GCF_004745575.1 Pseudotabrizicola sediminis | reverse complement strand
GTTGTGAATCCTCTAAAGTCAGAGTTCTGCAACAACGCCCCTTGGTACGCCGCCGGACAGGGCGCGCATCATAAGGATACTGTTATCAGGGTCGTGTTGTCATACCAGTGGCCAGTTAGGCGATTCAGAAATGTCCCATGGCCAACAATCGCAATTTCGCGCTCTGGTCGGGCCTCCAACCAAGACCGAAACGCCACCAACCTAGCATCGAGCATTTCCATGGTCTCGATCGCGAACGGGCCGGGGTGATCGGATGGCATGAGCCACCATGGGTCTGCCAAGTGATCAAAGGCAAGATCAGGAAAGCACTTGGCCAGTTCCATGGGCCTTTGCCCAATATCGCAAAAGCTATGCTGATACTCGCGATGCAAGTCCAACACGAGACGCTGTGCAGGGCTGTGCGCGAAAGCATGCTGCATCGTCTGAATCGCACGTGTTAATGGGCTTACGACGACGAGCTCTATTCCCACCAGACGGGCAATACTGGGAGCGAGTGCGCGGGCTTGCGCATGCCCAAGATCGGTCAGCGGCGCATCCCGCAACGTTGGGTCCATCCGGACCGAGGTTTCGTCAGCTACAAGTTCGGCACGCGCATTATGCTTTGACTGAGCGTGCCGGATAAAATGAACCTGTTTCTCTGGCATCGGATCAAACAAAACTTTCGTCAGGGGCCCAACCCACATGTCCGATGCTGTCGCGAAGGACCGTACCGCCAATCCGCAGTCCATCCGCACCAAAAAGATGCAAGCGCGCACCGGAGCGCAGGTGAACGGGCGCCGTCTGCCCTTCGGGCATGCTGACAGAGGTTTCACGGCGCAGCACACGACAGGTCACGCCAGAAACGTCGATGTTATACAACGTTTCCGATCCCAAAGGTTCTGCCGTGACACATGGACCCATCCCCAGCGCGGCACCCACACCGCCCAGATCCAGGTCTTCTGGCCTGATACCTGCGGTGATGCTCATATCGGCACCGGGCAGGCGGGCGATTAACGCGCGCGCGCCATCGCCGCTAATGTTAATGGCCCATCCTTGGCCAGACAATGACAGCTTGTCTGCCGCCACACTTGCCCGCCCCGTGAACAAGTTCATCGCTGGGCTGCCGATGGTTTGCGCGACATACAACGTCGCCGGCGTCAGATAGACTTGGGCCGGTGTGCCCATCTGTGCAATCTGCCCTGCATCCATCACAACAATGCGGTCACCCATGGTCATTGCCTCGACCTGATCATGGGTGACATAGATAGCGGTTGACCCGACACGGCGCTGAATGCGCTTCAATTCTGATCGCATGACGACCCGCAGGCGCGCGTCCAAATTTGACAAGGGTTCATCCAGCAACAGAACATCCGGATCGCGCACAATAGCACGCCCAAGGCTGACGCGTTGCTGCTGCCCCCCGGATAAGCCATCCGGTGTCTTGTCCAGATGTGCGCCGAGTTCCAGCATCTCTGCGACTTCATTGACCCGCCTGCGGATTTCGTCCCGTGAAACGCCTGCAGATTCCAGCGGAAAGGCGATGTTTTTGAAGGCGCTTTTGTGCGGGTACAGGGCAAAGTTCTGGAATACCAGCGACACACCGCGCTTGGACGGATGCACGTCGTTCACGACACGATCACCCACCAGAACTTGCCCGTCCGATATCCGCTCCAGCCCCGCAACCATGCGTAGGGTCGTCGTCTTGCCACATCCCGACCCGCCGACCAACACCACGAGTTCACCCGGCTCGATGCGGAAATTGATGCCTTTGACTGCGTGCATGCCGCCTGCATAAGTCTTCCAGAGATCGCGTGCTTCGACCGCAAGTGTCATGTCTTCAGCCCTTCGTTCCGCCCACGGCCACGCCGCGAACAAGGTGTTTCTGCCCCACGATGAACATGAGCACCAGTGGCAGGATAGAGATCAGAACCGCAGCCATCAGCAGGTTCCAAAGCACGGTTTCCTGATCCGAAAAATCTGCCAATGCGGTCTGAATCACTTTCATGTCCGCTGTCGATGTCATCACCAGGGGCACTAGAAATTCGTTCCACACAGCGGTGAAGTTGAACATCGCAATCACGGTCAATGCGGGCGCGGCCAACGGTAGGTATATTTTCCAGAAGATCGCAAATTCATGCGCGCCGTCCATACGCGCGGCTTCAACCAGATTATCGGGCAGCATGCGCATGAAGGATGTCATCAGATAGGTGCCATAGGCGGTTGCCAGAAACGGCAGCACCATCGACGGGTAGCTGTTGAGAATGCCAAAGCCCCCATTGCCGAATATGTCGTTCCCCCCCGCCAATGGGAAGTTCCGGAACATGATGAATAGCGGAATGATCGTCACATGCACAGGCACCATCAGTGTCGCCAGGATCAGCAGAAACATGGTCGTGCGCCCGGGAAACCGCATTTTGGCAAAGGCGTAGCCCGCCAGCCCGTCGATCAGCACAATCCCGATGGTCGAGACTGTGGCGATGACAAACGTGTTGAACATCGCGCGGCCAAAGTTGGTCACGCGAAATACATCCGAGAAGTTCTGCCACTGAATATTGTCGGGGATCAGGACAGGTGGCCATGCGAACACCTCGGCCGGGCTGGACAAAGCCAGCACCACGATCATCAGGAACGGGGCCAGAATGATCCCCGACAGGGCAATCAGCGCCATGTAGATCAGCGCGCGGCGGGTTTGGCGGATGGCGGGCGGGGCATAATCAAGGTTGCTCATGTCGGATCCCTAGCGGTTCTTGCGCGACAACTGGCCCGACAGGCCCAGCAGCAGCAGCGACAGGATCATAATTGCGACGAACAGCACGACCGCAACCGCAGCAGCGTAGCCCATGGCAAAGGATTGGAACGCCTGATTATAGGAAAACAGAACGGCGGTTGTCGTCGCACGCCCCGGCCCGCCACCTGTCAGCACGACCACCTGATCGAACACCTGCAAGTTGAAGATCACAGCAGTGACGATGACGAACATGGTCGTTGGCATCAGGATAGGCAACGTCACCTGCGTGAAACTGCGCCACCACGACGCACCGTCCATGACAGCCGCTTCGCGCAAGGATTGCGGGATCCCCTGCAGGCCGGCCAGAAAAATCACCACTGAATACCCCATTTGCCGCCAGACTCCGATCCCGATCAGCGTTGGCAATGCTTGACTGCCACTGGCCAGAAACCCCTGCCGTTCAATCCCAAACAGACTAAGCAGATAATTGAATGGCCCAAAGGCGGGGTTCATCACATACAGCCATGCCACCCCGATCGCGACCCAGCTTGCGACCTGCGGCATGTAAAAGACTGTGCGAAACACGCCCATCCCCCGCAATCGCGTGTCCAGCATAACCGCGACGGCCAGCGACAGGATTGTAGCGGGAACCACAGTGCCGACTGTGTAATATAGGGTCACGCGAAACGCCTGAAGTGCACGGGCGTCGTTGAACAGGCGTTCATAATTCGCCAACCCGATAAAGCGCGGCGGTTGCAAAAGCGAATACTGCGTCAGACTCAGGTAACCACCATACATCAGCGGCGCGATCTTCAGCGCCAGAAACAGTGCCATCACCGGCAGCACAAGGATCAGGCCCCAGCGTGCTTCGGCTGGTGTAACCCAGTCCCCTTGAAACCACGCGCGCTTTGATTTCGCCATGTCCTGCCCCCTGACAAAAAGCAGGGGCGGTTTGCACCGCCCCCAACTGCCATTCCATTCGGATCAGTTGAAGCCGATGCCCGAGCGGTCGATAATCTCGGCCTGAATTTCGGATGCCGCGCTGTTCATCGCTTCCTGCGGGTCCATACCGTTCAACAGCAATTCATCCAGCCAGACATTCAGAATGGACTCGTATTCTGAAAAGTTGGGGTGCTTGGGATCAGCAGATCCCCCATCCAGCGCCAGTTGCAGGTACCGCTGCGCCAGCGGGTTTCCCACCAGATAGGGATGCCCTTCGGGCAGGACTGCGCCGGGAATAGACCCGCCAAGGCCCGCGAGCTGCACAATATTGTCGGGTTCCACGATCAGGAACTGCAACAGTTTGGCGGCTGCTTCGGGGTTTTTGGATGTCGACGTAATCGCGATCACGTTCGCCCCCAGACCCGCGCCCGCCATGTCCGGTGTGCCCTGCGGCCCGGCTGGGACCAGCCCCAGACCCGCGAATTCCAGCTTGTCCGGGAATTCGTTCTGCCAGTTGCGAAACGCAAAGTTGTTATAAACCATCGCGGTCAGACCTTGGCCCAGACCCACATTGTCAGCCTCGATGGACCGGGGCACGTCGCAGCATTGCACCAGTTTCTGAAAGAATGCAGCCGCTTCGATCGCTTGGGGCGAATTCATCGTGGCGGTCACACCATCGTCAGAGAACATTGAACCACCATTCCCTTCGACCAGCCGCGTGAAGATATTCGAGCGGTTGAAAGCGAAGGACGACGAATAAAAGCCCAATTGCGTGATTGCACCCGCTGCGTCGCGCACAGTCGCGCCTTCGGCCCAAGCCAGCCATTCGTCCCACGTCGCAGGCGCGGTTGAAGCATCATTGCCACCCGCTTCGATCAGGTCGCTTCGCCAGGACAGACCGTTGGCGGAAAACCACGTTGGCAACATGGACCAAGTGCCGTTCCAGCTTGTCAGTTCCACCGTGGCGGGCACGAAATCATTCGGATCGAAGAACTGGGAATGATCGGCCAGCAAACCCCGCTCTGCAAATCCAGCAACCAGGTTTGAGAAGCCGAAAATAATGTCGGGCAATGTGCCGCCCGCTGCAGCCGTCGCGATTTGCTGCTGATAGGACGACCATGCAGTAATCTCGTACTCGACCTTGATGGTGGGGTTTGCGGCCTCGAATTCTGGGATCAGCCGATCCAGCACGGTGCCATGCGCTTCGGGTGTCCCGTTGAACCACATGCGGACAGTCGTGTCCTGTGCGGAAGCCGCGGTTGATGTCAGCGCAACAATAAGCGCGGTCGCGCAGGTCGTAGAAAACATCTGTCGGGTGGGGTTCTTGAGCATTAAATTTCTCCCTGTGCTGAACTTGACTTCGCATTGTTTTTTGTCGTTCGATCTTCTGGACGAGTTGCGATCCTTGCAACTGCTTTTTGCACATCCAGCATTGTTTCGTGATACACTCACCGCATTTGCCTCTTTCAGCGGGCTTTTGTGGTGTTGCAACGTCTGCCCAGCCCATTGACGGGATGTGACCTCAACCTGAGCTGAACCAAGCAAGCAGGTGCATGGCTAGAGCGCGGCAGCACAAATCAACCACCATGTGACAGTGCCTGCGCATACATTCCGGCTGATCCGGCGGGGTTTGACAAGGCGTAGCAATCGGTGCTGTGTCGGGTGTGCAAGAAAAATGGCGGCCCTCTGTTAATTTCAAAAATGCGCGCCAAACACGAGCGCCTCAGGAAACTGCGCTCGGGTGTTGGGTTGACGGAAATTCGCAGTCAGGGCTGCTCTTTCCTTGTCGACTTAAATAAAATGCGCCTATGGAGACTGGGCTGCAAAACAGGGGGTGGGGGCGGCAATAGCCCCTTCCTTCGGCATCCTCCAGTATCGTCATTGCCGCCGGGCATCGCGTCGCAGACCAGTTGCGCGCTTCAGGCTCTGGCCGCGCCACGGCTCTGCATCAATCTGGCTGCGCCGGGCTGTCCTGTGTTCCAAAGGGGGAAGCACATGGCGTTATTGCGTGACTGACGTTTGAGGCGTGACTTCCCCTTTCCCCGTTGAACTCAGGCCACGCGAACGATCTCGGCGGTGCCCAGTGCGTTGAAGCGATTGATGAGGGCGACGCGGATCTGGATTTCGGCGGTTTGGCTGTCGGGGCGTCTCGCCGCTGTGCGGTCTCCGAAGGCCTTGAGGCAGCGCATCTTTCCCTCGATCATGCTTCGGAGGTGCTATCCGGTCCAGCCATTGCCCGGCAGGCGCAGCCGAAGGATGTTGCCGAGAGGGGCTTCCAGAACGCTCTGCCGTAGTGCCGGGTGGCGCAAAGGGTTTTGTTTAGGGCGATCGTGGCAGGGCAATCCTCTTTCCACGGGCGCCCGTTCTTGCGGATGGGGATGATCGCGGTGGCCTGGCGGTCGATGATGGCGATGTGGCAGCGGCGGGTGTCACAGGCACCGTCGGCCGTCACCATGCCGATCGCCTCGCCCATGGGGATCTGGTCGAGCAACTCCGGCAAGACCGGGCTGTCGCCGTCGTTACTGGGGGTGAATTCCACGGCGCGGATGTCCGAAGTTGCCGTATCCATGGCCAGATGCATCTTGCGCCATTGGCGACGGCTCTGAACTCCATGCTTTCGGGTCTGCCACTCGCCATCACCGAGAAACTTGATCCCGGTGCTGTCCACCAGCAGGTTCACAGGACCATCGGCGCGCCGGTATGGGATCTGGACAGCCAGGGTCTTCTGCCGTCGGCACAGGGTCGGGTAATCGGGCACGGCCCAGTCCAGATCCGCCAGCTTCAGCAAGCTGGCTGTCTTCCAGTTGCAGGCCTTGCTGTTTTAGGGTGCGGAAGAATTGCTCGATATGCCAGCGCTGCCGGTATCAGCCAACCACGCCTCAGGCCATTGCCGCATCTTCGACCCGAAGGGTGGTCAGAAGCCGCCACAAGATGGGCTCGGCGCCCGGCGGCGCATCCATCTCTCAGACCTCGACCAGGCTGACTTGCACTGTCTCGGCAAGCCCCTCCTGCCTGGCCAGATTGGCGGGGCACTTGATCGTGACGGGGCCAAATCGGGTCACAAGGTTGGCAGTGCGGGCCGGACGTTCAGGGCGTGCGCGCAGAGCTACCTTGGCAGCCCCCGCCAATCGCAGCGGTGCCGAGGTGAGCTTGCCGCCGCCTTCCATGAGTGAGCGATCCGCCATGGCACGGGTCAATATGTGAAAGCCCGCTGCAGAAAGTGACTAAAGCGGGTCGTCTCTGCCTATGTCAGATATTCGCGGAAAAAGGCGCGGCGGCGGCTTTATATCCGCATAGCTTCGTCGTAGCTTTGCTGCGGCTAGCCTGAATTACCGGATTGAGTAAGCCGCACCACGGCGGTTCGCAGGGACCGACAGGCAGCTAAGGGCCGTTTCTGGTGTTGGTAGCCAAAGGCTGGTCCTGGCCGATCCTCATCACCAAGATTGGGGTCGGTTCCAGGCTGGCAGCAAAGCTGTGCCACTGCACTGACACATCGCGAAGCACCGTGCTTTCTTAGCTATAAGTGATCCAGTTTTAAGCTGTCCGCGCCCGCGATTGCCTCTGACGGAACTCCATACACGGTTCCGATAAGTGGGAGTTGTAGCCTCTCGTTCATAGCATTGAGCAGTATCAACGAGCCAAGCAAAAGTATAAATGGCTCGGAAAGCGCTATCGGCCCGGCACTCAGGTAGCGCGCTCGGAAAGGACGATCGTATGATGCGTCCAGAAGGTAGATGTGCTGAGAAAACACGCGCCAGCCAAAGTCCGCCTTGGACCTGTCGCGGTTCCGTTCCGGTCTTTTGAGAGCAAT
>NZ_RPEM01000035.1 GCF_004745575.1 Pseudotabrizicola sediminis | reverse complement strand
GCACATCGATGCCGTCGGGGGGCGGTCACATCATCAGAGCCGAACAAACTCGAACGGCTTGATTAATCACTGGCCAATAGCTGAATAGACCAGTCGCGCGATCTGCCTCGCAAGAAACGGCGGCACGGCGTTACCGACCTGGACATATTGCTGCGTCCGGTTTCCGAGAAACAGGTAGTCGTCTGGGAAGGTCTGCAGCCTGGCTGCCTCGCGCACCGTCAGGCTGCGGCACTGCATCGGATCAGGATGGATGAAGTAGTGACCATCCTTCGAAATGTGGCTCGTGACTGTGGTCGAAGCCTCGTCGGCCAGTTGGACACGGAAGCGGTCATTGAAGACCCCGCTGTGCCAGTTGCGGTGATCAGGGCTGAGCACCAACGGGAAATCGGCGGCCTTTGGGCTATAGCCAAGGACTTGGCCGAACACCGCCGCGAACAGGTAGCGACCGAGATCCGAAGACATATGCCCGCGCGTTTCGTGCTGGGCTATCGCTCGCAAGTCCGACCTCTCCACCCATCGTAACAGCTCATCATTTGAGGTGCCATAACCCTCCGGCAGGTGTGACTTGGCCCTAGACATCGGCGATTCTGCCTTCTTTCGCTTTGCAACCACGGAGAATGCTTCGCGAAGCGCGCCGTCGCCCCCCTCCTTGCAGATCATGGCCAAAAGCTTTGCGGCGTCGACGACCTCGTTTTGCCACGACAACGCATCATCAAGCCCGCGGCTGATGCCACTACGCAGGGCGGGCATCGTTCCAATGACATCACGGACCGTCCGCGTCGTCCCGCAGACGGCGATCTCTGCACTAGCGGCCTTGCCCGCTAGGTCGGATCGGATCCCAACCATGATTACTCGATGGCGTCGCTGTGGAACTCCGAAATGTTCTGCGCGCACGATGAAGTCAGACGGCTTCGCCACCTCGTGCAGCCTAGCCCTGCCATCTTCGACCCGGACAGCGCGCAGTTCGTAGTGATGGCCATGGCCCTTGCCGAGCGACGACAGGTCATCCATCAACATCTCGAATACAAGGCGGCTCTCGACGGTCGAGGATAGCATACCCTTGACGTTTTCCATGACGAAGGCGGCGGGACGGAGCTTGTCAAGCACCCGGATGTATTCACGGAAAAGGTAGTGCCGCGCATCGTCCTCGGGCACATAGCCAACCTTGCCCCTCGCTCGCGCACGCCCCACCAGGGAGTATGCCTGACAAGGCGGACCGCCGATAAGGATTGTATCGTCGTATTCTGCCTTCAGCTTCTCGATGGTGCCATCGAGGGCGGCCGCCGCAGACTCTTTACCAAGCTCGAGAGCGCGCGCTTCGTCGCTTGCATGCTGCCACGCCTCAGCGTCGATGGCCGACCAGTCCGGTTCAGGAGCAATGCCGGCATGAAAGTCGATAAACTGTTCTGGCAGACCGCCATGGAGCACACGGTATTCGCGTAAGAACGCCCTCAGCGTCAGGGTCTGGTGAGCCGAGGCCTCCTTCTCGACCGAGATACCGATCCGGAACGGCGTGTGACCATCCTCGACAAGTGAAGCGAACCCCTCGCCAAGTCCGCCCGGGCCGGCAAACAGATCGACAATGCCGAAAGTGGAAGGCAAATCAGGCTCCTGACGAAATTCATCCAGCTGGTGTATACTAGGTTCAAGAAAGAAAACCAGGATGCAATGGCCGATATCGTTGATCAGCAAACCCGGTCCCTGATGATGTCGGGAATAAGGGGGAAGAATACGAAGCCCGAGCTGGCACTCAGGTGCGCCCTTCACTTCCGCGGCTTCCGCTTTCGGCTTCATTCCGGCAGGGTTCCGGGACGGCCAGACCTCATGCTTGCCAAGCATCACGCAGTCATCTTCGTGCACGGCTGCTTCTGGCATCGCCATGAAGGGTGCCGTTACGCCACCAGCCCATCGACCCGCCCCGAGTTCTGGCAGGCGAAATTCGCGGCGACCGTTGCTCGGGACAGCGCCGTTCGCCGAGACCTTTTGGAGAGTGGATGGCGCGTGGCGACGGTGTGGGAGTGTGCCTTGCGGAGGTCCGAAAAGGTGAGCGACGCGGTGAACACCCTCGAAGAATGGCTTCTGGGGAGCGGCGATCGGATCGAGATTGGTGCCGACGCCTAATCTGAACGAACGGTGAAATCGACAGCCTGCCCTCCTTCCCAAGTTTCAGCACACAATTCCCGCCCTTTAAGAATCCGTCCTTTGATTGGGTCAAAGGATGGCTTCTGGCTGGCGATCCCCAGCCCCGCCACTGCACGGCCTAATGCCTGCGGTTCATTGATCGCCGCCGAGTGCCAAGCCTGCTGGTGGCCGAGTGGCGGCTGAATTCGGAAGGTCGGGCCGTGGCATCTAAGTCAAAAAACCGGGCGCGACGTGGCGACCGTGCCGATCTTCCTGCCAGTGCCCCAAGTCAAGCTGCGCTAGCACCTAGAATTTGCGCGTGATGCAGAGCGAGCGATCGACGGCGTGCCCGGGCAGATCGTGGCAAAGTAGATGATAAATTCGGACAGGGTCTGATGCCCGGTTTGCGATGTTCGCTTGATGGTTGAATTGTGCATCGCTAGCCTGATTCCTGAAGTGGCCTTATTTGGGAGCAGCCAATGTCGCTAAAACCATTCGTTTTCGCTATTGCTTTGGCTGCAGCCGTTCCAGCTTTTGCGCAAGGTGTACCTCTTTCTACGGAATTGGCCGATATCGAACGACAGCTGACTGAGATCGAAGCGCAGGCGGCGCGCTACGACGGTGGCTTGATTCTGACCCTGATCGACGCACGCCGGGAAGCTCTTCTTCTCGCACGGACCTTGGTCGAGAACCGGATCAATGCGGAAGCAGGGGCGGCGACAATCGAAGTGACCATCCCGGCGGTCCAGCCCGACGAGGCGCAGGCAGCGCAGATCCTTGGCGAAATGGCCGCCGTTCAACACCGCATCGAAGAGGCTGAACGCGAAGCAGCATCCGGCGGCGGGCTGATCCAAGCGCTCGCACTCAGCCGCGCCGAGACCGAAAAGCTCACATCGGCACAGTTGCAGATGGGCTATCTGCAAGCAAAATACGGAATCGCATTCCCCGTCATGGTGCCTCGGCCCGCGACATCGGTGCCAGCCGCAGCCCCAGCGGCCGATACCACGACGCCGCCGGAGGGTGCAACGCAAACGGTCGAATGGGCGGATTCGCGTTTCCCAGCTATCGACTATGCTCTGGATCCGTTTGAACAGGCCAATCGGGACGAGCATCGGATTTCGGGCTGGTGGACCATTGAATCGTCGCGGGCAGCAGTGGACGACAGCCCGCAGGTCATTGCGCTGAACCATTCGCAGTTTCAGGCCAATAGCTTCATGGGCCAGACAGCCCTTGTCGCGCGTTGCATTGAGGGCGAGACAGCTTTGGTCTTCGTTCAGGAAGACTTCCTGATGAACGACTTCCAGCGCAATTCCTTTGAAATGACGCTCCGCATAGATGATCAGCCATCGCAGCAAGCCCGCTGGAACAGTCTAACCAATAACAAGGGGGCTGGCCTTTTCGGACGTGAGGCAGAAACCTTCATCCGCTCGATCTACGACGCAGACCGTCTCTTCCTTCGGCTTGTCGAGTCCAAAGGCCAGCAGCATGACGCACAGTTCGATCTGGCCGGATCGCAGGAAGCAATCGAAGCGGTTGCAGGTGCTTGCGGATGGACGACGCTGTCACTTTCCACGGACGACTACCGTGCTATTCAGACCCTCTTGAACGCTGGGGGCTTCGACGTTGGGACTCCTGATGGTCAATGGGGGCCAGCATCACAAACTGCCATGCGCGCCTATCAAGCGTCGGTCGGACTCCCCGAGACCGGTGCACCTGACCGGGCGACACTGGAAAGGCTCGGCGTCAATCGGTGACGACTGGCAACGCGGGTGGGTCGTTCGGAAGCGTCTATTGCGTCAGTCTCACCGAAAACTGAAACGATCAAAAGCAAGACTGTGCTCACAACCCGCGAAAACGTCCTCGCCGCGATTGCCGCCGCTTTCCGCGCTCAACTAGCGTGACGCAGCGTGACAGCTGCCCTTCGACTTTCATGTCTTCGGTTTCAGCCTCGATGGCGCTTCAATGCGTGGCCGTATCTTGAACCCACATGGGGCAGCCCAGATACACAATGTACATGCCATTCTCAGCGGGTTCCGTCTTCACGGTCGCCCATGCTCAATTTTCAACGGCAACACCCTTCCGAATGAGCGTATACGAATAAATGACTGCCCCGTCCCATTGGCGCAGCGTTTCTCCGCACAGATCACAGTCGGCGCGGTCCCTATCCCGCATCATCAATCTTTCGCACTTCTCGTGAAAGACTGCTCCGCACTTGCAGGTAATTTCTGTCATTTGGCCCACATATCCTTTGGATCTTGCCAGTCGGCATGACTTCGATTTCGCCCCATATACCTCAGAAATCTAATTGATCTCAGAGCTATTTTTGCAATTTCGCAACCTCGCTTACTTCACCGCCCCTCGAGGCCATCGGAGCTGAGATCGTTCGACGCCAACTCCGAAGAGAAGAGATCATATGTGCGCATTCCGACGTATCCGGCCGGTCGTTCCGACAACATCCGGTCAGCCATTCCGGGGTATCCGGCCACCTGAGGATCGTTGCCGCGTAGGCATGGTTTTTGATGTCAGGCTCTTTGGCCCTCGTCAACGCTTTCGGAGGGACCGCCCGATCTTCGCATCGAATGACCGTCCAGTTCGAGGCGATGCGCGTTGTGAACCAGACGGTCGAGGATCGCATCGGCAAAGGTGGGTTCATCGATGACGGCGTGCCATGCTGTGACCGGCAACTGGCTTGTGATCAGGATTGATCCTCGGCCGTGGCGGTCTTCGACGATTTCCATCAGGTCCCGACGTTGACCGGCGGTCAGGCGGTCGGGGCCCCAGTCGTCGAGGATGAGTAGGTCTGCCTTCACCAGGGACCGGAACAGTCTGGGGAAGCTGCCATCGCCATGCGCGAGTTCGAGGTCAGCGAAGAGACGGGGCAGCCTCTGGTAGATGACGGTGAGGTTGTCGCGGCAGGCCCGCTGACCCAAGGCACAGGCAAGCCAGGTTTTACCAACGCCGCATGGGCCGGTGATCATCAGGTTGCGGGCGTCATCGATCCAACGACCGGTGGCGAGCTGCTGGAATTGGGCCCTGTCCAGCTTGCGCGGCGTCCGGAAGTCGACGTCTTCGACGGCCGCCCCGACGTGACGCAGTTTTGCGCTGCGCATGCGGGTCTGGAAGCGCCGGGTGTTGCGGCTGGCAATCTCGCGTTCGACCAAGAGGCCAAGCCATTCGGCGTGGCCAAAAGGTCTGCGGTGTCATCCTGCTTGTTCAACTCGGCGAAGGCATCAGCCATGCCGTCGAGCTTCAGCTGGCGCAGTTGCTCCAGGGTGGGGTGGGTCAGCATCGTTTCTCCTTTCAAGGGTTCTGTCCGGTCAATGGAAGTAGCCGGGGCCGCGGATATTGCCGTGCTGGATCGCAGGCCCGTCCGCGGCTGGTTCGGGCCTGGTGCGATGGAGGTTGTTCTTCAGGATCGAATGCACGGATGAATACGATCTGGCGCCGATGATCAGGGCCCGCTCGCAGGCAGCTTCCAAGGCTTCCGGGCCGTGGGGCTTGGCGAGGCGCATGATGCCCAGACAAGAGCGGAAGCCCTGCTCGGGGTGGCTTCGGTCGCGCAAGATCACCTCAACCAGCGTCGCCGTGTTGGCCCCGATCTTCGCGGCCCAGGTCTTCAGACGCTCGGGCGACCATTCGGAATGCCGTCGGTGACTGGCTGGCATGTGATCCGGGATCGTCGTGTGCTGGCGATTGCCAGAGGTTCGGACATGGGCGGCAACGCGTTGACCCTGATGGAATATCTCGACCGTCCTAGCGGTGAGCCGGACCCAGACCTTCTCGCGCAAAAGGTTGTGCGGGGCAGAGTAATAGTGCTTGCCCACCTCGACGTGGTAGTCGAGGCCTACAGTGCATTGCTTCCATTCGGAGAAAACATACGGCTCGGCGGGCAATGGCTTCAGGGCAGATCGTTCGATCTGGTCAAATACCTCTCGGCGGCTCGCACCAAGGTGCCGGGTCACCCGACCATTCAGGCGATCAAGGAGGACGCGGATCGCCGCGTTTAGTTCGGACAAGGAGAAGAACTGCTGATTACGCAGACGTGCTGCAATCCAGCGTTCCGCAATCTGGACAGCAACCTCGACCTTCGCCTTGTCGCGGGGCTTCCAGGGCCGGGCGGGCACCACCGCCGTGCCGTAGTGTTCGGCCATGTCCGCATAGGTCCGGTTGACAGCCGGCTCATAGAAGCAGGCCTTGGTGACACCGGACTTCAGATTGTCGCAGACCACCTGTGCCGGAACGCCGCCAAAGAAGGTGAAGGCGCGACCATGCGCCCCGATCCAGTCAGACAGACTTTGGCTCCAACTCGCTTCGGCATAGGTCAGGTTTGATGCGCCGAGGGCCGCCACGAACAGCTGGGCCTGTCGAACCTCGCCCGTGGTGCCATCAATGACTGGCAGCGTCGCGCCCGCATAGTCGACAAACACCCGCTCCCCGGCCACATGATGCTGGCGCATCACCGGCGTCAGCCGTCCGGCCCATCGGCGATAGAGATCACAGAACCGGCTGTAACCGTATCCTTCCGGATGAGCGCCGCGGTATTCCTCCCACAGAAGCGACAGCGTCACGCCGGATCGCCGCAGTTCGCGGTGAACCACCGCCCAATCCGGCTGCGCTTCGACGAGGCGGCTCGGGCCGCCCGACGGGTGAAACAGCAGCGCTTCAAGCGCCGCATCCGTCATGTCGATCGGCAGCGGCCATGTCAGTCCGGCAAGCCGGATCCGCTTCATGTAATCCGTGGCGGTGCTGTGCCCGACGCCAAGGCTGGCGGCGATCTTCCGTGTCGACAGTCCGCCTGCATGAAGCCGCATGGCTTCCTTGATCTTGCGCATCGTCAGTCTCTTCATGGGGCCGCTCTCTCTGGTGAAAAGAGAAAGCCTAGCCCGCCACAGGACTGCCCAGCAGCGTCAGATCCTCACCCGCTCAGGGTGGCCGGATGCCCCGGAATCGGTGGCCGGATCAGATTGGAATGGGTGGCCGGATCAAATCGGAATCCCTGGCCGGATGGTCCCGGATTGCGCA
This sequence comes from Pseudotabrizicola sediminis, assembly GCF_004745575.1. Lineage (GTDB taxonomy): Bacteria > Pseudomonadota > Alphaproteobacteria > Rhodobacterales > Rhodobacteraceae > Pseudotabrizicola > Pseudotabrizicola sediminis. The sequence goes on along the minus strand of NZ_RPEM01000035.1, from coordinate 766 downwards.
ATCATATGACCCTGCGTGACTACCAGCTCGGCGACCTCGCCTTCCACATGTCGAAACCCCGCACCGGCAACGCCAGCGACCCGGGCACCGGGAAGACCCCGCCCGTCTGTGTCTGGTTCCAGTGGCTCTGGACCGACAAGAAGGTCCGCTCGGCCTGGGCGATGCCTTTGTCGCTTCTGAAAAAGAACCGTGACGAGCTCCTGAAGTTCACGGACTTCAAGCCCGAGGACGTGATCATCGTGGCGGGCACCAAGGCACAGCGCACCACCCAGATGCTGTCGAACGCCAAGGTCTTTCTGATGGGCTTCTCATGCTTCTCCACCAACTGGGAGGAGCTCAAGCGGTACCACCCGGATCTGAACGCCCTCGCGGTCGACGAGATCCACATGGGCTACGGCGGGCACACCTCCCAGCGGACCCAGCAGCTCTACGACGCCATGGAGAAGATCAAGTATTTCCTGCCGATGACCGGCACCCTGGTCAATGGCCGGTTGTCGTCGGTCTACCCGTGCATCCAGATCATGGCCCCGAAGATGTATTCCTCCTTTGAGGCATTCCTGCTGACGCATGCCGTCGAAGACAGCAACGGCAAGATCGTGGCCTGGACCCGGGTGAAACCCATCGCTGAGTTCCTCAGCAAATACTTCGTCAGGCACAGCTTCGAGGAGGTCTACGGCAAGGAAGCCAAGATCGTCATCAACGAGCAGTGCGAGATGGATCCGGAACAGCGGCGGGCCTACGACGAGTTCGCCGACACTGCCCTGCT
>NZ_RPEM01000034.1 GCF_004745575.1 Pseudotabrizicola sediminis | reverse complement strand
TATTGCTCTCAAAAGACCGGAACGGAACCGCGACAGGTCCAGTGATCGCCCGAGAAGTGGCCCGAACGACAACCACTCGCACTGAGGGCTGAAGATGCGCTCGCCCCGCGAGTTCATTGCAGCTCAAAACGCAACCGCCTGAGTGTCCGGTGAGATGGGGGCAAGATCAGAAGCGTGACTTGACCTGCAGCCCGAATATCGGCAACCCCTGGGGCCAGATCCTGCGCAAAAGCCTCGGCACGTTGGCCAGCAGATTTGCCGATGCTTCAGATCAAATCAGCAAAGAGGAAGCCATGCATCGATTTTTGAAAGCCTGCATCGCAACGGACACCTACTTCCGCATCAACGGCACATCCGAACCGTGGAGCATCGGGTCTTGTGTTTCGACCGGAGGCATCAGGATGCTGAATGAAAACGTCATGCAGCTATATGAACACGTCTTTGTTGGTACGTCTGTAACGGTGGCTTGACCATGAAGCGTCGTGATGTCCTTGTCGTCGGCGGTCTTGTCGCTTTGGTATACGGCCTGCGCGCACTGCCTTGGGACCGTTTGGTCGGAAGCGGTCCGGAGTTCGTCGAAATCACCGAGTTGCCGCCCTTTCGGCGCCTTGCGGTCCAAGGACAGTCCTCCGGCGCGGGTGCTGCTCTTTTGGGAATTGATCGTGCTTCGGACGATGCTGATGCGCGGCGCACCCGTGCTGCTGCCGTACGTGCTGAGATGTGCCTTGCCCTTTTCGGGGCCGAGATTGAGCCGGGGGTGGTTCCTATCGCCTACTTCAGCGAATTCCGTTGCCCATACTGTCGGGCATTGGAGAAAGACCTCGACCGATTACTGGCGGAAAGGCCTGGTGCCTTCCGTATCGTTCAACATGAACTTCCGATATTTGGACCACCATCAGTGCTTGCTGCCCGTGCATCTGTCGCGGCCGCCAGGCAGGGAATGCAGCAGGAGCTTCGACAGCGCTTCATGCGCACCCCGCTCGTTGCAGACGAAGTGTCTGTCTACCGCGTGGCCTCAAGTATCGGGATCGATACGAACCGGCTCGCACGCGATATTGGGTCGCCGGACGTACAAGAAGAGCTCGACACAAGCCGGGCGCTCGCGGATGTCCTTGGATTTGTTGGAACCCCCGGTCTGGTAATCGGCAGAACCGTGCTGAATGGAGCGATCCCCTATGCGCTTCTTCGCCGGATTGCAGACGATGAAAAAGCCAGGCCAGCTCCTATGTGCTAGTGCGATAAGCACACCACCACACATTGTCTTCGGTGCGACAGGCTTTTCCTTCCCACGTGGTCGATCGAAGCCGCCAAGATCTGCGACGAATTGGTTGTAATGGGCAGCAGCGGTGGTAAGCGGCGCGACACCTGCAGGGGGGGGTATCCTCCGTTACGGAAAGTGATCGAGTGGCCATATCAACAATCGTCGGGTGGGAGGCGCCTTACGCGTCCCTGCTGGGGCCTTTTGCGCGAAAGAGGCTCCTTTCCTTCATCGTCAGGACAGATCTCGTTCCTTCACCTCTCCTCAGCCCCAATGCGGAAATCGATGTCGCAGATCGCCTTCGGCGTGCACTTTGATAACCGGTGGCGCTGATTGGCAACTCTATAGATGTCGAAGACGCAGATGGGCGGAGATCGACGTCATGGTCAGTCCCTGCTCGTCCTTTTTGCATATTAGATTGGTTCATCGAGCAACCGGTGCGCGCCATTCGGCATCCGCCCGAGGCATGGTCCGGAACACTCTGCGACGCTGCTGCGTTTGCTTACCTGAACGTTGCTGCGAAACGCCGGAGGAATGCAACCCAATGACAATGAAGAGACGCAATCTTGCGCGCGCGGTTGGCTTGGCCGCCGGGACTACAGCCATGTATCATGCCATGACCCCATTGGGGCAAGCTCGGGAGTCCACCTATCAGGGTCACATCAGCTGGCAGCGGCAGCCGAAGCGTCCTGCGGACATCGCGGGTGCGTGAAGCGGTCGAAGCACCGCGCCGAAACGGGATTGCAGGGGGCGGAACATGAACTGGAGCATATGCTGTTTCAGGACTGGGGGGGTATTGTCAGGACAGTCGTGGTCGGTTCCCTTGCCTATGTTACGCTCGTCCTGTTTCTGCGGGTTTCAGGCAAACGCACGCTTGCAAAGCTGAATGCGTTCGATCTGGTGGTTACCGTTGCCTTGGGTTCTACACTGGCGGCGGTCCTGCTGCAGAAGTCGATCCCGCTTGCCGAGGGTGTCGTCGCCCTGGCTTTATTGATCTTCCTTCAGTTTGCCGTGGCCTTTGTTTCCGTCAGATCTCCGAAGTTTGCGGGGCTGGTCAGGTCTGAACCAACTTTGCTGGCCCGCAATGGCGCGTTTTGCCAAGGGTCCATGATGCAGTCGCGTATCACGGAACATGAAGCTTTGAGCGCGGTGCGGTCCTCCGGCGGACGGTCACTTGCCGACGTCGAGACATTGATCCTCGAAAGTGACGGGACACTCAGCGTAAGTTTCCGCTCATCACCCTGAGCCTAGAATAAGCTCTGCGTTGCTTGGACGTCAGGTGCGATAAGCGTCCTGCCAATTGAAGAATCTGTCGGGTATAAGGGCGTTGGTCGGACGCTGGAGGTTACATATGTCCAAACTGAGATGGATCCTGTCGCGTATCCGGCGAACTCTATGGATCCGGGTTGCACTCTATGCGTTGGCGGGCGTCGTCGTGGCTTTGCTTGCCTCGCTCAGCGGGCAGTTTTTTCCCGGCAAGGCACCTGTCGATATCAGCACGGACGCCATCGACAGCTTGCTGACCATCATTGCGTCCAGCATGCTGGCTGTTACAACCTTCTCTGTCGGGGCGCTTACGGCGGCCTATGCCGGGGCCACATCCCATGCGACCCCGCGGGCAACGCCGCTGTTGACCGAAGATCAGGTTGTTCAGCACGCGTTGTCCACCTTTGTTGGCTCGTTTCTGTTCAGCATTGTCGGACTGATCGCATTGAAGGTCAGTGCCTACGGGCCAGAAGGGCGGGTGGTGTTGTTTGCCGTCACGCTCGTGATGATCCTGCTGATTGTCATTGCCTTGCTGCGCTGGATCAGCCGACTGACACAGCTCGGCCGTGTTGCCGATACGATTTCCCGCATCGAAGACGCCACGAACGATGCCATGAAAACACGGGTCGACATGCCGTTTCTGGGCGGCAAGGCGCTAATCTCCACGCGTGAGGGTAACCCGATCGTGGCGGCCAGCGTCGGTTATGTTCAGTTCATCGACACCTCTGCCTTGAACGAGCTGACCGAAGAGCGGGACATTGATATCGATGTGCAGTTGCTGCCGGGTGCATTTGCCTACGACGGGACGGTTCTGGCCCGTGTGCCTTTCGGATCGGAACCTCTGTCAGAGGATACGCGCGCTTCGATACGCAAGGCTTTCACCATTGGCACGGCCCGCACCTACGATCAGGACCCGCGCTTTGGCGTGGTGGTCCTCAGCGAAGTCGCGCTGCGTGCGCTTTCTCCGGCAGTGAACGACCCGGGTACCGCGATCGACATCATAGGTCGCCAAACGCGCCTCCTGAGTTTCTGGGGGGACGCTTGGGAGCGTGGGTCGCGAAGCCCGGCAAACTATCCGCGCATCAGTGTCCCCGCTTTGAAGTATGATGACATGTTCGAGGATGCCTTCAATCTGATCGGACGTGATGCGGCGGGGCAAATTGATGTGATGTTGCGCTTGACGAAAGCCCTGCAAGCACTGACGGCCACGGGGCCAGAAGCATCACGGATTGCTGCGCGTCATCAGCTGCGCATCGCCCTTGATCGAGCCGAAGACGCACTGCAAAGCCCGTTTGATCGTCAGCGTCTTTCTGATGCGGTGGGTGTGCCATACGCTGCGGATCGTGGTTGAAACGCGCAGCGACATTCTCGACAAAGGCTGCCAGAAAGCTTGGCCTTAGAACGACGCGCCACACGCGTTGGGCGTGCGCCCTTGGTCTGCAACGCAGTTATTTGCGGGTGCACCAGCAAAGCAAGGTTCCACCTGTCGGCGTGCAGCCGAGCTTCGTATCGTTGATCACCCGGTTCATACCGTGCGAGCGGACACAGTGCGGCCAGCCAGGTTGCATTGCCCTCTGACTAATGCGGCGTTGGCGGACTTCGACGGGCCAAGCCACAGGATGTCAGCGACGCACGCCACAACTGGCATGCGGCGCCGGGATATGCGGTGAAGTTCTGAAAGGGTATGCCCTGCCGACGTCCGGCGGCAGGGTGACAGTTCGGTCAGGGCATCAACTGGCCGCCATTGACCTCTATGGTCTGGCCGATGACATAGGCCGACATCTGTTCCGAGGCGAGGAACAAGAACGCACCGACACAATCCTCGGCGATCCCGAGCCGCCCCTGCGGCACGGTGGCCAGCATCGCGTCCATCTGCGCCTGGGTCGAATAGCGTTCGTGGAAAGGGGTCGTTATCACGCCGGGCGCCACGGCGTTGACACGGATGCCGTAGCCGATCCATTCCTTCGCCATGCCGCGCGTAACGTTCGACACGAAGGATTTTGACGATCCGTAAAGCCCCGCACCTCCGGCAGCGCCGTTGCGGGCGGCGATCGACGTGGTGTTGATGACGAAACCGCCCTGTTTTTTCAGATAGGGCAGCGCGACCCGCGACGCGGTGATGATGGACTTGGCGTTCAAATCCATGATCTGTTCATAATCTTCCTCGGTCGCGTGTTCATAGGGAATGCGCTTGACCATTCCGCCCGCATTGTTGATCAGCCCGTGCAGACCGCCCAACTTTTCGGCGGCTTCGGTCACTGCCGCCGCGAGCGCGACGGAATCGCAAGCGTCGGCCTTGACGAGAACCGCCGTGCCGCCAGCTTCTGCGATTTCGGCCGCCAGCTTTTCTGCAGCGTCGCGGCTGGAGTTATAGTGCACCCCGACCTTTGCCCCCTGGGCGGCAAAGGCGCGGGCCAGCGCCGCTCCGATTCCGGTCGAGGCGCCGGTGATCAGCACCGATTTGCCGGAAAATTCGGGGAAACTGAACGTTGATGCGGTCATCGCTGGCTCCGGTGTGAGAATTTGCATTTGGTCAGTATCCTGTGATTGTCATTTCGTTTCACGGTACCGGGACTGTAGTCATGTGCCTCGCAGAGGTACAGTATAGCGTCAAAGAACGACTGTCATAGCACGTGGGCCTGATGAACCGGCCCGAACAGGGAGGAAAGAACAGGAAAACCACAATAGCGCTGGCTGTCGGGCTGGGCATGATGTGATCTGCCGCGCTGGACCACGCCTAACGTCGTGCAATAGCTGGACAGATCAGCGGGGCACCCGCACAAGCGCGGGAAATGGCCCTTTCAGAAGAAATTGGTTTCAGGGTTTTTGGCAGGGATCTACCTGGCGCTCTTGGCGCGTCTGATCCACAAGCCCGGACCGGACCATGGCGTCGACGCCGCTGTTGTCAGAACGGCAATTTCACACCTTCCCAGACAAACGCTGCCTCGGCCAGCTTGCAGGGTGCAACCTGGCTCGACGGGTCAGCGCGTCACATACCCGGATCGGCGAGAAGTGGCAGACCCAACCGCTCTGATAGCTCGTCAAAGGCTTGGGCGGTGACCGGATCGAGGGTGATACCATCGGCACGGCGTCGGGCTGCTTCGGTCCATTCGCGGTCGCCGGGTGCCATGACGCGGCTGCCGGGCCGGGCGGGCGATGCGCGCAGCAAGGCGAGATAGCGCGTGATGCCCGCGCGCACCAAGTCTGCCCCGGCAAAGGCGTCGGGGTCCAGAACGATGACAAAGGCGCCCAGCCCCCGCGGCGTGCTAAAGTCGGGCCCAGCCATGGAGGCAAGGTCAGGCGAAAGGCCCGAGCCTGTCATCACTGCCGAAAGCAGCTCGGCCACGCCACCCAAGGCCGCGCCCTTGAACCCAAAGGCACCACCCAGAGGAGCCAGCATCTCGGCGATTTGGGGATCGGTCGTGTCGGCTCCGGCACTGTCCGACGCGACACCGTCGGGCAGAGTGGTACCGGTCGAGCGATACAGCTCGACCCGGTTATAGGGCACCGCGCTTGTGGCCATGTCCAGCAGCCATGGGTTTTCCGGCGCGGCACAGGCAATGGACAAGGGATTGGTGCCGTGAAACCGCTCGGCACCGTCGTGAAGGCGCACGAAACTGTCCGAGTTGCAGGTGACCAGTGCCATCATGCCCCGCTGCGCGGCGCGCAGCGAATACGCCCCCGCTGGCCCGAAATGCGACGAATGGGTGATGCCCACGGCGCCGATCCCGGCCTCGCGCGCCAGGGCGCAGGCATGATCGACTGCGGCATAAGTGGGTACGGCACCCTGCGCATTGTCGCCATGCAGCATCCCCGATCCGGGACGGGTTTGGGTAAACCGAAGTACCGGTGCCTTGTTCAGCCGCCCCCCCTCAAGCGCCTTGATGTAATGAGGCAACAGGCGCACGCCGTGGCTGTCCACTCCGTGCAGCGATCCGTGCAGGATCGAGGCGGTGCAATCGCGCACCGTGGCGTCATCGGCACCGATAGCGCGGAGAGCCGATTGGCAGAACGCGGTCAAGCGCGCGACCGGGATAGGATTGGTCATGGCGGTATCAGCGATAAATCAGGGTGGGCAGCCACATGGTGAGGCCGGGAACGAAGGTGATCAGCAAAAGCACGATCACCAGAGGAATGAGGAATGGAGCGGTTCCGACGACACAATCTTCAAACGGGATCTTGGCCACTCGCGCCAGCACATACAGCACCATGCCCACCGGCGGGGTCAGCAGGCCCAGCATAAGGTTCAGTACCATGATCACGCCGAAATGCACCGGATCAATGCCGATGGTCACCGCGATGGGCAGCAGAACCGGTACCATGATCGTGATCGCAGCCACGGTTTCCATGAAGCAACCGACAATCAGCAGGATCAGGTTGATCAGCAGCAACAGCACCCAGGGGCGGTCGGAAAACTCTAGCAGGGCGGCAGCGAAGTGTTCGGGTACGCGGTTGGAGGTCAGCAGCCAGGCAAAGATCGAGGCTGCTCCGACAACGAGCAGCACGACGGCTGTGGTTTCTATCGTATCAAAGCTGACCCGCAGAAATCGCGGCAATGTGAGGGTACGATAGACGATCAGTCCCAGAAACAGCGCCCAGGCGCAGGCCGCCACCGCCGCCTCGGTCGGAGTGAAGGCACCGGTCAGAATGCCACCCACAATGATGACTGGAGTCATCAGCGACAGGAACGCCCGCTGGAACGTTGACCACAGCACCGACCAATCGAACGACTGATCGCGGCCATAGCCCCGCCGCCGGGCCATGATTGCGATCATGATCATCAGCGATCCCGCCATCATCACCCCCGGCACAAAACCGGCGACGAACAATTGGCCGATGCTGGCACCCGCGACAACGCCGTAAATCACCATCGGCAGCGAAGGCGGAATAATCGGCCCGATAGTGGAAGAAGCGGCGGTGATGCCTACAGCGAACTTGGTGTCGTATTTCGCGTCGCGCATCGCCTTGATCTCGATAGCGCCCAGCCCCCCGGCATCGGCCACAGCCGCCCCCGACATGCCGGCAAATATGACCGAGGCCCCGACATTCACATGGCCAAGGCCGCCACGCATCCAGCCGACGAGTGCCAGCGCAAAGTTGAAAATGCGTTCGGTGATCCCCGCTGTGTTCATCAGGTTGCCCGCAAGGATGAAGAACGGCACGGCCAGCAACGGAAAGCTGTCAACACCGTTGATCATGCGGTGCGCCACCACCATCGGCGGCGGTGAGCCACTGAAGAATATGAACACCGCCGACGACCCGGCCAGCGCCACGGCGACAGGAACGCCAAACAACAACATGCCGAACAGCATTACGAAAAGCCAAATGATATCCAATGGGATGCTCCTAGTCGGTGGCGCGGATATGGTCCGCGTGCAGTTCGGGGTCGATCAGTTTGCTGGTTCCCGTCCGCAGGTGTCGCCATGTGTGCCATGCAGAGTAGAAAGCCATCGCCACGAAGGAGGCGCAGACAATCCAGTAAACGATGGATTTCGGAAAATTGATTGATACCATAGCCGAGTTGGTGCGTCCTGCGATCTGCGAACTCAAGACTGCAAGCACTATAAAGAACACTGTCGTCACCAGATCGAGAAGCGTCTGAGCGATGCGCCGACCGGGGCGAGGCACCCAGCGGTATAGGAATTCGACCGCGATATGGGACTGTTTGCGCGTCGCCATCACAGACCCGATGAAGGTCACGCCGATCAGCAGGAAGCGTGCGATCTCTTCCGTCCAGGCAATCGAGTTGTTCAGAACATACCGCGTGAAGAACTGGAGGAATACGACACCGGCGAGAATCCAGAACAGGGCCAGAACGGGGGCATCGCTCCAACGCTGATCGGACAGATCAATCTTTTCCTCCTCAAGCGCAAGTGGCGCCGTTGACAAGGGGCGTTCGGGTGGGGTGGGCATCACGATGTCCTTGATGGCAGGATGCGGACGGCCGGCACGATCTGCCGCCCGCCCATCAGACTGTCAGATGCGCCTTATTTGATGGCTTGAAGCCGATCGTATACATCTTGGTCCCATGTGGCCATGTCGCCGTTATGCAGCGCCTTCACAGCCTCGATGAAGGGCGCACGGTCCACCTCGTGGACGTTCACGCCTTCGCCGCGGAACCACTCGGCCAATTCGCCCTCAGACTGGATGATGGCATCGGTGGCACAAGCCGCTGTTTGCTGGGAAACCTCGGTCAGCGCCACCCGATCTTCCTCGCCCATGGCGGTCCATGCCGGGCCGCCGACGATGGTCAGCAAGGCGTCGGTGATGTGACCGGTCAGGCTGATGTCGCTCTGGACCTCATGAAACTTCTTTGCCTGGATGGTTGGCAGGGGGTTTTCTTGGGCATCCACCGTTCCCTGCTGAAGCGCAAGATATACCTCGGCAAAAGCGATGGGGGCCGGGTTCGCTTCGGTCGCGATCGGGAACATCATGTACAGCGGCGCGTTCGGCACGCGGATCTTCAGCCCCTTCATGTCGGCCGGAGTCGCGATCGGCTTGTTCGCCGTCACATGCCGGGCACCATAATAGGTCATTGCGATGATGTGGTTCTGGGTGGCGTCGGTATAGCCCTGCGCCAGTTCCTCGAACAGTTCAGAGTTGCGGAACTTGTCCCAATGGTCGAAGTCGCGAAACATGAACGGGGCACCGCCAATGGCGATCGGCCCGTAGGAACTGCCCGCAAACAGCTGGCCCGTATAGATTACGTCAACCGAACCGAAGGTCAGACCTTCGTTGATGTCTTCTTCCTTGCCCAGGGACGAAGCCGGAAAGACCTCGATCCCGAAACGCTGGTTGGTGGCTTCCAACAGCAGGTCGTTCGCCGCAACGGCACAGGTATGATACGGCTCACTTGCCTCATATACGTGAGCCCATTTCAGCACAGTCTGGGCCGACGCGGTGGCAGGTGCAAAAGCCAGCAGTGCCGAAGCCGAAGCCGTCGCGCACAGGAATTGAACAGTTTTTGTCATGGTACCCTCCCAGGTGGTCAGTCGCTACAGGGTATACCCCGTTAGGTCATGTCGCTTCACTTTATGGGTAACTTTGCCTCACGCAAGACAAAGTTTGCCTTGTCCCGACTCTCGCAGCGCCGAAGCGGTGCGCCAAAGCCCATTCAGAACATGGCTTGGTGATCCCGGCATAAAACCCTCTTGCCGGCCAGGGATGTGGACCTGTCGCGGTTCCGTTCCGGTCTTTTGAGAGCAATA
>NZ_RPEM01000033.1 GCF_004745575.1 Pseudotabrizicola sediminis | reverse complement strand
TGCTGATTTGGGCTGAGAAACAGGGCATCTCGATCCAGCACGAGCTATCGCTGAAAGTTGGTGACGGGGGGATTGGGTGGCATATCAAGGCGTTGTTCACGCGCCGCAGTTCTCACAGAGAAAAGGATATGCCACATGACGAAGGATACGGTTGTCGCGTTTCGCGCGCCAGACGGATTTTCACCCGACCCGTTGACAGATTTGTTGCGCCAGGGTGCGCGGGATCTGATCGCGCAGGCGGTCGAGGCAGAGGTGAAGGTGTTTCTCGCTGCCTATGCCGATCAGACCGATGCGGCTGGCCGCAAGCGGTTGGTCCGTCATGGTCATCTGCCCGAGCGGGATATTCAGACCGGGATCGGCGCAGTGCCGGTGCAAGTTCCTCGGGTCCGGGATCGCGCCCCTGAAGGAGCTCCGCTGCGGTTCACCTCGACGATCCTGCCGCCCTATCTTCGGCGTGCCAAGTCGATCGAGGAATTGCTGCCGTGGCTCTATCTCAAGGGCATCTCGACCGGCGATTTCTCCGAAGCTCTGGCAGCCCTGCTGGGGCCGGATGCGCCGGGCCTGTCGGCCACGACCATCACCCGGCTGAAGGCGGATTGGTGGGACGATTATGAACGCTGGTCCAGGCGCGATCTGTCAGCACGGCGCTATGTCTACTTCTGGGCGGACGGCGTCTACTTCACCCCGAGAATGGACGAGGATCGCCAATGTATGCTGGTGATCATCGGGGCGGATGAATGGGGCAATAAGGATGTGCTGGGCCTGATCGACGGCTTTCGCGAAAGCACACAAAGCTGGCGCGAGTTGCTCTTGGATCTGAAACGCCGGGGTCTGGAGGCCGCACCCAAGCTGGCTGTCGGTGACGGTGCCATGGGATTCTGGGCCGCGCTACACGAGGTTTATGGCAAGACCTGCGTTCAGCGTTGCTGGGTTCACAAGACCGCCAACGTCCTGAACGCCATGCCCAAGTCGGTCCAGCCCAAGGCCAAGGCGCATCTGAAAGACATCTGGATGGCGGAAACCAAGGCTGGAGCCAATGCCGCCTTCGACTTCTTCGTCGAGGCTTACGGCGTGAAATACGATAGGGCGGCCAAAGGCCTGAAAAAGGACCGGGTCGATCTGCTCGCCTTCTACGACTTCCCGGCCGAGCATTGGAAGCACATCAGGACGACAAACCCCATCGAAAGCACCTTCGCCACCGTCCGCCACCGAACCACCAAGACCAAGGGCTGCCTCAGCCGCCAGACAGCGTTGGCAATGACTCACCAGTTGATGCTGTCAGCCAAGAAGAAGTGGCGAAAGCTCGATGGCCAAAACCGCCTGCCGGAAATCATCGAAGGGGTTGAATTCCGAGACGGCATCAAGCACGAAATCAAAGCCGCCTGATCACACCGTCACCAACTTTCGGGCATAGCTCATCCAGCACATCCAACCGGGCCAGCCACAGCAGAACGCCTATATCGAGCGTTATAACCGCACCGTCAGACACGAATGGCTGGACCAATACATCATCGAAACCATCGAGGAGGCCCAAAATCACGCCACGCAATGGCTCTGGACATACAACAACGACCGCCCGAACATGGGCATCGGCGGCATTACACCCGCACAAAAACTGAAAATGGCCGCGTAAATTCTACAAATGCACCCCGTCAAAAATGGGGGGATTACCAACCCACCAGCCTTCGTGACCATCGCGGAGTGCTCTGTGCACTTTGTCTAAATATCGGCGCCCCCGCCAACTGTCGGCGGCGAGATCGACCAGCTCATTCCAGAGATAGCCGCCGTCCACTACGGTTCCGAACTCAATCGGGGACAACTCCCGGTCAATGAAATCGTCAACGACGGCGTGACGGAGTTTCTCGCAATGGTCCCAATCACGCCAAACCGAACTATATGGCAGTCGCTGTTTTGCAATGCGCCAACTCTCTCCGGAGAGGCGATCGGCAGCTATCGCCTCATGGAGCCGTTGCACGGAGAAGTAGAAGAGCCTGCCCGTCGACCTGGATCGTCGTCCTCTACCGCGGTTGAATAGGAAGGCCGCGAGCAGGTCCTCGGCAGATACGTCGTCAGTTGTCTTCGTGCGCTCTACTGCTGCCACCCAAGGGTCAGTGACGGTTGTGCAAGACCGGGAGCTCCGATCTGACAGCCCGGCTTGATGCCGGGGCTGCGTACTCCGGCCACCGCTGAAGCTGGAAGGATTACCGCATCAAGCGCGGCGACCGGCAGAAGGTGCTGCGGCTCGCTAAAGACGAGTTCTTCCGCCGTTTTATGCTTAACGTCCTGCCCGACGACTTCCATCGCATCCGGCACTATGGCCTGCTGGCCGGTGCCGGTCGCAAGATCAATATCGCACAAATCCGCAACTTGATCGGGGCGGCACCCCCTGTTGTTCCCCCGAAGTTGCGGTGGAGCTCATCGCGATTACCCTGCGCGAAACATGCCCATGCTGCGACGGCCCGTTGCGGATCATCGAAATCTTCAGACATCATGCGCCCTACAACGGTCGATTGGACTCTGGCACCGCCGCAACATCCTGCGTCACCAGTCTCCATCCCTTGATCAGCGCATAGACCGCAGGGATCACGACCAGTGTCAGGATGGTAGACGACACCATGCCGCCGATCATCGGCACGGCAATGCGGCTCATCACCTCCGACCCGGTTCCATGGGCCCAAAGGATCGGCATTAGGCCCGCGATGATCGTGGCCACTGTCATCATCTTGGGTCGCAAGCGTTCCACCGCGCCAATAATGATTGCAGTGTCGAGGTCGTTGCGGGTGAAGGGGCGGCCTGCTTGTGCAACCTTGGCGCGGGCCTCGGTCAGCGCGTGGTCAAGATAGATGAGCATGATTACCCCGGTCTCTGCGGCCACGCCCGCCAGTGCAATGAACCCGACCGCAACTGCGACAGACAGGTTGAACCCCATGGCCCACATGAGCCAAACGCCGCCGACGAGAGCAAAGGGCAACGACAGCATCACGATCAGGGTTTCGGTCATCCTGCGGAAGTTCAGGTACAAGAGCAGGAAGATCACCGCGAGCGTGATCGGCACCACAATGGCAAGCCGCGCCTTGGCCCGTTCCAGATATTCGAACTGCCCGCTCCAGCCCAGCGAATATCCGGGCGGCAGCGTCACTTCGCCCGCCACTGCCGCCTGTGCCTCAGCGACGTAGCCGCCCAGATCGCGGCCAGCGATATCGACGAAGATATATACCGCCAGTTGGCCGTTCTCGGTGCGTATCGATGTCGCCCCCCGCGTGCGTTCCACGGACGCGACCTCGCCCAAGGGCACCGTACCGCCACCGGGCAAGGCCACCTGCACCTCACGCGCGATGGCGTCGGGATCTTGGCGCAGCGCCGCCGGATAGCGCAAGGCGACGTTGTAGCGTTCGCGCCCCTCGACGGTCTGGGTGATCGCCTGCGCGCCAAGGGCCATGGCGATGACCTCTTGCACGTCGCGGATCGACAGGCCGTAACGCGCCAGCCTCTGGCGGTCGGGCACGATGTCAAGGTAATAGCCGCCGATTACCCGCTCGGCATAGGCGCTGGTGGTGCCAGGGACATTGCGCAACACCGCCTCGACCTGCCGTGCGACGGCCTCCATCTCGGTCAGGTCTGTGCCATAGACCTTGACCCCAACCGGCGTACGGATGCCGGTGGCCAGCATGTCGATGCGCGCGCGGATCGGCTGGGTCCAGGCGTTCGACACGCCGGGGAACTGCAGGGCGGCATCCATTTCCAGCCGCAGGCTTTCCATCGTGACGCCGGGGCGCCATTCGTCCTTCGGTTTGAGCTGGATGATCGTTTCGAACATCTCGGTCGGGGCCGGGTCGGTCGCGGTCAGCGCGCGGCCCGCCTTCCCGAACACCGTCAGCACTTCGGGGAAGGTGCGGATGATGCGGTCCTGCATCTGCATCAGCTCTGCCGCCTTAGTCACGGACAGGCCGGGCAGAGTGGTCGGCATATACATCATCGTGCCCTCGTCCAGTGCGGGCATGAACTCCGATCCCAACTGCCGCGCGGGCCAGACAGTGACGATCAACGCCACCAGTGCCAGCGCGATGGTCAGCACACGCGCCTTTAGCACCCAGCCGATTATGGGGCGATAGGCCGCCATCAGCAGGCGGTTCACAGGGTTCTTGTGCTCCGGCACGATCCGCCCGCGCACAAAGATCACCATCAGCGCGGGCACCAAGGTGACCGACAGCAGCGCCGCGGCGGCCATGGCAAAGGTCTTGGTTGCGGCCAAAGGGCCGAACAGCCTCCCCTCCTGACCCTCCAATGCAAAGATCGGCAGGAAGGACACGGTGATGATCAGCAAGCTGAAGAACAGCGCCGGGCCGACCTCGGTCGCGGCCTCGATCAACACTTCGACCCTTGGCTTGCCGGGGACTGCGCGTTCCAGATGCTTGTGTGCGTTCTCGATCATGACAATGGCGGCGTCAATCATCGCCCCAATGGCAATGGCGATGCCGCCGAGGCTCATAATGTTTGCCCCGATGCCAAGCGCACGCATGGCGGTGAAGGCCATCAACAGGCCGACGGGAAGCATGATGACTGCCACGAGCGATGACCGGACATGCAAGAGGAAGACAAATGTAACGGCCGCCACCACCAGCATTTCCTCGATCAGCGTGGTCCGCAGGGTCTTGATTGCCGACAGGATGAGGTCTGACCGATCATAGACGGAAACGATCTCTACCCCCTCGGGCAGGCTGGGGGCAATGGCGGCGATCTCGGCCTTGGCGTTGTCGATCACGTCGAGCGCATTCGCGCCGACCCGTTGCAAGACGATGCCACTGGCCACCTCGCCCTCACCATCAAGTTCGGCGATGCCGCGGCGTTCGTCCGGCACAACCTCGACCCGCGCCACGTCGCGCAGCAGGACCGGTACACCGCCGACCGCGCGGATCGGGACAATTTCCAGATCGGCGATCCCGCCCAGATAGCCGCGCCCGCGCACCATGAATTCAAACTCGGCCAACTCGACCGTGCGCCCGCCGGTGTCCATGTTGCTGGCGGCGACCGCGTCGCCGATCTCGGACAGGGTGATGCCAAGCGCCCGCATCCGCACCGGATCGACGGTGACCGAATACTGCTTCACGAAGCCGCCAACGCTGGCCACTTCCGACACGCCCTCGGCTCGGCTGATGGCAAAGCGCATCACCCAGTCCTGCAAGGACCGCAACTCGGCAAGGCTAAGGTTCTCACCCTTCAGGGCGTATTGATAGACCCAGCCCACGCCGGTTGCATCGGGGCCAAGCGTGGGGGTGACACCCTGCGGCAGGCGGGCGCTGGCGACGTTGAGGTATTCCAGCACGCGCGAGCGCGCCCAGTAGGGGTCAACCCCGTCCTCGAAGATGATGTAGACGAAGGAAACCCCGAAGAACGAGAACCCCCGCACCACCCGCGATCGCGGAACGGTCAGCATGGCCGAGGTCAGGGGATAGGTCACCTGATCCTCGACCACCTGCGGGGCCTGGCCCGGATACTCGGTCAGGACGATCACCTGAACGTCCGACAGGTCGGGGATGGCGTCGATCGGCAGCG
Organism: Pseudotabrizicola sediminis; assembly: GCF_004745575.1. Lineage (GTDB taxonomy): Bacteria > Pseudomonadota > Alphaproteobacteria > Rhodobacterales > Rhodobacteraceae > Pseudotabrizicola > Pseudotabrizicola sediminis. The sequence continues at coordinate 5,851 of NZ_RPEM01000033.1, read as the reverse complement.
TTCGCAGTGACCACAGGCCCGCCGCCACGGTGAACACAGTAGCGAAGAGGACCAGCAACACGTTGCGGGCCGACCATGCGATGAGGTTGGCGATCATTGGTCGGCCTCCGGCGGGGACAGGGCAGCGAGGGCGGCGTTCAGATTGCTTTCTGCGTCGATCAGGAAGGTCGCGGTGCTGACCACGATGTCTCCCGCCGCCACGCCGCTGATGATCTCGATCATGCCGCCACCCCGGCGGCCCACCGTCACCGGTTCGGGTCGGAACCGGCCTTCACCCAAATCGAGGATCACCACCTGCCGGTCTCCGGTGTCGATCACAGCCCCTTCGGGCACCTGGACCACGGGCGTCTGGTCCAGCATGATTTCCACATCCGCGAACATGTTGGGGCGAAGGCGGCCATCGGGGTTCGGCAGCTCAATGCGCAACTTGCCCGTGCGAGTCATCAGGTCGAGTTCAGGATAGATCGTGGCGATCCGGCTCGTCATCGGTGCCCCGGCAAGGCCCTGAAAGCTGATGCGCACATCTGCACCGTGGGCGATGTTCATCAAAGCGCCCTCCGGCACTTCGGCCAAAACCCAGATCGTGGAAATATCGGCGATGCGGAACAGCGGCTCGCCCGCCTTTGCCATCATTCCTTCGACTGCCATCCTTTCCAGCACAACACCGCTGCGCGGAGCCATGATCGGGATGTTGACGGATGCCAGACCCTCGGTCGCGATCCGGTCGATCACCTCGACCGGCACGCCAAGATTTGCTAGCCGCTGCCGCGCGCCCTCTCGTTGTCTCCCTTCGGACCGCACGTCTGTGACGAACTGTGCAAGCGCTGCTGCAATTTCCGGCGAATAGAGCGTCACCAGCGGCGCGCCCATCGCGATCGAGCTGCCGGTGGTCACATCGGCCACGGTTTCGATGAAGGCATCGGCGCGCAGCGAAATCACGCTAATCTTGCGCTCATTCAGGACCACGATCCCTGGTACGCGCAGGGACGCGGCAAGCGGTGCCAGAACGGCTTCGCTCGTCCGAACCCCGGTGCGTTGTAACTTGCCCGGCGATACCGTGACGGATCCGTCGTCGTTGTCGCCACCTTCATAGACCGCGATGTAATCCATTCCCATCGAGTCCTTCTTCGGCACCGGCGAGGTGTCAGGCAGGCCCATAGGATTGCGGTAGTAAAGGATGGCGCGGTCGACGTCTGTCACGGGCGCGAGTTCGGCAGCAGGCTCAGTTGCAGGGCCCAGCGAGAGATCTTCGCTGGCCTGCACAGCCAGAAACCCGCGGCCATCCGCTGTCGTCGCCTCGGATGCCGCCCAATCCGGCAACCCGTCCGGGTGCCGCCAATAGATGATCGGCCCGGTTGGCTCGGTTTGGGGGACATCAGTGCCCGGCATGGCGGCAGCGTCATTGCCCATCAGGGCTGCAAGCTGCATCTCGGCCATTCCTAACAGGCTGGCCGCAGTGACGCCCTTTTCGCCAGCGGACAGCCCGACCCATCCGGCAGTGCCTGCGACAAAGACTGCGGCTGTCAGTTTGCCTAGCGCACTCATGGTTCGGCCCGCAGTTCGATCTCGGCGGAAACTGTTTCTGGCTCGCCCTGCACTTTGGCCGCGACCGAAAACCGCCAGCCACCGGCCATCGTCAGGTCGGTTGCAAAGCGATAGATGCCTGGCTCCTCAGTAGGCATCGCGGTGACGGGTGAAGTCATCGTCGCCATCCCGTCGGGCGCCATGTCCATCCGGGTGGCATAGATCACCGCCCCCTCAACGGCGGCCCCCGTGCGCAGATCTGTCAGGCGCAGCTCGACAACTGCACCGGAGCCGACCCGGTGGTCGGTGGAGACAAGATCAAAACGAAAGTCATCTGCACCCGCGACAGCAGTGGTTGCAGACAGCGCAAGTGCCGCCAGGGCACCGCGCATGCGGAGAAAAGGAAGTGACATTGGAAAGACCCCATTGATTTGACCGAAGCCCGCCCCGGCTGCCCATCGGGCAGGGGCGCATGCGGAACGCTCGCGTGTCAGACACGCGACGGGGTCAGATGCGGGGAGGTCGTTTCAGCCCAAGGGGTGAAAGTCCGCTTGGCGGGCTTTGATCATCCGGGAACAGAGTCGTGAGCGTGGGCACGTCCACGGTCTTTGGTTGAGATACCTGCACCAACGCAGTCATCCCCGTGCCGCAGCGCTGCATCATGGTGCAAGAAGCTTCACAAGCCGGATCGTCAGGGCAATCACCCTCGCAACACGGCTCTGCCACCGCAGCAATCTCGGCGGTCAGGTTGGCCGACGCTTCGAATGTCGTGGCCCATAGCAAGGTCACAGCCAGCAAAAGCGCGAGAAGGGGGCGAAAAACAACAACCATTGGAGCGCTATGACACAGGTCGCGATGTCCGGCAACACACGTCCGATTGATCACGATAGTCCGCACGGCAGTCCAGCGTTTACACATCCGGATCGAACGCGTGGTTGGCGACGCTCAGGAAGATAAGGGCGTAGGGCAACGCGTCACAGCCCAATAATCGGACAGATCTTTATGGGTGGGTGTTTCACGTTGGAGGGAACGAACGAGGCGGTACCGATGCGCTTCGCGGCACGGTTCACGTGCCTGCCGTCTCGTTGGTCAATGTCGCGCCTCATGCGGGCGGACGCGCGCGCTCTATGCTGTATTGTCACCACTCCGCTCAGTGCCTCGGGGCTGATAGTCGCGTTCGCGGTCACACCTTCGGTCTCATCCGGGCGCGGCAAATGGACCCGGCACCCCAGCGCCTAGAGGCCGACCCTTTTTGGTGCTTTCCTGCCCCATGTTGTCGCAAGAGCTGGTCAATGGGCGCACCCTGCGGGTGAAATTCAGGGGACGCAGATGATGAGTTGGAACGAAATGGGCCCTGGAATGGTTGTCGGAATGGGCTTTAGCTGGGTCGTCAGCCTGCTAGTGCCTCTGCTGCTGGGTTTGAGCATAGCAGCGCTGATCAAATATCTCTGGAAATAAGTGAGACGATTTATCAATGACTTATACGATCAACCGTATAATCTCCGGCGCCGGTATCGCCGACGTCGACGCGCCCACCCGTGCTGCGCTGGCGGACCATGGCTTCGGCGTCCTGACCGAGATCGACGTCAAGGCGACGATGAAGAAGAAGCTGGATGTGGATATGCCAGCCTATCGCATTCCGGGCGCATGCAACCCGAAGATGGCGCATCAGGCGATCGGGATCAAGCCGCAGGTGGGCGCGATGTTGCCCTGCAATGTCATCCTTCGTGAAGTCGAGGGGGGTGTAGAGGTCAGCGCCGTTGATCCGGTGGCGTCGATGCAGGCGATCGAAAACTCCGAATTGACGGCTGTGGCGGGTGAGGTGCGGGACCTTCTGGCGAAAGCCGTCGGTGCGATCTGATGGAACGCGCCGGCGAGAGGACGATAAGCGACGCCTTTTCTGGAGACCGCTCGCGCCCTGCCAGCGTGTGGTATGCGCCCGAACTGCCTGTCGCCTACTTCTCATTCGTTCTGCATTTCGTCTGGGAGTTCGTTCAGGTTCCGACTTACACCGGCATGGCCGAGTTGCCTCATTGGGAGGCGATCAAACTCTGCATGTCGGCAACTTTCGGCGATGTCGGCTTCGCGATGACGGCATTCTGGCTTGCCTCTCTGGCGGCACGCAGACGGGACTGGATCCTTTGGCCAGCGCGATTTCCAGCCGTGATTTTTGTCGTCGTCGGTATCGTCCTGACCGTTGGGTTTGAATACTACTACACCAATATCAGCCTACGCTGGACCTACTCCGATCTGATGCCGCTTGTGCCGCCTTTCGGCACAGGACTCAGTCCGCTTTTGCAATGGCTTGTCGTTCCGCTGCTCGTGGTCTGGCTGACCCGTCGTCATCTCCTTGGCGCGCAGGTCTTACACGATGCCAAGGTGTGACGGGTCTACCGCCCAAACGCCCGCTGTGGCCTTTGGCCAAGGCCACTGTGTCCGGGATGGTGGGCGCGTTATTCCGGCGTTTTTCCTGCGCGCTTTCGACAGTGAACTGGTCTCCGGCGTCCTCGGATGGGGGACTTGGTTAGTGCTCGGCCTCGGGCGTGTGCCGGTATTGCAGCATTCTAGAGCGGCAGTGCGAGACGAGCTTGCAAATGAATTCTGATGACGGGCGATTACGAAAAGAACAGCATCAACCTAGCGGGCGCAGTGGCCATGGGCACCGGCGTGATGATCGGCGCGGGCATCTTTGCGCTGACCGGCCAGATCGCTGAGCTTGCTGGGCCGCTCTTCCCGCTTTCGTTCGTCATAGGTGCCATCGTAACCGCGTTCAGCGCCTACACCTACATCAAGATGTCGAACGCGTTTCCGTCTGCGGGCGGCATCGGGATGATCCTGAAGAAGGCCTACGGGCCGACGACGGTCGCGGCCGGGGCCGCCCTCCTGATGGCGCTGTCGATGGTCATCAACGAAAGCCTCGTCGCGCGCACCTTCGGAACATACACGCTGCGGGCGTTCGGCGGCGATCCGGACAGCATTCTGGTGCCCATTCTCGGTGTCGGGCTGATTGTCTTCGCCTATCTCGTGAACGCCTCGGGCACCCGGTCGGTCGGGCTGTTCTCCATCATCATGGCCGTTCTCAAGGTTGGCGGCATCGCGCTGTTCGGCGCAGCGGGTCTTTGGGCAAGCGGCATCTCGTTCGAAGCGGCGAGTGATGATTTTGCAGCCACAGGGTTCGTGGCATCGGTTGCGCTGTCGATCCTGGCCTTCAAGGGCTTCACCACCATCACCAACAGCGGCGCAGAGGTCACCGATCCGCACCGCAACGTGGGCCGGGCCATCGTCTGGTCCATCGCGATCTGCGTCGTCGTCTATTTGCTGGTTGCCTTCGCGGTCGGCTCCAGCCTGCCGATAGACCGCATCGTGGCAGCGAAGGACTACGCGCTGGCCGAGGCCGCCGAGCCCGCCCTCGGGCAAACCGGCTTCTACCTGACGGTGGCGCTGGCGCTGGTGGCCACGGCGTCGGGTCTGATCGCCAGCGTGTTCGCGGTCTCGCGAATGCTGGCGATGCTGACCGACATGAAAATGATCCCGCACAGCCATTTCGGGATGCCGGGCGCGATCAAGGACCACACGCTCGTCTACACCGTCGTGATCGCAGGCTTTATGACGGTCTTCTTCGATCTCAGCCGCATCGCCTCGCTCGGAGCCTTCTTCTATCTGGTGATGGACATGATCATCCACCTTGGCGTGTTCCGGCACTTACGTGAGGAGATCGGCGCGAGGGGCTGGGTGTTGCTGACTGCCATTGCCCTTGATGCCGTGGTGCTGGCCGCGTTCGCCGTGATGAAGTGGCAGTCCGACCCGCTCATCGTCGTTGTCGGCATCGTCGGCATGGCGCTGGTGTTCCTGTTCGTGGGGGTTTTCCTCGCGCGCAATCCCGTTTCCGAGGGCGATCACGACCAGCACTGAAAAGGGGCTTGAGCTTCCCACTGTTGGAAGCTGCAAGCTGAAAGAAGATATCGAAAGGCAGGCTGAACATGCAACATGATCACCATCGCACTTCGCCCGTCGTCCCCGCGGGGACCGAGACGGCAAAGGACCCTGTCTGCGGCATGACGGTGAGCCTTAAGCCAGAGACGCGGACCGAGAGTTTTGGTGCAGAGGCTTTCCATTTCTGCTCTGAGAACTGCCAGACTAAGTTCAAGGCTGATCCGTGGTTCTACGCTTCGGGCCGTGCCGCAGGACGGAAAGAGGCCGCCCCGGCAAGTGTCCAGTACACTTGCCCGATGCATCCCGAGATCGTCCGCGACGCGCCGGGGGCTTGCCCGATCTGCGGCATGGCGCTGGAGCCGATGGTGCCGTCGGATGAGCCCAGCGAGGAGCT
>NZ_RPEM01000032.1 GCF_004745575.1 Pseudotabrizicola sediminis | reverse complement strand
ACGTTGTGAATCCTCTAAAGTCAGAGTTCTGCAACAACGCCGACTGGCGCACCCGGCTGCGCCGATCTCGATGGGGGCGGTGTTTCGCGTATGTGAGTCTGGTACTTCCTTTGCCGGATGCTTCGACCAAGAGGCAACCATTTGACCCTTATCTGAAACCTGCCACCTGGGCGCTCTTTGACACGGAAAGATCGTCTATGATGAGGGCATGCACCCGCTGCAACATTTGCTCCTCGCCACTCCCACAAATCGGATCACCTACACGATAGATGTTTAAGGTCCGCACCTATTTCCCCTTCACAACCGGAACATGACGGTTGCTGCGAGAGCGACGGCTGAGTCATCCTGCAACTGGAAAATACATCAGTCCTCAGCCAGTCGTGGACAAGGCGTTTGCGTGGTTAACCAGCCTGCTCAAGTATGGAACACAAATCTTGATGCGATATCTCAACCGGATTGCATTTGCTTGAGGATGCAGATTGAGCAGCGGTCGCAACAGAGGCGTGGTGGCTTTTGGTGACCCCAAGTGCGGAAAGTCGCGAAAGGCCGGCACCATGTGCCCAATTGGAAAGTGTTTCAGGGCCTTGCTCATCGGTGCAACCAAACACCTCTTCCAAAATGGCGCAGACGCGCTGCAGCTTTTGGCGCGACTGTCCCTCTGCCCGCGCGCGGTTTGCTGCGAGAACAGGCCCCAGCAGCGCACCGCAGATTGCGCCATGGGCGGCTCCGGTCCTGCCACCGATAACACCCGCAAACCCGTGCACCAGGCCAAGGCCGGCATTTCCAAGTGCGAGCCCCCCGCAAAGGGAGGCCCAGGCAAGGGTATCGCGGGCGGCAACATTCTCGCCTTGCTGCATTCGGATCAACGCGCGCAAAGCAGGTTCAATCGCGGGAAAGGCGATGGCATCGGTATAGGGCGTTGCCCTGTTTGAGACATAGGGCTCTATCAACTGGGTCACGGCATCCATGCCGGAGGCAAGGGTCACAGGCCATGGACAGTCGTCGGTGAGCGCAGGGTCGATGATCGCGATCCGCGCAATCATGCGGTCGTCTCGCAGGCTGACTTTCCGACCATGTTCAGGCAGGCCGATGACCGCATTCTTGGTCACCTCTGCCCCGGTTCCCGAGGTGGTCGGGATAGCGATAAAAGGAAGGGGTGCTGCAGTGAGGGGCAGGCCTTTGCCGACAACCTCCAGATGATCAAGGATGGAACCGGGAGCCGGGATCATTGCAGCCAGCGCCTTGCCCAAATCCAGCGCCGCACCGCCACCGATCGCAAGAACCCAATCAGGCCGGTGTGCGCGGGCGGCCTGTGTCGCGGTTTCCAGCATTGCTAACGTCGGCTCGCTGGCGCAGGCCAAAGCCAGGGTCTCTGGGCCAAGCATAGCAAGCATTGGTGCCGCCCGCACAGGGCTTGCCCCATGCACCAACAGCCCACGCGGGCCGAAATTCCGGGCCAAGCCTGCCGCCCGGGCGGCTTGGCCACGACCAAACAAGATCTGCGCCGGCTGAAGGATCGAAAAGGTCATATGGACATCGTTGCCTGCACCGCCCTGCCCCAGCGGGCATATTTCGCGGTGCGTGTCTCGGCGTCCATCCTCGGCTGGAACCGCTGCTCAAGCGCCCAGCTTTTGGCGAATTCCTCAGGGCTGCCGCAGATACCGGCATGCAATCCGGCAAGATAGGCGGCCCCCAGCGCGGTGGTCTCTGTCACCTTCGGGCGGTCGACCGGTGCGCCGAGGATGTCGGACAGGAACTGCATGGCCCAGTCGCTGGCGCTCATCCCGCCGTCGACACGCAGGACGCCGTCGGCGGCGGTGCCCCAGTCGGCGCGCATCGCATCCAGCAGATCGCGGGTCTGGTAGCCGACCGATTCCAGTGCCGCACGGGCCAGTTCTGCCGGGCCTGAATTGCGGGTGAGGCCGTAAACCGCGCCCCGGCAGTCGGGCCGCCAATAGGGCGCGCCAAGGCCGGTGAAGGCAGGCACAAGGATGACGCCCTGCGCCTCCTCGGCTTCTTCGGCGAGGCCTTGTGTTTCTGATGCGTGGCGGATGATCTTGAGCCCGTCGCGCAGCCATTGCACGACTGCCCCTGCGATGAAGATCGAGCCTTCCAGGGCATAGGTGGGCTTGCCGTTCAGTTGATAGGCAATGGTGGTGAGCAGGCGGTTGGTCGAGGGCACCAGGTCGGTCCCAGTGTTCAGAAGGGCAAAACAGCCGGTGCCATAGGTGGATTTCATCATGCCGGGGGCGAAGCAGGCCTGCCCTACAGTGGCGGCCTGCTGGTCACCCGCCACACCGGAGATGGGGATTTCACGCCCGAACAGATCGGCGCGCGTGGTGCCGAAATCGGCAGCACAGTCGCGCACATCGGGCAGCAGCGCCATGGGCACGCTCATCAGCCCGCAAATCTCGGCGTCCCATGTTCCGGTCGTAATGTTGTAGAGCATGGTGCGCGCGGCATTGGTGGCATCGGTTGCATGAACCCGGCCGCCGGTCAGGTTCCAGATCAGCCAGGTGTCAACCGTGCCAAAGGCCAGTTCTCCGGCTTCGGCCCGGGCGCGGGCCCCATCGACATGATCCAGCAGCCATTTCACCTTGGTCGCCGAGAAATACGGATCGAGCAGCAGACCGGTGCGGGCGGTGATCATCGGCTCATGGCCTGCCGCTTTCAGCGCCTCGCAGGTGTCTGCCGTGCGCCGGTCCTGCCAGACGATGGCGGGGTGGATCGGCTGGCCGGTGGCGCGGTCCCAGATCAGCGTGGTCTCACGCTGGTTGGTGATGCCGATGGCGGCGATGCTTTCAGCGCGCACCCCTGCCTTTTCCATCACCGCCCGCGCCGTAGCGGCCACGCTGGACCACAGGTCCGAAGGGTCATGCTCCACCCAGCCGGGGCGCGGATAATGCTGAGGGAATTCTTCCTGTGCCGAAGCCACCACCCTCAGGGTATCATCGAAGAGGATCGCGCGGCTGGAGGTGGTGCCCTGATCGATGGCAAGAATATGGGTCATGGCATCTCTTTCCGTGCGGTAGTCATCTGTTCTTAAAGATGAAAGGGGCACGGCAATCGCCCTGCCCCTTTCGGCGTCAGATCAGTTCCAGGATTTGATCAACTCGTCATAGCTGATGGTCTCGCCCTGTGGCTTTTCGTTTTCCAGTTTGGCGACCGGTGCGCCGGGCGCGTCGAGCCAGATTTGCGGATCCTGCGGCTCGTTCATCAGCGGGCCGATGTCGCCCTGGACGCCGGCACGTTCGATCCGCTCCATCACGCGTTCCTGCTCTTCGCACAGGGCGTCGAGGGCTTCCTGCGGGGTTTTGGCACCGGACATGGCGTCGCCGATGTTCTGCCACCACAGCTGGGCCAGCTTCGGATAGTCCGGCACGTTGGTGCCCGTAGGCGACCATTGCACGCGGGCGGGGGAGCGATAGAATTCCACCAGACCGCCAAGTTTCGGTGCCCGTTCGGTGAAGCTTGCGTGGTCGATGGTCGACTCGCGGATGAAGGTCAGCCCGACGTGGGATTTCTTCACGTCCACGGTCTTGGACACCACGAACTGCGCATAGAGCCAGGCGGCCTGAGCGCGATCGACCGGGGTCGATTTCATCAGCGTCCACGATCCGGCGTCCTGATAGCCGACCTTGGTGCCCTCCTGCCAATAAGCGCCGTGAGGCGAGGGGGCCATGCGCCATTTCGGCGTGCCATCCTCGTTCATCACCGGCAGGCCTTCTTTGACCATGTCGGCGGTAAAGGCGGTGTACCAGAACATCTGCTGGGCGATCTGGCCCTGTGCGGGGACTGGACCGGCCTCGCCAAAGGTCATGCCTTGCGCTTCTGGCGGAGTGTATTTCTGCAACCAGTCGATGGCTTTGGTCACGGCATAGACTGCCGCCGCATCGTTGGTGGCACCACCACGCGCAACGCAAGAACCGACAGGGCGCGAGTTTTCATCGACCCGGATGCCCCATTCATCGACCGGCAGGCCGTTTGGTTCGCCCACATCGCCCATACCCGCCATCGACATCCACGCGTCGGTGTAGCGCCAGCCCAGCGAAGGGTCTTTCTTGCCATAGTCCATGTTGCCCCAGGCCGAGGCCGGGCCACCGGCATAGGTCATGTCGCGACCGGTAAAGAATTCCGCGATGTCTTCATAGGCGGACCAGTTCACCGGCACACCGAGTTCGTAGCCGTAAGCAGCCTGGAAATCGGCCTTGGTCTTTTCGTCGTTGAACCAATCATAGCGGAACCAGTACAGGTTGGCGAACTGCTGGGTGGGCAGCTGATACAGCTTGCCATCCGGCGCGGTGGTGAAGGACGTGCCGATGAAATCGGCAATGTCGAGGTTCGGGTTGGTTACCGCCGCGCCCTCGCCCGCCATCCAGTCATCCAGGATGCGGACCTGCTGATAGCGCCAGTGGGTTCCGATCAGATCGGAATCATTGATATAGGCGTCATAAATGTTTTCGCCCGACTGCATCTGCGTCTGCAGCTTTTCGACCACATCGCCTTCGCCGATCAGGTCATGGGTGATCTTGATCCCGGTCATCGCGGTGAAGGCCGGGGCCAGAACCTTGGCCTCGTATTCATGCGTGGTGATGGTTTCCGACACCACCTTGATGTCCATGCCTGCATAGGGCTTTGCAGCATCGATGAACCACTGCATTTCCGCCTCTTGCGCGGCGCGGTCCAGCGTGGACATCTCGCCGATTTCAGCATCGAGGAACGCGCGGGCGGCCTCGATATCGGCCCAGGCGGGGGCCGACCCTGTGGCCATCAGCGCGAGCGCCATGGCGGTTGTGGCGTGACGAAGTCTCATTTCATTTCCTCCCAGAAGTGTTGGACTACAGATGGTGGGCCGGGGCGGTTCTTGGTGCCGCGCCCGGTCGTGGCCGACCTGTCTAGACCCAGCGGAACACCGCCGCGGCATAGACAAGGCAGAGGATGAGGGCACCCCAGAGCGGGGCCCCGAAGAAGAACAGCCAGCCAAGGTTGATGAAGGCCGAGCCGAGAAGCGAGATGAACAGCCGGTCGCCGCGGGTGGTTTCGATCCGCAGGACGCCGATGCGTGGCGTTTCAGGAAAGCGGATCGCGAGCAGGGTGAAGGTCACCAGCAGGCAGGCGATGGTCCAGAAGAACAGCGCGACCGGCAGGGTCCAGGCCATCCAGCCGCCCGGAGTCATCGGCGCGAACCAGTCGATGGCACCATCCTTTTGCGGCGCGGTCAGCAGGAGGGCAGCCAGACTGGCGGCCATGACGGCAGCGGCGGCGAGGGAGATCAGGGGCCAATTGGCACGCTTTGTGGTGGTCGTAGTCATCACACCCTTCCCAGGGCAAAGCCCTTGGCGATGTAGTTGCGGACAAAGTAGATCACCAAGGCACCCGGCACGATTGTCAGCACCCCGGCAGCAGCCAGCACCCCCCAATCCATGCCAGAGGCCGAAACCGTGCGGGTCATGGTGGCGGCAATGGGTTTTGCGTTCACCGACGTAAGCGTACGCGACAGCAACAGCTCGACCCACGAGAACATGAAGCAGAAGAAGGCGGCGACACCGATCCCTGATGCGATCAGCGGCATGAAGATCTTCACGAAGAATTTCGGGAAAGAATAGCCATCAATATAGGCGGTTTCGTCGATTTCTTTCGGCACGCCGCGCATGAAGCCTTCGAGGATCCAGACCGCGAGGGGCACATTGAACAGGCAATGCGCAAGGGCAACCGCGATATGGGTGTCGAACAGGCCAACCGATGAATAGAGCTGAAAGAACGGCAGCGCAAAGACGGCGGGCGGGGCCATGCGGTTGGTCAGCAGCCAGAAGAACAGGTGCTTGTCGCCCATAAATCTGTAGCGCGAAAAGGCATAAGCGGCAGGCAGGGCCACGGCAAGGCTGATCACCACGTTCATCGTGACGTAGATGATCGAGTTGACATAGCCCATATACCAGCTGGGATCGGTCAGGATGACCACGTAGTTGCGGAAGGTCAAATCCTGCGGGAACAAGGTGAAGCTGGACAGGATTTCGGTATTGGTCTTCAGGCTCATGTTCACCAGCCAGTAGATCGGCAGCAAGAGGAACAACAGATAAAGACCCATCACGATGGCAGAGGTTTTCATGCGCATCACTTGCCCTCCTGACGGTCAAGGTTGGTCATCACGGTGAAAAAGACCCAAGAGACGAGGAGGATGACGAGGAAATACATCAGGCTGAACGCCGCTGCAGGACCAAGGTCGAACTGGCCGATGGCCATCTTGACCAGATCGATCGACAGGAACGTCGTCGAATTGCCCGGCCCGCCCCCCGTGACCACAAAGGGTTCGGTGTAGATCATGAAGCTGTCCATGAAGCGAAGCAGGATCGCGATCAACAGCACGCCCTGCATCTTGGGCAGTTCAATATAGCGGAACACGGCCCAACGGCTGGCCTGATCGATCTTGGCGGCCTGATAATAGGCCTGGGGGATCGACTGCAGGCCGGCATAAGCCAGAAGCGCCACCAGCGAGGTCCAGTGCCAGACATCCATGACGATCACGGTCATCCACGCGTCAAACGGGTCGTTGGTGTAGTTGTAGTCGATACCGAGTGCTGCAAGTGTATGGCCGAGCAGACCAATATCGACGCGGCCAAATATCTGCCAGATCGTGCCGACCACGTTGAACGGGATCAGCAAGGGCAGAGACATCAGCACAAGGCAGAATGAGGCCCAAAAGCCGGATTTCGGCATGTTCAGGGCGATATAGATGCCAAGCGGCACCTCGATCGCCAGAATGATCGCAGAGAACAGGATCTGGCGGCCAAGCGCATCGTGCAGGCGCGACGAGGTGACCATTTCCTCGAACCACTCCAGCCCGACCCAGAAGAACTGGTTGTTGCCGAAGGTGTCGTTCATCGCGTAGTTTACCACCGTCATCAACGGCAGCACGGCGGAAAACGCCACCACCACCAGCACTGGCAGCACAAGGAACCAGGCCTTGTTGTTCTGCGTCTTGATCATCAGACAGCCCCCCCCTGCACGCGCCAGTCGTCGGCGTAGACGTTTATTTTCTGCGGCACAAAGGCAACGCGGGTCATATCCGCACCGATCTCCATCCCCTCGGGAGCGACAATGCTGAACGGCTGCCCCATGACCTCGGCCCGGATCAGCCGGTGACGCCCCACATCCTCGACGCGCTTGATGGACACGGGCAGGCCATCGCCGGCGGTCAGCGTGGCATACTCCGGGCGGATGCCGATCTGCGTGCGCCCTGCCAGCGGGGCGTAGGACGCGCCCAAGGCCACCGCCTCGCCCTGAACATGCGCGCGATTTCCATCGATCTGGGCAAAAAGCAGGTTCATGCCCGGCGAACCGATGAAGTAGCCGACAAAGGTATGTTGCGGCGTTTCAAACAACTCTTCGGGGGTGCCCATCTGCACAACGCGGCCATCATACATCACGACCACCTTGTCGGCGAAGGTCAGCGCCTCGGTCTGGTCATGGGTGACATAGATCATGGTGTGGCCAAAGTCGCGGTGCAGTTTTTTCAGCTGGGTGCGCAGCTCCCATTTCATATGGGGGTCAATCACGGTCAGCGGCTCGTCGAACAGGATGGCGTTGACGTCTTCGCGCACCATACCGCGGCCAAGGCTGATCTTTTGCTTGGCATCGGCTGTCAACCCTCGGGCTTTCCGCGACAGGCGGTCTTCCATGCCGATCATCTGGGCGATGGATTGCACGCGTTCGGCGATATATTTTGGGTCCATCCCACGATTGCGCAGTGGAAAGGCAAGGTTGTCGCGCACGGTCATCGTGTCGTAAACGACCGGAAACTGGAACACCTGCGCGATGTTGCGCTCGGACGTGGCAGCGTCGGTCACATCACGGTCACCAAACAGCACACGCCCCTGCGACGGGCGCAACAGCCCTGAGATGATGTTCAGCAGCGTGGTCTTGCCACACCCCGATGAGCCAAGCAGCGCATAGGCCCCGCCATCCTGCCAGACGTGGTCCATTTCCTTGAGCGCAAAATCCTCATCCTTGGTCGGATTGGGATAGTAACTGTGCGCCAGATTTTTCAGCGTGATCTGTGCCATGTTACGCGGCCCCCTTCATGTCTGACCGCGCATAGGTGGCGGCGGCGGCAAGGCGGCCTTCGGCATCGAACAAATACACATGCGCCGGATCAAGCCAGACGGTAAGCTCGGCCCCGTCGACCAGATCCTGCACCCCATGCACAAGACCAACCCATGTGTCGGACCCATGGACGAGGTGCAAAAACGTCTCTGATCCGGTGATTTCGGTCACGCCAAGCGTGCAGACAAACGGCACAGCATCGGGTGATGGCCGGTGCAGGGAAAGATGATTGGCGCGAAATCCTGCGGTATAGGTGCCATCGGGCAGTGCTGCGAAAGCGCCCGTTGCCGGGGTCGTCACCTCACCCAGGGCCAGCTGCGCAAATGTCTTGACGCAAGGCAGGAAGTTCATCGGCGGGTCTGAAAAGACGCGCGCCGTGGTCATGTCCGCAGGCAAGCGGTAAACCTCTGGGGTCGATCCAAACTGGGTCACACGGCCTTCGTGCAGGGCGGCGGTGTTGCCGCCCAGAAGCAGCGCCTCTTCGGGTTCGGTCGTCGCATAGACGAAGATCGCGCCGGAGGCTTCGAATATGCGGGGAATTTCGATGCGCAACTCTTCGCGCAGCTTGTAGTCTAGGTTGGCCAGCGGCTCATCCAGCAGCACCAGCCCCGCGCCCTTGACCAAAGCGCGCGCCAAGGCGCAGCGCTGTTGCTGACCGCCCGAAAGCTCCAGCGGTTTACGTTGCAGCATTGGGGTCAGGCGCATCATTTCGGCGGTATCGCGCACCGCCTTGTCGACAGAGGCGGCATCGCGCCCCATGAGGCGCAGCGGCGAGGCAATGTTTTCGTAAACCGTCATGCCGGGGTAATTGATGAATTGCTGATAGACCATTGCCACCTTGCGGTCCTGCACGCGCATTCCGGTGACATCCGCGCCTTCCCACAGAATGCGCCCGGTGGTCGGTGCATCAAGGCCCGCCATCAGCCGCATCAGGCTGGTCTTTCCCGCCAGCGTCGGGCCCAGAAGCACGTTCATCGTGCCCTTTTGCAGCGTCAGGGTCGTCGGGTGGATATGCACCCGCCCTTCGACCGACCGTGACACCGATTGTAATTCCAGAGCCATCAGGGTTCCCTTATTCCGCCGCCGGGCTGGCAGCCCAGCGGGTGGTCATGTAGTCGTCGATTGCCGCGATCTGGAGCGGGGTCAGTCGCAGGCCAAGTTTGCTGCGCCGCCAGACCACATCGGCGGCGTGTCGGGCGTATTCGCGATCCATCAGCCACCGCAGTTCCGCCTCGGTCAGGGTGGCACCGAAGTCGCGGCCCAGATCGGCCAGTGACCCGGCGGTGCCCAACAGAGTTGTGGCCTCCGTGCCATAGGCGCGGATCAGGCGGGCGGCGTGCGCGTCGGTCAGATAGGGATGGGCGGCTTTCAGCACGGCGGTCAGGTTGGCCACGCCATCGACCGGAAAATTACCGCCCGGCAAGGGCTGGCCCGCTGTCCACTTGCCGCTGACGCCGGGGAAGAACGGCTGCAGCTTTTCCAGCGCAGATTCGGCCAGACGGCGATAGGTGGTGATTTTGCCGCCGAACACGTTCAGCAGCGGCACCCCGGTCTGATCAAGGCTGAGCACATAATCGCGGGTCGCGGCAGTGGCCGATTTCGCGCCGTCATTATAGAGCGGGCGCACACCGGAATAGGTCCAGACCACATCATCGCGTGTGACCGGCTTGGCGAAGTATTTCGAGGCGAAATCCAGCAGGTAATCGCGCTCCTCATCGGTGCAGACAGCGTCTTTCGGGGCACCCTGATGGTCCTGGTCCGTGGTGCCGATCAGGGTGAAATCCTGCTCATACGGGATGGCAAAGATGATGCGGCCATCGGTGCCCTGAAAGAAGTAGCAGCGGTCGTGGTCATAGAGCTTGCGGGTGACGATATGGCTGCCGCGCACCAGCCGCACGCCTTCGGTCGAATTGATGCGGGCGACGGTGCGGATGATATCCTCGACCCACGGCCCGCCTGCGTTGACCAGCGCGCGGGCACGGTAGGTGGCGGGGCCATCGGGGCCGTTGGTGACGACCTCCCAATGATCGCCGGTGCGGGTGGCACTGATCACCGGGGTCTGCACCAAGATGCGCGCACCGCGCGCCTGCGCATCGCGGGCGTTCAGCACAACGAGGCGGGAATCCTCGATCCAGCAGTCGGAATACTCATAGGCATGGGCGAATTTGGCCTGCAACGGCTTGCCCGCCGGGTCGGTCTTGAGGTTGAGGGTGCGGGTGGCTGGCAGGATCTTGCGCCCGCCCAGCGTGTCATAGAGAAACAAGCCCAGCCGGATCAGCCAGGCTGGGCGGCGGCCCTTCATCCACGGCATCACCAGACCCAGCAGGCGGCTGGTCGGTGTGTCATTGTCGAACCGCATATCGCTGTGCCACGGCAGTACGAACCGCATCGGCCAGGAAATGTGGGGCATCGCCGACAGCAGAATCTCACGCTCCTCCAGCGCTTCGCGCACCAGACGGAATTCGAAATACTCCAGATACCGCAACCCGCCGTGGAACAGCTTGGTCGATGACGACGAGGTGGCCTGCGCCAGATCGCCCTGCTCGGCCAGAATGACCGACAGGCCACGCCCTGCAGCGTCGCGCGCAATGCCGCAGCCGTTGATTCCGCCGCCAATGATGAACAGGTCGGCCATGTCGGGCTGCCGGGCGTCTGTCACGGTATTCACGCTGTCGTCTCCCCCTTGGAAAGGTTGCCCCCCCATGTGGCAACCCTGCCTCACGGATCTGTCATGCGTCAACATGTTTTTTCGTTTATGCGCGATATGCTTCGTTTCGAACATATACGCACAGATCTCAGATGAAGTTTGACCGCTAATTCAAAAATATGCTGCAAACGCGCAAAAACGAATGCAAGTGCAGCATCGCATCAAGACAGTGACAATCTCCGCCGACCCGTGGCAGAAGGGGGGATCGAAAGGGCAAACACGTGGCATTGAATTTTCGGCAAAGCAGCATTCTGGACATCGCCCGGCAGGATGGGCGGGTGGCGGTGGAAGATCTGGCGCAGCGCTTTGACGTGACGCTGCAGACCATCCGCCGCGACCTGACCGAACTGGCCGAGGCCGGGCATCTGGACCGGGTGCATGGCGGGGCGGTACCGCGCACCGGCGTGGCCAATATCGGCTATGAGGCGCGCCGCAAGATGAACGAGGCGTCCAAGGCCGCGATCGCGCGGGCCTGCGCGGCGATGATCCCCGATAATTCATCAATGATCCTGAACCTTGGCACGACGACCGAAGCGGTCGCGCGCGAGTTGGTGCATCACCGCAATATTACGGTGGTGACCAATAACATGAATGTGGCCAACGTGCTGGTTGCCAACCCGGGCTGCGAGATCATGGTGGCTGGCGGTGCCCTGCGCCGCAGCGATGGCGGGTTGGTGGGCGAGCTGACCACGCAGTTCATCGAGCAGTTCAAGGTGGATTTCGCGATCATCGGCACCTCGGCACTGGACAGGGACGGCGATCTGCTGGACTTCGATCTGGCAGAGGTGCGGGTCAGCCGCGCCATTCTGCAACAGGCGCGGCAGGCGTATCTGGTTACCGATCACAGCAAGCTGGGCCGGTCAGCCCCGGCGCGGATTGCCAGCCTGTCGGAACTGGACGCCGTCTTCACCGACCAGCCCCTGCCAGACGGCCTGACGAGCGCTTGTGAAGGCTGGGGCACGCGGGTGGTGGTAGCAGGGTAAGAGCCCGGAAAGCGCGACCGAGGATAACCATCATGTCGAGGCGGTTCGACCCCCCGGGTTCGACCAAGTGTCACTGTTCTGGCGACTCGCAATCCCGCGCCGGATCTGATCCACCATTTCGATCACGGCTCCCAATACTGCTCTGTTGCCTTTCAGGCGCCGCTCCAGAACTGCGGCATGTCTGCGGCGGTCATCCTCTCCTTCAATACCTTTTAAAGCCTGTGTGGACCTGTCGCGGATCCGTTCCGGTCAGGTGCTCATGTTAAGCGGCCTTTCGTTCGAAGGCCACGGGGCTTTTCCAGCCCAATGCGGAATGCCGACGACGCGGGTTGTAGGGCCCGTGGACAATCAGGATTCCCATTTGGCTTGATTTCTGATTCAGCGGCGGGCCTACGACGAGTTCGCCGACACTGCCCTGCT
>NZ_RPEM01000031.1 GCF_004745575.1 Pseudotabrizicola sediminis | reverse complement strand
ACGAAGATGGGCGAACGCTCCCTCAGGCGGCTTCTGATCATTCCTTGGTCAACTTGTTCGCATTTCAGATATTCCGCGTTGCGTCATCGGGTAGTCTGCCGCTCTTACTTTAGCCCACGTGTCTGGGCGTTTCGCCACTTCCGAAATCTGTTGACCCGGTGCAATCCTATTGAATTCGGCATTCACGATCACAGCCCAATCCCAGAGTAAGTCGCGCAGACCCGAAGAAATCCCCTGTCGCATCCAGATTTGCTCGAGGTCGAGCCTGTCACCAAGCCGGTCCGCAGCCACCGATACGACATATGTGGCGATGTTCACCCATGCCTGGCGGAAAGTTTCCTTAGCGTCCTTCGTCTTGATCATGCTCTCGATCGCCTTGAAGAGAATGACCTTTGCGATCATCGCCCGATACCAGCGGGCGTCGAGTGGGTTGGGGACTATGGTTGGATCATCATCGATTGCAGACATAAAGGCAGCGAAGTTCTTTTCGCCCGCCATCGCTACCTGGTTTGGCTTGCCACGCCACGATTCATGATATTTTGCGATGTCGTTCTTTTTCAGTTTTCGTTTGGGCGGGATCATTTCTTGCAGCTTTCGACGTTTCGCCGGAGTGTTGCCGTCTCTCAGGAGCATCACGTTGTAAGCTCCATCCGCGCGCTCGTAGAACCACCGTGTTGCGCCGTCTGGGCACCAGGTTTCGTTTGCCAGCTTCTCAAGCTGAACGTGAAAGGGCCGGTTGGCGGACAGGTCCGACATCTTCACCGCGTTTTGACTGTTTGCATAGCGTGAGACGTTGCTGATCAGCCGCTCGCGGGCATCATCCTGTGATCCCTTGAGAATAATGATCTTCGCCGGAACCATGACATGACTAAGGTCGATGGTTCGGTCGTCGCGTGAAGCAAAGTAAATCGAAGAGGTCGTCTGGCCACCGTTGACGATCTGCAGCCCTTTCAGAAAGGAAAGCCCGAGGTTTCCGTCTTCGGCTCGCTCAAACGCTGCCTCGTCGCAGACGAGGACAAGCCCATTGTTGAACGCAAGGAAATGCTCAGGTTCGGTTCGCAGCGTTTCGACGATGCCCTTGTTCACGGCGCGCTTCGCGCCGAGGAATGTCCTCACGTTGGCTTCGAGCAGGCGGGATCCGAAGCGCAAGTAAAGATCGCGAATGAGTTGCCCCGGAATCGCGGTCAGCGCGTACTCATAGTCGGCATCCGGATCGGGGACATGGACGCAAGGAAGTGGTCGGCCGATCGACTGAACGAAGCTGACTGCCAGTTCGTCTCTGGGCTTGCCGTCTGTGTGGCGGAACAGTCTTTCTATGTCCATGGCCTCGACGGCCACCATCTTGTTGTGCACTTCCTTGTTCGAAAAGCGTTTGGTCTTGGTTTTTCCATCAGTGATAACGAACACCCGAAGGCGGTCGATTTCGCTCCAGCGGGACCGGATGGTCGCGACCAAGTCTCGGACTGGATGGGTGGGATCGATCTTCGCATCGAGGTTGCCACTCGCTGCGCGAAACAGAAAGCGAACGCCTTCACTTGCGGTTGTCGTTGCATCTGAGTCAGCCAGATCTTGTAACTCTTCAGTGCCAAAATAGTGGGTCACGAACAGGTCAAGCGCGGTTTCATCGGAGCTGAGGGCATAGCCAGTAATCCGCAGCTTCGCGTTGCCGACCTTGCCGTTCCAGTGACATATGGTTGGCTCGTCACAGATCCCTGTATCAGCGACATGTTCCATTACCTTTTCTGCAAAGACGAGCTCCTCTGAAGGAAAAGGCCCTTCGCCAGCTTCCACGCGCTCGGCAATGGTAGTCTGCAGGTCGGACCGGAAGTTGCGATGGAACTCTTCAAGGCTCATGATTGGTCCAGTCCAAATTGGTTGATCAGCTCCGGAAACCCAATTGATGGAATCTCCAAAGCATCGAGGTCGAGCACATAAGCCGCTGAGCGGATAGCAGCGGGCAACATGGCGCGCGTGATGCGCGGCATGTCACCTTCGGCGCGGAATGCTCTCGCATCCTTCAATGTCAGGGTTCGCCCGTAGAGCGACGCATGTTCGTCGAGGTATCCCATCACCATGAGCAACGCCTCAAATCCGCGTTGCACTCCGGCCAGTCTGAACCTCTCGCGTAGTTCGGACACGAGGCCGACGAGCGAGATCCCGTCAGTGTTTTCCTCGAAGCGGAAGGCGCAGAGGAAGGTCGGCATCCTGTCGCCATCCAGCTGCTCGATGCTGTTGATCCGAGCGAGGAAGCTGCCGGTCCGAACAGTGCTCTTTACCTCTATCGCTCCACCTCGAACGTGGAAGTCCTGTGCCGCCCGCAAAGGTCCGTACCAGCAGTCGAGCGCACCGGCTGCGAGAGAAGTGTCGGCAAGCAGCCTTAGCATCCACAACTCTCCTAGCAGGCCGATCTGCGCATCAGGCGACAGTGGCCGGTGGCTACGAGACATGAACGCTTGCCATTCCCTTACCCGTTCAAGGAAGGCGTGCATGACGTCGCCGTTCGTCGTGCTGGCCGCAACGGCGAGCGTTCTCAGGACGTCGACGACCATGATGGTGAAGATTTCTGGGGACCCCTCTGGCCGTCTCACCAAGCCGATCGCCGTCTTTCCGGCAAAGACGGTCTGACCTTCGATACAGGCAACATCGAAGCCCTTTCCTTCCGGTAGCTGCGCTGGATTGACCGACGATGATCCCTGAAAGGAGACGATTAGCGCTTCCCGACCAAGAGGAAAATGGCAACCTGCTTCGACTGATACAACGCCCATTCCGGTAAGGTGGACAAACCGCCAGTCTTCTGCGGCTTCTTGGCGCGCTAGTGCTCTCCACGCACGTGTCAGCCCATCTTCAGTCCACCCAGTCATTTATGCCTCCCCAGAGAACGCTGTTGGCGATGTAACTGGAGTTGGAAACCCTTCTCTCGGATGTACTTGACGGAAAACTGATTGCCCAAGCCACGATAGGATCAGCACCTTTCAAGTCATCGACATCGGCACCTTCGGGATCAAGTAGGTAGAGCATCAGGAGACCGCGTTCCCGGCGAGCCGGAATGCCCGCGTCAGCTACGCCTTCTCCAAGAACGTGTCGAATTTGCGGGCCCCTAGGTTCAGACGGACGTTCCTTGCCTTCGTTTCGATCAGTGTCATTGCGCCATGTCTTCTGACTCAGCTCGAGGGCGGCATTCCACTCCGCCTCTGTCAGGTCTATGGCCTGATCACGTGGCGAGATGAGGGTTTTGATGGAGTAGCGATCCGCATGCTCAGCTGCTCGGCGGCGATCCAACATCTTGACCATCACGCCACCCACTGACTTTTCTGTTCCGGGTTGTTCTTTTCCGATCAGCGCTACGGTCCATTTCGTGAGTTCCTGATCCTTGTTCATTTCCTCAATGAAATCAGCAATCAGCGGACTCATGATCCGGAAGCTTGCCGTGTGGGTGCGGTACTCCCTCAGGAAAGAGATCACGCTCAACGCTTTTACATCCCGCCAAAGGTGACCGTTCCACTTCTGACCTTCTGGCACGAAGAGTTGGTGGTTCAGGTCTTTCGACGGGCCAAGTGTGCTGATGAAGCGATCTGTGGCGTTGAGGTTTGCCGTTATGTCGCCCTTGCGGTTAGGAAACACTATGGTCTGCAGCAAATCGCCCGAATAGGTAAGCTGCATCGCGCGAGCGTTTCTCATCTTGGCTCGAGAGGTCACGGTCAGCACGGAGTGGGACTTTACGCGCAGGCCAAACTGCTTGGGAGTAGCACCGGCCGCAACCATGTTGTCGAACTCCTGGCGCAGCTCTTCGGCGGCATCGGCGATATGGCCGAACCACTCCACCATTTCCTCCGAGGTATACAGCCGGCACACATCGAGGTAACCATCGCGGTATCCAAACCACCGGCCCATCTGCATGAGGGTGTCGTACATACGCGCGGTCCGCAGAAAGTAACTCGTGCAGAGGCCTTCAAGCGTCAGGCCACGCGCAAGCTTGTCGCCGCCGATTGCAATCACCTTCAAGCCGGTTCCATCGTTCTCGACATAGTCGAGCGCATCTTTCGCCGTGCCATTGATCTCGCGCACGCGAATATCCGACAGTACATCTGGGAGGACTGAACGAATGTCCGACCACGAGAAGTCGTCAAGCGTTTCCCCTTCGACGAGGGCAACGCGGATCATCTGCATTCCGGGCAGAAAGGTTGCTTCATACTCTAAGCGCATGGACGCTTCGAGGGCAGCCAGTTCAATGTTGCGGGTGTATCGGCCCTTCAGATACCTGAGATACTCGGAAACCTGGTTGACAACTTCGCTCTGAACCGAAGTGAAGCGGGTCACATGGATGAGCATTGAAGAGTGCTTGTTGCCCTGTCCTCGTAGCTTCCGCACCGCACAAGCATACACGAAGGAACGGATCGCTTCTGCGAGCGAGTCCGGTACGCGATCTTCTCCTTTCCAACGAGGATGATGTCCGTTCTTGTGTGGCTTAATCTCCGGAGATGTTGTCGTTTTACTTGGCATCCAAGGCTGGAATTGATCATCTGGCAGGGCTCGCACTAGGGGCAAGTCGTCTGGCGTGCTCGAGGCTGATCCGAACACTCGCCCCGGCCCAACGTAATTCGATGGTGCCGCTAAGCTGGTGATGAAGGCTGCTGGAAAAAGGTCCGGACCGTGCTCCTGTGTTGCGCCGCGGTCGTGTATGAAGATATTTGCGAATGGCGTCGCTGTGTACCCGACATAGGCCTTTCGCGAAAAGTGATGGAGGATCGAGCGGATCAGCCTGTTGATGGTTTTTGGCTGATG
This sequence comes from Pseudotabrizicola sediminis, assembly GCF_004745575.1. GTDB lineage: Bacteria > Pseudomonadota > Alphaproteobacteria > Rhodobacterales > Rhodobacteraceae > Pseudotabrizicola > Pseudotabrizicola sediminis. The sequence goes on along the minus strand of NZ_RPEM01000031.1, from coordinate 8,358 downwards.
CTCCAGGTCCGGGTTACCAAAATCGTCTACAACGTCTTCACCAGTGTCGACAGATCCGTGGTCGGACTCGTCGTCGATCACCAGAATCGGCAGATTTGTGACAATTTTTTGACCAGTTACGGGGTCAACATAGTTGGCGACCCGGTTGCGAATCCAATGCAGCAGGCGCTCAAGGACAGTCTTGTTCTTCTTGACCACGAACAGCCACGGTCGCTGTTCGGGGCTGATGTTCATCTTGGCCGCGACCGCCGTATTGAAGTCGCCCTTGTCACTGCGATTGGTTGCCGCGTTTGGACGGACCGAGGTGTCATTGTCAATCAGACCCACCCCGACTGCCGGGAGCTCGTCAGCGTCAGAAATGGTGGCAAATCCTAGGAAGCCCTCGTCTAGTCGGATCTGGGTTTGGGCCCTCAGGTTGTTGTGCAGGCCAGCCAGCACGATAATGATCTTGTATCCAGAGTCGGCGGCTTTGCAGATGAGGCCGGTGTAGTTACCGGTCTTTCCGGACTGCACGTGGCCCACAACGAGTCCGCGTCGGTCCCACGCCCCTTCCCGAGTCGGATCCTCAAGCTGCGAAAGGACTTCATCGGTCGCCAAGTCGAGGGCGTCGAGAGCTATCCAGGGGATCCGCGCTTCCATGTACTCCGAATACCGCTGCCAGTAAGTCCAGCCTTTCTTCCTTTCCGCATCGAGCCATGCGATGTGGCCATCTCCGCTGGAGAGCGTGGCGTTCTCGCCCACCGTACGGCTTGATCGGCGGATCAGTTCGTCAACGAGAGCGTCCCGATCAACAAGGGCGAAGTCCTCCTCCATCATGATCGCTAGCTTCTTCAGCTCCTTATTGATCATTTCCGGGGTAACGGCAGTCTGGGCGCGCTCCGCAGCAAGACGAAGCATATTCTGCGCCATGGAAAGAATTGAATCAAAAGCCTTCTGGTCCGAAATCGTCATTGCGTTTCTTTCACTTCAAGAGCTGAAATCAAGTCGAGGTGCCGGTCGAATGGTGGCGTGCGCCCGAGCCTTTCCCGCGCCTCGGGCGGGCTAAGTCCGCGAAACTTCACAAGTGCTTCGAACATCGATGCTAGTGTCTCGATGACTTCACTCTCTGGTGCCCCCGCGAAACCTGTCCTCGGTGTCTCCTTGTCTTCCGCTGTATCCAGCCAGATGCGTTGAACAGGAACGGTCTCCTCGATGAGCCTGAGGAGAGCGAGGATGTCGGGCTTGAGGGAGCCGGCGCGGTTCAGGATAGAGGCGATGAGGTCATGGTCGCGGTCAATTCGGTATGATGTACCTTGCGCCGATCGCCGTACCTGCCAAGTCTCTGCGGCAGCGTTTGTTCGCGTTCCCGTGACCGGCGTAATGTGACCCCGGTGGGCAAAAACACGACGTGCAGTGTCGCGGGTCTGTGATGCTAGGCGGTGAAGCTGGGAACGCAGCCTAACCGGCGGACTGGCGGTCGATTTCAGGACATTGATCTTCCATTCTGCGTCCGCGCTGTTCGGGATGTCGAGCCGGATGCGGGCAAGCCTGTGTGCTTCATCGCGCGGCCAAGGTTTGCCGCCATCGCCGAGGCCCAGCCAGCCCCCAGCAAGAAGGAGACGCCTGTTGCGGTAGACGTAGAAGCCCTCTTGCTGCGTCCATCCCCCTGGCCCGGCCGCTGCTTCCTGTTCGGCGGCGGTCTTGAGCATGTCGCGATGCGGTAGGATATGGCATTGGACCTTCACTCCTATGGTGTGAAGGATGCGATACTCCGGACTTTCCAGTGCCTTGCCCGGATGCCCTATCAGGTATGGATCCCACGGCTTTACCTGTCTTCCGTTAAGAAGCACACGAAGTTCGGGCTGTTGACCTTCCAGTAGGCGATGAAAGGTCATCGCAAGATGCGCCTCGATGCGATCAGCAAGCTCGATCATGTCGGCCGCCGCGAAGCCTTCGGTCACGATACGGTCGAGCTTTTCCCATAAGATGATGGTGCCATGTTCCATAAAGTCGAGCGGTGCAAACAGATGCTCTGATCCCGGTGCGGGCCCTTCAAAAAGTGGCCATTCGGTACCCGCTTCTTGACCGATCAGATCGAGATCCCATTGCAGGCACACGACAGGTCCGCCATTTCGCCGGCTTGCTACGGTCAGTCGCCGAGCCTGCGAGAAGCTCGCTGTTTTAAGTCCCAGCCCGAAGCGCCCGAGGTCACTGGCGTCACGTTCAGCCCGCGGATCGCGCGCGCCGAGCCGCATTCCGGCTTCAAGAGCAGCGTCGTCCATGCCGTCGCCGTCATCGACGATCCGTACCCAACTCTCCGGGCCAGCCCATTCGAGATGGATTGCGACATCCGTCGATTTCGCCGCGATGGAATTGTCTACCAGATCGGCAAGTGCAGTTGGAAGCGCGTACCCAAGTCCTCGAAGTGACTCAAGCATAGAGCCCGCGTGTGGAGGAGCGTTTCTCACACCCATGCCACTACATCCCCAACAAGTCGTGGAGGCGACGCTTGCGGCCCGGGTGCGAAAGACGATCCAAGCCCTTCGCCTCGATCTGGCGAATGCGTTCGCGCGTCACTCCATAGAGTTGACCGATCTCCTCAAGAGTCATGCCTGTGTCGCGCCCGATCCCGAAGCGCATCCGGATTATATCAGCCTGACGTTCTGGCAGATCAGCCAGTGCGTCTGTCACGATCCTTTCGGTTTCTGCCTGGTCGAAGATATCCGCTTCTGAAGGCTCGGGCAGCAGGTTGTCCCAGTCATCAATGCTTGCCGGATATTCGGCTTCACGCGGGATGCCGCGGAGCTGTCTGATATCGTCGATTGCCCATTCGAGCTCTTCAGCAAGTTCCAGGTCGGAAACGGCACCGCCGACCCGAACGTCCAGCCTGTCGAGGGCACGATCAAGCTTGGTGAGCTTCTCGTGCCGATGCACGGGAATGCGGATCGCCGCGCCTTCATCAACGCGCCATCGCGTGATGGCCTGCCGCATCCAGTAACTTGCGTAGATGAGGAAGCGATAACCACGCTCGGGATCAAATCGCCTTGTGGAACGCTGCAGACCCATGAATGCCACCTGAAAGACGTCCCCTGGATCCTCGCCTTCCTCCACGTTCCGCGAGGCAAAGCGCCGCACGTAAGGCAGGTGCTGGCGGATAAGCTGCTCAGTGGCGGATTCGAAGACCATCATTTCGGCTTCCAGCTGACTGGCCTCGGCTCGGCACGCTGGGAATTGTTCCAGTCTGCGGACCAACTCCTTGTGGAATGCAAGAGAGAGATCCAGTGCCTCGAGCGCAGCGAGTGCTTCTCTTCGTAGTTTGCCGTCCATCACCCGGCCGGTGGTGTGCCACGACCTTAGGGCGTCCGCAGCGGCCATTACTTCGGACGTCTCCGCATGGCTTGGACGCGAGGCAAGAATGGCTCTTAGGGAGACCGAGCCGGGGTCTCGAGAACCGTCGCGGATGCTGTCCACGACATTGAGGATCGTTTCGACGGCGGTCTCGGAGGCCAGAATGCCCAGTTGGATTTCCTGCTTGGCCCGCATCAAGGGCTCCAGCAGCTGCAGCTCGTCTGATTTGCCCATGACGAAGCGCTGAGTACCGGGCAGCCGCGTCCGACGTGAAAGGGCTGCCTCGATCGCGTCAGCGAGGTCATCGAACGAGGTGTCCGAGACGGCGTCCCAGAGATCGGCATCATGCCCCGTCGCCTGATCGAGATCGAAGCCCGCTGCTTCTAGGTTGCGCTGGAGATTTATGCGCAGTTCCTCGAGATCACAGTTCCCTTCGGAATGGGCGACCAAGCCGTCGACATCATCGAGGGAGCACCGTCCCTTGGCCAGAATTTCCTCTGCCCAGGTGAAGCAGATGTGCGGGTCGATCGATATCCGCGTGCCAGTCTGGACGACTGCTCGTTTGACCGATTGTCGTCCGCGGTTGCGGACCTGCAGGAAGTCACTCTCTGCACCGTGATCGACGGCCACAGCGGTGCTGGAGCTGATGCCCTCACCGGCAATCGGTGCAGGTGAAAGGTCGAGATTCCAATCTCCATCCTCGTCATCCGAAACCACCGGTGACGAACTGACAAGCGCTACGAATGTCCCCGATGCCGAATCGCCCGTGTGCTGATCAAAGAATTTCTCTGGTTCTTCTTCGGCTTCGAAAAACAGCAAGTCATCCAGTTTATCAACTTGGTCGGGAGATGCGTCGGCGCGCGAGGGTTCCAAGATTAGCTTTTGTAGCGGACCTTCATTGGTTTGCTCAGCAACAGCCACCGCCCCGCCATATCGATCGTTTTCGATGCGGCCAATCTCAGCGAGCCGCTCATTCGACAAGCCTAGCCGATGTACTTTGCTGAGCACCGCATTGCGAGTGACCCCACCCAGTTCCATCGAAATCTGGCTGGCGCTAAGGCCCTCGGCCCACATCCTTTTCAGAAGGTTGACCCTTTCGTCCGACCAAGCCGATACGTCGATCGATTTAGGCATCACTTCGTAGCGTGTGGGGTCGGGACGCTCATCATTCGGCCCCCTCGTATTCGACAAGCCTAGCCGATGTACTTTGCTGAGCACCGCATTGCGAGTGACCCCACCCAGTTCCATCGAAATCTGGCTGGCGCTAAGGCCCTCGGCCCACATCCTTTTCAGAAGGTTGACCCTTTCGTCCGACCAAGCCGATACGTCGATCGATTTAGGCATCACTTCGTAGCGTGTGGGGTCGGGACGCTCATCATTCGGCCCCCTCGTATTCGACAAGCCTAGCCGATGTACTTTGCTGAGCACCGCATTGCGAGTGACCCCACCCAGTTCCATCGAAATCTGGCTGGCGCTAAGGCCCTCGGCCCACATCCTTTTCAGAAGGTTGACCCTTTCGTCCGACCAAGCCGATACGTCGATCGATTTAGGCATCACTTCGTAGCGTGTGGGGTCGGGGCACCTACTAATTTTACCCCTGCGGCTGTAGATACCTAAACGGTGAATTTCGTTCAGGATTGCACCCGAAGTAAAATGCCCCCCGAGTTTTTTGGCGATCTGGCCCGGTTCCACACCCATGGACCACAATCTCCGCAGCTCTTCGCGCCTTGGTTCGGTCCAATACGCTTCTTCGAATCCTTCAAGAATGTTTTTCACTTTTTCTTCTGACGATTGTTGTGGGGGATCAAAAAATGGATCCTCTGAAACAGCGCCTTTCAAGGCTGTTGTGGTCTCGGGTTTTAAAGTGTTGTGGCTTTCTTTGACTTTTTCGAGTGTTGGAGATTTCGAGACAAGAGACGATAGTAGCTGGGCGGTGAGGTCATGACCTTCAGCAAGTGCTACATCTGAGGGTGTATTTCGGTCGTGATTCAGCTGTGTCGGGTCCGCACCAGAGCGAATGAAAAGATCGCAAACAGCGAGGTTTCCAAAACGCGCGGCGAGATGGAGTGGTGTGTCTCCCTTCGGATCGGGCGTGTGGAGGCGAGAGGATGCCGCAAAATCAGCCAGCTTCTCGAGCTTCCCTTCGGCAATCAGTCTTATCTCGAGTGGGTCAAGAACATGGCTTTCAGGCTCGCTCGTCGCTCGGGGGCGACTGCCGAGGATATGGGACAGTCTATCTATGATCTTCATGAATGACCTCCCTGTTGAGAAGCACGATCTGCTGGTCTTGGGGCTTCCTTGCGCCGGGATCAGTATCAAGTCCCAGACGCCTAAGCGCGTAGTACAACAGCGCGCTTCGGACCTTGATGTTCGCCTTGCCCTCGCGCATCCCGTAGTCCAGCGCGATGACCTTTGCCTGAGTTTCCGAAAGGGCGGGGTGGGGCCCGATCTCCAAGGTGATCTCGGTATTCCAGTCCCGGTCGTCCTCCGCGGATATGTCGCTCACCCGAGACCCGCGAATCTCCCGCATTCGCGAGAGCAGGAAGTCCTTGAACGCTTCGTCGGTTAGGCAGAACGCCCGTGTGTGCCACCGAAACCCGTCGAATGCGATCGCGTGCGGCGCTATCCAGCGCCAACGCGGCTCAGGAGTTGAAAGGGACTGATATTTGACCTCGATGGCTTCGGATCGTTGTATGGCCTTGATGACGGATCTGAGCGTCGCCGGGGCGATCCCGCGGGCCGGGGTGGGCGCGGCATCGTAGTCTGGCAGTCCCGCCATCCAGCAGTCTTCTTGATCGAGTATCCCGTCTGCAACTGCTCGAATCTGAGCGAGGTAGCGTCCTGCGTCGAGTTTGTTAAAGATGGGTGTGAACCTTGTGTCACGGACATATGTCCGTAGGCTCTTGTCGTAGGTCATGTTATCCGGCGCGAGACCGATGTAGCGGTTCAGGTCGGATGACGCCTGGTTCACCGACAGCCCGAACTTCTCCATCACGTCGCTACGATTCACGTGCCCCTCCCAAAACAAGCGAAACTCTATGAACTCGAGACGTTGCTCGACCCCCCAACGAAGCCCCGGCATGTTGTTGTCCATCACAATTTCCCGTTACGGTAGGTGCGAACGTTAAATATGCGCGCCCAATTTCTGTGCACTCAAGAATCGTAGCTGCGTGCCGGTTCGGGATCAATCGAAAATGCTCGCAAAGCCACATGGCTGCGTGGAGTGGGCATGGGCCCCTAAAAGCGCGTCAGTGTTCTACAAAATTTGGCGCGCGGCTGGACCGCCGGCGGACCAGCTGGGACTTCAGAACTTCAGTGTGCGTCGCGTGTGCGCAGAGCTTCGCAACCATCACGCAGTGGCGGACACTGGCACGGGAGAGAGTTGTGTGCCTGAGTCATCCGCTCCGACAATCACCCGAGTAGCTTGCCGCAGGTTCTGCGCGACGGCGTCGGCCGCCATCCGCACCGGCTCGGCCGCGAGATGGGCATAGCGCGCCGTATTCTGGACCTGCGTGTGGCCAAGGAGCTTGCCGATCATTTCCAGCGACGCGCCACCGCTGACCAGCAGGGACGCAAAGGTGTGCCGCAGGTCGTGGATGTGCAGATCGGGCAGGTCGGCGTCCTTTTGCACCTTCAACCAGAACCGGCGGATTTCCCGAACCGGCTGGCCGACAGTTTCGCCGGGGAAGAGCCATGGATTGCTCTTCGGAACGACAAGCTGGCGCTGGCGCACGATGGCCACCACCTCCTGCGAGATCGGGACGTGGTGGATCTTGCGCTGCTTGGTGGTTGAGGCGGGTTTGGACCAGACAACATAGTCGAGGTTGAACTGTTCGAACCGCGCTGTCTGCACCTAGCCCACCCGGGCACCAGTCAGCATGCACATGCGGATGATCGACGCCGCGCGCTGATCCTCGGCGCTGTCGAGGACTGCTGCGATCCGGGCCAGTTCGTCGGGTCCAAGAAATCGTTCGCGCGCCTCCTCGATGCGCCGGTGAAACCCCTGCGCCGGATTGTCGGCGCGCCATTCCCATTCCATCGCCAACGTGAACATCTTGCGCAGCACTTCGCCGGTGCGGTTGGCCCTGATCGGGGTGGGTTTGTGCCCCTGCAGCTTCCGTGCGCGGTTGTTGGGCTTTTCCTTGCTGGGGCGGGGGCGGCCCTCTGCCAGGAAATCAAGGAACCGGGCGACGTCGGACTTGGTGATTTCGGTCACCAGCTTGTTGCCCCAGACCGGTTCGTCCATCTTCTTCAGCATCGAGGTCTGGTCCCCGGCGTTGTTTTTCGCCAGTTTCGGCAGGTGTTCCCGGATGTAGCGGTCGATCATGTCCTTGACGCGCGGGGCCTCGCGAAAATCCTCCCGCACGGCCAAAGGGTCGTGCCCCTCGTCGATGGCGCGGCGCAGTTCCTTGGCGCGTTCGCGGGCGGCCGTCACGCTCCACTCCGGCCAGCGCCCGATGCTCATCCGCCGCTGCCGTCCGGCATGGCGGTAGTTGATGGTGAAGGTCCGCGCGCCCGAGGCCTGAACCCGGGCAGCAAACCCGATCACCTCGGTGTCAAAAATCTGATAGCTGACGCCCGGCTTTGGCTCAGCATCGCGTAGGGCTTTCTCGTTCAGTTTCAATTGCTTGACCATGTGCCCGGCCTCCTTGCTCCCCAACACAGGCGTAGACCCGTGCGGTTATCATGCAGAGCATGGGGCAGGGGGCGGAATACAGGCGGAAGGTGGAATTGAAGTGGAGAAGGGAATTCCGGTCAAGAATATCAAGGGGTTCTGCGGATGCGCCGACTTGTGGTAACTCAAGCCAGAACATGCGGTGCGAGATCGCTTCATAGAATTGCTGAAGGGAATACAATGAAACGGGTGCTGACGGTTGGGATGACCTACACTGGCGATCCTGTCGACGGGGTGGAGATCGAAAATTTGGGCCTTTGCCAGCCTAGCGTGGATCAGAAGCGCGCGGCTTATGCGCTCTACGAGTATGATACCTGAGCTACTCCCCAACTCTTGGACAGATTTCCGGCTGATTT
>NZ_RPEM01000030.1 GCF_004745575.1 Pseudotabrizicola sediminis | reverse complement strand
AGAGCAAGCCGTGAAATCACGAAGTTCACTGAGAGACTGCTTTGGGCCGAGTACGACCTGCATTATCCACCCATGGTACTTGTTCAATACAATAGCACGGGAGTTCCCGCGGATCATGTACAGAGGTGAAAGGCGTCATGAGTCCTGCCCCGGCCCCGACGTTGTTCGAGTTAGGCAAGGATCAGCTGCGAGAGGCAGCGCGTTCAGGTCCTCCCGGGTCTGGCACCAATTTGGCATGTGGCGGTTTAGAATATCCAAGAATGCTGTGTCATGACGTGGTGAAATCAGATGGGCCATTTCGTGCAGGATAACGTATTCAAGGCAGTGCAGCGGCTTCTTGGCGAGATCTAGGTTGATCCAGACTATGCGCTTGTCTGGATTGCAGCTACCCCACTTGGTTCGCATCTGGCGGATACCCCAGCGGGGTTCGGGTACGCCCAGTTTCTCCACCCATTTCACAACTTTTGGGCCCGCGCGCTGCTTCAATTGTTGTCGATACCAACCGGCCAGCCAATCTGCTTTCTGGGCGGGCGTACTTGATCCCGGCACATCCATTACCAGGCGGTCGGTTCCTTCAAGCTGGATCTGGCATCCGCGACGCGCAGACGATCGGACCATGAGGCGCAGAGGCTTTCCAAATACATGGTGGGTTTCACCAGACACATACCGACGTTCGGTCTCGCGTGCTTGCCCGGCAAATTCGCGTTGCTTCTTCTTGATCCAGGCCAAGCGGGTAACAATGGCCACACGTACCGCGTCCTCACTGATGGCAGGCGGAGCTGCAACCCGAACACGACCAGCCGGCGGATAGACCCCGATATGCAGGTTCTTGATCGGCTTTCGGACAAGCTCGACAGACAGTCCCGCCACCTCGATCACGTCAGTAATCATCATGTGACCGGATAATTTCTATGACCAGATCGATGGCCTCTTCACCTTCAAGGACTTCTTCCAGCTTTCTCCGAAGCATTCGTTCTTTCATCCTGTTGCCCCGCCAGCCGGTTTGTGCCGTGCCACGGATCACCCGGTCCACGATGAGTGTCTGTGCTTCATCCTGATCAAGGTTGTCGTAGAGGGCTTTCTTCCCGGGGCTAGATATGGATGCAGGATACTCCCCGCCATGACCGGCCTTCACCGATCGTACTAGTTCTGCGATCTCTTCCAGATACTCGGCATAGGCGATGGCGTCATCGCGCCGTTTCTGGACCAGATCGGTCAGCAGTTCCGACATGCGTTCATAGAATTTCGGATTCACCGGGGTTTCATCGATGATCAGCCGGCGCACATTGTTCTCGATAGCCTCAGCCACGTTTTCCCGATTGCCCTTGAGTCTACCGGGCAACCCGTCTTCAACCGCAGCACCCTTGCTCGCAACTAGGTCAATCAGGCTGATGTCATCAAGGTGGGAAATCACCTCGGACCCGTCTGCCTTGATGTAGCTGTCGATCAGATAGCGCATCGCGGGTTCGAACTGCTTCATGTCGACAGCGTCGCCGCTGTGCAAACGCACCGCATCCCTGATCGACAGGGCGTTCTCGACTTCTCCACGATATTGAGCAAGTTGCAGATCATTCACACCACTGGCAGCCGGGTCTTCTGCGACTGAGGCAAAGGCCCGAGCATAGGCCCCCGCCAGCTTGTACAGCGCCTGACGCCGCCGCGCCTTTTCTTCGGCGTCCGGATCAGCTTCCCATCCATCAGGGCTAGAGAAGTAGGCAAATATCTGGTCATCTCCTTTGGGCTGCTCGACCGGATCCAACAGACCGAACCAGGCATCCCGTGCCGTTGTCAGGTCGACGCCAGCCTTTTCAGCCCTGTTCGAGATCAGCCCCTCAACATCCTCGGCATCGAAAGCATCGAATGCTTCCGATGTGTAATCATCCACCGCTGCCTCGATGTTCTTGAACAGGTCTTTGTAGTCCACGACATAGCCGAAATCCTTGTCCTCACCATCCAGGCGGTTCACCCGACAGATCGCCTGGAACAACCCGTGATCCCGCATCTGCTTGTCGATATAGATGTATGTGGCTGTCGGTGCATCGAAGCCTGTCAGCAAGCGGCTGACCACGATCAACAGCTTCATCTGGGCGGGTTCTTTCCGGAACTTTCGCAGGGCTTCCACCTCATAGGCCTCTTCATCCGTGCCCAGATCGGCCATCAGCCGGTCATAGACACGGTAAACATATTGCTTGTCCGTCTCGCCCATTCCGGATTCTTCGCCAGTCAACTCGGAGGCGTTGCGGGTGTAGGAGGTGACAATCGCGCATTTCCCAGCGAGGTCAGACCCGGAATTCCGGAGGATCTCGAAAAACCGGCAGGCCTCGGGGATTGACCCGGCTACCAGCATGGCGTTGCCCCGGCCAGATTTCAGGCGCGGCTTCAGTTCCATATCCATGATAATGTCATTGGCGATCTGTTCCAGCCGGTCCTTGGAGGACAACACCCGTTGCAAGGTGCCCCAGCGCTGTTTCAGGGTTGCCTTGGCCACAGGGGTCAGGCCCTTGGTTTTCGCTTCGAACCATTCGTCGATCTTCTTGGGTGAGCTGACCCGTTGGTCGATATCCCGCGCCTCATAGCGCAGGTCCAGCACCACCTGATCCTCGACCGCCTCATTGAAGCGATACGGTTTCCCGATATACGGCCCGAACGTCTCTAGTGATGTCTGCTTGTCGGTCTTCAACAGGGGCGTTCCGGTGAAGCCGATGAACACCGCGTTGGGGAGGATCATCCGCATGGCGCGGGCCAGTTTGCCGGATTGTGTCCTGTGCGCCTCGTCGATGAAGACGAAGAACTCGCCCACGGGGGCGCCGATCTGACCGCGCTGGATCTCGGCGATCATGGCGCCCATCTCGTCCTCTTCGCGGCGGCCGAATTTATGCACGAGAGACGACACCACCCTTTCCTTGGGGTCGGCCAGCGCGGCCAGCAGGTCAGCGCCGGACCGCGCGCGGCGCACCTTGTCGCCGGTATTGCCGAAAACCGCCTCGATCTGCCCGTCCAGCTCCTTGCGGTCGGTCACCACCAGAATGCGGGCATCGGGCAGCGCCTCGCGGATCCAGCGGGCAAGCATCACCATGATCAGGCTTTTCCCAGATCCTTGCGTCTGCCAGATGATCCCGCCCTGCCGCGCACGCACGGCATCCTGCGCAGCTTTCACGGCGAAATACTGGTTGGGGCGGGTGATCTTCTTGATCCCTGCGTCATACAGGATGAAATCGTTGATGACCTCCAGAAACCGCGTGGGCGTCAGCATATGGGCCACGTCCCGCGCGAGGCGCGCGGTGATCTCGCTGTCTTCCTTCCACGCCAGCCAGTAATTCTGCGGGGTCTGGATCGCGGCATAGCGCAGCCCCTGCACCTCATTGCCAGCAAAGGTGATCTGCACGGTTGTAAAGAAATGCCGGACGAATTCGGCGCGCTGGTTGTCCAGCGTCTGGCGGATGCCTGTCCCCAGATCAATGGTGGATTTCTTCAACTCCACCACGCCCATCGCGATCCCGTTCACATACATCACCAGATCGGGGCGCTTGTTATAGGCTTTGGGGTTCTTTGCGGTGATCGCCACCTCTTCGGCCACGCCCAGATCATTGGCGGCCACATTGTCCCAATCGACAAAGCGCACAGTGACGGGGGCTTCGCCGGGGCCGGGGGTGACCTGGACGCCATAGCGCAGCATCTCATAGGTAGCGCGGTTCGCCTCGTAGAGTTTCAGCCCGTCCATCCGCGCGGCGCGTTGCAATTCGGCAATGGCCTTGGTCACCACGTCGGCGTCATAGCCGCGCGACAGCAGCCATGGGCGCAGCAGGCCGGGTTCGATATTCGCGTTGCCGGTGCGTTTGTGCCAGTCGCCCAGATAGCGCCAGCCGAGGCCGCCGACCGTGCCCGAGGTATCGCCGCACAACTGAGCGATCATACGGTTTTGGGTGGCCCGTTCCGGCTGACCTATCTGCATCCCTGAATACCCCTGAAAATAATGTCAGCCCAGTCAGACCAACCTGACCCGCCCTGTCAAAAGGTTTTGCATCATCCCCACTTTCACCGCCTTGGCCTTGGTAAGGCGCGACTCGAGGGTCTGGATTTCGGCGTCCATGTCGGACAGGACTGCGGCGATGGCTTGCTGTTCGTCAATATTCGGAAGCTGGAAAGTGATCATGCGAAGCTGCTGTCCGTTGACCCCGGGCTGGCCGCTGCGAGCCGAATTTTTACGAACCCAATCCCAATACCTTTCCGTGCGCATATACTGCGAAAGGAACGAGGGCATTATTTTCGTTTCATCAGGACAGAGGCGAATAAGAAAGCCTGCGAAAATTACAGGCTCCCCGATGTCTCGAAACAAGTGAGACTTGCCGACACTTGCGCCGGTTCGCGCAACAACGATGTCTCCCGCCGACAGAAGGTAATGATCGCTGGCGCTTTCCCTGACCGATGGCAGACCAGACGGGTCCACCTTGCCATCATCGTCAATGTCAGTGATCCTCAGATAGGCAAAGCCGCCAGTGCCTCGGGGCATAGCTGGCGCATTGATTCCGTAAGATGGGGACCGCCTGAGGACTGATCCGAGCGAAGCTTTCTCCCATTCCCCCGAGAACCCCGGAAGGCGGCGGGCGGTGAGGAAGTCTTGCATCGCGCCCTGTTTGATCAGGCGCTTCTTGGCGATCACCCGCTCCAACCCCGCCACCACCCCATCCGCATCCGACAACGCGGCGGCAATTGCCTGTTGTTCGTGCAGGGGAGGGAGTGGAATTTCATAGGATTCGAAGTAGGGCAGTCCAATTGTCTGAATAGTGCTACCGATTGCGATTCTTTCGAACTCTGGTTTTCGATGCTGCAACAGGAAATACAGGAACGCGTTATGCAACTGGGGGCCACATGTCCATGCAATGAAGTGCTGGCTAACAGCCATGTCCCTCGCCAAGATCGTGCTCTTTCCGACCCCCGCATCTCTGCTCAAGACCACGGTTCCACGCGGATGCAGTCGGGCTGATGAGTTCGCAAGGCCGACGGCAGAAATTTCAACAGCAGTCTCGTGGATGGCCAGCCGGTCGAGAGCTTGGCTGTCTTGGAGCGAGATCCAAGGAATGCCACCGTTCCAATATGCGGGCACTCCCTTCTTAGGGGTATGGCCGCTTCCTCGACGTGCGACACTGTCGAGAAGCACATTTGGCCACTCGCTTCCTGGCGATGTCATCCCGCTATCCCCATCGCCGCCAGATGCCCGGCCACCCGCGCCTCCAGCACGCCCAGATCGTCCATGATCTGCGGCAGGGTCTGGCCATAGCGTTCGGTCAGCACACGCACGCGGGCGGTCAGCCCTTCGGTCCGCGCCTCGACCTCGGCCCCGATCGCCGCCGAAATATCGGCCAGCCATTTGTCCTGCACCACAAGGGCGCGGATGTCGTCTTCGGTCAGGGCAGGGTATTTCTTCAACACCGCCTCGGTCAGCGCCGCCTCGGCCTCTTTCGCCTCCCTTTTGGCGGCAGTCTCGGATTCGATCAACCGGTCCGCCTGTTTCAACAGGGGCCGTTCCTCGGCATCTGCCTCGCCCGATCTCTCGCGCGCCTTCACCGATGCGGCGGTCAGTTTGCCGGTGTCAGTCAGGGCATCGGCCAGCAGCCCGCCCTCGGCCCCATGCTCCTCGGCCAGTTCCTCAATCTCGCGCCCCAGTCCCTCGGCCCGCGCGGTGGCAGTATCCAGCGCATCCTTAAGTTCCGGAAAAAAACGCGCCGTGACCAGGGCGGGCGGGATGACATCGGCCACGAGCCGGATCTTGTTCACCGTCAGGTCGCCCTCTTCCAGCCATTTCACCTTACCATCGCTGCCGGTTTCCTTGCGCGCCTCGCGCAGATCGCGGGCGGCGATCCACCCACCGCCCGAGATGATGAACACATCGTCCTGCATGGTGTCCGCCCAATAGGACATGAGGCGCTGATAAGCCTCGTATTTGTCGACCAGCGGGGCCGGGTCGAACCGGGTCAGCATATCCTCGGCGATGGTGTGGATAAGTTCCTTGGGGTGGTCACCCTGCTGGATGCCCATCAGCGCGGGCGTGTTTTCCGTAATCCAGCCGTTCAGGACATGTGCGATCTGCGCACGGAAGGCCGCGAAATCCGGATGATTCCGGATGGTGGTGCGCACCTGATCGGGGGCAACCAGCGGGTCGGCATAGCCCTTGCGCGGGTTAGGCCCGAACAGGGTGGCGCGCAGGGTGGGCATGACATCCCAGAAATCGGCCAGCGCGTCGATGTCGCGTTCCGGCACGCCGCCATGCAGGTGGGCGGTGATATCCTGAAGATCTTCCGGATCATTGCCGTCGATGTAGCGGGGGATGTTCAGGTTGAAATCATTCCGGATGATCTCGGCATACGGAACAAGGCGCGAATACCCGGGGATTTCCTGCACCCGGGTGAAGGCATCGGTGATCTTGTGGATGTCGCGGGCGCGCAGGCGGTTCTTGTTGCCGTCTTTGATGAACCCCTTGGCGACGACGAAGTCGAAAGTCTGAAGGGTTTCGGCATCCGCCAGGAAATGCGGCTCGGCGATCACGTCGCCCTGAGCAATCTCGGCGGTTTCGCGGTTGTGCATGATCATGTTCATGCGTGCGAGGCCGCGGGTCGCGATATCCATCTCCTGCCCGAAGATCGAGATCGGCACGCGGGCGCTTTCGGCGGCCTTCAACAACAACGAGCCAGAGCCGCATGTCGGGTCATAGACGGATTGCCGCGGGCTGGTTGCCCGGCTCACCCCGGCGACGGCAGCCACGATTTGCGAGACCTCGGCTGGGGTGTAGAACTGACCCTTTGACTTGCCCGCCTCGGTCGCGAAATTGCGCATCAGGTATTCATAGGCATCGCCGAGGATGTCGTCGCCGTCAGCCCGGTTCTTCGAGAAGTTCAGTTCTTCCCGGCTGAAAATGTTGATGAGCGCCGTGAGCGTGCTGATCATCTTCGTGCCACGCCCGAATTTTTCGGGGTCGTTGAAGAACGCCCGGTCGATCACGCCGGTCAGGTCGTTTTCCTCGGCGATGCTGGCGATGATCGTGTCCATGCCTTCGCCGATGTTCCGCGCACCTCGCAGCGCCTTCATGTCGGTGAACGACGCACCCGGCGGCACGACGATCAGGGCATCCAGCTGGTCTGCCCGGTCCGAGACATATTTCACGAAGAGCAGCGTGAGGATGTAGTCCTTGTAAAGCGATGCATCCCCCGCAGAGCTTGGCAGAGAGTACGGTTGCCCAGTCCGCCAACGTTCTGTTGGTACCTGTCGACATGGACGGAGAGCCCCTTTTCCCAGGCGGGCTAAGCCTCGACGCACTTGAATGCGTGGTCCTTCATCGCGAGACAGCCGAGAAACTTCCGGATGATGCGGATGATCCCGAAAGAGAAGCCTGCCAAAACGCGCTCTCGACTCGTTTCCAGCCACCGTTTGCGCCCGCCCGTCCCGCATTCATATCCAGCACGGGAAGATTCGACTCTGAACCTTGGGTACCGCTTTTGAATTGGAACGACGAGCACGATCCCGAGATGTGATCCGATTTGGCGGCCGAGCAACACCATGGACTATCCGTGCGTAGTTCCGAAGGTGGGTGTTCCGGATAATGATTGCATGCCTGCAGTAGATCATGGAACAGTAAATGTTCCGGAAATCGACGAATTTGACCTTGGGTGCGGTGAAGTCCTGAAACGGTATCCGCTCGACAGACAGGGCTTCATCGGCCTGTTCCAGTACAGAAACCATTATTTTGCAGGACAGGGCTTCAGGACAACTGACCGCAACCGATCAGACCCGCAGCGTACTGCGGATAGGTGAAGAGCAAGCGATGGGGTGGACGCCCCCCGGCGGCATCGATGTCCCATGGTGGCGGGTGTTGAAGCACCGTTACAGAGGGGAGCGTCCATGGGAGAAGTTAGCATCATCGGCCTGGATTTGGCCAAGAACGTGTTTCAGGCGCATGGCGCCGGGTCTGACGGGGCGGTGGTCTTCCGCCGGAAGCTGTCGCGCGCGCAGCTGCTGAAGTTCATGGCGGCGCAGCCGCCTTGTGTGGTGGCGATGGAGGCCTGTGCCAGCTCGCATCACTGGGGCCGGGCTATCGGCGATCTCGGCCACGAGGTGCGGCTGATCCCGCCCGCCTATGTGAAGCCGTTCGTGAAGCGCCAGAAGAACGACATGGCCGATGCCGAGGCGATTGCCGAAGCGGCGTCGCGGCCGACCATGCGGTTTGTCGCTGTGAAGAGCGAGGCCCAGCAGCCGGCGGCGATGGCCTATCGGACCCGAGACCTTCTGGTTCGCCAACGGACCCAGACGATCAATGCCCTGCGTGCTCATCTGGCCGAGCAGGGCATCGTGGCCCCTGCCGGCCCGGCGCATGTCGGGCGCCTCGCAGCCATCATCGATGGCGATGACGGCATGTTGCCGGCAGCGGTGCGCGACCTCGCACGCCTCATGCTGAATCAGATTGCCGGACTGGCCGAGAAGATCGCGGGCCTTGATGCCGAGCTGCGCAAGCGCGTGACCACCGACGACACGGCGCGACGGCTGACGACGATCCCGGGAGTGGGGGCAGTGACCGCGGCGGCGATCACCACCTTCGCGCCGCCTATGGAGACCTTCTCGAAGGGTCGGGACTTCGCCGCCTGGGTCGGCCTCACGCCGCGACAACATTCGAGTGGTGGCAAGGACCGGCTGGGCCGAACCTCGAAGATGGGACAGCGCGACATCCGAAGGCTCCTGATCGTGGGAGCCGTCGCCGTAGTGCGATGGGCCGCACGGAAGGGTGCTCCCGGTGGGTCCTGGCTGGGACGGATGATGGCACGCAAGCCGAAGATGCTGGTCGCGGTGGCGCTGGCCAACCGAATGGCGCGCACAGCTTGGGCGCTGCTGCGCAAGGGTGAAGATTACAGGGATCCGGCGATGGCGGCCTCATAGGCCTTTATCGTCGGGTTGTCGCCGGATGTGAGAGGGGGCGAGGGAACGTAAGGGCAGACGGTCAAGAGACCGGGTCGAGAGAACCATCATTGCGAACGCAGCGCTTCCGAGCGCGGGTAAGCGAACTGGTCCTGACCTGCATATCTCCATACAGGCCCGCGGCGCATGACAGGCCGCATCTTCGAGGCCGGACACACGACCGCACCTGATCACATGCCCAAACGAACCTAAGATTCCGCTTGCATCCAGGGGGGCGTCCACACACGTTCGCTGCCTCCCACCTTCCGCACGACATCCTGATCGGTTCATTGGACCGTGATGATTGTTGGGATGGAGTTTCTCCATGGAGTCTGTATTGGAGCTTCTCCCGGCTGGCGGCCGTGGCCGTCGGAACCGGAAGTGGCCGGATGAGGTTAAGGCGCGGATCGTGGCGGAGACGCTGATGCCGGGCGTGACCGTGAACGCCGTTGCGCGGCGGCACGGGGTGCCGGCGAACCATGTGTCCTCGTGGCGGACATTGGCGCGCAAAGGGCGGACACCAGATCCGACCACCATGTGCTGGCCCGAGAGGCCTGTTTGGTCCTTTATGAAACACGCGCTTAATGTGCTGCGCATGCATACGTACCTGTCAAGATTCGAGAGCAGTTTGAGACTTTGCCCCAATGACGCGACGCACGACTTATGCAGTCCAAGGATGGAACTCGAATGAAGGTCGAAGATATCGGCGTCTGGCTGATCAACTTGCCCACCGACGTGGGTCGGCGCTCGGCGATGGAGCATCAGCTCACCAAGCTCGGTCTTTCCTGGCAGCTTTTTCCGGCAATTGATGGAAGAGCGCGGCGCGATGAGCTGCTCAAGGGCGCCGACGAGGCCGCTTACCAGCGAAACATGGGCATGTCTCTGCTTCCCGGAAAGCTTGGCGTGTATGCTTCGCATCTTGCGGTATGGGAGGCCTTCATAGCTTCGGACCACGACGTGGCAATGATCCTTGAGGACGACGTCGTGTTCCATGACGACTTTTTGGAAGCGCTTGCCACCGCCTTGGCAGGGCGCGAGCATTGGGACCTGGTGCGCTTCAATGCCATCCGCGCGAAGCTGCCGGTAACCCAAGGGACCCTGGGCAACTATCGACTCAACGCGTACGTCGGTCCCTTCACGGGCAATGCGTGCTACCTGATCAAGAAAGACGTAGCCAGAAAGCTGGTGTCGGAACTCTGGCCTCAGACCCGCGCGCTGGACCACGAACTCAACCGCTTCTTCGTGCATGATTACCGGCAGCGCGGCCTTGAGCCCTTCGCGTCGCACCCGGATGACCAGAATGTCTCCACCATCACAGGTGTAGGTTTCGCCAAGGTAAAGAAATTCAAATGGTACCGTCGTCTACCTCATTACCAGCTGAAAGCAGTCAACTATCTGCGCCGCTTTTTCTATCTTGTCCGCACCGGGGCCTTTCCTGGGCGAAGAGCGCCCCTGTCTATCCGCGATGAGTGACGGGATGAAGAGGCTCGTCTTCAAGCATCATCGCGCGACAGACAATCTCGGCGACGCAGTATGCAGCCCATTTGACCATTATCCTGAATTCAGTCGCCACGGCGTCGCGGTTGGGCGATGACCTTGTCATCAGCCTGCCCGCTGCGGCATCCTTATAATGCAGGCCCGCGCCGAGCATTACGGTGACGATCAGTGCCAGCTACACCACTCAATGGGACAGCATCATCCCCCACTCGCTTCCCCAGGCTTTCAACGACCCTGTGAAGGCCTCCATCGGTCATCAAATTCTAGCGGCCATCGGTTGGTTGCGGGACGGTCGTGCATCGGGCTACCGCCGGCCGCTCAAGAGTGTCTCGTCTACGTTCAAAAATCAATCGTAACACTAGCAGTTGTCGATAATCGACATCGGCTATCGGTTGCCGTCAGGTGGTCTCGGACAGCAATTCGGTAGGTGGGGGAACCGCTGCCTCGCTTTCGGCCGATCAAAACCGGGCGGTTACGACGCGTCCACAAGGAAACTCGATATGCATTCAGGCTACTAAACAGCCAGTCGGCCTTAGGCGGATATTTACGAACGGTCTGGGGTAATTTCGGCGGGATCAAGCGGTGCTCCGTGTCGAGGGCGGCGCAGAGCGAGACAAACTCATGTTTGTCGGTTGCGGCAAGTTTGCGCAGGCCAAAGTACCGATCCCTGAACTTTCTATAGGTCAGAATGGCGCAGATGCTGACTGGTTAGCTTCAAACCATGGTTTTCAAAAGCAAGAGGTTTGCCGCCGCCTCTTCGCGCGTACGGCCCAGCACAAAGCCAGTGCAGGCGGCCGGCGGAGCGTCCGCGTCAAGCCAGCGACCATCGATCACCCGGGTTGGAACCAGCCAGCCATCTGCGATGGGCGGGGTAAGCCGGTTCATCAGCTCGTCAGCGGCCAGCTTGCTGGTGACGTGAAACGACCGGCTGACCCCAAGCCCGGACCGCGTGCTTGCGGCAGGGTGCAACAGAACCTGACCGGTGCAGGCGTTGATCCGAAAGTTGGGATCAAACACTATCAGCTGGCCGTCAACGGCGCGCCCGATATCGAAACCGGCGATGCCAAGATAGCCCCGCGCCCGTGCCACCTCGCTTATGTGGATGACAAGATCTATGCCTGCTTGGGGAAAAGGGAAATCAGGATCAATCATGCTGCCAGACTGCTGGCCGGGCGCATTGAGAAGCTGTTCTGCAGCCCCAAGATAGAGGCATCCCGTTTCAGTAACCGAAACATTGGCGCACCAGGTGATATCGGTGTCGATTGCCTGTTCCATTACCAGCTGATCGGCGCAGCCCTCGGCCCGAAACCAGTCCAGCGCCCGGGCAAAGCTGTCGGCATCAGGGCAATAGCGGACGCAATGGCCGACGCCAGTGGCCTCTGTGCCTCCATATTTCAGATATACGCCGCCGGTTGGAAGCTCCGGAACGCCACCCTCACGCCACATCCAGCGGGGTGCGAGATGTTCTGAGGGCACCAGCTGGCCCAGGTTGGCCTTGCTGTTCAGGCTGCGCCACAGCGACGAAGGCACGAGCTGCGCCTGAGGGACAAAGCGCCCTTCTCGCAACGGATAGGGTCCAAACAGCCGGTATCCGGAGGCGATCAGCCCGTCAGCATGACGCTCGGCCTGATCGGCGTGGCGATAGACGCGAATGTCTTCCAAGATCGGCAGGCCTGCATCCGTCAGGAACGCCAGGATCTCGTCAGTGACGCAGGCCTGATGGCGTACCGAAGGACGCCGCCCGATCACGCCCAACGCATGGCCGGTGACGGTATCAAGGTTCAACGCGTTCATGCCAAGGCGGCGCATCTGCGACAGTTCGGTGCGCGCCATGAAGGCCGCGTCATCGGGCAAGAAAACATCGATCGGCGTCAGCGGATTGGCCATGGCAATACTACTTCAGAAAGGGTTGCACACCGCGCGCCAAGCGCATCACGCGTTCGCTTCGCGCGCTGCGGACAAGGCTGGGCGTCTTGTTGGCATCCAGCAGGATCGCCTGACCATCGTGAACCACATAGTCGAACTTGCCAAAGTCAAAACCCATCTCCTCGCGCTTGCGCAGGATCGGCTCTGGGGGCGGCTGGTCCAGATATTCGTGGCTTACGATAGACTTGACCTTGACCAGCGGGTGAGTCGCAAACATCCGGTAGCCATAGCTTTCTGCGCCAAAGAAAATCCAGCCGCGTAGGCAATACAGGCCTTCGTGCCTTTCGGGCAGGAACTTCTCGACGATCAGGTCTTCGTTCCGCCAGACCCAATCGGGCACCACGCCGATACCGTCCAGCACTGGGTAGTCCTTGGGCGGCAACCGGCGCGCCAAGCGCCAGGAGAGTGTCGCCAGCTTTTTGCGCAACTCGCCGCCCACGGTCTTGCCGTCACGTCGTTCAGGGGCGCCGAAGTGATTGAGATTGGTCTTAAGGATGACGGGGCCGGTCCAGTCGCTGTCAGGTGTTACCAGCAACGAAGAATACCGCCGCTTAGAGATATCGTTCGCCGCACCGTTTAGCACCCGAACGCCCGCGGGTGCCGGCGGGATGTCAGCGGGGGACACAAAGGTGCGGTCGTGGTGCAATATGCAAAGGTCGGCGCTGGGGTGAAAATCGCGCGCCACATGCACTTCGAGACCTTGTTCGCGCCAGATCTCGCCCAGTTGAAAAACCATGGCCGCCGGCTTCAGGGGCATGTCTCGGCTGCTAGTGCTGATCAGGGGCACGATGGGATTCCAGATATTGCTGGGTTGCAGTCGCTTCTTGGCAGGCAAAGTAGGGTCGTCAAACTATGCAAGTGCCCGGTCCTTTCGCCAGAGTTCGCCATGCCGCAACATCCACCACAACCGGCGGAGGTAATTGGTGGCCTTCAGCCCATAACGCGGCAGACGCAGCAACGCGACGGGTTTCTTGACATCGGCATGATTACGACCGGTGATCTGGCTCTCGCCAAAGTCCTCGACATGACTGGTTAACGGCTCTTGGCAAGGAGTCTATGGGGTTAGGCATGGCGACGTATTTCTCCTGATTGAGTCGTTCGAGCCGCTTACCCGAGATTTCCAAATGGCCTTCCATCTAACTGCTATGTGGCCCGACAAGAGCGCTCTTTCAAGCATTTTCAGCCCGGGTGGTGCCTGCGGATCAGGGAAGCCCTGCCGCACTGCGGTCAGTCGGCTTTCCGCCGAGGCTGTGTA
>NZ_RPEM01000003.1 GCF_004745575.1 Pseudotabrizicola sediminis | reverse complement strand
TTCTACTTATGCAGCCCCTTAATTTCGGGGGGGATTACCCCAAGATCGCTATTCAGGTGATATAGGTGACTTTGTAAAGCTCGGCCTGTTGCGCGCACTGTCGCCCGGAAAGCAACTCGGAGTGGCATGGTATCGTTTTCCTGATGAAGATCACAATAAAGACGGTCGCCACTTTTCTTACCTTGAACAGCCGCACCGGTTTGCATCACTTGAACCGGAACTCTTTCATCACCTCCGGGCAGTGGTAAAGGACGTCCGCTCGATTGCGTCACTGCTTCCGGTACTGCAAAGCTCAAGTTCTTCGGACGAAAGTCTTGACACCAGCGCTGTTCCTAACCGTCTGCGGCGCAATTGGCGCAGCGAGTGGTTTTCACGGGTTCTGATAAAGCTCTCTGCCTGTAATCTCGTCTTTGCCGACCCTGACTATGGTATTGTGGATGACAGTGACGCACGAAAAGGTAGTGCGAGATTTGGCAAGCAGATGCCACTGGAAGAGGTCAGAGCATTGGCGCAGGGTCGATGCGCTGTGATTTACCACCACAATACACGCCGACGCGGCGGTCACGATGCAGAAGTCGATCACTGGCTGCAACAGATCGGTTTGCCCGGGCTTGCAGTCCGGGCGTCAGCCTGCAGCCCACGGACCTTCTTTGTGCTAAACCCCGGCTCCGAAACCGCGCAGCGGGTCGGTGCGTTCTGTGACCGATGGCACAACCTGCGGGTTCGCTTGCACACAGCGGGGTGAAGCACGCCAAGGAAACTTCTTAAACGTTGCCCTTAACCGCTGAACAAAAAGTGCAGCACGTCGCCGTCTTTGACCTCGTAGGTCTTGCCTTCCACCCGGAACTTGCCGGCCTCTTTCGCGCCTGGCTCGCCCTTGCCGGCGATGTAGTCGGCATAGGCAATGGTTTCGGCCCGGATGAAGCCTTTCTCGAAATCGCCATGGATCACGCCTGCCGCCTGCGGGGCCAACGTGCCTTTCAGGATGGTCCAGGCGCGGGCCTCTTTCGGCCCCACGGTGAAATAGGTCTGCAATTCCAGCAATTCGTAGCCTGCGCGGATCAGCCGGTCCAAGCCCGCCTCGGCCAGCCCCATTTCTTCCAGGAACATTGCCGCCTCATCCTCGGGCAGCTGGCTGATCTCTTCCTCGATCCGGGCGGAAATCACCACTGTGCCCGCGCCTTGGGCCTTGGCCATCTCGGCCACGCGGGCCGACTGGCTGTTGCCAGAGGCCGCCGAGGCCTCCTCGACGTTGCAGACATAAAGCACCGGCTTTGAGGTCAGCAGCTGCAGCAGCCGCCAGGCGCGCAGGTCATCGTCCGCCACCGCAATGGTGCGGGCCGGTTTGCCCTCTTCCAGCACCTTCTGCGCCATGGCAAGCAACCGGTCCTGATCGGCACTTTCCTTGTCGCCGCCCTTCATCTTGCGGGCAAGGTTGGCGCGCCGCCGTTCGATGCTTTCCAGATCGGCCAGCATCAGCTCGGTTTCGATGGTCTCGGCATCGGCCACTGGGTCGATGCGCCCTTCGACATGGGTGATGTCGCCATCTTCAAAACAGCGCAGCACATGGGCAATCGCATCGCATTCGCGGATATTGGCGAGGAACTGGTTGCCCAACCCCTCACCCTTCGAGGCACCGCGCACGAGGCCCGCGATATCGACAAAGGTCATCCGGGTGGGGATGATCTGCTTTGACCCGGCAATCGCGGCCAGCTTGTCCAGCCGGTCATCGGGCACCGCCACCTCGCCCACATTCGGCTCGATCGTGCAGAACGGAAAGTTCGCGGCCTGCGCCGCCGCCGTCCGGGTCAGCGCGTTGAACAGGGTCGATTTGCCGACATTCGGCAGACCCACGATACCCATCTTGAAACCCATGATATTCTCCATCCGGCGGTTGACAGGCTCTTATGCGCGATGGGCCGCAGGATCAATCCCGGTGCCCGCCTTGCGCCCCATTGATTTTCTGCGTCCGCCCGTGCAAACCGCTAAAGAACATAAGGGATGGGGCCAGAACATGACCAGAATCGACGATACCTTCGCACGCCTGCGCTCGCAGGGGAAAAAAGGCTTCGTCGCCTATATCATGGCGGGTGATCCTGATGTGGACACCTCGCTGGCTGTGATGAAGGGTTTGCCGGGGGCAGGGGTCGATATCATCGAGCTTGGCATGCCCTTTACCGACCCGATGGCCGATGGCCCCACCATCCAGCTGGCGGGTCAGCGCGCGCTGGACCACCACATGAAGATGGATCAGGTGCTGGATATGGTGCGCGACTTCCGCGCAGCTGATGCGGTGACGCCCATCGTGCTGATGGGCTATTACAACCCGATCTATGCGCGGGGGGTGGACCGTTTTCTGGCTGATGCGGTGGCCACTGGCATCGACGGGCTGATCGTGGTCGACCTGCCGCCCGAGGAGGATTCCGAGCTTTGCATTCCTGCCCAAGCTGCCGGGCTGAATTTCATCCGGTTGGCGACGCCGACGACCGACGCCAAACGCCTGCCCGCCGTGCTGAAAAACACCTCCGGTTTCGTGTATTACGTCTCGGTCACCGGCATCACCGGGGCCGCCGCCGCACAGGCGGCGGATGTGGGGCCAGAGGTGGCGCGGATCAAACAATCGACCGATCTGCCGGTGATCGTCGGTTTCGGCATCAACACGCCAGAGGCGGCACAGGCGATTGCTGGCGTGGCTGATGGCTGCGTGGTGGGGTCGGCGATTGTGAAGGATATCGGCGCGGGGAAATCTGTGGCCGAGGTGCTGGCGAATGTCGCGGCGCTGGCGGGGGGGGCGCACGCGGCATAGGGAGCACGCTTCAGAATGCTGTTTGCAGCGGGTACGCCGCAGATCTGTCGGAATATCCGGATCGATCATCTGGCAGCACTTCGCGGTGGCACGATGCGAGAGGCGATATCATTGTCGCGCGCGATCAGGTCATCCTAACTGGCCGGAACCTGACGCTGACCGAAATTCCGCAGGGCCATTGCGGATCATCTCGGGCATAGAGGGCAGCCCGCGCGTTACAGCCCGGCCCCTTCGTCCATCCCCAGCATCAGGTTCAGGTTCTGCACGGCAGCCCCCGAGGCCCCTTTGCCAAGGTTGTCCAGCGTGGCCAGCAGCACCACACGGTCATCCTCTAGCCCGGCATGGACCGACAGTTCCATCACATTGGTCCCGTTCAGCCGCTCGGGGTTGACGCGTGGCAGCAGGCTGGTGCCGTCGACCACTTTCACGAAGGCCCCGCCTTCATAATGCGCGGCAAGCGCCGCCTGCAGATCCGCCGCCGTCTGGCCGGGTGCCAGATGCAGCGGCACCTGCACGATCATCCCCTGATGATAATTCCCGACTGCCGGAATGAAGATCGGCCGCCGCGTCAGGCCGGTATGGGCCATCATCTCGGGCACATGCTTGTGCTTGTGCTCCAGCCCGTAGACGAAATGCGCCCCGGCTGTGCCTGCGTCGAACTCGGCGATCATTGCCTTGCCGCCGCCCGAATAGCCCGAGACCGCGTTGATCGTCAGCGCTGCATCCGGTGCGATCAGCCCCGCCGCGACCAAAGGTGCCAGCAAGGCAATCGCCCCGGTCGAGAAACAGCCGGGGTTTGACACCCGTGCGGCGGAAGCCATCCGCGCCCGGTTGGCGGCGGACAGTTCGGGAAAGCCGTAAGCCCAGTCCGGGTCTACCCGATACGCTGTGCTGGCGTCGATGATCCGGGTGGGCAGCCCGTCGCAAAGCGCCACCGCCTCTATCGCCGCCGCATCCGGCAGGCACAAGATTGCAACCTCGGCGGCGGCAAACGCCTCACGCCGTGCCTGTGGGTCTTTGCGCCGGGCAGGGTCGACCTGCACCAGCGTAATATCACCGCGCGCCAGCAGCCGGTCACGGATCTGCAACCCGGTGGTGCCCGCTTCGCCGTCAATGAATACCGATGCTGTCATGGTGGTCTCCTGTTTGCGCCGAGTGCTAGCGCATCGCGCGCCAGGGGGAAACAACCTTTGACACGCTTGCCTTTGCAATTGCGCGGAACGGCGTCAATTGGTAATGCGGATTGACCACATCAGAGGGGCGGATGATGCCAGTGATTACCTGTATCGACGATCTCAAGCGCATGCACAAACGCCGCACGCCGAAGATGTTCTACGATTACGCGGAATCGGGCAGCTATACCGAGCAGACCTTCCGCGAAAATACCTCGGATTTCTCCCTGCTCAAGCTGCGCCAGAAGGTGGCGGTGGACATGCTGGGCCGCAACGTGGCCAGCACCATGGCAGGGTTTCCGGTGACCATGCCGGTGGCGCTGGCGCCCGTTGGCCTGACCGGGATGCAGGCGGCGGATGGCGAGATCAAATCGGCGCGCGCGGCGGCAAAGTTCGGGGTGCCTTTCACGCTGTCCACCATGTCGATCTGTTCCATCGAGGATGTGGCGGCCAATAGCCCCGATCCGTTCTGGTTTCAGCTCTATGTCATGCAGGACGAGGATTTCGTTGACCGCATCATCCAGCGGGCCAAAGATGCCAAATGTTCGGCGCTTGTGCTGACGCTGGATCTGCAGATCCTTGGCCAGCGGCACAAGGATCTGAAAAACGGCCTGTCTGCGCCGCCGAAACTGACGCTGCCTGTGCTTCTGGACCTTGCCACCAAATGGGGGTGGGGTTTGGAAATGCTGGGCACCAAGCGCCGTCAGTTCGGCAATATCGTCGGCCATGTCAAAGGCGTGGGCGATACATCCAGCCTGATGAGCTGGATTTCCGACCAGTTCGACCCGCAACTGGACTGGACCAAGATCGCCCGCATCCGCGACCAATGGGGCGGCAAGTTCATCATCAAGGGCATTCTGGATGAGGATGACGCCCGCAAGGCTGCCGATTTCGGGGCCGATGCGATCATCGTGTCCAACCATGGCGGGCGGCAGCTGGATGGGGCGGTCAGTTCCATCCGCATGCTGCCGCGGATTGTCGATGCCGTGGGGGATCGGGTGGAGGTCTGGATGGATTCCGGCATCCGCTCGGGTCAGGATGTGCTGAAAGCCTTGGCGATGGGGGCCAAGGGCACGATGATCGGGCGCAGCTATATCTATGGGCTGGGCGCGATGGGAGAGGCAGGCGTCACAAAGGCGCTGGAGGTGATCCGCAAAGAGCTGGACACCACCATGGCGCTGTGTGGTGAGCGTGACGTGCATGACCTTGGCCGCCACAACCTGCTGATCCCCAAGGAGTTTTCGGACGGTTGGGAATAATCAGCGCTGTTGCCGCGCCATCAGCGGCGACAGGATCAGCACCATGACCAACAATCCGGCGGCGAACACAAAGGCCATGCGCAGGCCGAAACTGCCTGCGATGAACCCCAGCATCGGCGGGCCGAAGAAGTAGCCGAAGTAGCCAAACAGCGTGGCGCGAGCGACCGCGCGCGCACGCGCCTCGGGCCGCGCCAGCCTGCCGACCAGTGAGAACGCAGTGGGCGCGATGACCGACGCGCCAAGGCCCATCACGATGAACCCGGCATAGGCCATCATGGGCGTTTGCGCCGCCGCCGCGCCCAAGGCACCGATGGACGCGATCACCGCCCCCCCGGTCAGCAGCCGGTAGGGGTTGAGCCGTGATACAAGCCCTTGCCCCGCCAGCCGCGCAAACCCCATGGTCAGCGCAAGCGCCGCCGGCCCCAGCGCGCCCTGCTCCGGGCTGCCGCCCAGTGTCTGTTCAATGTGCAGGGCCGACCACGCCTCGGCCGCATTTTCGGTCATGAAGGCGATCAGCACCACGCCGCCGCCGATCACCGGCAGCCAGCCCAAGGCGGCGGCCCCCGGCCCCTTTGGCCTGCGCAGCCCGTCGATCTGGCCGTCACGCTCCCATGTCGTCAGGGCCAGTCCGCCCGCCACCAGCGCCATGGTGCCCAGCACCCAAGCCGGGCTCCATTCGGCACCGCGCATCACCCCGGTGCCGATGGCCGCCCCGGCATAGCCAAAGCTGTAGGCGGCGTGGCACAGGTTCATCAGGTGGATCTTGCGGGTGTTTTCCAGCTCGGCCACGCGGGCGTTCATCAGCACATCGGTCAGGCCGGTGCCCGCGCCGCAGACCATCATGAACAGGGGAAACAGCACAAGGCCGGCACTTTGCCCCGGCAACGCGATGCCAAGGCCCATGACCACCGCTGCCAAGGGCAATGCCATTCGCCCCATCGTGGCACCAAAAGCCGGGGCCAGCAGCATGGCCGTAACAGCCGCCAGCGGGGTGAACAACAACAGCAAGCCAAGCTGCGTTTCGTCCACTGCCAGCATGGTCTTTATATCCGGCAGGGCGGCCGCAAATGTGCCCCAGACCACCCCCATGGCGGCGAAAGCCGCAATCGGCGCGCGCGCGACGGTCACGAGATGGATCATGGGGGAACTCCGCTATCTGTCCGCCGCGTTTAGCAGGCTCGCTTCTGGCGCACCATCCTGCGGGCGACCGCGCGGGGTTTGGTGGCGACACGCCGGGTGGGGGCGGCGATTTGCGCTTTCCCCCGCGTTGATTCCCCGCTATAGCCCACCGGTCGCGCCGCGCACCCTTGGAGGGCGGTGGACTTATTTATATGGAGAACTGCAATGGCTGGTGAGATCCCTGATCTGATCGCCGAGGCACGGATGGGGACAGGCAAGGGGGCCGCCCGTCAAGCTCGTCGTGAGCAACTCGTGCCCGGTATTGTTTACGGTGGTGGTGTAGACCCGCAACCGATCAACATCAAATACAACTACCTTCTGACCAAACTGCGCAAGGGACGTTTCCTTTCGACGCTGTTCAACCTGAAAGTTGAAGGTCAGGAAGACGTCCGCGTGATCTGCCGCGGTGTGCAGCGCGATGTGGTGAAGGATCTTCCGACCCACGTCGACCTGATGCGCCTGCGTCGCACGTCGCGGATCAATCTGTTCATTCACGTGAACTTTGAAAATCAGGACAAGGCCCCGGGTCTCAAGCGCGGCGGCACGCTGACCGTGGTGCGCCAGGAAGTCGAACTGGAAGTGACCGCGGGCGATATCCCCGATCACATCACGGTCGACCTGACCGGCAAGAACATCGGCGATGTGATCCACATCGAAGACGTGACCCTGCCCGAAGGTGTGACGGCAACGATCAAGCGGAACTTCGTGATTGCCAATATCGCAGCCCCATCAGGCCTGCGGTCGGAAGACAACGCGGAAGACGCTGCGGAAGAGTGATGTCGGGCCTTTGGGCCAGATGATCGCAATAGGTTGGGGCGCGGCGGGTAGACCTGCCGCGCCTTTTCTGTTGGAAATAGTTTTGCGTCAGGCTGTCGGCCTGCGGCCATGATCCGAAGCCCGCCATAGGCGCGGATGCCCACCGCCACCGTCCCGGGTGCTTGACGTGCCGGTCCGGCTTCGTCAAGGAAGACACCAAAGGAGACCCTGATGAAACTCTTTGTCGGCCTTGGCAATCCGGGCGCGAAATATGCGGGCAACCGGCACAACATCGGATTCACGGCGGTGGACCGGATTGCAGCGGACCATGGCTTTGGCCCGTGGAAACCGGCGTTCAAGGGGGAGGTGGCCGAGGGCCGGCTGGGGGAGGAGAAGGTGCTGCTGCTCAAGCCCGGCACCTTCATGAACCTGTCGGGGCAGTCGGTGCAGGCGGCGATGGCGTTCTACAAGCTGGCGCTGGCCGACATCACGGTGTTCCACGACGAGCTGGACCTTGCCCCCGGCAAATGCCGGATCAAACAAGGCGGCGGGCATGCCGGGCACAACGGCTTGCGCTCGATCAGTGGCATGTTGGGGGAGGGCTATGGCCGGGTGCGGCTGGGCATCGGCCATCCGGGGCACAAGGATGCGGTGGCGGCTTACGTGCTGCATGATTTTGCCAAGGCCGATCAGGACTGGCTGGACGACCTTTTGCGCGGGCTGTCTGACGGCGCGGCGCATCTGGCGGCGGGGGACGGGCCGAAGCTCCTCAACGCGGTTGCCTTGCGTGTGGCCCCGCCCCGGTCTTCGGACAAAGCACGGCCCGAGGGGAAGTTTGAAAAAGCTGCCGAAAAGCCGGCGGAGAAGCAGACCGAAAAGCCGGTGCCGGTGGCAGAGGCCCCGGACACCCGCAGTCCGATGCAGAAGCTACTGGACCGGTTTCGCTAGGGTCACCGGAAGAGGCGCTTCGGTGGTATTTGGCAAGCAGCAAGACCATCGGGTGTGGACCTTTGCCCTCCGCGTGCCTAGCTCTACAGGCAAAGGAGACTCCCCATGACGATTTTCGCCCAAGACTGGACCACGCCCTTCGGTCTGCCCCCGTTCGATCAGATCCGGGATGAAGATTTTGCGCCCGCCTTCGATGCCGCGCTGGCAGAGGCGCGGGCCAATATTGCGGCCATCGCGGGCAGTGCCGAGGATCCCACCTTCGCCAATGTGATCGACGCGCTGGAACTGGCCGAGGGTGCCTTGGACCGGGTGGCGGGGGTGTTCTACAACCTGTCGGGCGCGGATTCGAACGACGCGCGCGAGGCGCTGATGCGCGATCTGGCCCCGAAGATGAGCGCGTTTTCGTCCGAGGTGTCGAACAACAAGGCGCTGTTCGCGCGGATCGAGACGCTGTGGCAAGGCCGCGAGGGTCTTGGTCTGACGCCGGAACAGCTGCGGGTGCTGACGCTGTATCGCCAGATGTTCGTGCGCTCGGGCGCGCAGCTGGAGGGCGAGGCGGCAGAGCGGCTAACGGCGGTGAAATCGCGGCTGGCGGTGCTGGGCACCCAGTTCAGCCAGAACCTGCTGGCCGATGAGCGCGACTGGTTCATGACGCTGGACGAGGCCGATCTGGAAGGTCTGCCAGAGTTTGTCGTGACAAGTGCCCGCTCTGCCGGGACAGAGCGTGACGCTGGCGGGCCCGTGGTGACGCTGAACCGCAGCCTTATCGTGCCGTTCCTGCAGTTCTCGCCCCACCGCGCGCTGCGCCAGCGGGCCTATGAGGCGTGGGGTGCGCGCGGGGCAAATGGCAATGCCCATGACAACCGGGTCATAGCCGCCGAAATTCTGGCGCTGCGGCAGGAACGCGCGCAGCTCTTGGGCTACGCCAGCTTTGCCGATTACAAGCTGGAACCCGAGATGGCGAAGACCCCGGCTGCGGTGCGCGACCTGCTGATGCGGGTCTGGCAGCCTGCGCGGGCCAAGGCCGAGGAGGACGCGGCGGTGCTGGAGGCGATGCTGCACGCCGATGGGATTGCGGGGCCGCTGGAGCCGTGGGACTGGCGCTATTACAGCGAGAAACGCCGCCGGGCCGAGCATGATCTGGATGAGGCCGCGCTGAAACCCTATCTGTCGCTTGATGCCATGCTGGCGGCGCAGTTCGACTGCGCCAACCGGCTGTTCGGGCTGGAGTTCCGTGAGATCGAAGGACCGTTCTACCACCCGGAGGTGCGCGGCTGGGAAGTCACCCGCAACGGCGCGCATGTGGCGGTGTTCCTTGGGGATTACTTCGCGCGCGGGTCAAAACGGTCGGGGGCATGGTGTTCGGCGATGCGGTCGCAGCGCAAGCTGGGCGGCGCGGTGCGGCCGATTGTCGTGAATGTCTGCAACTTTGCCAAGGGTGACCCGGCGCTGCTGTCTTATGATGATGCGCGCACCTTGTTCCATGAATTCGGCCATGCCCTGCATCAGATGCTGTCGGATGTGACCTATGGCTTCATCTCGGGCACGTCGGTGGCGCGCGATTTCGTGGAACTGCCGAGCCAGCTTTATGAGCATTGGCTGGAGGTGCCTGCCGTGCTGGAACAGCACGCCCGCCACTGGCAGACCGGTGAGCCGATGCCGGCCGAGATGCTGAAACGGCTGCTGGCGGCCAGCACCTATGATCAGGGGTTTTCGACGGTGGAATTCGTGGCCTCCGCTCTGGTGGATCTGGCATTCCATGAAGGCCCGGCCCCGGCCGATCCGATGCAGAAGCAGGCCGAGGTGCTGGAGGGGTTGGGCATGCCCCGGGCGATACGGATGCGGCACGCGACGCCCCATTTCGCCCATATCTTCACGGGTGACGGCTATTCCTCGGGCTATTATTCCTACATGTGGTCCGAGGTGATGGACGCCGACGCTTTCGCTGCGTTCGAGGAGACGGGGGATGCGTTTGACCCGGCCACCGCGGCACGGCTGGAAAAGTTCATCCTGTCGGCGGGCGGGTCGGAGGCGGCGGAGGATCTGTACCTTCAGTTCCGGGGCAAGATGCCGGGGGTGGAGGCTTTGCTGAAAGGGCGGGGGTTGCTGGAGGAAGTGTGAGATGTCTTGCGCTTTTCCCCTGTGTTACAGATGGTAGACTCACATGAAATCAATGGGTTGACTTGGTCATCTTCATGATCTGTTAACCTTTGGGTGACAGGACCCGCCGTCCCTTTTGCCCGGTGCCGCCGGAGCGACGCCGGGGGCTGGCCGAAGGCCCGGCGAAAGGCGCGGGACAGGGTGGCGGGGCTTGAAAAGCCGCAGCGCAGGGCGATCTCGGCCATGGGGTGTGGGGTGTCGGTCAGCATCCGGCGCGCGGCGGCAAGGCGTAGGGTCAGGGCATGGGCGCCGGGGGTGGTGCCGAGGCTGTCGCGGAACAGGCTTTCCAACCGGCGGGCGGACAGGCCGACATGCGCGGCAAGGGTCGCCATTGGCTCCGGCGCGTCAAGGCTCGCCTCCATCCTTGCCAGCACCCGGGCGACGCGCGGATCGAGGCTTGGGTCGGCAGTCAGCGGGCCGGGGGGCGGGGCGATCTGGGCGGCGTGGCCGGGGCGGGGCGGTTGCAGGAAACTTTGTGCGACCTGACGCGCCACGCCTGCGCCGTGGTGGGCGCGGATCAGGTGCAGCATCAGGTCATAGGCGGGGGCGGCACCGCCTGCGGTCAGGCGGCTGCGGTCGATCACGTAGCGGTCGGGGCAGACCGTGACTTGCGGGTGTAGGTGGGCCAGATCCTCCAGATCTTCCCAATGCACAGTGGCGCGGTGGCCATCGAGCAGTCCGGCGCGGGCCAGCACCCATGGCCCGGCGTCCACCCCGCCGATGGCGGTGAAGCCATGCGCCATCCGGCGTAGGTCGCGGATCAGCGGGCGGGTCGCGACCTCGGCCAGACGATAGCCTGCGATGACCATCAGCAGCGTTGCCCCCTTTGCAGCGGCCAAGGGGCCTGAGGCGGGCAGTTCGATGCCGCAGGTCAGCGGCGCGGGCTGGCCATCGGGGGTGACGATACGGAAGTGGAACGCCTCGCGCCCCAGATGGCGGTTGGCGGCGCGCAGCGGGTCGAGAACGGAGGCCACCTCCAGTATCGAGCAATGCGGCAGGACCAGCACGGCGAGGTCCAGCGGCTGCTGCGTCGGTGAAAAGAGGGCATTTTCCGTCATCGTTATTTCGTAAAATGCCAAGCGCGGTCTGGCAAGCGCGTTAAGCTGGTGGGAGCAAAAGGGGAATGCCATGCCGCTGACCATGAACCGCGAGGTTTTCATCACCTGTGCCGTGACCGGATCGGGCGGCACGCAAGACCGCAGCCCGCATGTGCCGCGCAGCCCAAAGCAGATTGCGGACTCGGCTATTGACGCCGCCAAGGCGGGCGCTGCCGTGGTGCACTGCCATGTGCGCGACCCGGAGACCGGCAAACCGTCGCGCGCGCTTGCACTCTACCGCGAGGTGACGGAGCGCATTCGCGATGCGGGTGAGGATGTGGTGCTGAACCTGACCGCAGGCATGGGCGGCGACATCTATTTCGAGGGCACCGAGGATATGGGCCGGATCGGCCCGCGCTCCGATATGGCGGGCGCGGCGGAGCGGGTCGCGCATGTGGTGGCGTGCCGGCCCGAGATCTGCACGCTGGATTGCGGCACGATGAATTTCAACGAGGCCGATTATGTGATGGTCAACACGCCGGGCATGCTGCGCGATATGGCGAAGCGGATGACAGCGGCGGGCGTGCGGATCGAGATCGAGGCGTTCGACACCGGGCATCTGTGGCTGGCCAAGGAGCTGGAGCGCGAAGGCGTGATCCCGGAACCGGTGCTGGTGCAGCTGTGCATGGGTGTGCCGTGGGGGGCTCCCGATGATCTCAACACATTCATGGCGATGGTGAACAATGTGCCGAGCGGTTGGCACTGGTCGGCATTCGCGCTGGGGCGGCACCAGATGGGCTATGTGGCGGCATCGGTTCTTGGCGGCGGCAATGTGCGGGTGGGGCTGGAGGACAACCTTTGGCTCGACAAAGGGGTTCTGGCGACCAATGCTCAGCTGGTCGAGCGCGCGGCCACGATCATCGAGAACATGGGCGCGCGGGTGATCACCCCCGCCGAGGTGCGGGCGCGGCTGAAACTGGAGAAAAGGGCCCCGCTATGAAGCGACTTCTTCTGCTGTCTGTGTTGGCTTTGGCGGGGTGCGACCCGCATACGCCATCGCCGCGCTATGCCGCGGCACCGATGTATCTGCTGGACATCGCGCCCGAACGGTTGCTGGGGACGTGGTACGAGGTGGCGAGCTTTCCGGCACCGTTTCAGGACGGGTGCAGCCACACGACCGCGACCTATGGCGCGATCGAGGGTGGCCTGAGCGTGGTCAACCGTTGCCGTAAAGGGGGCCAGATCGTGCAGATCAGCGGGACTGCGGCCCCGGTGGGACCGGGGCAGTTCAAGGTGAAACTGGGTGGGGTGCCCTTTGCCGGGGATTACTGGGTGATCGGCCAAAGTCGGGACGGGCGCACGCTGCTGGTTGGCACGCCAACGCGGCTGGCGGGCTGGATGCTGCACCGGGACCGGCATGTGACGGAAGCGGAGCGGCGCTGGGCGGCGGGGGTGTTCCGCAAGAACGGCTATGACGAGGCGGCGTTGCAGCGGACGGATCAGCGCTGACGGCGGCCCCCATCGTGGGGGCTTTCACAGGAAACGGGGTGAGGTATGGCGCGCAAGGCG
This sequence comes from Pseudotabrizicola sediminis, assembly GCF_004745575.1. Taxonomy (GTDB): domain Bacteria; phylum Pseudomonadota; class Alphaproteobacteria; order Rhodobacterales; family Rhodobacteraceae; genus Pseudotabrizicola; species Pseudotabrizicola sediminis. The sequence continues at coordinate 413,558 of NZ_RPEM01000003.1, read as the reverse complement.
GCAATCATTGGCGGCGGGGTGATCGGCGGCGGCTGGGCGGCGCGGTTCCTGCTCAACGGCTGGGATGTGGCGGTGTTCGACCCCGACCCCGAGGCTCCGCGCAAGGTGGGCGAGGTGCTGGCCAACGCACGCGCGGCATTGCCTGCGCTGTCGGACGGGCCGATGCCGGCTGAGGGACGGCTGGTGTTTGCTGGCACGATCACCGAGGCGGTCGAAGGGGCAGAGTATATCCAGGAATCGGTCAGCGAGCGGCTTGACCTGAAGCACCGGGTTTTTGCACAAATCCAGCAGGTAGCGAACACGACGCCGATCGGCAGTTCAACATCTGGCTTCAAGCCTTCGGAATTGCAGCAGAATGCTGCCAATCCGGCGGTGATCTTCGTGGCGCATCCGTTCAACCCGGTTTACCTCTTGCCGCTGGCCGAGGTGGTACCATCGCCCGCGTCGGACCCGGGGCTGATCGAGCGGGTGAAAGAGACGCTGCGCGAGATCGGCATGTTCCCCTTGCATGTCCGCAAGGAAATTGACGCCCATATTGCCGACCGCTTTCTGGAAGCGGTTTGGCGCGAGGCGCTGTGGCTGGTCAAGGACGGGGTGGCGACGACGGAGGAGATCGACGAGGCGATCCGCATGGGCTTTGGCCTGCGCTGGGGCCAGATGGGGTTGTTCGAGACCTACCGGGTGGCGGGTGGCGAGGCCGGGATGAAGCATTTCATGGCACAGTTCGGGCCTTGCCTTCAGTGGCCATGGACGAAGCTGACCGATGTGCCGGAGTTCACTGATGAGTTGGTCGATCTGATCGCCGGGCAGTCCGATGCGCAATCGGGGGCGTACACCATCCGCGAGCTGGAACGCATCCGCGACCAGAACCTGATCGGTTTTCTGCGCGTGCTGAAAGAGCGCAACTGGGGCGCGGGCAAGGTGCTTCTGGACCATGATGCGCGGCGCAGGGCGGCAGCCTTTGCGCCGGTGGTGGGCGAGGGGCCCATGGTGACGGCGCGGATGACGGTGCTGCCGGGCTGGATCGACTACAACGGCCACATGACCGAAAGCCGCTATCTGTTCGCGGCGTCTGAGACCTCCGACGCGTTTTTGCGCCACATCGGCGCCGATATCGCCTACGTCGGCACAGGGTTCAGCTATTACACCGCCGAGACGCATATCATGCATGCGGGTGAGGCCAAACTGGGTGACGCGCTAACCGGGACCGTGCAGGTGCTGGCGGCGGATGAAAAGCGCCTGCATATCTTCATCCGCATCCTGCGGGACGGCGCGCCGGTGGCAACGCTGGAACAGATGCTGCTGCATGTTGATATGGGCAAGGGTAAGACCTGCGCTGCGCCGCAAGCGATCCTCGACCGCCTGCTGCCGATTGCGCAGGCCCATGCCACGCTGCCCCGCCCCGAAGCGGCAGGCCGCCATGTCGGGCAAAGGACCACGTGATGCACTTTGGCCTGACCAGTGAGCAGCGCATGATCATCGACGCCACCCGCGCCTTCGTGGAGGCGGAACTTTACCCGCATGAGCTGGCGGTGGAACGATCGGACCACCTGCCGCTGGAGCTGATCCGCGAGATTCAGGGCAAAGCCATCGCCGCCGGGCTTTATGCCGCCAACATGCCGGAGGAGGTGGGTGGGGCGGGCCTCGATACCCTGTCCTGGCTGCTGTATGAACGCGAGCTGGGCCGGGCGAATTACGCGCTGCACTGGACCTGTGTTGCGCGCCCGTCGAACATCCTGCTGGCGGGCACGCCGGAACAGCGCGAACGCTACCTGATGCCCTGTATCCGTGGAGAAACCTGGGATTGTCTGGCGATGACCGAACCGGGTGCCGGGTCGGACCTGCGCGGCATGAAGGCATCGGCCCGGCAGGAGGGTGGCGACTGGGTGCTGAACGGCACCAAGCATTTCATCAGCCATGCCGATTTGGCGGGCTTCACCATCGCCTTCATGGCGACCGGGGAGGAGGACACGCCGCGGGGCCCCAAGAAGAAGATCACCGCGTTCTTCGTCGACAAGGGCACCAAGGGCTTCACCGTGCGCGACGGCTATCGCAACGTGTCGCACCGGGGCTACACCAACGCCGTGCTGGAGTTTGATGACTGTCGTGTGCCCGCCGAAAACGTGCTTGGGGAGGCGCACAAGGGGTTTGAGGTCGCCAACACCTGGCTCGGCGCCACCCGCCTGCAAGTGGCCAGCACCTGCCTTGGCCGCGCCGACCGGGCGCTGCACCTCGCCATCGCCTATGCCGCAGAGCGCCACCAGTTCGGGCAGTCCATCGGCAAATTCCAGGGCGTGAGCTTCAAGCTGGCCGATATGGCGATGGAGTTGAAAGCGGCGGAACTGCTGACCTGGGAAGCGGCGTGGAAATGCGACGAAGGGTCTGTGACCGAAGCCGATATGAGCATGGCCAAGCTGAAAGCCAGCGAAGTTCTGGCGATGATTGCGGATGAGGCGATCCAGATCCACGGCGGCATGGGGCTGATGGACGAGCTGCCGCTGGAACGCATCTGGCGCGACGCGCGTGTGGAGCGGATCTGGGAAGGCACATCGGAGATCCAGCGGCACATCATCAGCCGCGAATTGCTGCGGGCGCAGGGTGGTTGAGACAGACTTGAATGGGCGCGTCGCAGTCCGACCNGACAGACTTGAATGGGCGCGTCGCAGTCCGACCCCGGGGCTCTGCCCCGGACCCCGGGATATTTGTGAACAGATGAAATGGAATCTTAACCATGTCACCCGATGCTGATCTTGCCGAACAGGGGGGACCCCGATGACGGTAACTGATGAAGTTTCCCTGCCTCGTTGGTTCGGGGCAGGGCGACCTCGTTTGTCAAGTGCGCTCTTTTCATTCATCTGTTCAAAAATATCCCTGGGGCCGGGGCAGAGCCCCGGGATTTGCCCCACCGGGCGACGCAGGCCATGACGCGGCTATCCCGCCTCCTTCGTCCACGTTCGATTGCCGTTCTCGGGTCTGGCTGGGCTGGGAATGTGATTGCCCAATGCGAGAAGATGGGGTTTGCCGGGCCCGTCTGGCCGGTCCATCCCACGCGTGACACTGTCGGAGGCGTGCCGGCGTTCCGCTCTCTGGCGGATTTGCCAGGCGTGCCGGATGCCACGTTCATCGGGGTGAACCGACATGCCACGGTTGGGGTGGTGCGTGAGCTTGCTGCCATGGGCGCGGGCGGGGCGATCTGTTTTGCGTCCGGCTGGGAAGAGGCCGGAGAGGCCGGGTTACAGGCAGACTTGGTGGCGGCGGCGGGGGAGATGCCGGTGCTGGGGCCGAATTGTTACGGGGTGATCAACTACTTGGACGGCGCGTTGTTGTGGCCTGATCAGCATGGCGGGCGGCGGGTGGAGCGGGGGGTGGCGCTGCTCAGCCAGTCCTCCAACATCGTGATCAACCTGACCATGCAGGCGCGCGGGTTGCCGGTGGCCTATGTCGCCTGTCTGGGCAATGCGGCGCAGGTGGGGTTGGCGGAACTGGCCGGGGCGCTGTTGGCGGATGACCGGGTGACGGCCTTGGGCATGTATGTCGAGGGGATCGACGATGCGCCCGCGCTGGCGCGGCTGGCGGCAGAGGCGGCGCGGGTGGGCAAGGGGATTGTCTGCCTGAAATCCGGCAAGACCGAGTTGAGCCGGGTGGCGGCGGCGTCACACACCGCCTCGCTGGCCGGGGAGGCGGCGGTGTCTTCGGCCTATCTGCGCAAGGCGGGGATTGCAGAGGTGGCGACCTTGCCGGAGTTGTTGGAAACGCTGAAGATCTTCCATACCCATGGCCGCGGGCTGGGGCCGCGCCTGTGTTCGCTGTCCTGTTCGGGGGGCGAGGCGGGGTTGGTGGCGGATCTGGGCGCGGCGGCGGGGGTGGCGTTTCCGCTGCCGTCTGACGCGCAAAGGGTGCGGTTGGGAGAGATCCTGGGGCCGATCGTGACCATCGCCAATCCGCTGGATTACCACACCTTCATCTGGGGCGACGGTCCGCGCACCACGGATGTGTTTACCACGATGCTGGCGGGGTATGACGCGGGGGTGTTCGTCATTGATCCGCCACGGCCGGACCGCTGTGATCCGTCGTCGTTTGAACCGGCGTTGGAGGCGATTGTGGCGGCGGCGCGGGCGACGGGCAAGCCCGCGTTTCCAGTGGCCTCCTTGCCGGAGAATTTCGACGAGGCTTTGGCCGAGCGGCTGATGGCGCAGGGCGTGGTGCCCTTGATGGGGCTGGAGGCGGCGCTGGGCGCGATCCGGGCGGCGCAGGGGGTTTGGGCGGTGGAACCGGCGGTGCCGTTGGAGGCGCGGTGCGCGCGGGAGGTGCCGTTGCTGGACGAGGCGGCGGCGAAGGCTTTGCTGCGGGCGGCGGGGGTGGCGGTGCCCATGGGGATGTCTGCCCCGACGCTGGCGGAGGTGGCGGTGCTTGCGGCGGGGTTGAAGGCCCCGCTGGTGCTCAAGGGGTTGGGGTTTGCGCACAAGACCGAAGCCGGGGCGGTGCGGCTGGGGCTGGCTTCGCTGGACGGGCAGGCACAGATGCCGGGGGCGGCGGGCTATCTGGTGGAGGAGATGGCGGTGGGGGCCGTGGCCGAGGTGCTGGTGGGGCTGCGGCGTGACCCGGTGTATGGGGTGGCGCTGACGCTGGGCATGGGCGGGGTGACGGCGGAGCTGTTGGCCGATACGGTGACGCTGGTGCTGCCCGCCAGCCGCGATGAGCTGCTTGCGGCGCTGCGGCGGTTGCGGCTTTGGCCGCTGCTGGACGGGTATCGCGGGCGGGTGCGAACCGATGTGGGGGCGCTGTGCGATCTGGTGGGGCGGCTGTGCGACCTGATGGCGGATGACAGTTATGAGGAAATCGAGCTGAACCCGGTGCTGCTGTTTGCGGATGGGGCGGTGGCGGTCGATGCGTTGATACGGAAAGGATAGGCGATGGAGATGCTGAACGAAGGCCCGATCAGGACGCGGGTGGAAGGCGCGGTGCTGGAGGTGACGCTGGACCGGCCCAAGGCCAATGCCATTGATCTGGTCACCAGCCGGATCATGGGGCAGGTGTTCCGCGCCTTTCGGGATGATGCCGGGTTGCGCGTGGCGATCTTGCGGGCGGAAGGGGAGAAGTTCTTTTGCCCCGGATGGGATCTGAAGGCGGCGGCGGGTGGCGATGCGGTGGATGGTGATTACGGCGTGGGCGGCTTTGGCGGGTTGCAGGAACTCCCGAACCTGAACAAGCCGGTGATCGCGGCGGTGAATGGCATATGCTGTGGCGGCGGGCTGGAGCTGGCCTTGTCTTGCGATCTGATCCTATGCGCGGAACATGCGACCTTTGCCCTGCCGGAGATCCGGTCGGGCACGGTGGCGGATGCGGCCAGCATCAAGCTGCCCAAGCGCATTCCCTATCACGTAGCGATGGATCTTTTGCTGACCGGGCGTTGGTTTGATGCGGAGGAGGCACTTCGGTGGGGGATCGTGAAGGAAATCTGCACGGCGGAGGCGCTGCTGGGCAAGGCATGGGATCTGGCGCGGCTGCTGGAATCCGGGCCGCCGCTGGTTTATGCGGCGATCAAGGAAGTGGTGCGCGAGGCCGAGGACATGCGGTTTCAGGACGCGCTGAACCGGGTGACCAAGCGGCAGATGCCGACGGTGGACCGGCTGTATTCCTCGGAGGATCAGCTGGAGGGGGCGCGGGCCTTTGCCGAGAAGCGCGATCCGGTCTGGAAGGGGCGGTGAAGCCGCTGGCCGGGCATGGATGATGGGGCAGAGCGATGGCTGTGCATGAGTATACCAGTCGGATCGTCTGGACGGGCAACACCGGCGCGGGGACACGCAGCTACACGGGCTATGCCCGGACGTGGGACATTGCGGTGCCGGGCAAGCCGGTGGTGCCGTGTTCCAACGACCCGCTGCTGGGCGGCGATCCGGGGCGGATGAACCCCGAGGACCTGCTGCTGTCGGCGTTGTCGGCCTGTCATATGCTTTGGTATCTGCACTATGCCGCCGAGGCCGGGATCGTGGTGACGGGGTATGAGGATACTCCGGTGGGCTGGGGCAAGGTCGGGCCGGGTGGCGCGGGGCGCTTTGTCAGTGCAGAGTTGCGGCCAGTGATCACCCTTGCACCCGGCGCGGATGTGGCGGTGGCAGAGGCGATCCACCACCGTATTCCGGGTGTGTGTTTCATCGCGCGGTCGGTGGCCTTTCCGGTCACCCACGCGCCGCGCTTCCGTTTTGAACCCTGAGGCGGAACCTCTGGCGCGCGCGGGGGGGGGGCAGTATTGCCCCAAGCGCGCGTGACATGACAGGAGCGCGACACGAGGTGTCGGATTTGCGCAAGTGGTTGTCAGGGGCGGGATTAGTCTGACCGCTGGATCAGCAGCCGGGGCAGCATGGAAGACAGCGATTACATCATCGTGGGCGCAGGCTCGGCAGGCTGTGTGCTGGCCGACCGGCTGAGTGCCTGCGGAAGGCACCGGGTAACGCTGGTCGAAGCCGGGGGGACGGACCGGCGGTTTTATGTGCAGATGCCCCTGGGCTATGGCAAGCTGTTCTATGACCCGGCGGTGAACTGGATGTACCAGGCCGAGGCCGATCCGGGGCTGGCGGGCAACCGGGACCATTGGCCAAGGGGCAAGATGCTGGGCGGGTCATCGTCGATCAACGCGATGGTCTGGATCCGGGGGCACCGGGCGGATTATGAGGACTGGGGGGGGGTGGCACCGGGTTGGGGCTGGGATGAGTGCCTGCGTGCCTACCGTCAGATCGAGGATACCGAGGCCGGGGCCGACGACTGGCGCGGGCAGGGCGGGCCGCTGTTCATATCTGCCAACCGGCAGGGGCTGCATCCGCTGGTTGGCGATTACATCGCGGCCTGCGGGCAGGCGGGGCTGCGCGAGGTGGCCGACTTCAACGGGGCCGAGCAGGAAGGGGCGGGCGTCTATCAGATGACGATCAAGGGCGCGCGGCGCAATTCCACCGCGCGGGCCTTTCTGCGCCCGGCGATGCGGCGGCCCAATCTGCGCGTGGTGACCGATGCGCAGGTGACGCGGGTGATCGTTGAAGGGGGCCGCGCGGTGGGGGTGGAGCTTCGGCGTGCTGGCCGGGTGGAGACGTTTCGGGCGCGGGGTGAGGTGATCCTGTCGGGCGGGGCGATCAACAGCCCGCAGTTGCTGCAACTGTCGGGCATCGGGCCGGGGGCGCTGTTGCAGGGGATGGGCCTGCCGGTGCTGGTGGACAACCCGAACGTGGGCGCGCATCTGAGCGACCATCAGGGGATCAACTACACCTGGTCGATGCGGGTGCCGACCTATAACGACGCGCTGCGCCCCTGGTGGGGCAAGGCCCTGGCGGGGATGCAATACCTTTTGGGCGGGCGCGGGCCGCTGGCCAAGTCGATCAACCATGCAGGCGGGTTCTTCCGCACCGATCCGTCGCTGTCGCGGCCCAACATGCAACTGTACATGCAGGCGTTTTCCACGCTGATTCCGCGCAATGGCGAGCGCCCGATCCTGTCGCCCGACCCGTGGTCGGGGCTTTCGCTGGGCCTGTCAAACTGCCGCCCCACGTCGCGCGGGGAGATCCGGCTGGCCAGCCCCGATCCGCTGGCGCATCCGGTGATCAGGCCGAATGCCTTTGCCACCAATCATGACGTTGAAGAGATGCTGGCGGCGGTGAAGTTCCTGCGCCAGATCGCGGCGCAGCCTGCAATGGCGCGGCTAATCAAGGAAGAACTGCGGCCCGGCCCTGCGATTGCGTCGGATGAAGACCTGATCGCGGATTTCCGGGCGCGGTCGGGCACGGTTTATCACCCGTCCTGCACCTGCCGGATGGGCGCGGACCCGGCGACCAGCGTGCTGGACGCAAGGCTGCGGGTGCGCGGGGTGGCGGGGCTGCGGGTGATTGATGCGTCGAGCTTTCCCAACATCATCGCCGGCAACACCAATGCGCCGGCGATCCTGATGGGGTGGAGGGGGGCAGGGGTGGTGCTGGAGGATGCGCGGTAGCGCGGACCTTGCGCCGGGGGCCGCCTTGGGGGGCATCGAGCCCCCGCGCGGCGGCGTTGCCATGGATAGCCGCGGACGGTCTCCGGACTTTCGGCGTGGCGTGGCATTGTCGGCTGTGGCGCCGCCGGGAACATTTTTGAAAGCAGCAGATACAGGGATCAGACCTTTGGCAGTGCGGCTTTCCAAACGCTTCCTCCGGAGGCAGCCGCCCTTGGGCCTTGCGCTACTCTCCCCGGGGGAAGCGCTTGTTTTCCTCAAGCACGTTGAGGTCCATGTGGTTGCGCATGTAGCGTTCCGAGGCGGCGCGCAGGGGTTGGTAATCCCATGGGAAATAGGCGCCGTTGCGCAGCGCCTCGTATACCACCCAGCGGCGGGCCTGGCTTTCGCGAACGGCGGCGTCAAAGCGGGGCAGGTCCCAGCGGGCGGCGGCGGCCTTGCGGAAATGTGCCAGAACCGGGGCAGCGCGCGGGTCGGTGGCGAGGTTGTCCCGCTCGTCCGGGTCGGCGGCGAGGTCGAAGAGCTGGTCCGGGTCGGCGGGGCAGTGGATGTATTTCCACGCCCCTTCGCGCAGCGCGACCATGGGGGTGATGCTGCCTTCGGCCGCGTATTCCATGGCCACCATCGGGCGAGTGCCACCGCTGGCCATCGGGGTCAGGTCGACGCCGTCGGTCCAGGGCATCACCTCGGCCATGTTGACGCCGGCGAGGGCGGCGAGGGTGGGGGTGAGGTCGATGGTGGAGACCGGGTCGGTGATCAGGCCGGGCGCGAGGTTGGGGGCGGAGATCATCAGGGGCACGCGGGCGGCACCCTCAAAGAAGTTCATCTTGAACCAGAGGCCGCGGTCGCCGAGCATTTCGCCATGATCCGACAGGAAGACAACCACCACGTCTTGCCTTGTGGCTTCCAGCACGGCGAAGATTTCGCCGATCTTGTCGTCGATGTAGGAGATGTTGGCGAAATAGCCTTGCCGCGCGCGGCGGATCTGGTCGGGCGTGATGTCAAAGGCACGCCAGTCGCAGGCATCCATCAGGCGGCGGGAGTGGGCATCCTGATCACCATAGGCGATCGGGTCGGGGGGGGTGAGTTCGGGGGCACCCTCATAAAGATCCCAGTATTTGCGGCGGGCAACGAAGGGGTCGTGCGGGTGGGTGAAGCTGACCGTAAGGCACCAGGGGCGCGGGTCGGCACCGCGCGACAGGTCGTAGAGTTTCTGCACCGCCTGAAACGCCACGTCATCATCATATTCCAGCTGATTGGTGATTTCGGCCACGCCTGCGCCGGTGATCGAGCCAAGGTTGTGGTACCACCAGTCGATGCGTTCGCCCGGTTTGCGGTAGTCCGGCGTCCAGCCGAAATCGGCGGGGTAGATGTCGGTGGTCAGCCTATCCTCGAACCCGTGCATCTGGTCGGGGCCGACAAAGTGCATCTTTCCCGAAAGGGCGGTGTAGTATCCGGCCCGGCGCAGATGATGCGCGTAGGTCGGGATGTCGGAGGCGAATTCGGCGGCGTTGTCATAGACCCGGGTGCGGCTGGGCAGCTGGCCCGACATGAACGACGCCCGCGCGGGCGCGCAGAGCGGCGAGGCAGTATAGCAGTTCTGGAACCGCAGCGAATGCTGTGCCAATCTGCGCAGATGCGGTGTGTGCAGAAAATCGGCCGGGCCATCCGGGAACAGGGTGCCGGTCAGCTGGTCCACCATGATGATCAGGATGTTCGGTCGGTCGGTTGCGGCATCAGTCTGGGCATCTGTCATCGGGATGGTCCTTCGGGCTTAGGGTCTGTGAACAACGGTGTTGCGCATGTCTGATCCTGTCTTGAACACTTGCGACAGCGGCAAGCCAAATGCGCCATCAAGGGAAATCGCATGAAAACGGTTAAGAAGTTTCCTCAAAACCTTGTCGAATTCGAGGATATGGGAATTGTAATGCCGGATGGCATGAGGCTGTCGGCGCGGGTGTGGATGCCGGAGGATGCGGAGCGCAAGCCGGTTCCGGCGGTGCTGGAATACATTCCCTATCGCAAGCGCGACGGCACCCTGCCGCGGGACGAGATGATGCACCCTTATGTGGCGGGGCATGGCTACGCTTGCGTGCGGGTGGACATGCGCGGCAATGGCGACAGCGAAGGGCTGATGGCCGATGAATACACCGCGCAGGAATTGCAGGATGCCTGTGATGTGATTGCCTGGCTGGCAGCGCAGCCGTGGTGTTCGGGGTCGGTCGGGATGATGGGCAAGAGCTGGGGCGGGTTCAACTGCCTGCAGACCGCCTTTCTGCAGCCGCCTGCGTTGAAGGCGGTGATCTCGGTCTGTTCGACCACTGACCGTTTTGCCGATGACATCCATTTCAAAGGTGGGTGTCTGTTGGGCGAGAATTTCGGCTGGGGGGCAGTCATGCTCTCGTTCTCCAGCCGACCGGCGGACCCAGCGTTGCGGCCGGACTGGCGCGAGGACTGGCTGGCGCGGCTGGCGGCGGAGCCGTGGCTGGCACCGCGCTGGGCAGCGCATCAGGCGCGGGATGAGTATTGGAAGCATGGGTCGGTCTGCGAGGATTTTGACCGGTTGCAGGTGCCCGTGCTGTCGATCGGCGGCTGGGCCGACAATTATATGAACACGGTCGATGCGCTGGTGCGCAATGTGGGGGCCAAAGGGATCGTGGGCCCTTGGGTGCATCAGTACCCGCATACGGCGGTGCCGGGGCCTGCCATCGGTTTCCTGCAAGAAGCGATCCGCTGGTGGGACCGCTGGCTGAAGGGGGCGGAGAACGGGGCGGAGGCTGACCCTGCCATGCGGGCCTACATGCTGCATTCGGCCCCCCCCGATGCCAGTGCGCGGCACCGCGCGGGGCATTGGGTGGCGGAGCAACAGTGGCCAAGTCCTGCGGTGACGGGACAGGTGCTGAACCTTTTGCCGGGGCGCGGGGGGAACGCGTCGCGCGCGTATTTGGGTCAAGGCGAAACGGCAGGCTTTGTGAAGATTGTGTCGTCACCGCAACATCTTGGCCTGTCAGCGGGGGAGTTTTTTCCCATGGGGCTGAATGCCGAGATGCCCGGTGATCAACGGGCCGATGATGCCCTGAGCCTGTGTTTTGACGCCGATGTGCTGGACGCGCCGCTGGCACTGCTGGGCGCAGCGCGGCTGCGGTTGCGGCTGGCGTCGGACCAGCCTCTGGGCTTTGTGGTGGCCCGGCTTTGCGACGTCGGGCCGGATGGCGCATCGGTGCGGATTGCGCATGGCATGCTGAACCTTTGCCACCGCCGCAGCCGGGAAAACCCGGAGCCGATGGTGCCGGGGCAAGCGCAGGAGGTGGAATTTGATCTGGACCAGATGGCCTACCGGCTGGCCCCCGGCCACCGGCTGCGGCTGGCGCTGTCGAACAGCTACTGGCCGTTCGTCTGGCCGTCGCCCGCGCAAGGCAGCCTTGCGATAACCCAAGGCAGCCTGACCCTGCCGGTGCATCAGGGCGGCGGGGCCTGGGTTCCGCCAGAACCGGAAGCGGCCCCCGGCTGGCAGCACCGGGTGCTGCGCAAGGGCCAGTCGCGGCGCGTGGTCGAGACCGACATGATCACCGGCACGCAGGCGCTGTGCGTGCTGGAGGACGGCGGTGACGTCGAAAATCTGACGCATGGCTTGTGTTCGGGGGAAACGCTGAGCGAACGCTGGGAAATTCAGCACGATGATCCGTTGTCGGCACGCGCCACCCATATCTGGGAACAGCGGTTGTCACGGGGCGACTGGCGGGTGCGGACCGAGGCCACGGCGGTTATGACCTCTGACGCGTCGCATTTGCACATGAAGGCAAGCCTGACCGCCTGGGAGGGCGATGAGGTGATCTTTCACCGTGATTTCAACGAAAAGGTGCTGCGTCGCTTTGTCTGAAAAAATCGCCGCTGCGGGGTACGAATCGTTGCCCCAAGGCAAAACACCCGTTTCTATTGACTCACCAGTCAACAAAACCGGCGCGGGGTTAACCGCAGCCATTCAGGGAGACGACCAGAATGACCGATCCGCTTGACCGTATGATTGCTGCCGCCAAGGCAGGCCGAATGTCGCGCCGCGAATTCGTGGGGCGCACCACCGCTTTGGGGGTGTCTGCAGCACTTGCCTCGGCGCTGTACACCAAAGCCGCGCATGCCGAACCCAAGAAGGGCGGCCTGATCCGTATGGGGATGCAGGGCGGCGAGTCGACCAACAGCCTTGATCCGGCGCTGGCCGCGTCCGAAGTGCCGTTTGCAGTGAACATGACCTGGGGCGAGATGCTGGTTGACGTGACCCCGACCGGAGAGATCGACCTGCGCATCGCCGAAGAGATCAGTGCCAATGCCGATGCGACAGAGTGGAAGTTCAAGATCCGTCAGGGGGTAGAGTTCCACAACGGCAAGACCGTCACTGCCGATGATGTGGTAGCGACGCTGCGGCGCCATACTGATGAGAAATCGCAGTCGGGTGCGCTGGGCATCGTGCAGGGCATCACCGACATGTCGGCGGAAGGCGATATGGTCACACTGAAACTTGCCAGCGGCAATGCCGACCTGCCATATTTGATGGGCGATTATCACCTGATCATCCAGCCGAATGGCGGCATCGACAACCCGACCGAAGGCATCGGCGCTGGCCCCTACAAGGTGGTGGTGCATGAACCCGGCATCCGCCATACCTTTGAAAAGCACGCGAACTACTTTGACACCACCATCGGCCATGCGGATCAGACCGAGATTCTGGTGATCAACGATGGCACCGCCCGCACCGGCGCGCTGCAGTCGGGGCAGGTTCACATGATGAACCGGGTGGACCCGAAGATCGCCGAGCTGCTCAAGCGTGCTCCTGGTGTGCAGGTCAAGGCCGTTCCGGGCCGGGGTCATTACGTGTTCATCATGCATGTCGACAAGGCACCGTTCGACAACAACGATCTGCGCATGGCACTGAAACTGTCGGTCAACCGGCAGGAAATGGTGGACAAGATCCTTGGCGGCCTTGGCAGCATCGGTAACGACTTCCCGATCAACTCGGCCTATCCGCTGTTTGATGACAGCATTCCGCAGCGCGAATACGATGCGGCCTTGGCGGCGGAGCATTACGCGAAATCCGGCCATGACGGCAGCCCGATCATCCTGCGCACCGCGCAGGGCGCGTTTCCCGGTGCGGTCGAGGCGGCGCAGCTGTTCCAGCAAACGGCAAATGCCGCCGGAATTCCGCTGGAAATCAAGCGCGAGCCGGATGACGGCTATTGGTCGAACGTCTGGAACGTCGAGCCGTTCTGCGCCAGCTACTGGGGCGGACGTCCGGTGCAGGATCAGATGTATGCCACGGCCTATCTGTCCACCGCCGACTGGAACGACACCAAGTTCAAGAATGCCAAGTTTGACGAGCTGCTGATGGCGGCACGGGCCGAACTGAACGCCGACACGCGCAAGGCGACCTATTCCGAAATGGCCAAGATCGTGCGGGATGAGGGCGGTCTGATCCTGCCGATGTTCAATGATTTCGTCGAGGCGGTGCGTGATGAGATCCAGGGTTGGGAAGCCGACCCGAATGGCGAGCTGATGAACGGCCGCGCCCATGTCAAGTGCTGGCTGGCATAAGGACTGCGGCGCGTGCATCCGGTTTTGACTCTGGTGGTCCAGCGCATTGCGCTGGGCCTCTTGTTGCTGCTGGCAGTGTCGGCGGTGATTTTCCTTGGTGTGGCGGCACTGCCCGGTGATACCGCCCAGGCCATTCTGGGCCAGTCGGCCACACCTCAGGCGCTGGCCAATTTGCGCGCCGAGATGGGGTTGGATCAACCCGCGCTGACGCGGTATTTCCAGTGGCTCGGCGGGGTTCTGACCGGCGATCTGGGCACCTCGATTTCCAACCGGACCGATATTGCAGCGGCCATCGGCCAGCGGTTGGGCAATACGCTGTTTCTGGCGGGTTGGGCGGCAGTGATTTCGGTGCCACTGGCGATTTTGCTGGGGTTGGTGGCCGCGCGCTATAACGGACGCTGGCCGGACAAGCTGATTTCCGGCGCGACGCTGTCGGCGATCAGCCTGCCAGAATTCGTGGTGGGCTATCTGATTTTGTATTTCCTAGCAGTAAAGTGGCAGCTGTTTCCTTCCGTCGCGATGGTCTTTCCCGGCATGGGGATGATGGAGCGGCTGAACGCGGTGATCCTGCCGGTGATCGTGCTGGTGCTTGTGGTGCTGGCGCACATGATGCGGATGACGCGGGCGGCGATCCTGAACGTGATGCAATCGGCCTATATCGAGACGGCAGAGCTTAAGGGCCTGTCGCCGATGCAGGTGATCTGGCGCCATGCGTTCCCGAATGCCATCGCCCCCGTGGTCAATGTGGTGATGCTGAACCTTGCCTATCTGGTGGTGGGCGTGGTCGTGGTCGAGGTGGTCTTTGTCTATCCGGGCATGGGGCAATATCTGGTGGACCATGTGGCCAAGCGTGACCTGCCGGTGGTGCAGGCGGTGGGGCTGATCTTTGCCGCCGTCTATATCGGGCTGAACATATTGGCGGATGTGATTTCCATCCTTGCAAACCCAAGGCTAAGGCACCCGAAATGAGGATACCGATATCCGCCCTGATGGGCATGTTTTTCACCGGTGCGTTTTTCCTTGCGGCAATCTTTGCACCGCTGCTGGCCCCCTATGGCATGGCCGAGGTGGTCGGTGGCGTCTGGGACCCGGCGTCATCGACCCATCTGATGGGCACCGATGCGATTGGCCGCGATCTGCTGAGCCGGATGATATATGGCGGCCAGACCACGATTTTTGTCGCATCGGTCGCGACAATCCTGAGCTTTACACTGGGGTCGGTGCTGGGGTTTTCGGCGGCAGTGGCGGGGGGCTACGTAGATCAGGGCTTGAGCCGGATGGTCGATCTGGTGATGGCGATCCCGGCGCTAATCCTGGCGCTGGTGATCCTGTCGGTGCTGCCGGTGACGCTGACGGTGCTGATCCTTGTGATGGGGCTTCTGGACGCGACCCGGGTGTTCCGGCTGGCTCGGGCAGTGGCGGTGGACATCACGGTGATGGATTATGTCGAGGCAGCGCGGTTGCGTGGCGAGGGCTGGGCCTGGATCATCTTTCGCGAGATCCTGCCCAACGCGCTGTCGCCCCTGGTGGCGGAACTGGGGCTGCGGTTCATCTTTGCGGTGCTGTTCATCTCGACACTGTCGTTCCTGGGCCTTGGCGTGCAGCCGCCCTTGGCCGACTGGGGTGGCATTGTGAAGGAGAACGCCTCGGGGCTGGTCTACGGCATCCCGGCGGCGCTGATCCCGGCCTTTGCCATCGCGGCGCTGGCGATTTCGGTCAATCTTGTGGCCGACTGGGTGCTGTCGCGCACCACCAGTCTGAAGGGTGGGCGCGGATGATCTTCGATTCGGGATTGCGGAAAACTCCGGGGGGGTTCACACCCCCCGGTCCTCCCGTGGGCTATTTTAAGACTGAGAACGGCAAGAGGGGCGGGGTATGAGCGACGCATTGTTGCAGATCCGCAATCTGCGGATCGAGGCCACTTCTTATCCGCCCGGCGAGGCCCCGCGCGATGTCGTGCTGGTGGATGATGTCTCGGTCTCGGTCGAAAAAGGCCGTGTGCTGGGGCTGATCGGCGAGTCCGGGGCGGGGAAGTCCACCATTGGCCTGTCGTCAATGGCCTATGGCCGTGGCGGAGTGCGGTTGACCGGGGGAACGATCACCCTGAATGGGCGCGACATCCGGTTGGCCGATGCGCGGGCGCTGCGGGCCTTGCGCGGGCGCGAGGTGACCTATGTGGCGCAATCGGCGGCGGCGGCGTTCAACCCGGCGATCCGGTTGATGGATCAGGTGGTGGAGACCTGTCTGGCCCACAAGATCATGGGCAGGGCCGAGGCAGAGGCGCGTGCTGTCATGCTGTTTGGCAGGCTTGGGCTGCCGGACCCGGAGACGTTCGGCAAACGCTATCCGCATCAGGTGTCTGGCGGGCAGCTGCAACGGGCGATGACCGCGATGGCGCTGTGCCCGAAACCGGATCTGGTGATCTTTGACGAGCCGACCACCGCGCTGGATGTGACCACCCAGATCGAGGTGTTGGCCGCGATCAAGGAGGCGATCCGCGATACCGGCGTGGCTGCATTGTATATCACGCATGATCTTGCCGTGGTGGCGCAGGTTGCCGATGACATTCTGGTGCTGCGCCATGGCAAGCGGATCGAATACGGCACGACCGAACAGATCATCACCGCCCCGAATGAGCCCTATACACAGGCGCTTGTGTCGGTCCGGTCGATCGAGCATGTCGAGAAAGCCGATGCGCCTGCCGTGTTGCAGATCCAGAATGTAACGGCGCGGTACAAGGGCACCAACTTTGACGTGCTGAAAAACATCACGCTGGATCTGCCAGCGGGGCAGACGCTTGCCGTTGTAGGAGAAAGCGGGTCGGGGAAATCGACACTGGCGCGGGTAATCACCGGGTTGCTGCCTCCGGGGCAGGGGCGCATCCGCTTTGCCGGGCGCGATCTTGCGCCCGACCTGGCCGCGCGGAGCCGCGACGATCTGCGCGAGGTGCAGATGATCTACCAGATGGCCGACACCGCAATGAACCCGCGCCAGACCGTGGGCACGATCATCGGGCGGCCGCTGGAATTCTATTTTGGCCTGAAGGGCGCGGAAAAGCGCAAGCGCATTCAGGATCTGCTGGATCAGATCGAGATGGGCAGCGGCTTTATCGACCGCTATCCGGCAGAACTATCGGGCGGCCAGAAACAGCGGGTTTGCATTGCCCGCGCGCTGGCGGCCAAACCGAAGCTGATCATCTGCGATGAGGTCACCTCGGCGTTGGACCCGTTGGTGGCGGATGGCATCCTCAAGCTGTTGCTGGCTTTGCAGGCGGCGGAAGGGGTGGCCTATCTTTTCATCACCCATGACCTTGCCACGGTGCGCGCGATTGCCGACCGGATTGCGGTGATGTATCGCGGCGAGGTGCGGCGTTATGGGACCAAAACCGATGTGCTGGCCCCGCCGTTCGACGACTACACCGAGCTGTTGCTGTCTTCGGTCCCCGAGATGAAGATGGGCTGGCTGGAAGGCGTGCTGGACAGCCGCAAGATGGAAGCCGCCGGAAACTGAGGTGTGTGCCTGTGATTGCACCTTTCTGAAATATTCCCGCCGGAGGCGTCAGACGCCGGCCCCTTAAACAGGTTTCGACCATGAAAAAGCTGCTTCTGATCGTGATTGACGGCGTGCCGTGGCGCAACTGGCGGCGGCTGTTCGGCAATATGGAAGGCTGGGTTGCGCAGGGCGAGGCGCGGGTGTGGCGGATGCAGGCGGTGCTGCCCTCAACCTCGGCGTCCTGCTATGCGTCGATCCACACTGGGGTGCCGCCGCAGGTGCACCGGGTCTGGGGCAATGAGGCGGTGTATCGGCTGGCCGAGCCAGATATCTTTTCCGAGGTGACGCGGGCGGGTGGCAAGACCGGGGCGGTGACGCACAGTTTCTGGTCCG
This sequence comes from Pseudotabrizicola sediminis, assembly GCF_004745575.1. Taxonomy (GTDB): domain Bacteria; phylum Pseudomonadota; class Alphaproteobacteria; order Rhodobacterales; family Rhodobacteraceae; genus Pseudotabrizicola; species Pseudotabrizicola sediminis. The sequence goes on along the minus strand of NZ_RPEM01000003.1, from coordinate 396,118 downwards.
AATTCTTCAACCGCGCGCCCTTCGATGTGGTGCGCGACATTGAATATGATGAACCCGCCGGGCCGATCACCCATGGCCGGTTTCACACCATGACCGGCTATGGCAACGCAAACCAGATGACCCCGTCGGATGTGGACCTGTTCGCCACACTGACCCGGCTGTGTGAGGGGTACGGCATCGACTACGGCATCCTGCATACCTGCACGCTGGACAGCATGGGGCACCGTTTCTTCCACGATTGCGAAGAAATGGATCACGCCTGCTATGCGCTGGATGCGATGCTGGCCCCCTTTGTCCAGCGCTGGCGCGATGCGGGGTACGAGGTGATTGTCACCGCCGACCATGGGCAAGACGCGCGGGGCCATCATGGCGGCACCGACGAGGATCAGCGGGATTTCGCGTTTTACTATTTCGGAGACAGCGCCATGCCCGATGCCGATGTGGTGCTGGACCAGCTGGCGCTGGCCCCGTCGATCCTGACCCGGATGGGCGTGCCGGTGCCTGACAGCATGCGCGCGACGCCGTTTTTTCAGCCCTGAGCGGCCGCCGGGTCAGCTGGCATAACCCGGTGCGTCAGCATTGAGTATGGCCTTGATCTCGCGCAGGTGGTCTTCGGCGTAGCCGGGGTAGGTCTCCCACTCCTGCGCGGTCTTCTCGGCGATGTCATCGGGCAGAACGCGCAGCGGCTGGCCGGTTTGCAGGGCGCGGATGTAGGTTTCGGCCGCGCGCTCGAAATAATAGAGCCGGTTGAAGGTTTCGGCCACCGTGGCTCCGATCACCAGCACACCGTGGTTGCCCATGATCATCGTGGTGATCTTCGGGTCTGACAGCAGCTGTACGCAGCGGGCGGCCTCATCCTCGAACGCCATGCCGCCGTAATGGTCATCGACCACCACGCGGTTGTGGAACATTGCTGTGGTCTGGTCGATGGCAGGCAGGCGGCTGTCAGCAAGGCTGGCCAACACGGTTGCGTGGATCGAATGGACGTGCATGGCGCAGCGCGCATGCGGGCAGGCGCGGTGCAGGCTGCCGTGCAGGCCCCAGGCGGTGGGGTCGGGGGCATCGGGACGGTTCAGGGTGGTGGGGTCGTTCGCATCGATCTCGATCAGGGCCGAGGCGGTGATGCGGCTGAAGTGGCGACCGGCGGGGTTGATCAGAAACCGCGCACCATCGTCGCTGACCGCAAGGCTGAAATGGTTGGCGACGGCCTCATGCATGTTCAGCCGGGCGGTCCAGCGGAAGGCGGCGGCCATATCGGTGCGGGCGGTCCAATGGGTCTGGTTGGGCAGGTCTTTCATGGCATGTCTCCGGGGTGCCAGTGGCCTGCGGCCATGGCGGACAGGGTGGCTGTCACGCGCGCAAAGCTGGCACGGGCGCGGGCGACGGTGTGGCGGGCGCGCAGGTGGCCGTGGACAAGGCCAGTGTCTGTCAGCGCAATGGCTCGCCCGCCTGCGGCGGTAATGTGGGCGGCGTAAGCGGCGGCATCATCGGCCAGCGGGTCACATTCCGCCGCAAGCGCCAGCGTCGGTGGCAGGCCGGTGAAATGGCTGGCCATCAACGGCGCGGCGGTGGGGTCTTGTGGATCTGCGCCCCGGATGCGGGCGTAGAAGGCGACATCCTCGGCGGTGAGCATGGGGGCGTGGGCATGCTGCCGGTGGCTGGCTCCGCGCCCGCCAAGGCCGGGGTAGATCAGGACCTGTCCCATCACGCGCGGGTCAGACAGGGCCGCCGCCACCGCGGCCGCAAGCGCGCCGCCGGCACTGTCGCCCACCAGCAGGATAGACCCCGGGGTTGCGCGTGCGACGGCGAGGCAATCGTCAAAGGCGGCCGGGTGCGGATGTTCCGGGCACAGGCGGTAATCCACGGCCAGCACCTCCAGCCCGGTGGCTGCACAGATTTCGGCGCAGACGTCATCATGACTGTCCAGCCCGCCGACGACGAAGCCGCCGCCATGGAGGTAGATCACCACCGGACCATGGCCAAGATAGCGGCGGCAGCGCACACCCGCCACGCTTTCATCATGTGCCGCGACGCCGGGGGGGTAACCGGTATGGAAGGCGCGGCACATTGTGTCGTAAATGCGGCGCTGGTCCGCGATCGTCAGCGCGGCGGTGTCAGGCGGATAGGCGGCCTTGGTCCGGTGGATGAAGGCCCAAGTCTCGGCGTCGATCAGGCGCTGGTAATCCGGCTGGGCAATGAGGGTGTGAGCGCTGTCTGGCATAGGGCAAGTGTGACGCGCGTGGCGATGGGTCACAAGAGAAATTCCGGCGCAGCGCTGCCTGTCGGCCCGCGATGGCCCCTGCCGAGGCTGTGCGGTGTGTCTGCAGGGGCAAAGATGGCAGAATGACCAAAAGAAAAAGGGCGCAGCCTTGCGTGCGCCCTTTCAGGTCGGTCATCCGGGTCTTTGCTCAGCAGATCAGCGCAGCGTACAGGTGCGGATCAGGACAGGGACAGATTGGTTGCGGATTCGCGCCCGTCACGCCCGGCTTCGATGTCGAAGGTCACGGCCTGACCATCCTTCAACCCGCGCAGACCGGCCCGTTCCAGCGCTGTGATGTGGACGAAGACGTCTTTTTTGCCACCCTCTGGTGCAATGAAGCCGAAGCCTTTTGTTTCGTTGAACCATTTCACGGTGCCCTTGGCCATCGTGAAGTCTCCCCTAGTAGCGCCGCCCGCGGGATTGCGGCGGCCCGGCGCAGTCAGCTGATCGTCGATTGCTGTGGCCGTGAGGCGAAGACAGTGGTCGAAATAGTTAACGTCGCCAGAAAAATATGGAGTCGGATGGGCAAAAAGGCAAGGATATTTGCGCAAGCCTTGCGGTTGCCAGTGCCTGACCCGGCCTTATGCCATGCGAGTGGTTGCGGCCATTTGCCTGGCCTCAGACGCCTCGGCGCGGCGGAGCATCAATGCAAGGAAAAGCGCCATGCTGCCGATCCCGGACCCGGACCAGATTGCCAGTGCGGTCAACAGACCTGCATCGAAAAACATCAATGAGACGAGGGCCGAACCGAAGCCGACCATGCCACCCGCCAGTGCACAAATTGCTGCCATCGGATCCTCCTGTCCATCTGAAGGCAGAATCCTGTCGAATTGGGGCAGGAATGTGGCAAGATGCCACCGTCACGGCGCCTCAATGCTTCAAATTGAAAGGGTGTACCGGGCGTGGAGCCATCCACCAGATAGGCCGACGCTTCGCTTCAGCCGCAGCTGAACAGATCTGTCAGGCGAGCCAGGTTTTGGCGGCCTCCTTCAGATGTGTCAGGAAGGCTTGCACCTTTCGGGTCCGGTGCAGATCCACATGCGTCACGATCCACAGCGGCGCATCCCATTCGGGGCGGGGCGGCAGGATTTCGACAAGATTTCCGGCGATCCTGGATTTGTAGGCAGCGACAAAGCCGATGCCGATGCCCTGGTGGACCGCCTCTTCAAGCGCCGCCGGATCGGTGCCCCGGAAACTGATCGCACTCGCCGGAATTGTATTGCGCAACCAACGGTAGAACGGGGCCCGGTTGGCTTCGCTGTCGATGCACACAAAGCGGTGGTTCGCAAAGTCTGACTCGTCCTTGGGTTGGCCATGCTGCGCGATATAGGCTTTGGAGGCGTAAAGGCCGGTGCGGAGATGGGGCAGGGGTTGTGCCACATTGTCCGGCTCTTCCGGCGTGGCCCCGACGCGGATGGCGACATGCGCCTCGCCATAATCCAGCCGGAACACCCGCATGTCGGTCAGGAAGCGCACCTGCACCTGCGGGTACAACTCCTGAAACGAGGCGAGCACCGGGACCAGAAGATCGGCAATACCGGAGATTGAGGTGATGGTCAGCTCACCCGCGACGGCTTCGCCCTGACCCTTGATGCGGCTGGACAGTTGGGCGAACTGCTCTTCGGTGGTCTGTGCAACGATCAGCAGATCACGTCCGGCTTCGGTCGGGGTATAGCCGCGGGCGTGGCGCTGAAACAACCGTGTGCCAAGCGTTTTTTCCAATGCATCGATATGTCGTATGACCGTTGCGTGATGCACGCCCAGCACCTCTGCCGCGCCCGACACCGTGCCAAGACGGGCCACCTGAAACGCTGTTCTGATCTCATCCCAGGCTGGTTGTGCCATCGAGGGTGTTCCCTTTCATCACGGATTATTGCTGTGCGCTGATGCACAGTTTGAGGTCAGAGTTCTGTAATGTAAAGGAAAAATGAAACGACTAACTTCGTCTCACTGAACGGAAAACGATGGCTGCTGAAACTTCTGGCCGATGCGATCCGTTCCTGAATTATCCGCTGCAACTCCGCAGCTTCATGACGAAGGAAGTAAACTATGCGTACTCTGATGATCTCTGCCGCCGCTCTTGCCCTGACCGCAGGCATCGCCGCTGCAAACCCAGGTCTTGACCAACTGGCCGCACAAACGGGCGTTTCCGCCAACGACTACACCCCGGCCCAGCTGATCCAGCTGCTGGATGCGCAGCGTGAAAATGACACGGATCGTGTCCGCTTCATCAAGTCGCAAGCGGGTGGCGCTGCCGTGTCCCGGAGCGACATGGGTGCCGGGGCGGTGTCAACCGACGCGCAGCTGGCTGCCGCTGCCGGGGTGGAGCCGGGCCGCTTCACCATCAACGAACTGCAGCTTCTGATCGAGGCCAAGCGCGACAACGACACGCAGATGACCAATTTCATCCTGTCGGGCCAGAACCGCGCCGATGGGAAGCCGGCCAATGTGGTGACCCCCGGTCAGGCACAACTCGCTGCCCTGCTGGGTGTGGATGCATCTGAGTACACGCTGGCAGAGCTGACAAAGCTTTATGCAGACCAGATCGACGACCGGTCGTAACGTCCTCTGCGGGCCGGGCGGTTCTGCCCGGCCCATTCTGCAGACGGCCCGCACCCCCAAAAGGGCGCGGGCCGTTTTGCGTTCCCGCCTGCTCGGATTGGCCCAACGCCTGTCCATGGCTTGACTCGGGCGGGGTTGCGGCCTAACAGACATGGAATTCCCCGGAGGCTGTCGCTTCCGGTCCCTTGGCTTTGCCGGGATCGCCATCTGCCAGCGCGTTGCGCCCGCAGGTGCCCTTGGCCATTGCTGTAACGCCCACGTCGGGGCCCATTGCGGGAGACGACCATGTTCGAGAGCCTTTCAGACCGCCTTGGCAGCGTCTTTGACCGCCTGACCAAACAGGGCGCGCTGTCCGAGGCCGATGTGATTGCCGCCCTGCGCGAGGTGCGGACAGCCCTGCTCGAGGCAGACGTCTCGCTGCCGGTGGCGCGCGATTTCATCAAGCGGGTGCAGGACAAGGCGACCGGGTCGGCGGTGACGAAGTCGATCACGCCGGGGCAGATGGTCGTCAAGATCGTGCATGACGAGCTGATCAGGGTGCTGGCGGGGGATGAACCTGCGGACGCACTGAAGATCGACAACCCGCCTGCTGCCATTCTGATGGTGGGTTTGCAAGGCTCGGGCAAGACCACCACCACCGCCAAGCTGGCCAAGCGGTTGAAGGACCGCAACGGCAAGCGGGTGCTGCTGGCGTCGCTGGACACCAACCGCCCGGCGGCCATGGAACAGCTGGCCATCCTCGCGGGGCAGGTGGGCGTGGACAGCCTGCCGATCGTCAAGGGCGAGACGGCGGTGCAGATTGCACGGCGCGCCAAGACCCAAGCTGCGATGGGCGGCTATGATGTGCTGTTCCTCGATACCGCTGGCCGGTTGCACATCGACGAAGTGCTGATGGACGAAGTGCAGGCGGTGCGCGACATCGCCCAGCCGCGTGAGACGCTGCTGGTGGTCGATGGTCTGACCGGGCAGGACGCAGTGAACGTCGCCGCCGAGTTTGACGGCAAGGTCGGCATTTCCGGCGTCGTGCTGACGCGGATGGATGGCGACGGGCGCGGCGGCGCGGCTCTGTCGATGCGGGCAGTTACCGGCAAGCCGATCCGTTTCGTCGGTCTTGGCGAAAAGATGGACGCGCTGGAGACCTTCGAGGCCGAGCGTGTCGCGGGCCGCATCCTTGGCATGGGCGACATTGTCGCGCTGGTCGAGCGCGCGCAGGAGACGTTCGAGGCCGAACAGGCCGAGCGAATGGCGCGGCGGTTCTCCAAAGGTCTGTTCAACATGAACGACCTGAAGGGCCAGCTGGAGCAGATGCAGAAGATGGGCGGCATGCAGGGCCTGATGGGCATGCTGCCGGGCATGGGCAAGATGGCAAAGCAGGCCGAGGATGCCGGCTTTGACGACAGGATGTTGCGCCGTCAGGTGGCGCTGATCAACTCGATGACCAAGAAGGAACGCGCCAACCCCGACCTGCTGGCTGCCAGCCGCAAGAAGCGGATCGCGGCAGGCGCGGGGCTCGAGGTGTCGGAACTGAACCGTCTGCTGAAACAGCACAAGCAGATGGCCGAGATGATGAAGAAGATGGGCAAGGGTGGCGGCATGAAGCAGGCCATCAAGCAGATGATGGGCAAGGGTGGCATGCCCGACCCGTCCAAGATGTCGCCTGCCGAACTGGAAGCGGCGGCCAAGGGCATGAAAGAGTCGATGGGGCAGGGCGGATTTCCCGGCATGCCGCGCGGCATGAGCCTGCCGTCTGGCCTGTCGGGGCTGATGAAAAAGAAATGACATCGCCCGTTCTGCACACCAAACGCTTGACCCTGCGCGCGCCCGTCATAGCCGATTTCCCGGCTTATGCGGCGTTCTGGGCGTCAGATCGGTCTGCCTATATGGGTGGGCCGAAGGATGAGGCGGGGGCGTGGTTCTGGTTTTGCCATGATGTCGCGCAATGGGCGCTGCTGGGTCATGGTGCGCTGATGGTTGATCTGACCGTCAGCGGGACAACCGTGGGGCAGGTTGGTTTAAACGGCGGGCCGAAGTTTCCGGAAACCGAGCTTGGCTGGCAGGTTTATCAAGGGAACGAGGGCCAGGGTTATGCGACCGAAGCTGCCGCTGCGCTGCGCGATTGGGCCTTTGCCAGCCTGCCGGTTGATTCTCTGGTAAGTTACACAGACCCCTATAATGCCGCGTCGATCCGCGTGGCGAAACGGCTTGGGGCGGTGCCGGACCCTGAGGCGCTGGGCCAGGACCCCGACGATCTGGTCTGGCGGCATACGCGGAGGACGCAATGACCGACATCGCCGCACGCGCCGCCGAGGTGCTGAAAGAACACCGCCAGTCGATTGACCGACTGGATGCCATTCTGGTTTACACGCTGGCTGAGCGGTTCAAGCATACTCAGGCAGTGGGGCGGCTGAAGGCCGAGCACGAGTTGCCGCCCAGCGACCCGTCGCGCGAGGCGCGGCAGATCGCGCGGCTTGAACAGTTGGCGCAGGATGCCGACCTTGATCCCGAATTTGCCAAGAAATTCCTGACCTTCATCATTTCCGAAGTCATCAGGCATCACGAGAAACTACAGAAATAACCCAAACGGCGGGGTGAACCCCGCCCTACCCAACCCAAACTGAGATACCTCAAGGAGACTACCCATGGCTGTTAAAATTCGTCTGGCACGCGGCGGTTCGAAAAAGCGCCCGCACTACTCGATCGTTCTGACCGACTCGCGCAACCCGCGCGATGGTCGTTTTCTGGAAAAGCTGGGCGTTTATGACCCGATGCTGGCCAAGGATGACGAAAAGCGCGTTGTCATGAACCTGGACCGGATCAAGGAACTGATGGCCACCGGCGCGCAGCCGACCGATCGTGTGACCCGTTTCCTGGAAGCGGCTGGCGTGCTGGACAAAAAAGTCCGCCACAACCCCAAAGCGGCGGTTCCCGGCAAGCAGATGGCAGAACGCGCTGCGAAAAAAGCAGCCCGCGCTGAAGCCCCTGCCGAAGAATAATCGGCCCGATGATCCCTGGCCTAGGCCTGGTACGCCGGTCCATCACGCTTACCCTTTGCGGGGCGGCGTTCTGGGCCGGCATCAATTTTTCCCGCATGCAGAGCCAGACGGCCTGTCTGAATGCGGGAGGATCGTTTGACCCGCGCGGGTTTTGCAGCACAGGGGTGTCTTTGCCATGACGAGTGACCGGATCTGTGTCGGCTCTATCGCGGGCGCCTTTGGCGTGCAGGGCGAGGTGCGGCTGAAATCCTTCTGCGCCGAACCGGAGGCGATTGCGGAATATGGTCCGCTGTACACGCAGGATGGCAACCGCAGTTTCGCCGTCAAACTGACCCGCCCGGTGGCGGGTGGCCTTGGCGCGCGGATCGCGGGGGTGGCGACCAAGGATCAGGCTGATGCCTTGCGCGGCACCGATCTATATGTGGACCGCGCCCGATTGCCGTCGCTGCCTGATGATGAATTCTATCACTCTGACCTGATCGGGCTGGAGGTCTATGACACCGGCGGCGTCCTGCTGGGTGCCTTGCGCGCGGTGCACAACCATGGCGCGGGCGACTTGCTGGAGGTCTATGCCCCGACCCGCAAGCAACCCTTGCTGATCCCCTTTACCAAGGCGGCGGTGCCAACGGTCGATCTGGCCGCGCGCCGGCTTGTGGCGGACCTGCCCGAGGGGCTGGAGTAGGCCCATGTCTGACGAGCTTCCTGATGATGCTGCGCTGGCAAACGCCCCGTCCCGGTCGCACGGGCGGCTGTCGGCCAAGCCTGTTCTGCGCCCGCGAGATCTGTTCGACGATGCCCGCGCGGTGCGGGGGGCGTGGCTCGCACGGATCATAACGCTGTTTCCGCAGGCTTTTCCGGGGGTGCTGGAGCAGTCTTTGACCGGCAAGGCGATGGATCTTGGGCTGTGGCGGCTGGAGACTTATGACCTGCGGTCTTTCGGCATCGGCAAGCACCGCAATGTGGATGACACCCCCGCTGGCGGCGGCGCCGGCATGGTGCTGCGCGCCGATGTGGTGGATGCCGCGATCAACGCTGCCAGTGCCGGGGCGAACCCCGACCGGGCGCGCTGGCCCGTGGTTTACCTCTCACCGCGCGGCACGCCGTTTGATCAGGCCATGGCACGCCGATTTGCGGGGTGTGAGGGGCTGACGCTTTTGTGTGGCCGCTTTGAAGGCGTGGATCAGCGGGTGCTGGATCATCATGCCGTAGAAGAGGTGTCTTTGGGTGATTTCGTGCTGACCGGGGGCGAGATTGCGGCGCAGGCCATTCTGGATGCGACCGTGCGCCTGTTGCCCGGCGTGTTGGGCAATGCTGACAGCATCGAGGAAGAAAGCCATTCCAACGGCTTGCTGGAGCATCCGCAGTTTACCCGACCCCCGGTTTGGGAGGGGCGCGAGGTTCCGCCGGTGCTTCTATCGGGGGATCACGCGAAGATTGCGAAATGGCGGCGCGCGCAGGCCGAGGCGCTGACGGCAGAGCGCCGGCCCGACCTGTGGGCGCGCAAGACCGCGCGCTAGCCGCTGCGCCCCGCTCCCCCCGGCGGTTTTGTCCATCTGTTCGGGAATCTTCATTGCCGGGCATGTTTTCTGCGCAAATGCGACGGGGTGCAAGCCCGCGCCACTTGACCGGTGCCAAGGATTGCCCCTATACGCGCCTGTCCGGGGTCATCATGATCCGTCGGACCCGATTCCTGTTTGCCCTTTCGCCGGGTTTCTTCCCCGGTGCGCAGGCTGGCAGGGCGGCTGTTATGGAAAAGCTGGCCTGATCTCTGGCGGGCTCATCGCATGCGATGGGGACCCGGTGAAGACCGAGAGCTCTGGGGCACGGCATCACCTCTGCGGACCCACCGCAGGTTGCGAAAGGACCAGGCATGAACCTGATCGCCCAACTCGAAGCCGAGCAGATTGCTGCGCTCGGCAAGACCATCCCGGATTTCAAGGCCGGGGACACTGTCCGCGTCGGTTTCAAAGTGACAGAAGGCACCCGCTCGCGTATCCAGAACTACGAAGGCGTCTGCATTGCCCGTCAGGGCGGCGCGACCATCTCGGCCTCGTTCACCGTGCGCAAGATTTCGTTCGGCGAAGGTGTGGAGCGGGTGTTCCCGCTGTACTCGACCAATATCGACTCGATCGATGTGGTGCGCCGCGGCAAAGTCCGTCGCGCCAAGCTGTATTACCTGCGCACCCGTCGCGGGAAATCGGCACGTATCTCGGAAGATACGACCTATAAACCGAAATCTGAATAAGGATCGGACCGATGAAAGAAGGCATTCACCCCGACTATCACTTCATCACCGTGAAGATGACCGACGGTTCGACTTATCAGACCCGCTCGACCTATGGCAAAGACGGCGACAGCCTTGCGCTGGACATCGATCCGCTGGCGCACCCGGCATGGACCGGTGGCAATGCCAAGCTGATGGACACCGGCGGCCGCGTGTCAAAGTTCAAGAACAAGTACGCCGGTCTGGGTTTCTGATCCGACCTGTTCGTATGATGGAACAGCCCCGCTTTTGCGGGGCTTTTTCATGTTGTGACGCCACAGTTTCATAAAGCGGTGGTCGTGATCGCGCTGGCCGTGCCTTCGCGCTTCCCCTTGCGCGGCAACCCGCCTAAAAGAGCGGACAGGCTGGGGCAAAGGGGCAAAGCATGGCGCATATCATCGTCGTGGGCAATGAAAAGGGCGGATCGGGCAAATCGACCACCTGCATGCATGTGGCCACAGCCCTTGTCCGGCAAGGGCACCGGGTTGGCGGGCTGGACCTTGACCTGCGGCAGAAATCCTTTGGCCGATATGTCGAAAACCGCCGCGCCTATCTGGCGCGCAGCGGGCTGACATTGCCAACCCCGGATTACCGCGACCTGCCCGAGGTCGACGAATCGACGCTGGCTCCCGGAGAAAACCCGTTTGACGCCCGCCTGTCGGCGGCAGTGGCGGCGCTGGACCCGGTGTCGGATTTCATCATCATCGACTGCCCCGGCAGCCATACCCGCCTGTCACAGGTGGCGCACAGCCTTGCCGATACGCTGATCACGCCGCTGAATGACAGTTTCATCGACTTTGACCTGCTGGCGCGGACCGATCCGGAAACCGGCAAGGTAAAGGGCCCGTCGATCTATTCGGAAATGGTCTGGAATGCCCGGCAGTTGCGGGCGCAGGCGGGGCTGAAGCCGATCGACTGGATCGTGCTGCGCAACCGTCTGGGTGCGCAGCAGATGCATAACAAAAAGAAGGTGGGTGCCGCTCTGGAAGAACTGTCCAAGCGCATCGGCTTTCGCGTCTCGCCCGGGTTTTCCGAACGGGTGATCTTCCGCGAGCTGTTTCCCCGTGGGATCACTTTGCTGGACCTCAAGGATACCGGCGTTGACCAGCTGAACATCTCAAACATCGCGGCAAGGCAGGAAGTACGCGACCTGATGCGTGAACTGCGCCTGCCGGGCGTTACGACTGAGTTCTGATAAACAGCGTGGCCCGCACTTCGCGCCGCGCGTCGCGGGTGCCGATACGGGTCAGGCGATGGAAAAAGAAGTCATCGTTGCTGGCCTTTGGGGCAAACAAGCCGAATTTCTGAAACAGCGTAAGGGCGTAGGTCATATCCGGCTCCTGAAGTGGTTTGTGTTCCCCGTGGCCATAGGGTCGCTTCCGGTTGCGGCGAAATCACGGCGGGCTGTGGTCCAAGGCAAGGCATTTTGGCGCGTAAAGTCAGGCAAGCCGATTTTGTCACAAAGCGCAGGGTGACACGCCCAGCGGGCTTGAGCCCATCCTGCGGCAATGCCACAACATTGCTTGGAGGAACGCCATGAATCCCTTGTTTGACAGATTGTTTGCGCCACTAGCCGGGCAGGACCGGCCCTTACTGCATCTTGCCAACGGCAAGCAGATTTCCGCAACTGCTTTTGCCATTCTGGTGGCGCGGCTGGCCGGCGCGTTGGTGACCCTCGGAGTTGAACCCGGTGACCGGGTGGCGGTGCAGGTGGCGAAATCGCCCGAAGCTCTGGCGCTGTATGGGGCCACAGTGGCGGCGGGGGCGGTGTTTTTGCCGCTGAACACCGGCTATACGGCAGCGGAACTGGATTACTTCATCGGCAATGCCACTCCTTGCGTCTTTGTCGGTGACCCGGCGCAATCGGCGGCTTTGGTACCTTTGTGTGCAACGCATGGCACGCAGTTTCTGGGCCTGTCCGGTGACGGAGGCGGCAGTCTGATGGATCTGGCCGCGCGGCAGGAGGCTGCCTTTGCCCCGGTGGACCGGTCCGGCACCGATCTGGCGGCGATCTTGTATACGTCAGGCACCACGGGGCGGTCCAAGGGTGCGATGCTCAGCCATGAAAACCTGTTGTCCAATGCGCAGGTGCTGGCCGATCTGTGGCGCTTTACCGAAACGGATGTGCTGCTGCACGCGCTGCCGATCTTTCACACCCACGGGCTGTTTGTGGCATCGAACGTCAGCCTGCTGACCGGGGCGCAGATGGTGTTCCTGCCCGGATTTGATGTGGAGGCGGTGATTGCGGCTTTGCCGAAGTCCACCGCGATGATGGGGGTGCCCACCTTTTACACCCGCCTGCTGGACGACCCGCGCCTGACACGCGATCTGGTCGGGCATATGCGGCTGTTCATATCCGGCTCGGCACCCCTCTTGTCTGAAACCCATATCGCGTTTCAGGATCGCACCGGGCAGCGCATTCTGGAACGCTATGGTATGACGGAAACCAACATGAACACCTCCAACCCCTATGACGGTGACCGTCGGGCCGGCACGGTGGGTATGGCCCTTCCGGGGGTGGATCTGCGGATCATGGCTGGGGGGAATGAGGTGGGGGCAGGCGAGGTCGGCGTGATCGAGGTGCGCGGCCCCAATGTGTTTCAGGGCTATTGGCAGATGCCAGACAAGACCGCCGAAGACCTGCGCCCCGATGGCTGGTTCATCACCGGCGATCTGGCCACCCGCGACACCGATGGTTATGTCACCATCGTCGGACGGGCCAAGGATCTGATCATCACCGGCGGCTACAACGTCTACCCCAAAGAGGTGGAAGAACTGCTGGACACCCTGCCCGGTATTGCGGAAAGCGCGGTCATCGGCCTGCCGCACCCTGACTTCGGCGAAGCGGTCTTTGCCGTGCTGGCCCGCGCCAAAGGGGCGGAGCCTGATCTTGGCCAGATCCGCGCCGCCGTCGCCACCTCTCTGGCGAAATTCAAACACCCCAAAGAGTATGCTGTGGTCGACGCGTTGCCACGCAATGCCATGGGAAAGGTGCAAAAGGCAGACTTGCGCAAAAACCACGCCAGTCAGTTCACATCCTGACCGCCGCCAATTTCGGTCTTTAAAAATCCCTGGGTCCGGGGCAGTGCCCCGGGGCCATCTGCATCCTCCGTGTCACCGGACAATTCGCCCGCCAGAAACCGCTCGAACGCATCCAGATCGACCGGTTCGAACTGGCCGAACCCCTGCATCCAGACAGAGGCGGCACGCAGGGCGTCAGGTTCCAGCTTGCACCAGATCACCCTTCCGCGCTTTTCGCGGCTGATCAGGCCGGCGTCGGTCAGCACGGTCAGATGTTTTGAAATCGCGGCAAGGCTCATTCTGAACGGATCTGCCACATCGGTCACCGCCATGTCATCTTCCAGCAACATGCCAAGGATCGCCCGCCGCGTGGGGTCGGCGAGGGCGGCAAAGACCCGGGACAAAAGATCGGGGGAAAGCGGATCGGTCATGGCCAAACCATGGGCAGGCTTTGGTAAAAAGGTCAACCTTCCGGTTGAGGGTTGTGAGGGGCGGGTCGGCGGCTGTGGAAAATCAACTGATGGGTTGAATATGGCGCTATGGCCGGTTTGGGGGCTGCTGGGGTGCTGTGGTACGGCGGTCGTGTTGTTAACCTACTGATTTACTTAAATAATCATAAGGCTCATGTCTGCTTGACTCGGCGCCTGTCTGCCATTAGCACCGCCTCAACCATCTTCATGGGGGCAAGGCTGGTGTCCGACCCGCAAGATCCGTCCGATAGCGCCCGGTTAAAGGTGTTGGAGGCCCGGATTTCGGCGGCAAAGGCTGCAACCGCACCGACGCCTCATATGAAGAAAGACTATTCTCAGGCACAGGTCGCCTGGCGGATGGTTATCGAGCTTGTGGCCGGTTTGTTGATCGGTTTCGGCATCGGATACGGTCTGGATACCCTGCTGGGAACCATGCCGATATTTCTGGTGCTGTTTATCGGGCTCGGTCTGGCTGCAGGGGTGAAAACCATGCTGCGGTCGGCCAACGAAGTGCAGGAACGCCGGCTGGCCCAAGACGCAGCCGAAAAGAGGGATGACTGACGTGGCGGCAGAAACAGGTTTGGTGTTCCACCCGATGGACCAGTTCATCGTCAAGCCGTTGTTCGGTGATGGTCCGGTGATGTGGTACACACCCACCAACGCGACCCTGTGGATGCTGCTTGCCGTCTTGTGCGTGGTTGCTTTGTTCGTTCTTGGGACCCGTGGCCGCGCGGTCATCCCGACCCGGCTGCAATCGGTGGCTGAGGTGTTCTATGGTTTCATCTACAAGATGGTAGAGGATGTGACCGGCCATGACGGGGTGAAGTATTTCCCCTGGATCATGACGTTGTTTCTGTTCATCTTCTTCTCGAACATGTTGGCGTTGATCCCGACGGCCTTTGCCCCGACGTCGCACATCGCCGTCACCGCAGTGCTTGGCTTTGGCGTTTTTATTGCGGTCACCGTGATCGGTTTCGTCAAAAACGGCGCGTCTTTCCTCGGCATGTTCTGGATGAAGGAAGCCCCGCTGTTTTTGCGGCCGGTCATCGCCGTGATCGAGGTTATCTCTTACTTTGTCCGCCCTGTCAGCCATTCGATCCGTCTTGCTGGCAACATCACCGCCGGCCACGCTGTGGTGAAGGTGTTCGCGGCCTTTGCGGGGATCGCTCTGATCGCGCCGGTCTCTATCCTTGCGATCACTGCTATCTATGCGCTTGAAGTGCTGGTGGCTGTCATCCAGGCCTATGTTTTCACCATCCTGACCTGTGTCTACCTGAAGGATGCGCTGCATCCGGCCCACTGATACTTGTTCAACACTATCTCAAGAAATCCAAATTCCATCGTAAGGAGCATCACATGGAACTCGCAGCAGCAGCAGCACTCGGCAAATACATCGGCGCCGGTATCGCAGCCATCGGTGCAGGCATTGCCGCCGTCGGCGTGGGCAACGTCGCCGCCAACTATCTGGCAGGTGCTCTGCGCAACCCGTCGGCAGCCGCATCGCAGACCGCGACCTTGTTCATCGGTCTGGCTTTCGCCGAAGCTCTGGGCATCTTCGCCTTCCTCGTCGCCCTCCTGCTGATGTTCGCAGCCTGATCCCTTTTTGACGTCTTGCGAAACAGGGGTGCAGCGCAGTTGCGTTGCCCCCTTGAGTTTCAAAAGGTCCGATGGAGGACATGATGGCTACTGAAACACTCGCAGATGGTATGGTGCAGGGTGGGGCCGCTGTTGGGTCTTGCCTTGGGCTTGATGGTAGCGCCATCGGCATGCCGCAGCTGTGCACCGACTGGATGCCGAACCAGATCTTCTGGCTTTTGGTCGCATTGATTGCGATCTACTTCTTTCTGTCGCGGATCGGTCTGCCGCGCATAGGGGCAGTCCTGGCAGAGCGTCAGGGCACGATCACCAATGACCTGGCCGCAGCCGAAGAGATGAAGCTGCAGGCGGTCGCGGCCGAGCGGGCCTATGTCGAGGCTTTGGAGCGCGCCCGTGCGGATGCCAACAAGATCGTGGCAGAGGCAAAAGCCGAGATCCAGAAAGATCTGGATGTGGCGCTGGCGAAGGCGGATGCAGAGATTTCTGCCAAAGCTGCAGTCTCCGAGGCGCGTATCGCTGACATCCGCGCTGGTGCAGTGGACGCTGTGACCCAGGTTGCCAAGGATACTGCGAAAGAGCTGGTTGCGGCCTTGGGAGGTTCACCCGATGCCCGCGCTGTGACGGCAGCAGTTTCTGCCCGGCTGAAAGGGTAAGGCGATGACCAGACTGACAACCATTGTGCTGGCCCTTTCGGCAAGCCCGGCCCTTGCGGCGACAGGCCCGTTCTTCAGCCTGCGCAACAGCGACTTTGTCGTGTCGATCGCTTTCGTGGTGTTCATCGGTATCCTGATTTACTTCAAGGTGCCGTCGCGGATCACCGGTATGCTTGACGCGCGTGCGGTTCAGATCAAGGCTGACCTGGAAGAAGCCCGCGCACTGCGTGATGAGGCCAAGGCTTTGCTCGCCTCGTATGAGCGCAAGCAGAAAGAGGTCAAGGAACAGTCGGACCGTATCGTCGCCGGTGCCAAGGCCGAGGCGGAGTCCGCCGCAGCGCAGGCAAAGGCTGATATGCAGCAGTCGATCGCCCGTCGTGTGGCCGCCGCTGAAGAGCAGATTCAGGCCGCTGAGAATTCGGCTGTGCGCGCCGTGCGCGAAGAGGCGATTTCGGTCGCTGTTGCCGCCGCAGGCGCGGTTCTGGCCAAACAGATGACCGCTGAGAATGCGCAGGCATCCATTGATGCGGCCATCAAGCAGGTCGATGCAAAGCTGCATTGAAACCGGTGCCAAGCAGATACCAAAGCCGGCCTTCGGGCCGGCTTTTTTTATCGTGTCCGTTCGTGCTCAAAGCGTTGCTGGGCGATGGCCTCGTTGCGATCAGCCTTGATCTGATCGGACAGCGACAGTTCGACATAGGTCAGATGCGCCTCGACCGCAGCGCGGGCGGCGTGCGGATCGCGCGCCTGCAAACCGGTGTTTATGGCGCGATGCTGATCCAGCAGCATGTCGCGGGTAGTGCGGTTGCGGAACATCATCTGGCGATTGTAGAACACACCCTGCCGCAGCAGATCATACATCGACCGCATCATATGCAGCATGATGACGTTGTGACTGGCCTCGATGATCGACAGGTGGAATTCAGCGTCCAGCGCCGCCTCGTCCGTCGGATCACGTTTCAGGTGGGCGGCTTCCATTTTCTGGAAAATGACGTCGACGACTTTCAGATCGGTGTCCGAGGCAAGTCGCGCCGCGCGTTCGGCGGCAAGCCCCTCCATATCGCGGCGAAACGCGATGTAGTCGAACACCGCCTCATCATGGCTGGCGAAAAGCTGCACCAAAGCATCTGAAAAGGCGGAGCCCAGCACTTCGGCGACATAGATCCCGGCCCCGGCGCGGCTGACGAGCAGGCCACGGGTCTGCAGGTCGGCTACCGCGTCGCGCAGCGATGGACGTGATACGCCCATGCGGTCCGACAATTCACGTTCTGACGGAAGCCGCTCGCCCGGGCGCAGGATGCCGCGCAGGATCAACTGTTCGATCTGGCGCACCACCGATTGCGACAGTTTTTCGGTCTGTATTTTTGTGTAAGGCATAACCCCGGGCACCTGAGTGTATTGGTCAAAATCTATGACCACGGCCACGTCTTCTCAAGCGCAAAGTGTCTGGTGTTCAGGCAGCAAAAAGGGCCGCCCAGCTGGGGCGGCCCGTTCCTGCATCTGCCAAATCTTACGAGGTCGGGCGGATGATGATTTCAACACGGCGGTTCTGCGCGCGCCCGTCTGCGGTGGCGTTGGATGCAATCGGCTGGTCAAAGCCACGGCCGATGGTGGTGATGCGGCCAAACGGCACGCCGCCCTGAGTCAGTACGCCCGAAACAGCATTCGCGCGGCGCTGCGACAGATCATAGTTATAGGCTGCTGTCCCGGTGTTGTCGGTGTGGCCGATCACCTCGATCCGGCTGTTGGGATAGCGCAGCAGGCTGGTGGCCACGCTGCCCAGATCTGAACGAAGGTCAGGGCGCAGCGAAGCGCTGTCGACGGCAAACAACAGATCCTGCGGCATGTTCACGGTCAGATAGCTGCCGTGATTGGTCACCGTGACATTGGGGTTGTTGATCGAGCCTCGCAGTTCGGCTGCCTGACGGTCCAGCGTCGCCCCGATGGCACCGCCTGCAGCGGCACCGATCACGCCACCGATCACGGCTTTGCCCAGACGATCGCTGCCCGAGCTTGCACCGGCGGCTGCACCGACGAGGCCACCCATAAGGGCACCTTGTTGCGCGCGGGCATTCGGGTTGTCGGGGAACGCGTTGGGGTCAACACAAGCGGTCAGCGCCAGAAGCGATGCCGCGGAAAAAAGAAGGGGGGTCTTGAAGATCATTTCTGCCGCCTCATGAATTTTATGCACTGCGGGCTCGGCCCGCAGATTGCTTGCAATGTATAGCAACGCCGATGCTGGGAACAAAGTTCCTAACAATGTTGCGCAGCTTTCCGCGCATCACATTGCGGTGTCGGCCGATGTTGCGTCAGCCCGGGCAGATTCGTAGGCCAATATGGCGCGCTTGACCGGCAGGCCCCAATGATAACCGCCCAAGGCGCCGCTTTTGCGCAAGGCGCGGTGGCAGGGGATCAGCAGGCTGACCGGGTTGCGCCCAACGGCGGTGCCGACTGCGCGCACCGCCTTGGGGTGGCCGATCACGGTGGCGATGTCGCTGTAGGTGGTGACATGGCCCGAGGGAATGCGCAGCAGCGCCTCCCATACCTTGATCTGGAACGGCGCGCCGATCAGGAACAGCGGCGTGTCGGCATTTTGCCCCGCCCTCGCGCCAAAGGCTTGCATTGCCCATGGGCGCAGGAACCCCGGGTCATCCTTGAACTGCGCCTTGGGCCAGCGGCGCAGCATGTCGTCCAGCGCGGCTTCCTGGCCCATCTCGGCCCCAAAGCCGATGCCACAGATGCCCCGGTCGGTGCCGGTGACGATGGCGCGGCCAAAGGGGCTGTCGAACCAGCCGTGGCGGATGGTCAGGCCCTCGCCTGCACGGGCATATGCGCCGGGGGTCATCGCCTCCCATGTCAGAAACAGGTCATGCAGGCGGCCCGAGCCAGACAGGCCCGCACCATCGGCGGCGTCCAGCGTGGTGTGGCGGGTGGCAAGCAGTGCCCGGGCGTGGTCCAGCGCCAGATATTGCTGGTACCGCTTCGGGCTGACCCCGACCCAGGCCGAGAACAGCCGTTGGAAATGCGCGACACTCATCCCCATGCGGGCGGCAAGCGCATCAAGCGTCAGGCCCGGCCCGGCGGCATCAATCTCGCGCAGGGCGCGGGCGATGACGTTGTAATGGTAATCGGGCGACAGGTCGGACATGCGGTTCTCCTATGCCCCCAACCTAAGCCCGGGCCTGCGGCTTTGCGACCCGTTTCCTGCGGCTTTGTGCCCTTGCGATGCGGAGCGGAGTGTGGTGCAAAAGCCTATGGTCAGACAGTTAGATTACCACGCCATACGCGCGATCTTCACCCGGTTCCAACAGGCGGAGCCGGAGCCGAAGGGCGAGCTGGAGCATGTGAACGCCTACACGCTGGTGGTGGCGGTCGCGCTGTCGGCGCAATCGACCGATGTGGGCGTCAACAAGGCCACGCGAGGGTTGTTCGCGATTGCCGACACGCCCGCGAAAATGCTCGCCCTGGGCGAGGATCGGGTGATCGAGCATATCAAGACCATTGGCCTGTATCGCAACAAAGCCCGCAATGTCATCAAGTTGAGCCAGATCCTGGTGGACCAGTATGGCGGCGAGGTGCCATCCAGCCGCGCGGCTCTGCAGTCCTTGCCGGGCGTCGGGCGCAAGACGGCGAATGTGGTCCTCAACATGTGGTTTCATCAACCGGCGCAGGCGGTTGATACGCATATCTTTCGCGTCGGCAACCGGTCGGGCATCTGCCCGGGCCGTGATGTTGACGTGGTCGAGCGCGCGATCGAGGACAATGTGCCGGCCGAATTCCAGCACCATGCGCATCACTGGCTTATTCTGCATGGCCGGTATATCTGCACCGCGCGTAAACCAAAATGCGGTATCTGCCCGATCAGGGACTGGTGCCTATACGAGGAAAAGACCGAATGAAAACCTATCAGGTCGTGGGCATCGGCAATGCCATCGTCGATGTGTTCGCGCAGTCGGACGACAGTTTTCTGGAACTGATGGGCATTGGCAAGGGCATCATGCAACTGGTGGAACGCGAGCGGGGCGAACTGCTTTACGCCGCGATGAAGGACCGCAAGCAGGCCCCCGGCGGGTCGGTTGCCAACACGCTGGCGGGGCTGGGCAATCTGGGGCTGACCACCGGGTTCATCGGGCGGGTGCATGACGACGCGCTGGGGCGGTTCTATGCCCGGTCGATGGATGACAACGGCACCAGCTTTGTGAACTCCCCGGTGCCGGGGGGCGAATTGCCGACCTCACGCTCGATGATCTTTGTCTCGCCCGATGGCGAGCGGTCGATGAACACCTATCTGGGCATCTCGTCCGAACTCGGCCCCGAAGATGTGGCCGATGATGTGGCAGGGCAGGCGGAGATCCTGTTTCTGGAAGGCTATCTGTATGACAAGCCCAAGGGGAAACAGGCGTTCGAACGTGCGGCGCAGCTGTGCAGGGCCAATGGCGGCAAGGCCGGAATCGCGCTGTCAGACCCGTTCTGCGTGGACCGGCACCGCGACAGCTTTCGCCATCTGGTCAAGGATCTGGATTATGTGATCGGCAACGAACACGAATGGGAATCGCTTTACCAGACCGACCTGAGTTCTGCGCTGGAGCAAGCGGCGCAGGACTGTGGGCTGGTGGTCTGCACCCGGTCCGGCCATGATGTCATTCTGGTGCAGGGCGATGAAAAGGCGGTCGTGCCGGTCAAGCGGATCGTGCCGGTCGATGCCACCGGGGCGGGTGATCAGTTTGCCGCCGGGTTCATCTATGGCATGGCCACGGGGCAGGGCCTTGCCACATCAGGCCGGATGGGCTGTGTGGCGGCGGCCGAGGTGATCAGCCATTTCGGCGCGCGGCCAGAGGCGGATCTGAAAGCGCTGTTCCGGCGCGAGGGATTGATCTGACCCCTGCCGCCTGCAGCCACATCGCATCCAGCCGGTCGATCTCGACCGGGTCAAAGCGGTGCTCCTCTTTCCAGTATTTGCCCGAAGGGACGACATAGTTCAGCTCTGCCTCGCGCTTCAGGGCGGCTTCACGCAGGCGGACATTGAAAAGCTGCGGGGCCTGCGTCTGCAGGTCGTGGGGCCGGGCGCGTGGAAAGGTCAGGCGGCTTTCATCCGCGTCGGACAGGTTCACCGCCGCGCAGCCGGCCTGTGCCGCCCACAGCAGGAAGCGGGCCGATTTCGCCTCCAGCGATCGCAGGCTGATATCGGGGCGCAGGGGGTCAGCGGTGCCGGTGCCGTAGAAATGGGTTTGCCCGGCTGCGGGATAGACCATGTCACAGCCGACAAAGCCGATGACCTGTGGCCGCAGCGCCGCAAGCGCCCAATAGGCGGCCGTGAAGGCCATGGTCCCACCAGCATAGACAAAGCCGCCCTGCGCGTTCTGCAACGGCACGTAATCGGCAGATGTGACGATGCTCTGGCTGGGTGCCAGGATCGCAGGGCGGCGATCTACGGGAAAATCATCCGGGTGGATCAGCACATCCCAATCGGGCCGTACCTGCCAGGCGTTGTTGATGGCCACCAGATGGGCATTGCCCTTTGGCCAGCCCTGCGCCGCCAGCACGCCGGGGCCAGAGCCCATGATGATCACTGTCCGCATCTGGCTCCCCGCTTAACCTTGCGGTGCAAACTAGGACGATTCCCCCACAAGGCCATGATATGCGACAGGAAAAAAGATCAATCTCCCAGCTTTGCGTGCACCTCGTCCAGATCTATCTGCCCGATGGGCAGCTTGTTGGCCGGATTGTCGAAATCATATTTGAACAGCTGAAAATCGCGCTTGTAGATCTCCCACACAAGATGGCGCGACAGATCGTCGAAGTAATCCTCGACCGGGTGTGCCCGTTTCGGACCATGGCCTTCGCTTTCGTTGAAGCGGGGGATCTGCTTCAGATCGACAGCGTGGCGGTGGGTGGTGTTGTCCAGCACCACCTGCATTCCATCATTGAACATCTCGGTAAAGAAGATTTGGTCATACCGCCCGCCGTTGACGATGAAGGTCGAGATGTGGCCCGACATCGCCGACCAGTGAATGTCAGGCTCCATCGGTTTGCGCCAACGGATGGTGTCACGAGCGAACAACAAAAAGCGGCGGAAGCTCTTGATCTGGTCAAAATCAAAATCCGTTTCGGGGCTGCCAACCTCGATCCCATATTTCTGTGCCAGCTGCGGCACCAGATTGCCGCGGTAGCGTTTGCCGGTGCGCTGGATGCCGCAGATCTTGTCGAAGAAAGAGCTCAGGATGCGCTGATACGGGTTGCGCACGCAGGTGAACGCATAGGATTTATGGGTTTTGACGTTGTGCTCGATCAGAGGCTGACTGTCTTCCTGCGCCCATTTGTGCAGTCCAACTTTCGAATCGTGAATGTCACCGTCGAAAAAGTGGCCATGGTCGGAATAGAACATGATCTGGCCGATGCTCGAACAGGCACATTTCGGCACCACACGGTACACCATGCTCTCGCTTTCCGTCATCCAGGTGCCGGGAAAACCCATATCCAACTGCTCCATTTTTGCCGGGCTTGGCTGCCCGGCACGTTATTGGGCGCAAGGTCGCAAATAAACACTGTCGTTTCAACGTGTGATGAAGCTATTTAAGGAAACAATGACCTAAGCCGCCTTGGGGGCCTTCGTTCGTATGGCAAGAATAGCCTATATCCTGCTGACCCATAAGGACCCTGATGGCATCATCGCGCAGGCCGAGCGGTTGACGGCGGGTGGCGATTTTGTGGCAATCCACTTCGATGGGAATGCGGCGCAGGACGATTTTGACCGTATTCAGGGTGCCCTTGCCTCCAATACCTCTGTCGCGTTTGCCAAGCACCGGGTGCGCTGCGGCTGGGGGGCGTGGAGCCTTGTTGAAGCGTCTTTGCTGGCAGTGCGGGCCGCGGTTGATGCCTTTCCGCGCGCCAGCCATTTCTACCTGCTGTCAGGCGACTGCATGCCGATAAAATCAGCGGATTACGCACATGACTTTCTGGACAGGGACGATGTGGATTACATCGAAAGCGTCGATTTCTTCAACTCGGACTGGATCAAAACCGGCCCGCGTGAAGAGCGGCTGATCTATCGCCACTATTTCAACGAGCGGACGCATAAGGACTGGTTCTACCGGTCAATGGCCTGGCAGCGCAAACTGGGGCTGACGCGCAAGGTGCCCGCCGACCTTCAGATGCAGATCGGGTCGCAATGGTGGTGCCTGCGGCGCCGCACGATCGAGCAGGTACTGCAGTTCTGCGACCGCCGCCGCGATATCATGCGGTTTTTCCGTACGACATGGATTCCAGATGAGACGTTTTTTCAGACGCTAGTCCGCCATCTGGTGCCCGATCACGAGATCCGCTGCCGGTCTCTGACCTTTTTGATGTTCACCGATTACGGCATGCCGGTGACGTTTTACAACGACCACTATGACATGCTGCTGGGCCAGGACTACATCTTTGCCCGCAAGATCAGCGCGCAGGCCAAGGATCTGAAGGCCCGCCTGGGAAAGCTCTACACTACCAAAAACGTGGACTTCCAGATCTCGGATGAAGGGCGAAGCCTGTTCCGGTTCCTGACCGGGCGGGGCCGGAGCGGCCGCCGCTTTGCGCCGCGGTTCTGGGAACGGGAAAGCACGGTGGGGCGGGAACGTCAGCTGATGATGGTGACCTGCAAGAAATGGCATGTCGCCAAGCGTCTGGTCGACCGGGTGCGGCAGGTGACCAACATGCCCGCCGTCGATTATCTGTTCAATGAAGACAGCACGCCTTTACCCGATCTGGGGGGAATCCAGAGCACTCTGGAAAAGCGCACCCGTCACCGGCGCGCGCTGGTGCGGATGCTGTTCGACTATTGGGAAACCGACAAGCTGGTGCTGTGCATCGACCCGGCGAATGTCGATCTGATGCAGGATTTCTACAACGATAAGGCGACCGTGCGGCTGCTGGAGATCGACTGCGACTTTACCGATGACTATTTGATCGGGCATGCCCGGCGCGTGGGCCTTGCCGGGGACCGCACGCCGCAGGAAACCATCGACCGGCTGCTGCCGACGATTCGCTATGATGTAAAGTTCGAATCCGACCGGCTGCGCGATGCCGGGTTCAAGGCGTTTTACCGCATCCGGGAATCGGCGACTGTTGACGAAAACACCACGCCGCTGGCTGCGTTTCTTGATATTCCGGTAGACAAGGCGCGCGAGATTGCGGCCAGTGACTATCTGTTTGTGGACTGAACCTTTGTGTGGACCTGACCAATGACCAAAGCCTACGATCCGAACAATATCTTTGCCCGCATCCTGCGCGGTGAAATTCCCAACAAGACCGTGCTGGAAACCGCGCATTCCCTGGCCTTTCACGACATCACACCGCAGGCCCCGGTGCATGTGCTGGTGATCCCCAAAGGGGCCTATGTGGATTTCGCCGAATTTGCGGCCAAGGCCACTGCGGAAGAGCTGGTCGACTTCCACCGCGCCTGCGCGAAGGTCTGCGAGAGCCTGGGCCTGACCGGGCCGGAAGGGTATCGCGCCATCACCAATGCCGGAACCCATGGCATGCAGGAGGTGCCGCATTACCACCTGCATATTCTGGGAGGCCGGGTTCTGGGCCGTCTGGTGGCGCCCGACTGACCGGCCCCTGCGGGGTCAGTGGGCGGCGGCCCAGTTCAGGCCCTGACCGGATTCCACCGTCAGCGGCACCTTGAGCATCAGGACCGGGCGGTGGGCGTTTTCCATGATTGCCTTGGCGATTCTGGTCAATTCGGCAGCCGCGTCTTCGGCCACGTCGAACAGCAACTCGTCATGCACCTGCAGCAGCATCTTGGCATCAAGGTGGTGGATGGCATCCGGCATCCGGATCATGGCGCGGCGGATCACGTCGGCAGCAGTGCCCTGAATCGGCGCGTTGATGGCGGCGCGTTTGGCGAAACCGGCGGTGGGGCCTTTGGCGTTGATTTCAGGCGTGTGGATTTTGCGGCCAAACAGCGTCTGGACATAGCCTGTGGCCTGCGCCGATTTGACGGTTTCCGACATGTATTCCTTGATGCCGGGAAACCGCTCGAAATAGCGGTCGATGAAGCCCTGCGCCTCGGCCCGCGGGATGCGCAGGTTGCGCGCGAGGCCAAAGCCGGAAATGCCATAGATCACGCCGAAGTTGATCGCCTTGGCACGGCGCCGGATGTCGGGTGTCATCTGGTCCAAAGGCACGCTGAACATCTCGGATGCGGTCAGCGCGTGGATGTCGATGCCATCGCGGAACGCCTGTTGCAGCGACGGGATGTCGGCGACATGGGCAAGGATGCGCAGCTCGATCTGGCTGTAGTCGAGCGAGACCAGAACCCGGCCCTTGGGGGCCACAAAAGCCTCGCGGATGCGGCGGCCTTCTTCGGTGCGGATCGGGATGTTCTGCAGGTTGGGGTCGGTCGAGGACAGCCGCCCGGTGACGGCCCCCACCAGCGAATAGGAGGTGTGGACCCGCCCGGTTTCCGGGTTGATGTGGTCTTGCAACGCGTCGGTGTAGGTGGATTTCAGCTTTGACAGCTGGCGCCAGTCCAGCACGCGGGCGGCCAGTTGCGCGCCTTGCGGATAGGTGTCTTCCAGCGTGGTGATGTCTTCGAGCACGTCCGCCCCGGTTGCATAGGCCCCAGTCTTGCCCTTGGTGCCGCCCGGCAGGCCAAGGCGGTCGAACAGCACCTCGCCCAGTTGCTTGGGGGAGCCTACGTTGAACGTGTCACCGGCAAGGCCCTGGATCTCATCCTCCAGCCCGGCCATTTTCTGGGCGAACGCATTGGACATGCGCGACAGCGTGTCGCGGTCGACCTGAATGCCGTGCATCTCCATCCGCGCCAGAACCGGCACCAGCGGGCGTTCCAGCGTCTCGTACACCGTGGTGACGCCCGCGCGGTGCAGGTTGGGGCGGAAGGTCTGCCACAGGCGCAGGGTCACGTCTGCATCTTCGGCGGCGTATATTACCGCGTCATCAATTGCTACCCGGTCGAAGGTGATCTGCGATTTGCCTGACCCGAGCAGGGGCTTGATCGGTATGGGCGTGTGGCCAAGGTAGGTTTCCGACAGGATGTCCATGCCGTGGTTGTGCAAGCCCGCATACATGGCCGAGGACATCAGCATGGTGTCCTCGACCGGGGCGACGGTCACGCCGATGCGGGCAAAGATCTTCCAGTCATATTTCATGTTCTGGCCGATCTTGAGGATCGCTGGGTCCTCCAGCACAGGTTTGAGAACCGCCAGCACATCGTCGAACGCGAGTTGCCCCGGCACCAGATCGGTCGAGCCGAACAGATCACCGCCGCCCTGCTTGTGGCCAATGGGAATATAGCAGGCGCGGCCCGGATCGACGCAGAGCGAAATGCCGACCAGATCGGCGCGCATCTCGTCCAGACTTGTGGTTTCGGTGTCTACTGCGACATGGCCGATCTCGCGGATACGGGTGGCCCAGGTCTGCAGGGCGGGCAGGGTGTCTACGCGTTCGTAGGTGCTGTGGTCAAAGGGCAGGCGTTCGGGGGCCGCTTGCGGTTCGGTGGTTTCCGGGGTCGGGTTGGGGGCCTCTACCTGCAGCCGTTCCGACACGCGCCGGGTGAGGGTGCGGAATTCCATTTCCTGCAGGAAGGTCAGCAGCTTTTCGGCTTCGGGCTCAATCACGGCCAGATCGGTCAGGCCGAAGTCCAGCGGCACCTGCGCATCCAGTGACACAAGGCGTTTGGAGATGCGGATCAGGTCGGCATTGTCGATCAGCGCCTCGCGGCGTTTGGGCTGCTTGATCTCGCCCGCCCGCTCCAGCAGGGTTTCCAGATCGCCATATTCGTTGATCAGCAAGGCTGCAGTTTTCAGCCCGATGCCTGGCGCGCCCGGCACGTTGTCAACCGAATCCCCGGCCAGCGCCTGCACATCGACCACGCGCTCCGGGCCGACGCCGAATTTCTCGATCACCTCGTCGCGGTCGATGGTCTTGTCTTTCATCGGGTCGCGCATCCGCACGCCATTGCCGACCAGTTGCATCAGATCCTTGTCGGATGAGATGATGGTGCAGGCTCCGCCCGCCTCTACCGCCTGGCGGGCAAGGGTGGCGATGATGTCGTCGGCCTCATACCCGTCAATCTCGATACAGGCGACGTTGAAGGCGCGGGTGGCAGCGCGGGTCAGGGGGAATTGCGGGCGCAGGTCTTCGGGCAGCTCAGGGCGGTTGGCCTTGTAAGCCGGATAGATCTCGTTGCGAAAGGTGATCGACGAATAGTCAAAGATCACCGCGATATGCGTCGGCTCTTCGCGTCCCGACTTGGTCAGCTCGCCCCACAGGATGTTGCAGAACCCGGCGACGGCCCCGACTGGCATGCCATCGGATTTGCGCGTCAGCGGCGGCAGGGCGTGATAAGCGCGGAAGATATAGGCCGAGCCGTCGATCAGATGCAGGTGGTGCCCTTTGCCGAATGTCATGCCGCGCGTCCTTGCTGTGATCTTTTCTCGAGTATTGCCACGATCCGCCGAACGCTTCCACCCACGATGGTGGCCATGTTAAGATGAGCGGCAAAGCGGGAGGACGCGATGCGCAGAGTGTTCCGGGTGGTGGTGGGGATGGTAACCGGTGCTGTCAGTGCCCTTGTCATCGGGATCGGGCTTCCGATGGTTATCCCGATCTCGCAAGCCGAAGGGGCCTACATGATGGGGATCATGTTCTTTTGGGTCCCGCTCGCCGCGGTCTGCGGCTCGGTGATCGGCGGCTTGATCGGGGGCAGGTCACCGCACTAGCGGGGCTGGTTCAGGGCGTGGTGATCCGGCACGCGCCCGCTTGACAGGGGCGGCAAAGCGCGGCACCTTCCGTCACATGCTGCACTTGATTGGACTACCCAGCGCTTCGGCGTCGTTTTATTGGACCTGCGCCATATAGGCGGCAGGGCAGTTTCCATTTGAAACCCCCATCAGCCGCCCGCAAGGGTCAGGCCAATGGAAATGGTTTCCCCTCGCGGGCTTTGCGAGAGAGAGACCAGACCGTGATACCCAACCATGCCTCCATCGATATCCGTCCGCTTGGCGCGGCGCACCTGCCCGAGGTGCACCGCATGCTGATCGACCTTGCCGCCCATCATGGCGATGTGGCCACCATCACACCACAGGTGTTGCGCGGGCTGGTGCTGGACGCGCCTGACGTGCGCGGGTTGGTCGCCTTTCCGGCAGACCGTCCGTCCCGTCTTCCGGTTGGGTATGCGCTGCTGGCGCGGCGTAGCGACCTGATCACCGGGCGGTCGGGCTATGACATCGCGCATCTGTTTGTGCAGGACGTGTTTCGTGGTCAGGGGATCGGTCGGGCGCTGATTGCGGCAGCGCGGGATCTGGCGCTGCTAGAGCGGTGTACCCGACTGACAATTGGCACCCATCCGGCAAATGCCGGTGCGGCAGCAGCTTACCGGGCGATGGGGCTGACCGAGCGACCTGCGCCGGGGCCGTCGTTTGCAGTGGCGCTGGTTTAGCGCCGCCGACTAGTGATCGCCGTGCGCATGGTCGCGGTCGATCACGTAGCGCTTGTCGCAATAGCCGCATTCGACAAAGCCGGTGTCCTGCGGGATCGTCAGCCAGACGCGGGGGTGGCCCAAAGCACCCTCGCCACCGTCGCAGGCGACCTTCCAGGTAGTGACAATCTGGGTTTCTGGCGCGTCGATGGGCATGGCTGGAATCCTATGGTGTGCTGCGACCGCATCATACGGAAAACCAACGTGCGGGCAAGGGCGGCGCGCAAAGCGCGCGGGGCAGGGGCGGCGCGCGTCAGTCGCCAATCTGGCGGTTGCGCGATTTGAGCGCCTGCAGCCACATCAGCCCATGCACGGTGGCGCGGCTGGGGCGGTATTCCCCCGCCACCCAGACGTTGGCAGCCGACGCATCCAGATCGGCACACAGGGCCGGCAGATCAAAGCCGCCACCGCCCGGCTCGTTGCGCGACGGAAATCCGGCAATCTGCACATGGCTGATGCGATGGCGGTGCGTGGCCCAGACCGTGGTGGCATTGCCATGTATGCGGGCTGCATGCCAGACGTCGAATTGCAACCCGATCTGCGGCGTGTTGAGGTCTTCCAGGATGCGGGCGGCCTGATCGAAATCGTTCAGAAAATAGCCCGGCATATCGTCGGGGTTAATGGGCTCGACCGTCAGGGCAAGGTCAGGCGCCTGCTGCGTGGCCCAAAGAAGGTTTTCCCGGTAAACCTGTTCGGCCTGCGGCCCCTTGGCCACGCCTGCCATCACATGCAAACGTTCGGCACCCAACCGGCTGGCCAGCGAAGCCGCGCGCAGGAAACCATCGCGGAACGTGGCTTCCATCCCAGGCACTGCGGCAAAACCCCTGTCCCCCGCCGGCCAGTTGCCCGGGGGGGTGTTCATCAGCGCCAGCGGCAAGCCGGACAATGCCTTTTCCCACTCCGATTCCGGGTGGTCATAAGGGAACAGCACTTCGGCCCCGTCGAACCCGGCCTGAGCGGCCAGTTCCGGTCGGTGCAGGCTGGGCACCTCGGTGAACAGCATGGTCAGATTGGCAGCAAATCGGGGCATTCAGGGCAAGTCAGCCGATGGGATCATGGGAAAGAAAACATCCGCAGACCAGACGCCGAACCAGGGTGTGCCGTCAACATCTTCCTGCACGCCAAGGTCAACAAGCCGGTAGAATGTCTTGCGGTCGATCAGTGCCTCCATCCCGGCGCGGATATGGATGTAGGGGGCTGGCTCACCGGTTGTGGCATCCTGCGCGACACGGATCGCATGGTTCGCACCGGCTGTTACCTCATCCTCGGTGCTGGTGGCAAAGGTCAGTCGCTGGTCGCGTCCGGTGCCATCCGGTGCGAAACCCACCACCAGAAACGGGGCATCATCGACCTGAATCCCAAGCTTTTCCACCGGGGTGACAAGATAGTACCGGTCCCCCTCGCGTTTCAGGATCGACGAAAACAGCTTCACCATCGGGGCCCGGCCAATCGGGGTGCCGTCATGAAACCAGGTACCGTCGCGGGCAATGCGGATGTCGATCTCGCCACAATAGGGCGGATTCCACAGATGCACGGGCGGCGGCCCCTTTTTCGGCAGGGCAGCCAGCGACGCGCCAATCCCTTCGGCTGGGATGGCAGTGCGCCCTTCGGGTGATTGTGGCGGTGTCTGGCGGGGCGGCATGACGGGCGTGGCCTTTCTTGTTCCTCGCAACACCCAAAGGGGGGAGTTGATCCCCCTCTTTAAGACTGCTTGAAGGATTTGACCACTGCCCAGCCGGATAGAGCCGCGCCCGCAGGTGACAAGACAGCGTGAGGTGCCCGGGGCGAGCGCCTGCTGTGCCGCCGGCCCAGCCTTGACGGGAAGATGACAAGAGGCGAAAGCGTGCGGTGAGGCGGGGGGCGCGCCTTGTGCAACCCTTGTCATGCCGCAAGCCACTGGTTGCGCGCATGTGGTCACAGGTGGCCCGGTGCCCCGTGACGGCCAGTTTGCGTGGCGATCCACACCCTATCGCAGTTGTCCACAGAAGATTTGGTTAGAAAACACTTTACAGGGTTTCGCTTCTGCAACACCATATCTAGTATAGGCTTTGTCGGGCTTACGCAGAGCCTTGCTAGATACCCTGCATTTCGTGGCTGACGCCCCACGAAAGGCATCATCGAGAGGCCGGGCAATGTCACTATCAGAAGATTTCCTGTCACACGACGATATGCACCCGATTGATATCGTCGAAACCCTGGCCGAACACCACGCGTGGGAGTTTGACCGGGTGACCGATGACCAGATCGCCATGGCGGTCGAGGGGCAGTGGCGCACCTATTCCCTGACCCTTGCCTGGTCGGCACAGGATGAAACCCTGCGGCTGATCTGCACCTTCGAAATGGAGCCGCCCGAGGGCAAGCTGCCGGGTCTGCTGGATGTGCTCAACCGCTGCAACGACATGGTCTGGACCGGCGCTTTCACCTATTGGGCCGAACAAAAGCTGATGGTCTGGCGCTATGGTCTGGTACTGGCAGGCGGTCAAGTCGCCGGGCCGGAACAGATCGACCGGCTGATTTCCAGCGCGGTGATGGCGGCGGAACGCTTCTATCCCGCGTTCCAGCTGGTAGGCTGGGGTGACAAGACCCCCGCCGACGCCATGAAAGTTGCCATTGCCGAGGCCTACGGTCGCGCCTAACCTTGCCCCGTCAGGACGGGGAACACGATGAATCTGGACAAGATTAACCGCCGGGGCCTTGTGCTTCTGGGCTGTGGAAAGATGGGATCGGCCATGCTGGAAGGCTGGCTGGGGCAGGGGCTGCGGCCTGAGGCGACCTGGGTGATCGACCCGCAACCATCGGACTGGTTGAAAGGGGTTGCCGAGAAGGGCCTTAAACTGAACAGCGGCATGCCCGCTGCGCCCGCTGTGGTGCTGATCGCGGTCAAGCCGCAGATGATGGGCGCGGCCCTGCCGCAGATCGCGGGCTTTGGCGGCAGTGACACGCTGATCGTGACTGTCGCCGCCGGCACCACAATTGCCACCTATGAGGCCGTGTTTGGCCAGAATACCCATATCGTACGTGCCATGCCGAATACCCCGGCTGCCGTGGGGCGCGGCATCACCGCGATCATCGGCAACGGGGCCGCCACCCCCGCCGACCTTGACCTTGCCGGGGTGCTGTTGTCGGCGGTGGGTCAGGTGGTGCGGCTGGAGGGAGAGCATCAGATGGATGCAGTCACCGCCGTTTCCGGCTCCGGCCCAGCCTATGTGTTCCACCTGATCGAGGCCTTGGCTGCGGCGGGCGAGGCCGAGGGTCTGCCCGCAGAGTTGTCGATGCAACTGGCCCGTGCCACGGTGACCGGGGCAGGGGAGCTGGCACACCGTGCGCCGGAAAGTGCTGAACAACTGCGTATCAACGTCACCTCGCCCGGCGGCACCACGGCTGCGGCCCTGTCGGTTTTGATGAGGCCGGACACCGGCTTTCCGGCGCTGTTGCACCGTGCGGTCAAAGCCGCCGCCGACCGTGGCAGGGAGCTTGGCAAATGATCACCTATGATGACTTTCAGAAGGTCGATATCCGCGTGGGCGTTATCACCCGTGCCGAACCCTTCCCCGAGGCGCGCAAGCCCGCCATCAAACTCTGGGTGGATTTTGGCAGTGACATCGGCGAGAAACGATCAAGCGCACAGCTGACCCGGCATTACACGCCCGAGGCGCTGATCGGGCGGCAAGTGGTGGCGGTGGTCAACTTTCCGCCGCGCCAGATCGGCAAGGTCTTGTCCGAAGTGCTGGTGCTGGGCGTGCCGGATGCGGAGGGTGAGGTGGTGCTGCTGACGCCCGATCAAACCGTGCCCTTGGGCGGGAGGATGTTCTGATGAAACTGCTGATCACTCGACCCTTGCCAACAGAAGTGGTCGCGTCTGCCCGCGCCCGGTTTGACCTGACAGTGCGGACAAGCACGCTGCCGCTGACCGGGGACGAATTGCGTGCCAGCCTGCGCGACTTTGATCTGATCCTGCCCACGCTGGGAGATCGCTATCAGCCGGATGTCTTCGCCGATGTGTCGGCCCCCCGCGCACGGATGCTGGCAAACTTTGGTGTGGGCTACAACCATATCGACGTAGATGCCGCCCGTGCCGCCGGTATCGTGGTGACCAACACCCCGGGCGCGGTGACCGATGCCACCGCCGATATTGCACTGACCCTGATGCTGATGACCGCCCGCCGCGCGGGCGAGGGAGAGCGGATGGTGCGTGCGGGCCTGTGGGAAGGCTGGCATCCGACACAGATGCTGGGGCTTCATGTATCGGGCAAACGCATCGGCATCATCGGCATGGGCCGGATCGGCAAGGCAATCGCACGGCGCGCACAGGCCGGGTTCGGGATGGAGGTGGTGTTCTACAACCGCTCGCCCGTGGCCGACGCGGGCGTGCCCGCGAGACAGGCCAATCTGGCCGAGGTAATGGCCGCCGATGTTGTGGTGCTGGCTGTGCCCGGGGGCAAAGATACCCATCATCTGATCAACGCCAAGACGCTGGCCTTCATGCAGCCTCACGCCATTCTGGTGAACATCAGCCGGGGCGATGTGGTGGATGAGGCAGCCCTTGCGGCAGCCCTGATCGGGGGCCAGCTGGCCGGGGCGGGACTGGATGTCTACGAATTCGAACCGCGGATCAATCCGGCGCTGATGGGACTAGAGAATGTGACCCTTCTGCCGCACCTTGGCACCGCCGCGCTGGAGGTGCGCCAGAGCATGGGGATGATGGCGGTCGGTAACCTGATTGCCTTTGCAGAAGGCCGCGATCTGCCCAACCCGGTCTGACGTCCGGCCTTATAACCTTTGCCCGAATACTCCCACGCGGGGCGCTTCTGTCGTCGATGCCGGACGCTCCGCGGGGAGTATTTGAGAAGTGGACACTCCAAAGAACAAGAAGAACAAGGGTGCCGCCCAGTTGGTGGCGGCACCGGCGCGGTCTTTGCCTTTACGCTGCCTTGCGCGCTGCCTTGCCGTAGAAGGTTGCCCCCGAGGCCGCCATGTCGCGCAGGAGTGTTGGTGCGGTGAAACGCGCGCCTTCGCTGGCGGTCAGCGCGTCGCAAATCTCCACCGCGCGGGCGGCACCGATGATGTCCAGCCAGCCGAAGGGGCCGCCCGACCACGGCGCAAAGCCCCAGCCGAGGATGGCACCGACATCGCCTTCGCGGATATCGGTCAGCACGCCGTCTTCAAGCGCGCGCACCGCCTCCAGCACTTGCGCCATCAGCAGGCGCTGCTGCACATGGGTCAGATCGGGCTGGTCGTCGGCAACCGGATACCGGCCTTCCAGCCCGTCCCACAAACTGCCGCGCTTGCCCGCGTCGTCATAAGCGTAGAACCCGGCATTGGCTTTTTTGCCCATGCGGCCCTGATCCGCCATCCAGAACAGAACCTCATCCACCGCGCCGTCTGGATATGTGTCGCCCATGGCCAGTTTTGTCGCCTTGGCGATCTTCACGCCCAGATCAATCGAGGTTTCGTCCACCAGTTGCAGCGGGCCCAGCGGCATGCCGACAAGCTTGGCGGCGTTTTCCACCAGTGCTGGCTTCACCCCTTCGGCCACCATGCGGATGCCTTCGTTGATATAGGGGATGATGCAGCGGTTGGCGTAGAAGAAACGCGCATCATTGACCACGATCGGCGTCTTGCGGATCTGGCGTACGTAGTCCAGCGCCTTGGCCACCGCCACATCGCCGGTCTGTTTGCCGCGGATGATTTCCACCAGCATCATCTTGTCGACGGGCGAAAAGAAGTGGATACCGATGAACCGCTCGGGCCGCTGGGATGCCTTTGCCAGATCAGAGATCGGCAGGGTTGAGGTGTTGGTGGCAAAGATGCACTCGCTGCCCACCACGGCCTCGACCTTTGCGGTCACTTCGGCCTTGATCTTCATGTCCTCGAACACCGCCTCGACGATCAGATCGCAGCCTGACAGCGCGGCGTAGTCGGTGGTGGCGGTGATGCGGGCCAGCACCTCGGCCTTTTTTTCTGCCGTCACCTTGCGGCGGGCGATGCCCTTGTCGAGAATGCCTTCCGCGTGGGCCTTGCCGCGATCCGCCGCATCCTGTGCCGCGTCGATCAGCACAACCTCGATCCCGGCATTGGCGCTGACATAGGCGATTCCCGCCCCCATCATGCCCGCACCGATGATGCCGACCTTTTTCACGGTCTGATCAGGGGCTTCGGGCCGGTTGGCACCCTTTTCCAAAGCTTCCTTGTTAATGAACAGACTGCGGATCATGGCCGACGAAGACGGGTTCATCAAAACGCTGGTGAAGTTGCGCGCCTCAATCTTCAAGGCGGTGTCAAAGGGCACTATTGCGCCCTCATAGACCGCGCTCAGCAGGGCCTTGGCAGCAGGATAAACCCCCATCGTCTTGCCATGCACCATTGCCGATGCGCCGACAAAGGTCATGAAGCCTGCGGGGTGGTAAGGTGTGCCACCGGGCATCTTGTAGCCCTTGGCGTCCCAGGGCTTGACCAGATCGGCCTCTTTTGCGGCCAGCACCCATTCCTTGGCCCGGGTCAGCAGGTCTTCAGTGGCAACCACCTCGTCAATCAACCCTCCGGATTTGGCACCCTTGGGGTCTGACAGCTTGCCCTCCAGCAGATAGGGAGCCGCCATCATCGCACCCATCTTACGCACCAGCCGCGTCGTGCCTCCAGCGCCGGGGAAAATGCCGACCATGATTTCTGGCAGGCCGATCTTGGCCTTTGCATTGTCGGCTGCGATGATGCGGTGGCAGGCCAGCGGCACCTCCAGCCCGATGCCAAGCGCGGTGCCGGGCAGGGCCGCGACAATCGGCTTGCCGCCTTTCAGCGTTCTGGGGTCCATTCCGGCGCGTTCGATCTTGCGCAGGATGGCGTGCATCTGCATCACGCCGTTAAAAATCCCCTCTGCCCCGCCGTCATCACGCATTTTGGCGATGACGTTCAGATCCATGCCGCCGGCAAAGTCCTTCTTGCCAGAGGTGATGATCACCCCCTTGACCGCCGGATCGGCAAGTGCCGCGTCGATATGCGCGTCAAGCTCTGCAAACCCCGCGAGCGACATCACATTCATCGACTTTCCCGGTACATCCCAGGTGATCGTGGCGACGCCGTCAGCGTCAATGGCATAGGTAAAATCGGTCATTCTTCCGGTCCTTTCCGAAGGTCGGTTTTGGCTCAGCCGGGCATCAGCAGCGGCCAGCGTGATCGTGCAACAGAATTGGTGATCGAAGCTGCGCGCCAGCGTCCTCCGGCTCTGCGCAAAGAGGTCTGTGAGACAAACGGATCAAAAACCCGCGTCGCGCCCGCAATCACGTGGGTGGTGTATCGCCCGGTGATCAGATCGGGGGAAAGCAGTTGCGCACTGTCCACAAGGCGAATGTAGTCCGTCGTCCGTTGTGATCTGAGCATCTCGCAGAAACTGTCAAAGCCGTCGCGCAGGTCTTCTTCGGTCACGATCGACATGTTCTCGTCGTGGGTCACCAGATGAAGGGGCAACACCACGCCGTTCAGATAGGCTGCGAAATCCTTGGCCATGATGGCCGCAGCCATGTCATCCAGATGGCTCTGGAGGATGGTTGCGGCTTGCATCGCCTAGACCCGTTCAATAATGGTGGCCGCCCCCATGCCGGAGGCGATGCACAGTGTGGCCAGACCCACGCTTTTGCCGGTCCGTTCCAGTTCGTCCAGCAGGGTACCGATGATGATGGCCCCGGTCGCGCCCAAAGGGTGGCCCATGGCGATGGAGCCGCCGTTCGGGTTCACCTTTGACGGGTCCACTTCAAAGGCTTGCATGAAACGCAACACCACGCTGGCAAAGGCCTCGTTCACCTCGAACAGGTCGATGTCGCTGATGCTCATGCCTGCCTCGCGCAGGATTTTTTCGGTCACCGGTACCGGACCGGTCAGCATAATGGTTGGGTCGGTGCCGATTTTTGCGGTGGCACGGATGCGGGCACGTGGGGTCAACCCATGAGCCTTGCCGAATTCGGCATTGCCGATCAGCACGGCGGCGGCCCCATCCACGATGCCTGACGAATTGCCGGCATGGTGGATGTGATTGATCCGCTCCAGATGCGGGTATTTCATCATGGCGATCTTGTCGAAGCCCGGCATCACCTCGCCCATGTCCTTGAAGGCGGGTTTCAAGGCTCCAAGCGCCTGCATGTCGGTGCCGGGGCGCATGTATTCATCGGTGGACAGGATCGGCAGCCCGTTCTGGTCTCGGATGGTGATGACCGATTTCGCAAAGCGGTTGTCCTGCCACGCTTCAGCAGCCCGGCGCTGCGATTCCATCGCCAGAGCGTCGGCCATGTCGCGGGTGAAACTGTATTCGGTCGCGATGATATCGGCCGAAATGCCCTGCGGCACGAAGTAGGTTTTCATCGCCAGTGACGGGTCGACGGCAATGGCGGCACCATCGCTGCCCATGGCCACTCGGCCCATCATCTCGACCCCGCCGGCGATATAGGCCTGACCGGCCCCACCCTTGATCTGATTGGCAGCAAGGTTCACCGCCTCCATCCCGCTGGCGCAAAAGCGGTTGATCGCAAGGCCGGGGATGCTTTCGTCAAGATCCGACAGCAGCACTGCCGACCGCGCAAGACAGCCGCCCTGCTCGCCCACCTGGGTCACATTACCCCAGATCACATCCTCGACCGCATGGCCTTCCAGCCCGTTGCGCTCTTTGACCGCGTTCAAGATTTTGGCCGACAGCGCGACCGAGGTCAGCTCGTGCAGGCTGCCATCCGGGCGACCCTTGCCGCGCGGGCTGCGAACGGCATCGTAGATAAAGGCGTCTGACATGATGTCCTCTCCTTATGCCCGGTCCGACGGATTGCCGGGCATCAATTCATAGGGGTGCTTCCAACCGGGCAGTGCCGCGATGCGATCAAGCCAGGCGTCGATATGGGGCCAGTCCTTGCGGTCAAAGCCGAAGGGTTCGGGGTAATAAAGATAGCCGCAGCAGGACAGATCGGCGATGGTCACACTGTCCCCCACCATCCAGTCGCGCTGTGCGAGATGCGCATTCAGAACGCCGTAAGCGGCCTTGAGGCGGCCCTGTAGGAAGGGCACCACGCCCTCTGGCCGTTTGTCCGCCGGCACGAAGTTCATCAGGAACCGCACTGTACCGATCTGGGTGGACAGTTTGTGATTGTCCCACAAGATCCAACGCAGCACCTCGTTTCGGGCAAAGGGTGTGTTGCCGGTCAGCTGCCAGGTCTTCGATACGATATGCAGCAAAATGGCACCCGACTGGGTCAGCACATTCTGCCCGTCCACCAACACCGGCACTTCGCCCATCTCGTTCACTTCACGAAATGCCTCGGTGCGGGTCTCGCCGTTGAAAAAGTCGACAAAGCGCGGCTTCCAGGGCGTGCCGGTCAAGGTCAGCGCCAGAGCGCATTTATACGCGTTGCCGCTTTCGCCAAAGCAATACAGCTCCATGTAGCCCTTGGTCGGTTCTTCCATCATCAACGGCCCTCCCAGACCTGCCGGTGTCATCGGGGGTTTCACAAACCGGCCCCCGTGCAGTATCGAAGGCGCTCGCGCCTGCGTCGTCCTGCCCAGTTCAGTGTTTTCGATCTTCCAGTTCGGAGTTGAACAGTCGCAGCCTGTGGGTCAGGTTTTCCTTGTGGGTCACGCTGTCGAAGTGTTCGAACAGGAACGACAGCGCCTCACCTTCATCCAGCCCTGCCTCGGCGGCAAAGCGCTTCAGGCGACGATATCCGTCTTCGGTCATGGCGACCGGAAAGCGGCGGGTCAGGCGAAAGCGTTTGGGCATCGGGTCTCTCCGGCTTTGGCGGGGGGGATTTTTCGCAGGAAAATCGTGATCCCCCCTCCGATGTTTTACGGCGACGTCTTGCGCAGCTTAGAAGGCCTCTGCGGACAAGGCCATCACCGTATCGGCCCCGCTTTCGATGCGTGCCAGATGCATCCCGCAGGCGGGCAACTGGCGCGCCATATAAAAGCGCCCGGTTGCAATCTTGGCCTCCAGATAGTCGCGGTC
This sequence comes from Pseudotabrizicola sediminis, assembly GCF_004745575.1. Taxonomy (GTDB): domain Bacteria; phylum Pseudomonadota; class Alphaproteobacteria; order Rhodobacterales; family Rhodobacteraceae; genus Pseudotabrizicola; species Pseudotabrizicola sediminis. The sequence continues at coordinate 357,849 of NZ_RPEM01000003.1, read as the reverse complement.
GGCGTGACCAGCATCCAGCGCCTCATGCGCCGCTTTAGCCATCCGGGTCCACATCAACCCAAGGCAGACATGGCCCATCAGATGCATGAAGTCATACGACCCTGACAGCGCTGCATTCGGGTTCTTCATTCCACTTTGCATGAAGAACATCCCGGCCTGCTGCAACTGCTTGGAAGCGACCTTCAGCGGCTCGGCAAAGCCTTTCATCCGGTCATCGCCGTCATGTGCGCGGCATTCGGCCTTCACCATCTCGAAAAACGCCATCACATGCTTGCCGCCATCCTGCGCCAGCTTGCGGCCCACCAGATCCAGCGCCTGCACGCCGTTGGCACCTTCGTAAATCATGGCGATCCGGGCGTCGCGGGCAAATTGCGACATGCCCCATTCCTCGATATAACCATGCCCGCCGAACACCTGCTGGGCCTGTACCGCCATGTCGAAGCCCTTGTCGGTCTGGAAGCCCTTGATCACCGGGATCATCAGGCTGACCAGCCCTTCGGCAGCCGCATCGCCCTGCCGGACCGAGCGGTCAATCAGATGTGCGGCCCAGAAGGTCAGGGCGCGGGCACCTTCGACAAAGCTTTTCTGCTCCATCAGATTGCGCCGGATATCGGGGTGCACAATCAACGGGTCAGCCGGGCCAGACGGGTTTTCGGCCCCGGTCACGGCACGGCCCTGCAGGCGGTCTTTCGCATAGGCCAGCGCGTTCTGATAGGCGGCTTCGGCCTGGGCATAGCCTTGGAGGCCCACACCCAGCCGCGCCTCATTCATCATCGTGAACATGGCACGCATGCCCTTGTGCAGGTCACCCAGCAACCAGCCGCGGGCACCGTCATAATTCATGACGCAGGTGGCATTGCCGTGAATGCCCATCTTTTCTTCGATCTTGCCGCAGGACAGGGAATTGCGCGCACCAAGGCTGCCGTCTTCGTTCACCAGAACCTTCGGCACGATGAACAGCGAAATACCTTTGCTGCCTTCACCGCCACCGGGGGCCTTTGCCAGTACCAGGTGGATGATATTTTCGGCTAGATCATGCTCGCCCGCCGAGATGAAGATCTTCTGACCGGTGATCAGATAGCTGCCATCCTCCTGCGGCTCTGCCTTGGTGCGCATCAGACCCAGATCGGTGCCGCAATGCGGTTCGGTCAGGTTCATGGTGCCGGTCCAGTCGCACGACACCAGTTTCGGCAGGTAGGTCGCCTTCTGGTCATCAGTGCCATGGGTGTGGATCGCGGAATAGGCCCCGTGGGTCAGGCCCTGATACATGTTGAACGCCATGTTGGCCGACACAAAGATCTCACCAACGGCAGAGCCCATCAGATAGGGTAGGCCCTGACCGCCATAGTCGGGGTCGCAGTCCAGCGCGGTCCAGCCGCCGTCTTTCATCGCCTTGAACGCGGCATCGAACCCTTTGGGGGTGCGCACGACACCGTTTTCCAGCACGCAGCCTTCACGGTCGCCCACGGCGTTCAGCGGGGCCAGCACGTCAGTGGCGACCTTACCCGCCTCCTCCAGCACGGCGGCGGTGAAGCTCTCGTCCAGTTCGCTGTAGCCCGGAGTGTCGGACGCTGTGACCTTCAGAACATTGTGCAGCAGGAATTGCATGTCCTTGACGGGGGCGGTGTAGGTTGGCATCGGTGCTCTCTCCCTGAAACAGTCTTGGTCAGCGGTGTTATTCGGCAGCGCGACGCAGGCCGGCGATCATTGCGCCCCCCGCATCAAGTTCGACCCTCAATTCGGCAATCGCCACATCCAGTTCGGCACGCTGTGCCTCCATCTGGGCAAGGCGGGCTTGGGCCAGTTCATAGGTGCGCAGGGTCTGCGCATGGTTGGAGCCATCCCGGTCATACAGATCCAGGATCTGACGGATGTCTTCCAGGCTGAAGCCAAACCGCTTGCCGCGCAGAATCAGCGTCAGCCGGGCGCGATCGCGCCGGGTGAACAGACGGCGCGTGCCGTCGCGCTGCGGGAACAGCAGTTCCTTTGCCTCATAGAAGCGCAAGGTGCGTGGCGTGACATCGAAGGCGTCACACATCTGGCGGATGGTCATCAGGTCGCTTGTCATCTGCATGCACTTTCGAACACAAAACATCTGATATGCAGATGTGTGCTTTCGGGTGAGCATACTAGATTGCTTGACGTTAACGTAAATGTAACGTCACGTCAGAAACCAGACTGACGTGGTGTCAGGGTCAGTCGAGCTTGGACAAGTCGTCCACCGTGGTGGCACGCAGGGCGCGCAGATCGTCGATCGTGGCATCCAGGTCCGCCTTTTGCCGTTCCAGCTCGGACAGCTGGCGATCTGCCAGACCCAGAAAAGTCTCATATTGCGGGCGGGTGCCTTGCTTGCTGTACATCAGCAGCCATTGCCGGATTTCTTCCAGACTGAAGCCAAACCGCCGCCCACGCAGGATCAATGTCATCCGCGCCAACTCGCGCGGGCCGTAAAACCGGGCACGTCCTTCCTTTTCCGGAGAGAGGAGTTCGATATATTCGTAATAGCGCAGCGTGCGCGGAGTGACGTCAAACCGCACGCACATGTCTTTGAAGCTGAGCCGGCTGGTGTCGGTCATCGCGGTCCTCCGTCGGTTAAGGTTATGCGCGGATGAACCTGCGCGCAACGTCAGCGAGGGAATAAGCGCCTTGCAGTGGCGCGTGAAGCGGGGATTATGGCCGGTGAGGGAGCCAGTATGACCGACATCATCCAAATTGCCCGGCAGTTTATCGAAGCCATTCCGCATGCCCGCGCCCTGGGGATGGAGTTTGAAAGCCTTGGCGACGGCAAGGCCGTGATTTCCATGCCCTATGATCCCCGCTTTGTCGGCGACCCGGTCACTGGCGTCATTCATGGCGGCGCGGTTTCGGCACTGATGGACACCGCATCGGGGGCGGCGGTGATGTGTCACCCCACCGCGCCCGCCTCGACCGCGACGCTGGATCTGCGGATCGACTATTTCCGCGCGGCCACACCGGGGCAGGCGATTACGGCTCGGGCAGAGTGCTATCATGTCACGCGGTCGGTGGCCTTTGTTCGGGTGACAGCCAGCGATGAAGATGCCACGCGGCCTGTCGCGGCGGCCACCGGGGCCTTTACGCTCGACCGGCCGAAGGGAGCAAACTAATGGCCCTGCAGCGCCCGGAACCGGTGCAAGTGGTCAAGCAACGCCGGGATGGTGCCTTGCGCGGGCTGCTGTCCGGCGTGCCCTATATTGCCTATCTCGGCATCCAGTTCGACCGGCGTGGTGATGAACTGACCGCGATCCTGCCGTTTGACGAGAAACTGATCGGCAATCCAGCTCTGCCCGCCTTGCACGGCGGGGTGACGGCGGCCTTTCTGGAGGTGGCGGCGATCATCGAACTGGCCTGGGGCAGCCTTTGGGAGGAGATTGAGGCCGGGCGGGTTGACCCCACTGCCGACATGGCACCGGTGCGCCTGCCCAAAACGATTGATTTCACGGTCGACTATCTGCGTTCCGGCCTGCCGCGCGACGCCTATGCACGCGCGCGGATCAACAGGTCCGGCCGGCGCTATGCCAGCGTGCATGTCGAGGCGTGGCAGGACAATCGCGCCCGCTTGTTTGCACAGGGGACCGGGCATTTCCTGATCCCGCAACCGCCGGACCATCCGTCGGAATAGCGCCACCCTAGCGCTTGATGAACCGGAACGCAGCAGAGGCCCCGTAGCCTGCGCCGACAGCAATCAGCAGTGACAGCAAACCATAGATCAGCGGCTGATCGCGCGACATGTTGAACAAAAAGCGCTCCAGCCCCTCTTTGCGGACATTGATCTGACGCTCGATCCTGTCCACCACCTGCCCGTCGCGGGTCAGGAAGATGCGTACGCGGTACAGACCTTCGGTCAGATTGGCAGGTAGAACCACGTCCGCGCGGAACAGCGTGGCTTCGGTAAAATGCACTGACCTTTCGCGCAAGCGATAGCGGTCTTCCGCCTCGCGGACACGTATCAGGGCCTCCAGAAATTCTGGCGCATTCTGCGCCTGTTGCGAAATACCGACCGCACGGATGGCCCGAGGAATGGTGATCTGATGCCGCAGATTTTCGGTCTCGGTCAGAATGTCGCGCAGATGGCCGGTGGTTGAAATCGCATAGAAAGACGGGGCACTGGCAATCTGCACCGCCTCACGGTTGATCCAGATGCCCGCCGTGCGCTCTTTCTTGCGCACCGTCAGCGCTCGGGACGGACCTTCAACCGTGATGATGACATGCAATGCGCCCTCGGGTGCCGGGGCCGTCCGTTTGACCGCGCCGTAAATCAGAATCTCGGACCCGTCAAAATCCGCCGTGATCGACACGCGGTTCTGGCTCAGCCCCGCGACGATATCTTCGCTGGCGGCCAGGGCGGGCAGGGCGGTCAGCAGCCATATCAGCGCCGCGCGGATCATGGCAGCAACCCCGGAGTGATTGTGTATAGCTCGGACGGACGCAGCAGCAGATCCGCCGCAATCTTGACCGCCACCCCCAGCACCAAAAGCGACAACAGGATGCGCAGTTGTTCCGCTTTCAGCCGCCCGCTGACCTGCGCCCCGAACTGCGCCCCGATGACGCCGCCAAGAATGAGCAGCACCGCCAGCATCATATCCACAGTATTGGCGGTGACGGCATGCATCACGGTGGTAAAGGCGGTGACAAAGATGATCTGGAACAGTGATGTGCCGATAACAACCTTGGTTGGCATCCCCAGCAGATAGATCATGGCAGGCACCATGATGAACCCGCCGCCGACCCCCATGATCGCCGCCAGAAACCCCACAAGCGCCCCTACCGCCAGCGGTGGCAGGACCGAGATGTACAGCCCGGACGCTCGGAACTTCATCTTGAACGGCAAGCCGTGGATCCAGTTATGGGTATGCGACCGGCGGATCGGTGCGCCGGGCCGGTTCACACGGCGCAGCGCGACGACTGATTCCCAGAACATGGTCAGCCCGATCAGCCCCAGAAACAGCACATAGGACAGTTGCACAAACAGATCGACTTGGCCGGCCGCCGTCAGCCGGGCAAACACCCAGACCCCCAACGCCGATCCCACAAGGCCGCCCGCCAGCAGCACAAAGCCCATCGGAAAATCCACCGCCTTGCGCTTGACCTGCGCCAGAACGCCCGACACCGACGAGGCTACCACCTGATTGGCCCCTGTCGCCACCGCGATGGCCGGTGGAATACCGATGAAAAACAGCAGGGGGGTGATCAGAAACCCGCCACCCACACCGAACAGGCCGGACAAAAAGCCCACCACTCCGCCAATGCCCAGAAGCAGAAACAGGTTGACCGAGAGATCGGCAATGGGAAGAAAGATCTGCATGTCAGGCCCCGGCAGGGGAAAGGGCGGTCAGTCCAAAGGCTTGCGCGCCTTTGGCAGCGAAGTCAAACGCCGATCCGCCTCATCGGAGATTGCTCAGGAAATGCCGCAGGATGCGTTCCAGTTTTGCCGCACCCATCGGGGCCATCGCCTTGGTGTGTTCATGGCTGATCTGCTCATCCGACATCCCAGCCGCCATGTTGGTGATGGTGGAAATCGCGGCACAGCGCAGGCCAAGAAATCGTGCCAGAATGACCTCGGGCACGGTAGACATGCCAACCGCATCGGCCCCGAGCATCTTCAGCATCCGGATCTCTGCAGGGGTTTCAAACGAAGGCCCCGAGTACCAGGCGTAAACCCCATCCTTGATGTCGATTCCCTCGGCCAGCGCACTGGATCGCAGCGCCGCGCGCAGATCCGGGTCGTGCGCTGTGGTCATCGGCACGAAGCGGGCGTCCGTCAGCTCGCCGATCAAGGGGTTGAGGCCGTTATAGTTGATGTGATCGGACAGCAGCATCAGATCGCCGGGCGGAATGTCTGTGCGCATGGAGCCTGCGGCATTGGTCAAAATCAGGCTGTCCGCACCCAGATCGCTCAGCACCTCCAACGCCAGCCGCATCGCCGCCGGGTTGCCCTTTTCGTAATAATGCTCCCGCGCGCCGAACACCGCCACCCGCACGCCTTCCAACGTGCCGATATACAGGTTCGGGTTATGGCCCGAGACGGCGGCATGCGGGAAACCGGGCAGATCGGCATAGGGAATGGCCACCCCGTCCACCGAATGCGCCAGATGGCCAAGGCCAGAGCCCAGGATCAGCCCCATCCGCACCGGCGCATCGCCTGCGCGCTCGCAGATCAGGGCGCTTGCTTCGGATCTGGTGCTCATACTGCCTGCCTTTCTGCTGATCCCCCGGGGGGTGTGAAACCCCAGGGGTTGATTTCAATCGCGCCGCTCAGCGTTCCTTGACATAGGGTTGCCCCCCGGCGCGTGGTGGAATCGCTTTGCCGACGAACCCCGCCAGCACCAGAACGGTCAGCAGGTACGGCAGGGCATCCAGGAGCGGCACCGGCACCCTGACCTGCACCACCGCCTGCACCACATCGGGCCGCAGGGCGAGCGCCTGAAAGAAACCGAAGAGCAGGCAGGCCCACATCGCCGCAACGGGGCGCCATTTGGCAAAGATCAGCGCGGCAAGCGCGATGTAGCCGCGCCCGGCGGTCATCTCGCGGCCAAATCCGGCCTGAAGCGCGGTCGCCATGTAGGCCCCTGCGATGCCGCACAAGATCCCGGTGATCCCAACGGCCGCAAAGCGCAGCCCGACCACCGAAATGCCTGCCGTATCTACAGCGGCCGGGTTTTCCCCCACCGCACGCAGGCGCAGGCCAAACCGGGTGCGGAACAGAATCCACCAGGTCAGCGGCACGATCAGAAATGCCATGTAGACCAGAACCGAATGACCCGAGATCACTTCGTAGTACAGCGGGCCGATCAGCGGCACCTCGCGCAGTGCCTCGGCCCCCGGCAAGGTGATCGCGTTGAAACGGGCCGGGCCGCTCAGCGGCGGCGTGCGACCGCCCTGCTGGAACAAGGCCTGCGCAATCAGTACCGTCAGGCCTGAGGCCAGAAAGTTCAGCGCGACGCCGGAAATCAGCTGGTTGCCGCGGAAGGTGATGGCGGCAATGCCATGCAAAAGGGCAAACAGCATCGACGCGCCGATCCCGGCCAGCAATCCCGCCCAAGCCGAACCGGTCAGCGCGGCGACCGCGCCCGCCGACATTGCGGCAGCCAGCATCTTGCCCTCCAGCCCGATGTCGAAGATGCCCGCACGCTCCGAGTACAGTCCCGCAAGGCAGGCCAGCAACAGCGGCGTTGCCAGTCGGAGGGTGGTGTCGAGAAGCTGCAGAAGGGTCGCATAATCCATCAGGCGGCCCTCATTGCTTTTGTCGACCGGAACAGGCGGAACAGGCGTTCCAGGATCATGCGCACCATGACATCAAGCGCACCGGTGAACAGGATCACCAGACCCTGCACCACGATGCGCATCTCGATCGGGATATTGGTCCACAACCCAAGCTCCGCGCCGCCTTGATACAGGAAACCGAACAAAAGCGCCGCCAGCACCACGCCGAACGGGTGGTTGCGCCCCATCAGCGCCACGGCAATGCCAATGAACCCGGCCCCTTCGGACGAGTTCTGCAACAGCCGCTCCGCTTCGCCCATGACATTGTTGATGCTCATCATCCCGGCCAGGCCGCCCGAGATCAGCATGGCGATTATGGTGATGCGCACCGGATTGATTCCGGCGTATTTCGCCGCCGCCTCGGATTTTCCAAAGGCGCGGATCTGATAGCCGAGCCGCGTGCGCCACAGCAGCGCCCAGACGACGACAGCCATCGCCAGCGCGATCAGCAGGGTCACATTCGCGGGCACGGGCCGTTGAAAAATAAGGTTGAAGCCGGGAATGTCGTTCAGGGCAGGCAGTTGCGCGCCGACGGGAAAGCGGGCCGAGGCCGGGTCCATCTGCCCGGTCGGGCGCAGCACATCGACCAGCACATAGACCAGCAGCGCCGCCGCAATATAGTTGAACATGATCGTCGTGATCACGATATGGCTTCCGCGTTTGGCCTGCAGATAGGCGGGCACAGCGGCCCATGCCGCACCGAACAGCGCCGCGCCCGCCGTGGCCGCGATCAGCGCAACGGTCCAGTGTGGCCAAGGAAGGGACAGGCAAACCAGCGCCACGCCGAGCCCCCCCAGTTGCGCCTGCCCCTCACCGCCGATGTTGAACAGCCCGGCATGAAACGCCACCGTGACCGCCAGCCCGGTAAAGATGAAGCTGGTGGCATAATACAACGTGTAGCCCCAGCCATAGGGCGAGCCGAGGGCGCCATCGACCATGACCTTGAACGCCTCGACCGGGCTTTGCCCGATCACCAGCAGCACCAGCGCCGAAATCGCGGCGGCGAACAGCAGGCTGACCAATGGCACCAGCGTGATATCGGCCCAGCGTGGCAAACGGTCCATCAGGCGGCCTCCCCGGCGGTTTTGCCGTCCATCCCGGCCATCAGCATGCCCAACTCGCGCTCATCCGTGGTGGCCGGGTCACGCATTCCCATGATCTGGCCGTCGAACATCACGGCGATGCGGTCGGACAGCGACATGATTTCATCCAGCTCCACGCTGACCAGCAGAATGGCCTTTCCCGCATCGCGCAGAGCCACGATCTGCTTATGGATGAACTCAATCGCGCCAATGTCCACCCCCCGCGTCGGCTGGCCGATCAACAGCAGGTCAGGGTTCTGTTCGACTTCCCGCGCGACCACGATCTTTTGCTGGTTCCCTCCCGAGAAATTCTTGGCCTCCAGCGTGGCAATCGGCGGGCGCACATCGTAGGTCGCCATCTTCTTTTCAGTGTCGGCGCGCAATGCGTCATTGTCCATGAACAGGGCGGATTTCTGGTATTTCGGATCGTTGTGATAGCCGAAGGCCACGTTTTCCCACGCAGTGAAATCAAGGATCAGCCCGTGGTGGTGCCGGTCTTCGGGCACATGGGCGATGCCAGCCTCACGGCGGCTCTGGCCATCTGCGCCTGCCCCGGACAGTGGCAGATCCACCCCGTTCAACGTGATGCGGCCCGTGGCCTTGGTCATGCCCCCAAGGGCCCCCAGCAGGTCAGACTGGCCATTACCCGCAACCCCCGCAATACCCAGAATCTCGCCCGCGCGAATGTCCAGACTGATGCCCTTCAACCGCTCGACCCCGTGTTCGTCACGCACGCGCAGGTTTTCAACCGACAGCACCACCTTACCCGGCACGGCGGGGGTCTTTTCGACCTCCAGCAGTACCTTGCGGCCGACCATCAGCTCGGCCAACTGCTCGGGGCTGGTCTCGCGGGTTTTCACCGTGGCCACCATGGTCCCGCGCCGCATCACGCTGACGTTATCGGTCGCCTCCATGATCTCACGCAGTTTGTGGGTGATCAGGATGATGGTTTTGCCCTGATCCTTCAGCCCGCGCAGGATGCGGAACAGATGGTCCGCTTCATCCGGGGTCAGAACTCCGGTCGGCTCGTCCAGAATCAGGATATCGGCCTGCCGGAACAGTGCTTTCAGTATTTCCACCCGCTGCTGATGGCCGACGGACAAGTCTTCGATCAACGCGTCCGGGTCCACATCCAGCCCGTATTCCTGCGCCAGCTCGCGCAGGATGCGCCGCGCATTGCCCAGCGAGGTGTTCAGAAGCGCACCATCTTCGGCCCCCAGCACGATGTTTTCCAGCACCGTGAAATTCTGCACCAGCTTGAAATGCTGGAAAACCATGCCGATGCCGGCGCGGATGGCGCTCTGGCTGTCGGGAATCGGGGTCGGGGTGCCGCCGACAAGGATCTGACCGGAGTCAGCTTTGTAAAAACCGTAAAGGATCGACATCAACGTCGATTTCCCGGCGCCATTTTCACCGATGATGCCGTGGATCGTGCCTTTCGGCACGGAGATGTTGATGTCCTTGTTTGCCTGCACTGGGCCGAAGGCTTTGGAAATGCCCTTCAACTCGATGGCAAACGGGGCGGCAGTTGCCTGCCGCCCCATGGTGTCAGCCGGTGCGACCATCAGAACGTCGCTGCCGGGCAGGTGTCGTCGGTGCGGTAATCATGTACCACCAGCGCGCCCGATTTGATCTGTTCGGCGGCGGCATCCACGGCGGCCTGCATCTCGGCGGTCACCAGTTCGGCGTTGTTTTCGTCCATTGCATAGCCAACACCGTCCGACGCAAGGTTCAGCGCCTGAGTGGTGGTATCCAGCTCTGCGCCCTGCATCATCGCGTTGTAGACCGCCACATCCACGCGCTTGAGCATCGAGGTCAGGACCGAACCTGGGTGCAGGTGGTTCTGGTTGCTGTCGACACCGATCGACATGATACCTTCATCCGCAGCCGCTTGCAGAACACCCAGACCGGTGCCGCCCGCCGCTGCAAAGATCACGTCAGAGCCTTGCGACTTCTGAGCCTTGGCCAATTCCGAGCCCTTGACGGGATCGTTCCATGCCGCCGGGGTGGTGCCGGTCATGTTCGAGATGAACTTGATGTCGGGGTTCACCGCAACAGCCCCCTGCGCGTAGCCACAGGCAAAGTTGCGGATCAGCGGAATGTCCATCCCGCCGACAAAGCTGACCGTTCCCGTCTTCGACGCAAGGGCGGCCATCATGCCAACCAGATAGGATCCTTCATGCTCGGCAAAGCCGACGGTCAGAACGTTTGGATGCTCTGCCGGGTCGACCCAGCCGTCGATGGTGACAAATTTGGTATCGGGGAAGTCCTTGGACACGGTGGCAATCGGGTCCGACATGCCAAAGCCCGTGGTAACAATCGGATTTGACCCGGCTTCAGCCAGACGGCGCAGCGCCTGTTCGCGCTGGGCCTCATTCTGCATCTCGATTTCCTTGTAAGAACCGCCGGTTTCCTTGGCCCAGCGTTCGGCACCGTTGAAGGCGGCCTCGTTAAAGGACTTGTCGAATTTGCCGCCCAGATCGTAGATCAGCGCGGGTTCCGCAGCGGCCGCGCCGACGGTGAGGGCAAGCACGCCTGCTGCGCCCAAAAGGTGTTTCATCATGGTCATCGAGACTCTCCCGGTTGTCATTGCGACGTTTACGTTTTTCTTTGCCCTTGGGCTGCCCGCAGATACGAAAGCCTAGGGTCGTCGTCAATTTAGGTCAGTGTCGTGAGACAGGGTCAAGTGTCATTTGAAATGCGCCGTGCAAGATTTGATCTTTCGATCAAACTCAAGGCGCCCCAGCGTTGGTCTGACCTTGCGTCAGAGCGTGCGGGACAAGATCAACGCATCAAGACGCTGGCCGTCCGGGGCGGTGTAATACCCTTTCCGGTGGCCAGTCTGGGCGAATCCAGCGCGTTCATAAAGCCTGATCGCGGTGTCGTTTCCGGCGGCCACCTCAAGAAATGCGGTTGTCGCGGCGCGGGCCTGTGCGGCGCTCAGGAAACCTTGCACAAGCCTGCCGCCAAGACCCCTGCCTTGCGTTGTGGGCAAAACCGCCAGCGTCAGCAGTTCCGCCTCTCCCGCGACGGCGCGGCCCAGCAGAAAGCCGTCCGATTCGGAGAGCAGAAAGACGTGCGGGCTGTCCAGGAGCGCCCTTATCTCGGGTGCGGACCACGGACGGGGCAGGGTGAAGCAGGCGGCATGGATCGACGCCAGTTCGGCCACGTCAGGCATCGAAAATCACCGGGGGCGGGTCGCTGGGCGGGGTGGCGTCGGCCCCGCGCAGGTAGAACGGGGCCGGGCGCGGCTGTGGGGCGTGCGCACGGCTTGCGGCAATTCGGGCGATGGCTTCAACCATCGGAATCGGCGGGGGGACAACCGGCATCCCCAGTCCTCCCGCCGCCGAGCCTGTGACCGGCCCGGCCACACTCAAACCAACAAGGGGCAGTAAGGTCGCCGGTTCGGGACCAGATATGCCGAAATGCTGCACGTAAACCTCATCCCGCCGCGCGTCTTCGACCACCGTCACCGGGCGCGGCAGGCCATGGGCCAGCGCCTCCAACCGGGTCACGCCGATGGCGGGCAGGCCGAGTGACAGGGCAAGCCCCCTCGCCGCTGCCACGGAAATGCGCACGCCGGTGAAATTTCCCGGCCCTGTGCCGACGCCGATCGCGGTCAGATCGCGCCAGCCGATGCCGGCCTCGGCCAGCACTTCTTCCAGCAAGGGCAGCAGGCGTTCTGCCTGACCCTTGGCCATGTTTTCCCCCCGGATCAGACAGCGGCCATCCGGCAAAAGCAAAGCGGCGGCGCAATGCGCCGCCGATGTGTCGAATGCCAGAATGGTGTCAGGCGGCAACCGGGCGCACCTCGGTCACTTCGGGGATGTAATGGCGCAGCAGGTTCTCGATCCCCATTTTCAGGGTCAGGGTCGAGGATGGGCAGCCCGCACAGGCTCCCTGCATGTGAAGGTAAACCACGCCGCGTTCAAAGCCGTGGAAGGTGATGTCGCCCCCATCCTGCGCCACTGCAGGGCGCACGCGGGTGTCGAGCAATTCCTTGATCTGGCGCACGATGTCGCCATCTTCGCCGGTGTGTTCGGCATGGCCGCCCGCAGCTTTCGCCTCGCCGTCCATGACCGCAGCACCCGACTGGTAATGCTCCATGATGGCACCAAGGATGGCGGGTTTGATGTGCTGCCAGTCGGCACCATCGGCCTTCGTCACCGTCACGAAATCGGTGCCAAAAAACACACCCGTCACGTTACCCGCCGCAAAGATGCGCTTGGCCAGCGGCGATTTCTGCGCTGCTTCGGCATTGGGGAAATCGGCGGTGCCAAGCTCCAGCACGGTCAGACCGGGCAGGAATTTCAGCGTGGCGGGGTTTGGGGTCGACTCGGTCTGGATGAACATTGCTATCTCCGACGGTTCTACTTGGATATGGGCCTCGCCGACCCACAAGTCAACCTGAGACCCTGAAAGGCCTAGGCCTCGTCTGAACCGAAATAGGCATACATGGTTTCCAGCGCGGACATGTCGCGCAGCTTTGCATGGGCCTGTTCCTTGGCTGTGGTGGCGCAATAGTCCAGTGTCGCGTCTTGCGCGCGCTCCAGCGCCGTGACGGGCAAGGCAAGATGAAAATGGTCTGACGATACGAGAGCGGTCATGGTGGTCTGTCCTTTGTGCTCTCCTCCCTGCCACCCACCTAATCTTTGCTGCGGCGCAGCAACAGGTCTGTGTGCGCAAGCCCGCCCTGCGCAGGGCGCAAGTGTGCCGATATGAAGGCTCAGGTGATCCGTTCCAGCCGTTCCTTCGACATCTCACCGGGCACGATGGTGACCGGGATCGGCAGGCCGCCCGCGTTCTTTGACATCTGGGTCACCAGCGGGCCGGGGCCGGATTTGTCACTGCCTGCCCCCAGCACCAGCACGCCGATCTCGTCGCTTTCGTTCACCAGCTTCAGGATCTCGGTCACCGGGTCGCCTTCGCGGATGACCAGATCGGGGTTCACCCCCTGTTTGTCGCGCATCCATTTGGCAAAGACCTCGAAATGCGCCTCGATCCGTTCGCGCGCTTCGGCCCGCATCAGATCGGCAACACCCATCCAGTGCTGATACTCTTCCGGCGGAATAACCGACAAAATCGTCACCCCTGCACCCGTATGGGCCGCCCGCAACGCGGCAAAGCGCATTGCGTTCAGGCATTCCCGACTGTCGTCCAGCACGACAAGAAACTTCCGCATGATATTCTCCCCAAGCGGGCGCATCATGGCCGATGGCCGGTGGCCTCGCAAGCCTTGCGATGCGTCAGGCGAACCGTCGCGCAGCATCCAGTGCGAGACCCGTGCCGACGCTGCCGAACATGTCGCCGGTGGCAATCGGGGTTCCCGGCAGGCACCGGGTGACGGCGTCGCGCAGCACCGGCAGGCTGGCCGAACCGCCGGTCATGAACACTGTGCCGATATCGCGCGGGGTCACCCCGGCCTGCCGCAGCACTTCTGCCAGACCAGAGGTCAGCCGCAGAACGGGCTGCTCCACAGTGGCCTCGAACCCGGTACGCGACAGCGCCTTGTCGCGGCCCCCGGTCAGTGCGGCGATGGCAATTCTGGTCTGGGCTTGCTCTGACAGGTCGATCTTCGCCGCCTCTGCCGCCATGGCGAGCGCATGGCCCTGACGCTGATCAAGCACCGACAGCAGCCGGTCCAGCAGATCGGGCGAGGTGGCCCGCTGCCGCAACTCTTTGATTTCACGTGCAACACCCGGCGCATACATCGTGTTGATCCGGTGCCAGCTGGCCAGATCGAGGTAATAGTGCTGCGGCATCGGGGCCTTGCCGCCATGCACCAGAGAGCCAAGGCCAAGGTCAGGCATGATATGGTCAAGGCTCAGCAGCCGGTCCAGATCGGTGCCGCCAAGGCGCAAGCCGTGATTGGCCAGAATGTCGTCGCTGCGGTCAGACCGCGTCGCTCCAGCGGGCGAGACCCGGATCACCGAAAAGTCGGTCGTGCCGCCGCCGATATCGACGATCAGCACCAGTTCTTCAGCGGCGATCCGGCTTTCATAATCCAGCGCGGCTGCGATGGGTTCGAACTGGAATCCGACCTGCGCAAACCCCGCCTCGCGCGCAATTCCCTCCAGCACATCCTGGGCGGCCTGGTCGCCCCCCGCATCGTCATCGACGAAATGCACGGGCCGCCCAAGAACCACATGATCGGTCCCCGGCTGCGCGGCCTCCAGCTTGCCGCGCAGATGGCCAAAGAAGCGCCCGATGATCTGCGTGAAGGCAATCGCCCGGTTGCCGACCCGGGTTTTTTCGTGAATGAGGTCGGACCCCAGCGCAGATTTCAGCCCGCGCATCAGCCGCCCGTCATCGCCTTCGACGTAAGCAGCCATCGCGGCACGGCCAAACTGCGGGGGCGCGCCTTCGGCATCCCAGAACACCGCCGACGGCAGGGTGGCATGGTCGCCTTCCAGCGCAATCAGTTCTGCGCCGGACCCCGCCGGAATCGAAACGGTGGAATTGGAGGTGCCGAAATCCACCCCGCAAACGCGTGCCTGTGCCATGTTGCCCCCTGACCGCAAGCCGGCGGGCGTAAGCGGTTTGCAGCGCGCTGTAAAGGCCTACTCCGCTTCGGCCAGCAGGGCCGCCAGATCAAAGCGTTTGTTGACCATGGCCAGCGTACCACTGGCATCGCGCGGCCAGTCCGCCTCGGGCCGGTCGACATACAGTTCCACCCCGTTGCCATCCGGGTCGGTCAGATAGACCGCCTCGCTCACCCCATGGTCCGCCGCGCCGTCAATCGGCCAGCGCGCGTCAACAAGCCGCCTGAACACCTGCGCCAGCGCCTTGCGGTCGGGAAACAGGAACGCGGTGTGATACAGCCCGGTATGCCCCGCAGGTGGTGGGGTGCCGCCGGCACTTTCCCAGGTGTTCAGCCCGATGTGGTGGTGGTACCCCCCCGCCGACAGAAACGCGGCCTGCGGGCCGTGGCGTTGCGTCAGGCCAAAGCCCAGGATGCCGGAATAGAACGCTATGGCGCGGTCCAGGTCCGCCACCTTCAGGTGAACATGCCCCACGCGGGTGCCGGGGTGAATGCTGGTCATCTTGCCCTCCTTCGGGTCAGCCCCATAAGCGGAGCACTCAAAGCAAGATACCTCGCCTGATGCTTGTGACATAGGCACACGACCGCACAGAGGTTGTGAGAAAAAGCCCCCCGATCCGGAGGGGACCAGACCGGGGGCAAAAAGGGCGGGGCTGCATGGGGCCGGGGACGGACCCAGAAGGCAGCTGAATTGGGGGACAGGCCCGCCCGTCAGGGGAAACGCTAGCGCGGTATGGAATCAGTCATGTGACACTGCGCCGCAAACCGCGAAGCACTGCCGTCTGCACAGCCCCCACCAGCATCAGAGCGAGCGAGATCAGCGTGCCGACCAGCCCGGCGATCAATCCGATAGCGGTATCGCTGATCCGCACCGTCGCGCGCAGCAGCCGCGATTTGCCCAGCACCTCGGCGCGCGACACGGTCCGCGCCCCCAAGGCCTCGGACGCCCGTGCAAGACGCCGCGCATCCACCGCATCATCCACCAGCGGCAGCAGATGCAGCGCGGACACCGGCCCCGTCGCATCGGCTACGCGGCCAAGGTCGGTGACGGTGTCGGCCAGCGGACGGAACGCCTCAACCCGCAGCAGCGCCACCGCGTCATCCGTGCCGCGCACCTTTGGCAGATCGGCCCAGCGGATGCCATCGGTCACCGCCCCCGCCACCCGCGCGGTCAGCGCGGGAGACAACCGGCCCATCCCCCGCGCCAGCCGGATCGTGGCCGTCCCGGCCTTTATCGTGGCCGATGTGCCGCCCGTTCCCACAATTGCCGCCGTTGCCGCAAGCCCCACCACCGACAGCCCAAGGTCAAGCTGATCCACCGTCTGACCCATGCTGTAATCGGCCCCCGCCCGAACGACGCCGCGCAAGTCCTCTACCGGAGTCAGCAAGATCGGAGCTTTGCAAATCAGCGCGGTGGACAGCGAACAGGTGCTGATATCCCAGATGCAGCCAAGGCAGTCGCCTGACAGCGCCATCAGCCCCGAGTCTTCTTCCCACGCCTGCTGGTACGCGACGGGCAGTGAGAGGCCCTGTTCCGCCAACACCTCGGCCAGCGCCTGCAGCGCCACCCAGTTGCGCGGCTCTTCCGCCACCCGGGCGGTGATCAGCGCGTCCAGCCGTTCTGGCGTGGCCTCGCGCGCCATCATCCGGTCGGTCAGCGCCGCGATCTCGGCAGCGGTGCGGTCGATGATGGGGGAAAGTGCCGGATTGTCTGCGATCTGAAGGCCAGACCGCAAAGTCATCGCCAGAGACCCGATCAGCAAAAACAGCAAAAAGGCCCGTGACAGAGTTTTCATTGCCTTCAGCATCGCATAGCCCACGCCGGGGGCACTGCGCTTTTCCGGCGCTCAAAGGGGCGGCGTGAACCGCCCCGAACCATCAGCGCCGCGACCGGATCATGCCGGTGATATCGTAGACCTGGTCGAGGATGGGCCGGGCAATCGCCTCGGCCCGGTCTGCCCCTGCGCCCAAGATGCGGTCAATCTCGGCGGGGTCTTGCATCAACCGGTTCATCTCGGTCGTGATCGGGGCCATCACCGAAACCGCAAGCTCTGCCAGCTTTGGTTTGAACGTTCCGAACAGGGAACCGGCGTTCTCCACGATCACCTCTGCCGCCGACATTCCGGCAAGGGCGGCGTAGATGTTCACCAGATTGCGCGCCTCGGGCCGGTCTTTCAGGCCGTCCAGAGTGTCGGGAAGCGGTTCCGCGTCGGTCTTGGCCTTGCGGATCTTGGTGGCGATGGCATCGGCATCATCGGTCAGGTTGATGCGCGACTGATCCGACGGGTCGGATTTCGACATCTTCTTGGTGCCATCACGCAAGGACATCACGCGGGTGGCAGCCCCTTCGATCATCGGTTCAACGATAGGGAAGAACTCCACCCCGTAGTCGTGGTTGAACTTGATCGCGATGTCGCGGGTCAGCTCCAGATGCTGCTTCTGATCCTCGCCCACTGGCACATGGGTGGCGTGATAGGCCATGATGTCGGCGGCCATCAGCGCGGGATAGGCGTAAAGGCCAAGGCTGGCCGCTTCGGCGTTCTTGCCCGCCTTGTCCTTGAACTGGGTCATCCGGTTCATCCAGCCCAGGCGGGCGACGCAGTTGAAGATCCACGCCAGTTCTGCATGGGCGCTGACCTGGCTCTGGTTGAACAGGATCGACCGCGCCGGATCGACGCCCGAGGCGATGAAGGCCGCAGCCCCTTCGCGGGTTTGCTGGCGCAGCTTGGCCGGGTCTTGCCAGACGGTGATGGCATGCATGTCGACCAGACAGTAAATCGTCTGGGTCCCCTCGTCCTGCTTCTCGGCAAAGCGTTTCAGGGCTCCGAGGTAATTGCCAAGGGTCAGCCCGCCCGAGGGCTGGATGCCTGAAAAGATGCGAGGGCTGAAGGCTTGCGGCGTTTGGACCGCCGAAGGCTCTGACATGGTCGTCTCCATCTGGATAAAGCGATCTGGCTGGCGTAATCCATGGGCAAGGGGGCGTCAATCGCGCTGGCCCCGCAGGAGAGCCCGATGCAAGACATGAACGCCGCCCCACTGAACCCGTTGCCGCTGGTGGTCTGGGCGCTGGCCTTGCCGATGATTGCGCTGGAACTGGTGCTGGCCGCTGCCGGGGCGGGGCTGGTGGGCGGGGCGGAGGGGATCGGCTGGCGCTTGCAGGCGCTGGAGCGGTTTGCCTACCGTCCCGAGCTGATGCGGTATTTCTTGCAGACCGGGCAGTTCCCGCTTGATGGGCTGCACCGGCTGGTGACCTACCCGTTCGTGCATGGCAACCTGACCCATGTGATCTTTGTCGTCGTCATCCTGCTGGCGCTGGGAAAGATGGTGGGGGAGGTGTTCCGCTGGTGGGCGGTGCTGCTGATTTTCTTCACCTCGGCCATCGTTGGGGCCTTGGTGTACACGCTTGTGCTGCCGGGGGTTCAGGCCCCGCTGATCGGGGGGTATCCGGCGGTGTATGGGTTGATCGGGGGGTTCACCTTTCTCTTGTGGGTCAATCTGGCGGCGGTCGGGGCCAACAAATACCGGGCCTTTACGCTGATCGGGTTCCTGCTGGCGTTTCAGCTTCTGTTCGGCCTGCTGTTCGGGGGGGGCTATGAATGGGTGGCCGACCTGACCGGCTTTGTCACCGGGTTTGTGCTGTCCTTCGTGGTCAGCCCGGGGGGCTGGGCGCGGGTGCTGGAGAAGGTGCGGCAGCGGTAGCTGTCCGCTGTTCTGCAAGAGTCGAAACCTTTTAATAACAATGCCGTGAAACTGTCCGGTAAGACACTTTCAGCTTTCGAGCCGCCTCAGCCGCGCGGGCGGCGCAGGGCCGATCTGAAATCCGACAGCCGGAAGGCACCGATCAGCGCGCCGAAGGCGAAGTAGCTGACAATGCCCGCGCCGATCAGCAGGGCCAGCCCGGCATAGCGCAATCCGGCAGTGCCCAGCATCGGGCCAAGGGCGGTCATCGCGCCAAACAGCACTGCGCCCATGCCAAAGGCGGCAAGCAGAATGCGCCATGCGCGGGCGCGGAACCGGTCGTCGAACTGCGCCGCTGGCCCCATGCCGCGGCTGCCGCGCCAGAGTTGCCAGACCATGACCCAAGCGGAAAGGGTGGTGGCCAGTGCCGCCGCGACAAAGCCGATCAGCGGCATCAGCCCGATGGCGATGACCGCATTCACGATCATGCAGATCACCGCATAGCGGAACGGGCGCTTGGTGTCTTCGCGCGCGTAATACAGAGGTTGCAGCATTTTTTGCAGCATGAAGGCGGGCAGGCCCAGACCATAGGCCGCCAGTGCCATGGCGGTATTGGCGGTGTCATCCGCGCCAAAGGCGCCGCGTTGGTACAGCACGGCACAAAGCGGCATGGCGATCACCACCAGCGCCACCGCCGCCGGAATGGTCAGCGCCATCGCAAATTCGCTGCCCCGGTTGAAGCTGTCGCGCCCGCCCTGCGCATCGCCCGCGCGCAGGCGGCGTGAGAGGTCGGGCAAGAGCACGGTGCCGATGGCGATGCCCACCACGCCCAGGGGCAGCTGATACAGCCGGTCGGCATAGGACAGCCAGGCCACCGCGCCATCGGTAAAGCTGGCGACCTGACGGCCCACCAGCAGGTTGATCTGGATGACCCCGCCCGCCAGAACGGCGGGGGCCGCGACGATGAACAGGTGTTTCAGTTCCGGCGTCATCTTCGGCCATGCGGGCTTTGGCGCAAAGCCCACACGCGCAGTGGCCCACCATGTGAAGGCCAGTTGCGCCACACCGGTGACGGGCACCGTCCATGCCAGTGTCAGCCCCATATCCCATCCATAACGATCGGCCAGCAGCATGGCGACGATGAACATCAGGTTCATCAGCACCGGCACAAAGGACGCTTCGGTAAAGCGGCCAAAGGCGTTGAGCACGCCCGACAGCAGCGCCACAAGGCTGATGAACAGGATATAAGAAAATCCTATCCGGCCATAGACCACCGCCAGATCAAAGCGTTCGTCGCCCGCAAAGCCCGAAGCCATGGCCCAGACCAGCCACGGCATGGCCAGCGTGCCCAGCAGCGAGAACACCAGCAGGATGGCGGCCAGACCACTGAAGGCATCGCGGGCAAAGCCCTTTGCATCCTCGCCGCCTTCCAGCTTTTTGGCGAACATCGGCACGAAGGCCATGTTGAACGCGCCTTCGGCAAAGAAGCGGCGGAACATGTTGGGCAGGGAAAAGGCGATCAGAAAAGCCTGCGCCACCGGCCCGGACCCCAGATACGCGGCCATCAGGATGTCGCGGGCGAAACCGGCACCGCGCGACAGCAGCGTCCAGCCGCCGACCACCATGATCGAGCGGATCAGGCGGATCGGCTTCATTGCGTGGCCCGCTCCCGGCCTTCAAGGATGGCCTGACGCAGCTTTTTTTCCAGCGCGTCCTGTTTGGGTTTGGCATGCATTTTCAGGCCGAACATGTCTTTCACATAAAAGCTGTCCACCACCTGTGCGCCATAGGTCGCGATCACGGCGGAGGCGATGTAGATGTTGTTATTGGCCAGCGTGCGGGTCAGATCATACAGCAGGCCGGGCCGGTCGCGGGTATCCACCTCGATGATGGTGTAGATGTCTGACCCTTCGTTGTCGAACATGATATGGGTCGGAAAGCGGAATTCGCTGTCGCGCTTTTTCACCTTGTCGCGGTCTTTGAGCGCGTCGCGGGCGACAACCTCGCCGCGCAGGGTTTTGTCGATCATGGCGCGCAGGCGGGGGAGGCGGGCCTCGTCATAGGGTTTGCCCTCAGAGTCCTGCATCCAGAACACCGCCGTGGCATAGCCGTCTTTTGAGGTATAGGTGCGGGCGTCGACCACATTGGCCCCGACAAGGGCCAAGGCTCCAGCCAGACGCGAGAAGATGCCCGGATGATCGGCCAGCGCAAATGCGGCGCGGGTGGCGTCGCGGTCGGGTTCGGGGTGCAGATCGATGCGGATTTCGTCATCGGCAAGCCCGCGCAGCAGGCGGGCGAAGACGGCCTGCGTCTCGGTGGGCAGACCCTGCCAGTAGGGTGGGTAATGCCGGGCCAGTTCGGCGCGGATATCTGCCTGCGGCCAGTCGGACAGCGCCTCGCGCAGGGCTTTTTTGCCTTCATCCTCGCGCTGGGTTCGGTTGATGTTTTCCAGCCCGTTTTCCAGCGCCCCGGCCGTTTCATTATACAAACGGCGCAGCAGCATAGCCTTCCAGTTGTTCCAGGTGCCGGGGCCAACGCCGCGGATGTCGCAGACGGTCAGCACAGTCAGCAGATCCAACCGCTTGCGGGTTTTCACCGCCTTGGCGAAATCGCGCAATGTGCGCGGATCACCGATATCGCGCTTTTGCGCCATGTCGGACATCAGCAGATGGTAGCGTACCAGCCATTCGACGGTTTCCGTCTCGTCATGGGTCAGGCCAAGACGCGGCGCTATGCGGCGGGCCATTTGAGCGCCGATGATCGAATGATCCTCGGGGCGGCCCTTGCCGATATCATGCAGCAGCAAAGCAACGTACAGCACCTTGCGGTTGATCCCGGCGGACAGGATGCCGGTGGCTATGGGAAGCTCCTCCACCAGCTCGCCGCGTTCGATCTGGGCCAGCACAGAGATGCACTGGATGATGTGTTCGTCCACCGTGTAGTGGTGGTAGACGTTGAACTGCATCATGGCGACAATGCGTTCGAAGTCCGGGATGAAGGCCCCCAGGACGCCCAGTTCGTTCATCCGGCGCAGGGCGCGTTCAGGATTGCCATGTTTGAGCAGCATGTCGGTGAACAGTCGCACCGCCTCGGGGTTGTCGCGCACGGTGTCGTCGATCAGCGCCAGATTGGCTGCGATCATCCGCATGACATTGGGGTGCAACAAGTACCCGGTGCGCAGCGCCTCCTCGAAGATCTGCAGCAGGTTCAGCGGGTCGGTCAGGAAGGCGACTTCGTCGATCACGTCGATACGGCCCTGCACCAGACGATAGCCCTCGCGCACCCGTTTCTTGCGCTTGAAGATGCCGAACAGGCTGGCTTCGGGCTTGGCGTGACGGGCTTCGAGTTCGGTCAGGAAAATGCGGGTCAACTCGCCCACGCGGGTGGCTTGGCGGAAATAGTCCTGCATGAAGATTTCAACGGCGCGACGGCCGTTTGCGTCACGGTAGCCCATGCGGTCGGCGACCTCGACCTGCAAGTCGAAAGTCAGCTGGTCCATGGCGCGGCCGGTGATGTAATGCAGGTGGCAGCGGACAGCCCAGAGGAATTCCTCGGCGGTGCGGAAGGTGTCGTATTCTTCGGGGCGGAACAGGCCGATGGCCACCAGTTCGCGCGCGGCGGGCACACGGTGCAGGTATTTGCCGATCCAGTACAGGGTCTGCAGGTCGCGCAAGCCGCCCTTGCCTTCTTTGACATTGGGTTCCAGCAGATAGCGCTGGCCGCCCTGCCGTTTGTGGCGTTCGGCCCGTTCGGCAAGTTTGGATTCGATGAATTCGGGACCGGTGTTGCGGAACAGATCCGCCCACAGCCGGTCACCAAGCTCGGTCGCCAGGGGCTCGTACCCGGCGATGAAGCGGTGTTCCAAAAGGGCTGTGCGGATGGTGATGTCTTCGCGTCCCAGACGGATGCAATCCTTGACGGTGCGGGTGGCGTGGCCGACCTTGAGCTTGAGGTCCCACAGCATGTAAAGCATGGATTCGACCACACTTTCGGCCCAGGGCGTGGTTTTCCAAGGCGTCAGGAACAGCAGGTCTACGTCCGAGGCCGGGGCCATTTCAGCGCGGCCATAGCCGCCCACGGCCACCACGGCGATGCGCTCTGATTCGGTCGGGTTCGACAGCGGGTGCAGCCAGCGGCAGGCCACATCGAGCAGGATGCGCACCAGCCCGTCGGTCAGCACCGACTGGCCCAGCACGAGCGCGCGGGCGTCGCGTGGGCGCGCGAGGAAGGCCTCGGCGAGGGCGGCATTGCCGCGCGCCCGGACCTCTGCCAGGTGGCGGACCGCAATACCGCGCATGTCCCGGCTGTCAGGGCCGGGATGAGCGCTCAGTTCTTGCGCAATGACCGCCAGACAGGCGGCAGGGTCGATGATCCGGTCGTGGGACAAAAGCATGTCGGGCGAAGCGCTTTTGGGCGCAGCCGTGGCAGCGGCTGCACCCAAAAGCGGTGACCGGGTGGCGGCGGGGCGCGCCACAGGTCCGGCCTTATGACCCGAAGCCGCCGAAGCTGCGCGGCGCAGGGTCAATGATCACGACCTGATTGTTGCGGATCTGGGCCACTGCCAGACCGCGTTCGTTCTGTCCATCAGAGCGCAGGCGGAAGATGCCGTTCACCCCGACAAACCCTGCGGCTTGCGTCAGCGCCTGCCCGTTCAGCGTGGTTGTGCGGCCTTGTTTCAGCAAGGCACCGATCGCGGCGATGCCATCATAGGCAAGGCCCGAGATCGGGTGCGGCGGCTCGCCGAAGGCGGCCTGATAGCGGTTCTGATATTGCTGATACCGGCCCGGATCGGGCAGGGCAAACCAGCCGCCCTGCACACCCGGCAGGCCTAGGGTGGCCTGCGGAATATCCCAGCGGGTCAGACCGATGAACTGGGTGACCGCCGGGCCAAGGCCGTTGTCGTTCAGAATCTGGCTGACCAGGGGCAGCGCCCCCGCCGTATCGGCGGTCAGGAAGACGGCATCGGCGTTGTTGTCGCGCGCGGTCGCGGCAATGCGCGGTGCCGCGGAAAGCACGCCATTTTGCGAAAATTCATAAGAGCCGACCGCAACGACAGAGCCACCGGCCCGGGCCACGCCCTGTTCGATGGCCCGACGGCCCAGCTGGCCGGCGGTGTTCTGCTCATGGACCACCATGATTCGTGGCTTGCCATTGCGCACCGCATAGCCGGCCAGCCGGTCGGCTGTGTTGCCGAAGGTCTGGCCAAGGATGAAGACATTACCGCCGGCAATGTCGGGGTTGTTGGAAAACGCCAGCACATTGACGCCGCGCGCCGCAGCGGCGGCTCCGGCGGCATTCGCCTCTTGCGCGAAGACCGGGCCGAGGATGATCTGAGCGCCGTCGTCGATGGCTCGGGTCGCCATGGCCTGTGCCGAGGCGGGCTGGCCTGCAGTGTTGTAGACGCGCAAGTCGATCCGGGTGGTGCCCAGATCGGAAATCGCCAGCCGGGCCGCATTCTGCAGAGACCGGGCCAGCAGCTCGTCACTGGCCTGCCCCGAGCCCGAGGGCACCAGCAGCGCCACGACCACCGGGGCCGACGAATCGAGTGCCGAACCGGTTCCGGGGCTGCCAGCAGGCTGGCAGGCGGCAAGTGCGAGCGCAGCCACCGCAAGGGCCGCATGACCCAGCGACTTGCGGGCCCGGCGTATAACAGACAACATATGGACTTCCTCTTCCCGAAGGGCGCAGCTTTGAAGGCTGAACTTAAGGGCATTGACGGACGAAGTAAACTTGTCAGGACCAGCCCGATGACCGCCGAAAGTGATGACTCTGCCCGCATCGACCTGCATACGCCTCCGGCGCGCGACATTCCGCCGGGCCTGCATTTCGTGTCGACCCCGATTGGTGCTGCGCGCG
Organism: Pseudotabrizicola sediminis; assembly: GCF_004745575.1. Classification (GTDB taxonomy): domain Bacteria; phylum Pseudomonadota; class Alphaproteobacteria; order Rhodobacterales; family Rhodobacteraceae; genus Pseudotabrizicola; species Pseudotabrizicola sediminis. The sequence continues at coordinate 333,411 of NZ_RPEM01000003.1, read as the reverse complement.
ATATCACGCTGCGGGCGCTGGATCTGCTGGCCAGGGCCGATGTGCTGGCGGCCGAAGACACTCGCAGCCTGCGGCATCTGATGGAAATTCATGGGGTTGCCCTGAAGGATCGACCGCTGGTGCCCTATCACGAGCACAACGAGGCGCAGGCCCTGCCCAGGCTGATGCGGGCCTTGAGCGAGGGCAAATCGGTGGTCTATGCGTCAGAAGCGGGAACGCCGCTTATATCAGACCCTGGGTTCGGGCTGGCCCGGGCGGCGATTGCTGAAGGTTTGCCGGTGCTGGCCGCCCCTGGCGCATCGGCGGTTTTGTGCGCGCTGACCGTGTCGGGATTGCCGTCAGACCGGTTCCTGTTCGCTGGGTTTGCTCCCTCTGCCAAAGCGGCGCGGCGCAGGTTCCTGGACGAGCTGGTGCGGACACAGGCGACGCTTATTCTGTATGAAAGTCCGAAACGCATTAGAGAAACATTAGGGGAATGTGTGCAAGTGTTCGGAGAAGAGAGACAGGCGGTGGTGTGCCGGGAGCTGACGAAAAGGTTTGAAGAAGTGACACGCGGCACACTGGCCGATCTGGTATCAGCCTATGATGGGCGGGATGTGAAAGGAGAAATCGTGTTGCTTATCGACCGCGGGGCGGTGGTGCAGGCCGATGCAGAAACGGTCGAGGCCGCCCTGGACAAGGCGATGGCCAGCATGTCGGTCAAGGATGCGGCAGCGGCCATTGCCGATGCCTATGGCGTACCACGGCGCGACGTCTATCAGCTTGCGCTGTCGCGGCCCCGGCCGGCGAAGGATGTGTGAAAACAGGCTCCGCTTGCTGAGGCGTGGGGTTTGTCGGGAAAGGAATTGGGATGGGCGGACGCACGAGCTATTATGCCGGGACCTCGGCCGAAGATCAGGTTGCGCAATTTTATGACCGGTCCGGACGGCAGGTGATTGCGCGGCGGTGGCGTGGCCCGGGTGGCGAGATTGACCTGATTGCCCGTGACGGCGCAGAGGTAATCTTTATCGAGGTCAAGCAGGCGCGCAGCTTTGCGGTGGCTGCTGAAAGGGTATCAGCCCGGCAGATGGCACGGATATGTGCATCGGCCGAATGCTTTATCGGCACAGAACCCGCCGGGTCGCTGACGCCGGTGCGGTTTGACGTGGCGCTGGTCGACGGAGCGGGCCGGATCGAGGTTCTGGAAAACGCGTTCGCCGCGTGACGGTTTGCATCTTTCCCCGCTTTGCGCCAATGCTGCCGCAATCACGGAGGATTGCCCATGCCGCTTAAGGTTGCCCTGCAGATGGACCCGATCGGGTCGGTCAACATCAATGCCGACAGCACGTTTCGGATTGCGCTGGAGGCGCAGGCCCGGGGGCATGCGCTGTTCTATTACACGCCGGACCGGCTGGCTTTTGTCGAGGGGCGGGTGGTGGCGCGGGGGTTCTGGATCGAGCTGCGGCGTGAAATTGGAAATCATGTGAGCTTCGGGCCGGAGGTCGAGATCGATCTGGCCGAGATGGATGTGGTCTGGCTGCGGCAGGATCCGCCGTTTGACATGGGCTATATCACCACGACGCATCTGCTGGAGATGATCCATCCGAAAACGTTGGTGGTGAACGATCCGTTCTGGGTTCGGAATTTTCCTGAAAAGCTGCTGGTGCTGCGGTTTCCGGACCTGACCCCGCCGACGGCGATTGCGCGCGATCTGCAAACGATCCGGGCGTTCAAGGCGCGGCATGGGGACATCATCTTGAAGCCCCTTTACGGCAATGGCGGGGCGGGGGTGTTCCGGCTTGACCCGAATGACCGCAATCTGGCCAGCCTGCACGAGATGTTTACCGGCATGAACCGGGAGCCGCTGATTGTGCAGAAGTTTCTGCCTGCAGTGTCGGCCGGGGACAAGCGGGTGATTCTGGTGAACGGGGAGCCGGTGGGGGCGATCAACCGGGTGCCGCAAGAGGGGGAGACCCGGTCGAACATGCATGCCGGGGGGCGGCCCGAGCAGGTGGGGCTGACAGCGCGCGATCTGGAGATCTGTGCCGCGATCGGGCCCGTGTTGCGCGACAACGGACAGGTGTTTGTGGGCATCGACGTGATCGGCGACTGGCTGACCGAGATCAATGTGACCTCTCCCACCGGGATACAGGAGCTGGAGCGGTTTGACGGGACCAATACGGCGGCGCGGATCTGGGAAGTCATCGAGGCCAAGCGGGCGTGAGGGCTGGCGCGTCCTGATGTTGGCAAGGATTGACGGGTTGGCGATGAGAACTTTCGCAGAACGTTTGTCCTTCACCGTGACTATGATTTTGAGCCCGCCGCAAAGCGGTAGCTGACAGCTTCGGCCACATGCGGCAGGCGTACCTCGGTCGATCTGTCCAGATCGGCGATGGTGCGGGCGACGCGCAGCACGCGGTGGTAGCCACGCGCGGTCAGCCCCATGCGTTCGGCCACGCGGGAGATCAGGGCGCGGCCCTCGGCATCCGGGGTGGCCACCTCTTCCAGCCGTCTGCCTTCCAGATCGGCGTTGACACGCAGGCCTTCGTCATCGGCGTAGCGCGCCGATTGCAGGCTGCGGGCCGTGGCCACGCGGGCGGCGATGGTGGCGGAGGAGTCTCCCGTCGCGGGCAGGTCAAGGTCGGTATAGGCGACGGGTGGCACATCGACGCGCAGGTCAAAGCGGTCCATCAGCGGCCCCGAGATCCGGCCCAGATAATCGTCGCCGCAAAGCGGCGCTTTGGCGCAGGCGCGGGCCGGATCGGAGAGATAGCCGCAGCGGCAGGGGTTGGCTGCGGCCAACAGCAAAAACCGGCACGGATAGCGGATATGGGCATTGGCGCGGGCCACCATCACCTCGCCTGTTTCAATCGGCTGGCGCAGGGTTTCCAACACCTGCCGGGGGAATTCCGGGAACTCGTCCAGAAACAGCACCCCGTTATGGGCAAGGCTGACCTCGCCCGGCTTCGCGCCTTTGCCGCCGCCGATGATCGCGGCCATCGACGCTGTGTGATGCGGTTCTCGGAACGGGCGGTCGCGCGAGATGCCGCCTTCGGTCAAGAGCCCGGCGAGGGAGTGGATCATCGAGGTTTCCAGCGCCTCGACCGCCGAGAGGGGCGGCAGGATGCCGGGCAGGCGTGCGGCCAGCATGGATTTGCCCGAGCCCGGCGTGCCGACCATCAGCATATGATGGCGGCCTGCTGCCGCGATTTCCAGTGCACGTTTGGCGCGTTCCTGACCTTTGACCTCGGCCAGATCGCGGCCGCTGCTGCGGGCCAGAACCTCGCCCGCCTCGGCCGGTGGCAGCGGGCATTGGCCGGTGTAGTGGCGCACCACTTCGTCCAGCGAGGCGGCGGCGAGCACTTCGGTGGCCCCGACCCAGGCGGCCTCGGCCCCGCAGGCGCGGGGGCACAGCAGGGCGCGGTCGCTTTCGGCGGCGGCCATCGCGGCGGGCAGCGCGCCAATTACTGCGATCAGCCGACCGTCGAGGGAAAGTTCGCCCAAGGCCACCGTGCCTTCCACCTCATCCTTGGGGATGATGTCGATTGCGGCGAGCAGAGCCAATGCGATGGGCAGGTCGAAATGCGAGCCTTCCTTCGGCAGGTCGGCAGGCGACAGGTTGACGGTGATCTTCTTGGTCGGCAGGGCAATGGACATGGCGCTGAGCGCAGCGCGCACCCGTTCTTTCGCTTCGGACACCGCTTTGTCGGGCAGGCCGACGATGGTAAAGCCGGGCATGCCGGGCGAAACGGCACATTGCACTTCGACCAGACGCGCTTCGACGCCTTCAAAGGCGACAGTATAGGCTTTGGCCACCATTGCTTTACCCCGATCCCTTACCAACGGGTTAATGGGGTGGGGTTAGCGAATGGTTAACGGCCTTGGTTAAACAAGTGCCATGAATTTCGGCCAGGCTTCCGGATCGGCCACGGTTTTGTCGCGACAAAAGGCGTTGCAAAAGCCGAAGCGGCGTTTGTTCAGTTCCATCACATGGGTGATGGGCTTTCCCGAATAGGGGCAGGCGGTGTTTTCTGCCCCGGTCCCATCCACTGCGCGGGCGGGCAGGGGGGTGGGGCCGGGCCAGAGCCGTGTCGGGTAGTCGCGGCGGTAAAATTCCTGATCTGCGCCATCGACCAGACCCATGGCGCGCCATTGGCGGAATGATGGGTGCGCCAGATGCGCCTGCACATATTCCATCGCGCGGGCACCGACCGGCAGGTTGTAGGTGGCGATGCGGCTGGCGACCGGGGCAAAGAACACGTCGGCGGCGGAGTAATCGCCACACAGCCAGTGGGTTGCGCCGGTTTCCTGCCATGCCCATGCCCAGATGGTTTCCAGCCGGGTCAGATCATCCAGCACGCCTTGCGGCGGGGCGCAATCAGTGTAGCTGACGCGCAGGTTCATCGGGCAATGCGACCGCAGGGCGGTGAAGCCTGCGTGCATTTCCGCTGCCAGCACCCGGGCGATGGCGCGGGGTTTCGGCTCTGCCGGCCAGATGCCCATCTGAGGGTGGCGCGCGGCAAGCTCTTCGGCAATCGCCAGACTTTCGGGGATCACAACGCCGTCGGGGGTGCGGATGGTGGGCGCGGTGCGGGCGGGGTGGAAGGCTTTGAGCAGGGTTGGCAGCTCATCCGTGTAAAGCCGGGCCTTGTGCTGTTTGTACGGGATGCCGAAGGCGTCAAACAGCAACCAACCGCGCAGGCTCCAGCTTGAATAGGCGCGGTCGCCGATCACGAGATCATAGGGGACGGTCATCTGTCGCGCTCCTTGGCTTGGGTAGGTTCAGCTAACGACAGAGCAGGCAGCCGGGAAAACGATGATTTATGGGGTGGCTCATCACGGAATGTGATTGATGCGCACCGCCTCCCAGCCAGCTTGCGTTTTGTGCAGCTCTGTGACCGACAGGTTGTCGATCTTGTGCTGAAACACGTCCTGTGCGGTCAGGCCAAGCCGGCATTGCAGGGCGGCGAGGATGGCCCCGAAGTGGCACACGGCGATCGCATGATCCGGCAGGCGGTCGAGTGCGGCAGCGATGCGTGTGCTTATGTCATCCCAACCCTCGCCCCCCGGCGCGCGAATGGTGCCGGGGGTTTCCCAGAAGGCGCGGATATGGGCCGGATCTGCGGCCTCGGCCTGCGCAAAGGTCTGCATTTCCCAGGCACCGAAGTGCAACTCGCGCAGGGCCGGATCGTGCGGCAGACGTTTGCGCGTGGGCAGCGCCAGCGCATCTGCGGTGGTGATGGCGCGCGACAGGTCGGAAGAGATCAGCGCGGCATCAGGGGGCAGATGGGCCGAAAGCCTTGCAATGGCGGCATGGTCCGACAGGTCGGCGGGCAGGTCTGTCCAGCCGATCATGGCTTTGGCGTGGGTCGGGCCGTGGCGCACAAGGTGCAGGCGCGTCACAAGATACCCTCCGGCAGGCTACCCTTCAGGGTGAAGGGCAGGCCAGCCATCACCCCGATGACAAGGCGCGCGCGTGCGGCAATTTTTTGGTTCAGGCGGCCCTGCGCGTCGCGGAACTGGCGGGCGAGCGCGTTTTCGGGAACGATACCCCAGCCGACCTCGTTTGAGACAATAACAACAGGGGCGGGGCTGGTTTCAAGGGTATCCAACAGCGCCTGAGTGGCGTCGTCGAGGTTCTGGCCTGCCAGCAGCGCATTGGACAGCCAGAGCGTGGCGCAATCGAGCAGAATGGCCCCGGCGGGGTCGCAAGCGGCAAGAGCCGAAGCGATATCAAGCGGGGCCTCAAGCGTGGTCCAGTCCGGGCCACGGTCGTCGCGGTGGCGGGCGATGCGTTCTTGCATCTCGGCATCGAAGGGTTGTGCGGTGGCGATGTAGGTGCGGGGGCGGCCGCTGGCGGAAACGAGCCGTTCGGCCAGCCGCGATTTGCCAGACCGCGCGCCGCCGATGACAAGCGATAGGGCGGGCAATGAAAAAGTCGAGGGTTGGAGTGATCCGGGTGCGGACACGTTGCGTATAACCTTTCAAAAGCGGCGGTTGGCTCGCACGATTGTTGCGACGACCGGGATCGCCGTCAGGGTATCGGGAACCGGGAGAGACGGAAATGGCACTGGACGGATATAACGACCAAACCATGTCCCGCCAAGCGATGCGGGCAGAATTGCTGGATGCCGAAACCGAGCTGAAACTGGCCTACGCCTGGCGTGACCAGAGGGATGAGCGGGCGCTGCACCGCTTGATCACCGCCTATATGCGGCTGGCGATTTCGATGGCGGCGAAGTTCCGTCGCTACGGTGCGCCGATGCCCGATCTGATTCAGGAAGCGTCACTCGGCCTCATGAAGGCGGCGGACAAGTTTGACCCCGATCGCGGTGTGCGATTCTCGACCTATGCGGTGTGGTGGATCAAGGCCAGCATTCAGGACTATGTAATGCGCAACTGGTCAATGGTGCGCACCGGGTCGACCAGCAGCCAGAAGGCTTTGTTTTTCAATCTGCGCCGGGTGCAGGCCAAGCTGGAGCGCGAGGCGGCACAGCGCGGTGAGACGCTGGACCAGTTTCAACTGCGGCAGATGGTGGCGACCGAAGTTGGCGTCCCACTGGCAGATGTCGAGATGATGGAGGGACGTCTTTCGGGGTCTGACTTCTCGCTCAATGCTACGCAGTCGAGCGATGAGGACGGGCGCGAATGGATTGACGCGCTGGAAGACGACTCTGCAGGTGCGGCGGAACAGGTGGAACTCTCGCATGATTCTGAACGCCTGCGCGAATGGCTGGTGACGGCGATGCAGGCGCTGAAACCCCGTGAGCGGTTCATCGTGGCCGAGCGCAAGCTGCGTGAGGAGCCACGCACACTGGAATCCTTGGGCGAAGAGCTTGGGCTGAGCAAAGAGCGGGTGCGGCAGCTGGAGGCGGCGGCCTTTGCCAAGATGCGGCGGAACCTTGAAAGCCAGTCGCGGGAAGTACATCATTTTCTTCTATGAATAGACTTTTTTTGACGCTGGGCCTGATCGGTGCCGCGGGCCTTGCCGTGGCGGCAGAGATCGAGGCCGACGTGCTGGACGCTGTTGCGCGCGCTGACGTGGTGGTGCTGGGCGAGGTGCATGACAACGCCGAGCACCATATCAATCAGGCTAGGGCGGTGTTTTCTCTGACCCCGCGAGCGGTGGTGTGGGAACAACTTTCGGCAGAGGCGGCGACGCGCGTGCCGGATGATCGGGGCGACTCTGCGGCCGTGGCCCGTCTGCTGGGCTGGGCCGACAGCGGCTGGCCAGATTTTTCGATGTATTATCCAATTTTTGTCGCGGCGCGTGATGCCCAGCATTACGGGGCCGAGGTGCCGCGCGCACTGGCGCGGCGGTCGGTGAGCGAAGGGGCGCTGGCGGTGATGCCGGGCGGGCCGGGGTTGGCGCGCGTCTTGCCTGATGCGGAACAGTCCGCGCGCGAGGCCGAGCAGATGGCGGCGCATTGCAATGCGATGCCCGCCGACCTGCTGCCCGGCATGGTGCAGGCCCAGCGGCTGCGCGACGCCTACCTGGCGCGGGCGGTTTTGCGGGCGCTGGAAGAGGTTGGGCCGCCGGTGGCAGTGATCACGGGGTCGGGCCATGCCCGCAAGGACTGGGGTCTGCCTGCGGTACTGGCGCAGGCCGCGCCCGGGGTAAGTGTGCTGTCGGTCGGGCAGATGGAGGGGGCGGCCCCAGCGGACGCGCCGTTTGATCTGTGGGTGGTGACCGAGCCGGTGGAGCGGGACGACCCCTGTGCGGCGTTTCGCTGACGGGGTGTTGCCTTTGGCGGGCTTTGCGCCCTAACCTTCGCGCGACAACAAGGGGCGCATCATGCTGGCCGGGAAACGGGTGCTACTGATCATTGGCGGCGGGATTGCGGCCTATAAGTCGCTGGAACTGATCCGACTTTTGCAAAGGGCCGGCGCGTCTGTGGTGCCGGTTCTGACCCGGGCGGGGACGGAGTTCGTGACCCTGCTGAGTGTATCGGCGCTGAGCGGGCATAAGGTGTATCAAGAGCTGTTCGATCTGACCGATGAGGCAGAGATGGGGCATATCCAGCTTTCCCGTGCAGCGGATCTGCTGGTGGTGGCACCGGGAACTGCGGATCTGATGGCCAAGATGGCGACGGGTCGGGCTGATGATCTGGCCTCGACTCTGCTGCTGGCGACCGACAAGCGGGTACTGGTGGCCCCGGCCATGAATGTGCGCATGTGGGAGCACCCGGCGACGCAGCGCAATCTTGCGGCGTTGCGCGGTGACGGGGTGCTGATGGTCGGCCCGAACGAAGGCGAGATGGCTTGTGGCGAATACGGGTCGGGCCGGATGGCGGAACCGGTGGAGATTTTGGCGGCTATCGGGGCGGCCCTGGGGGCTGGGCCACTGGCGGGGCGGCATGTGCTTGTGACTTCCGGGCCGACGCATGAGCCGATTGATCCGGTGCGGTACATCGCCAACCGCAGTTCCGGCGCGCAGGGCACGGCGATAGCGGCGGCGCTGCGCGATCTGGGGGCACGGGTGACGTTTGTGACAGGGCCTGCAACGGTGCCCGCGCCGGGCGGTGTGGAGGTGGTGCGGGTAGAGACGGCGGCACAGATGCAGACTGCGGTTCAGGCGGCCCTGCCCGCCGATGCGGCGGTGATGGCGGCGGCAGTGGCGGACTGGCGGGTGGCCAATGCGGGCGCGCAGAAGATGAAGAAAGACGGCGCGGGGCAAACCCCGAGGCTGGAATTTGCAGAGAATGCCGACATTCTGGCCACAGTGTCGCAGGGGGCTATGCGCCCACGTCTGGTCATCGGTTTTGCCGCCGAGACCGAGCGGGTGGTGGAGCATGCAACAACCAAGCGGCTGCGCAAGGGCTGTGACTGGATTGTGGCGAATGATGTTTCTCCTGCGACCGGCATCATGGGCGGGGTGGAAAATGCGGTTACAGTGATTTCTGACGCCGGTGCCGAGGTCTGGCCGCGCATGGCCAAGGCGGCTGTGGCGCGGAAGTTGGCGGAAAAGATTGCGGAGGCGTTGCAATGATCCCGGTGGTGAAGATCGTGTTCGAGGACTGGGCCGACCGCGATCTGCCGCTGCCCGCCTATGAAACGCCGGGTGCTGCGGGGGCCGATATCCGCGCCAATCTGCCACCCGAGATGCGGGTGGCAGGGTTCACGCTTGCCCCGATGCAGCGGGCAATCTGCCCGACGGGACTCAGGGTCGAGATTCCGAAGGGGTATGAGATGCAGATCCGGCCTCGCTCGGGGCTGTCGACCAAATCGGGGATCACGCTGCCCAACACGCCCGGCACCATCGACAGCGATTATCGCGGGCCCTTGGGGGTGGCTTTGATCAACCTGTCGGATCAGCCCTATACCGTGCAGCACGGCGACCGCGTGGCGCAGATGATCGTGGCCCCGGTGGTGCAGGCGGTGTTTGCGGTGGTGGAGGCGCTGGGCGACACTGAACGCGGGGCGGGCGGGTTCGGCTCCACCGGGCGGTCATGATGTCATGATCGGCATTCTTGGCTTTATCGCTGTGTTTGGCGCGGGGCGCTGGCTGGGCTGGCCCGCGCGCTGGGTCTGGCTGATGGCCTGGGGCTGGCTCTTGGTGTTGCTGCTGGCCCATGCGCCTTACATGCCACCGCAACTGGGGGCATTTGTCGGGGGAGAGTTTCGCGGCTGGTTCGTGCTGGGCGTGCTGGCGGCGCTGGTGCTGGCGTACCGCAAGATGTTGGGGCGGGTGCGCGGGCGGGTGACAGTGGCGGAGGTGGCAAAGTCCGGGGCGTTTTCGCCGGTGGAGCTGGACCGCTACGCACGCCACATCATGCTGCGCGAGATCGGCGGACCGGGGCAGAAAAGCCTCAAGAACGCACGCGTGCTGGTGGTGGGGGCGGGGGGGCTTGGATCGGGCGCGCTTCTGTACCTTGCGGGCAGCGGGGTGGGGGTGATCGGGGTGATCGATGGCGACACGGTCGAAGGGTCGAACCTGCAACGCCAGATAATCCATGCTGATGCGCGGATCGGTATGCCGAAGGTGTTTTCGGCCGAGATCGCGATGAAGGCGCTGAACCCGTTCATCGAGGTGCGGCCCTATCACCGGCGGCTGGATAAGGCTTTGGCGGCAGAGCTTGTGGCGGATTACGATCTGGTGCTGGACGGCACCGACAATTTCGACACCCGCTATCTGGTGAACCGGGTTTGTGCGGCGGCAGGCAAACCCCTGATTGCGGCGGCGATCACCCAATGGGAGGGGCAGATCAGCCTGTATGATCCGGCCCACGGCGGGCCGTGTTTCGAATGCGTCTTCCCGGTTCGGCCTGCGCAGGGGCTGGTGCCCAGCTGCGCCGAGGCAGGGGTGGCAGCTCCCTTGCCCGGCGTGATCGGCGCGATGATGGCGATGGAAGCAATCAAGCACCTGACGAGCGCAGGGACCGGCTTGCGCGGGCGGCTGGTGATCCATGACGCGCTCTATGCCGAAACGCGGGTGATCGGCGTAAAGCGCCGCGCGGGCTGTGTTGCGTGTGGCGGGGCGTAGGAAAGGGTCAACGTGGCAGAAAGCGCCCGGTTGAACGAAAACATTTTTGAAGCGGACGTTACAGAATGATTGCCTATGTCACCATTGGTGCTGATGATGTTTCGCGCGCGAAACGGTTCTATTCGGCCTTCCTGCCCGCGCTCGGATACCGGCTGGAAGAGGACCATGGCGACCTGAGCTACACCCTGCCAAGGCCAGACGGTCAGCCTGCCGCTTGTCCGGATTTTTACGTCAAATCACCCTTCAACGGACAGCCGGCCTCAGTCGGCAACGGCACGATGGTGGCCTTTCAGGCGGGCAGTCAGCAGCAGGTCCGTGACTTGCACGCTGCAGCCCTCGCCGCAGGCGATGTGGATGAAGGTCAGCCCGGGTTCCGTACGTCTTACGGCCCGCAGTTTTATGTGGCCTATCTTCGTGATCCGCAGGGCAACAAGGTCGCCCTGTTTTCCTGCAATCCGAATGAACCCGGGCGCGACGGATAGCCCGGGTTTTGCGGGAATGGCGGGCAGATCGCGGAGGCAGGCAGTCTGCACGCCGGATCATCACCCGCTGCGGCCCATACCGCCCTTGCCCCCGCCTACACTGCACCCCATAATTTACGCCATAACGCATCCCCGAACGGGGCCTATCAACCGGGAGCCTGACCCAATGAAGCTGACCCTTGCCACGCTTGCCCTTGCCCTGTCGACCACTGCCGCCTTGGCGCAGGCGCTGCCTGATCTGGGCGGGCGCGAGGTGGTGGTGGTGACCGAAAACGCTTATCCGCCGTTGCAGTTTCTGGATGCCTCGGGTGCTGCGATCGGCTGGGAATACGATGCAATCACGGCACTGGCGGACCGGCTGAACTTCACGGTCATCTATGAAAACATCAGCTGGGATGCGATGATCCCGGCGGTTTCGGAAGGCCAGTTCGACCTTGGCATGACCGGTATCACCATCCGCGACGACCGCAAGGCGGCGGTCGACTTTTCCGACAGCTACATGACCAGCGAGATGGTGATGCTGGTGCGCGGCGACGAAACCCGGTTCAGCGATGCGGCAGGCTTCGCGGCGGATGACGATCTGCTGATGGCCGCCCAACCGGGCACAACGCCGTTTTATGTCGGCGTCTATGAGGTGCTGGATGGCAACGAGGCCAACCCGCGCGTCAAGCTGTTCGAAACCTTCGGGGCCACGGTGGAGGCCTTGCGGGCCGGCGATGTCGATCTGGTGCTGACCGATGGCACGGCGGGGGCCGGCTATGTGGAGGCCAGCGCAGGCGGGCTGAAGATCGTGGGCGACAAGCTGGGGACGGAAGAATTCGGCTTCATCTTTCCCAAGGGATCGGACCTTGTGGCACCGATCAACGCCGGCATCGCGGCGCTGCGGGCCGATGGCACGCTGGAGGCGTTGAACACCAAGTGGTTCCTCGAGTACAAGATGGGCCAGTAAGCCACCCACGTCGGGGCCAACCCGCGATGACCCCGCAGACCAAGCCTGACAAGGATTTTCCGTGGTGGCTGGTAATCCTTGGGATCACCGGCGCCGTGCTGTTCTGGCAGGTGCTGACAAGCCCGGTTTACGGCGCGGTGCTGAACACGCTGGCGCGCGGCATCACGGTTACGGTGGTGGTGGCGGTTGTGGCGTATCTGGGGGCCTGCGCCATCGGGCTGGGGCTGGCGGTGATGGGGCTGTCGCGGCACATCGTGCTGCGGCAGGCGGCGCGGCTGTACATCGAGGTCATGCGGGGCGTGCCGATCATCGTGCTGCTGCTCTATGTCGCCTTCGTTCTGGCCCCGATGCTGGTGGTGGCGGTCAATGCGGTGATCGAGCCGTTGGGGCTGGAGCCTTGGCGCACGCGGGATTTTCCGCTGATCGCGCGGGCGGTGCTGGCCTTGATGCTGGCCTATTCCGCCTTTCTGGCCGAGATCTTCCGCGCCGGATTGCAGGCTGTGCCGGTGGGTCAGATCGAGGCTGCGCAGGCGCTTGGCCTGTCGGGCTGGCAACGGTTCCGCCATATCGTGATGCCACAGGCGTTTCGCATGATCCTGCCGCCTTTGGGCAATGATTTCGTGGCGATGGTCAAGGACAGCTCCTTGGTGTCGGTGCTGGGGGTGACGGATGTGGCGCAGCTGGCCAAGGTCACGGCGGCGGGCAATTTCCGCTATTTCGAGACCTATAACGTGGCGGCGCTGATCTACCTGACCATGACCATCGGGCTGAGCCTGATCCTGCGCCGGATCGAAGCCCGGCTGCGGGCGCGGTCGGAGCGGTAAGGCGGGGGTGCGGCTCCTGCCGGAGGCATGACCCCCTTGGTGCCAGGCGCGCGGCCTCAGGTCTTGCGCGGGAGTAGTCCGGCCAGAGCGCGGCTGACGGTGCCGGAAGTGGAGGGGCGTTCCACCGCGACAAAGGGCATCGGGCGGCACAGGTCGATGGCGGCCAGGCCCACGCGGGCGGTCAGCGCGCCGTTGACCACGCCTTCGCCAAAGCGACGCGAGAGTTTTGACAGCACCCCGCCCCCCGCGACCGAGCCGATCAGGTCGTCGGTCAGCGCCAGCGCGCCTGCCGCCAGCAGTGACGCGAACACCCGGCGCAACAGGCCCCACGACCCCAGCGCGCCCGATCTGCCGCCGTAGATTTCGGCGATGCGGCGGATCATCCGCAGGTTGGCGACCAGTGCCGTGGCCACATCGGCCAGCGCCAGTGGCACAAGGGCCGTGACCATCGCCACTTGTCGCGCTGCCGCCTCGACTTCCGCTCGCGCGCGGGCGTCAAGCGGGGGCATCAGTTCGGCCTCGGCCAGTGACAGCAGGGCGTCGGCGTCCATCACCTCGGCCTCGCGCTCGGCGAACCGCGCGCGGCCCCAGGCGGTGTCGGGGCGGGCGGCATAAAGGCGGACGAGCGCGGCCACGGTGCGGCGAGCGGATGTCAGGTCGGCGGTCTGGCGGGCGGTGGCGGCGTCGCGGCGCAGATGATCCAGCCGCATCAGCCGCATGTAGGCCGACCATTCCCGGCCCGCGAGCAGGGCCGCCGCGAGCAATGCGCCGATCAACAGCACTCCGGCGACCCAGCCCAGCAGCGGATTGCGGGCAAAAAGGCCGGTCACGAAATCATAGGCCGCGACCGACAGCGCAAAGGTAAAGAACGCGGTGAAGGCCCAAAGCGCAAAGCGCGCCAATTTCGAGCGCGGCGCGCGGATGCGGGCAGCAAGCTGCATGGCCTGCCCTGTCGGCAGGTCATCGGGCACCGGGGCGGCGGTGGAGGGATCAAGCTCATCCTCCAGCTCTAGGATCAGCGGCTTGCGGTGGGGGGGCGGGGGCAGGTCGGTCACAGCCGGTCTCCGATCAGGAACTGGGCGGCGCGGTCCAGCCGGATGTGTGGCGGCCCCATGCCCGGTTGCAGGGTCATGCGCGCCGGCGCAAAGCCCATCAGCGAGAAATCGGCGTCCAGCCACTGCTCCGCCCCTTCGCGGGCGGGGGCGAGGATGCGGGCGGGGTCGCTGGGCAGATCGCCCGCATACATCGCCGCCTGTTTGCCGGTGCTGAGCAACCGCCCGCGCACAAGGTCGAGCGTTCCCCCATCGCGCTGTACGCTGTCTTCGACCGTCGCCCGCAACGATGCCAGCGACAGCGCCATGGTGCGCGCGCCCGAGAAATCGGCGCGTCGGCGGGCGTCGGCCAGCAGCGCTTCGGTGATTGCGGTCAGGGCGGGGTGCTGGTGGTGGTGCAGGTGGTCGGCCTTGGTGGCGGCGAACAGGATCTTTTCCACCCGCTTGCCGCCCAGAATCCGGGTCAGCCAGCCATTGGCGCCGGGGCGAAAGGCGGTCAGCACCTCGGCCATGGTGCGGCGCAGGTCTTCGACCGCGCGCGGCCCGGCATGGATGGCCCCCAGCACATCCATGAGCACCACCTGCCGGTCGATGCGCGAGAAATGGTCGCGGAAGAACGGTTTTACCACCCTCGACTTATAGGCATCAAAACGCCGCTCCATCTCGCGCCAGAGGCTGCCGCGCGGGGTGGAGGCGGGCAGGGGCAAGGGGGCAAAGGTCAGCACCGGCGAGCCTGCCAGATCGCCCGGCAGCAGGAACCGCCCTGGCGTGAGGTCAGACCAGCCCTGACCGCGCGCGGCGTGCAGATAGGCGGTGAAGGTGGCGGCAAGGGATTGCGCGTGCGATTCCTCCAGCGGCAGTGACCCGTCCTCGGCGCGGGCCTGCGCCATGAAATCCGCCGCCTCTGGCCGTTTGGTGATGCGCGCCAAGGTTTCGTCGGACCAGCGGGCATAGTCCTTGTCCAGCAAGGACAGGTCCAGCAGCCATTCGCCGGGGTAATCCACGATGTCCAGATGCAGTCGGGTGTTGCCGGTCAGCCCGAGAAAGCCCGACGGCCGCAACCGGAACGACAGCCGCAGTTCCGACACGGCCCGGGTGGAGTTCGGCCAGCGCGGATCGCTGCCCATCAGCGCGGTCAGGTGGGTTTCATAGTCAAAGCGCGGAAGGGTCAGGTCGGGCTGCGGCTGCAACAGCACCGTTTCAATCCGGCCCTGACCCTGCGCCACCAGTTGCGGCATTCGCCCCCGGTCCAGCAGATTGGCCACCAGTGCCGTGATGAACACGGTCTTGCCCGCCCCCGACAGACCGGTGACGCCCAGCCGAAGGGTTGGTTCGAAGATGTCGGTGACAGACCGCGCAACGCCGTCAAGGCTGCGGCTGATGCCGTCGGTCAGGGTGGACAGGACCAATTGCGGGTTTCCTTATGCTTGCCCCCAACATAGGCATGCCCGCCCGCGCTGGGTAGGGGGAAAGCCCGGACAAGAAAGTCTGCACGCCATGGCTTGCGCCTTTCTGAAATACTCCCGCGCCGAGCGCTACCGGTCACCAGCGCCGGGCTTGCAGCGGGGGACAAATCGGGTAAGGAACGGCCATGCCCCGCTTTGCGCTGAAAATCGACTATGACGGCGGCCCGTTCCAGGGCTGGCAACGGCAGGCTGCGCATCAGCCGTCGGTGCAGGCGACGGTGGAGGCGGCGCTGGGGCGGCTGCAACCGGGGCCGCACACCATTGCTGCCGCAGGGCGCACCGATGCAGGCGTTCATGGCACCGGGCAGGTGGCAACGGTGGACCTTGTGCGCGACTGGGAGCCGTACCGGCTGTCCGAGGCGTTGAACTGGCATCTGAAGCCCGCCCCGGTGGCCGTGATCGCGGCGGCAAGGGTGGCGGATGATTTTCACGCGCGGTTTTCGGCGACCGAGCGGCGCTATCTGTTCCGGCTGGTGGCGCGGCGCGCGCCGGTCACGCATGACCGGGGGCGGGTGTGGCAGGTGCTGAACCCCCTGGATACGGGTGCGATGCGGGCAGGAGCGGCGCATTTGCTTGGGCATCACGATTTCACGACTTTCCGTTCGAGCCTGTGTCAGGCGAACTCGCCGATGAAGACGCTGGACGAGGTGTCCATCACCGAGCACGCCTATCCCGGGGGCGTCGAGTACCGCTTTGTGCTGCGGGCCCGCAGTTTCCTGCACAATCAGGTGCGGTCGATTGTCGGCACGCTGGAACGCGTGGGGACGGGCGGATGGGCCCCCGATGCGGTGAAAGCGGCGCTGGAGGCGCGGGACCGGGCCGCCTGTGGCCCGGTCTGCCCGCCGCAGGGGCTGTATCTGACCGGGGTGGGCTATGCTGTCGATCCCTTTGCTGGCACCTGACGCCCGACCTGCTTGCGCACAGCGCCTCACGGGTTAGGGTCGCCCCCAAAGCTGGGAGGCAGACATGACAAAACCAAAGCTGTTCATTGCGCGAAAGCTGCGCGACGTGGTCGAGGCGCGCGCGGCGCGGGACTATGAGGTGATTCTAAACCCCGAAGACCGCTTGTTTTCGCACGACGAACTGATCGCCACCTGCCGCGATGTCGACGCCGTGCTGCCTTGCCATTCCGAACGGTTCAGTGCGGACGTGATCGCCGAACTGGGGCCGCGGCTGAAGATCATCGCCAATCATTCGGTGGGCACCGATCATGTCGATCTGGCTGCGGCCAAGGCTGCGGGGATCGTGGTGACGAACACGCCCGACGTGCTGTCGGATGCCACCGCCGAAATTGCCATGCTGTGCATGCTGGGGGCGGCCCGGCGCGGGGCCGAGGGGGATGCGATGATCCGGGCCGGCAAGTGGGATTTCTGGTCGCCCGCTTTCATGGTGGGGCGGCAGGTGACGGGCAAGCGCTTTGGCGTGCTGGGCATGGGCCGGGTGGGGCAGGTCACGGCAGACCGGGCGCGCGGCTTTGGCATGGAAGTGCATTACCACAACCGCCGTCGCCTGCCGGACCATCTCGAAAAGGGCGCGGTGTTCCACGAGACGCTGGAGGGGCTGCTCGCGGTGTCGGATGTTTTGTCCCTGCACTGCCCCTCAACCCCGCAGAATGCGGGCATCATCAACGCGGCCACGCTGGCGCAATTGCCGGAGCGGGCGATTCTGGTGAACACCGCTCGGGGCGGGCTGGTGGACGAGGCGGCGCTGGTGGACGCGCTGACCGGGGGCCGGTTGTTCGCGGCGGGCTTGGATGTGTTTCAGGCCGAACCGGGCGGCAACCCGGCACTGGCGGCATTGCCCAATGTTTTCCTGCTGCCGCATATCGGGTCTGCGACCGAAGAAACCCGCGATGCGATGGGTTTTCGGGCGCTGGACAACCTGGACGCGTTTTTTGCGGGCGTGGAACCGGGCGACCGGGTGGCGTGACCGGGTTTTGCGCACCGAAGATGGGGTATAGTGGTAAATTAAACTGACCAGTGCTTGCATTTCGCAGCCCCTGGTTTAAAGTTCGATGAGATAACAGGCCGTGTTGAGCGGCCACAATCGTCTGGGAGGACACCATATGACTGATACCCGCACTACCGGGCTTTCCCGTCGTTCGTTCCTGCGCAAGGGTGCAGTGGGCGGATCTGCCGCCGCGGCTGCCTCGGTGCTGGCGGCCCCCGCAGTTCTGGCGCAGGCCCCGCTGGTGATGAAGATGCAGACCTCGTGGCCGGCATCTGACATCTGGATGGATTTCGCGCGGCAGTATGTGACTCGGGTCGAAGAAATGTCGGGCGGGCGTCTGAAGATCGACCTGCTGCCTGCCGGTGCCATTGTCGGCGCGTTTCAGGTGATGGACGCCGTGCATGACGGCGTGATCGACGCCACGCACACCGTGCCGGTCTATTGGTACGGCAAGCACAAAGCCGCCTCGTTCTTCGGCACGGGGCCGGTGTTCGGTGGTTCGGCTTCGACCATGCTGGGCTGGTTCTACGAAGGTGGCGGCGCTGAATTCTACCGTGAGCTGACGCAGGATGTGCTGGGGCTGAACGTGATCGGCTTCATGGGGATGCCGATGCCTGCACAGCCGTTCGGCTGGTTCAAGACCGAAGTGAACTCGGTTGCCGACATCCAGGGCTTCAAATACCGCACCGTGGGTCTGGCGGCAGACCTGTTGCAGGCGATGGGGATGTCGGTCGCACAGCTGCCGGGCGGCGAGATCGTGCCGGCGATGGAGCGCGGCGTGATCGACGCGTTCGAATTCAACAACCCGTCCTCCGACCGCCGGTTCGGCGCGCAGGACGTGGCCAAGAACTACTACCTGTCGTCCTATCACCAGGCGTCGGAGGCGTTTGAATTCACCTTCAACCGCGACTTCTTTGAAGATCTGGAGCCCGATCTGCAGGCGATCCTGAAGTATGGAGTTGAGGCTTCGGCCACTGCGAACCTTGCTCTGGCGCAGCGCGAATACTCCAAGGATCTGGCAGAACTGCAAGCAGATGCCGGGGTTATCGTGCGCCGCACCTCGTCCGAAATCCTTGAGGCGCAGCTGGGCGCATGGGATACGCTGATTGCCGATCTTGAGGGCGATGCGTTCAACAAGAAGGTCATGGACAGCCAGCGGGCCTGGGTTGAGAAGGTCGCCTATTACGAGCTGATGAACGCGCCTGATCTGGGGCTGGCTTACGAGCATTACTTCCCCGGCAAGCTGTCGCTGTAACCCCGTTGCGGGGGCGCGCGTTGCCGCGCCCCCGGTTTTGCTACGCCTTCGGGCGCTCTCTGCCGTGTTCCTTGCTGCGGGTCCCATCGCCCGCAGGGCCGTATCAACGGAGTTTCCCCCTATGCTCTGGTATATTCGCTTTGCCGACCAGCTGTCTGCGTGGTTTGGCAAGACCTTTGGCTGGCTCATCATTCTGATGACCTTCGGCATGGCCTATGAGGTGTTGGTGCGCTATGCGTTCAACAGGCCGACGCCTTGGGCGCTGGACCTGAGCTTTATCATGTATGGCACGCTGTTCATGATGGGCGGGGCCTACACGCTGTCACGCGGCGGGCATGTGCGGGGCGATTTCCTGTACCGAACGTGGCGGCCGCAGACGCAGGCGCTGGTCGATCTGGTGCTGTATATCCTGTTCTTCTTTCCCGGTATTCTGGCGCTGGTCTTTACGGGCTGGAAATATTCCAGCCGGTCGTGGGGCTATGCCGAGGTGTCGGTGAACAGCCCTGCCGGCATCCCGATCTATCAGTTCAAATCGGTGATCGTCGCAGCGGGCATTCTGCTGCTGATCCAGGGGCTGGCGCAGGTGTTCCGCTGCATCATCTGCATGCGCACCGGCCAATGGCTGCAGGCCGATGAAGATGTCGAGGAAACCGAACAATTGCTGATCAAGCAGGCGGCCGAGGCTGCTTCTGACGCTGCCGCCAAGGCCCAAAGGTAATCGGCCCAACCGCCGCCCCACTCCGGAGTTCGCACACGTGACCGACCCGCAAATCGCCCTCATGATGCTGGGCATTTTCATTGCCTTCGTCTTCCTGGGCTTTCCGATTGCCTTTACCCTGATGGCGCTTGGCATTGCCTTTGGCTATTATGCCTATTTCGACCCAAGCCGCATGTGGCGTGGCTACAATCGGCTGACCGAGGATGCCAGCTGGTGGGAAAGCACGGGACTGTGGATCGAGGGGTTCTACAACAACCGCATCTTCGACCTGTTCGTGAACCAGACTTATACGGTGATCTCGAACGAGGTGCTGACCGCGATCCCGCTGTTCTTGTTCATGGGATACATCGTCGAGCGCGCCAATATCGTGGACAAGCTGTTTGGCACGCTGGCGATTGCCACGCGCAATATTCCCGGATCGATGGGGGTGGCGGCCCTGGCGACCTGTGCGCTGTTTGCGACCGCCACCGGCATCGTGGGTGCGGTTGTTACGCTGATGGGTCTGCTGGCGTTGCCGCAGATGCTCAAGGCGCGCTATGACCATTCCTTTGCCACCGGCATCATCTGCGCGGGTGGCACCCTGGGCATTCTAATCCCGCCGTCGATCATGCTGATCGTCTATGCCGCGTCTTCGGGCGTGTCGATTGTGCGGCTCTATGCCGGTGCCTTGCTGCCGGGCTTCACGCTGGTGGGGCTGTATCTGATCTATATCATCGGGCGATCAATGCTGAACCCGAAGCTGGCCCCCAAGCCGACCAAGGAAGAAATGCCTGAAGTGCCGTGGAGCAAGCTGATCGTCATGTTGATGACCAGCTTCTTCCCGCTGGCATTTCTGATCTTTTCCGTGCTGGGCTCGATCCTGTTCGGTCTGGCCACCCCGACCGAGGCCGCCTCCATCGGCGCATTGGGCGGCATGTTGCTTGCAGTTGCCTATCGCGCAATGACCTTCCAGCGCCTGCGCGAAAGCGTGTACCTGACCGTGCGGACCACGGCGATGGTGTGCTGGCTGTTTGTCGGCTCTTACACTTTCTCGGCGGTGTTCAGCTATCTGGGCGGCGAGCATGTGATTGCCGATTTTGTCATGGGCCTGGATCTGACCCCGATCCAGTTTCTGATTCTGGCACAGGTGATCATCTTCCTGTTGGGCTGGCCGCTGGAATGGTCGGAGATCATCATCATCTTTGTGCCGATCTTCCTGCCGCTGCTGCCGCTGTTCGGGATTGATCCGTTGTTCTTTGGCGTATTGGTTGCGCTGAACTTGCAGACGTCCTTCCTCACTCCGCCTATGGCGATGAGTGCGTATTATCTGAAGGGGATTGCCCCGCCACAGATCAAGCTGACTGAGATATTTTCGGGCGTGCTGCCCTATTGCGGCATGGTCGTGATCTGCATGGCGCTGCTGTATGCCTTCCCGCAGATCGTGTTCAGCCTGCCGGAGGCGTTTTATGGCCCCTCGCGATAATCCGGGGGCGGTAACGGGACTGGGAGCGGTTGTGTTGCGCGACCGTCTGGCTTCCGGTGCCCTGCGCGCGGTTGAGGTGGTGGAAGCCTGCCTTGCCCGCATCGCCGAGGTCGAGCCGCAGGTGCAGGCCTGGGCGTGGCTGGAGGGCAATCATGCGCTGGAACAGGCGCGCGCATTGGACGCGCGCCGGGTTGCAGGGCGCGCCATCGGGCCGCTGCACGGGGTGCCGGTGGCGTTGAAGGACATCATCGACACCAAGGGCATCCCGACCGCCAATGGTCTGGCGGTGGATGCAGGACGGGTGCCGGCCGAGGATGCGTGGATCGTCGCACGCCTGCGGGCGGCCGGGGCGATCATTCTGGGTAAGACGGTGACCACTGAGGGCGCCTATATGCACGCGGGAAAGACCTGCAACCCGCATAACCCCGCCCACACGCCGGGCGGGTCTTCGCAAGGGTCGGCAGCAGCGGTGGCGGCGGGCATGGTTCCTTTGGCCATCGGAACGCAAACCGGCGGATCGGTGATCCGGCCCGCGTCTTATTGCGGGGTTGTGGGGGTAAAGCCGTCTTTCGGGATGATCCCGCGCACCGGCATTCTGCCCCAATCGCCGTTTCTTGATACGGTCGGGGTATTCGCCCGATCTGTCGAGGATGCGGCGCTGTTGATCGAGGTGCTGACCGGCCATGACCCGGCAGACAGCGCCACCGAAGCCGTGCCGGTGCCGCGCATGCTTGCCGTGGCGCAAAGCCGCGTGCCGGTGACGCCCATGTTTGCCTTTCTGCGCCCGCCAGGGTGGGAAGATGCCGATCCGCAGATGCGGGCGGCGGTCGAGGAAGTGGCGGCCCTGCTGGGCGAGCAATGCTTCGAGACCGATCTGCCAGGACTGGGTGAAGTGGCGGCGATCCGCCAGCGGATCAACTTTGCCGAAATGGCGAAGTGCTACTACGGCATCGAACGGCGCGGGCGCGACCAGATGTCGGACGTGCTGAAAGCGGCGATGGATGAGGGAAAGGCCGTGCTGGCGCGCGATTACCTTGCGGCGCTGGACTGGCGCGCGCTGATGAACGCAGCACTCGACCCGGTGTTTGACCGCTGTGATGCGATCCTGTGCCCCGCCGCCCCCGGCCCCGCCCCGGAAGGGCTGGAATTTACCGGATCAGCGATTTTCAACGGGGTCTGGACGCTGGCCGGCGTTCCAACAGTCACGCTGCCGCTGTTCTGGTCAGACAGCGGTTTGCCGATGGGGTTGCAACTGGTGGGGCGGCGGGGCGATGATGCGCGCCTGTTGCGCACGGCACGCTGGCTGATGGCACATGTGGAAACGCAGGCAGAAGGAGGCGCAAGCCAATGAACAATGTGATGGCGCTGTTTGCGTTTGCAGTCTTCCTTGGGTTCCTGGGGATACTGGTGTGGCATGTGCCCCGGCTGGACCTGATCGGTGTGGTCAGCGTCACCGTGGCTCTGGCGGGCTGGGATCTGATCCAGAACCTGCGCGGCAAGCACCGCTGAACCGACACGGCTGACCGGGGCGGGTTGCAGCGCCCCGGTCAGATCGACGCGTCAGCTTTGCGGGCGCTCGGCCCAGCCGGCAAAGATGCGTTCCAGCACCAGCACCGCGTAGTACAGCAGGATGCCAAGGGCCGCGAGCGCGATCAGCACCGCGAACATCAGCGGGTAGTCGCCATTGGTTTCGCCTGACTTGAACAGAGCGCCCAGGCCCCTCCCGTGCGGGGCGACAATCTCGACCAGATTGGTGCCGATAAAGGCCAGCGTGACCGACACCTTCAGCGCCCCAAAAAACTCCGGCAGGGTCTTTGGCAGGGCAATCTTGCGAAAGATGGTCAGGCGGGAGGCGCCAAGGCTGCGCAGGATATCGCGATATTCCGGTTCCAACGTGGACAGGCCGATGCCGACCGAGACGGCAATCGGGAAAAAACTGATCAGAAACGCCATCAGCACGGTGTTGAAATCATGCTGGCCGATGAAAATCAGGCTGATCACCGGCACCAGTGTGGCCTTTGGAATCGCGTTGAACCCTACGAGCAGCGGGTAAAGCCCGTCGCGGGCGATGCGCGAAAAGCCCATGATCATGCCGATCATCGTGCCAAACAGCACGGCAAGGACAAGGCCCAACACGGTGCGCCACAAGGTTTGCCAGCCCATCTCCAGAAAAAGCCAGCGGAATTTCCAGAACGCCGGCGGCAGGTCAGAGGGCGAGGCCATCTTGTAATTGGGCCAGTCGTTGACCCAGACCAGCGCCTCCCACGCCAGCAGGAACAGGACAACGGCGAGGATGGGCACGGCGATTTTCTGCAGCGTTTCCATCAATGGGCGTCCCCGTCGCGGCCTTGCGCAATGCGGATCTGATCGCGCAGTGTGTGCAGCATCTCTTGTGCCTTTGGCTGATACAGGATGTCGAGCGTCCGGTCGGCAGGCAGATCGACATCCAGCACCATCTGGGTGCGCGCAGGGCGACCCGACAACACAAAGACCTGATCGCCCAAGAAGACGCTTTCGCGCAGGTCGTGGGTGATCAGCACGCAGGTGAAGGGTTCAGCCGCGCGCAGGTCGCGCATGGTTTGCCACAGATCTTCGCGGGTGAAATTGTCCAGCGCGCCAAAGGGTTCGTCCATGATCAGCACATCGGGCTTGTGCACGATGGCGCGGCACAGGCTGGCGCGCTGGCGCATGCCGCCCGAAAGCTCGCTGGGGCGTTTGCCCTCGAACCCTTTCAGCCCGACCATCTCCAGCAGATGCATGGCGCGCGCCTCGCGGTCCTGTTGGGGCATGCGGGGGGCGACGATTTCCAAGGGCAGGATCACGTTTTCAAGGATGCTGCGCCATTCCAGCAGCACCGGGTTCTGAAACGCCATGCCAACGGTCTTGCGCGGGCTGGTGACGCGTTCGCCGTGCAGCCACACCTCGCCCTGATCGGGCTTCATCAATCCCGCGACCAGACGGGTGAGGGTGGATTTGCCGCAGCCCGACGGGCCGACAACAGCAGCGAACTCGCCTTCGGGTACGGCAATGTTTAGATTGTCCAGCACCGGCAGCAGGCCGGATTTGGTGCGGTAGGCGTGGGTGACGCCCTTGATGTCAATGAGGTTTGCCATGTGGTGCGCCGCCCGGTTTGCCCGGGCGGCGGGCGCCTTAGTTCATCGACAGGCTGCCATCGGTGGGCAGATAGGTCGGTGTAAAGTAAAGCGCGGCATCGGGGGCGTTGGTGAAGGTGTAAACCGATTTGGTCTGCTCGATCGCCTTTTCCATCCGGGCGGCGTCGATGTTGCCAAGGCCGTTGGCCATGACCCAGTCGGTCATCACATTGTCGCGGATCGACAGGGCCAGACGCTCGCCTTCCAGGGCCGCATCTGCGGCGGGGTTGCGGGTGATCAGGCTGGCGATGGCGGTATCGGGGTCGGCCACGGTGTCTTTCCAGCCCATTGCCACGGCGCGCAAAAAGCCGGTGACGGCTTCAGGGTTGGCGCTTGCAAAGTCGGTGTTGACGATCACCGCATTGCCATACAGCGCCACGCCATGGTCGGCCATCAGGATGACCGAGATGTCATCTTCGGGCACGCCAAGGCGCTTGACGTTCAAGCTGGAGGTGAAGCTGAACCCGGTGACGGCCGCGACCTTGCCTTCGGCGAGCATCGGTTCGCGCACCGGAAAGCCCACGGGTTCGACGGTTACCGACGCCATGTCGATGCCATTCTCGGCCGCAAAGATCGGGAACTGCGCCCATGCCCCATCCGGCGGGGGCGCGCCCAGCACCTTGCCCGCAATATCCCCCGGCGCGTTGATGCCCAGCGATTTGCGGCCCACCATTGCAAAGGGCGGCTTGTCATAGATCATCATCACCGCTGTGACGGGGGCACCGGGGTTCTGATCAAGGAATTTCATCAGGCTGTTGATATCGGCAAAGCCGACCGGATAGGCCCCTGTCGCCACCTTCGGGATCGCGTCCAGCGAGCCGGCACCTTCGGCGATCTCCACCGTCAGGCCCTCGGCTTCGAAATAGCCTTTGTCCAGCGCCACGAAATAGGGCGCGGCGGGTCCTTCGAATTTCCAGTCCAGCGCGAAGGGCATCTCGGTCTGGGCAGTCGCGGCAGACCCGATCATCAGGGTGGCGGCAAAACTGGCGGCGGCGTGGCGGAACATCTTTCACTCCCATGTTGATTTTGTGACAGGGTGACAAAGCCGGGGCCGCTGTCCATGCGCGGCAGTGGCTTTGGCGCAGTTGGCCATAAGTTTGCCTGTCTTGTCATCATAAATGCACGTTCTCGATTACTTTTTAGGCGATCTGTCCGGAGAACGGTTTTCGTCCGATGGCCCTGTCATAGCGCACGGTGGGGCGTGACAATTGGATGGAAATCCGCTGTAACAAAGCCATGCCGGCCCGCGTAATGGACAACAGTGATGACGCACAAGACAGATGACTGGGGTCTGCTGCTGACGGCTGCGCTGGAAGGCGACAGCCGGGCCTATGCGCATTTTCTGCGCGCGGTGACTCCGGTTTTGCGCGGCGTGGTGCGGGCGCGTGGTGCGGCCCTGGGCGAGGCGGGATGCGAGGATGTGCTGCAAGAGGTGCTCCTAGCGCTGCATCTGAAGCGGCACACCTGGCAGGTCGGCACCCCGGTGCGGCCCTGGCTTTATGCGATCACGCGTTACAAGGTGGTCGATGCGTTCCGCGCGCGGGGGCGGCGGATTGATCTGCCGATCGAGGATTTTGCCGATGTCCTGCCGGCCGAGACCGGGGTGGACCCGACGCAAGGAGCGGATATCGACAAGATGATCGGGATGCTTGACCCGCGTGCGGCGCGGCTGGTGCGGCAAGTGGGGGTAGAGGGCGATACAATGGCAGAGGCCGGAGCAAAGCTGGACATGTCTGAGGGGGCGGTGCGCGTGGCCCTGCACCGGGCGTTCAAGCAGCTGGCGGTCCTGCGGAAAAGGCATGTGGAATGAAGACGGATGATCTGATCCGGGCCATGGCGGGCGATACCGTTGTTGGTCCTGCACCGCAGGGGCGGCTGATCTGGCTGTTGCCTGCGCTGGCACTTGGGTTTGTGGCGTTGTGGAGCCGGTTGGGCCTGCGCGCCGATTTGGGTGTGGCCTTGCAAGACCCGGTGTCGGCGATGCGCATTGTACTGAGCCTTGGGTTGGGGGCCGGGGCACTTTGGGCTGTGGTGCGGCTGGCGCACCCGGGGGCGGTGGTGCGGCTGTGGCCGCTGGCGGCGGTGGCACTGGGGGCGGTGGGGCTGTGGCTCTGGGCCTTTGTCGCGATGCCTGCAGAGGGCCGGCAGATGGCGATTGTCGGCAAGACCATGGTGGGCTGCCTGACCACGATCCCGCTGCTGGCGGTGCTGCCCACTGCCGCGGTGCTGGCCACCTTGCGTCAGGGCGCGCCGGTGCGGCCTGTGTTGGCCGGGGCGGTGGCAGGGCTGGCAGGCGGAGGGCTGGCGGCGGCGGTTTATGCGCTGCATTGCACCGAAGACAGCCCGCTGTTCTACGTTACATGGTATGGCACTGCCATTCTGGGCGTTTCTGCCGTGTCAGCGCTGATCGCGCACCGCGCATTGCGCTGGTAGTGGCGGCGGTTGTTCAGGCAAAGATCGACGGCACCAGTGCACCACGCGCCTGAATGACCTGTGCCGCCAACGCCATGGCGGCCTGTGCGGCCTGATCCTCTGTCCGGCCGATGGCCAGATGCGCAAGGAACCCCCCGGCAAAGCTGTCGCCCGCAGCTGTGGTATCGACGATCTGCTCTACCTTTGTAGCGGTATGCTGACGGGTGCCATGGCCAGCGGACCACAGGGTGACGGGGCCGCCGCCATCCTTGACCACCACGCGCTTTGCCCCCGCGGTGCTGTAGCGCGCGATGGTGTCTGCGGCGGTTGCGTCGCCCCAGAGGCCGGTTTCTTCGTCAAACGATGGCAGCACGATATCGGCGACTGACGCTCCCAGCATCACGCCCGCGCGCATCGCCTCCGTGTCCTCCCAAAGGCGCGGGCGCAGGTTGGTGTCGAAGGCGATTACGCTGCCCGTTACCCGCGCGCGGCCGAGCGCCGCGCAGAACGCAATGCGGTGGTCCCGTGACAGGATCGCAAGCGTGATCGCCGAGAAATGAATGATGTCGCGCCGTTGCAGCGTGGCGTCCAGCCACGCCGGATCATCGGCCAGCAGCTTTGCTGCCGACTGCCCGCGCCAGTAGGAAAAGCTGCGCTCGCCGTCGCGCAGGCTGATCATGTACAGGCCCACGGTGCGGTCGGGAAGGCGGCGCAGGGCGGTGGTGTCGATCCCTTCACCTGCCATGAAGGCCGACATTTCATCCGACACAGTATCGGTGCCGATGCAAGACCCATATGCCACAGACCAGTCTGCGGGCAGCAGGCGGCGGGCATACCAGGCGGTGTTGAAGGTATCGCCCGCAAAGCCGCGTGCGTAGTCCCCCGTGGCGGTGGGCGACATCTCGACCATGCATTCGCCAAGGCTCAACAGGGATTTCGACATGTTTTTGCTCCTCGCGTCAGGGTCGCGTGACCGTAGCCGAGCCGCGCCGGGGCTGCAACGGGGCAGGCAGAGATGGCACGCTGTGGTCTCTGGCGCAGAGCCAAGGTTGGTGGCAGAAAGATGCGACAAAGGGGCCGCAGATGACCGATGACGCAACGCGCTTTATTGCCAAGGGGGTGGCCCATGTGGGCCTGCCCGCCGTGTCTGGCCCGGTGCCGGTCAGCTTTGTCTTGCTGCCGAAGTTCACCATGCTGGCCTTTGCCTCGGCCATCGAACCGTTGCGCATCGCCAACCAGTTGACTGGGCAGGCGCTGTTCCATTGGCAGACCCTGTCGGTGGACGGGCATGCGGTGCCCTGTTCCAATGGGGTGCCGATCATGGTGGATGGCGCGTTTGGGGCGACGCAGCCCGAAGGCGTGGTGCTGGTCTGTTCGGGGGTTGAACCCGAACACCAGACGTCGGCGGCACTGGCCGACTGGCTGCGCGGGCTGTGGCGACGTGGCCGCGTGGTGGGGGGGTTATGCACCGGAGCCTATGCACTCGCACGCGCGGGCATCCTCAAGGGACGGCGGTTCACCCTGCATTGGGAAAACCTGACCGGCTTTGCCGAGACTTTTCCCGATCTGGATGCCACGCGGCAGGTGTTTTGCATCGACGACCGGATCGTCACCTGCGCCGGCGGCGTGGCAGCCGCGGATCTGATGCTGGAGATCATCCACGACCGCTTTGGCATCGCGCTCAGCCAGGAGGTGATGAACATGTGCCTGCTGACCCAGCGGCGGCGCGAGGCGGATGAGCAGACCACTTCGCTGGCCGCCCGGCTGGGCACCCGGCATGAAAAGCTGATCGAGGCGGTGGCATTTCTTGAGGCGCGGATCGAGGAGCCGTTCGATCTTGACGCCTGCGCAGCACGGCTGAAGCTGTCGCGCCGCCAGATCGAGCGGCTGTTCAGCCGCTACATGGGGGTGACCCCGGTGCGTTACATGAACGATCTGCGGTTGCAACATGGCCGTGCCCTGCTGGCCGAAACCGACATGAGCGTGACCGAAGTGGCGATTGCCTGCGGCTATGCCAGCAGCTCGCATTTTTCCAAGTCTTTCCGAGTCAAATACGGGATTTCACCCTATCGATTCTCGCATTTTGGCAAGTAGCGTCATCAACCCGTTGTGTTTTCCGCACATGTCGCACACTTCCTGCCCGACTGTTGCGCCTGGGCCATAGCCAGATCGGTTCCACCTTGTTAACGTTTCGTTAATAAAAAGTGTCAGCGTTTCGACAATAAAAACACGAGCAGACGAAAATAGGGACAGGCATGGGAACGGGCTCCAGAGGCACGTTCGTAATCTCCTGGTCACAGACAGAAATTGACGGCTTGGGCACCGCCCCGCTGGACAGTCTTGCCGTTGGTGCCTCGTGGCGCTGGTTCGGTCAGCCTGTCTGCGTGGATGGTCAGGGCGGGATGCTTTTGTTGGAGGGGGCCGAGGGGAGTGCGGACATTCGCAGGCGGGCTGCGAAAATGGTGCGGCGCCTGATCGGCGTCGCCGTGACGGGCGATACGGTCGGCACGGGTGCGGTGAAAGAGGATGAGGATGAGGCGCCCGATCAGGGGTTCATCGTCACCGATGGCCATCAAAGCTGGTCGGTGACGGTTCTGCCGGTGCCCGACACTGGCGCGCGGCTGCTGATGTTCGTCGGCGATCTGCCGCCGCCGGGGCAGGATCTGTGGGTGGTGCGCACCGCGATCGACCGGACCCACTCGGGTGCGGGGGCACGGGTGGCGGGCGGGGTGATTTGCTTCACGCCCGACACCCGCATTGCCACGCCGGGCGGGACACGGCTGATTCAGGATCTGCGCCCCGGCGACCGCATCCTGACCAAGGACAATGGCCCACAAGATATCCTGTGGACCGGCAGCCGCCGGATGAGCGGCGCGCGGCTCTACGCCATGCCGCATCTGCGCCCCGTGCGGTTCCGCTCCGGCGCGCTGGGGCTTGACCGGCCTGACGGCGATCTGGTGGTGTCGCCCCAGCACCGGATGGTGCTGAACGGGCCTGCGGCGCGGGCGCTGTTCAATGCGCACGAGGTGCTGGTCAAGGCCGAGGATCTGATGAACGATGTCACGATCTGCATTGATCATGGGCTGCGCGAGGTGAGGTATATCCACATCCTGCTGGACCGGCACAACATTGTCTGGGCCAACGGCATGGAGACTGAGAGTTTCCACCCATCAAACACCGCGCTCGATACCATCGACCCGGACCAGCGCCGGGCGTTGATGGCGGTTTTGCCAGAGATTGCGGTGAACCCCGCCAGCTATGGTGACTATGCCCGGCGTAACCTGTCATCTTCAGAGGTGGCGATCCTGCGGCATGACACGGCGGCCTAGGTGCCTCGCGCCAAGGTTGCAGGGGGGCTGTCTGCTCCCCTCCTTCCAAGGATATTTGGGAACTGATGAGGGGCTGCTGTTGACACTGTGGTTCTGCCGCGTATAAGCGCGCTCTGTCCCGGTGGATATCCTCCGGGGCTTTTCATTGGTGTTGGTGGACCCCGCAAGGGGATGCCTGTCGGACCTTCGGGTCAAAGGACAACGCCCTTCATATCGAACGAAGGAGATCAGCCGTGACCAAACGCACGTCTGCCAAGTACAAAATTGACCGCCGCATGGGCGAGAATATCTGGGGTCGCGCCAAATCGCCGGTCAACAAGCGCGAATATGGCCCGGGCCAGCACGGTCAGCGCCGCAAGAACAAACTGTCGGATTTCGGCACCCAGCTGCGCGCCAAGCAAAAGCTGAAGGGTTACTACGGTGACCTGACCGAAAAGCAGTTCCGCAAGATCTATGGCGAAGCAGAACGCGTGCGCGGCGATACCGGTGAGATGCTGATCGGTCTGCTGGAGCGTCGTCTGGATGCCGTGGTCTACCGCGCCAAGCTGGTGCCAACGATCTTTGCCGCCCGTCAGTTCGTAAACCACGGCCACGTGCAGGTGAACGGCAAGCGGGTGAACATCGCGTCCTATCGCGTGTCCGAAGGCGACGTGATCTCGGTCCGTGAAAAGTCGCGCCAGCTGGCGATCATTCTGGAAGCCGTGCAGTCGTCCGAGCGTGACGTGCCCGACTATCTGGAAGTGGACCACAACAAACTGGTGGCAACCTTCGTGCGCACCCCGGGTCTGGGCGATGTGCCGTATCCGGTCGTGATGGAACCGAACCTGGTCGTGGAATACTACGCAAAGAACTGATCTGTCGCGCAGATTAGCAGAATTTTTACAAGGGGCTGTCCGTTCGGGCGGCCCTTTTTGCTTTGCACAGACCTGGGGTGCCGGGGCCATTGTGCCGGGTCTATGCTTGACGCCTGACCTGCGCTATCGAAGCAGGGAAATCTCAGTGAGGATCCGGTAGGCAACATGGACCGCAAGACATTGGAAGGACGTTTCGAGGCAGGATTGTTTGCCAGCCGCTGGCTGATGGCACCGATGTATCTGGGCCTTGTGGTCAGCCTTGGCATGCTGATGGTCATTTTCCTGCGCGATCTGGCCTATTATGTGCCGCAGGTGATGAGCATGACGGCGGAAGAGGTCATTCTGGTCTGTCTGACGCTGATCGACCTGACGCTGGCGGCCAATCTGCTGTTGATTGTCATCTTTTCCGGTTACGAAAATTTCGTGTCGAAGTTCGATTTCGATGCCGGTCAGGACCGTCCCGACTGGATGGGAAAAGTCGATTTCGGTGGGCTCAAGATGAAGCTGGTGGCCAGCATCGTGGCAATTTCCGGCATTCATCTGCTCAAGCGTTTCATGGAAATCGGGGAATCGGTGGCAGCTGCCAAATTTGGCGAGACCGAGTTGTTCTGGCTGGTGGTGATCCATCTGACCTTTGTGGTCTCGGGTGTGCTGTTGGCGGTGATGGATTGGCTGCAGGCCAAATCCTACGCCAGCAAATAGGGATGGTCTGCCCCGTCCTGCGTCCCATAATCGCACTGGTCTAACCGCCCCTTGCCCGCTAGAACCCGCTGGTGAGTTGGAGGCCACCATGCACGACACCATTCGACCGCAGCCCGGCATACTGGACATTGCGCTTTACGAAGGCGGCAAGGCGCATCTTCCGGGCATGTCCAATGCGCTGAAGCTGTCGTCCAATGAAAACCCCTTTGGCCCCGGCGACCGGGCGAAAGAGGTGTTTGGCAAAACGGTTCACACGTTGCACCGCTATCCGGGCACAGATCACGCCGCCCTGCGGCAGGCGATCGGCGACGTGCACGGGCTGGACCCGGAGCAGATCATCTGCGGCGTTGGCTCGGATGAGATCATCACCTTCCTGTGCCAGGCCTATGCCGGGCCCAAGGATGAGGTGGTGTTCACCGAGCACGGCTTTCTGATGTACCGCATTTCGGCGCTGTCGGTCGGGGCCACCCCGGTGGAAGTGCCCGAGCGCGAGCGCATGGCCGATGTCGATGCCATCCTGCGCGCCTGCAACAAGCGCACCAAGCTGGTGTTCATCGCCAACCCCAACAACCCGACCGGCACCATGATCTCGCCCGCCGAGATGGAGCGGCTGGCGGCGGGGCTTCCGCCGCAGGCCATTCTGGTGATCGACGGGGCCTATGCCGAATATGTTGATGGCTATGACGGCGGGTCGGGTCTGGCCGGTGCGCGCGAAAACGTGTTCATGACGCGGACCTTCTCCAAGATCTACGGACTTGGCGGGCTGCGCATCGGCTGGGGCTATGGGCCAAAGCACATCATTGATGTGCTCAACCGCATCCGCGGGCCTTTCAACCTGTCGACGACCCAGCTGGAAGTGGCCGAGGCGGCAATGCGCGATCAGGAATGGGTCAACAAGTGCCGGTCGGAAAATGCGCGGATGCGGCACTGGCTGGCCGAAGCTTTGGCCGAGGTGGGTGTGCCATCCGATACCAGCATGGCGAATTTTGTGCTGGCCCGTTTTGCCAGTGTCGACGAGGCTGAGGCCTGCGATACGTTCCTGCAGTCGCAGGGGCTGATCGTGCGGCGGGTGGCCAGCTACAAGCTGCCGCAATGCCTGCGCATCACCGTGGGCGACGAGGCGGGTTGCCGCCGCATTGCGCATGCGGTGGGGCAGTTCAAGGGGCTGAAATGACGGTGCTGTACCAGCGGGTCGCGCTGATCGGGCTGGGGCTGATCGCATCGTCCATGGCGCATGCGATGCGGCAATACGGGCTGGCGGAACAGATTGTGGGCCACGCCAAATCTGCCGAGACCCGGGACATCGCCCTGCAGATCGGGTTGTGCGACGCTGTTTATACCACGGCCGCCGAGGCAGTGCAGGGTGCGGATCTGGTGGTGCTTTGTGTGCCGGTCGGCGTGATGGGCGATATTGGTGCCGAAATCGGGCCGCATCTGGCCCCCGGGGCCACGGTCACCGATGTGGGGTCGGTCAAGGGCGCGGTGGTCGAGGCTGTGGCCCCCCACATGCCCGGCGGCGTTCATTTCATTCCCGGCCACCCGATCGCGGGCACCGAACATTCCGGCCCGCGCTCCGGCTTTGCCACGTTGTTCCAGAACCGCTGGTGGCTGCTGACCCCGCTGGACGGCGCGGACCGCGCGGCGGTGGCCCGGTTGCGCGCCTTGTGCGAAGGCATGGGGGCCAATGTTGATGAGATGGACGTGGCCCACCACGACCTTGTGCTGGCCGTGACCAGCCATACGCCGCACCTGATTGCCTATACCATGGTCGGCGTGGCCGAACACATGCGGCGGGTGTCGAATTCGGAAGTCATCAAATACTCGGCGGGCGGCTTCCGCGACCTGACCCGGATTGCTGCCAGCGATCCGGTGATGTGGCGAGACGTGTTCCTGACCAACAAGGATGCGGTGCTGGATATTCTTGGTCGCTTCACCGAAGAGCTGTTCACCCTACAGCGCGCCATCCGCATGGGGGATGGTGAGCATCTTCACGCCTATTTCACCCGCACCCGCGCCATCAGGCGTGGCATTATCGAAGCAGGGCAGGATACTGCGGCTCCAGATTTCGGACGGGTTCCGCAGGGCGGAGAAAAGGGCAAAGGCTGATGCGACAGGCGGTGATGGCGGCGGTGATGGCTTTGGTCGCGACAGGCGTCGCCCTTGCCGACGCGCCCGGCACCTCACCGCGCCCGCTGGCCCGGCCCGGAATGGTGGCTGTGACCGATGCGCAAACGATCAGGGTGACGGCTCAGACAGCGGCACGCCCGGCCATGGCGCGGTCCTTGCGGCCCATGCCGAGACCTGCAGGACTTGGAACAGAGTTTGTTGCGGCGGTTCCGGTTGCGGCGGTTGCGCCTCAGACGGTTGCCACTGCGGTAGCGGTGCCGCCGGAACGGATAGGGTTGTTCGGCCTGCTGCGCCCGTCAAAGCGGCCCGATGGGCTGGGACGACAGCAACAGGTCGCGGCGAGGGTAGCACCGCTGGCTCCGGGCAAGCAGGGCGTGGTGTCCCGCAAGGGCGCGGTCTGTGGCGATCCGTCGATCAAGGGTGAGGCGCTTGCTCCCATAGCCTCGCGTGTGCAGGGATGCGGCATTGCCGACCCGGTTCGGATCACCAGCGTGGCGGGGGTGCGGCTTAGCCAGGCGGCGACGGTAGATTGCGACACCGCCCGCGCCCTGAAGACATGGATCGAACGGGGAGTCGAGCCGGCCTATGGCAAGGGCCGCGTCGTGCAGTTGCAGGTTGCCGGGCATTACGTCTGCCGCACCCGCAACCATCGTGCCGGGGCCAAGGTCAGCGAACACGGCCGGGGCCGGGCCATCGACATTTCCGGTTTTACCTTTTCGAACGGCAAGACCCAGCCAGTGCTGCGGAACTTTGATAGCAAAATGCGCAAAGCCCACAAGGCGGCCTGCGGGATATTTACCACAACGCTTGGCCCCGGGTCGGATGGCATGCACGAAGACCATCTGCATTTTGACACCGCGCAGCGCGGCAGCACGTACTGCCGTTAGCCAACGTCAATTCAGCCGGGGGGCCGGCCCCAGCGGCAGCGGGCCCAGCAGCATCTGACCTGCCGCAAAGATCAGCGGCATTTCCAGCACCTCAGGGTCGCCCGAACTGCCCGCCACCGCTTGCATCATGTTGGTCAGGGTCGGCGCGAATTCTGGCGTGATCAGCCCCATGCTGGTGGCCAGCACAACCAGATTGCGCCAACCGGTGGCGCGCAGCGCGATCCGGCCCTCAGGCAACCCGTTGATTACCTGCAGGTCGCCCTTCGCCGACAGCGACAGATCGCCCCATGTCAGCACAGCCTCGCGCAGCGACAGCGCGGTCAGGCCGGGCCGGGACCCGGCGGCAAAACGGTCGAGCGGGGCCGATAGGGTGGCATTCGCATCAATCCGGGCAAAGGCAATCTGCGGAGGCAGATCCGGCATGCGGGCGGCAAGCGCGGGGTCTGGCGACAGGCCCAACACTTCCAGCCCGATGTCATAGGCATTGGTCTGGCTGGGATCGCTGCGGGTGGCAAAGCGCAGCGTGTCGGCCGCAAGCATCCAGCCAAGGCTGGACGAGGCACGGATGGCATCGCCCACAAAGGTCGTGCGGTCCAGTGTCAATGCGCTGCTGGGCGACACCACCACACTGGCCTGCAGCTTTTCCGACTGCAAAGTGATGTCTTCGGCCGGGGTGCGGATCACCTGTTCTGGCGCAAAGGCGGCGATCACATGCCAGGGGCGGTAGCTGAGCGAGAAGACCTGCACAAACGGTGCCTCCCAGCGGATCTCGCTGCGCTGATCCGTCACGCGCGGCTCGGTCAGTGTCAGGTCAAACCGGTTGGGAAAGCCCGCCACGCGGTAACCCGTTTGCGACACCGTCAGCCCGTTGCCGGGGGCGGCCAAGACAAACGCCTCGAAGCCGCGTTCGACGGTGGATTTGCCGACAAACCAGTAACCTGACCACAGCACGACCAACGCGGTAGCGATCCAAAGCAATGCGCGCATCATCGGCCCTTTTCATTCATCAAAAGCTGTTGTTTAGAGGCAGGATGCAGGGAGGGCCAGTCACTTGACCGAGACAATGTGGGTCTTTGGCTATGGATCGCTGATCTGGAACCCGGAATTTCCGGTGGCAGAGACGCGCATCGCCCGGGTACAGGGGTGGCGGCGGTCATTCTGCATGCGGTCGATCCATCATCGCGGCAGTGAAGCCGACCCCGGGCTGGTTCTGGCGCTGGATGCCGCAGCTGGGCATCATTGCGACGGAGTCACCTTCCGCGTAACCTCGGGGGCCGAAGCGGACACGCTGGCCCTGTTGCGCGAGCGCGAGCTGATATCGTCGGCCTATCTGGAAACACAGGTGCAGGCAGATTGGCCGGAGGGCGGGCGCTGCACGGCGCTGGTCTATGTGATCGATCCTGACCACTGGCAATATTGCGGCGGCATCGCGTTGGAGGATCAGGCGCAGATCATCGCACGTGCTGCGGGTGGGCGTGGGCCGAACCGCGATTACCTGTGGTCGACAGCCGCACATCTGGCTGAGCTTGGGATTTCCGACCCGGAACTGGAATGGCTGGCAGGCCGGGTCCGTGCGCTGATTGGTTAAAGACACCCTAAAAACACGGAGAATTTCTTTGGCACCAAGGCTTTCGTGGCGTAACCTATGCCCATAGGGCAGAACAAACGGGCGGGCAGCGTCTGATGCAACAGACCAAAGCCGGGGAAAGAACCGGAGATCGCCGCGCTGTGCGAGAGCGCAGGGTTGCGACATTTACTCAGCCGATTCAGCAGATTGTGACAATGCTGGTGATCATCGGTCTGGTGGCAGCGGGCGCATGGCTGATCCATGGACAGGTGGCCGAGGTGTTCCGGTCGAACCTGTGGCTGAACGGTTTTATCGCCTTTATCTTTGTGCTGGGTGTGTTCACCTGCTTCTGGCAGGTGCTGATCCTGATCCAGTCGGTCAGCTGGATCGAGGACTTTGTCCGCCACGGCCCGGCGGCCGAAACCCACCGGGCACCGCGCTTGCTGGCACCGCTGGCATCCTTGTTGCGCGCGCGCGGGCAGCAGATGCAAATCTCCTCTTCCAGCTCGCGGTCCATCCTTGAATCGGTGGCCACGCGGATAGACGAGGCGCGCGATATCACGCGCTATCTGACCAACCTGTTGATCTTTCTGGGCCTTCTGGGCACGTTTTATGGGCTGGCGACATCCGTTCCGGCGATCGTGGAAACCATCCGGTCCCTATCGCCCCAGCCGGGCGAGGATGGCACGGCGGTGTTTGCCAAGCTGATGGGGGGCTTGGAAGCACAGCTTGGCGGCATGGGCACGGCGTTTTCATCCTCGCTGCTGGGGTTGGCCGGGTCGCTGGTGGTGGGTTTGCTTGAACTGTTCGCGGGCCACGGCCAGAACCGCTTTTACCGCGAGTTGGAAGAGTGGCTGTCGTCGATCACCCGTCTGGGCTATTCCAGCGGCGAGGCAGATGGCGACGCTGACGGCGGCGCTGTGGCCTTGGTACTGGACCAGCTGGTCAGCCAGATGGAAGGCCTGCAGGGGCTTCAGGCGCAATCGGATGCCAGCCGCGATGCCTTTGACCAGCGTGTCGCCGATCTGTCGCTGGCCATTGGTGCGCTGACGCAGCGGATGGGGGAAGACACTGGTCAGACGGCGGCGCTGGAACGCATCGCCGAAGGGCAGGAGCGGCTGATCACGGCGCTGACCGGGGCCGAGGGTGGCACACAATCCGACGCCGAAACCCGGATGCGGCTGCGGTCGATTGACGTGCAGATGCTGCGCATTCTAGAAGAAATATCCGCCGGGCGGCAAGAAAGCGTGGCCGATCTGCGCGGCGAGATTTCGGCACTGACGGCGGCGGTCCGGCAATTGTCACGCACGGGTGTGGGGCGGTAAGCCATGGGCCTGTCGCGGCGGCGGGACGCGTCGATCATCTGGCCGGGTTTCGTCGATGCCGTTACCACGCTGGTGATGGTGCTGATGTTTGTTCTGACGATCTTTACCGTCATGCAGTCGGTGCTGCAGGAAACCATCAGCACGCAGGATGGTGAGCTGAATTCGTTGACCGATCAGATCGCCGCCTTGGCCGATGCGCTGGGGCTGGAGCGGGTGCGGGTCGGTGACCTGCAGACCGAGGTGGGCACCCTGCGGTCTGACCTTGCCGCAAGCGAGGCTGAAGGCGCGCGGCAGGCGGCGCTTGTGGCCGGGCTGACGGGGCGGCTGGCGATGGCCGAGGCGGATTTGCAGACGGCGCAGGCGCGCGTGGCAAGTTTCGAAGCGCAGGTCGCAACCCTGCTGGCGGAACGGGATGCTGCGCGCGGGCAGGTGGCAGACCTGAAGGTGAGCAACGAGGAAGTGGAAGCCGCGCGCGCCACCCTTCTGACTGAACGTGACGCGCTGCAACTGGCCTTGGCGCGGGCGCGGGAAGAGGTTGATGCAGAGGCCGAAGCGGCGCGCCTTGCCGCTGCCCAGCGTGAGGCACTGGAAGCGCTGGTTGCCGATCTGCGGTCCAAGGTGACCGAAGATGCGGCGGCGCTGACAGCCGCGCAGACCGCTGTTTCCGAGGCCGAAGCCGCGCGGCTGGTGGATGCTGCTGCGCTGGAGGCATTGCGGGCGCGGATGGAAGGGTCGAATGAGGCGATGGCCGCGATGACTTTGGCGCTGGAAGAACAGCGCAAGCGGGCCGAGGAAACCCTGCTGCTGCTTGCCGCCGCGCAGACCAAGGCGGCGCAGGCGGCGCAGACTGTGGATCAGCGCGCGGCGGCCTTGGCGGCGGCAGAGCGGGCGCTGACCGAACAAGAGGCCGCGACGATTGCCGAAGCGCAGCGCGTGGCCCTGCTGAACGAACAGCTTGCGGCCTTGCGTGGCCAGTTGGGCAGTTTGCAGGCGGTGCTGAATGAAGCGCAGGAGAAAGACGCTTCCGCACAGGTGCAGCTTGATGCGCTGGGGACACAGCTCAATGCAGCCCTGGCGCAGGTGGCTTCCGAACAACGCCGCCGCGCCGCGTTGGAAGAAGCGGAACGCCTGCGACTGGAGGCGGAAAACGCCGATCTTGAACGCTTCCGCAGCGAATTTTTCGGCCAACTGAGCCGCCTGCTTGCCGGGCGCGAAGGCGTTCGGGTGGTGGGCGACCGGTTTGTGTTTTCCAGCGAGGTGCTGTTTCAGGCCGGCGCCGCCGATCTGGCCCCCGAAGGCCGCGCGCAGATTGCGGGGGTGGTCGAAATCCTCAACGAGGTGCGGGCCGAGATTCCGGATGGGATCGACTGGATCATCCGTGTTGATGGCCACACCGACAACGTGCCGCTGTCCGGGTTTGGGGCCTTTGCCGACAACTGGGAGCTGAGCCAGGCGCGCGCACTGTCGGTGGTGCGCTTCATGCAGGACGGGCTGGGCTTCCCGCCTGACAGGCTTGCCGCAACCGGGTTCGGAGAGTACCGCCCGGTGGTGATGGGCGACACGGAATCCGCCCGGCAGCAAAACCGGCGGATCGAGCTGAAGCTGACGGAACGCTAGGCGCAAAGGGCGTGGTTGATGCTGGCCCCGGGGACAATGCCCCCGGACCCCAGACTATTTAAGTACAGAGGAATAAATAAGAACGGTGCGGGAATGAGCGGCGGTGTAGGTGCGGCGGTCGGGACAGCAGGGGCGGCACCACGGTTTGTAACCGGCAATCTGATGCGGCATGTGGTGGTCATGTCGCTGACCTCTTCTGTCGGGCTGATGGCAATTTTCAGCGTCGATCTGATCAATATCCTGTACATCTCGTGGCTACAGGACCCGGTGGCCACCGCCGCCGTGGGCTATGCCGGGGCGGTCCTGTTCTTTACCACCAGTTTCGGCATCGGCATCTCCATCGCGGTCTCGGCGGTGGTGGCGCGGGCGCTGGGGCAGCGTGATGTGATGCTGGCGCGGCGGCGGGCGACCAACGGGCTGATGTTGGGGCTGGGGCTGGGGATCGGGTTTACCGCCGTGGTCTGGGTGCTGTTGGGGCCGATTGTGGGCCTGCTCGGGGCCACGGGCCCGACCGCCGAGGCGACCGTGCACTACCTGAGCCTGTCGATGCTGGGGCAGCCCTTTCTGATGCTTGGCATCACCGGGGCAGGTGTCCTGCGCAGCCATGGCGATGCCCGGAGGGCGATGATGGTGACGGTCTGGGGCGCTGTGGTGCTGGCCATTGCCGACCCGATCCTGATCTTCGGCTTTGGCTGGGGCCTGCCGGGTGCGGCGTGGGCTGCCAACCTGTCGCGGCTGGTGATTGCCGGCATGGCAATTTGGCCGCTGTGGCGGCGCCATGGCGGGTTCACCCGGGTGACCGCTGCCGGTCTGGCCGAGGACATCCGGGCCATGGCGGGCATTGCCGGATCGGCCGTGCTGACGCAGGTGGCAACCCCTGTAGGGCAGGCCTTTGTCACCCGGATGATCGCCCCTTATGGCGAGGCGGCGGTGGCGGGCATGGCAATCACCGGGCGGCTGACGCCGGTGGCGCTTGGGGTGATCTTTGCGCTTGCCGGTGCCGTCGGGCCGATTGTCGGTCAGAACGCCGGGGCGGGGCGGATGGACCGGGTGCGGCGCACTGTCTGGGATTCGGTGATCTTTACGGCCGTGGTGATCAGTCTGGTCACGCTGGTGCTGTTTGGCTTGCGCGGGCCGACTGCCGATCTGTTCCATGCCGAAGGGGTGACCCGGGATCTGGTCTTCCTGTTCTGCGGGCCGCTGGCCCTGCTGTTCTTTTTCAACGGGTTGCTGTTCATCTCGAATGCCGCCTGCAACAACCTTGGCCGTCCCTTCCTGTCGACCCTGCTGAACTGGGGCCGCCATACGCTTGGCACCATCCCCTTTGCCTTGTGGTTTGCCGGGGTCTGGGGGGCCGAAGGCGTGCTGATCGGGCAGGCCGCCGGTGGGGTGATCTTTGGCATCGTCTCGCTTTTGCTGGTGTTCCGGGTGATCGACCAGCACGGCAACACCACCGGCGATCCGCACAGGGCTTAGGCGGCATATCGGTCGTATTTGCTACTCGACAGGTCGTTTCCGTTTTCCCCCTTGCCAGCGGGCGCGGGGCCGCGCTAGATCAATCTTGTCAGGTTCGGGAGAATCCGGGTGCCGCGCGCAAGCAGGGCCTCCGGTGCCGAAGGAGCAACCGCCCCGGTAAACTCTCAGGCGCAAGGGACCGTTCTTGGCACCGGAACTCTGGAGAGTGGCTGGCCCTGTGATGGGGCGGCCCGCCGAAGGGATAATGATCTCAGGCGCTCGCCGGCTGAAAGGCCCGGGCAAGGACAGAGGGGGCATCGCAGGACAGGGATCAGTCTGTCCGAACGGTGCCGGAATGTCTTGTCCGGCGGAAGAAAAGGGGGCGGAATGACCGACCTTGCACAGTCTGACTTGAAACGGCTTGTCCTGCACGATCTGCATGTGTCGCTGGGCGGCAAGATGGTGCCCTTTGCTGGCTATGACATGCCGGTGCAATATCCCGCCGGAGTGATGACCGAACATCTGCACACGCGGGCCGCCGCCGGGCTGTTCGATGTGAGCCACATGGGACAGGTGATCCTGCGTCCACATGGGGACATGGCCGCGCTGGTCGCCGCGTTCGAGGCGCTGATGCCGGTCGATGTGGCCGGGTTGGCCGAAGGCCGCCAGCGTTATGGCCTGTTCACCAATGAGACGGGGGGCATTCTGGATGATCTGATGTTCGCCAACCGGGGCGACCATCTGTTTGTTGTGGTCAACGCCGCCTGCAAAGAGGCCGATGTCGCCCACATGACCGCCCATCTCTCCGCCGTGGCAGAGGTCGAGCACATCACCGACCGCGCGCTGCTGGCGCTGCAAGGGCCAATGGCCGAAGCCGCCCTTGCCGCATGGGTGCCGGGCGTGGCCGAGATGCGCTTCATGGATGTGCGGGTGTTTGACACCGGCTTTGGCCCGATGTGGGTCAGCCGGTCGGGCTATACCGGCGAAGACGGGTTCGAGATTTCGGTGCCCGAGTCGGGCGCGATGGACCTCGCCCGCGCGCTGCTGTCCACCGAAGGCGTCATGCCCATCGGCCTTGGCGCACGCGATTCTCTGCGGCTGGAGGCGGGGCTGTGCCTCTATGGCCATGACATCGACACCACCACCTCGCCAGTAGAGGCCGGGCTGACCTGGGCGATCCAGAAGGTGCGCCGCACCGGCGGGGCCCGCGCCGGCGACTTTCCCGGGGCTGCCCGCATCCTGCGCGAGATGGACCATGGCCCCGAACGCCTGCGCGTCGGCCTGTCCCCGCAAACCCGCGCGCCCATGCGCGAAGGTACACAGCTCTTCGACCCCGACGGCACGCCTTTGGGTGAGGTCACCTCCGGCGGCTTTGGCCCTTCGGTTCAGGCACCCATCGCCATGGGGTATGTCGCGGCCAGCCACGCCACTCCCGGCACGGCGCTGGAAGGCGAGGTGCGCGGCAAGCGCATGGCCGTCACCGTCACCCCGCTTCCTTTCCACCCCACCACCTACAAACGCTGAGGCTTTGCGATGAAATATACCAAGGAACACGAATGGATGCGCGTTGAGGGCGATCTGGTCGTCGTCGGCATCACCGAACATGCCGCCACCCAGTTGGGCGATGTGGTGTTCGTGGAACTGCCCGAAACCGAAACCATGGTGGCCGAGGGCGATGAGGTCTGCGTGATCGAAAGCGTCAAGGCCGCGTCGGATATTCTGGCCCCGCTAGATGGTGAAATTGTCGAGGTGAACACCAAGCTGGTCGATAAACCCGCGCTGGTGAACGAAGACCCGACCGGCGAGGCGTGGTTCTTCAAGATGAAGATCGACGATCTGGCTGCCCTTGATGACTACATGGATGAAGACGAATACGCCGATTTCATCGGCTGACCCTTCCCCGCTTTGATAACAGACGGTGGGCGCTATCCCGCGCCCGCCCGCGCGCTGATATTCGCAGGCAAGCCATGACCTATACCCCCGTCGCCTATGACCCCTATGATTTCGCCAACCGCCGCCACATAGGCCCGTCGCCCGCCGAGATGGAGGCGATGCTGAAAGCGGTCGGTGTGCCCACGCTGGACGCGCTGATCGACGAGACGGTGCCGAAGTCGATCCGGCAGAACACGCCCTTGTCATGGGCTCCGCTGGCCGAACACGAGCTGCTGGACAAGATGCGCGCCGTGGGCAAACGCAACACGGTGATGACCAGCCTGATCGGGCAGGGGTATTACGGCACGGTGACGCCGCCCGCGATTCAGCGCAACATTCTGGAAAATCCGGCGTGGTATACTGCCTATACCCCCTATCAGCCCGAAATCGCTCAGGGGCGCCTTGAGGCTTTGCTGAATTATCAGACCATGGTGGCCGATCTGACCGGCCTGCCGGTGGCCAACGCGTCCCTGCTGGACGAGGCGACGGCGGCGGCCGAGGCGATGACGATGGCCGAACGCAGCGCCAAATCCAAGGCGCGCGGCTTTTTCGTTGACCGAAACTGCCACCCGCAGACCATCGGCGTGATCAAGACCCGGGCAGAACCGCTGGGGATCGAGGTGATCATCGGCGATCCGGCCAAGCTGGACCCCTCGGCCGTTTTCGCCGCGATCTTCCAGTATCCCGGCACCTATGGCCATGTGACCGACTTCACCGACCAGATCGCTGCCCTGCATGGTGCTAAGGCGCTTGCTATCGTGGCGACCGACCTTCTGGCCTTGTGCATGCTGAAAGAACCGGGCGCGATGGGGGCGGATATTGCCGTCGGATCGGCGCAGCGCTTTGGCGTGCCGATGGGCTATGGCGGGCCGCATGCCGCCTTCATGTCCTGCCGCGATGATCTGAAACGGTCGATGCCGGGGCGCATCGTGGGCGTGTCCATCGACAGCCATGGCAACAAGGCCTATCGCCTGTCGCTGCAGACCCGCGAGCAGCATATCCGCCGCGAAAAGGCCACGTCGAACGTCTGCACCGCGCAGGCGCTGCTGGCGGTGATGGCGTCGATGTATGCCGTGTTTCACG
This sequence comes from Pseudotabrizicola sediminis, assembly GCF_004745575.1. Classification (GTDB taxonomy): domain Bacteria; phylum Pseudomonadota; class Alphaproteobacteria; order Rhodobacterales; family Rhodobacteraceae; genus Pseudotabrizicola; species Pseudotabrizicola sediminis. The sequence goes on along the minus strand of NZ_RPEM01000003.1, from coordinate 290,349 downwards.
GTCCGCTTGGCCTGCGCGCCATTGCGGAACGCGTACATTTCCTGACCAACCGTCTGGCCCGCGCGCTCAAAGCCGCCGGGGCAAAGGTTTCCCCCGCCGCGTTCTTCGACACCATCACGGTCGAGGTTGGCGTGGGCCAGACCGGCATCCTGGCCGCCGCCCGGCACGAAGGGCTGAATTTCCGCAAGATCGGCACAGATCGGGTGGGCATCGCTTTGGACGAAACCACCGACGAACGGGTTCTGCAACGCATCCTGCGCGCCTTTGGGATCGAGGGCGTGCCGCCCCACCGGGCGCAGCTGGGCTTCCCCGAAGCGATGGCGCGCACGACAGAATTTATGACCCATCCGGTGTTCCACATGAACCGGGCGGAGTCGGAAATGATGCGCTACATGCGCCGCCTGTCCGACCGCGATCTGGCGCTGGACCGGGCGATGATCCCGCTGGGGTCGTGTACGATGAAGCTGAACGCGGCGGCCGAGATGATGCCGATCACCTGGCCGGAGTTCGGCAGCCTTCATCCGTTTGCCCCGGCAGATCAGGCACTTGGCTACAAGGAAGCCATCGACGATCTGTCGGCCAAGCTGTGCGAGATCACCGGCTATGACGCCATGTCCATGCAGCCCAATTCGGGCGCGCAGGGCGAATATGCGGGGCTGTTGACCATTCAGGCCTATCACCGCGCGCGCGGTGATGCGCAGCGTAAGGTCTGCCTGATTCCCACCTCGGCGCATGGCACCAACCCGGCATCGGCCCAGATGGTGGGGATGGAGGTGGTGGTGGTGAAAACCGCGCCCAACGGCGACATTGATGTGGAAGATTTCCGCGCCAAGGCCGCTGCCGCAGGCGACCGTCTGGCCGCCTGCATGATCACCTATCCCTCTACCCATGGTGTGTTTGAAGAAACCGTGCGCGAAGTGTGCCAGATCACCCATGATCACGGGGGTCAGGTCTATATCGACGGCGCGAACATGAATGCGCTGGTCGGACTGGTCAAGCCCGGCAAGATCGGCGGCGATGTCAGCCACCTGAACCTGCACAAGACCTTTGCCATCCCGCATGGTGGCGGCGGGCCGGGCATGGGGCCGATCGGGGTGGGCGCGCATCTGGCACCCTACTTGCCCGGCCATGTCGAGACCGGGGGCGAGGAAGGCCCGGTGTCGGCAGCACCTTATGGCTCTGCCTCTATCCTGCTGATTTCATGGGCATATTGCCTGATGATGGGCGGCGAGGGGCTGACGCAGGCGACCCGCGTGGCAATTTTGAACGCGAACTATATCGCGGCGCGGGTGGCGGGGGCCTACCCCATCTTGTTCATGGGCAACAAGGGGCGGGTGGCGCATGAATGCATCCTTGACACCCGCCCCTTTGCCGAGGTGGGCGTCACCGTCGATGATATCGCCAAGCGGTTGATTGACAACGGTTTTCATGCGCCCACGATGAGCTGGCCGGTGTCGGGCACGTTGATGGTGGAACCCACCGAGAGCGAGACCAAGGCCGAGATTGACCGCTTCATCACAGCGCTTCTGGCGATCCGCGAGGAAATTCGCGCGGTGGAAAACGGGGAAATATCCTGCGAAGACAGCCCCTTGCGCCACGCACCCCATACGGTCAACGACCTTGTGGCGGACTGGGACCGCAAATACAGCCGCGAGGCCGGGTGCTTTCCGCCGGGGGCGTTCCGGGTGGACAAATACTGGCCGCCGGTGGGCCGGGTCGACAATGTCTATGGCGACCGCAACCTGATCTGCACCTGCCCGCCGGTGGAAAGCTACGCCGAAGCGGCAGAGTGAACAGCATATGATGCGCGTATGGCCCGGGTATGGCTGACGTATGGCAAACAGCATGACGCGGGTGCCTGACTGACAGGTGCCCGCGACACCCGGTTTTCCTGCCGGCAGGTGTTGCCTGACCTTGCACATGGTGCCACATCGGCGCAGCATGGGCCACAGGGGGAACCGCCATGTTGCAGATCAGCGCGTCCAAAGTTGTTCAGATCATTTTTCAGCACCGCGAAGGCCCGGTCGCCGCGGCCGAGTTGCACGCCTTCATCGAAAACCTGAACGAGGATGAAAAGGCCCACCTGACCGCCCTTGCCTGGGTCGGGCGCGGCGCGTTCGAGCCGGAGGATTTCGCCGAGGCGCTGACCACCGCCTATACCCAGGCCACCACCCCCACGGCCAGCTACCTGACCGGCATGCCGCATCTGGCCGAGAACCTTGAGGCTGGGCTGGAAGCCATGGGGGTCGATGTGACGGGTGAGGAGGAAGATCTGCTGTGAGGGGGTTGTTCGGGGCAATATGATAATAAACGAGACTCAACAACATCCTGAGATATAGTATGTCATCAATTTTGACTCAGACTACGGGCCCGGATGGAAAGACCGGTCTTCATGTTGACCTAGCCATTTTCGAGGCCCCGATGAAGGAGGCCCTGCGCCGCGTGACCGTCTTTCTTGGCTATGCTTTCCACACCTCGGAGGTCGCTCCTCTAAAGTCCGTGAGGCTAAATGGGCCTATAATTCTGGACGTCGGTGTGCCAGACTCGGTCCCACCTGCTGATCGAAAGCGCTATCAAACTGAATTCACGCAGTGGGCAATCGGTCAAGGGCTGATGGAAATCGATCAGAGCTATCATCGTTACGTCGTATCTGCGCTCGATACACTCACCGATCTTGAGAGTTTTCTTCGAGACAAGACCCTAAGAGACCATCGAAAGCCCAATCGCGCGAACACATGGAACGTTCACGAACAGTTCTACGCAAAGGTTGGCCAGCAGTCGGCCAAGCATGAGGATGAGTCCGGTTACTTGCGTAGTTTGGGCAATGCGCGAAACTGTCTCGCGCACGACAGTGGCACGGTTACTAGACGGGGAATGGTTGATGGCAGATCAACAATGGCAGTTCGTTGGCCCGGTCGCGACATGGTAAAAATTGATCAAAATGGTCGCCGCTCGGTTCTTCCACTAGATCGCAGTTTAAAAACTCGTCAAGAAGATATTGGATCGCAGCTAAGTGTCGAGGAAGTAGTTCGAAAGCGTGATTACGCGGAGGGGGATCGTATTAAGTTCTCTCAGACAGATTTGTCAGAGATCATCTTTTTCTATCAAATTCTTGCTATGAAAATAGGTGGTGAAATGCATCGCATCGTTGGTGAGAAGATGGAAGAAGCCCGGGCTACAGCCGCTCTGTTAGATCATCTCGAGTGACCGCTAAGAACTCAAGGCGACCAGACTCTAGATATCCCCTTGCCTCCCCCACCCCGTATCCGCGCAGTCCTGCTGATAGCGCGTCACGTTGTCCGGCGTGTAGTCCAGCGCATCCCCCACCGTGCGCCAGCGGGTTACCGTGACCAGACCCTGATCGAAGTCGATCACGTTCAGGTCGTTGTCCTCGCCGCGCAGGCGGGAGGACAGGGTGGTGCCGGCCTGCACGCAGAGCATGGACCGCGCGCCTTTGTGCAGGGCAAAGGGGGCGGCGGCCCAGAGGTGGAGGTGGCCGCTCAGCACCACATCGGCGCCGGCGCGGGCGAGGGCCTCGGCCCCGGCATTGGCCCCCTTCATCGGGGTCTTGCCGGTGGCGGCGGGCGTGGTCAGCGGGTGGTGCAGGGCCGCCACGCGCAGCTGGCCGGGGCGGGCGGCGGCGAACACCTGGGCCACATGGCGCAGCGAGGCGGGCCGCAGTGTGCCGCGTTGCCAGACATAAGGATCGGTGGTGTTGACGCCCACCACCAGCAGGTCAGGCGCATCCACCACCGGCTCCAGATCCGGGCCTGCGACGCGGCGATAGCCGTGCCAGGGCCAGAGCATCCGGGCCAGCGGGTTGTAGAGCGGCACGTCGTGGTTGCCGGGGATGCACAGCACCGGCTGCGGCAGGGCGGCCATCAGCTTTGCCGCAGCCGCCCATTGCGCGGGCAGGGCGCGCTGCGTCAGATCGCCCGAGATCACCACCACATCGGGCCGCAACCGATGGGCAAGGGCAATCAGCGGTTTCACCAGCCCGGCCCGTTCGGTGCCGAAATGCAGGTCCGACAGGTGCAGAAGGCGGCCCATCACGCCTCCTCCGGAATTGTAGGAGGCACCGGCAGGATCACCGTCAGCACATCGGGAAGGGTGCGGAAGGCAAAGGGGGCGGCCATCTTTTCACGCTCGCCGTCGCGGGCGATGGTGCGGCGGCGGGCGCGGGTTTCGATCTGTACCGCCTCGGCACCGATCAGGGTGAAATCGCGGTAGGGCAGGGCCATCCGCACCGCAATGCGCAAGGCAAAGCCCAGGAGCTGCCAGCGCCGCAGTTCGGGCGCGATATAGACCGCCAGCTGCCCGGCGCGGATCAGGTCTACCCCTTCGAGCATGCCGTATTCTTCCAGCTGATAGGCGTTTTGCGCCACGAAGATCATCGGCGAGTGCCGGACCTGCACCACGCCGTCGATTGTCAGCGTCATCCGGCTGGGGCGGTTATAGGTGGCCAGCACCTGCAGGCCCGACCAATAAGCGGCCCATCGCGACCGGCCCCATTTGGCATAGGCCGCCTCGCGCCGTTCCAGCAGGGCCGGATACAGGCCCAGGCTGGCGTTGTTCAGGAACAGCTTGCCATTCACCTCACCCGCCGCCGCCATGGTTTCCACCCCGGTCAGCAGTTGTTGCATCGCGGCCTCGGGGTCGTTCTCGATGCCCAGAGAGCGGGCGAAAAAGTTGAAGGTGCCCAGCGGCAGAATGCCAAGTGCTGTGCCCGTTCCGGCCAATTCGGTGGCGACACTGCAGACCGTGCCATCACCCCCGGCGGCGATCACGGTGGCAAAGCCATCGGCCCGCGCCTTGCGGGCGGCTGCCGGAATCAGCGCGCCCTTGCGGATCAGTCGCACCTCATGCACCAGCCCGGCCGCCCGCAAGGGGGCGGTCAGATGGTCGATCCGCGCGGCGGATTTCTTTCCAGACCCGGCATTGGCCAGCACACAGATGGGTTCGCGCATTTTGGGCCGGTGCTCCTGCCGGGAAAAGGGTGTCAAACAGATGGCAAACGCGGCCGGTGTCAGGCCGCGGGTTCAGGATGGCACCGTTGCACCAGATCATGCACAAAGCGCAGCTTGGTCTGCACATCGGCGGGCAGGGAGAACGGGTACAGATCACTTTGCCCCATCGACCGGTTCAGGCTGTTGAGCGCCAGTGTCAGGGGCACCCAGTTGCCGATCAGCTGGCCTGCATCGCGGCTGTGATGGGGGTCGGCATCGACCTTTGCGGCCAGCGACTGCCCGGCATCCACCCGCAGCCCCAGCGCCGATGCCGTTTCCAGCGTGTCTACCATGTGCAGGTAATGCGCCCAGGTTTCGGCCCAGTCTTCCCAGGGGTGCATGGTGGCATAGGCGGACACGAAACGGTTTTCCCAGCCTTCGGGCGCGCCCATGTCGTAGTGCTTTTTCATCGCTTCGGCGTAATCGGCCCGCTCATCGCCAAACAGGGCGCGGCAGTCTTCCAGCGCATCGCCATCGCGCACCAGAAGATCCCAGTAGTAATGCCCGACCTCGTGCCGGAAATGGCCGAGCAGGGTGCGGTAGGCTTCGCCCATCTGGCTGCGCCGGGTTTCGCGGGCAGTGTCGTCAGCCTCGATCAGGGCAATGGTGATCACCCCGTCGGAATGGCCGGTCAGCACCTTTTCCGTGCTGCCCGGATCATCGGCCAGAAATTCGAACACCAGCGGTTCCGGGTGGCCGGAATCGGGCAGGGGGCGGGGCAGGTTCAGCCGCAAGACGGAATACATCAGCCGTCGCTTGGCGGCTTCCATCTTGGTCCACAGTTTCACATGCGCGGGGGTGGACAGATCGGGCACGGTGCGGTTGTGCAGGCAGGCAAGGCAATAGCCCGCCGGCCCGTCGCCATCACCCGCCGCGCTGCGATGCATCCAGTTGCAGGCAGAGCGTTCCCAATTGCGGCAAAAGCGCAAGGGGCCGGGGTCTGTGGCTTGATCCGCAGGCGCGGCGCTGTCTGGCAAGGCCCGCCAGACCGGGCCATCGGCGACAACGGCCAGCATGCGGTCGGCGTCCGGCAGATAGCCCAGCATATGGCCGCATTTCAGGCAGACGGTATTTTCGAAATACAGGATTGCGCCACAGCACTGGCAGTGAAAAAGTTTCATGAAAAAGATGTCCCCGGATAACAGTGCAAGCGCGGATGCGCCCGGCAAAGAGGCATCCATAGGTGTGGAAAACGGGTCTGTGCGGTCACAGCACGCTTTTCTACGGCTTTAACCCCGGCATGGCAGTCGGGTTCCCTGCAGGCGATGCGATTGTCGCAGGCCAATCAGACACAGGCGGTTGATCTGCGTCAAGGTGGCGGGGTGGGGGCGGTGATATCGATGTGGAAACACATTAGGAACGGACTTTGCGATGACCCGACTGACAGCCCTGCTTTTTTCCATCATCGCCCCCTCGCTGATGGGGGTGGCCGTGATTGTTGCCCTGACCACGGGGAACGATACCCTGAGCCCGATCATCCTTGCCGCCGCGATCGGCTTTGTGGCGGGCCTGCCGGTCAGCTGGCTGGTGGCCAGGCAACTGGCCTGATCACGCGGTCAGGAACACCCGCACGGTGTCTTCAAATTCGCGCGGCTTTTCGGCGTGCAGCCAATGGCCGGTGCCGGGGATCTTGGCAAAGCGTGCGCTTGGGAACAGCGCGCGGATAGTGTCGCGGTATTCGGGTTTGACGTAATGGCTGTCCGCCCCGGTCAGGAACAGGGTGGGGCCGTCGAACTGGCCGGTTGTACCGGGCCAGCCGACGATTTTCGGCATCTCGGATTCCAGTACCGGCAGGTTCAAGCGCCAGCGCGGCCCGCCCGTCGCCTTCATGTCCAGTGACTGCAGGAAAAATGCCCGCAGGCTGGCATCTTCTATTGTTTGCGCCAGCCGCTTGTCAGCCTCGCCGCGCGTGGTGATGCCTGTCAGGTCAAGCGCCTGCATCGCCTGCGCATGGTGTGACTGGTCGTGGCTGTAGGCCACGGGGGCGATATCGGCCACCACAAGACGGCCGACCTGCGCGCCACCCGTCAGCGCCAGTTGCATCGCCGCCTTGCCGCCCATGGAATGACCCAGCAGGTCGACCTTGCCGCCAAGGCTGTGGATCACCTCGGCCAGATCGGCCGCCATTTCGGGATAGCCATGCACCGGCACCTGCGGGCTGTCGCCATGGTTGCGCATATCGACCGCCACCACATCGCGCACATCGGCCAGACGCCGCGCGATGACGCCCCAGTTGCGGGCCGAGCCATAAAGACCATGGGCAATGACCAGTGGGGGGGCATCAGACGGGGTGGCGGCGGGGTGATGGATCGTGGCAAGCATGCCACCTGTCTACCGCCAGTTCGCCAGCCCTGCCAGAGGCATTGAGGATTTTGCGGCCCCGGCTTAAGCTTCGCCGGAAAAAGGGGCAGGCGATGAGCGCAGTCACAATCCAGCAAATGGCGGACCGGGTCGCCGGGTTGATGGAGGAACGTCTGGGCGTCCGGGGCACAGGTCTGTCTGAAAAGCTGCGCCGGGGCGGGCGGCTGTTGCCGCGCAGCGTGCGGGCACAGGCGCAGGAGCTGGCCGTTCTTGCCGAAAAGGCACAGAACCCCAAGCTGCTGGGGCAGATCGACCCGGCCCGCGTGGCAAGCTGTTATGACAGCTGCCTGCGCCACCTGTCGGCGCAACGCGCAGGATCGGCCGCGCTGCGGGCGCTGGTGCGCATCGGCACCACGGTGGCGCTGGGGCTGCTGGCTGTGGCTGTGCTGGTGCTGCTTGTGCAGCGGCTGCAGGGCCGGATCTGACCCCGCAACGCAAAACGGCCCCTGCTGTCCCCGAAGGGGCCGCAAGGGCCGGTGCTGGCAATGGCTCAGCTGATGCGGATCACAGGTCCGGGTAGATCGGGAAGCGCTTGCACAGCGCCTCGACCTCGGCCTTCACGCGCTCTTCCACCGCTGCATTGCCCTCTTCGCCATTGGCGGCCAGCCCGTCGACCACTTGCGTGATCCAGTCGCCGATCTGGCGGAACTCTGCCTCGCCGAAGCCGCGCGTGGTGCCTGCCGGGGTGCCCAGACGCACGCCAGAGGTGATGGTGGGCTTTTCGGTGTCGAACGGGATGCCGTTCTTGTTGCAGGTGATATGCGCCCGGCCCAGGGCCTTTTCGGTGGCGTTGCCCTTTACGCCCTTGGGCCGCAGATCGACCAGCATCAGGTGGCTGTCGGTGCCGCCGGTCACGATATCAAGCCCGCCCTGCATCAGCTGATCGGCCAGCGCCTGCGCGTTCTTGATGACCTGCGCCTGATAGGTCTTGAACTCGGGCCGCAGTGCCTCGCCAAAGGCCACCGCTTTCGCCGCGATCACATGCATCAGCGGGCCGCCCTGAATGCCGGGGAAGATGGCCGAGTTGAACTTTTTCGCCAAGGCCTCGTCATTGGTCAGGATCATCCCGCCGCGCGGGCCACGCAGGGTTTTGTGGGTGGTGGTGGTCGCCACATGGGCGTGCGGGAAGGGGCTGGGGTACAGCCCCGCGGCCACCAGCCCGGCGAAATGCGCCATGTCGACCAGCAGGTAGGCACCCACGCTGTCGGCAATTTCGCGCATGCGGGCAAAGTCGATGATGCGCGGAATGGCGGAGCCGCCGGCGATGATCATCTTTGGCTTGTGCTCGGTCGCCAGTTCCGCGACCTGATCATAATCCAGCAAAAGGTCCTGCTTGCGCACGCCGTATTGCACGGCCTTGAACCACTTGCCCGACTGGTTGGGGGCCGCGCCATGAGTCAGGTGGCCGCCTGCGTCCAGTGACATGCCCAGAATGGTGTCGCCGGGTTGCAGCAGTGCCTGGAACACGCCCTGATTGGCCTGGCTGCCGGAGTTGGGCTGCACATTGGCAAAGCCGCAGCCGAACAGCTGGCAGGCCCGCTCGATCGCCAGATTTTCGGCGATGTCGACATACTGGCAGCCGCCGTAATAGCGCTTGCCCGGATAGCCTTCGGCGTATTTGTTGGTCATCACCGAGCCCTGCGCCTCCATCACGGCGCGGCTGACGATGTTTTCCGATGCGATCAGCTCGATCTCATGGCGCTGACGCCCCAGTTCCTGCGTCATCGCGCCGAACAGTTCGGGGTCGCGGGAGGACAGAGTTTCGGTGAAAAAGCCGTTGTCACGGTGCGGGGCGTTCATGGGCGTCTCCTGCCAGATCCGGGGGTCGGGATAGCGCTCATTTAGACCAAGCATCGCCCCCGGGAAAGGGAGGAAAACGACGCATCCCCGGATGGGTGCGAAATTTGGCAGTTGGTGGGGGGCTGGGGTCGGCCCCGGTGCCTGACCTGCGCCGGTCCTGCCCGGTTCGGGCGACCGGTGCGGCAAGGGTTGAGTTCCTGCCCGCAGCCCGTCAAGACTGTGCGCAAGGGAGAACCGCCGTGCCCACATCCAGAATTGCCTTCCGTGCCAGCTCCACGCCCGTTGCACAGGCGGCGCTTGCCGGGCTGACCGCCCGGCACGGCCAGACCCCGCTGGGGCAGGCCAGCGCGGTGGTTGCCCTTGGGGGCGACGGCTTCATGCTGCAGACCCTGCACGATACCCAAAGTGCGGGTCTGCCGGTGTATGGAATGAATTGCGGCACTGTCGGCTTTTTGATGAACGCGTTTGATCTGGACGGTCTTGCCGACCGCCTGAGTCTTGCCGAGGAAACCGTGATCAACCCGCTGCACATGCGCGCCACCACGGCCACGGGCCGGGTGGTCGAGGCGTTGGCGATCAACGAAGTGTCGATGCTGCGTGCCGGGCCGCAGGCGGCGAAACTTGCGATCTATGTCGATGGCAGGCTGCGGCTGGAAGAACTGGTCTGCGACGGGGTCTTGCTGTGCACGCCCGCCGGGTCCACCGCCTATAACTATTCGGCGCATGGCCCGATTCTGCCCATCGGGTCGGATGTGCTGGCGCTGACCGCCGTTGCCGCCTTCCGCCCCCGGCGCTGGCGCGGGGCGCTCTTGCCGAAAACCGCTGTGGTGCGGTTCGAGGTCACCCAGCCGGACAAACGCCCGGTGATGGCCGATGCCGATGGCCGGTCGGTACGCGATGTGATCTCGGTCGAGATCCGGTCTGAACCCGAGATCCGTCACCGCATCCTGTTCGACCCCGGCCATGGGCTGGAAGAACGGCTGCTGGTCGAACAATTCGCCTGATCCTGCCGTCTGGGGCATCAGGCACTGCCGACCGGGGTGGCGCCATCGCGGTGAGGCCCTTCGGCGCGGGCCGTCAGGGTTTGCCGCCCCAGCCTTCCAGCTTGCGATAGATCGTGGAGGGCGACAGGTCCAGCACCCGCGCCGCCTTTGGCACCGATCCACCGTTGCGGGCGATGGTTTGCTCGATCACCATCCGCTCGATTTCGGCCATGCTGCGCCCGATCAGGCCGTCCAGACCATCGCGTGCGGCATCATCGGACACCGCAACCGGCACCGGCACGCGGGTGCTGTCGGGGCGCGCGACCCGCACCGCGCGGTGCAGTGATGCGGGCAGCATGTCCAGTGTCACCCGCCCGCCCGGATGCAGCACAACGACATTGCGGATCACATTCAGCAGCTGGCGCACATTTCCCGGCCAGCTGTGCCTGCGGAACAGGGCCAGCACCTCGGGGGCAAACCCGTCAAACTGCCGCCCCTCTTCGCGGGCAAAGCGGTCCAGTACGGTTTGTGCAATTTCCGCTACATCCCCGTTGCGCGCGCGCAAAGGCGGCATGTGGATCGGCACCACAAACAGCCGGTAGTACAGATCCTCACGGAATTCGCCCCGGCGCACGGCGTCTGCCGGGTCGCGGTTGGTGGCGCAGATGATGCGCACATCCACCCTGCGCGGCCGTACCGCCCCCACCGGCTGCACGGTCGAGGTTTGCAGAAATCTGAGCAGTTTTGTCTGCAAGGCCGGGGCCATCTCGCAGACCTCGTCCAGAAACAGCGTGCCGCCGTCCGCCGCCGCCGCCGCCCCCTGCTTGTCGGAAATCGCGCCCGTGAAGCTGCCTTTCATATGGCCGAAGACTTCCGATTCCAGCAGATGTTGCGGAATCGCCCCGCAGTTCAGCGCGATGAAAGGCCCATGCGCACGCGGGCTGCCTGCATGCACGGCCAGCGCGCAAAGCTCTTTGCCGGTGCCGCTTTCGCCGGTGATGAACACCGTCGCCATCGACCCGGCCACCGACCGGATCATATCCTGCACTGCGCGCATGGCGGCAGAGGAGCCGATGAACACATCGCCCGCCGTTTCGGGTTCGGCCTTGGCCCCGCGCCTGACCGCTGCTTTGTGACCGTCATGTGCGGGGGCGAGGGTGGCCTCGACGGCACGCTCTACCGCTGCCAGCAGCCGCGCCGCGTCGAACGGCCTGCGGGTCAGCACATCCTGCGCCCCGGCCTGCATCGCCTCGACGGCGCGGGGCAGGCTGGCGGTGGCGGTGATCACGATGATCCGCGCCTCTGGCCGCAGGGCCACCATGTCGCGCAGCACCGCCAGACCCCCGCCGCTCTCCAGCCCCAGATCCAGCAGCACCGTCTGCGCCTCGGTTTCCTGAAACAGCGCCATCCCCTCGGTTGCCGTGGCTGCGATGCGCAGACTGTAGCCCGCCGGTTGCAGCACCGAGCGACAGGCCACCTGCACCGATGGCATATCTGCGATCATGAGCAGCGGCAGCCGCGCCGCAGTCATCGCGGCAAGCCTTCGGCCGCAGCCTCGACAAAGCCGATCAGCGCCGCCAGCCCGGCCAGAACCGCCGGTCCCATGTCGTGCATCTGCGCCGTATCCCCGGCCAAGGCCGCCCGGTTCAGCGCTTGCGCGCCCTGTTGCAGCCCGCGCGCCCCGGCCGTCCCGGCCAGCATCACCAGCACATGGGTCTGCGCGTCCACCACGCGCGCGTCCGATTGCGCCAGCCCCTGCGCAAGGGCTGTCAGAACCCGGCGCAGGTCGACGGACATCTGCAGGGTCAGCTCGGCTGCCACCTCGGGCCCGGCCAGTGCCAGCAATGCCGCAAACACGCCATCATCCACAGCCCCGGGCTGAATGGCTTCCAGCGCGGTCAGCGCCTGATGCGCCTCGGCCAGCGCCAGCCGGGCGGGGCCGGGCAGGGCGCATCCGGCAAGCCGGGTCAGCGCCGCGCGCAACACCGCCAGCTGCGGGCCCGTGTCACGCAGGTTCAGGGCAGAGCGGTGCGCGACACTGGAGTCAACCATGATTCAAACCTACCTCAAGGCTTGCATCTGTCCAGCATCTTTGCGGGCGCCCGCGTCGCGCCTGCAGGCCTCAGCCCCCATTCATCAGCCCCCAGCCATCAGCCCTTGGCCAGACCAAGGCCCTGCAGCGCTACCTTGATCTCATCCAGGATCGCCGGGTCGTCGATGGTGGCGGGCATCTTCCACGTCTTGCCATCGGCGATGCTGACCATGGTCGCCCGCAGGATCTTGCCCGACCGGGTCTTGGGCAACCGGTCCACCACCACGGCGCGTTTGAAGTCGGCCACCGGGCCGATCTTTTCGCGCATCAGCGCCACACATTCGGCCACCACATCGGCGGGCGCGCGGTCCACGCCCTTGTTGAGGCACAAGAACCCCAGCGGCGACTGGCCCTTCAGCGCATCGGCCACCCCGATGACGGCACATTCGGCCACATCCCGGTGCCCGGCCAGAACCTCTTCCATCGCCCCGGTGCTGAGCCTGTGACCGGCCACGTTGATCACGTCATCCGTGCGCGCCATGATGTAGAGATAGCCCTTGGCATCGACATAGCCGGCATCCCCGGTCTCGTAATATCCGGGGAAATGCGACAGGTACGATTTCACGAAGCGCTCTTCGGCATTCCACAGCGTGGGCACTGTGCCGGGTGGCAGCGGCAGTTTTATGGCAATCGCGCCCAGCGTGCCCGGCGACACCTCATGCCCGCCTTCATCCAGCACCCGCACGTCATAGCCCGGCATCGCCATCGCGGGGCTGCCGATTTTGACCGGCACCAGCCCAAGGCCCAGCGGGTTGGCGGCAATCGCATAGCCGGTTTCGGTCTGCCACCAATGGTCGATCACCGGCACGTTCAGATGCCGCCCGGCCCAGTCGACCGTGTCGGGGTCGGCCCGTTCCCCCGCCAGAAACAGCGCCTGCATGCTGGAGGTGTCGTAATCCTTGATCAGCGCGCCGGTCGGATCATCCCGCTTGATTGCGCGCAGCGCGGTGGGGGCGGTGAAGAAGGTTTTCACCTTATGCTCTTGAATCACCCGCCAGAAGGTGCCCGCATCCGGGGTGCCCACCGGCTTGCCCTCGAACACCACTGTGGTGCAGCCCGCAATCAGCGGCGCATAGCAGATATAGCTGTGCCCCACGACCCAGCCCACATCCGACGCCGCCCAGAACACATCACCGACCCCGCAATTGTAGATCGCCCGCATGGTCCAGTTCAGCGCCACCAGATGCCCGCCCGTCGGGCGCACCACGCCCTTGGGCGCGCCCGTGGTGCCAGAGGTATACAGGATGTAGGCCGGATGGTTGCCTTCGACCGGCACACAGTCTGCCGGTTCCACACCATACTGGAACGTGTGCCACGCCAGATCGCGACCGTCGATCAGCTTGGCCACCTCTTGTTCGCGTTGCAGGATCACGCAGAAATCGGGCTTGTGGCTGGCCATCTCGATCGCGCCATCCAGAAGCGGTTTGTAATGCACCACGCGCGAGGGTTCGACGCCGCAGCTGGCCGCGATGATTGCCTTTGGGGTGCAATCGTCAATCCGCACCGCCAGTTCGGCTGCCGCAAAGCCGCCGAACACCACGGAATGGATCGCCCCCAGCCGGGCGCAGGCCAGCATCGCCTCCAGCGCTTCGGGCACCATCGGCATGTAGATGATCACCCGGTCGCCCTTGGTGACCCCTTTGGCCTTCAGCGCCCCGGCAAGGCGCGAGACGCGGTCCAGCAGTTCGGCATAGGTGATCACATGCTTGGTGCCGGTGACCGGGCTGTCGTGGATGATGGCAGGCTGGTGGCCGCGCCCGGCCAGCACATGCCGGTCCACCGCGTTCCAGCAGGTGTTCACCATGCCATCGGTGAACCACTCATACAACGGCGCGCGGCTGTCGTTCAGGGCATGGCTGGGCTTGCGCGCCCAGTCAATGGCCCCCGCAGCCTCCATCCAGAAGCCCTCGGGGTCGGCCTGCCACTTTGCGTAGATTTCGGAATAACCCATTCTGCGCGCCTCCTCCCAACGCTTGGGGTTTGTGTTACGGCATCGCGGGCCAAGCACGCAACAATGTTACCGCCGGACAGTGGGCGGGGTGCGACATTATGTTTGCAGAAATGGGCCAGTTTGGGGTGCAAAGTTTTGCAAACAGCGGGAATATGGCAATAAAACCGACAATCCCAGTCAGCTTTGCAAATTAGTGCAGTTGCCGCTTGCGAATCTTCTGCCGCACCGCTGCCCGGCGCTTCTGTAGGTGGAAGCATAGTTATCCCATTTCGGGGCAAATTGGTGCCATTCTGGACGCATAAATTTGCCAGAGACCGTCAAGCCATTGTTTTCATTAGGTCTGTGAGAGCGCCATTTTCGGCCACGAACTCAGGATGATGACCCGTTTGGGTCGTTCTGGGCCGGTTGACGGAGCATTTTGGCTCAGGCATCCTCCCCTCACGTCAAATTTTTCCACAATGAAAACAGCATCATAGCTCGCGCCACCTTGGCGGTCAGGCTTTGGTGAAAGGACCTGTTATGCCATCGTTCAAGTTCATGAATGCTCACCTTCTCGATCCGCGCCCGAGCCACGATGCTCTATCGCGCCGCCTTTTCGCTGTTCAGCAGAATTGGATGCGAAGAAGCGCGACTCTGATGATGACACCCGATCAGAGGAAGATCGGCATCAGCGGTCCGGGGTTTCAGCCATCGAAATGGAACCCCAACACCCGTCGAGCCCAGCTCGCACCGGAAGGAGACGCATTGTGAAAAGACTGAAAGTGATCCAGCTCATTGAGCAGAAGGAGATCGGGGATCCCGAGAAGGTCCGCCGCAGATTACGAGATTTTCTGTTTGACCGTCGGATTGATAGGCTGGCGCGCGCTGCCCACGGGAAGCGCTTTTCAGAGGTGTCAACTGTTGCAAATGGCGACGAAATCGCTCGTCTCGAACATGAAGCCCTTCTCAAGAGAGTAGATGAAGAGCGTATCCGTGCGCGCGTTGAAAAACTGTTCTCACGGCGCGCTGCCGCGTCCGCAACTTCGCACCTGAGCAAAACCGAAATCACAAAGCTTCAGGCTGCACGGGGAGACATCCCTGTTGCCGTGGCAAAGAGCGAAGCCTGGGCAGATGAAGTGGCCGCGCGCCTCCATCAAGAGGCGCCATGGCTGGCTTCAGCGACAGAGGTTCTTTGGCATTCACTGCGGAGATCTGCACGTCTGGGGGAGCCTATCAAGATTTCCCCACTTATCATCAACGGCCCACCTGGGGTTGGGAAGACCCGCTTGGCAAAGCGTTTTGCTGAGCTTGTTTCAGTCCCCTCTGTTGGACTAGACGCATCCACTGGAAGCCCCGGCTTCAGCATAGTCGGCCTTGAACGGGGATGGGGATCAGCACAACCTGGCCGTCCCGTTGAGATGATCTTGGAAAGTCGGATGGCGAACGGCATCGTCGTCGTCGACGAGATCTGCAAAGCAAAGTCAGCGGAGTCGAAAAAGGGCACGGCCTTTTCATTCTACGATGCGCTGCTCTCGCTGCTTGAGCCAGAGTCCGCGCGGCGGTGGGAATGCCCGTTCTACCGCGTCTCTTTCGACATGTCGCACTTGTCTTGGATTTTCACATCCAACGACGTCGATCTGGTGCAGCCGACAGTCAAAAGCCGCTGCACTGTGGTGCACGTCCGCGCGTTGACACCCCTCGAGCTCCAAGACTTTGCGATCCGCCGCGGCAGAGAGCTTTCTCTTTCCGACGCATCGATTGAGGCGATCATCGTCGCTTTGATCCATGCACAAGACCGCTTGAACCGCCGCATCAGTTTGCGCGACGTCTCGCGGATGTTGGCCCGGGCTCAGGACCTAGAGAGCAGACCAATTTTTCAGTGAGGAAGACTATGATGAATTCGATGTCCTATCAGGATCCCCGCAGACCTTTCCTTGGACGCAGCGAAAACCTTAAGGAACTTCTGGGGCGATCAAGAGGCGACGATGACCTGCTGGCAGCGCTTGACGCCGATCGAGCTATGACCGGCATGTTTCGCCAATTTCAGCAGGAAATGGCTCTTACATGGCTGCAGACCCATCGCCCAGACTGGCACGAACAGCTTGAAGAATTTCTTGCACATGTTAAGGGCCTCAGCTCGATTTTGCCGACGGAATCGATCCTCGAAGATGCACCAGTTCTTTCTGAATGGTGCGCTGTTCATCTGGGCGCATATCCTCACCTTTTCGGGCAAGTTTCTGGGCATCCGCGTCTCGGAGACCAGCGCTACATCGCGACATCGCCCTATTTTCAAATTCATCCGTCTGGGAACGCTTGATTTACGGCTCGCGCGGTCGTTTTGGTCTCGTTGCTGAGACCACCATTCAAGCAATTGATCTCGCGCTTTCCCTCGAAGACGACCAGCTTTCCCGCGACCATTTTGCGGAAGTGTGGGGCATTCGCGAAGGTGTCAAATGGGACCTGAACGTGTTTGCAGCCGCAGACTGGCGGATTGTGCCTCTGAATGGTTCCAAGCGCTTGGAAGAAGAGCCCGACGGTCGGCGTCGCAAGAAGCGCCGTGCTGCGTGAAGGAGGGGCAGATATGGCATTGCTTCCGCACCTTCCATTTACCCCCGGGGAGTCCCTCTACTCCTACATCGAACGGATCGCCCGCACCCATGGAAACATGGGTGCGGTGGAATTTCTGAGGATCATCAAAATTGCCCCAAGCGGGCTCGTAGTGGCTGACGACATCGATATTCAACAGCTTTCGGACATCACTGGCGCCGTGCCGGATGATCTGAAAACCGGCGTGCTGATTCAGCCTGATAGCGCGACGGTGTTGTTTCGTGGCGAGCCTACCGACAAGGCGTTCTTTGGGCCTGGTGAGTGGGGCTACTGCCCCATCTGCGCTCAAGAAAACCGGGATCCCTACGGCAACCCAGTCACTAAGGTGGTCTGGCAGATGGCGTCCGTGCGGACATGCGTAGATCACTCGGTCTTTTTGCTCCCCCATTCTGTCATTTCTTCCGCTGGGGTTTCGCAAGACTTCCCAACGGTGAAAAAGGCCTACGCGTCAAAAATTGAGGATGTCTCTCCTCTCGAGGACCACCTTCGTCAGCGGGCGGCCGGGGCGTCATCTTCTGGTTGGATCGATGGCCAGCAAATCGACGTCATCTCGCGGGTTTCGGAAATCATCGGCGCAATCCTCAAGTTCGGTCAGTATACATCGATGAAAAGCCTCTCACGGTGCGATCTCTTTGTCGCAGGAAGCGTCGGCTTCCCTTTCATCGCAGGCGGACCAGCCGGCATCCGCGCAGGGTTGACCGAAATTCTATCAGCAAGCCGTGACAAAAACTGCGAACCCACCCCGACTGCAAAATTTGGGATCCTCTACAAATGGCTGAATGACCGAGTAACTCAGCCGGAATGTGTAGAGATTGCAGGTATCGTGCGCGATTTCATTCTTGAGACAATGCCTATCGATCCCGGCGCCGTTGTTTTGGGGGAGAAGGTCACTGTTCGCCGGGTGCACAGCATCAAGTCGCTCGCACTTGCGACGGGCTTGAGCCGTGATGCGGTTCGGGGATCTCTGGAAGGGTCTGGCTTGGTTGAGGCGGAGATCCTCAATACATTGCCTCAGGCGGTCGCGCTGAACAGCAAGGCCGCAGAAATGGCCATTCTGATGTCAGAGGAAAGTCTGCCTGAAGACCCATCTGATGTCGCACGCGCCCTTTCTTGTTCGTCGCGGGTTGCCCTTGAGCTTCTTCGGTCCGGCATGCTGTGCCTTAGCGCCAAGTTGAGTGATGACACAACTTCGGCCGCTCTTTCGGGGCCTCGCAACTTGTTTAGCTTTCTGTCTGACATTTACGAAAAGGCCGATCCCGTTGCGACGATGGGCGATGAAATGTCCGACCTTTGGTCAATTGCGCATGAGTTTGACCTGCCTGTTGCCGCCCTTCTCCAGTTGATTTTGTCTGAAAGGATCAAGTGCGTGGAGCGCGTTCTGTCGGAAAGCGGTCTCCAGGCTGTCAAAGCGTCTCCACGTGAAGTCGGCAAGCTTACGACCAAGACGGATCGTGCAGAGGCGATCTTTGCCAGCCAGGCAGCAAAGATCATCGATGCGCCGACGAGCTACATCGACCTGCTGTCCCGGTATCCAGATGCAAACGGTGACTTTCTGCTGCGGCGCTCCTTTCGTCGGAAGGGCAGGAAAGTGACTTGGCTGGTCAGCCTGAACGACGTGCGGCAATTCACGCGTGATCACGTCAGTATCGATGAGATCAGCCGCTCAGAAGGACGCCGGCCAACCGATACCTTTCGGAAGCTGTCAGAGACGGGGATCCATCCGATTTTTGCCGAACACAAACCGCCCGCGATATTCTACAAAAGAGCACCGCTGACCTGAAAATACCGAGATAATTCAGACCTATACGCTATGAAGCCGCCCGATTGGGCGGCTTTTTTCTTGCCTTGGCTTCGAACTTTCGATGGTAAAACTTTAATGGCCAGAATGGCAAAAGTTTGGACAGATTGGGTTTAGCCGTCAGAAAAGTATATGTATTTCAGTGTGTTGTGAAGAGAGTCGCGGCTGGAGTGGGCTAACTATGGTTCCACCTACAGCTTCCTGGGGTGCCGCCCGGGCACAGCGCAGGAGGGCGGAAGACCGATGAGCGGGGGATCAGAGGGTAAAGAACGGTTACAACTGAAGAGTGAACCGATTGACCCAAAATACCTCCCCCCGCTGTTACGCAGGGGGAAGTCTGTGTTATCCGTAATGCGCCACAGGGGTGCCTGCGATGGCGGACACGTTCAGCAGGCCGCGGGCGGTGATCGACGGGGTCACGATATGGGCCTTGTTGCCCATCCCCATCAGGATTGGCCCGACCTCCAGCCCGCCGGCCTTCATTTTCAGGATGTTGCGCACGCCCGAGGCGGCGTCGGCGGAAGCAAAGACCAGCACGTTTGCCGGGCCATCAAACCGCCCGCCCGCCAGAAGCCGGTCGCGCAGGGACTGGTCGAGGGCGGCGTCGATGTTCATCTCGCCCTCATAGGCAAAATCCGGCTCGCGCGCGTCCAGCAGTTCCAGCGCCGCCCGCATCCGATGGGCCTTTTCATTGTCCATGTTGCCGAACTGACTTTGCGTACACAGCGCGATCTTGGGGGCCAGACCGAAGCGCTTCACGTGCCGCGCCGCCCCCAGCACCGTCTGCATGATCTGCTCTGGCGTCGGCTCGGCATTCACATGGGTGTCGGCGATGAACAGCGGGCCGTCTTCCAGAATCATCATCGACAGCGCTGCGACGGGCTGCAAGCCGTTGCGCGCCAGCACCTGACGGACATAGCCCAGATGCCACAGATACTGCCCGAAGGTGCCGCAGATCATGCTGTCGGCCTCGCCTCGGTGCACCATCACCGCCGCAATCGCGGTGGTGTTGGTCCGCATGATCGCGCGGGCAATATCGGGCGTCACGCCGCGCCGCGCCATCAGCTCGGCATAGGTGCCCCAATAGTCGCGGTAGCGCGGGTCGTTTTCCGGGTTCACCAGATGGAAATCGCGGCCCGGACGGATTGGCAGGCCGGCGCGTTCACACCGCGCCTCCACCACTTCGGGCCGCCCGATCAGGATTGGCAGGTCGGTGGTTTCTTCCAGCATCGCATTGGCGGTGCGCAGCACCCGTTCATCCTCGCCTTCGGCAAAGACGATCTTGCGCTCGGCGTGCCGCGCGGCCTCGAACACCGGGCGCATCAGCAGGGCGGATTTGAACACCGATCCGTCCAGCGTTGCCTTGTAGGCCTCCAGATCGGCCAGGGGCCGCGTGGCCACGCCGGTTTCCATCGCGGCGCGTGCCACCGCACTGGCCACAACGCCCATCAGCCGCGGGTCGAACGGCTTGGGAATCAGGTAGTCGGCCCCGAACGACAGCTTTTCGCCGCTGTAGGCCGCCGCCGCCTCTGCGCTTGTCGTGGCGCGCGCGAGGGCGGCGATGCCTTCGATGCAGGCGATCTTCATCTCGTCGTTGATCGTGGTGGCCCCCACGTCCAGCGCACCGCGGAAGATGAAGGGAAAGCACAGCACATTGTTGACCTGATTGGGAAAGTCAGACCGGCCTGTGGCGATGATGGCGCCGGGGGCAACCTCGCGCGCAAGGTCGGGCTGGATTTCCGGGTTCGGGTTGGCCAGCGCGAAGATGATCGGATTGGGGGCCATCCGGGCCACCATGTCCTGCGTCAGCACGCCGGGCCCGGACAGGCCAAGGAACAGGTCTGCGCCCGCGATCACATCGCCAAGTGTGGCGGGGGTGGTGCCTTGGGCAAACGCCTCTTTCTGCGGGGACATCTGCGCGGTGCGGCCCTTGTAGACCAGCCCTTCCAGATCGCAGAGCCAGATATTCTCGCGCCGGACGCCCAGTTTGACCAGCATCTCAAGGCAGGCGATGCCCGCAGCCCCCCCACCGGTGGAGACGATCCGGATCTGGTCAAAACTCTTGCCCGCGATGATCATCGCATTGGTGGCGGCAGCGCCGACCACAATGGCGGTGCCGTGCTGGTCGTCGTGGAATACAGGGATGTTCATCCGCTCGCGGCACAGCTGTTCGACGATGAAACAGTCGGGGGCCTTGATGTCTTCCAGATTGATGGCGCCGAAGGTCGGCTCCAGCGCGCAGACGATATCGGCCAGCTTTTCGGGGTCGGCTTCGTTCAGCTCGATGTCAAAGCAGTCGATGTTGGCGAATTTCTTGAACAGAACCGCCTTGCCCTCCATCACCGGTTTGGACGCCAGCGCCCCGATGTTGCCAAGGCCCAGCACCGCCGTGCCGTTGGTGACTACCGCCACAAGGTTCCCGCGCGAGGTGTAGCGCGACGCGGTGGACGGGTCGGCCCTGATTTCAAGACAGGCCTCGGCCACGCCGGGGGAATAGGCGCGCGACAGGTCGCGTCCATTGGCCAGTGGCTTGGTCGCGCGGATCTCCAGCTTTCCCGGCTTGGGGAATTCATGATAATCCAGCGCCGCCTGACGGGCATTGTCCTGACGCACTTCTTCCATTTTCGCCTCCCGGAAAATTTGGTTTAGCCTTAAACCATTTATTTTGATCCGCCAACCGGCTGAGTGCGCTAACGCCGCCGCTGTGGCTTGCAAATTTTTTGTCCGAGTCCCAGCATGGCGACAAACTCCGGGGAAATCCATGACCGAGACGCGCGCCGAAATTCTTCTGTCCACGCAGGAACTGCGCCATGACCTGCCGTTTTACACCAAGGTGCTGGGGATGCGGCTGGATATGATCTATCCCGCCGACGACCCCGAGGTGGCGGTGCTGTCGGGCCATGGGCTGCGGTTGCGCATCCGAAAGGGGGCCGAGGTGCCGCCGGGCGTCCTGCGCATCCTGACCGAAGACCCCGATGGCTTTGCCGGGGGGCAGCGCGTTCTGACCGCGCCCAACGGCACGCGGGTGGAGATTGACGAGATCAACCCAGCCCTGGTTCTGCCGCAGACCGAACACGCCTTTGTGGTGCGCCGTCTGGCCGATCAGGCCCCTTGGGTGATTGGCCGCGCCGGGATGCACTACCGCGATCTGGTGCCCAGCCGGTTGGGCGGGGCGATGATTGCCAGCCATATCCGCATTCCTGATGGGGGGCCGGTGCCCGATATGGTGCATTTCCACCGGGTCGGCTTCCAGCTGATCTTCTGCATCAAGGGCTGGGTGGATGTGGTCTATGAAGATCAGGGCGGGCCGATCCGGTTGCAGGCGGGCGATTGTTTCATCCAGCCGCCGGAAATCCGCCACCGGGTGCTGGAGGCCAGTGACGGGATCGAGGTGATCGAGATCGGCGTGCCCGCCGAGCATGTGACGGAGATTGACCACGACATGACCCTGCCCACCCCGCAGCTACGCCCCGACCGCGAATGGCAAGGCCAGCGGTTCGTGTTCAACCGGGGCAGCGACGGGGTGTTCGAGCCATCGCGTCTGCCGGGGTTTGTGGCGCGTGACACCACGATCAACGCCAACACCAAGGGCGTGGCGAGCGTCATGGTGCTGCGGCCTGATGGCGTGGCCGCGCCGATGGCCCGGCATGCGGGGGATATTCTGTTCACCTTTGTCATGGCCGGAGAAATGACGCTGGAGGGAGAGGGGAAAGATCCGTTCCGCCTGTCGCCCGGGGATGCCTTTGTCATACCGCCGGGCATGGCGACGCGGTATGCTGATCCGACCGGGGATCTGGAACTGCTGGAGGTGTCATTGCCGGGCAATCCTGCGACCAGCGTTCTGTGACCCCATTTTGTCTGATACCCTTGCGCTTTAGCGGGCATGCGCCCACAATTCCCGACCAATTGGTCAAGAACCGAGGCTGAGATGACTCTTTTGCAAGCTGCCACCGATGTTCGCCTGCGCGCCTATGCGCCCTATTCGCGGTTTCTGGTGGGGGCGGCTTTGCGGACCACATCGGGGTCAACCTATGTTGGGTGCAACGTGGAAAACGTGGCTTATCCCGAAGGCACCTGTGCC
Organism: Pseudotabrizicola sediminis; assembly: GCF_004745575.1. Taxonomy (GTDB): domain Bacteria; phylum Pseudomonadota; class Alphaproteobacteria; order Rhodobacterales; family Rhodobacteraceae; genus Pseudotabrizicola; species Pseudotabrizicola sediminis. The sequence goes on along the minus strand of NZ_RPEM01000003.1, from coordinate 267,691 downwards.
GAGGCGGGGGCGATTGCCGCGATGATTGCCGGGGGCGATACCCGCATTGCCGAGGTGTTCGTGATCGCCGACAGCCCAGACCCTGTGCCGCCCTGTGGCGGGTGCCGCCAGAAGATCGCGGAGTTTGCTGATCCAGAGGTCAAGGTCACGCTGTGCACCACCGATGGCAAGCAGCGCACGCTGACGGTGGGGGAATTGCTGCCCGGCGTGTTCACCGCCGCCCATATGGACCGCGCCTGATGGATGCGCGCAGCATCATAGCGCAAGTGCGCGACGGCGACTCGCCTTCGGCTGATGCGCTTGCGTGGTTTGCGCAAGGGCTGGCCTCGGGCACGGTCACCGATGCGCAGGCCGGGGCTTTTGCCATGGCGGTGCTGTTGCGCGGCTTGTCGGATGAGGGGCGGGTGGCGCTGACGCGCGGCATGCGTGATAGCGGCAGGGTGATGTCATGGGATCTGCCCGGCCCGGTGCTGGACAAGCATTCGACCGGCGGGATCGGCGATTGCGTGTCGCTGCTGCTGGCCCCGGCCTTGGCGGTCTGCGGGGCCTATGTGCCGATGATCTCGGGGCGCGGTCTGGGGCACACGGGGGGCACGCTGGACAAGCTGGAGGCGATCCCCGGGTTCCGCACCGGGTTGAGTGAGGACCAGTTCCGCGCCCAGTTGGGCCGCGTGCACTGCGCCATCGTGGCGGCCAGTGCCGACCTTGCCCCGGCTGACAGGCGGCTGTACGCGATCCGCGATATCAGCGGCACGGTGGAAAGCATCGACCTGATCACCGCGTCGATCCTGTCAAAAAAGCTGGCGGCGGGGTTGGAGGGGCTGGTGCTGGATGTCAAATGCGGCTCGGGCGCGTTCATGAAAACGCCCGAACGGGCCGAGGCTTTGGCGCGCGCGCTGGTCAGCACGGCGCAGGGGGCGGGCTGCATGACCACCGCGCTGATCACCGATATGTCGCAGCCCTTGGCCACGGCGGCGGGCAATGCGCTGGAAGTGATCGAGGTGATGGAGACGCTGACCGGCACATCGGTGAACGCGGCGCTGTGGGATCTGACCTGCGCCTTGGGCGGCGAGGCTTTGGCGCTTGGCGGGCTGGCGGCGGATGCCGAAGACGGGGCAGGGCGCATTGCGCAGGCGCTGGAGTCTGGCGCGGCGGCAGAGGTGTTTGGCCGCATGGTCGCGGCGCAGGGCGGGCCTGCGGATTTTGTCGAACGCTGGCCCGACCGGCTGCCGGCGGCGCCCGTTGTGCGCGAGGTGCCATCGCTGGATGATGGTTTCATCGCGCATATTGATGGCGAGGCATTGGGCCATGCGGTTGTGCATCTGGGGGCTGGGCGGTTGCGCGAGGGCGACAAGGTGCACCCGGCGGTGGGTCTGTCCGACCTGATCGGGTTGGGAGAAGAGATCGGCGCGGGCGTGCCTTTGGCCATGGTTCATGCGGCAACCGAGGATGCGGCAGATGCGGCGGTGCGGGCAGTGCAGGCGGCGTACCGCGTCGGCACCTCTGTGCTGGACGAAGGGCCGCTTGTGATGAAGCGGATCACCTGATGGCCCGCGCGTTTCTGGTTGTGCTGGATTCGGTGGGCTGCGGCGGCGCGCCGGATGCCGCCGAGTTTGGCGATGCAGGGGCCAATACCTTGGCCCATATAGCACAAGCCTGTGCCGATGGCCGGGCCGAGACGGGCCGAAGCGGTGTGCTGCGGATGCCCAATCTTGACGGGCTTGGCCTGGGGGCGGCGATCCGGCTGGCCTCTGGAATGGAGGCGCCGGGTCTGGGGGCTGCGCCCACCGGGTTGTGGGGGGCGGCGACCGAGGTGTCGCGCGGCAAGGACACGCCCTCGGGGCATTGGGAATTGGCGGGGGTGCCGGTGCCCTGGGACTGGACCTATTTTCCCACCGAAGGCCCTGCGTTTGCGCCCGATCTGGTGGCCGAGGTGTGCCGTCTGGCGGGGACCGACGGTATTTTGGGCAACTGCCATGCCTCGGGCGTGCCGATCATCGCTGCGCAGTGCGAGGCGCATCTGCGCACCGGCTGGCCGATCTGCTACACCTCTGCCGATTCCGTGTTCCAGATCGCCGCGCATGAAGAGGCGTTCGGGCTGGACCGCCTGCTGAAGCTCTGCGCCGAACTGGCCCCCACCTTGCACGCGATGCGGGTCGGGCGGGTCATCGCGCGGCCCTTTACCGGCGGGTGTGGGGATTTCACACGCACCGCAAACCGCCGCGATTATGCGATCGCCCCACCTGCGCCGACGCTGCTGGACTGGGTGGCAGGGCAGGGGCGGATGACCCATGCGGTTGGCAAGATCGGCGATATCTTTTCGATGCGCGGCATACAGGCGTTGCACAAGGGCAAGTCCGATGCTGACCTTTTCGAACATCTGGTGCGGTTGGGGGCGGAGGCGGAGCCCGGTTCCCTGACCTTTGCCAACTTTGTCGAGTTTGACAGCCTTTATGGCCACCCGCGTGACGTGGCAGGTTACGCCCGTGCGCTGGAATGGTTTGACGCAAACCTGCCGCGCTTTTTGGCCACCCTTGGCCCCGGCGATCTGGCGATCTTCACCGCCGACCATGGCAACGACCCGACCTTCCCCGGCACCGAGCATACGCGCGAACGGGTGCCGGTGACCGGTTATGGCCTTGGGGTGCGGCCCATCGGTCTGCGCGCCTTTGCCGATGTGGGTGCAAGCGTCGCGCATCATCTTGGCGTTCCTCCTCACAACCCCGGAGTATCTTTCCTGTGACCCCGAAAATCGAACTTCACCTGCATCTGGAAGGGGCTGCGCCCCCTTCGTTCATCCGGGGACTGGCAAAGGAAAAGCGGCTGGACATTGCGGGCGTGTTTGATGAGCGCGGCAACTACAAATACACCGATTTCTGGGATTTCCTGAAGGTGTATGAAGCCGCAACCTCTGCGCTCAAATCGCCAGAGGATTACGCCCGGCTGACGCTGGCGGTGCTGGAGGAAAGTGCGGCCAGCGGTGTGGTTTATTCCGAAACCTTCCTGTCCCCCGATTTCTGCGGCGGGCGTGATGTGGGCGCGTGGCGCGAATACCTGCACGCCATCCGTGAGGCGGCGGATCAGGCAGAGCGCAGCATGGGGATAACCCTGCGCGGCATTGTCACCTGTATCCGCCATTTTGGCCCGGAAAAGGCGCGCGAGACCGCGCGTTGTGCGGCCGATACGGCGGGGGACTGGATCGTGGGGTTCGGCATTGCCGGCGATGAAAAGGTGCTGACGCCAAAGGATTACCTGTGGTCGTTTGACTGCGCGCGCGAGGCGGGCTTGCGCCTGACCGCCCATGCCGGGGAATGGGGCGGGCCGCAATCGGTGCGCGATGCGGTGAACGATCTGGGAGTCGAGCGGATCGGGCATGGGGTGCGCGCGATTGAAGATCTGGCGCTGGTGGACGAGTTGGCCGAACGTGGCATCGTGCTGGAGGTGTGCCCCGGATCGAACGTGGCACTGGGCGTCTACCCCGACTGGCGCAGCCACCCCATCGGCCAGCTGTATGACCGGGGCGTCAAGGTCACCGTCAGCACCGACGACCCGCCGTTTTTCCACACCACCATGGAGCGGGAGTTCGAGGAACTGCACCGGGCCTTCGACTGGGATGACGGTGTTTTCGCCAGCCTGAACCGCACCGCGCTTGACGCCGCCTTCTGTGATGCCGATACACGCGCACGTATCGCCAAACTTCTGGAGGCCTGACCATGCTGGACCATCTGACCGTCGTTTCGCACCCGCTGGTCCAGCACAAGCTGACCCTAATGCGGGAAAAGGACACCTCTACCGCGTCGTTCCGGCAATTGCTGCGCGAGATTTCCCTGCTGCTGGCCTATGAGGTCACGCGCGAACTGCCGATGACCACCAAGCGCATCGAAACCCCGCTGGAGCCGATGGACGCGCCGGTGATCGAGGGCAAGAAGCTGGCGCTGATCTCTATCCTGCGGGCGGGCAACGGGCTGTTGGATGGTATTCTGGAGCTGATCCCGGCGGCGCGGGTGGGCTTTGTGGGCCTGTACCGCGACCCCGAAACGCTGCAGCCGGTGCAGTATTACTACAAGGTTCCGACGCAGCTGGAAGACCGGGTGTGCATCGTGGTCGATCCGATGCTGGCCACGGGCAATTCCTCGGTCGCGGCGGTGCAGCTGTTGAAAGACAATGGCGCGAAAAACCTGCGCTTCTTGTGCCTGCTGGCCGCGCCAGAAGGCATCGCGCGGATGCAGGAGGCGCATCCTGATGTGCCCATCGTGACCGCTTCGGTCGATAGCCATTTGAATGATCATGGCTATATTGTCCCCGGGCTAGGGGATGCGGGTGACCGGATGTTTGGCACAAAATAGCGGGTAAATCGCTTTACTCGGAAACAATATTATTCCAGTATCCCCTATAAGCTACTTGGGGGTAGTCATGGTGTTTAGATTGGTTCCGGCCGCTGTTCTGGCGGTCGTGGCCGGGTTGAGTGTTGCCAATGCTCAATCGGCCGGTGATTTTGGTGGCCCGCGTGAACTGCCGCCTGCGTCCTTTACAGGGCAGCAATATGTAGACAGCCGGGGTTGCGTGTTCCTGCGTGCCGGGCTGTCGGGGCGCACCAACTGGGTGCCGCGTGTGAGCCGTAACCGCGCGCCGTTGTGCGGTTACCCGCCGACGTTCGGGAACAATCAGGTGGCGATTGTAGAGCCTGCGCCGAGCACCGTTCCGGTGCCTGCCGTACAAGTGGTGGTGCCTGCCCCGGTGCAAACTGCAACGAATGCAGTGCCGCCTGCTGCCCGCACTATGGCCGCACCGGTCGTTATGCCCGCGCCCGTGCGGGCGGCGCCGGTGCCGCAGGCCAGACCACAGCCCCAGCGCCAGATCGCAGAGCGGGTGGCGACGACCGTTGGTTCAGGCAGGATCGGCTGCTACACCAATGCGCCGGTGGCCGAACGTTTCCGTTTGCAGAACGGCGGCAGCATTGTGCTGTGCACCCGCGGCGACGGCGATGTTGCGCATGCCCGGGCCCCGCGTGTGCTGGCCGGGGTCGCGGCGATTGCCCCGTCAGGCTATCTGGAGGGGCCAGATCCTGCTGCCCATGTCGGCGTGCATCAGGTGCAGCGCAAAGCCGCTGTGGCAGAGCCGCATGTTATTCCCAAAGGCTACCGCGCGGCCTTTACCGATGACCGCCTGAACCCCAACCGCGCCAAGGGCAGGCAGCAGGGCTGGGCGCAACAGGACCAGATCTGGACGCGCGAGGTTCCCGCCCGGCTGGTTGCGGATGCGACCAGGGCCAAAGGTGAGCCGGTTGCCACGCGCAATGTATATGCGTCAAGCAAAGCGCAACCTGCGCCGCAGCCACCTGCTTCCGGGCGCAGTTATGTGCAGGTCGGCACCTTTGGTCAGGTGTCGAATGCAGATGGCGCGTCGTCGCGACTGGCCCGGCTTGGCTTGCCGGTGGCGCGGTCCAACATCTCCAGCAAGGGTAAGCCTATGCAGATCGTGTTTGCCGGACCGTTCGGATCGCGGGCCGAAGCGCAGGCGGCCTTATCCGCCGCGCGGCGTGCCGGGTTTGGCGACGCCTTTATCCGTTGAGGCTGCAGCGCTGCCTTAGCCTGTGGCGCACATGTCCTGCAGGCTGACCCAATCGCCATCGGCCATCAGCGGTTCGGGGATCAGCCCGGCCAAGGGGTCCGCCTCGATCAGGCCGATGGTCGTCTCGCCGCTGGGGTCGATGGCATAGGCATAGGGAGCCGACGACAGGCCTGCGGCCCCGAACCGGGCCAGCGCTACAGCGTCGGGAACGGCAACGCCAGGGCCCTGCAACAGCACCTCGCCATAGCCCGCCACAGCCGTGTCGGGCAGAATGCCCGAGGTGAGCAGACGGAAGGTCGCGGTCAGCCCGGCATGCTGCAGCACCGGCAGGATCGGGTCGCGCGCATCGGCCTTCACGCGTTCCATCAAGGCCAGTCCTGCCAGAACCTCGGGCCCGCCCTGATCTTCCACCACATCGCGTCCGATCAGGATGATGCCGCCGGGCAGATGCGCCGCCCCCGACAGCCCGTCGCGCAGGATCAGGATCTGCGCCCGGTGCGGCCCGAAGAGTTTGTCGCCCAGCGTGGTAAGGGCAAAGGTGCCCAGCGGACTGGCGCAGGGCGAGCCGGTCAGCCGTTGCACATCGGCCAGCGCTGCCTGACCGATTGCCGCCCGCGTTGCTGCGGGCAGGACCGACGCGGTGTGTTTGATCAGGGCGTCCGGCAGCCAGAAGACCCCCAGCGCCAGCACCAGAAACGTGCCTGACCCAAGCAAGACCCCGCGCAGCCGCCCGGGTTTGGGCCGTTGACCGGCAATGGCGTTGCGAACGGTTTCCAGGGCGGCAATCATGTCGCCGTCATCAAGCTCCAGCGTTTCAATGGCTTCGGTTCCCGGCGCAAAAACGGCCGGCACTTCGCCCGGGTTCAGGCGCTCGATGGCCGGAAGGGACCAGTGGCTGAGGGCGGTTTCGCTTTTGGGATCAGACAGAACCAGCGTCGCCTCGCGGAATGCCACGATGACCTCTCGCCGTTGTGCCAGCGGGCTGTCGCGCCAAAGCCCGCTGCTTTCCAGCCGGGAATATCTTTTCAAAGCCGTCATGGCGCGCGGTGCCTTGCCTGTCATGGGGCGACACTAGACCAAGGCCGTTCGGGCCACAATCACCCGCCTGCATGCCACACCCCTCTGCGAGATGCCCCGGAAAGGACCGGTCGTGTCGCTTTTCGGCGCGCAGGGGCGTGTGCGGCAGGGTTCAACAGGACAAAGAAGGATGTCACGATGCCCCAGGACCGAACCCTTGCCGCTGCCGCGCTGCTGTGCGGCTACGCGATGCTGATCGGCTTTACCGACAATTATGTGCGGGTCATCGCGCAGGCACATGGGCTTTGGCAGTTTCACCTGACCCGGACGGTGATGGCGCTTGTCCTGCTGGGGCTGGCGGTGCCGCTGCTGGGGTTGCGGCTGCGGGCGGTCAACCCGCGGGCGGTTCTGGCGCGCAGTCTGATCCACGGGCTGGCCATGCTGATCTATTTTGGTGCGCTGGCCTTTCTGCCGGTGGCCATTGTTGCGGCGGGTCTGTTCACCGCGCCGATCTTCGTGCTGCTGATCTCGCGCTTTGCCTATGGCCATGCGATTGGCCCGGTGCGGATTCTGGCGGTCGCCTTGGGGTTTGTCGGGGTTATCCTTGTGCTGGGACCAGAGGCGATGTCGGGGGCATCGGCGGCTGCGATGCTGCCCGTGTTGGCGGGGGCGCTGTATGCGCTTGGCAATGTGGCGACGCGCGAATGGTGCCCGCATGAGTCTGCCGAGACGCTGGTGGCGGGATTTTTCGGCATTCTGGGGGTGTTCGGGGCGGTGGGGCTGGGTCTGCTGACCCTCATGCCGCTGATCGCGCCGCCTGGCCCCGACGGGTTTCTGTTGCGGGGCTGGGTCTGGCCGACGGGGCCGTTCCTGACTTGGACCTTTGTTCAGGCGGCTGGGTCCCTGCTGGGTGTCGGAATGATGATCCGCGCCTATCAGCTTACCGATGCGGGGCGGGCGTCGGTGATCGAATATGTCATTCTGCCGGCGTCGGCCTTCTGGTCCTGGGCCCTGTGGGGCGAGCTATTGGCCCCGATGGCCGTCGGGGGCATGGTGCTGATCGTGGCGGCGGGCAGCATGATTGCACTGCGGGCGCGGGTGGGTGAACCGGTTGTGCCTTGATGGAAAGCACCGCTTCAGTCGGCAACCGCCTCACGCCAGTGCCTGCGGCACAGGCTGACATAGGTTTCGTTTCCGCCGATAACCACCTGATCACCATCGCGCAGCGCCCGGCCATCCGGCCCTTTGCGCACCACCATCGTGGCCTTTTTTCCGCAGTGGCAGATGGTGCGCACTTCGCGCATTTCGTCGGCCCAGGCCAGTAAAGCGGCTGAGCCGGGAAACAATTGTCCTTGGAAATCAACGCGCAACCCATAGCACATCACCGGCACCGACAGATCATCGACCGCACAGGCCAGTTGCCAGACCTGCTCTTTGGACAAGAACTGCGCTTCATCAATGAACACACAGGAGACCGGGCCAAGCGCGAGCCTTGCCTTAAGCTTGGCCAACATATCCTCGGCGGGGCCGAAAGTATCGGCCGGATCGCCGATGCCGATGCGGCTCGCAATGCGGCCTTCCCCGGCGCGATTGTCGAATTGTGCCGTGATCAGATAGGTGTCCATCCCGCGTTCGCGGTAGTTGTGCGCGGCCTGCAGCAGCAGGGTCGATTTGCCGGCATTCATCGTGGAATAGTTGAAATAGAGCTTTGCCATGGCAAAGCACCTATCCGATTTCCGCCGCAGCCTGCAAGCACAGGCGAGAACAGATAAACCAGATGCCCCGGTGCGTGCCTGGCGCAAGGGGGTGACAGAAAAAGACGGGCCTGCCCTACGGTCTTGCGACCACCTTTTGAAAAAGGTCTGGGTACGGCAGGCCCCCACTCACACCAATGCTGGGGACATCGGTCACTCGGTACAAATCCGGAAAACACCCGGCATCGTCTTATTCTTGGAAAATGGTTTCCAATTTATTAATACTCAGACAGGGTCAGGCGTTTTCATCAAATCTTCACACGGTCGGGGTCAGCTTGTGCGGCGTTGGCCAGCGGGCTTGCCGCCCTCGGCGCGGCGCGGCGCGTTGCCGCCGCCCATTGGTTTGGCCTTGGCAGCCGGGCGTCCCTGCTGCGGTTTTGACCCGGCCCCGGCAGGCTTGCCACCCTGCGGGCGACCACCTTGCGGGCGGGCCGGGCGTTGGCCGCGGTTCTGGCCGGGCTTGGGGGCAGCGGCCACCATATCGGCGGACCATGGCGCGCCACCCAGAATCGGCAGCGGCTTTTTCAGCAGCTTTTCAATCGCTTGCAGCTCTCCCATCTCGGCCGGGGCGCAGAAGCTGACCGAGGTGCCCTCGGCCCCCGCGCGCGCGGTCCGGCCGATGCGGTGAACGTAATTTTCCGGCACGTTGGGCATGTCGAAGTTATACACGTGACGCACTGTCGGAATATCAATGCCCCGCGCGGCCACATCGGTAGCCACCAGCACATCAAGCTCGCCATTGCGGAACTCGGTCAGGGTGCGGTCACGCTGCGATTGCGACTTGTTGCCGTGGATGGAGCCTGCCTTGAAGCCCCAGCCTGCCAGCAATTTCATCAGCTTTTCCGAGCCATGCTTGGTGCGGCCGAAGACAAGTGCCTGTTCTGTGGGGTGTTTTTTCAGGTAGTCTTCCAGCACGCGGGCCTTGTCGCCGTTGGGCAGGAAGTGCACGCCTTGGGTCACCTTGTCGGCGGTTTTGCCCGCCGTGGTGACCTGAACCCGGACCGGGTCGCGCAGGTAAGTGTCTGCGATTTCAGAGATATCCTTGGGCATCGTCGCCGAGAACAGCATGGTCTGACGCTTCAAGGGGATGTGCTTGGCGATCTTGCGAAGCGAGTGGATGAAGCCCATGTCGAGCATGTGGTCAGCCTCGTCCAGCACCAGATAACCGCACTGGTCCAGCTTGACATCGCCACGCTCCAGCAGGTCGATCAGGCGGCCCGGGGTGGCGACGAGAACGTCGCTGCCCTTGGACAGCGCCTGCGCCTGACGGAACAGCGATGCGCCGCCCACAACCATGGTCACCTTGACAGGGGTTCCCTTGGTGAAGACTTCGAGGTTGTCCTTGATTTGCAAGGTTAATTCGCGCGTCGGCGCCAGGATCAGGGCGCGCACGTTCTTGGGGCCCGGTGGGTGGCCGATGTCGAGCAGGCGGTGCAGGAGCGGCAGGCCGAAGGCCGCCGTCTTGCCGGTGCCGGTTTGGGCCAGACCCATCAGGTCGCGGCCCGCCATGATATGGGGGATCGCCTGCGCCTGAATGGGCGTGGGCGTCTGAAGATTGGTTTTTTCAAGCGCTTTCAAAAGCTTCGGGCTTAGCCCGAGGTCAGCAAAGGTGGTCATTGGGTCGTTCCATCAAACAAGAAAACGGCGGTCCTCGTCCCCCAATAACTTGAGAGACCGTGCGCGCCGTCGGCGCCCCTGCGTGATGGTGGGAACCTGTGTCCGGGCCTTTCGGTGCTCACGCGGCACGGGCTTCGGACAGACCGGAGATGGGGGGTTTTGGCGCGGAAGTCAAGCGTCTGCTTTGGGTATGGTTTGCGTATGGGCGGCGTATGGCTGACGTCATGACGTCTGCGCGCGGCGCTTTAACCGGGTTTTCGGGCGCCTCTGGCAGTCTGGCAGCAGGAGGTGCGACATGACCAAAGCCGATGACACCCGCAAGGCCAGCTATCACCGGATGGCCGAGAGCCTGCGCGATCTGGAACGCACGCTGCACGGGGCTGCCCGCGGGGCCGGGGCAGTGCCCGACGAGTGGCACGCGATTGCCCAAGGCGTGGGCGCGGGCCGCAAGGTGAAGCTGACGCTGTGGGTGGAGGCCGATGTGCTGCGCTTCTTTCGCAGTCTGGGCAAGGGCCACACCACGCGGATGGCCGAGGTGCTGTCCACCTTCATGCACGCGCGGCTGGCGGGGGTGGTGAAGGGGCCGGAGGACGTGGATTATTCTGCGCCCTACCGCACCGAGGAGGAGCAGGCGGCGCTGGCGGAACGCAAGCGGAAGTATGATGCGCTGCTGGAGGCGGATCTGCAGACGCTGAAGCGGGTGACACGCGGGGGGTGAGGGGTTTGTGGTGGGGCAACCCGCCCGGGGGAGGTGGAGGGAGCCACTCCACCGCTCTTTCCTTGGCCCTGTGTTCCGTCGCCGGTGTAGGATTGCTTGAACGCCGTCTGCGATGTGGCCAATCGGCCTCGGTTCCAGAGGAGGGGTTGCGCATGACTCCGTAGGGCGGGGTTCACCCCGCCATTGTGTCGGTAAGGCGGGGTGAACCCCGCCCTACACCGGCCTGAGAATGGCACGCCCGGGGCGCGCGCGCAGGTTTGCGCGCCCGTTGCCCGCTCAAAACGCTTCACCGGGGCGTTTTGACCCCGGCAGAGCCGGGGTCGCGGTCACCCCTGCAACGTCCTCACCCCGTACCCCTCACCCCGGGCCTTCATTGCCGACACGGCGGCGATGCTGGCGGCTGCGGTCGTGAAGTAGGGGATCTTGTCCATCAGGGCGACACGGCGGATGTCGCGGCTGTCGTTGATGGCCTGGGTGCCTTCGGTGGTGTTCAGGACCAGAGCGATGTCGTTGTTTTTGAGCCGGTCCACGATGTTGGGGCGGCCCTCATAGACTTTGGCGACGGGGGTGGTGGCGACGCCGACAGACGCCAGCCAGGTGGCGGTGCCTTTGGTGGCGACGATTTCGAAGCCCATGGCGATGAGGTCGCGGGCGGCGCTGGCGAGCCCTTCCGTCTTGTCCATGTCCTTGACCGACAGGAAGACGCGGCCCTGTTCGGGCAGGATGGTGCCTGCGCCCATCTGCGCCTTGAGGAAGGCCAGCGCAAAGGTGCGGTCCCAGCCCATGACTTCGCCGGTGGAGCGCATTTCAGGCCCAAGCACCGGGTCGACGCCGGGGAAGCGGGCGAAGGGCAGCACCGCCTCTTTGACGCTGAACCACGGGGTGATCGGGTCGGCGAGGGTGAAGGGGTTGGCGAGCGGCAGGGCGGTGTCGGGGCCGACGCCGGCCTCGTATGGCGCGCGCTGGGGGAAGTTCGACATCGGCTCGCCGGCCATCAGCCGGGCGGCGATGGCGGCGATGGCGGAGTCTGTGGCCTTGGCGACGAAGGGCACGGTGCGGGAGGCGCGGGGGTTCACCTCCAGCACGTAGATGGTGCCGTCCTTGATCGCGAATTGCACGTTCATCAGGCCGACCACGTTCAGCGCGCGGGCCATGGCGACGGTCTGGGTTTTCAGCTCGGCAATGGTGTCGGCGGAAAGGGAGTGCGGCGGCAGGCAGCAGGCGGAGTCGCCGGAGTGCACGCCGGCTTCTTCGATATGTTCCATGATGCCCGCGACGTGGACGTTGTGGCCGTCTGACAGGGCATCGACATCAACCTCGATCGCGCCGGACAGGTAGCTGTCCAAGAGGACCGGGTTGTTGCCGGAGACCTGCACCGCCTCGCGGATGTAGCGTTCGAGCTGGGCGTCGTCGCGGATGATTTCCATCGCGCGGCCGCCCAGCACGAAGGAGGGGCGGATGACGAGGGGGTAGCCGACCTGTGCGGCCACCGCAAAGGCCTCGTCGCGCGAACGGGCGGTGCCGTTTACGGGTTGCTTGAGGTTCAGGGTGTTCAGCAGTTGCTGGAACCGCTCGCGGTCTTCGGCGAGGTCGATGGCGTCGGGGGTGGTGCCAAGGATCGGGATGCCTTCGTTCGCCAGGGCTTGGGCCAGTTTCAGCGGGGTCTGGCCGCCGAACTGCACGATGACGCCGTGGAGCGTGCCGTTGTCTTGTTCCACCCGCAGGATTTCGAGGACGTGCTCCAAGGTGAGCGGCTCGAAATACAGGCGATCCGAAGTGTCGTAATCGGTGGAGACGGTTTCGGGGTTGCAGTTGACCATGATGGTTTCATAGCCCGCTGCGGTGAGCGCGTAGCAGGCGTGGCAGCAGCAATAGTCGAACTCGATCCCCTGGCCGATCCGGTTGGGGCCGCCGCCGAGGATGACGACCTTTTTGGCGTTTGATGGGCGGGCTTCGCATTCCACGTCGCCCATGACCGGGGATTCGTAGGTGGAGTACATGTAAGGCGTCTGCGCCTCGAATTCCGCGGCGCAGGTGTCGATGCGTTTGAAGACGGCGGTGACGCCGAGGTTGCGGCGGGCGCGGCGCACCTGCGCTTCATCGCGGCCTGTCAGGGTGGCGAGGCGGGCGTCGGTGAAGCCCATCATTTTCAGCTTGCGCAAGGAGGGGGCGTCGAGCGGCAGGCCATCGTGGCGGATGCGGGCCTCAGTGTCGATGATTTCGCGGATGCGGGCAAGGAACCACGGATCGAACGAGGTGATGGCGTTGATCTGGTCGTCGGTGAAGCCTTCGCGCATGGCCTGGGCGATGACGCGCAGCCGGTCAGGGGTTTGCAAGCTGAGCGCCTTGGAGACGGCGGCGCGGTCGGGGCCGCCGGGAATCGCGATTTCGTCAAAGCCGGTGAGGCCGGTCTCAAGGCTGGCGAGGGCCTTTTGCATCGATTCGTGGATGGTGCGGCCGATGGCCATCACCTCGCCCACCGATTTCATCGCGGTGGTCAGGTTGTTTTCCGAACCGGGGAATTTCTCGAAGGCGAAGCGGGGGATTTTTGTCACGACATAGTCGATGGACGGCTCGAAGGACGCCGGGGTGACCTTGGTGATGTCGTTGTCCAGCTCGTCCAGCGTGTAGCCGACGGCGAGTTTGGCGGCGATCTTGGCGATGGGGAAGCCGGTGGCTTTGGAGGCGAGCGCGGAAGAACGCGAGACGCGGGGATTCATCTCGATCACGACCATGCGGCCATCGGCGGGATTGATCGCCCATTGCACGTTCGAGCCGCCGGTTTCGACCCCGATTTCGCGCAGCACGGCGATGGAGCCGTTGCGCATGATCTGGTATTCCTTGTCGGTCAGCGTGAGCGCGGGGGCGACGGTGATGGAGTCGCCGGTGTGCACGCCCATCGGGTCGATGTTTTCGATCGCGCAGACGATGATGGCGTTGTCGGCGGTGTCGCGCACCACCTCCATCTCGAATTCCTTCCAGCCGAGCAGGGATTCGTCGACGAGGATTTGCGCCATCGGCGACGCCTCAAGGCCCGAGCGGCAGATCGCCTCGTAATCGTCGCGGTTGTAGGCGACGCCGCCCCCCGTTCCGCCAAGGGTGAAGGCGGGGCGGATGATGGCGGGGAGGCCCACGTAGTCGAGCGTGGCGATGGCCTCCGTGATGGCGGCGTTGATGTCGTATTTGCCATTGGGCAGCTTGGGGGCGGCGATGATGGTGGCCTTTGGGTTTTCCAACCCGATGCGGTCCATCGCTTCGCGGAACAGCTTGCGGTCTTCTGCCATTTCGATGGCTTCGCGCTTGGCCCCGATGAGTTCGACGTTGAACTTTTCGAGCACGCCGAGGTCGGCCAGCGCCAGTGCCGTGTTCAGGCCGGTCTGGCCGCCCATGGTGGGCAGAAGCGCGTCGGGGCGTTCTTTTTCGATGATCTTGGCGACGACTTCGGGGGTGATCGGCTCGATATACGTCGCATCTGCCAGCCCCGGATCAGTCATGATCGTGGCGGGGTTCGAGTTGACCAAAATGACGCGGTAACCTTCTTCGCGCAGCGCCTTGCAGGCTTGCGCGCCCGAGTAGTCGAATTCGCAGGCCTGTCCGATGACGATGGGGCCTGCACCGATGATCATGATGGATTTGATGTCGGTTCTTTTCGGCATTTCGGTGGCCCCTGTCCATGGCTGAACCCGGGCCACGGTGGCACCGGGTCTCGGATTCGTGCGGTCTGCGCAAATTGACGGGGGTTTAGGGGGTTGCGGGGCGGGGCGCAACCCTTTGCGAAGGGGGTGGTTGGAGGCGTGATGATCAAGGAGGATGGGGTAGGGCGGGGTTCACCCCGCCATTGCCAGGGACAGGCGGGGTGAACCCCGCCCTACCGGGGCTGCAAAGGCGGCGATGACAGGGTTATGGGTGGATCTCTGACGCCGGAATGGGTCGCTTGCCGCCTGTTCCAAAGCGGGGGTGCGTGCTAGATGCGACGGATGGGCAAGGAGCGGATTTCGGGCAATGCCGGGGGACTTCGGGCGATGATTGTCATTGAACATGGGCCGGGCGGGCGGGCGGCGGTGTTTGCGCAGCCCTGGGCGCTGTTCGTGGCGCATGAGGCGGATGAGGTAGAGGCTTGCCTTGCGGCAGCGGAAAGCGCGCGGGCGGCGGGCGCGTGGATTGCGGGGTATATCGCCTATGAGGCGGGCTATGCTTTGGAGCCGCGACTGGCCGCGCGGATGCCGGAGGGGCGGCGGGGGCCGCTGGTGTGTCTGGCGGCCTTTGAGGGGCCGGAGGAGGCGGGGGCTGCCCTGACGCAGGCGACGGAAGCGGGGCGGGGGGTGCGGCTGGAGCCGTTGCAGCCTTGTGTGACGCGGGAGGCCTATGGGAAGGCCTTTGCGCGGGTGCAGGGGTATATTGCGGCTGGCGATTGCTATCAGATCAACCTGACGTTTCCGATTGCCTCGCGCCTGTCGGGCGGTACGGCGCTGGGCCTTTATGGTGCGCTGCGGGTGGGGCAGCCGGTGGGCTATGGGGCTTTTGTCGATCTGGGGGTGGGGCCGGTGGTGGTGTCGCGCAGCCCGGAGTTGTTTTTCCGGGTCACGGGCGGGGTGATCGAGAGCCGCCCGATGAAGGGGACGGCTCCGCGCAGTGATGACCCGGTGGAGGATGCGGGCCTCGCGGCGGCGTTGCAGGCCAGCGAGAAGGACCGGGCCGAGAACCTGATGATTGTGGACCTTTTGCGCAACGATATAGCGCGGATGTCGCAGGTCGGATCGGTCAAGGTGCCGGAGCTGTATGCGGTGGAAAGTTTTGCCACGGTGCATCAGATGAGCAGCCGGGTGCAGGGGCGGCTCTTGCCCGGCGCGGGCTTGCCGGGGCTGATGGCGGCGTTGTTTCCCTGCGGGTCGGTCACGGGGGCGCCGAAGATCCGGGCGATGGAGATTATCGCGCAAGTCGAGGCCGAGCCGCGCGGGGTGTATTGCGGGGCGGTGGGCTGGGCGGCGCCGGATGGTGATCAGGGTTGGTCGGTGGCCATTCGCACCGCGCGGGTCTGGCCGGATGGCGAGGTGCGGCTGAATGTCGGCGGCGGGGTGGTATACGATTCCACGGCGGATGGGGAATGGGAGGAGGCGCTTTGGAAAACGCGCTTTGCGACGGGGCTGACACGCCGGGGCTGAAGTTGATCGAGACGATGCTGTGGGACGGGGTTTGCGTGCCGCGCTGGCCGCTGCATGTCGCGCGGTTGACGGCAGGGGCGGCGGCGCTTGGCTGGGCGGTGCCTGAGGTGCGGGTGGTGGGGCCAGCGGGGCAGGCGGCGCGGCTGCGGCTGACGCTGGATGCGCATGGGGCGGTTGAGGTTGAGGTGGGGGCGGTGCCCGCGCCGATGGCGGTCTGGCGGCTGGGGCTGGCGGGCGAGCGGTTGGCGTCGGGTGATCCGTGGTTGCGGGTGAAATCAACGCGGCGCGCGGTGTATGACCGGGCGCGGGCGGGGTTGCCTGCGGGCCTTGATGAGCTGGTTTTTGTGAATGAGCGGGGCGAGGTTTGTGACGGGACGATCACCACGCTGTTCTTTGATCGCGGGGCAGGGCTGCGGACGCCGCCTTTGACCAGCGGGCTGTTGCCGGGGGTGTTGCGGGCGGAGGTGGCATGTGCGCAAGAGGTGTTGATGGGCCATGACCTGCCGCATGTGCGGTTGTGGGTGGGCAACGCGCTGCGTGGAATGTCTGAGGCGGTGTGGGTTGGATAGGCCCGGCGTGCGCCGCGCGGGAAGGTTTTGCGCCAGCCGCACTGCCGGGCGATGGCACCGGGGGCATCGTGCGGACTCCTCTGGCGGGAGTATTTTCAAAAGGGGCAGGCCATGAGCGCGGCGCGGTTGTTTGGCTGGACAGCGCTGGCGATGCTGGCCTTTGCGGCCAATTCGGTGCTGAACCGGATGGCGGTGGGGGAGGGCGGGATGGACCCGCTGGCCTTTGCGTCTGTGCGGGTGGTGGCGGGGGCGATGGTGCTGGGGCTGCTGGTCTGGCTGCGGCGGGGTGTGGTCTGGGCCGGGTGGCGCGGGCGGGCACCGGGGGTGTTCGGGCTGGTGGTGTATCTGGTGGGATTCTCGGTCGCTTATCTGGCGCTGGGGGCCGGGGTGGGCGCGCTGATATTGTTCGGGTCGGTGCAGGTGACGATGTTCGGCGGCGCGGTTCTGTCGGGGGAGGCGGTGCCGGGGCGGCGCTGGCTGGGGGCGGCTCTCGCCTTTGGGGGGCTGATCTGGCTGGTGGCCCCGGGCGGTGCCGAGGTGCCGGTTGCCGGGGCGGTGGCGATGGGGGCTGCGGGGTTCGGCTGGGGGATTTATTCGCTGGCCGGGCGGGGGGCCACGGATGCGCTGGCGGCGACCGCGTGGAATTTTGTGCTGGCGGTGCCGGTGATGCTGGGAATTGCGCTGATCTGGGGCGGGATGCGCTGGGAGGTGCAGGGGATCTGGTTGGCGGTGCTGTCGGGGGCGGTGACAAGCGGGATGGGCTATGCGCTGTGGTATGCGGTGCTGCCCGCCCTTGGGGCAGCGCGGGCGGCGGTGGCACAGCTGACGGTGCCGGTGCTGGCGGCGCTGGGCGGCGCGGTGGTGATGGGTGAGGGCGTGGGCTGGCGGTTCTGGGCGGCGTCGGTCGTGATTCTGGGCGGGGTGGCGATTGCCAGCATTCAGAGCGGTTTGACGAGGCGGTGACTGGTGTGGCCGGTGTCGGCGTCGAACCGGCTGACGCCGGTGGGCTTGAACCCCATGCGCGCCCAGAAGGCGGCACCGCGCGGGTTGGCCTGCAGCACGGCGAGGTAGAGCTGCGGGGCATGGGCGGCGCGGACGCGGGATTCGATATCTGCGAGGAAGGCGGCGCCATGGCCTTGCGACCGGGCGGCGGGGGCGAGGATCATCAGGCCAAGGTAGGCATCATCGGGTTCGGGGAAGCCGAAGGAGAGTTCGGCGACGCCATTGAGCGTGCCGTCAAGGAACAGGCCAAGCCGCTGCGAGGCGGCTGGGTCGCAGCCGGGCGGGCCATTGGTGAAAACGTCCTCGACCTCGGCCGGGCCGGGAGGTCGGCCAAGCCACAACTGGTAGTAATCCTGCGCGCGGGTGAGCAGGGCGGCGACCGCCGGGCGGTCGGCGGCCGGGTCGAGCGCGCGGATCATGGGGTGGCGGTGACCGGCGGCATGCGGCCCATCCAGTCGAAATCGCGCACCGAGATGGTGCCCGAGGTGATGATGCCCGCCAGAAGCCCCCAGACGATGATGGCAAACAATGTGGTGATCTTGGCCTTGCGGCCCACCAGTTCATCACGCGGGGCGCTTCGGGGGGTGCCGGGGACGACGGAACCCGCATCGCCCTGGGTGGTCAGCCGCAGGGGCAGCACGATGAAGAACACCATGAACCAGACCACGGCGAACAGGACGAAGGCAGCGGTGATGGTCATGCTTGCTCCAACTCGATCAGGCAGCCGTTGAAATCCTTGGGGTGCAGGAACAGCACGGGCTTGCCATGGGCGCCGATCTTTGGCTCGCCGCTGCCCAGCACCCGCGCGCCTGCGGCTTGCAGGCGGTCGCGGGCGGCAAGGATATCATCCACCTCATAGCAGATGTGATGGATGCCGCCCGAGGGGTTCTTGTCGAGAAAGCCCTGAATGGGGGAATTTTCGCCCAAAGGGTACAGCAGTTCGATCTTGGTGTTCGGCAGATCGATGAAGACCACGGTCACGCCGTGGTCAGGTTCATCCTGCGGTGGGCGGACCGAGGCCCCCAGCGTGCCCGCATATTGCGCGGTGGCGGCGGCAAGGTCGGGCACGGCGATGGCAACATGGTTCAGGCGGCCGATCATGGGTGTCTCCGGTTTGGCGGTTCATGTGTTTATGGGCAGCGGCGAGGGGCGAGGCAAGGGGCGCATCGGTCGCAGGGAGGGTTTGTGCGCGTCAGGCGCGCAGGTGGCCTGCCCAGCCGCCGAACGGGATGGAGGGGAAGGGGTGCCGTCCAGTGCGGAAACGGGGCTGCGGGGCCGGTAAAATGCGGTGGGCCTTAATCGTCTGTTAGCCAGACTCGGCGTCTGATCGCGGGGTCACGTTTCATTTTGGGGGAATGCCATGCCTGTGCCAGACCAACGCGTCAGCGCCCCGGTGCCCAGCTTTCTGCCCCATGGGGTCGGATCGCCGGCATCGGGCGGGTTGCCGCTGTCCGGCGTTACCATCCTGCTGGTGGAGGACAGCCGGGCGGCGTCGGATATGCTGCGGATGATGTGCCAGCGGTCGGGCGCGCGGTTGCGCCGTGCTGAAAGCCTGGAACAGGCGCGGTCGCATCTGCGCACCTATTGCCCGGATGTGGTGATTGTCGACCTTGGCCTGCCCGATGGCTGTGGCGATCAGCTGATCCGTGATCTGACCGGGGCCCGGCGCGATGTGGTGGTGCTGGGCCTGTCCGGTGATCCGGAGGGGAAAAGGCTGGCACTTGCCGCCGGGGCGCAAGGGTTTCTGGCAAAGCCGGTGGATGGTTTGGCGTCGTTTCAGATTGCAATCCTGCGGCATCTGCCGGGCCGGGGGCGTCGTGTGTGGCGCTTTGGCCAAGCCGCGCCGGAGGCCGATGACCGGGAGGCGTTTTTGACCGACCCATTGGCGCTGCGCGATGATCTGGCGCATGCGGCGGGGCTGCTGGCACAAGGGCCGGATGCGGCGGCGCGTGGCTATCTGGCGCGGTTTGTGGCGGGGATCGCGCGCAGTGCCGGGGACACAGATCTGGCCGAAGCCGCCGGGGCGGCCGCCCTGCGGGCCGAGGCTTTGCCGCGTCTGCACCGCATGGTGCAGCGCCGGTTGGGGGAGGGGGCGCGGTTCTGAATGCTGCTACAGCCCGGGGTCAGACCCCGCGCGCACCAGCCGCGACAGGTCGGACAGCCGTTCACGCTGTTTGCCGGTGGCATCGAAATTGACAGGGGAGAGCCAGGCGGCAAAGGCTTCGCGCAGGGCGGGCCATTCGCTGTCGATCACCGAGAACCATGCCGTGTCGCGGTTGCGGCCTTTGCTGACGGTGTGGTTGCGGAAGATGCCTTCATAACTGAACCCAAGCCGTTGCGCCGCGCGGCGCGACGGCAGGTTCAAGGCGTTGCATTTCCATTCATAGCGGCGGTAGCCTGCGGTGAAGGCCCAGTCCATCATCAGAAACATCGCCTCGGTCGCGGCGGGGGTGCGTTGCAGGGCGGGGGACAGGCAGATGTGGCCAACCTCGATGCTGCCGGAATGGGGGGTGATGCGCAGGTAAGAGGCAACGCCTGCGGCATGCCCCGTGGCCGCATCGCGCAGGGCAAAGAACACCGGGTCTTCGCGGCCCTGATGATCCTTGACCCAGCGGTGATAGGCCGAGGCCGAATGGAACGGGCCGTAGGGCATGTAATCCCAGAGGGCATCGTGGCCGGAAAAGGCGGTGAACAGGTCGGCGGCGTGGTCATCCGCCTCCAGCGGGTCGAGCCGGATATGCTTGCCTTCCAGCGTCAGACCGGCGGGGGGATGCGGCGGCGGGGTCCAAGCGGTGAGCAGTTTCCCCTGTGGTGCCGGTGTATGCATTGCCGTGTCCCTGCTGATCCTGCGGAGGTTATGTCCTGTTGGTGCGGCAGGGCGCAATGGGGATTTTGCTGCCGGATCAGGCCAGAAGCCCGGGGTCGTCGCCCATGGTCAGGCCGGGGAAGATGTTGGATTCCAGCAGGGCGCGGTCAAAGCCATACATCCCGCGCATCGCATGCGCCGCCCAGGCCCGCACGTCGGATGTGGGCATCAGGTCGCGGCGTTGGTAGAGCGCGGCTTCGTCCAGCCCCGGCCACTGACCCATGATCCGCCCGCCACGCAGAGCCCCCCCCGCCATCAGCATCGCGCCCCCGGTGCCGTGGTCGGTTCCCTTGGAGCCGTTTTCGGCCACGGTGCGGCCGAATTCGGTCATCGCCAGCAGCAGGGTCTTGTCCCAGATCTGCGGGCCAAGGCGGTCGGCCAGCCGCAGCACCACCCGTTCCAGCCGCCGCAGCGGCGGGGTGATGCCGCCCTGCTGGTTGCGGTGGGTGTCCCAGCCGCTCAGCGAAAAGGCGGCGATGCGGGTGTCCTGGCCCAGACGGTCGGCGGCGAAATCGGTCAGCCGGTCGGTATCGGCCAGCGGGCCACCGGTGGGCGGGCTGGTCCTGCCGTTTGTCCGGGACAGGTCGATGTTTTCGGTGAGCGACAAGGCCTCTGTCGCCGCCTCGCGGAACAGGGTGTCGTCGTGGTAGATGTGGTCCAGCAGCAGACGGCTTTGCGCCGACAGATCCAGCCGCAGGTCGGGTTGCCAGTTGCTGACCGGGGCGGGGCCTTGCAGCAGCGGGGCAGAGGAGGTGCCGATGGCAAAGGCGGTCTGGGCGCGCAGGCCGGGCACTGCCTGCAGCATCCGGTTCAGCCAGCCATCGCGCACTGTGCCATCGGGCAGGTCAAGGCCGGTCCCGGCCTCCAGAATATCCTGCCCGTCGAAATGGCTGCGCTGGTCGCGGTAGGGGGTGGAGGTGGCCTGCACAAAGCCAAGCTGGCCTGCCTGCCACAGCGGCATCAGGCCCTCTAGCGTGGGGTTCAGGCTGAAATAGCCGGTCAGGTCAGGGCCTTGGGTGGTGGACAGCGTCGGGCGGTAGCGCGCAAACAGCGGGTCGCCGGTGGGGCGGACCAGATCGAGCCCGTCCATCGCGCCGCGCAGGATGACCACAACCAGCCGGTGATCGCCCAAGGGCGCGCTGCCATCCGATGCGGCCAGTGTCACGGTCGTCATCATCGGATGCGCGGCCAGCGAGCAGGCGGTGCCGGTGAGGGATTTGAGGAACAGGCGGCGATCCATGAATTACCTCCGGTTGAATTCGGGGCTGGCCAGCACCAGACCGACGGCTTCGCGGATGGTTTCCGACCTTGGTACCGCCCAGGCAAGCCGCTCGCCCAGATGGGTGCCCAGAGCGGTGGTCATCAGGGCGGCGGGGTCGGGCAGCGGGTTGACCAGCCGCGACGGCATGTCCATCGCCCAGGTGATGCGGGCGGCCATCGCCTCGGGTGTGATCCAGACCTCTGCCGCTTCGGGCCAGCCATCGGGGCCGGGGGGGCGCTGCCACGGCTGGCCCATGGCGGCCAGCGGGTGCAGGATCATCTGCCGGAACGCATCATCGGCCATGCGCATGACATCGGCCCCGTCCAGCCCAAGCGCGCGCAGGGCGGCGATTGTGAAATCAAAGGGTTGGCGGGCCTTTTCCTGCAGCCTGGACCATGAGGCGGGCTGGGTCAGCAGCGATTCTGCCACCGCCAGCAGATCGCCGCCGGAATTGCGCCACGCATCGGTGAGCGCCTGCACCAGACCCTCGTTCGGCTGGTCTGCCACGAAATGCACTGCCAGCTTGCGCGCGACATGGGCGGCGGTGGCGGGGTGTTCGGCCAGATCTTCCAGCGCCTTGAGCACGGTTTCCAGCTTGTCGCCGTCATAGATTTTGCCCAGCACGGTTTCAGGGCCCGGTTCGGCGCGGCGGGGGTCGAAGGTGGGGCCCTTTTTGCCGACGGTCAGGCCGGTCAGCAGTTCGGCCATCTGCGTCACATCATCCTGCCCATAGCCGCTGCCGACGGTGTGCAGTTCGAGGAGTTCGCGGGCGAGGTTTTCGTTCAGCCCCTTGGTGCGGCGCTGCCCGATGCGCGAGTTGGGGCCAAAGCTGGCCGATTGGTCCAGATAGCCCAGCATCGCCGGGTGCTGGATCACGGCCTTGAGCATATCGGCAAAGCGGTCGGTGACATAGGGGCGGATCGCCTCTTCCACCAGCGTGGCGGGCAGCGGGCTGTCGCGGCGCGAGCGGGCCACGGTCGTGAAATGATCGGCCCAGAACTGCACGAGGCGTTCGCGGAACCCGTCGGGTGCATCCAGCGCCCGGGCGATGGTGGTTTTGGCGGCCAGCAGGGTGACGCCTTCCAGCCGGGCGATGGCCTGACGATAATCTTGCCGGGCGGTTTTTGCCGCCTCGCCCGTCGCGCGGCGCGAGGTGCGCAGCATGGTATCGGCGCGCAGAAGGGTTTCGGTCAGGTCCGCCAGTTGCGGGCCGGGGTATTTGGTGGCCATGGTATCGGCACCGCGCAGCACGGCCAGCATCGATGCCGGTTCGGATGGCGCGTTGGCGGGCAGCGGCAGGCCGTAGCCAAAGCGGAATGCTGCGGTGGTGCTGTCCTGAGTCATCGGGCCGTCCTGAAGGTCGGGGGATCATAGGCTGAAACGCGCGCCATTGCACCGTCTGTCGGTGCGCTGCAGCGGTCAGTCAAACCGGAAATCATCCGGATAGGCGTGAAACCCGTCAAAATCGCCTTTGCCCAAGAGAACGCCAGAGGCGCGGAGCGAGGCGTAACCCATTGTCATATGAAAGAAAAAGTTCGGAAGGCCGTAAAGAAACACAAAGTCATGCGCGGGTTGTTCCAGATCGGTAAAACCTGCGCGATGGCTGATGATCCGGTCTGCCGCGCCGTCGAATTCGGCCAGTTTCATCGCGCCAAGGGTGGCGCGGGCCACCGCCATGCGGGGCGCAAGGGCGGTGGGAAGGTCGGGCACCGGGCGGCCCGCAAGGGGGCAGGCGATGCGCAGGGTAAACCCTGCGGCGGTGGCGAAATGCTGGCTGGCGGTAAAGCTGTCGCCGATCTGCGCCGTCATCGCCGCGCGCCCCGCCTTGTCCACGATCCCGCCCATCTGGGCGAGGTAGTGGCGAAAGACGGGGACGGTGGCGTGATACATCAGGCGTCTTTCGGCAGCACGCGCAGGCGCAGTTCGCGCAGCTGGTCGTTTGTCGGGTCAGACGGCGCGTTCATCAGCAGGTCTTCGGCGCGCTGGTTCATCGGGAACATGATGACCTCGCGGATGTTGGTGGTGTCGGCCAGCAGCATTACGATGCGGTCAATGCCCGCCGCACAGCCGCCGTGGGGCGGGGCACCGTATTTGAACGCCTTGACCATGCCGCCAAAGCGCTTTTCCACTTCGGAGTTCGGGTAGCCCGCCAGTTCAAACGCCTTGAACATGATTTCCGGCTTGTGGTTGCGGATGCCGCCCGACAGCAGCTCATACCCGTTGCAGGCAAGGTCATACTGGTAGGCGTAAACGTCGAGCGGGTTGCCCATCAGCGCGTCCATCCCGCCTTGCGGCATCGAGAACGGGTTGTGGCTGAAGTCGATCTTGCCGTCGTCGGTCTTCTCATACATCGGGAAATCGACGATCCAGGCGAAGCGGAAGGTGTCTTTCTCGGTCAGGCCGAGTTCTTCACCGATCACATTGCGGGCGCGGCCGGCGACGGACTCGAAGGCGTCGGGCTTGCCGCCGAGGAAGAAGGCGGCGTCGCCAAGGCCGAGGCCAAGCTGCTGGCGGATGGCTTCGGTGCGTTCTGGGCCGATGTTTTTCGCAAGGGGGCCTGCGGCTTCCATGCCGGATTTGTCTTCGGCTTCACGCCAGAAGATATACCCCATGCCCGGCAACCCCTGTTGCTGAGCAAAGGCATTCATGCGGTCGCAGAATTTGCGGCTGCCGCCTTTGGGGGCGGGGATGGCGCGGATCTGGGTGCCGTCCTGCTCCAGCAGTTTGGCGAAGACGGCGAAGCCGGAGCCTGCGAAATGGTCGGACACCACCTGCATCTTGATCGGGTTGCGCAGGTCGGGTTTGTCGGAGCCGTACCACAGCAGCGAGTCGCGATAGGCGATGCGGGGCCAGTTGGCATCGACCGGCTTTTCGGGGGCGAATTCCTGGAACAACCCTTGGATCACCGGCTGGACCACGGCGAACACGTCTTCCTGTTCGACAAAGCTCATCTCGATGTCGAGCTGGTAGAAATCGGTGGGCGAGCGGTCGGCGCGGGGGTCTTCGTCGCGGAAGCAGGGCGCGATCTGGAAATAGCGGTCGAAACCGGCGACCATGATCAGCTGTTTGAACTGCTGCGGGGCTTGGGGCAGGGCGTAAAACTTGCCCGGATGCAGGCGCGACGGCACGAGGAAATCGCGCGCGCCTTCGGGGCTGCTGGCGGTGATGATCGGCGTCTGGAATTCGTTGAACCCCATGTCCCACATGCGGTTGCGCAAGCTGCGCACCACGTTAGAGCGCAGCATCATGTTGCGGTGCATGCCGTCGCGGCGCAGATCGAGGAAGCGGTAGGTGAGGCGGGTTTCCTCGGGGTATTCGGTTTCGCCGAACACCGGCATCGGCAGCTCTGCCGCCTCGCCCAGCACGGTGATGCCGGTGGCGTAAACCTCAATCTCGCCTGTGGGCAGCTTGGGGTTGATCAGCGTGGCGTCGCGGGCCTTGACCCGGCCTTCGACCTGAATGACCCATTCGGCCCGCACTTTTTCAATGGCGGAAAAGGCCGGGCTGTCGCTGTCGGCGATGATCTGGGTGATGCCGTAATGATCGCGCAGGTCGATGAACAGCACGCCACCATGATCGCGCACCCGGTGCACCCAGCCCGACAGGCGGATGGTGTCACCGACATGGGCGGTGTTCAGGGCGGCGCAGGTATGGCTGCGATAGGCGTGCATCGGTATTCCCCTTTCAAGGGTTCAGATCTTTGCGCCGATACACCCTTCCGCGCGGGTGAAGTCAAGCTAGTCCTGTGAAAACAGGTCTTCCACCGCCCGCGCATAGGTCAGCCCCGGATCAAAGGCGCCAGTGCGCAGAAACAGGATGGTTTCGCGCAGCACGACCGGGTTCATCATCAAGAAGGTATGGGTGGCGGGAAGGGTCAGGTGGGCGGTCATGCCATCGAGGCGGGTGGAGGCCACGCTGACCTTGCCATCATCGGGGCCGGGGATCAGGCTGGAATAGACCGGGTTGAGCGACTGGTTGCCCGCGATGATGCCCAGCGGATAGTCGGGCGCGGGCAGGGTCAGTGGGATGGACCCCGCGTCGGTGCCAAGCTGTGCGCCTGCCGGGCCGTTGAGCCAGCCGAAGGGGGCAATGCCGCCAAACGCATCCACCAGTTCAGACCCCTGATTGGGCGGGGCCAGCATCACCACGCGGCCAAGGGCCTCGGGGCGGGTGTCTGACAGATACTGCCGCACCAGAATGCCGCCCATCGAATGGGTGACGAAATGCACCGCTTCGCCTTCGGTCAGGGCGCAGGCCGTGACGCCGTCGCCGACAAAGGTGGCCAGATCGGAAATCGGGGCCGAAGTCGAGGGATAGGACTGGTTGACGGTGCGAAACCCCGCCCCGTTGAGCGCCTGTGCCATCAGCATGAACGAGGCATCAGAGCGCGCCAGCCCGTGCAGGAGCACCACGCAATCGGCCTGCGCGGGCAGGGCTGCGGGCGCGGCAAGCAGGAGGGACAGGCCAAGGATACGGATCATGCAGTGAACATGACCCTTGGGCGGCGCGATGCCAAGGGGGAGTGGACAAACGGAGCGCAACGTCACAGGCTGCGGCCATGTCACACCGCACGCCCCGCCTTGCCACCCGCGCGCTGATCCTTGCCGATGACCGGCTGCTTTTGGTGAACGCCTATCGCGGCGGGATCTCGGACCTATGGTGCGCGCCGGGCGGTGGCGCGGTGGTGGGCCAGTCGCTGCATGACAACCTGAAGCGCGAGATCTGGGAAGAGACCGGGTTGACGGTTGCGGTCGGCGCGCCCTGTCTGGTGAACGAATTCCACGACCCGAAGCGCGGGTTTCATCAGGTGGATCTGTATTTCCGCTGTGAGGTTGTGGGCGGGCAGATCAGCGAGTTGTGGCGCGACCCCGAGGGTGTGGTGACCGAGCGGCGGTTTTTCAGCCGGGAAGAATTGCGCGGGATCAGGTTCAAGCCCGACAGCCTGCCCGATGCGGCCTGGGGGAGTGGCGAGAGCCTGTATGATCCGCTGGAGCTGATTATGCGGTAGGATTTACGCGTGGTGCTTGCGGAAACTCCGGGGCTCTGCCCCCAAGCCCATCGGTTTCTCGGACCGATGGCGAAACCAATGGGCTTACCCGGGATATTTATGAACAGATAATGACCAAGGGCCGCGGGGCTTACAGGTCGAGCCAGATGGTGACCGGGCCGTCGTTGATCAGGCTGACCGCCATGTCGGCGCCAAAGATGCCGTTGGCGGTGGGGATGCCGAGGGCTTTGAGGCGGTTCGTGAAATGCTCATAGAGGCGTTTGCCATCATCAGGGGCGGCGGCGGTGGAAAAGCCGGGACGGTTGCCGCGCAGATCGGCGGCGAGGGTGAATTGCGACACGATCAGCGCGGAACCTGCGATGTCGGTGACCGAGCGGTTCATCTTGCCCTGATCATCCTTGAAGATGCGCAGCTTGGCGATCTTGGCGGCCATGGCATCGGCCTGCGCCTCGGTATCGCCCGCCATGGCGCAGATCAGGATAAGAAGGCCCGGACCGATCTCGCCGGTGACCGCGCCGTCAACGCTGACCGAGGCGTGGCTGACCCGCTGGACGAGCCCCCTCACAGCTCATTGGCCCAGGGCGGGTTGGCCCCGGGGCGGCTGACGGTGATGGCGGCGGCACGGGTGCCGAGCGACAGGGCGGCGTCAAGCGTGGCGTCCGTCAGGCTGGCGATGGCGGTTTTGGTCAGCGCGCCGGCGCTGTGCAGCGCAGCCAGTGCGCCCGCGTTGAAGGTATCACCAGCGCCGACGGTATCGGCGACGGTGACAGGGGTTGCGGCGACGAAGCGGTTTTGCGTGGCGGTCAGGGCGCGGGCACCGGCGGCCCCTTCGGTGATGAACACCAACTTTGGCCCGGTCGCGATGATCTGCCGCGCGAGCGTGGCGATATCACCCGCGCCCATCAGCCAGTGCAGGTCTTCGTCCGACAGCTTGACGATATCGGCTCGGGCGATCATCCGGGTGACGCGGGCGCGGTAGGTGTCTTCCTGACCGGCGATGAAGCCGGGGCGGATGTTGGGGTCGATCATGGTGATGCGGGTGGCGGATTCGCGCGCCTGCAACGCCTCGTAGGTGCTGGCGGCGGGGTCGTTCACCAGCGAGATGCCACCGAAGAACAGGGTGCTGACGGTATCGGGCAGGCTGGGCAGCTGTCCCTGCGACAGCATGCGCCCGGCGGTGCCTTCGTCATAGAAGGCATAGGTCGCCTGACCCTCTACCAGCTTTACAAAGGCCACCGTGGTGGGCCGCCCGGACCGGGCGAGATACCGGATATCGACCTGCGAGGCGGTGAGCGTCTCGGCCAGAATTTCGCCCAGCATGTCGGTGGAGACACCCGAGAAGAAAGCCGAAGGCGCGCCCAGACGGCCAAGGGCGATGGCGGTGTTGAACACGGCCCCGCCGGCATAGGGGGCAAAGCAGGCCTCGCCGCTGGTGGCGGTGCGGGGCAGCATGTCGATCAGGGCTTCGCCACAGCTGAGAATCATCGGGGCCTCCGGCGGGGGTCATTAGGGCATATGTTGGCGGGCATCATATCCGCTAAGGCGGTGTTAGCGCAAACACTGGTTATGTCTGGGGCGAGAAGGTCAAGGTTGCGGTCATGGTTTGCGCCGCAAACTGCCAGTCCAGCCCGCCCGCCAGCGTGGAGGCATAGGTTTCGCAGATCATCGTGCCAAGGCCGGAGGCGGCATTGCCAGCGGGCGGGCGGGCTTGGCTGGCGGCATTGACAACACGCAGGACGGCGGCAGGCCCGGTTTGCTGCAGATGGACGGTTACCGGGCCCGCCCCGCTGCCGTGGCGCACGGCGTTGGCCACCAGCTCGCTGACGATGATGCACAGGGCCGCGGCGCGTTCGGACAGCATGGTCAGATCATCATCGGTGGCGGCGCTGAAGTGGACCTGACGGTCGTAGGACAAGGAAAACTCGGCGCAAAGCCGCTGCAACAGGGGCACGACGGCAATTGAACGCAAATCGCTGCTGGATTGCAGCTGTTCATGCACCCGCGCGATGGAGGCCACGCGACGCGCCGCCTCGTCCAGCGCGGCGCGCACGCTGTCGGACGAGCGCCGGGCCTGCAGGCGCAGGATCGCCGCGACCTGCGACAGGCTGTTCTTGACCCGGTGATCGACTTCGCGCATCAGAAAGTCACGCTGGATCAGGATTTCGGATTTTTCGGCCAGTTCGCGTTCCAGATCCTTGGCATAGGCGATCTGTTCGCGTTCACGCAGCACCCGTTCGGTGATGTCGCGCGAGGCGGCCAGCAGTTTGTGAACCCCGCCATCTGCCCCGCGGATCGGCAGCACCGAGACGTTCCACCATTTCACGGTGCCTTTTACGGTGGGGCATTCGGCCTCGAACACCACCCGCTCGCCCTTGCGGGCGCGGCAGAGCGCGTCTTCGAGGGTGGGACGCAGGGGGGCAGGCCACATGTCGGGCCAGAACCGACCGCCGACCGCGTCGAACGCGTCAATCTCCAACGCGTGCATGCCGTTTTCGTTCATGAAGGTCAGGACGCCGTCAGGTTCAAGCAGTTTAAGGCAGTCCTGCGAGGTGTTGAGGATGGACAGCAGGAAATCTGCCTCCCTCCCGCCCATGACGGTCAGGGATAGACGATCGCCGGTTTCCGGCATGACACTCCGTTCGATCATCATATCCCGATTTGTTAAGGTCTGTTAATTCCGGTTCAGATTAGGCACTGCACCGGTCTTTGCAAGGCGGATGACGTCAGACAAACCATGGCGACAGATTGGCGCGGATCCGGTCGAGCGGGGTCGGGCCGGAGGTGTCGCCGTGGAAGGTGTGGCCGGTGATCGCCTCATAGGCTTCGACATAGACCTGGGCGGTATGCGCGATGATCTCGGCGGGGATATCGGGGATCGGGTCGGTGTAGGGATCGCAGCGCGCGGCGACCCAGGACCGGATGACATCCTTGTCAAAGCTGGGCGGGCGGGTGCCCGCCTCAAACGCCGCGGCATAGCCGTCGGCGCGCCAGTAGCGGCTGGAATCGGGGGTGTGGATTTCGTCGGCAAGCAGGATGCGGCCTTCGGAGTCGGTGCCGAATTCGTATTTGGTATCGGCAAGGATCAGCCCGCGCTCTGCCGCCATCTTCTGACCGCGCGCAAAGAGGGCGAGGGCATGGGCCGAAACCTCGTCCCATTGCGCGGGGGTCAGCAGGCCCTGTGCCAGGATCTCGTCTGCGGTGAGCGGTTCGTCATGGCCGCCGTCAAAGGCCTTGGAGGTGGGGGTGATGATCGGCTGTGCCAGCGGCTGGTTGTCGCGCATCCCGTCGGGCAGGGTGTGGCCGTAAAGCTTGCGATGCCCGGCACGGTATTGGGTGAGCACCGAAGTGGAGGTGGTGCCGGCCAGATAGCCGCGCACCACGATTTCCACCGGCAGGATGGTGACGTGGCTGCCGATCACCACGTTCGGATCGGGATAGCCCAGCACGTGATTGGGGCAGATATCGGCGGTATGGTCGAACCAGAAGCGCGCGGTCTGGGTCAGCACCTGCCCCTTGTAGGGGATGGCGGCGAGGATGCGGTCGAAGGCGGAAATCCGGTCGGAAGAGATCAGGATGCGGCGTCCGCCCGGATGGTCTGCTGTGGGCGGCAGATCGTAGCAATCGCGCACCTTGCCGAAATAGGGCTTGGGAAGTTCGGGGATACGGGCGTGGGGCAGAACGCGGGACAGATCAAGCATCAGAGCCTCCGGTCGGGGATAGAGCGCTATTGCGCGGGTGGGGCGGCGGAGTCAACGCCCCGGCGGGGTACGCGGGGCCATGGTGGATCTGAAGGAGCGGCTGCGCCGCGTTGTTTTTGTCTCGTCGCGCGCGTGCCGCGCGTCTCCTCGGGTGCGCGCACCCCGCGCGGGGGAGGTGGGAAAGCAGCAATCATTAGAACACACCGTTGGCATGACTGCTTCGCAAATATGCGCTGGGGGTGCGGGGAGCGGAAAGCCCCCCGTGCGCCGGTTCAGCCGCCGAGGGTTTGCAAGAGGCTGCGCGAGGGTTCGCCGGTGACGGGCAGGCCGCGGGCGCGCTGAAAGCCTTCGATTGCGGCGCGGGTCTTGGCACCGATGACGCCGTCGCTGCCTTCGGTGTCAAAGCCTGCGGCGGTCAGGCGGCGTTGCAGATCCTGGCGGTCGGCAATGGTCATGCCGGTGGCATCTGGCGGGAAGTTGCCCCGGATGGGCCCGCCGCCGCGCAGCCGGTCTGACAGGTGGCCGACGCCGATGACGTAGTTGACCGCGTTGTTGTAGCGGGCGATGGCGTTGAAATTGTTGAAGATCAGGAAGGCCGGGCCACCCGCCCCCTGCGGGATGAGGATGGAGCCTGCGCCGTGGTTGGGCAGGCGGCCGCCGTCGGCGGTGGTCACGCCCATCGCCGACCAGTCCGCCGGGTTGCGGCCCTTGCCGCGCCCGGTGACGGCGGTGTTGAAGCCAGATGGCAGGCGCACCTCGACCCCCCAGGGTTGGCCCTTGCGCCAGCCGGAGCGTGACAGGTACGCGGCGGCAGAGGCCAGCGCATCGGTCGGGTCATCGGCCCAGATGTCGCGCCGCCCGTCGCCGGTGAAATCGACGGCGAATTCCAGATAGCTGGTCGGGATGAACTGGGTGTGGCCCATGGCACCCGCCCAGCTGCCGGTCATGTTGGCGGGGGTGGTGTCGCCGTTTTGCAGGATGCGCAGGGCGGCGGTGAGCTGTTGTTCAAAGAACGCGCCGCGTCGCCCGTCATAGGCGAGGGTTGCGAGCGCCGAGATCACCGGCACGGTGCCGCGCCGTTCGCCATACTGGCTTTCCAGACCCCAGACGGCGGTGACTACTTCGGCCTCGACCCCGTAGCGGGCCTCGATTGCGGCCAAGGTGCCGCGATGGCGGGCCAATGCGGCGCGGCCCTTGGCGATACGGTCGGGGCTGGCGGCGATGGCGAGGTAATCTTCCAGCGTGCGGGTGAATTCGGTCTGGTTGCGGTCACGCTCCACCACGCCGGGCAGGAAGCCTGCACTGCGGAAGGCGGTGTCGATGGTGGATTGCGACAGGCCCCGGCTGGCGGCGCGGGATTTGTAGCTGGTGACCCAGGCGTCAAAGCCCGCATTGGGCACCGGCGACATGCCGGGGTCCGGCCCGCGCGAGACGACGGAACCCGTACCGCCACCACCGACGCAGCCGGAAAGCCACAGGGCCCCGAGGCCCAAAACAACTGCGCGTCTGTTCATCTGCATGGCCTGCCCTTTGATTTCTTATTGTCGCATGATTCTAGACGAATGTGGCGGGGTCGGAAAGGGCGGGCCTATCCTACATCTCGCTCAGATACGCGAACCCGCCGATGAGGATGGCGGCGGCGATGACGGCGAAGGCGATCTTCCACGCCGAATAGGGGCGTTCGCCCTGCACCTTGCCGGTCTGGCCGTTCACGACAAAGCGGTAGGTCTTGCCGTTGTATTTATAGGCGGCCATCCAGATCGGCAGCAGGATGTGCTTGAACGTCTCGGCCGAATAGGCGGTGTCGACCCGGTCGATGCGCTGTTCATCGCCGCCGATGTCGTGGCGGATGTCCTGCGCGATCTGGGCGGCCATCACCTGATGCGCGATGGTCTGGCCATCGCCGAGGCTGACGGTGTAGCCCTCAGACGTGAAGCCTGCGAGGTAATCGGGCGAATAGGGCACCAGCGCGCCCAGATCCCACGGGGCCAGCGCATCGGTATAGCGGCGCGGCAGCGAGGCGCTGGCCAGCACCAGCACATCATCGAACCGGCGCGAGACCCAGCCCGAGGCGGATTGCCAGCGGGTCTTGCGCACCTGCTGTTGCTGCCGCTGGTTCTTGCCGTTGACCTGCACGGTCACGGTGCGGGTTTCATAGTAATGGGTGCCGCGCGCGCCGGAATAGCGGCTGCGGGTGGCGGCATCATAGGTCCAGTAGGGAACGTAGAGGCCCGAAAGAGTGCGGCCCTTACGCGCGTATTCCACCAGGCTGTTCGGGGCAAACCACAGGCTGCCCAGCCAGTTCACCATCGCCTCGCGTCCCTGCCGTTCGGTCAGGGCAAAGGGCAGCACGGCCTGCGGTTTGATCAGGCGCTCTGTGCCGGTGCCGATGGCCACCGGGGTGGCGCAGAACGGGCATTCGGTGGCGTGTTCGGCCCCGTGGAATTCCACCTGCGCGCCGCAGGAGGGGCAGGGGGTGATGCGCACCTCTTCCATATCGGCAGGGGGCAGGTCGTCTTGCAGGGCGCGGTTCAGATCAAGCTCTGCCAGTGCGGTCTGCCGGGCGGCGGGCGCGTCGGGCAGGGCCTGCACATGGCCGCAATGATCGCATTTCAGCGCGGTATCGCCGGGCGAAAAACGCAGGTCTGCGCCGCAGCTTTCGCAGGGCCAGCGGTGGTCTTGGTCGGGCATGCTTTACGGCGCGGGCGGGGGGGGCGGGACAGAGTCGAACAGGCGGCTCAGCGGGGTGTCGCTGGCCGTTTTCCAGCCGTCCTGCCCGGCGGTCCAGACCATGCTGGCGCGGGTGATCTGGCCTGTGGCGGCCATGGCGGAAAGGGTGGCTTCGTCAAACGGGCCTTTGGTCGCGCCGTTTTCGGCCAGATGCCAGACCGCTGCGGCGGCCGGCGGTGGCGGCGGCGGTGCCGCTGCGGCCGGGATGGTGGCGGGTGGGGCACCCCATGGGCCGGCGGCTTGCGCCATTGCCGCGCCCATTCCGGCAGCCATGCCCGCGCCTATCATCGCGCCTGCGCCCGATGCGGGGTTGGCGATGCCTTCGGCGGCGTTGAACTGCATGTATTTGTTCAGATCCCCTGCGATGCCGACCGAGGTGCGCTTGTCGAGCACCTTTTCGACCTCTTCCGGCAGGCTGATGTTTTCGATGTAGAATTCCGGCAGGGTCAGGCCGTATTCGGCCACCAGCGGGTTGATCGCGGTGGTGATGATCTTGCCCATATCGGCGGTGTTGGCCGCCATGTCGAGCACCGGAATGCCGGAGGATGCGATGGTCCGGCTGAACTCCTGCACGATGATGTTGCGGATCTGGTAGGACACTTCATCGGCGGTGAATTCGCCATCGGTGCCGACGATTTCGCGCAGAAACACCGCCGGATCGCTGACGCGCATGGAATAGGTGCCAAAGGCGCGGATCCGCACGGGCCCGAATTCCGGGTCGCGGGTCATGATCGGGTTCTTGGTGCCCCACTTCTGGTCGTTGAAGCGGGTGGTGTTGATGAAATACACCTCGGACTTGAACGGGCTGGAAAAGCCGTGATCCCAGTGCTGCAGGGTGGTCATCACCGGCATGTTGTTGGTTTCCAGCATGTAGAGGCCGGGGCCGAAGACATCGGCCAGCTGCCCTTCATGCACGAAGACCGCCGCCTGACCTTCGCGCACGGTCAGCTTGGCCCCGTATTTGATGGCCTGCCCCCGGCGTTCAAACCGCCAGACCATCGTGTCGCGGGTGTCATCCAGAAAGGAAATGACGTCGATGAATTCGCCTTTGAGGAAATCGAATACCATGGCACTTCTCCGTTGGGTCCGGTCTGATCGTCATGCCGGGGGTGGGGTCAACTTTCGCCGCCCATCAGCGCGCGCGCAAGGGATTCGACAATGGGCCGCGCCTCTGCCTCGGCCATGCCGGTGCGCAGGGCGGGGTTGTAGAGCATGCGCAGCATCAGCTCGTCCTGCCCGGTCAGCAGGGCAAATTCCTCGTCATCGTTGAAGATCGACGGACGCGCGCGCGGGCTGTCATTGGCAAGGCCCATGGCTTGCGCGATTTCTTCATGCATGCAGGACAGGCGCAACAGGTCGGGATGTTCGGCCCGGATCACCGCGAAGGCGCGGGTATAGCGGCCCGAGTTGCCTTCGGACATGGCATAGACCAGACAATAGGTGGATATCGGCATGTTGGTGATGCCCGCAACCTCACCCGCCGACAGGCCGGGCAGGGCGGCGGATGCGACCGGGCCAAGCGCGCGGCGTTCGTCTTCGTTCACGATGTACACGTAGAAGTTCGGGGCTGCATCGTTCAACGCAATGGGGTGGCCGGTCAGGCGGCTGAGGCGGGCGAGGTAGGACCGCACACGCGCGGTATCGGTAGCGCGGGCGCTGGGGCTGACCGAGGCACCAAAACGCAGGCCGACCCGCACCGGGGTTTCCCAGCGGCGCAACCGGCTGGGAGCCTCGCGCTGGACCGGACCCGCATTGCCGCGCACATATTCGTCGTAAAGGGCGATGCGGATGAAGTTTTCCGCCAGCATCCGGTCGGTAAAGGGCGTGTCGCGCCCGCCGCCATCGGTGCGCAGCAACCCGTTGGACAAAAGATCTGCCTGCACCCGGGCGAAATGCAGACGCACGGCCTGACTTGCGGCCGAGGGCGGCATTTGCGGCACCACCACCGCCGCAGGGCGCGCGGGTGCGTTGGGTGATGTGCGCGGCGCCTGTGGGCTGGCCACGCAGCCCACAAGCGCCAGACCGCACAGGGCGGACACGGTACTACGGAAAACAGCGGAAACGCGCATAGGGTGGGGCTTATCCTTGGGTCTGCGGGGCAGGGCGGCGCGCGGTGGCCGAGGCAAGCGTATCGCGCAGTTCGGACTCCATCTTCTGCAGCTCGACTTCGGCGGCGGCGCGACGGGCCTTGCCTTCATCGGCGATCTGCAGGCTGTCGTTGATGGTGGCGATCAGCTGATCGTTCGCCTGCTTGACCGAAGCGATGTCGAAGACGCCCCGTTCCATTTCTGTCCGCACGACGCGGTTGGTTTCGCGCAGGTTGTCGGCGTTTTTGGTCAAGAGCTCGTTGGTCAGGTCATTGGCGCCGCGCACGGCGTCCGCCGCCTCGCGCGACCGCTGGATGGTGACGGCCTGCGCCAGCTGGGTTTCCCACAGGGGCACGGTGTTCACCAGCGTCGAGTTGATCTTGGTGACCAGAGATTTGTCGTTTTCCTGCACCAGACGGATCGAGGGCAGTGATTGCATGGTGACCTGACGGGTCAGTTTCAGGTCGTGCACCCGGCGTTCCAGATCATCGCGCGCGGCGCGCAGGTCGCGCAGTTCCTGCGCTGTTTTCACCTGATCATTTTCGGGGGCTGCGGCGACTTCTGCCTCTTTGGCGGGGATGGTGGTTGCGTCAAGATCGGCCATCTTCGCCTCACCCGCCGCGATATAGAGCGCGAGTTCGTCGTAGAAGTTCAGGGTCTTTTCATAGAGCACATCCAGCGAGCGGATGTCTTTCAGAAGCGTGTGTTCATGGCGCAGCAGGTCTTCGGTGACCTTGTCGATCTGACCCTGCACGGTTTCGTAACGCGAGACGAACTTGGCAAAGGGCGCGGCGCGGCCCAGCAGCTTTTCCCACCAGCTGCGGTCACGGCGCAGGTCCAGCTCTTCGGCCCCGAACCCCCGGATGGTGGTGACGATCTGGCGCAAGCTGTCGCCTGCGGGGCCGGCATCCTTGTTCTTCACATCGGCCAGCATTTCCTGCGAAATCACCTGCAGCTCGGCCTGTGCTTTCGACCCGAACGAGATGATCGACTGGGTATTGTCCATCTCAAGCTCGGCCATGCGTGTGCGGATCTCTGTCGCCTTGTTGCCGGTGGCAGTGGTCAGCGGCACGATCTCGGTTCCCGGTTCGGGCAGGACAACGGCGGTGACTTCCTCGATCTGGGTCAGGGTCTGGGCGGCCTGTTCGCGGGTGGTGGTTTTCATGGCGCTACTTTCAATGGAGTGTCGGTCAATGGGGTGGGGCGTTTATGCTTCGGTTTTCAGCCGGTCGCGCAGCACGGAAATCTCGACATCCAGATCGCTGCGATTGTCGTTGAGCAGGCGGCGCGAGCGGTCGGCGAAGGTGGTTTCAAGGTCATCCAGCAGCGCGATGTATTCGCTGCGGGCTTGCGCATCGCGTGACCGTGCATACAGGTCGGCGAACTTGACCGTCGCGTCACGCGCGCCCATCAGGTAGACCGACAGGTACTTGCGGGCGGCGGTCAGATCGCGCGGATCGTCCTCGACCGTGCGGAACAGTTGGCGGGCGGCGGCGATGAAGCGGTCGACCCGCATCTCCAGCTGGCGGTCATTCGCGCGCAGGATGGCATCACGCATCGCGGTCAGATGCTTTTCCGCCTCATCCACGGCGCGGGCGACGCGGTCGGTCTGGAAGGTATCAATCCCCTCGCTGCCCTTGTCGCGCAGCGGATCGGGGCCGAAGGTGTTGAAATGCAGCGCAGCCCCGGCAAAGCCGAACAGCAGCGGATAAAGCACGCCATCATGGCTCATCAACCCGCCGGCCACCAGGGCGGCCCCGGTCAGCACCGATCCGAAGATCTTGCGCGGAAAGGCCGGGCGGCGGGCAATCTTGCGCGCGTCAAAGGCGGCATGGGCCTTCAGCCCTTCCCGCGTAAGGAAAGCGGCGGCGAGCATCAGGGCCGTGGCGGCCAGCCCAAACAGCAGTGCATCTGGGCTGCCGGTGAAGGCGGCGGGCAGGAACAGCAGTGCCGCGA
Source organism: Pseudotabrizicola sediminis (assembly GCF_004745575.1). GTDB lineage: Bacteria > Pseudomonadota > Alphaproteobacteria > Rhodobacterales > Rhodobacteraceae > Pseudotabrizicola > Pseudotabrizicola sediminis. The sequence continues at coordinate 230,675 of NZ_RPEM01000003.1, read as the reverse complement.
TACCCAGAAACCGGGCGCGACCGGCACCTTTGAGCGGTTGTTTGCCATCAAAGGGGTGGGCCGGTGGTGGCGTGCCCTTGGCATCGGGCGAAGCCCCCGGGCTGAACCGGCCACCAAAACGCTGTGCCATCTACAACCCCCCGCCAAAGGCAACATAGCCGACTAGGCCGATCAGCAGGATGAAAGACAGGGTTTGCATCCCGTTTCCGGACATATCAGCCTCATTCTGGCGGCAGCGGCACGGCGACGGGCGGGCCTGTTTGTTTAGTATAGGGTATGCATCAATCGCTTGCCAGTGGTGACGCGGCGAGGAGGGCGCACAAGGCAGTCTCTTGCCGTTTGCCGCCTTGGGGGCTCATTTCCGGCGCGGCGGTGGTTTCGGGCCACCGCTGCGGGGTGCTTCGGGGCCAGCGTTGCGGGTGCTGGGCTTGGCGGCGGTCTTGGTGCGGCTTCGCGGTCTTGGGGCGGCGGTGTCGCCTTCGATCTGCAAGGGGGCGGGGCGGCGGGTGGATTTGGCCTCTGGCTTGGGGGCAGGTTTTGCGGCGAGTTTGGTGGCCGTGCCCCAGCTATCAGCCAGTTGACCCAAAGCCTTCCGGCCACGGGTCGAGGTAACGGTGCCGGGTGCCTTCGCGGCGGTGCCGCTGCGGGGCTGTCTGCCGGTGGTGGTGCGGCCGGGCTTTGGTGCCTCGTCGCGCGAGGGCGCTGCGGCGCTGCGGACGGGCCTGTCGCCGGGTGCCGCTCGGGTGGGGCGGGGGGTGCTGCTGCGCGCCGGGCGGTCGTCATCGCCTGCGGTGCGGCTGGTGGTGCGGACGCGGGATTTGGCTTTGGTCGGGATTTCGGACGCGTCTTCGATCTGGCCTGACAGCAGGGCACCCAGCTGGTCGCGCAACACGCGGGCCTTGATTTCCTCGACATCGCCCGGTTCCATCTCGTTCAGGCGGAACGGGCCGTAGCTGACGCGGATCAGCCGGTTCACGGTCATGCCGATGGCAAACATGGCGCGGCGGATCTCGCGGTTCTTGCCTTCGCGCAAGCCGATGGTCAGCCAGGCGTTGGCCCCCTGATGGCGGTCGATCTTGACCTCCATCGGCTGGAACCGCTCGCCGTCGATGGTGATGCCTTTGCGCAGCGGCTCGATTTCGGGTTCGGTGGGGTTGCCCTTGACCCGCACCCGGTACTTGCGCAGCCAGCCGGTGGAGGGCAGTTCCAGCTGGCGTTTGAGCGCGCCATCGTTGGTGAGCAGCAGCAGGCCTTCGGAATTGAGGTCAAGCCGGCCGATGGACATGACGCGGGGCATGTCTTCGGGCAGGTTGTCGAATACGGTGTCGCGTCCCTTTTCGTCGGAAGCAGAGGTCACCAGGCCCTCGGGCTTGTAATACAGCCACAGCCGCGCCGGTTCGGGGGCACCTACGGGCTGGCCGGACACGCTGATGCGGTCGGCCGCGGTGACGTTGAGGGCGGGGGAGGAGATGACCTTGCCATTGACGGTGACTTCGCCCGCCTCGATCAGCCGCTCTGCCTCGCGACGCGACGAAATACCGGCGCGCGACAGCACCTTGGCGATGCGTTCGCCTTCCGGTGCGGCGGCTTTGGGGGCCGCTTTCGGGCGGGGTGGCTTTTCATTTGCAGGCATGACTGTCATCCTTGGCGCCGGGTGGCCAGCCCCGGCGGCTGTCTGCCCCCGGACATCCAAGGATATTTGGGAACAGATGAAAGAGCAACGCGGGTTCGTGTCCTTTATGGAAGTGGCGCTGGAGGAGGCGCGGGCGGCGGCGTTGCGCGATGAGGTTCCGGTGGGGGCGGTGCTGGTGGCACCCGGCGGGCGCATCGTGGCGCGGGCGGGGAACCGGACGCGGGAGCTATGCGATCCGACGGCCCATGCCGAGGTGCTGGTGATCCGCGAGGGGTGCAGGCTTGCGCGGTCGGAGCGGCTGGTGGGGTATGATCTGTACGTGACGCTGGAGCCTTGCCCGATGTGTGCCGCAGCGATTGCGGCAGCAAGGGTGGGGCGGCTGTATTACGGTGCAGCGGACCCGAAAAGCGGCGGTGTGGCGGTGGGGGCACGGGTGTTTGCCCACCCCCAGTGCCACCACGTGCCCGAGGTTTATGATGGTATCGGAGCGGCAGAGGCCGAGGCGATGCTGCGGGCATTTTTTGCGGGGCGGCGGGGGGCGTGACCACTGTGTTTCAGCTTGGGGAGATGTTTTAAAACAAGGACTTGATGTCATGGCGGCAAGGGATTTTTTACACTTTGCCGCCGTTGGCCGGGGCGACTATGCGGCCTTGCGCCGCCGCGCAAGGGCGGATGTGCAGGCGGCGGGGTTTGCCCGCCACCCGCAAGGATCACCCGGGCAGGCGGGTCAGAGCCGGATCGGCTCCATCACCTGCGGTTCGATCAGGGTGACACCCGGGGGCAGGCCGGCCTTCAGCTCGGACGCGTCTTGCGCCAGCAGGCCGAAGGTCTTGTAATGGCAGGGGATCACGGTCTTGAAGTTGAAATAGCGCCGGGCGGCATAGGCGGCGCGGGCCATGTCCATGGTGTAGTGCCCGCCGCAAGACAGGATGCCGATGTTCGGTTTGTGGTAATCGGCCATCCAGTCCATATCGGCCATGATGTCGGTGTCGCCCGAGACATAGATCACCTGACCTTCACCGGCGATCATGAACCCCGCCTCTGACCCGCCGGCAATGGCGTTGCCGCCCGCAAAGTCGATGCTGGAGGAATGCGAGGCATTGACCATGGTGACCTTGGCCCCGTTCGCGTCAATGGTGCCGCCCTTGCCAAAGCCGATCACGTCCTTTGCGCCTTCGCGGGTCAGATACGCGGCCAGTTCATGAATGGCGGCGATGGTGGCCCCGGTTTCCTGTGCAATCGCCAGCGCGCCCGAGGCATGGTCGCCATGGGCATGCGTCAGGAAGATATGGGTGACACCCGCCAGCGCATCGGCGCGCTTGTCTGCGGGAAACATCGGGTTGCCGTCCAGCCATGGGTCGATCAGCAGGACCGCGTTTTCAATCTCGATCCGAAAGCCGGAATGGCCAAGCCAGGTTATCTGCATGGAAGATGTTCCTTGGTGTTGTTGTGAGGTGAAATTGAGCGCTGGGCGGCGATTTGGCAAGGCTGGGCTTGGAAGCGCGGGCTTGCAGCCCGAAAGGCGGGGGGCTAAACAATGCGGGTTATTGCAGGGAAAGGGCCCAAAATGTCCATCGACATCGATACTGCCCGCAAGGTGGCGAAATTGTCCCGTATCCGGGTAGAGGAGGGCGATCTGCCCGATCTGGCCGAGAAGCTGTCGTCGATCCTTGGTTTCATGGAGCAGCTGAAGGATGTGGATGTGACGGGGGTGGAACCGATGACCTCGGTTACGCCGATGCGGTTGAAGCGCCGGGTGGATGTGATCAGCGATGGCAATCAGCAGGCTGCCGTGCTGAAGAACGCGCCCGATGCGCGTGAGGGGTTCTTTGCGGTGCCGAAGGTGGTGGAATGAGCGCGGATATGGGCGGAGCCAACGGCTGGACGGTAGCAGGCGCACGCGATGCGCTGCGCAAGGGTGAGGTGACGGCGGTCGATCTGACCATGGCTTGCCTGACCGCGATGGATGCGGGCGATGTGCTGAACGCCTTCGTGCACAAGACGCCGGAACTGGCGCTGGAACAGGCGCGGGCGGCGGATGCGCGGCTGGCGGGCGGCGATGCGCCCAGCCTGTGCGGCATTCCGGTTGGGGTGAAGGATCTGTTCGCGGTCAAGGGCGTGCCCACACAGGCGGGGTCGAACATTCTGCGCGGGTTCCGGCCCGAATACGAATCGACCGTGACCACCAAGCTGTGGGAGGCGGGGGCCGTCTGCCTTGGCAAGCTGAACATGGACGAATTCGCGATGGGATCGTCGAACGAATCGTCTTGCTACGGCCCGGCCGTGAACCCGTGGAAGGTGGATGACCGGCGGCTGACGCCGGGCGGATCTTCGGGCGGGTCGGCGGCGGCGGTGGCGGCAGATCTGTGTCTGGCGGCGCTGGGTACCGATACCGGCGGGTCGATCCGCCAGCCGGCGGCGTTCTGCGGCATCACCGGGATCAAGCCGACCTATGGCCGGGTGTCGCGTTGGGGGATTGTAGCTTACGCTTCCAGCCTCGATCAGGCGGGACCGATGACCCGTACGGTGCGCGATGCGGCGATCATGCTGGGCGCGATTTCCGGGCATGACGCAAAGGATTCGACCAGCGCCGAGCTGGCGGTGCCGGATTTTGAGGCGGCGCTGACCGGCGACATTCGCGGCAAGAAGATCGGGATTGCGCGCGAATACCGGCTGGACGGGATGCCAACGGAGATTGCGGCGCTGTGGGATCGTGGCATGGAGATGATGCGCGACGCCGGGGCCGAGATTGTGGATATCTCGCTGCCGCACGCGAAATATGCGCTGCCGACCTATTACATCATTGCGCCCGCCGAGGCGTCGTCCAACCTCGCCCGCTATGACGGGGTGCGCTATGGGCACCGCGCGAAACTGGCGCAGGGCGATGGCATCACCGAGATGTATGAAAAGACCCGCGCCGAGGGGTTCGGGCCAGAGGTGCAGCGCCGGATCATGGCGGGCACCTATGTGCTGTCAGCCGGGTTTTACGACGCCTATTACAACCGGGCGCGCAAGGTGCGGGCGCTGATCAAGTGCGACTTTGAGCAGGCTTTCGCGGCGGGGATCGATGCGATCCTGGCCCCGGCCACGCCGTCTTCGGCCTTTGGGCTGGGCGAGCAGGGCGGGGCAGACCCGGTGGAGATGTATCTGAACGATGTCTTTACCGTCACGCTCAACCTTGCGGGTCTGCCGGGGATTGCCGTGCCGGTGGGGCTGGACGCCAAGGGGCTGCCCTTGGGGTTGCAGTTGATCGGGCGGCCTTGGGAAGAGGCGGAGCTGCTCAATCACGCCTATGTGCTGGAGCGTGCGGCGGGCTTTGTGGCCAAGCCGGCCAAATGGTGGTAATTGCGGCATTTGAACTTCAATTCGGGTCTGACTGATCATGCGTGTGTCGCTGCTTTTGCTTTTGCCTTTGACTCTTGCGGCCTGCGCAAGCGCCGTGCCGGACAGCGGGGCCGGGGTTGGGTTTCAGGACTACAATTCTTATGTGCGCGACCGCGATGCGGCGGCGGGGCGTCCGCAACCGGTTGTCACGCCGGGGTTTTCGACCGATCAAATCGGGGCGGCGATTGACCGGGCCGATGGCCGTGGCGGGATCGTGCCTTCGGGTGGGTCTTCGACCGGCGCGGTGATCGGTGCCCCGATTGTGAGCGGTGAGATCCGGCCACGCGGCAATGCGCCCGCCGGCATCCGCGAAGAAACCGGTGAGGCTGCGCGGATTGCCAGCCTTGGCGGGGGGGCCACGATTTCGGACGAGAACGACTTTGACGCGGTCGCCAGCCGCGAGACGATTGAAAGCGACCGGGCCCGGATCGACCGCAACCGCGCCCAGTATCAGGTGATTCAGCCCGGTGCCTTGCCGGTGCGGTCGGGCGCTGCGGGGCCGAACATCGTGGATTACGCGCTGGCGACCAGCCACCCGCGCGGCACACAGTTGTATCGGCGGTCCGGCTTTGGCGTGGGGAACACGGCGGCAAAATGCGCGGGCTACGCCTCACCCGATCTCGCGCAGCAGGCGTTTCTGGAGCGGGGCGGGCCAGAGCGTGACCGTCTGGGCCTTGACCCGGACGGCGACGGCTATGCCTGCACCTGGGACCCGAGCCCGTACCGGCTGCGGTGACACCCTCGCCGAACTTCGGCGCGCGGCGCGGCGGGGTGCGTCCGTCGCTGATCGTGATCCACTACACCGCGATGGACAGCCATGAGGCCGCGCGTGCGCGGCTCTGTGACCCTGCGGCCGAAGTCTCGGCCCATTGGCTGATCTCGCGCCAAGGCGCGGCAGAGGCGCTGGTGGACGAGGCGCAGCGCGCCTGGCATGCGGGGGCCGGCGAATGGGCGGGCGTTGCGGATGTGAACAGCCAGTCCATCGGAATCGAGCTGGACAATCGCGGCGATCACCCCTTTGCCGAGCCGCAGATGGCGGCGCTGGAACAGCTGCTGGGGGGCATCATGGCGCGCTGGTCCATTCCGCCGCAGCGGGTGATCGGCCATTCCGACATGGCCCCCGACCGTAAATCGGACCCCGGTCCGCGCTTTGACTGGCGCAGGCTGGCGCATCAGGGCCTGTCGGTCTGGCCGGAACCGGCCGGGGCTGGTCGGGCACCCGACTTTGTCCCGCTCGCCCGCCGCTTCGGCTACCCCGCATCGGACGAGGCCACCCTGCTGCGCGCCTTTCGCTGGCGCTTCCGGCCCTTTGCCACCGGCCCTGTCACAGCCACCGATGCCGCCATGGCGGCTGACCTTGCCACACGCTTTGGCGTTGACGCCCCCTTCGCATAAGCGTAAGCCCCGGCTCGCGCGGATGGCTGGATGACCGCGAGGGGGAGACCCTTCGAGGAAAGTCCGGACTCCATGAAGCAAGGGTGCCGGGTAACCCCCGGCGGGGGCAACCCCAGGGAAAGCGCCACAGAGAAGAGACTTCCCTGTTGTTTGAGAGGTTCGCCTCTTGCGTGGCAGGGAACAGGTGAAACGGTGGGGTAAAAGCCCACCGCGGGACTGGCAACAGGACCGGCACGGCAAGCCCCACCCGGAGCAATGCCGAATAGGGGCCTTGTGTGGAAAGGTCTGCGACTGCCAAAGGTGCAAGCCCGCGGCGCCAGCAGAGACCTCCACAGGGACGCTTCAGCCCAGAGGCCCGGGTTGGCAGCTTGACTGCATCTGGTAACAGGTGCGGCAGAGGAATGGTCATCCAGAGGCGAAAGCCTTGGACAGAATCCGGCTTACAGGCCATCCGCGCAATGTTTGTCAGTGGTGCCAGGGGGCTTTGCCCCCTCGGCTTCGCCTCACCCCCAGGATATTTAAGAACAGATGAATGCCCATCATCTGTTTCTAAATATCCCCGCCGGAGGCGTCGTCCGAGCCGGTTGCGGCTTGCCGCAGAGGCGAGAAAACCGCTTGCGCGCACAGCGCGCTCAATAAGATCAACCCGCGCGGCGTTTGGCTGTTGACTCTGCGGTGCGCACGGGTAAAAGGCGGGCTTCAAGGATTTCGCGGGGCAACGGTGTTTCCCCGATGCAGGAGAGACGACTATGGCCAAACCGGCGACGATCAAGATCCGTCTGAACTCGACGGCTGGCACCGGGCATTTCTATGTCACCAAAAAGAATGCCCGGACCATGACCGAAAAGATGACGGTCCGTAAATACGACCCCGTTAAGCGGGAACATGTCGAGTACAAAGAAGGCAAGATCAAGTAGGATCTTGCGGCAGGTCCGGAGGTGATCTGATCCTGCTACCTTACCGTAAACGGCCGCCTTCGGGCGGTCTTTTGCATGTGTCGCTAAGGCGTTTATCATGCAGCGCGTCATGATCGTCGGGCAGCCGGGGTCCGGCAAGTCGACGCTGGCGCGGGGGCTGGGCAAGGTGACCGGGTTGCCGGTGGTGCATGTCGATCATATCCACTGGATGCCGCGCTGCCGCGAGCGGCAGCGCGACGAGAAGACCCTGCTGTGTCACGCGGTCGAGGCGGGGGAGGCCTCGATTTTCACCGCGAGACGCTGCCGTTCTGGCGGTTTATCTGGCGCACACGGCAAACCGCGCGTGCGGGGGTTCAACGGCTGTGGGACAGCGCTCCGGAAGGGAAGCGGCTGGTGCGGTTGACCTCGCGGCGGCAGGTGCGGCGGTTCGTGCGCGGCTTTGGTGATCAGTCTGGTTTGCGGTAGGGCGAGTCTGCGGGCTTGCCTTGCAGATCGGTGTAGCGGCGCTGCACCGGGCTGCGGGTGACATGCAGCACGCGGTCGTGGTCGGGGTAGGTGATCACATCCGACGGGCCACGGGTGCCGATCACCAGATAGCGCGCCTCTGCCGCCGAGTGGTTTTGCAGGCAGTGGCCGAGGGCTGTGCCTGCCTTGAAAGTGGCGGTGTCGCCGGGGTGCAGGAGGGTGGTGCTGTCGCCTTCAACCAATGTGACCTCGCCCGCCAGCACGTGGATCATCTCATCCTCATGCGCGTGCCAGTGTTTGATCGAGGAGGCAGAGCCGGGGGGGCAGGATCTCGATAAAGGCCCCGAACTTGGTCAGGCCGCCGGTGTCGGACAGAAGCAGCGCGCGGTAGGGGCCGGTGGCGGACTCCGCTCCGTCAGCGCTGTCGGTCAGGGCCTGGTCGAGGGGGAAGTGGGGCATGGCGGGTGTTCCTTTGCGGCAGCATTGCGCAAGGCGGGCCAAAACAAAAGGGCCGCCCGAAGGCGGCCCTGTCATGGTTCTGAACCCAAAACGTTATTCGCGGTTGCCCATGAACGACAGCAGGAACATGAACATGTTGATGAAGTCGAGATACAGCCGCAGTGCGCCCATGATGGCCGACTTGCCGAGCCATTCTTCGTCCATCGACGCCGCATGCTGCACATATTCGTTCTTGATGCTTTGCGTGTCATAGGCGGTAAGACCTGCAAAGATCAGGATGCCGATCACGGAGATGGCGAATTGCAGCGCGGACGAGCCCATGAAGATGTTGACGATCGAGGCGACGATCAGGCCGATCAGGCCCATCATCAGGAAGGTCCCCATGCCCGACAGATCACGCTTCGTGGTGTAGCCATAAAGCGACAGGCTGGCGAAGGCGATGGCGGTGGCGAAGAAGGTCTGCGCGATCGACACGCCGGTGTAGACGGCAAAGATGAAGCTGATCGACAAGCCCATCAGCGCGGCGAAGGTGTAGAAGAACAGTTGTGCGGCGGCTGCTGACAGCTTGTTGATCATCGCGCTGAAGGCAAAGACCATGATCAGCGGCGCGAACATCACGACCCATTTCAGCGGCGTGCCGAAGATGGCCCCGAGCATCGCGTCATTGGTGCCGACAGCCCAGGCCACGCCACCCGTCAGCACCATGCCGACGGACATCAGCCCGTAAACCTTGTTCATATGGGCGCGAAGGCCCTCGTCGATCTGAGCGGCGCGTGCACCTGCGCCGGCTGTACGGATCGTTGTATAGTCAGCCATGTGAAAGCCTCCGAAAAATTACCCCGTGCCCTGCGCGGTTTGTCCGCACAAGATTTATAGTCACAATATCGGGAAGGTTGCGGCTGATTTCAAGGATTTCCGGACCGGCGCACTGCTTAAACTCTGACATTTCCGCGATGCAGGCCGGTATGGCCTGCATCGGGCCGGTGTCATGCGGGTTTCAGGCCAGAATGCGGCCGTTCCAGTTGGCCGGAATGTCCCACATCGGGCGCTGCGCTTCGGACACGGCCTGATCGCGGGTGAGGCCGATATCGGCGAGGGTGCGGTCATCGAGCCGGGCGAGAAACTGGCGCTGGCGGTGCGCGGCAAGGGCCGAGCGCACGAGCGTCCAAAGGCGCGGGGCGCTGCCAGCCGTCTGCACGCGCCGGGTGGCGAGCGTGGCGGTGTGGAGCGAGGCAAACATGGTCTTTCCTTTCAGGGTCATCATCAAATGCGAGCGGGCGGAAGCCGTCTTCAAATCGCTTGCTTGAAATAGTCGAATCGCGGACATTAGGAAAGTGAATGCTTTTGAACTCTCGCATCAGGATTTGTGATATGGCGCGCAATCTGGACCTGACCGCCTTGCGGTCTTTTGTGGCGGTGGCCGATGCCGGTGGGGTGACACGGGCCTCGGGCTTTCTGAACCTGACGCAATCAGCGGTGTCGATGCAGATCAAGCGGCTGGAGGACATGCTGGGCGTTGATGTGCTGGACCGGTCGGGCCGGCAGGTGGCGCTGACGGCGGCGGGAGAGCAATTGCTGGGCTATGCGCGGCGGATGCTGGCCCTGAACGACGAGGTGATGGGGCGGCTGACCCGTGACCCGCATGAGGGCGAAGTGGTGCTGGGGGTGCCGCATGACATCGTCTATCCGGTGATCCCGCAGGTGCTGCAGCATTTTGCGCGGACGTTTCCACGGATGAAGGTGTCGCTGATTTCGTCCTTTACCCGTGTGCTCAAGGCGCAGTTCGGGCGGGGGGAGTGCGACATCATCCTGACCACCGAAGACACGGTGGACCCGGGTGGGGTGACGCTGGCCGAGTTGCCGCTGGTCTGGGTCGGCGCGCCGGGGGGTGTTGCGTGGAAGGGGCGGCCCTTGAAGCTGGCTTATGAGCACAACTGTATTTTCCGGCAAGGGGTGCAGGCGGCCTTGGACAAGGCCGGAGTGCCCTGGCAGATGGCGGTGGAAAGCGACAGCACCCGCACGATCGAGGCCAGTGTAAGCGCTGACCTTGCCGTGCACACCGTGCTGGCCGGGTCAGAGCCGCCCTATGTGGAGCGGATCAGCCATGGCGGAGCCTTGCCTGACCTGAAACGGATGAAGGTGAACCTGTATGTCGCAGACCCGGCGCACAGCCCGGCGGTGCTGGAGATGGCGGCGATGATTCAGCGCGCCTATCAGGCGCGGGGCGTGGTGCGGGCGGTGGGGTGAGGGGGAGCTTTGCGGACAAAGCTGCCGATCATCGCGCGCCGCCTACCGCTTCGCCAACATAGGAACGATCAGACCCCACCGAGTCTCTTGTGGGGGGCCGAAGGGTTCAAAGCCCAGCTTCCTGTAAACTGCTATCGCGCGGTGGTTCTCAGGATGTGGATCGGTCGCGATCACAGGTGCGCCCTCATCAAAAAGCACCTGCATTCTAGCGCTGATAAAGGCTGAACCGTGCCCAGCACCGATCATCCCGGGGTCTCCGATATATTGGTCGATTCCCCTTGCGCCCTTAGGAAGATGAGCAAAATGGTGATCATCCCATCCGTGAACCGTGTAGTCCTGCATGAACGCAAAGGGGCGTTTTGCATAGGATACGATCCAGCGTGCGACCCGGGGATCCGCGAGATCCTCTTCGTCAAAGGGTTTTTGTGCGCCCCACCACTCCTGGACATGAGGGGTTGATTGCCATGTCTTGAGCAGATCATGGTCATCCAGAGTCACGTTGCAGAAACAATGTCGGGTTGCGCACATATGACGAGCTTACCACATCGCTTGACGGTGGATATGGGCTCCAATCAACCATGGTGGGCTCACGCGATCTGCACCACCACCTTGCCCGTTGCCTTGCGGTCGCGCAGGAGGGCCAGCCCTTCGGGCAGGGACGCCAGCGGCAGATGGTGGGAGATGTGGGGGCGCAGGCCGCCTTGTGTGTACCAGCCCATCAGGGTGGACAGGCTTTGCGTGACCAGATGCGGGGCGAAGTCGATGTAGGCGCCCCACCAGAAGCCGATGACGGTGACGTTCTTGACGAGGAGGATATTGGCGGCGGGTTTGGGGACGTCACCCCCGGCAAAGCCGATGCACAGGATGCGGCCATCGGGCCGGGTAGCGCGTAGGGCGGCGTCAAAGCCTGCGCCGCCGACGGTGTCATAGATCACGTCAACGCCGCCAAGGGTCTTGAGCTGGTCTTTCAGATCGGGCGCATCGCTGTCGATCAGATGGTCGGCCCCGGCAGCGCGGGCCACGGCCAGCTTTTCCGCCCCGCGTGCGGTTGCGATGACGCGCGCCCCCATGCGCTTGCCCACCTCGACCGCTGTCAGCCCGACACCGCCTGCAGCCCCGGTGACCAGCAGCGTCTCTCCTGGTTGCAGCCGGGCCTTGTGCCAGAGCGCCAGATGCGAGGTACCATAGGCGATCAGAAAGGCCGATGCATGTGTGTAAGGCAGGGCATCGGGGATCGGGATCAGCCTGTCAGTGGGAAAGGTCCCATACTCCGCCAGCCCGCCGTGCCCGGCGTAGCAGGCAACGCGGGTGCCGGGGGCAGGGCCCGCCGTGTCGGGTCCCAGCGCAACCACCTCACCCGCCAGTTCAAGGCCGGGGGTGAAGGGCAGGGGGGGCTTGGACTGATACTTGCCCTCCACCATCAGCAGATCGGCGAAGTTCAGCGCGCAGGCATGGATACGCACCAGCGCCTGCCCCGCCGCCGGAACCGGGAGGGGCAGGGTGATCAGGCGGGCGGGGGTGGAAAGGCTGTCGATCTGCCAGGCGCGCATGCGGGGTATCCTGTGGTTTTGAGCGCAGCTTAGTGCGGGGTCGGAAGCAGAGCCAGAGGGCATACCGAAGGGATGCCGGAAAATGCGGCGCGGGGTCGGGTCTGAGGCGGGGGCAGCGGCGGGAGAAATCTGATCCGTCGGGCCATGGCCGGTTGGCGGTGTGATTGATTTGCGAATATGTTGCGAAATGCGAATGAAAATGCAAAACACGCTGCGCGCGAGTGTTCCCCCGGCTGATTCTTCCAAAGGTAAGGCTGGGGAAGTTTTGGTCAGTTGTGGAATTGATCCTGCATAATCCCTGTCAGAACTGAGCGACTGTGTAAGAATCTCACCAATATGGGAAATATCCTTACTTTGGCATGAGAGTGGCTTATGTTAACGTAGGGGACTTACAGGTTCGGAGATTTAGATGAAACACCCAGTCGACGCTCATGTTGGGAAGCGGATCCGCCATCGCCGTTGGATGGTGGGGATGACCCAGCAGCAACTCGCGGACAAGGTCGGGATCAAATTCCAGCAGATCCAGAAGTATGAAACCGGCATGAACCGGGTCAGCGCATCCCGCCTTTGGGATATCGCGGAAACGCTGGGCGTTCAGATTGCGTTCTTTTTTGACGGGCTGGCGGCGGATGGTGATGCGCCGGTGACGGCCGCGCCCAGTGATTTTCTTGCCGACAAGGAAGCATTGGACCTGGTGCGCTCCTATTACGCCATCCCCGAAGCGCAGCGCCGCCGGTTGTTCGATCTGGCCCGTGTGCTGAGCGAAGCCGCCTGAAGGCCGGGCGATTTGTGGCCCCTACCCCTTGCCCTGACAGGGTCTGTCCAGGCCAGGTGATCTTGACCCCGGCCCCGGGCGGCGCTAGCGCTGCTTAGGGCTGGGGTGTGGATGACCCCTGCCGCAGGGGAAAACCATGGCAGAGCTGACCGCGAACCTGACATTTGAAACCCGTGCCGAATTGATGGCGACCGCCCATGCGCTGGCCGATGCCGCACGGGAGGCGACGCTTTTGCATTTCCGCAAGCCCGGGTTGCTGGCCGACAGCAAGGAAACCGCGCGGTTTGACCCGGTGACGGTGGCAGACCGGCTGGCGGAAGAGCGGATGCGCGCCATTCTGGCGCAGCGGCGCCCGCAAGACGCGGTGCTGGGCGAAGAATACGGGGCACTTGCCGGCACATCGGGGCTGACCTGGGTGCTGGACCCGATTGACGGCACGCGCGGCTATCTGTCGGGCACGCCGATCTGGGGGGTGCTGATCTCGGTCGCGGATGACAGCGGGCCGGTTTATGGGCTGATCGACCAGCCGTTTATCCGTGAACGGTTTGAGGGCGGCTTTGGCCTGGCGCGGACGGTCGGACCGTCGGGGGAGTTTGCGCTGGAATGCCGCGCCGCGCGGCCGTTGGCAGAGGCGATCCTGCTGTCGACCTTTCCCGAAGTGGGCACAGTGGCAGAGCACGCAGCGTTTCGCCGGGTGGCAGACCGGGTGCGGCTGGTGCGCTATGGCATGGATTGCTATGGCTATGCGCTGCTGGCGGCGGGCCAGGTCGATCTGGTGATCGAGGCCGGGTTGCAGGCCTATGACGTGCAGGCCCCGATCGCGGTGATCGAGGCAGCGGGGGGCGTGGTGACCGACTGGCAGGGCAATGCATGCCATCAGGGCGGGCAGGTGCTGGCGGCAGCGAACCGGGCCGTGCATGCCGAGGCACTTGCGCTGCTGAACGGTTGACAGGGGGCTGTCTGGCCCCTGACCCCGAGGATATTTGTCGACGGAAAAATGGGCGGCTTGCGTTCTTTGGACGGGTTTTGCTAGGGTTTCCGAGCGGTGACCGAGTCCTTTCCCCTTCTGTCGGCCCGCCATAGGTTCCACCGAAGGGGCGGAGGAACCTGTCTTGCGTGAAATTCTGATCAGAAACGCCGATGTCGTGGTGACGATGGATGCAACCCGCCGTGAGCTGGCGGGGGCGGATGTGTTGTTGCGTGGAGGCGTGATTGCCGCCGTGGGGCCGGGGCTGGAGGCACCGGGGGCCGAGGTGGTGGAGGCGCGCGACTGTGTGGTGACGCCGGGGTTGGTGAACACCCATCACCACCTGTATCAGACCCTGACGCGGGCGGTGCCGGGCGGGCAGGATGCGCTGTTGTTCGGCTGGCTGCAGACGCTGTACCCGATCTGGGCACGGTTCGGGCCCGAGGAGATGTTTGTGTCGGCACAGGTGGGTTTGGCGGAACTGGCGCTGACCGGGTGCAGCCTGTCATCAGACCACCTTTATCTTTACCCCAACGGCGCGCGGCTGGAGGATACGATTGAGGCGGCGCGCACCATAGGCCTGCGGTTTCACCCGACGCGGGGGGCCATGAGCATCGGCGTGTCGGATGGAGGCCTGCCACCCGATGCGCTGGTGGAGCGCGAGGCGGATATTCTGGAAGATATGATCCGGGTGGTCGATGCGTTCCATGACCCTGCCGAGGGGGCGATGGTGCGGGTGGGGCTGGCACCTTGCTCGCCCTTTTCGGTGAGCCGGGATCTGATGCGCGAGGCGGCACTGCTCGCGCGTGACAAAGGGGTGATGCTGCACACCCATCTGGCGGAGAATGACGAAGATATCGCCTATTCGCTGGCGAAGTTCGGCGTTCGGCCCGGGCAATATGCCGAAGATCTGGGCTGGACCGGCCCCGATGTCTGGCATGCGCATTGTGTGAAGCTGGATGGCGCGGAGATCGACCTTTTCGCGCGCACGCGCACCGGGGTGGCGCATTGCCCATGCTCCAACTGCCGGTTGGGGTCTGGCATCGCGCCGGTGCGGGCGATGCGGGATGCCGGGGTGCCGTTGGGGTTGGGCGTGGACGGGTCGGCCAGCAATGACGCGGGCAATCTGATTGGCGAAGCGCGGCAGGCGCTGCTGCTGCAGCGGGTGGCACGCGGGGCCGATGCGATGAGCGCACGCGAGGCGCTGGAGATTGCCACGCTGGGCGGGGCGCAGGTGCTGGGGCAACCCGACTGCGGGTCTTTGCAGCCCGGCAAGCGGGCGGATGTGGCGATCTGGGATATTTCGGGGATCGAGTCGGCAGGATCATGGGACCCGGTGGCGGCGCTGGTCTTGTGCGGGCCGGGGCGGGTGCGTGATCTGTTTGTCGACGGGCGCAGGGTGGTTGCGGGCGGGCAGATGGTTACGGTAGACCTTCCCCTGATCGTCGAGCGGCAGACCGCTTTGGCGCACAAGCTGAGGGGCTGACATGGCACATGATTTCGAAGCGCAGAAGCGCGAGACCTTTGACAGTTTCGCCGAGATGAAAAAGGGCGGCGCGACCTTGCCGCAGATGTCGCTGGTGGAATTCTATCTGCTGGCGGAAAGCGATGAGGCGAACTGGAAGGTGTGCGAAAAAGCCTTGCAGGCCAAGGGATTTTCGACCCAGCGCGATCAGGACGAAGACACGCTGATCGTGACCACCAAGACCCCGCTGCGCATCACCCCCGAGATTTTGTGGGAGGAAGAGCGCAAGGTGAGCGAGATCGGCGTCGCCTATGATTTTCTGCCCGATGGCTGGGAATTCGGCTTCGACTGAGCGGTTTCGGCCCTCGGAGTTTTCGGGGCCTGCCCTGTTTCAGGCCCCGTGAACGCAAACCCCTGCCACCCATGTGGCGCGGATGGCGCGGTCGTCGCCCATCATGATGGTCGGGAAAATGCTCTGCCAGATGTCATCTGCGCGCCGGGCCGCCTGTTCGATGGCAGGGGTAGAGGCGAGATCGACCACCACCAGATCTGCCTCCATCCCTGGCCCGATGTTGCCGATCTGGTGATCGGCTTGCAGGGCGCGGGCAGAGCCCTGCGTGGCCAGCCACCACAGCTCTGCCGGGTGCAGGGCGCGGCCGGCCAGTTGGCCGACCTCATAGGCTGCCGCCATGGTGCGCAGCATGGAAAACGACGAGCCGCCGCCGGTGTCGGTGGCAAGGCCGATGCGTTGACCTGCGGCTTTCAGCCCCCCCATGTCGAACAGGCCAGACCCGATGAAGGTGTTGGAGGTGGGGCAGTGGATCAGGCTGGCTCCGGCTTCCTTTAGCCGGGATTTTTCCCGTTCGGTCAGGTGGATGGCATGGCCATAGATGGCACCTTCGCGCAGCAGGCCGTGGGATTCGTAGGTATCAAGATAGTCGCGCGACTGCGGGAACAGCTCTTTGACCCAGGCGATTTCATCGGTTTGTTCCGACAGGTGGGTTTGCATCAGGCAATCCGGATGCTCGCCCCACAGCGCGCCAAGAGCGTGAAGCTGTTCGGGGGTTGACGTGGGCGAGAAGCGGGGCGTGATGACGTAGGACGCGCGGCCTTGGGCGTGCCATTTGTTCAGCAGGCGCTTGCTGTCGTCATAGGCGGATTGCGGCGTGTCGCGTAAGGGCTCGGGCGCGTTGCGGTCCATGCAGGTCTTGCCGGCCCAGACGCGCTGGTTACGGATGGCGGCGGCGGTAAAGAAGGCATCGACGCTTTCGGGGTGGATGGTGCAGTACGAGCAGACCGAGGTGGTTCCGTTCGAAATGGTCAGGTCGAAGTAGCGGTTTGCCACCTCCTGAGCGTAAGGTAGGTTCGAAAAGCGCATTTCCTCGGGGAAGGTATAGCTGTTCAGCCAGTCGATCAGCCGCTTTCCCCAGGAGGCGATGATGGCGGTTTGCGGGTAGTGCACATGGGCATCGACAAAGCCGGCACTGATCAGGGCCGTGCCGTAATCGGTCACTCGGGCCTGCGGATGGGCGCGGCGCAGCGCATCTGCGGAGCCGACGGCAATGATCTTTCCGCCGTCGATCACCAGCGCCTCATCCACCTTGGCGGCGGTTGTGCCATGGTCGAAAGGATCGGCGGTGAAGTGCAGCACCTGGCCCAGCAACAGATCGGTCATCGGTTATCCTCTTTGGTTGAGGGCACCCTATCGTCTTTCCCGCTTTGGGTAAATTTGTGACCTGCCCCCTGTTTGCCGGAAACAGCTTTCGCTAGTGTTGGGGTAATCGGATGGGGTTGGCATGGCAGATGACGCGCGCACGGATGACGACACCGCATTGGACACGCGCCGCGTGGCCCGGATTTTGGACGCGGTCGAGGCTGGCAACACAGCCGAGCTGACCCGGCTGCTGGAGCCGCTGCATGCGGCCGATGTGGCCGACTTGCTGGAACAGATCAGCGGCGAACAGCGCCGCAATCTGCTGGCGATGTGGTCGGGCGAGATTGACGGCGACATTCTGTCCGAAATCTCGGATTCGATCCGCGAAGAGGTGATCGAATCCTTGCCGCCAGAGGTGGTGGCCGAGGCGATGCGCGATCTGGATACCGACGATGTGGTCGATATCCTTGAGGATCTGGAGGAGCCTGCGCAGGAGGCGATCCTGTCGACGCTGGATCAGGCGGACCGGGTGGCGGTGGAGCAGGCGCTGGCCTATCCGGAGTATTCCGCCGGGCGCCTGATGCAGCGCGAGGTGGTGACAGCGCCCGAGCACTGGACCGTGGGCGAGATGATTGACCATATGCGCAGCGTCGACTGGCTGCCGGACCAGTTCTACCACGTGATCCTTGTCGATCCGCGGATGAAGCCGGTGTCTTACGTGACGCTGGGGCGGATGCTGTCGGCGCGGCGGGATGTGACGCTGAAATCCATTGTCGAGGACAGTTTCCGCATCATCGAAGCAAACGAGCCCGAGGCGGATGTGGCCTATCTGTTCAACCAGTACCACCTGATCTCTTGCCCGGTGGTCGACAGGCATGGGCGGCTCGTGGGTGTGATCACGATTGATGACGCGATGAACGTGCTGGATGAGGAACATCAGGAAGACATGTTGCGTATGGCCGGTGTGGATGACGAGGCGACGCTGGCCGATACGGTGTGGGAGGCGACAAAGGGCCGGGCGCTGTGGCTGTTTGTGAACCTGCTGACGGCGATCCTTGCGTCGGTGGTGATCAGCGCCTTTGCCGAGACGATCGAGCAGATGGTGGCCTTGGCTGTCCTGATGCCGATCGTGGCAAGCATGGGCGGCAATGCCGGCACCCAGTCGATGACGGTGGCGGTGCGGGCGCTGGCCACGCGCGATCTGACCCCGCGCAACGCGGCACGGGTGATAAGGCGCGAGGTGGCGGTGGGGGCGATCAACGGCGCGGTATTCGGTGTGTTGATGGCGCTGGTGGCCGGGGTCTGGTTCGGGGTGCCGATGCTGGCGGTTGTGATCGGGCTGGCCATGGTGCTGACGCTGATCGCGGCGGCCTTTGGCGGCATCGCGATTCCGATGGCGCTGGAGCGCGCAGGCGTGGACCCGGCGCTGGCCTCTGGCCCGTTCGTGACGACGGTGACGGATGTGGTTGGGTTCTTTGCCTTTCTAGGGTTGGCGTCGTGGATCCTGCTGTGAAGGCGGCAGCGCGGCAGGTGGCCTTTGCCGCGCGCAAGGCGGCTTTTGCGGCGGGGCAGGGGCAGGCGGCGGAATTGCTGGCCGATGTGCTGGCTGCGCACCGGGGCTTGGCACTGGCCGGTTACATGCCGATGCGGACCGAGATTGACCCGCTGCCCGCAATGGCGGCACATCAGGGGCCGGTCGGGGTGCCGGTGATCATTGGCCCCGCACAAGCCCTGCGGTTTCGCGAATGGTCGCCGGGAAGTGCAATGGTGGCGGGAGACTTCGGCGCGCTGATCCCGCAGGAAGGCGGCTGGCTGGAGCCTGCGGTGCTCATCGTGCCGCTGCTGGCCTTTGATGCGCGGGGGTACCGGCTGGGCTACGGCGGCGGGTTTTATGACCGCACACTGGAGGGGTTGCGGGCGCGCGGCCCGGTGCTGGCGGTGGGCTTTGCCTTTGCCGCGCAAGAGGTGGACGCGGTGCCGATTGACGCCACCGATCAGCCGCTGGACATGATCGTGACCGAGCAGGGGGTGCGGCGGTTCTGAACCGCTACTTCGCGATCTTTTCGTCGCGCACGAACATGTTGCCCCAGGCCCGGTCAACCAGATCGGGGCGCATCTGATAGGGGATGCCCTCGAACTCGCAGATCGCGATCATCTGGTCGATCAGGAAGGTCGGCTGATAATTGGCGAAGTTGTTCTCGATGGTCGGGTACTTGGTCTTGAGCAGGTGCAGCAAGGTGGCCTCGTCCAGCGCCATCTTTTTCTTGCGCGCGACCATGGCGAAGATTTTCAGGAACATTTCCTGATTAGGGCCATCGACCTTGATCTTGAAGAAGATCCGGCGCAGGGCGGCCCCGTCGAAAATCTCGTTCGGGTGGAAGTTGGTGGAAAAGATCACCAGCGTGTCGAACGGCACGGTGAACTTTTCACCCGACTGCAGCGACAGGATATCGCGCGCCTCTTCCAAGGGCACGATCCAGCGGTTGACCAGCTTTTGCGGCGGTTCTGCCTGACGGCCAAGGTCGTCGACGATGAAGATTCCGCCCGACGCCTTGAGCTGCAGGGGGGCCTGATAGGTACGGGCGACGGGGTTGTATTTCAGATCCAGCATGTCGAGCGTCAGTTCGCCCCCGGTGATCACGGTCGGGCGTTCGCAATAGACATAGCGGGTGTCGAACCGGCCCGAGGAGCGGCGCAGGGCATTGGGGTCATCGACCGATTCCTCGGCTGCTGAATGCACGATGGGGTCATAGACGGTGATGACCTGCCCGGAATATTCGATGGCGCGCGGGATATAGATCTTGTCGCCCATGGCGGCGCGGATGCCGTTCGAGATCGAGGATTTCCCGTTGCCGGGCGGGCCATAGAGCAGGATCGACCTGCCGGACGTGATGGCGGGGCCAAGGTTGCCGAGCAGGTCTGGCGGCAGGATCAGGTGACCCATGGCCGCCATCAGCTGGTCGCGGGTCAGGCGGATATCGCGCACCGACTGGCGTTTCATCTGTTCGGCATAGGTGGCCAGCGGCACCGGCAGCGCGCCGTAATACTCGGATTGTGACAGGGCATCCAGCGCGCGGGCCTTGCCGCTGTCGGTCAATTGATAGCCCATTTCATTGCCGGAGGTGGCGTGCAGCGTACCCGTCGCCTCCAGCAGTTTCTGGCCACGCGCGATATCGACAAGTTCCTGCGTCAGGGGCGGCGACAGGGCGATGACGCGGCTGATGTCGGACACCAGGTCGATGTTCATCCTAAAGATGGTCTTGAGCAGGATGTCCCGCATCATCACCAGCGACAAACCGGTCTGGGCCAGCGTTTTTGGCGTGGGCGGCGCGGTCACAGTCGAGGTATTCATGGGCGGGGTGATCGGCATGTTCATGCGCAGACACTCAGGTTCAAAGGACGGGGAGCGGCGGACTGCGTGGCAACCGCCGCTTTGGCCGAAGCCTGCCCTAGAATGCGCCCGGAATTGTGAGCAAAAGATGGAAAATCAGTGTCCCGGCAAGGGCGAGGCCCATGGGGAAGTCACGGCTGGTCCAGCTGACCCAATCGGGCGTGGCGCGGCGCACAAAGCCGATGCGGCGGATGATGCGGTGCACGATGAAGGCACCGATCAGGCAGCTTGCGGCAAGGATGAAAACATAGCGCCAGTCTGCCGCCACAAAGAACGGGGCCATGGCAGTGGCAAACTTGGCGTCGCCGCCGCCGACCAGACGCAAGGCATTGGCCAGAAAGCCGATCACCAGTGTGATGATGGCCAGCACCCAGCCCCAGGCCCAGGATTGCAGCGGGAACCCGGTCAGAAAGACTGCCGCCAAGCCCACCACCAGCCAGACCGCCAGCAGAGCGATCATGGTCTTGTTGGGGATCTTCATAAGTTTCATGTCTGACCATGCCACCCACCCCCCGATGAAAAGGGCAAAGGGCAGAAAGGCGATGGCGGCACCGGGCGTCAGCGGGGCAAGGGTCGGAAACATGCCTTATGCCTCAAGGGCTGCCAGCGCGCGGGCGGCGGTTTCAAAATGCTGCGGATGGGTCTCCACCGCTTCGCGCAGCAACTGCCGCCCGGTGCTGACATCGCCCTGCTTGATGGCGGTCAGCGCCATGGTGTATAGAAGCTCGGCTTTTTCGGCTTGGCTCATCTTCACCACGGGCAGTTCGTATTTGCGCTGCGCACCGCGGGCCAGCACCAGATTGTTCTTGGTGGTGAAGGTGTTGGGGTCAAAGGTCAGGGCCTGCACGAACAGCCGCTCGGCCCCCGGTGCATCGCCCCGGGTCAGCTTGGAAAAGCCCCAGTTGTTCAGTACGCCTGACGGCTTGGTTGTCAGCCCGGCGGCGATTTCATAAAAGCTGTCGGCCTTGGCCCAGTTCTTCTTGCTGTCGGCGATCATCGCTTCCAGCCGGTAGCGTTCAAAGGTTTCATGGGTGGGCGGCACCTTGTTCAGCTCTGCCTCGGCGGCGGGCCATTCATTGGCGCGGATCAGGGCGTCGGCCAGCCACACGCGATCTTCGTTGGTGGCCTGCGGATGGGCGGTGACGGTGCGCCAGGCGACTGCCGCCTCGGCCGGGCGGCCGGCACGGACCAACGATTTGCCAAGCCCGCGTTTCAGGTCGATCCGGTCAGGGTTCTGGTCGGCGGTGCGCTGGAAGTAGGACACGGCTTCTTCGGGGTCGCCCACGGTCAGCATGATGTCGGACAGGTTGGATTCGTCGATGACGTTCACGTCTTTCAACGCGCGTTGCACTTCGGCATCGGGAGATCTTTGGCATGCACTCAGGGCGACCGCGCCCGAAAGGCACAGTGCCACAACGATCGGTCGGCGCATTTATGCGTCCTCTTTGACTGCTCCGGCCCTTGGCCCGCGTTACAACTCGGACAACAGCTCATAGGTGCTGTATCCGCGCCGAACGAGGGTGAACCGTGATGTTTCCTCGGGCTCAACATACACGGCATCTTCACTTTTTGCGATGGCACGCATCAGGTTTTCGCGGATCATGTCTGTTTGGCCACTATCTGCCGCGAATGCACGTTGGAAGAACAGCCGCGCCTCGCCGTAATTGCCGCGTTCCATCAACACGACGCCAAGGTTGTTCAGCGCGGGGACGAAGTTCGGGTCCTCGATCACGGCTTTGCGCAACAGGTCTTCGGACTGGTTCAACCGGCCAAGGTGCAGGTTGGCAGAGCCAAGGGCCGACAGGACATCGGCCGTAAAGCCCTGTTGACCGGCGGCCCGCAGATAGGCCCGGAGCGCCAGATCGTATTCCGAAGCGGCCATCAGGCGGTGGCCGACGATCAGCCCGTCGATTGACTCCTCATCCGGATTGACCCCGTAGCCCACATCGCGCGCACCAAACAGACCACCGCCGCCTGTTGTGCCACAGGCGGCGAGGGCAAGGGTCAGCGCCAGCGCGGGGCTGGCAAGAACACGGATGCGCGAAATATCAACCTCCACCCCCCATCTTGCCGGCAAAGCCCGCCAAAGACGGCCCGATCAGGATAACCAGAAGCGGTGGCAGGGTGAAGAGCATTGTTCCCAACGTCAGCTTGGTGGGGATGGTGTTGGCCTTTTCTTCGGCACGCATGATGCGTTTGTCGCGCATTTCCGCCGAATAGACCCGCAGCGCATCGGCGATCGAGGTGCCGAAGCTGGCAGACTGGATCAGGGTGGTCACGAAAGAGGTAATGTCGGACAGACCGACGCGCTCGGACATGTCACGCAGAACGGCGATACGTTCCTTGCCGGCCTTGACCTCTTGCGCGACGGTTTCAAATTCCTCGGCCAGCGCGGGATAGCCATTGCGGGCCTCATTTCCGACGCGGATGATCGATTGATCCAGCGACTGCCCGGCCTCGACACAAACCAGCATCATGTCAAGCGCGTCGGGAAAGCCTTCGGTGATCTGCTGCTGCCGCTCGGCAATGCGGCGGGTGACCCAGTAGACTGGCGCATAATAGCCGACGGCGGCAGGCAGGATGGTATACAGCACCATCGTCTGGGTGGTCAGCTCGGTCTGTGTCGATTTGAGCAGGGTGTAAAGCAAGCCCAGCACCAGAATGCCAAGGCCCAGGGCGAATTGTGAAAAGTGGAACACCCGCACGGCACCTTTGCCGCGGTAACCCGCGCGCAGCAATTTCATGCGGGTGGCGGACAGTTCCTCGGCGGTTTGCGGTTCAAGGTAGGTGGCAAACCGCTCCAGCTTGTCGGCCTTGGACGGACCGCCCCGGCGCAGCTTTTCGACGGTGTCCACCGCCTTGCCGGTGCGCAGGGCGCGGATGTTGTCCAGCGGGTCTTTCTTCTTTTGCAGCATCGTGGGCAGGGCCACGATGATCAGCAAAAGCCCGACACCGCCAAGGGCCAGCAGCGGCCCCATCGGACCCAGAAGATCGGTCAGCAGCGTGTTGATTTGACTGAAGATTTCCATGGCCTGCCCCTAGACTTTGATCGTCGTCATGATTTTCATGTAAAAGACGTTGATGGTCAGCATCACGCCGACAAAGATGCCAGCCGGCACGAAGGCCGGTGTATCTTTGACATCTGCGTAGTAATTCGGGTCAAGCATGTTGATGGCGACCAGAGCCGCCAGCGGGAAGGCGGAGAGGAACGTGCCTGACCATTTCGCTTCGGCGGTGATGGCCTTGACGCGACGGAACAGCTTGTAGCGTGCCCGCACCACCTTGCCCAGACCTTCCAGAATTTCGGCGAGGTTGCCGCCTGCCTGCTGCTGGATCGCAACCGCGACCGCCAGAAAACGCAGATCCTGGTTGTCCATCCGCTCGGCAAAAGCCTTGAGACTGTCGGCGACATTGCGACCATAGGCGGCTTCGTCCGCGATCATGCCGAATTCGGTGCCAAGCGGATCAGACACTTCTTTCGCCACGATCCCGATGGCCGAGGCAAATGGATGGCCGACGCGCAAGGACCGCACCATCAGCTCGATCGCTTCGGCCAGTTGCTCTTCCATCTTGTTGATGCGGGTCTTGGCCTTCTTGTTGACCCAGAAATACACGCCGCCCACGCCCATGATGACCGCGATGGCGATGCGGATCGGCGTGTCGACGGCAGTCCCGACGGTCAGCCCGGCAAAGGCAAAGACCGAGACCAGCGCCATGATGCCGATCAGCTGTTTGGGGGAAAAGGCGATATTGGCCTTTTGCGCCTTGTCGGCCAGCAGAGAATACAGCGGAATACCGCGCGACGACAGGTGCTGGCTCATTTCCTTGCGCAGCTGTTCCAGAACCTGTTCGCGGTTGCCGTTCTTCTGCATCAGGGCCAGCCGGCGGCTGACGCGGCTGTCCATGCTGATGGATTTGCCAAAAACGGTCAGATACAGGCCTTCGACCAGAACCACGACCGCGACGAAAATCAGAATGTAGATCAGCGGTGCTGCTGAAATTTCCATGGTGCAGCCCCCTCAGGCGATCGGTTCGTAGATGGACGCGGGCAGATCATAACCCCATTGGCGGAAGCGGTCGGAATAGGCCGAGCGGATGCCGGTGGCGTTGAAGCGCCCGATGATCTTGCCGTTTGATTCAGTGCCAAGGCGTTCGTAGCGGAAGATTTCCTGCATCGAGATCACCTCGCCCTCCATGCCGGTGATTTCGGTGATGCTGACCATGCGGCGTGACCCGTCCTGCAGACGGCTGGCCTGCACGATCAGGTTCACAGCCGACGAGATCTGGCTGCGCATCGCCTTGGTCGGCATTTCGATGCCGGACATGGCGATCATGTTTTCCAGACGGCTGATGCCGTCGCGGGCCGAGTTTGCGTGGATGGTGGTCATTGATCCGTCATGGCCGGTGTTCATGGCCTGCAGCATGTCGATAACTTCCTCGCCGCGGGTTTCACCCACGATGATCCGGTCAGGCCGCATCCGCAGCGCGTTGCGCAGACAGTCCCGCTGCGTGACGGCGCCCTTGCCTTCGACGTTGGGCGGGCGGCTTTCCATCCGGCCCACATGGACCTGTTGCAGCTGAAGTTCGGCGGTGTCTTCGATGGTCAGGATGCGTTCGTCGTTGGCGATGAAGGACGACAGCGCGTTGAGCGTGGTGGTCTTGCCCGACCCGGTCCCGCCCGAGACGATCACGTTCAGCCGGGTGGCGACGGCAGCCTGCAGATAGGCCGCCATTTCCTCGGTAAACGCACCAAAGCGCACCAGATCGGGGATGCCCAGCTTGTCTTTCTTGAATTTGCGGATCGACACCAGCGACCCGTCCACCGCCACCGGCGGCACCATGCAGTTGAAGCGCGACCCATCGGCAAGGCGCGCGTCGCAATAGGGGTTGGACTCGTCGACCCGGCGGCCCACGGCCGACACGATCTTGTCGATGATCCGCAGCAGATGGCGTTCATCCTTGAAGGTGATGTCTGTCAGCGACAGCTTGCCGCCGCGTTCGACAAAGATGCGCTTAGGGCCGTTGACCAGGATGTCGTTGACCGTCTCATCCTTCAGCAGCGCCTCCAATGGGCCAAGACCCATGACTTCGTCGTAAAGTTCCTGATGCAGGATCTGCCGGTCTTGCGCATTCAGGGCGACGCTCATCTCGTCCAGCGCTTCGGCAGTGATCGAGGCAATTTCAAGTTTCAGGCTGGCTTCGGACGCCTTTTCCAGTGCCGACAGGTTCAGGTTGTCCAGCAGGCGCTTGTGCAGCTCAACCTTGAGCTCCATGATCTTGTCTTTGCGCTTCTTTTCCTTGTCCGATGCCATCGCCTCGGCGGCGGTTTTCGGCGGCGGGGCCGCAGGGACCGGGCGCGAGGAGATGGAGATGGGCTTGGGCGCAGCGGCAGTCGGGGCCACCGGGCCCGAAGATGTGACGGGCTTCAGCCCGGTGGATGCCGGGCCGGTTTCGGGCTTCTTGAATCGCGAAAACATCGGTATGCCCCCTTGGCCCGATCAGGCCTTGCCAGACTCCACGCCCTTGTTCAGGTCGTGCAGCGATTTGGCGAGTTTCTGGATTTCCTTGCGCAGCGGATTCTTTGCCGCGGTTTCGGCAAGCGGCAGGCCGTGGTCGTTGGCCTGCGTGACCTGCACACTGCCATCGGGCAATTGCAGCTCGATGGTGATATCAAGGCTTTCGGCCATGCGCTTGACCCGGCTTTTGCCCGAAAGGTCAGTGAACTTTGGCGCGCGGTTCAGCACGTAGCGCAGCTTTTCATGCGGCAAGGCTTCGGCCTTGAGCGCGCGGATCAGGCGGAGGATGTTCTGGGCCGAGCGCAGATCAAGCTCCAGCAGCGCGAAATAGACATGCGCGCGGGTCAGGATGGATTCGGTCCAGACCACGATGGTCTTGGGCATGTCGATGATGACGTAGTCGAAATTCGCCGCCGCCATGTCGACGATCCGGCCAATGTCCTCTGGTCCGATGATGTCGAGCGGCAACATATCGGCCGGGGCGGTAAAGACGTGCAGGCGGTCGTTGAAGGTAAGCATGGATTGCAGGAAAGTGTCGCTGTCGACGCTGGCGGTGTCGGACAGCACTTCGAACACGATTTCCTTGCGCGGCAAGTCCAGATATGTGGCTGCCGAACCATATTGAAAATCGAAATCCAGCAGGCAGACGCGTGGCGCATCGGTTTTTGACAGGGTTGCCAACTCCCACGCGAGGTTGACGGCAAATGTCGAAGACCCGGTGCCACCGGCAAGGCCATGGACGGGCAGCACCACGCCTTCGCGGTCCCCCTTGGCCTTGAACTTTGGCGAGGCCACCACTTCGGGTTCCGGATCAGGCACCAGTGATATGGTCGGGGCAGCGCTGGGGGGGGCGGCGACCGGGGCCGGGGCAGCGGCCTGCCGCAGGCGTTCGATAGCGTCTTGCAGGGCCCCGTCGGGCAGCGGGTAGGGCAGGAAATCATCGGCCCCCAGACGCAGCAGCTGATGCAAGGCAATGGGGCTGAGCTGATCGGCGATCAGCATCACCTTGATATCCTGTGCCTTTGCACTGTGGATGATCTCTGCAATGCGGGTCAGGTCGTCCTCGTCTTCGGCATCGACGGCGATGGCCACGAATTCCAGGGTGCTTGCTTCGGGCTGACCCATGAATTGCACGGCATCGTCAAACGACAGATCGCCCCAGCTTTCGCCAAGGGCATTTTCCATGTCGTCGATCAGCAACTCGAAATTCTGCACGTCCCGCGAAATGGTGCAGGCCTTGATCGGTGCGGGATCTGGTTGAAGGGTTGCCACGCTCGTCATCTCGCCTCTTGTCCTTCCAGAAGACGGAGCCGTTGCAAGGCGTTCGCTCAGATGCGACATCAACCCAGATCTGCCCCGAAGCCGTGCGGGACTTCGCCCGCGACTGTTTCCATTGCCCATAAGAATGCTTGAGAATGGTGGCAGGAATGGGGCTAAAAGATCGTGATTCTTTGATATTTGGTGGGGGCAGCGGCAAGGAATGCTGCTTGACCCTAGGTCAGTAAAAAAGGGGGCACGGTTTGGCCCCCTTTTTTCACTGTTTTCACATCTGCAACAGTGCCATGACCAGCACCGTCCGTCTTTATCGGCAGATCAGTTGCCCGGATTGAGCTGGGTGACGACCCGCGTGGCTTCGGGAATTGGCCGGACAGCGCTTGCGACATATTCGCGGAAGATCACTTCGGCATATTTGCCGTTCAGCGGCCCGCTTTGACGTTTGTGGAACCCGGCCACTTCGGTCACGGTGCGGCGGTTTGCCTCTTCCGGGCCTTGGGTGGCGACGACCGGGCGGGTCTTGCCGTAGGACACCAAAGCCTCCAGCCGGTGGGTGCTGATGCCCTGGCTGGCAAAGAACGCCACCACAGCTTGTGCGCGGCGCTTGCCAAGCGTCTGATTGTAGCTGTTCGAGCCGACCAGATCGGTGTGGCCATAGACCGAGAACCGCAGTTCGGGGAACTGGCGGATCCAGTCGGCCTGACGGGCCAGCACCTGCCGCGCCTCGGGGGTCAGCTGGGCGCTGTTGAAGGCGAAGGTGACCGTGCTGGGCACTTCGGCCCGGAACCGGACGTTGAGCTGCTGGGTCGCATCGATTTCGCCCGACATGATGGCGGTGTTGTTGCGGGTGACAGAGCCATAGCCGCCCTCGTCAATTTCATGCCCCAGCTGCTTGTCAAACCCGGGCTGGGCGGTGCAGGATGCCAGTGCCGTGGCCAGCAGGAGGGTAATCAGGGCTGTGGAGGGTCTGAGCATGGGTCTTACTCCATCACATAGCCGTAAGAGGTGCTGAAATCCTGCCGCGCCACTTCGCCTGCGGCCCCGCGTTGGGAACCGACAACAGAACCGTTGAGGAAGAACTCCCGTTCTGTCGGCAGGCGGACGCGATCGGTTGGCAGGGCATAGACATCGCCGCGCGTCGGCGTGACCAGATGCGGGGTGATGATGATCACAAGTTCCGACTGGTTGCGCTGATAATCCGAGCTGCGGAACAGCGCGCCGAGGATCGGCACATCGCCGATCCATGGCAACTGGTTGTTCAGGTTGCGGAAATCGTCCTGCAACAGACCGGCGATGGCAAAACTTTCGCCATCGCGCATTTCCACAGTTGTAGATGTCTCGCGGCGTCTGAAGGCGTTGATCGAAAAACCACCGGCTTCGATGGTGACGGTGTTGTCAATCGAGGACACGGCCGCGTTGAGCTGCAGGTTGATAATATCACCATCGACAACCGTAGGCGTAAAGCTCAGTTCGACCCCGAAAGGCTTATACTGAATCGTCACGCCATCGGAGCTTGAGACCGGAACCGGGTATTCGCCACCGCCCAGAAACCGCGCCTCTTGTCCCGACAGCGCGGTCAAGTTCGGTTCGGCCAGCGTGCGCACCACGCCTTTTGTTTCCAGGGCTTCGAGCAGCACGGCGAATTGCACCGATCCGGCGGTGAAGCCAAGGCCAAGCGCACCACTGTTGCCGGTTGCCGAGCTGACGGGGTTGGTGACGCTTCCTCCCAGCAAAGAGCCGGTTTGGGCGCCGATGGTGTTCCGGCCGCCGCCCTGTGCTGCCAGTGAGACACCAAGGTTCTTCGAAACCGACCGTTGCATTTCGGCAAAGCGGACCTTGAGCATCACCTGCTGGGTGCCGCCCACGCTCATCAGATTGGACACGCGCTCGGGCGCGTAGCGGTTGGCCAGATCCAGCGCGCGGTCGAGTTTGGCGATGGAAGACACCACACCAGACAGCACGATGCCGTCATTGGCGGTGCGCACCTCTATCGGCTCGCCGGGCAGAATCTGCTGCAGGCGTTCCTTGAATTCGGCGATATCGGGGGTGACATGCACATCGACGTTGGAAATCAGCCGCCCGTCGGGGGCCAGAAGCGTCAGCGTGGTCCGGCCCGGCGTCTTGCCCAGCACATAGATCGACCGGTCCGACAGGGTGGAGATATCGGCGATGCCGGGGTTGGCGATGGACAGTTCGGCAAAGGGCGTGTCGCTTTCGACCACCACGGCACGGTTCATCGGCACCTGAAGCGGTGCCGACACAGATCCGCGCATCACCCGCAGCGTTTCGGCCGAAACGGCACCCGAAAGTACTGTGGTGGCCAAGGCCGCGGCCATCAGGCCCGCCTTGAAAAGAATATTCATGCTCATGTGACCTGCCCTTTCGATCACGCCTCTTTCCGGGTCTTTTTGCCCGTATTTTTAACGAAGATGCCTGCAAAGCCGTTTTTTTGCAAGAATCAAACGCTTATTCGCCAAAGCTTATGTGGATAAGTTGCAACAGCGCGCAACAGATCGGCCAAAGTGAAAGGGCGGCCACCAGATAAGGTGCCGCCCGTAGCCGTTGCCAAGGTCAGTTTGTGCAGGGAATCGGCACTTCGACCCGTTCGCTGCCGTTGCGCTGGATCACCGTACAGACCTTTGCAGCTTCGATCTGCACCACTTCTTTCTTCTGGATGTCCAGCAATTCGCGGCTGTTCACCTCGATGGTTTCGCTGATGCTGTCATCGCCGGACCCGACGAGCGACAGGGCCAGACGGCCGGTGGCCTGCGCCTGCGCCAGACGGGCAACCTGCGACGGTGTGGCCAGAACGGTGACGGTGCGGGCGACAACGGCACCGGCATTCGCATCGGCTTGCTGGTCAACAGCGATGATCCGGGTGGAGCTTTCGATCAGCCGGGTCAACTCCCCGCCGGTGCCGTCAACAGCGCCGGTCCAGTAGACATCGACCCGGTCGCCGGGCTGCACAAAGCCCGACACCCCCGAGGCGACGTCGACTTTGATTGCAAAGGCGCGCATGCCCTTGGCGATCTGGCCGGTCAGGCCGGCCCCCTGACCCGGTTCGGTGACCTTGGTGGCGAGGATGGGTTCAAATCTATCCATCGGGCGCAGGATATAGCGGCGGTCTTTTCCCCCGGCCGGAAACAGTTTTGCCTCTTCGCTGAACACGCCTTTCGGCAAGGAATTTTGCGGCCAGTAGACCAGCTGCACATCTTCGGCGGTCAGCTCTTCGCCGTAATTCTTGGTCTTGGTTACCACGTAGACCTGAACAATCGGGCCAACCTTGGCCCGCAACGCGCGCTCCTGTTCAAGCTGCGTTTGGGTCTGGCCGATATAGCCCTTTGCCAAATAAACAGCGCTGCCCGCGAGGGCCACACCTGCTATAAGCACCAGTCCAAACATGCCGCGCATTCAAAAATCCTTTCCAGCGATGAGTGGGAGGCCCGCTCCGCCACTCATTAATTCGTATGCCTTACGGCTGTCTCATGGCCCCGTTGATCGCGGTGATTGCCGCATCGAACACTTCGGGGGTGAAGACTGTAAAGACGAGCAGCACCAGGCCGACCACACCAGCGGTCAGAACCACCCAGTCAATTGTGACGGCACCGGACTCGTCGTTCCAAAACCAGAGAAATGGACTGTGGCTGGGCTGGTTTGGGAGTAACGTCATGACTCTGGTCCCGTGTTGATTGAACAGTGGTTTATGATCGGCCACTGTGGTCGCCCCGCCTTGTAGTAAAGTTGGCCTATTCATCGATTGTTTGCCCCGCTCGTGCAAATTGACAGCTTCGAGGACGAGAAAGAGCGCAAACCGGGTCACCGGTCTGCGCCCTGAGGCTTAACCGGACAACAAAAGGTTGTCCTTGTCTGATACTATTATTCTTCGCCTTCGCCTGCAACGACACCGGCAGCGGAGGTCAGCTGGGTGCCGATTGCGCCGCCCGCTTGCGTAATTGGTTCGCGCAGCTGGCTGACCACCAGCAGGCCCAGGCCCACAACGGCGGCGGTCAGAACGACCCAGTCAACGGTCACTGCGCCGGATTCGTCGTTCTTGAAGTTTTTGATCATGTTCAGCATGGTGGATCTCTCTTTCACGTGTTGCTTTGGTTGGTTGCACCGCGCGGCATTTTTGTCGGTCTGGCCTCTGTTCCGTTCCGTCTTCCGTTCGGTATGACCTTGTTTTGATCTGTAACGGTGGCAACATCTGGGCATGGATCGGGTGTTTTTAGGCTTTTTGAACTTTTCTGGAAATTCAGTGGCAATCGCTTGAAATAATACAAATTTATTTTTGCGTGGGCGGTCGTTTCGGGGGGCCTACCGGGCAAATGCGGCAAATTGGCCAGATTTGCGGATGGATTTGTGCAAGTGGATGGCCTGAAACGCGGAGTCGTGCCAATCTGGCACCAACAAAAACAACAGACAGGCATCGAGCAGCGATGCGATTCATGGCAGGATTATTGGCCGCGGGACTGGGTGTCGCGCCCCTGGGGGGCATGGCGCAGGGACTGAGCGGCGAGCGCGACTTCTCGTTCAAGCGGGTCAAGGTCGGCGAAGCGGTGGGCAAGGGCCGGATCGTGCAGATCGACCCGGTCGAGCAGGCGCGGCTGCTGGCACTTGCCCCCAAGGTGATACCCCGCGAACCGACGCCGGACCCGGATGCGGTGACGGCGGTGGCGGGGGCTGCGGCGCTGGCCCCGCCCGGCGCGCTGACGCAGGTGGCGCCGCGCACGGCAAGCTATGACTGGTTCTGGCAGACGGTGCCCACCAGCCGGGCGGCGGTGGCGGACCGTTTTCCGCTGGCGATGGCCACGCTGTCGAAAGGGCCGAGGGGCAGCGGTGTGACGGCGCCGAGGTTGCAGCACATGCAGGGCATTGCCGAGAAATACGGCAAGCACATCCTGATGGCCACCATCGGCACCGATGTGTCGCCTGCGCTGGTGCTGGCGGTGATCGGGGTGGAAAGTGCCGGGCGCGCCGATGCGGTATCCTCTGCCGGAGCGCAGGGGTTGATGCAGCTGATCCCCGCCACGGCGGCGCGGTTCGGGGTCGCGGATTCGACCGATCCGGCGCAGAACATCAAGGGCGGGGTGGCCTATCTGAACTGGCTGCTGAAAGAGTTCAACCGCGACCCTCTGATGGTGCTGGCTGCATATAACGCCGGTGAGGGCGCGGTGCGGGCCAATGACGGCATCCCCCCCTATGCCGAAACGCGCGACTATGTGCCCAAGGTGCTGGCGGCCTGGCAGGTGTCACAGGGGCTGTGCCTGACGCCGCCGGAACTGGTGACCGACCCTTGTGTGTTCAAGGTGATCTCGGCGGGCGGATGACGGGGCCTGTGAGTTTGGCGTTGCAAAAGGGGGTTGTCTGCCCCCTCGTCGCTTCGCTCCCCCCCTGAGGATATTTTCGGACTGAAAACGGGGTCAGGTTGCGAAGGCGTCGGCCCAGTCGGGGTGTTTGCGGCGTTGGGCGTTCACAAAGGGGCAGAGCGGCACGATTTTGATGCCGCGCGCCCGCACGTCATTGACCATGAATGCCACCAGCGCCACCCCCGCCCCGGTGCCGCGCAGGCCATCGGGTACGCCGGTGTGGTCGGCGATGATCAGGGTGGGGGTGGTGACCGAAAAGGTGATCTCGGCCTCCATCCCATCTTTTGACAGCACGTAGCGGCCCTTGCTGGCGGTGTGTTCGGTGCGGAGGGCGGTGTCAGTCGACAAGGGTTGCCTCTGTCGCGGCGCGCAGTTCGGCTTCGGTCACGCCACCCGCAAGTTCAACGAGCTTGAGGCCACCGGGGACGACATCGAGCACGCCAAGGTTGGTGATGATGCGGTCGACCACCGCCTTGCCGGTCAGCGGCAAAGTGCAGGATTTCAATACTTTGGACTCGCCGTGTTTGCTGGTGTGGTCCATCACCACCACGACGCGGCCCACCCCGGCCACAAGGTCCATCGCGCCGCCCATGCCCTTGACCAGTTTGCCCGGGATCATCCAGTTGGCCAGATCGCCGTTTTCGGCCACCTCCATCGCGCCAAGGATGGCCATGGCGATCTTGCCGCCGCGGATCATGGCAAAGGATTGGGCAGAGTCGAAAAACGCGGTCTGCGGCAGTTCGGTGATGGTCTGCTTGCCGGCGTTGATCAGATCGGCGTCTTCTTCGCCCTCGAACGGAAACGGGCCCATGCCGAGCATGCCGTTTTCCGATTGCAGGGTCACGTTGACGCCCGGCGGAATGTAGTTCGACACCAGCGTCGGGATGCCGATACCGAGGTTCACATACCAGCCGTCCTGCAGTTCCTGTGCCGCGCGGGCGGCCATTTGGTTGCGGTCCCAAGGCATTATGCGGACTCCTTCTTGCGCACGGTGCGCTGTTCGATGCGTTTTTCGTGCTGGCCCTGAATGATGCGGTGCACATAGATGCCGGGCAGGTGGATGGTGTCGGGGTCAAGTGCGCCAAGTGGCACGATTTCTTCGACTTCCACCACGCAGATTTTGCCGCAGGTGGCGGCGGGCGGGTTGAAGTTGCGGGCGGTCTTGCGGAACACGAGGTTGCCTGACGGGTCGGCCTTCCACGCCTTGACGATGGACAGGTCGGCGATGATGCCGCGTTCCATGATGTAGTCCTGACCATCGAAATTCATCACCGGCTTGCCTTCGGCGATCACGGTGCCGACGCCGGTTTTGGTGTAGAACCCGGGAATTCCGGCACCGCCCGCGCGCATGCGTTCGGCCAATGTGCCTTGCGGATTGAACTCCAGCTCCAGCTCGCCACTCAGATATTGTCGCATGAATTCAGCGTTTTCGCCGACGTAGGACGAGATCATCTTCTTCACCTGACGCGTTTCCAGCAGGACGCCAAGGCCAAAGCCGTCTACCCCCGCGTTGTTTGACGCGACGGTCAGATCCTTTGTCCCCGCGTCGCGGATCGCGGCGATCAGCAGTTCGGGTATGCCGCACAGGCCAAACCCCCCCGCCGCGATGAGCATTCCGTCAAACAGCACCCCGTCGAGCGCCGATCTGGCATCCGAATAGACCTTTTTCATGCTGACCCTTCTCGCACTATTGGTGCTGTCATAAAGCGGGGGAACCGGGGCGGTGTCAATTGCTGCAGGGCAGCAGAAACCCGGGCGCAGTCTGATGACGCGGGTTTCGCGTTGCCCCCCCTTTTCCCCGCCGCCCGCTTCGCTATGCTGGCGCTGCGCTGCCCGCGTGGTGAAATGGTAGACACATGAGACTTAAAATCTCCCGATCGCAAGGTCATGCCGGTTCAAGTCCGGCCGCGGGCACCATCCGGATTTTCCTGTCGGGCGACGAGCCGCCGCCGGGATGAAGGGCCGGTCCAGGTGTTGCGTGGCAAGGCACTGAAAATGCTGGAAATTTTGGGTATGATTTGGGTGTGGTCCGCGTATGATTTGCGTAAGTCTTACGTCATGACGTCTGTGCGCTTTCAGATCGGGCCCTCTTTCACCGATTCCATCGCCACATAGGTCGAGGTGTTCGCCACATGGGGCAGGGCCGAGATGCGTTCGGCCAGCACGCGGCGGTAGGCCTGAATATCCGCCGTGCGCACCTTCAAGAGGTAGTCAAACCGGCTGGCGATCATGTGGCATTGTTCGACCTCGGGCACCGTCATCACCGCGCGGTTGAACGCTTGCAATGCGGCTTCGCGGGTGTCGGACAGCTTGACCTCGACAAAGGCCACATGGGCCTGACCCATCTTGATCGGGTCGAGGCCCGCGCGGTAGCCGGTGATCACGCCCGCCTCTTCCAGCCGTTTCATGCGGGCCTGTGTCGGGCTTTTGGACAGGCCGATTCGGCGGGCGAGTTCGACGGCGCTGATCCGGCCTTCGGAGGACAGGATGCGCAGGATGGCGTGGTCGAAACGGTCCAGAGGGGCTTGGGCAGTTGACATGGGCTTTGCCTTGATTTGCGGGCGGAATGGCTTTTGAGGTCATGATAATCGGGTGAACAGCCTTTGAATAGCGCGGTATCATGGTCTGAACAGGAGAAGCCCCATGTCGCACGCCAGCCAAATTGCCCCCATGACCATCATCCGGAACGAGGCGCTGCGGGATGAGGCGGCGCTGGTGGCCGCGCTGATCGCCGAGGCCGGTCTGGCCGCACCGGCGCGGGCGGCGATTTCGGGCGAAGGGGCCGATCTGGTGACGCGCATCCGCCGCAGCGCCAAGCCGGGGCTGATGGAGGTGTTTCTGGCCGAATACGGGCTTTCGACCGATGAGGGCATCGCGCTGATGTGTCTGGCCGAAGCGCTGCTGCGGGTGCCTGATGCCGACACCATGGATGCGCTGATCGAGGACAAGATCGCGCCAAGCGACTGGGGGCGGCATCTGGGGCGGTCGGCGTCGTCTTTGGTGAATGCGTCCACATGGGCCTTGATGCTGACCGGCAAGGTGCTGGAAGAGCGCGAGCCGGGGGTGGCGGGGCATTTGCGCGCCGCCGTGAAGCGGCTGGGCGAGCCGGTGATAAGGCGCGCCGTGGCGCAGGCGATGAAGGAAATGGGCCGCAACTTCGTGCTGGGCGAGACGATCGACCGGGCGATGGAGCGCGCGCGCGAGTTGGAGGGCAAGGGCTACACCTACAGCTATGACATGCTGGGGGAGGCTGCGCGCACCGAAGACGATGCGCGGCGGTATCATCTGGCCTACTCAAAAGCGATTTCGGCGATTGCCGGGGCGGCAAAGGGCAATGACATCCGCGCCAATCCGGGGATTTCGGTGAAGCTGTCGGCGCTGCATCCGCGCTATGAGGTGGCCAAGCGCGACCGGGTGATGGCGGAGCTGGTGCCGCGGGTGCGCGCGCTGGCCGGTCTGGCGCGGGCGGCGGGGCTGGGGTTTAACATCGACGCCGAGGAGGCCGACCGGCTGGAATTGTCGCTGGAGGTGATCGAGGCTGTGCTGGCGGATGCGTCGCTGGCGGGCTGGGACGGGTTCGGCGTGGTGGTGCAGGCTTATGGCCGCCGCGCGGGGGCGGTGATCGACTGGCTGCATGACACGGCGGTGCGGCTGGACGCCCGGCTGATGGTGCGGCTGGTGAAGGGCGCCTATTGGGACGCCGAGGTGAAGCGGGGGCAGGTGCTGGGGCTGGAGTCGTTTCCGGTGTTTACCCGCAAAGAGGCGACGGATGTGTCGTTCATCGCCAATGCCCGCAAGCTGCTGGGGATGACGGACCGGATTTATCCGCAGTTTGCCACGCACAACGCCCATACGGTCGCGGCGGTGCTGCATATGGCGGGGGAGATGGGTGTGGATGCGATGGCCTATGAGTTCCAGCGCCTGCACGGCATGGGCGAGCGGTTGCATGACATTGTGCTGACGGACCGGGGCACACGCTGCCGGATTTATGCGCCGGTGGGGGCGCATCGGGATTTGCTGGCATACCTTGTGCGGCGGCTGCTGGAGAACGGGGCGAATTCCAGCTTTGTGAACCAGATTGTTGACGAGGATGTGCCGCCCGCGCGGGTGGCGGCCTGCCCGTTGACGGCTGTTGAGGGGGTGGCCTTGCCCAACAAGGCGCTGCTGACCGGGGTGGATCTGTTTGGCGCGCGGCGCAATGCGCGGGGGTTTGATCTGACGGCGGGGCCGGACCTTGAGGCGATCGAGGCGGCACGGGGGCCGTATAAGGATAAGGTGTTCGAGGCGGGGCCGATGCTGGCGGGGCGCGCGGTGGGCGGATTGCGGCATGAGGTGGTGAACCCCGCGACGGGCGCGCGGGTGGGCTTTGTCACCGATGCGGGCGCACCGGATGTGGATACAGCGCTGCGGCTGGCCGAGCCCTGGGCGGCAGAGGCGCAGGTGCGGGCCGAGGTGCTGAAGCGCGCGGCGGATCTGTATGAGGCGGAATTCGGGGCGATCTTTGCGCTGCTGGCGCGCGAGGCAGGAAAGACCCAAGCCGATGCGGTGGCGGAGCTGCGCGAGGCGGTGGATTTCCTGCGCTACTATGCCGATGGGGCGGGGGCCTTGGTGCATGGCGCGCGCGGGGTATTTGCCTGCATCAGCCCGTGGAACTTTCCGCTGGCGATTTTCACCGGGCAGATCGCGGCGGCGTTGGCGGCGGGCAATGCGGTGCTGGCAAAGCCTGCGGAACAAACGCCGCTGATTGCGGGCCTTGCGTTGGGGTTGCTGCACAGGGCCGGGGTGCCGGTGAGTGCCTTGCAGCTGCTGCCGGGCGATGGCGCGGTGGGGGCGATGCTGACGCGGGATGCGCGGGTGGCGGGGGTGGCCTTTACCGGCGGCACCGATACGGCGCTGAAGATCCGCGCCAGCATGGCAGACCATCTGGACCCGGGCGCGCCGCTGATTGCGGAGACGGGGGGGCTGAATGCGATGGTGGTGGACAGCACCGCGCTGCCAGAGCAGGCGGTGCGCGACATTCTGGCGTCGAGCTTCCAGTCGGCGGGGCAAAGATGCTCGGCGCTGCGGTGTCTGTATGTGCAGGAAGACATCGCGGGCCCGGTGCTGGAGATGCTGTTTGGCGCGATGGACGATCTGGCGCTGGGCGATCCGTGGGATCTGGCAACCGATGTGGGGCCGGTGATTGACGGCGAGGCGCAAGCGGGGATTGCCGAGTATGTGGGCCACGCGCGCGCCGAGGGGCAGGTGCTGAAGGAGATCGCGGCACCGGCGGGTGGGACATTCGTGGGGCTGGTGGTGATCAAGGTGCCGGGGATTGCGGCGATGCCGCGCGAGATATTCGGGCCGGTGCTGCATGTGGCGACGTTCCGCGCGGCGGATCTTTCCCAGGTGATCCAGGCGGTGAACGCGACCGGGTATGGGCTGACCTTTGGCTTGCACACGCGGATCGACGACCGGGTGCAGCAGATTGTCGGCGCACTGCGGGTGGGCAACATCTATGTCAACCGCAACCAGATTGGCGCGGTGGTGGGCAGCCAACCCTTTGGTGGCGAAGGGCTGTCGGGCACCGGGCCAAAGGCGGGCGGGCCGCATTACCTGCACCGGTTTACCGGCGCGCTTGCGCCGGTCGTGGCAGGGGGAGAGCGTGTCAGCACCAGTGCCGCAGGTTTGCGCGCGGCGCTGGGTGCTGCGCAGGCGGTGCCTGCGCCGGTGACGATTGATCTGCCGGGGCCGACGGGGGAGTCGAACCGGCTGACGAGCGTGGCGCGCGCGCCGGTGCTGTGCCTTGGGCCGACGGCGGCGCAGGCGATGGCGCAGGCGGTGGCGGTGCGGACCCTTGGCGGGGTCGCGGTGGAGGTGCCGGGGCTTGACCCGGCGGCGCTGACCCGGGCGGAGGGGGTTTCGGCGGCGATCTGGTGGGGCGATGCGGGCGTGGCGCGCGCCTGCGCGCAGGCGCTGGCGGCGCGGCGCGGCCCGATCTTGCCGCTGATCACGGGAATGCCCGACGCGGCGCATGTGGTGCTGGAGCGCCATGCCTGCATCGACACCACGGCGTCGGGCGGCAATGCACAACTGCTGGCAGAGGTCGCGGGCTGAGGCGGCGGATCTGACGGAGCGGCTGCGCCGCGTTGTTTTTGCCTCGTCGCGCGCGTTCCGCGCGTCTCCTCGGGTTTGCGCGTGCCGCGCGTCTCCTCAGGTTTGCGCGTCCCGCGCGGGGGGAGAGGTCGTGCGGGGTTGCACGATTGTGTCCCTGCGCGGGCTTGACGGGGCCAGGGTGATGGGAAAGGTTGGCGGCCATGTTTCCCATTCGCGATCACAACCCGTCAGGGCGCTGGCCCTTTGTCACCTATGTGCTGATCGCCGCGAATGTGGCGGTGTTCGCGCTGTTCAACCTGAGCATGGGCGAGCGGGAGCTGGCCTATTTCTTTTACGACTGGGGGTTTGTGCCGCGGTTTGTGACGGAAGGCCTGAGCCTGCAGGGCATTGTCACCCATATGTTCCTGCATGGCGGCTGGATGCATTTGCTGGGCAATATGCTGTTTTTGTTCATCTTCGGCGACAATCTGGAAGATGAGATGGGACATGCGGGCTTTGCGCTGTTTTATGCTTTGGCCGGGCTGGCGGCGGTCGGGTTGCAATATGGGGCGGACCCTGCGTCGGATATTCCCATGGTGGGCGCATCGGGGGCAATTGCCGGGGTGATGGGGGGCTATCTTTTGCTGTTTCCCAAGGCGCGGGTCGATGTGCTGATCATCATCGTGATCTTTTTCCGCATCGTGCCGATTCCGGCCTGGCTGGTTCTGGGCCTGTGGTTCGGGCTGCAGCTGGTAAACGGCGCGATGGCGCCGCTGGACGGCGGCGGCGTGGCCTATTGGGCGCATGTCGGCGGCTTTGTGGCCGGGGCGCTGATGACGCTGCCGATTTGGCTGCGGCGCGGCGGCATAGGGTTCTGGAACCGCACCCATGGCGCGCCGCCGCATCCGGAGGCAAGCTATGCACGGTCGCGGGTGCCACAGGTACCCCGGCGACCGCGATAGGGCCAGATCAAGGGCGCGTCAGCCGTCGTTGCGGATGATCTTGCGGAACGATTCGAACAGCGCCTCATTCCCGGCGATCAGGCTGCCGTCTTCGAGCGGGTCTTGCGTTTCGCGGATGCCGGTGACCATGCCGCCGGCCTCTTTCACCAGCAGGATGCCGCCGGCCACGTCCCAGGGCGACAGTTCGCGTTCCCAGTAGCCGTCGAAGCGGCCGGCGGCGACATAGGCCAGATCGAGGGCTGCGGCCCCCCAGCGGCGGACCCCGGCGCAGGCGGGCATCAGGCGGGCGAGGTCTTGCAATGTGGCGGGCAGGGTTTTCTTGGCGCCGAACGGCACGCCGGTGGCAAACACCGCCTCGGACATGGTGCGGCGGCCCGAGACGCGGATGCGGCGGCTGTCATTGAGCCAGGCGCCCGAGCCTTTTTCGGCCCAGAACATTTCATCCTTGGCAGCGTCATAGACCACCGACGAGATGATCTCGCCCTTGTGCTCCAGCCCGATCGACACCGCCCAATGCGGCATGCCGTGCAGAAAGTTGGTGGTGCCGTCCAAGGGATCGACGATCCAGCGGCGGGTGGGGTCGGCCCCGGCGGCAGCCCCGGTTTCCTCGCCCAGCCAGCCATAGGTGGGGCGGCCGCCCATCAGGTCTTCGCGGATCATCCGCTCGGCCTCGCGGTCGGCCTTGGAGACAAAGTCGCCGGGGCCCTTGGTGGAGACCTGAAGGTTTTCAACCTCGCGGAAGTCTTTGACCAGAGAGCGGCCCGCGCGGCGCGCGGCCTTGATCATCAGGTTGAGGTTGGCGCTGCCTTGCATCTTGGACTCCGTTCCGCATCAGCGCCCGCGTATAGGGCGGACGGCTGCGCAAGGGAAGGGGGGACGGGCGTTTGTGCGCCCTGTTGGGTGAAACGGTGCAGAGGTGGCGCGGTCAGCCGCGTTGCAGTTTGACCGGTTCGGACCGGCACAGGCGCAGGAAATGGGCCATGAAGGGTTTGGCCGCATCCTCATCGCGGGTGGCGGCGAACAGGCGTTTGGTCACCGTCTGGGGGCCAAGCGGGCGGGTGACGTAATCGGCATGGCTTTTGATGTCGCGCAGCACCCAGTCGGGCAGCACGGACACGCCGCGGTTGGAGCCGACCAGCATCAGGATGACGGCGGTCAGTTCCACCGGGCGCTGGCCGCGGGGTTCGACCTTGGCGGGGGTCAGGAGTTCGGTGAAGACATCAAGTTTGTCGCGGCCCACGGGATAAGTGATCAGCACCTGATCGCGGAAATCTTCCGCCGCGATGAAGGGTTTGGCGGCCAGCGGGTTCTGGGCCGAGGCCACAAAGACCGGGTGGTAATCGAACAGCGGGTTGTAGGTGATGCCGGCCAGCGGTTCGGGGTTGGAGGAGATCACCAGATCGACCTCTTCGCGCAGCAGGGCCGGGAAGCTGTCGAAGGCCAGACCGGCGCGGATGTCGACATCGACCTCGGGCCAGGCCTGGCGGAATTGCTCCAGCACCGGGAACAGCCAGTCGAAACAGGCGTGGCACTGGATGGCGATGTGCAGCCGCCCGGTCTTGCCCGAGCGGAGCGCGCTGAATTCTTCCTCCATCTGCTCGATTTCCGGCAGGATGCGGTCTGCGGCGCGCAGCATGCGGATGCCTGCTGCCGACAGGCGCATGGGTTTGGAGCGGCGCACGAACAGCTCCATCCCGGCCTGATCTTCAAGGTTGGCGACCTGATGCGACAGGGCTGATTGCGTCATGTTCAGAAGGTCGGCGGCGCGGGCGAGGCCGCCGGCCTGATGGATCGCGCGGATGGTGCGCAGGTGGCGGAGTTCGATGTACATGAGGTTCACCACAAGATGATCGTGAAGATTATGAATTTGTCTCACATCTGCGAATCTGCGACAAGGGGGCATCACAAGGAGCTAATCATGGCCACGCCGCGCATTTCGTTCGAGTTTTTCCCACCCCAGACGCTGGACGCATCGTTCCGTCTTTGGGAAACCGTTCAGGCGCTGGCCCCGATGCAGCCGGAGTTTGTGTCGGTCACCTATGGCGCGGGCGGCACCACCCGCAAGCTGACGCATGAAGCGGTGACGGCGATCGGCAAGAATTACGGGCTGAACGTGGCGGCGCATCTGACCTGCGTTGATGCCACGCGGGCCGAAACCATGGAGATTGCCGCCGCCTATGCGGATGCCGGGGTGACCGAGATTGTGGCGCTGCGCGGCGATGCGCCCAAAGGGGCGGAGCGGTTTACCGCGCACCCCGACGGTTTTGCGTCGTCGGTGGAGCTGATCGAGGCGCTGGCGGCCACCGGCAAGTTCAAGCTGCGGGTGGGGGCTTATCCTGAGCCGCACCCGGATGCCGCCGATACGCTGGCCGATGTGCGCTGGCTGAAGCGCAAGATCGATGCGGGGGCGACCAGTGCGATCACCCAGTTCTTCTTTGACGCCGATACGTTTTTCCGCTTCCGCGATCTGTGCGTGAAAGAGGGGATTACCGCGCCGATCATTCCGGGCATCCTGCCGATCACCAGCTGGGCGGGGGCGAAGAAATTTGCCCTGCGGTGCGGGTCGGATGTGCCGGCGCGGCTGGACGAGGCCTTTACCACCGCGGCGCGCGATGGCCGGGAAGAGCTGTACGCACTGGCCCATTGCACCCAGCTTTGCGACAACCTGCTGCAGGGCGGGGTGGAGGATCTGCATTTCTACACCCTGAACCGCCCGCACCTGACCCGCGAAGTGGTGCGTGCGCTGGGCATCCAGCCGGAGCTGGTGCCGGAACTGGTGCTGGAAAAGGTTGCCTGAGA
Organism: Pseudotabrizicola sediminis; assembly: GCF_004745575.1. GTDB lineage: Bacteria > Pseudomonadota > Alphaproteobacteria > Rhodobacterales > Rhodobacteraceae > Pseudotabrizicola > Pseudotabrizicola sediminis. The sequence continues at coordinate 188,380 of NZ_RPEM01000003.1, read as the reverse complement.
GCAGGCTGCCCATGACCGGATTTACGGCGTCTCCCTGAGGCCCTTGCCCGTTGTGGCTTGGGCCTCTTTTTTTGGCGTGGGGCGACCGCCCTGTTTGCACCGGCTGCAGAGCAGCCTGTGCAAATGCGGGTTTCCTGCGGCGCGTCCTGTGGATAGCATGGGATGAGTTGCAAAGAGGACGCCATGGCCCAGTCTGACCCTACCAAGCCCGTCTATATTCTGAACGGTCCCAACCTGAACCTGCTGGGCCTGCGCCAGCCCGAGATTTACGGGCGCGAGACGCTTGACGATGTGGCGGCGGCCTGTGCGGCGCTGGCCGGGGAGCTGGGGTTGGCGGTGCGGTTCGAGCAGTCTAACCACGAGGGCGCGCTGATCGACTGGATTCACGAGGCGCGGGGGGCGGGGGCGGGGATCATCATCAATCCTGGCGCGTTCACCCATACTTCGGTTGCCATTCTGGACGCGCTGAACGCTTTTGACGGGCCGGTGCTGGAGGTTCATATCTCGAATGTTCACAAGCGCGAGGCGTTCCGGCATCATTCCTATGTCAGTTTGCGGGCGGAAGGGGTGATCGCCGGGTTCGGGACCGAGGGCTATCTGCTGGCGTTGCGGCGGATGCGGACGCTGGTTGCGTCCTGAGCGCGGTCGCGCGGGGAGAGCGGCAAATGCGCGCCGTGCAGGAAGTATCTGGGAACGCTGCAAATTCCTGGTTCTGCTGGCATGAGGCGGCGCGGCTGATCGGGCCTGACGGAGGCGAGGTTTCGCGCGCGGGGGTGTTTGCGCCGGTGTTGGCGGACCGGCCGGGGGGCGCGGCGCTGGCGGCGGCTTTGGCGGGGCGGGGCTGCGCGTTTCGGGTTGGCGGCGAGGGCGAGGTTGCAGCGGGCCCTGGCGGGTTCGAGACGCTGACCGGCGGGTCTTTGGGCGGGTCGCGGCGGGTGGTGCGGTCTCAGGCGTCGTGGCTGGCGAGTTTTGCGGTGAATGCGCGGCTGTTCGGCATCGGGCCGGGCGTGCGGGTGGCGGTGCCGGGGCGGTTGTCGCAGTCGCTGGCGCTGTACGCGGCGCTGGAGGGGTTGGCGCTGGGGGCCGAGGTGCATCTGCTGGACGGGTTGCGGCCGGACCGGATGGGGCAAGCGGTGGCGGCGCGCGGGACCCATGTGATTTATGCGACGCCGGTGCATCTGGCGCAGATGGCGGCGTGTGGGGTGATGTGGCCCGGTTTGCGGCTGGTGCTGGTGGGCGGGGCCAAGCTGGAGCCGGGGCTGCGCGCGGCGTTGCGCGCGGTGGCCCCCGGCGCGGAGGTGCGGGAGTTTTATGGCGCGGCGGAGGCGAGTTTCATCACCTTGAGCGGGCCGGAAGACGGGCCGGAGACGGTGGGGCGGCCCTATCCGGGGGTGGAGCTGCGGATCTGTGACGGCGATGGGGAAGAGGTGCCTGCGGGGGCGGTTGGGGAGGTCTGGCTGCGCAGCCCGTATGTGTTTCAGCGCTATGCCGGGGATGACCCTGGGTCGGCGCGGTGGCGTGACGGGTGGTTGTGCGTGGGCGAAATGGGGGCGCTGACGCCAGCCGGGCTGGTGTTGCGCGGGCGGGCCGGGCGGATGGTGACGGTGGCCGGGCAAAATGTGTTTCCCGAAGAGATCGAGCGGTTTTTGTGCGCTTTGCCGGGGGTTGAGCGGGCGGCCGTGCTGGCGCGCGGGGATGCGGTGCGGGGGCATGTTCTGGTGGCGGTGCTGATGGGAGAGCCTGCGCGTGAGGGCGCGGTTCTGGCGGCGGCGCGGGCGCGGCTGGGGGCAATGGTGGCCCCGCGTGGGGTGATCTGGCGGCAGGACTGGCCGGTGCTGGCATCGGGCAAGACTGACCTTGCGGCATTGCAACGCGGGGTGGATGCATGGCGGTGATCCTGTCGGCGCGGCGCACGGGGATCGTGCCCAAGGGCGGGGCCTTTGCGCGGCTGTCGCTGGAGGAACTGGCGGTGCCGGTGCTGCGCGCCTGTCTGGCGGATGCGGGGCTGGCGGCGGTGGATGAGGTGATCTGCGCCAATGCGATCGGGCCGGGCGGCAACCCCGCGCGGCGGATTGCGCTGGCGGCGGGGCTGCCCGAGGCGGTGGCGGGGCTGACCATTGACCGGCAATGTGCGGGGGGCCTTGATGCGCTGCTGCTGGCGGCGGCGCTGGTGGACGGGGGCCGGGCGGATTTCGTGCTGGCGGGCGGGGTGGAGAGTTTCTCGCGCCGGCCATTGCGGTTTGTGACGAACCCGGATGGCGGGCCTGCGGTGGGCTATGACGAGGCGCCGTTCACGCCCTGGCCTGCGCGCAATCCGGCGATGGCCGATGCGGCGGCGGCTTTGGCGCTGGCCTGCGGGTATGGGCGTGCGGTGCAGGAGGACTGGGCGGCGGGCAGCCATGCGAAGGCTTTGGCGGTGACGGACTGGCCCGAGATTGTGCCGCTGGCGGGGGTGTCGCGCGATGTGTTTGCGCGACGGCTGACGCCCGCGCTGCTGGCGCGGGCACCGCTGGTGGCGGGCACGGTCACGCGGGCGACAGCGGCGGTGGCGGCGGATGGGGCGGCGTTCTGCGTGGTGGCGGCGGATCGGTTTGCCGGGCCGGGGGCCTTGCGCATTCTGGGTGGGCGCACGTTGGGCGCGGACCCCGAGCAGCCGGGGCTGGCCCCGGTGCCGGCGATTGCGGCGGCGTTGCGGGGGCTGGGGCTGTCAGCGACCGATGTCTCGCAAAGCGAGGTGATGGAGGCCTATGCAGCGCAAGCGATGGCCTGTGTGGAGCGCGCCGGGTTGAACCCGGCGCGGGTGAATTGCCAGGGCGGTGCGCTGGCGCGCGGGCATCCGATTGGCGCGTCAGGTGCGGTGCTGGCGGTGCGGCTGTTTCACAGCCCTGGCCGAGGCATTGGCCTTGCGGCGATTGCATCGGCTGGCGGGATCGGCTCGGCGCTGGTGGTGCAGCGCTGAGCTGTTTCAGGCGCGGGCCAGCAGGGCGGCGGGGCGGGCGCGGGCGATGGATTGGGTGACAAGCCCGGTCAGCACCGCCTTGATCACATCGCCGGGCAGGAAGGCCAGCGCCAGCAGCGACGCTTCGGCCCATGTCTTGTTCAGCACGATGGCCATGCCGGTGATGCCGCAGAGATACATCACCCCGATGCCGCCGATGACCCCGCCTGCGGTGGCGGCCCAGAACGGGGGCAGCGTGGTGCGTTCCATGATCCAGCCAGCGGTGAAGGCGGCGAGGGGGAACCCCACAAGGAACCCAGCCGAGGGGCCAACGAAGACGCCAAGGCCGCCGCGCCCGCCTGACAGCAGCGGCAGGCCGAGGGCGACGAGCAGCAGGAACAGAAGGACCGCCAGCAGGCCGCGCTTTGCCCCCAGGACGGTGCCGCAGAGCATGACGCCCAGCGTTTGTGCGGTGATCGGCACGGCGCCGGCCAGATAGAGCGGCGGCACAAGCCCCAGCACGGCGATCAGGGCGGCGAACAGGGCAATATGGGTTAGGCTGCGTTCCATCGGATCCTCGGTGTTTTGCAGGGTCTTAGCCTGTGCCGCCACGGGCGCGCAAGGCCTGTGCGACCTGTTCGGCATCATCAAGCGCGGCGAGGGCGGCGGGGGCGGCCAGCCGCCAGCCGGGCTTGCGGGCGGAGCGGGCGCGCCAGGCCTGTGACAGCAGGGCCGTCCGGTCGGACAGGACCGGGATGAAGCGGATCACCAGTGCGATGGCGAGCGCCAGCCTGCGGGGCGGCAGAACGGGCGACAGCGGGCGGGCGAGGCGTTCCAGAACGGTGATCATGTCGGACAGGCGGGTGGTCATGGTCACAAGATTGGCCGCCGCGACGGCCGCCGTCATGCGCAGCAGAATGACACCGCCCGCCGTCAGGTCATCCCGCCACAGGTGCCACAGGGCGATCAGAGCCACGAAGGGCCAGAGCGGGCGCAGCATGCGCGCGCCATGGCGGGCAAAGCGCGCGCCGCCTGTCAGGTACAGGGCGGCGATGGCGATGAGCGCGAGGCCAAGCGCCAGTGGTGTGGTGAGTTGGAACAGGACAAGCGTGAACAGCGCCAGCGCGGCCAGCTTTGCGCCCGCCGCCACACGGTGCAGCGGGGTTTCAACCGGGGAGGTCAGCGTCAGCATCAAGCCCCCCCAGCCGCTGCATCTCGGCGTCGAACAGCGGCAGCACTTTCGCGGGTGGGCCATCGGCGGCGACGGTGCCGCCCTCCAGCCAGATCACCCGGTCACAGCTGGACAGGCTGGCCGGGTCATGGGTGATGGTGATCAGCCGCTGCGGCAGGGCGGCAAAGCTGCGCGCCAGCCGGGTTTGGGTGGGCAGGTCCAGCCCGGCAAGGGGTTCGTCGAGCAAAATGGTGCGCGGCTGCATCAGCAGGACCGATTGCAGGCAAAGCCAGTGGCGCTGCCCCTGCGACAGGGTGGCGACCGAGGCGCCAAGCCAGTGGCTGCGGCCATGCTGGGCCAGATGAGCGGTGACGCGGGAGTGCGCCCCTGCCTTCGGCACACCCATCTGGATCAGGCCGAAGGCCAGTTCCTCATCCACGGTGGGAAACAGGATCTGGTGATCGGGATTCTGGAACAGGATGCCCAGATGGGCAAGCATCGCCTTGCGGTCGCGGGCGGGATCGCAGCCTTCCACCCGTACGGTGCCGTTGTCAGGGGTGATCAGCCCGGCCATCAGCCGCAACAGGGTGGATTTGCCCGATCCATTGCGCCCGATGATGCCGATGCGCTGCTGCGACAGGTGCAGCGACAGGTCGCGCAGGACAGGGCGGCCCGACAGCGTAATCGCGGCACCGGCCAGCACGATGCCGGCGGGAGCGGTGCCATCAGGGGTCAGGGAAGGAGCTTGGGTCATCAGGGGCCTTGGCTGCGCGTGGCCCCGGTCATACCGGCTGTGGCGGCGCGTGGAAAGCCCGCCGCTGTGGCGGTTGGCGCAGGGGAACGGGCGACGGCATGAAAAAGGCGGCACCGGAGTCCGGTGCCGCCCTTGGTGTGAATCCGGTGGCAGACCCGTAGCGGGTCAAACCAGCGGTGTCAGATCAGCAATTTGCGATGAAGCGGTTGCCGTTCTGGTCGCGGTAATAGCACTGGCCGCGCTGTGGGGCCGGACCGATCAGGGTGGATGCGGCGACGCCGACAGCGGCACCGATCAGCGCGCCTTGGGTGCTGTCTGTCACTGCGGCACCGACGGCGGCACCCCCCAGTGCGCCGAGGGCGGCATTCTGGTCAGTGGTCTGGCAAGCGGCCAGCGACAGGGCAAGGGCGGACATAAGGATAAATTTTTTCATGTGGCAGCCTCTTTGGGTGATCATTGGATGGTTTCTATGTCTTACAACGCGGCGGGGCAGGATAAGTTCCAAACATTCCGGCGAGAGGACCAATTCCTTTCCGGAGACCGGCTTTGCCGGGCTGGGCGGCGATTTATCCGGCACCCGCCAATGCGTTGTCCAGTTCCCGGCGCAGGTCATCCAGGGCGGGCAGCAGTTGCTGCTGCACGGCTTCGGTCTGGGCGGGGCCGGACAGGTCGCAGACCCGGTTGCACAGTTCTTCGATCCGCTGGGCCTGACTGCCAAGCGCGGCAAAGCCAAAACTTGCCGCCGTTCCGGCGATCTTGTGCGCGACCTTGCAGATTTCGCGCGCCGCCGTTTCCGGGTCATCACCCGCTTCCAGTGCGCCACGCTCGATATCAATTTCGATCTGCCGTGAGGCGGTCATGTCCAGGAACTGCGGCAGCAATGCGCGCGCCCAGGAGTCTGCCGGTTGTGCCATTGGTCTGTGCCTTACCCTGCCATAAATTGAAGCTGATGGGCTGACTGTCCGCGCACCGAGGCCCGGGCGCGGCCCAGCATCGTCTTGACCGCCGAGGTCGAGAACAGCCCCGAATGCACCGTAGCCCCCACCCGCGCTTCCAGCATGGGCATGCCCAGGCTTTCATACACAGCATCATAGGTCATCAGCTCGGCAGCCAGTTCGTGTTCGATTTCCTGGGTGTCGAGCGGTTGCGCCCGGTTCAGGATGCAGACAAATTCAGCGCTGCCGGCATAGGCCAGCAGAAAGGTCTGGCGCTTCATGCAGGCGGCAATGGCCGATCCGACATCGGCCATGCAGTCCAGAAACTCCATCCGGTTCAGGCGGCGGAACAGGCTGGCCCCGCCGACGACCTGAAAGGCCACCGCCGTGTGGCTGTGCAGCTTCAGACGGCTGAGGGTCAGCAGGTGGTTTTCCAGCGCGAGATATTCGATCAGCGACCCGCATTTCGGCAGGGCGACCGGTTCTTCGAAGGCAAAGCGCATGCCCGGAACATCATCCATCGATTCCATGGCAAATTGCAGTGACCGGGTCAGATTGTGTTCCTGCACCAGACGGTCAAGCATGCCCAGCCGGGCCTGCAGCTCGATCCGGTTGATCGGTTTGGTCAGATAGTCGGTGGCACCGACGGCAAAGGCCTGATCGACATAATCGCGCCCGACCATGGTGGTGACCATCATGATCGGCGTGGTGCTGTGATGGGCCATGGCGCGGATGTGCTGACAGGCTTCGATTCCGTCCATTTCCGGCATCTGGATATCGAGCAGGATCGCGTCAAACTGTTCATGCGGATTGGACAGGCGGGTCAGCGCTTCGGCAGCAGAGGTGACGCAGACGGGGGGCTGATATCCAAGCTGGCTCATCATCTTGGTCAGAACATAATGAAACGCCGGATCATCATCAACTGCAAGATAACGCATATTGCCCATCGTAATTACCACCTTTGGCTACTCGCCTTATCTAAGCTGGCCTTTGAGGCATAATTTGGGCGGAATTTAAGTATTTGTTCACGATTAGATCAGTCTTGCGACCCAATCAAAGGGTCACGACGGGTCTTGCAAACGGCCCAGCAAACGCAGGACGGTGTTGCGGAAAACGTCGCTCTGGATCGGTTTCGGGATCATCGCATCGGCCTGATCCCCGACGCCCGGAGTGCTGGCGTGGTCGATATCGGCGGTGAACTGGATCATCGGGGTCCGCGTGTTGATGGTGCTTGCGGCTTTCAGATGACGGATCACACGGTCGCCCGTGATCAGCGGCATGTGGCGATCAAAGATCATCAGATCAAACCGCTGTGACATTGCGGCTTCCAGCGCTGCCTTGCCGTCGGCGGTAATCACAAGCTCGATGAACGGATAATCCGACAGCAGGTGGCGAACGATCTGCTGATTTATCTCGTCATCTTCGGCAAGCAAAACAACCGCAGGAAGCTGGCCAGCGTCTTCTGTCGTCATCTGCGCAATACCCCACGAACTCATATCCACACAAATCCCTCCAGAACAGGCAGTGGCTAACTTAGCGTCTGCGCACCATAGTGCATCAAATTGTGGCTGCACAATGGAAGTCTCGTGTCGAACACAGGCAGATCTCAGGATGCGATGACTTGTGCACAGGGGGGGCAATCTGGCGTTGTGCGATTCAAGCCTTGGTTGTGTTATGCCCTTGTTAACAGGATTGAAACCGCATGGATCAGCTCGGCCTGACGGAAGGGCTTGGGCACGTGCGAATCGAAGCCTGCCATGATGTATTCCGACACCTGATGCGACATGGCATTGGCGGTGACCGCGATGGCCGGCACCTGCGATCCCGGCAGACCGGTTTTGCGGATGGCCTGCAGCGCGCCGGTGCCGTCCAGCACCGGCATGGCGATGTCGAGGATCAGCATGTCAAAGGGCATGCCGGACTCTGACCGGTTGCGCCAAAGTTCGATGGCCTCGGCCCCGTTGTTGGCCAGAACGACCTCTGCCCCGGTGTCTTTCAGCATTTCGGTGATCACGATGCGGTTGGTCGCCGAATCGTCGGCGATCAGCAAGGACACCCCGGACAGCGACACCAGCCGGGTTCTGTCCGGCCTTTTGATGTCCTGCACCAATGCGGCCTCGACCGTTTCGGCCAGCGGAAGCGAGATTTTTACCTGGGTCCACTCTCCCAGCTGGCTGTCTACCTCGATGGTGCCGCCCATCAGTTCGACCAGATTGCGCACGATCGGCATGCCAAGCCCGGTGCCACCGAACCGGCGTGTGGTGCCACCTTCGGCCTGTTCGAAGTTGTCGAAGATGCGCCTGACCTGATCGGACGACATGCCGATGCCGGTGTCACGCACCTCGATGATCAGGGCCTTGCCGGGGCGGGCCGACATGGTCAGCGACACCGAGCCGCTGTCCGTGAACTTGATTGCGTTGCTGAGCAGGTTGTTCAGAATTTGCTGGATGCGGAACGAGTCGCCCAATCGGGGCTTTTCAGAGCCGGAGTTTGTGAGAACCTCGAAGTCCAGACCCTTTTCTTCAGCCCGCAGCCCGTGAAGCGGCTCGACCTGCCGTGCGATTTCTGCCGGTATGAACGGGATCTGTTCGATGACCATCTTCCCTGCTTCGATTTTTGACATGTCCAGCACCTCGTTCAAGACATTCAATAATAATTCGCCAGAGCGCCGGATGGTTCCGATCATGTCTTTTTCGCGCGGATCCTTGATAAGTCCGTCAAGCAATTCGGCCATGCCAAGGACTCCGTTTAGGGGGGTGCGGATTTCATGGCTCATATTCGCAAGGAAGGTCGATTTCGACTGGCTGGCGGCCTGCGCTTCTAGCAGCGCGTGCTCCAGCCGGGCCGCCTTGTTCAGGTCATCGGTGATGTCGACGAAAGACGCGATCGTGAGCTTTTCAGAGGTGTTCTGGTCAATCCCGTGGTGCGGCACGGCATTGACCGACAGGATGCGACGGGTGCCGTCCGGCCATTCGATGCCGATGCGCGCGTCGCGTACAATGGTATTTTCCACCTGCGCCCGGCGGCCCGGCAGGGCTTCGGCGGGCAATGGGTTGCCGTCTGCATCGGTGATGCGCCAGATCGGATCGCAATAGGTCAAGCCTTCGATGGTGTTCCGGTCGCGGCCCAGGATGCGTTCTGCCTCGGCATTGGCATAGGTGATGCGGTCTTGGCTATCCATCACAATGATGGCCGAAATAGAGGTATCCATCACCTCGGTCAGGAAGGCCTGATTGCTCAGCACCAGATCTTCCAGATTCTTGCGCTCGGTGATGTCGAGGTGAATGCCGACGACAGCCCTGTGCGTGCCATCGGGGGCCCGCTCGGTGACGGCAGAGCGCGACATGATCCAGGCCCAGCTGCCATCCTTGCGGCGCATGCGCAACTGATGCTCGCGCACCACTTCGCGCCCGTCGGGCAGGGGGGCAAAATCCTGCCGTTCCGAATGGTCCAGACGCAGCAGATCAGTGGGATGCACAAGGGCGCGGAACATGGCATCCGACGGCTCGCCCAGTTCTTCGGGGGTATAGCCCAGCATCTGGGCATAGCGCCCGCCGATCCGCAAAGCGCCGGTGTCAACGCGCCAGTCCCAGGTTCCGACATCCGCGCTTTCGATAATCTGCGCCAGCGAGTCGCGCGCTTCGGCGAGGGACCGGTGCGCCTCGTCCAGCGCCTGAAGCTGGCGGTGCCGTTCGGTGGTGTCGATCCGCACCGCGATCCGCCCGCCGTCGGACGTGCGCAGATCGACTCGCCGGATCCAGCGGTCATCGGATGCCAGCACCTCGTCGATGTTGGGGTTCTTGTAGCGTTGCCACTGTTCGGCCAACCACGCGTCGACCCGGCCGATGGCGTCGAGAAAGATCCCTTTTTTGATGCCAAGATCCAGCACCTCTTGCTGGTGCACACCCGGAAGCAGGATGTCGGCCACTGCGGGATGCATCCGCTTGTAGGCCGAGTTGGCGAAGACCAGCCGTTCGTCGGCATCCCAGATCAGGACGCCGTCCGGCAGGGTTTCGATGGCATTGTGCAGCCGGTCGCGCAGACGGTCCGCCTCTTCGGCCAGTTGTACCGTCTTTGCCTCGCTGGCCTTTTGGGCGGTAATATCGGTTTCGATCGAGACATGGCCGGTGACGTTGCCGTCCCTGTCGAACAGGGGCAGGATATTGAAATCGATCCAATATGCGTCACCTTGTCGATCAAAATTGATTGCGTCGCCATGATAATGCTCGGCCCGCGCAATGGCCTGATCGACCGCTTTTTTGTTTTCCGGGTCAGGATTGGCCCCGCGCACCAGATTGGACAGATCGCGCCCCGCCACTTCGGCGAGCGCCCAGCCGGTGCGGCGTTCCCAGGCCTGGTTGGCCCAGGTGATCCGCTTTTCGCGATCGACAACCACCACTAGGTTGGACATGTTTTCGACGACGCGGTTCAGACGGCTCAGGTCGTCGGATTTCTGCATGTCGCGGGTGACATCGCGGACCACAAAGATGACGGTCGGCTCTTCATCGCGCTTGTCGCCCAGTTTCCGCGCACCGACGGATTCATACCAGTGCGAGTCCAGTTTGTACCGGATCGGCGTGCTGCGGCCCGTTTCCAGCGCCTCTTGCAGCGCCAGGCGGTTTTTGGCGGCAATGTCCGGCGGCAAGATATCCTCGAACTGGCGGCCGGGCAGGGTTTCGCGCGCGTCCGCCAGCTGGTCTGACGGGCCAGCGATGAAATCGGTATAGCGCCCGTCCGCCGTGATTTCGAAAATCAGATTCGGCACGACGGCCAGGATGGCCGTCAGCCGGTCATAGGCGGCGATGGCGTTATACTCGTCTGCAGACGGTTCGGGCCGTTCCGAGCTCAGCCCGGTATAGCCCAGAAACCTGCCCGCCGCATCGCGCCTTGGCGTGCCGTTGCTGCGCAGCCAGCGCTGCGTTCCGTCGGGCATTTTCATCGCATGGATATGATTGCGGATCGGCACATGCTGCGCCATGCGAGCCCGCAGGCTGCACCAGTCGACGCCGGCCCAGTCGTCGGAATGCAGGTGATCTGCCTTGGGTGTCGCGTTGCTGTCGTCCGGCGCGGGGGGGCACAGGTAGCTAAGCTCGCCCTGCGAATCGGTTTCCCAGATCCACATATCGAACAGCGACGCCAGCCCGGCCAGACGGGCCGCGTTGTTGCCCGAACACCAGCGGTCCAGTGCCACGCGCAGGGAGGTGCGCAGCTTTTCCAGCGTGGCCACGCTTTCGGGCGGCAGCGGCTTTTTCCCAAGGTTCAGCACCAGCGCGGCGGGTTGCCCGCAGATGGTGCCCAGATCCAGCCTGCGCCGGGGGCCTTTTGTCAGATCATCCGAGATCTTGCCTGCCGCCACTGCCGCACACAGCTCTGCCATCGCCGAGTCGGGATGGGCGACCCGGACCGCAGCCGTGATGTCGGGCGGGCCGACCAGCAACAGCCCCGCAGATGCACCGCAGTGTCGGACAACCCCGGCCAGAACAGATTCTATTCTGTCCTGATCGGCAAAATCTTCCAGAATGTGGAATTGATCAGCGGTGAATGACATCAGGTTTGACAGTCTTCCGGTATCAGCTGTGAGGGCGCGATGCCGAATCATCTACAACCCATTCGCGAGCAGTTGTCACTGCTTTCTCAACCAAAAGTTAGCATTTGCTTATGGCTGGTGGCTTTGGTGTCGTGATGTCAGGGTCGTACCCGCTGCTTGCCGTAGCGTCATCTTTGCGGGCAGGGGCGGAACCCGCGTTCTGCGCCCCGCCCGACAGCGCAGGGCTGTCAGGCGGGGCGTTTGCCCTAAAGATCAGCCGTTGCGCGCGGCGATGACCGAGGCTTCCAGAATATCCAGCCCTTCGGCGAAATGGGCATCGGGAATGGTGATCGGGGCAAGGAAGCGCACCACATTGCCGTAAACCCCGCAGGTCAGCAGGATCAGCCCGCGCTTCTGCGCCTCGGCCCGGACCCGGGCGGTAAAGCCCGCATCGGGGGCGTGGGTGCCGGGATTGGCGAATTCCACCGCGACCATGAAACCGGGGCCACGGATGTCGATAATCTCGGGCGCGGTGGCGCGGATCGATTCCAGTCGTTGTTTCAACCGGCTGCCCAGTTCATTGGCCCGGGCGCACAGATCTTCGTCCTCGATCACATCCAGCACCGCATTGGCGGCGGCGATGCCCAGCGGATTGCCGGCATAGGTGCCGCCCAAGCCCCCGGGGTTGGCGGCGTCCATCAGCTCGGCGCGCCCGGTGACAGCGGCCAGCGGCAGGCCGCCCGCCAGCCCCTTGGCCATCGTGGTAAGGTCGGCGGCGACGCCGTAAGCCTCCATCGCGAACAGATGGCCGGTGCGGGCAAAGCCGGTCTGCACCTCATCGGCGATCATCACGATGCCATGGGTGTCGCACAGCGCGCGGATGGCTTTGATCAGGTCGGCGGGCGCGGGATAGAACCCGCCTTCGCCCTGCACCGGTTCAAAGATGATGGCGGCCACGCGCGCCGGGTCCAGATCGGATTTGAACAGCTTTTCAATCCCGGCCATCGCATCCTTGGTGGAAATGCCATGCGGCTCCATCGGGAAGGGGACGTGGAACACATCGGGCATCATCGCGCCGAAGCCCTTCTTGTAGGGCTCTACCTTGCCGGTCAGCGACATGCCCATGAAGGTACGCCCATGGAAGCCGCCGCCAAAGGCGATCACCGCATTGCGCCCGGTGGCGATACGGGCGATCTTCACCGCATTCTCGCAAGCCTCGGCGCCGGTCGTGACGAAGATGGTCTTTTTCTTGAAATCGCCCGGCACCTTGTCGTTCAGCCGTTCGGCCAGACGGATGTAATTTTCATAAGGCATCACCTGATGGCAGGTGTGGGTGAAGCGGCCCAGCTGTTCGGTCACTGCGGCCATGACACGCGGATGGCAATGCCCGGTGTTGACCACCGCGATGCCCGCGGCAAAGTCGATGTATCGGTTGCCTTCGATATCCCAGACCTCGGCGTTCAGCGCGCGGTCGGCATAGATCTGGGTCATCATGCCCACCCCGCGTGAGATGGCATCCTCCCGGCGCAGGGCAACTTCGGCGTTCATCATGGCTTGGCGCTCCCATCTGGCCCGGTATGGGCCGTTGCGCGACATTTGATCAAACTTTTGACACGGCGTCCATCATCTTCCCGACACTTGCCAGCCTGTTTTCGCCAGACCTGCCGGAAACCGCCGGGCCAAGGGCGGTACGGGGCGTGCAGGCTTGAAATCATCGTTCCATGGATTGAGTCAGTTGATTCACCAGCTGTTAACCTTACCCGGTGCAGTCTGACCCTGCGAATGAGGCGAGGCGGACATGGGACTGACATCCAAACCCACACCCCACCCCACACCCCTGGACGATGACCCGGTGGATTGCCTGCGCCTCATTCGTTCCCGCAAAGTCGGGCCGGTCACCTGGCACCGGTTGCTGTCGGAACATGGGTCTGCGCGCGCGGCACTGGCGGCCTTGCCCGATGTGGCGCGTGCGGCGGGAGTTGAGAATTATGCGGTCTGCCCGGTTGAGGTCGCCCGGCATGAACTGGCGCAGGGCCGTGCTGCCGGGGCGCAGCTGATTGTCTGGGGTGCCGGGGCCTATCCGCTGCCGCTGTGCGACCTGCCCGATGCGCCGCCGGTGCTTTGGGTGATGGGCGATGCCGCCCTGTTGCACCGCCCGCTGCTGGCGCTGGTGGGCGCGCGCAATGCATCCTCGCTGGGGCTGCGCATGGCGCGGCGTTTAGCTGATGGCGTGGCGCAGGCAGGCTTTGTCACCGTGTCGGGTCTGGCGCGCGGCATTGACACGGCGGTGCATGAGGCGACGCTGCTGACTGGCACGGTAGCGGTGCAGGCGGGCGGGGTTGATGTGGCCTACCCCGAAGAAAACGCCCGGCTGATGGCGCAGATCACCGAACAAGGGTGCCTCGTGTCGGAACAACCCATGGGCCTGCAACCACAGGCCCGGCATTTCCCGCAGCGCAACCGCATCGTGTCGGGCCTGTCGCGCGCGGTGGTGGTGGTGGAGGCGGCCTCCCGCTCTGGCTCGATCATCACTGCGAAAACCGCGCTGGATCAGGGGCGCGATGTGCTGGTGGTGCCGGGGCATCCGTTTGACGCCCGCGCGGCGGGCTGTAACGCGCTGCTGCGCGACGGGGCGACGCTGATCCGGGGGCCGGCCGATGTGCTGGAGGTGGTCGGCGGCACGGTGGTCGATTTCCCCGCGCCCCCGCCCGAACCGGTGGCTGACCCGGTTCCCGGCCCCACCCCGGCCCGCCGCCCGCTGGCCGATATCGCGGCGGTGCACGGCCAGATCCTTGCGCGGCTTGGCCCCAGCCCGCTGGCCGAAGATCAGCTGATCCGCGATCTGTCGATGCCGCCCGCCACGGTGGCGCAGCATCTGTTGACGCTGGAACTGGATGGCCGCGTACATCGCGCCCCCGGCGGGCTGCTCAGCCGGATCGACTGATCCGCCGGGCCCCGGCGTGCCTGCCGGAGGGTTGCCCCGGAGCGAGGGGGCCGGAGTGCTGCTCACAGTTGCCCGCCCGGAGTGTTGCCCCCCGATTGTTGCCCCCCGATTGTTGCCCCCCGATTGTTGCCCCCCGATTGTTGCATTGACATTCGCACCACTTCGCCCACATCTTGCCGCGCCTCTCGGGGCTTTCGTGCATAAAGGGAATTTCATGGCCGTTGTCGTAGTCGAATCTCCTGCCAAGGCCAAGACAATCAACAAATATCTTGGCTCTGACTATACGGTTCTGGCCTCTTACGGCCATGTCCGCGACCTGCCGCCAAAGGATGGGTCGGTCGACACCGAGCATGATTTTGCGATGACATGGGAGGTGGCTGCGGACAGCAAAAAGCACATCCGCGCCATCACGGAAGCCCTGAAAACCGACGATACGCTGATCCTTGCGACCGACCCTGATCGCGAGGGCGAGGCGATTTCGTGGCACCTGCGCGAGGCGCTGGCCAGCAGCCTGAAAAAGGGCAAGAAGGTGTCGCGCGTCACCTTCAACGCCATCACCAAGGATGCGGTGACGCTGGCGATGAAGAACCCGCGCGAGATCGACACGCCACTGGTCGAGGCCTACCTGGCCCGCCGCGCGTTGGATTATCTGGTGGGCTTCACGCTGTCGCCGGTGCTGTGGCGCAAGCTGCCGGGGTCGAAATCGGCGGGGCGGGTGCAATCGGTCTGTCTGCGGCTGATCGTCGAGCGCGAGATGGAGATCGAGGCGTTCCGCGCCCGCGAATACTGGTCGGTGCGGGCGGTTCTGGTCACCCCGCGCGGCCAGGAGTTTGAGGCGCGGCTGACCGTGCTGGGCGGCAAGAAACTGGACAAATTCGACATTACGACCAGTGAAGCCGCCGAATTGGCGGTGCAGGCTGTCACTTCCCGAACCTTGAGCGTGCAAAGCGTGGAGGCCAAGCCCGCCACCCGCAACCCGTACCCGCCCTTCATGACATCGACCCTGCAGCAAGAAGCCAGCCGCAAGCTGGGCATGGGCGCCAAGCAGTGCATGAGCACGGCGCAGCGGCTGTATGAGGCCGGTCACATCACCTATATGCGGACCGATGGCATCGACATGGCGCCCGAGGCGGTGACGCAGGCACGTGACGCGATCAAGGACCGCTTTGGCGCGGCCTATGTGCCTGACCAGCCACGCATCTACAAGAACAAGGCCAAGAACGCGCAGGAAGCGCATGAATGTATCCGCCCGACCGAAATGGCGGCGGCCCCGGAAAAGCTGAAGCTGTCGGAAAAGGATCAGGCGAACCTGTATGACCTGATCTGGAAGCGCACGATTGCCAGCCAGATGGCGGCGGCGCGGTTAGAACGCACCACGGTGGATGTGGGCAGTGCCGATGGGCAGGTGACCCTGCGCGCCACCGGTCAGGTGGTGCAGTTTGACGGTTTCCTCAAGGTCTATGACGAAGGCCGGGATGACGAGGATGAAGAAGGTGGCCGCCTGCCGCAGATCATGCAGGGCGAGCCGGCGGAAAAACGCGACATCTCGCCCGAACAGCACTTCACCCAGCCCCCACCGCGCTATACCGAGGCAACGCTGGTCAAGCGCATGGAAGAGTTGGGCATCGGGCGGCCCTCGACCTATGCGTCAGTGCTGTCCACGATTCAGGACCGCGAATATGTGCGCAAGGACAAGAACCGTCTGATCCCCGAAGACAAGGGTCGGTTGGTCACGGCGTTCCTGACCAACTATTTCCGCCGCTATGTGGAATATGATTTCACCGCCGATCTGGAAAACCAGCTGGATGACGTGTCGGCTGGCACGATGGATTACAAGGACGTGCTGGAACGGTTCTGGCGTGATTTTTCCGCCGCCGTGGCCGAAACCGCTGATCTGCGGATTGGTGAGGTGCTGGAAAAGATTGATGATTTCCTGTCGCCGCATCTGTACCCGCTGCGCGAGGATGGGTCTGACCCACGTTCCTGCCCGACCTGCGGTACCGGGCGGCTGCACCTGAAAACGGCGCGGTCGGGGTCTGCTTTCATTGGCTGCAAGAACTACCCCGAATGCCGCTACACCCGCCCGATCTCGGGCGGGGAGGATGCCGGTGGGGCCGATGGCCGCATTTTGGGCAATGATGAAAACGGCCTGCCGATTTCGCTGCGCGCGGGTCGCTTTGGTCCTTATGTGCAGCGCGGCGAGGCGACGGAAGAGCAGCCCAAGCCCGACCGCGCCAGCCTGCCCAAGGGGTGGGGTGCCGACAGCCTGACGCTGGAGCGTGCGCTGGAGCTGTTGTCCTTGCCGCGCCAGATCGGGCTGCACCCCGAGGATGGTGAACCGGTGGAGGCGGCGATCGGGCGCTATGGACCCTATGTCAAGCACGGCAAGGTTTATGCCAACATTCCGGACGTGGAAGAGGTGTTCACCATCGGCATGAACCGCGCGATGGAAGTGCTGGCACAAAAGGCCACGCGCGGGCGTGGCGCGGCGGCCCCGGCGGAACCCATCAAGGCGCTGGGCGACCACCCGGATGGCGGGTCGATCACGGTGATGCCGGGGCGCTATGGGCCTTATATCAAATGGGAAAAGGTCAATGCGACCATCCCCAAAGAGATTGCGCCCGAAGACATCAATCTGGATCAGGCGCTGGAGCTGATTGCGGAAAAGGTGGCGAAATCGCCGGGCAAGAAGAAAGCTGCGCCGAAGAAGGCTGCGGCCAAAAAAGTGGCGCCAGCAGCGGAAAAGGCGGCAAAACCGGCGGCAAAGAAAGCTCCGGCCAAGGCCGCGGCAAAACCGGCGGCCAAAAAACCGGCGGCCAAGAAGCCCGCTGCAAAAAAGGCGGTCCCCAAGGCCGCCGAATGATCAGCCCGTTCGCGGGTTGATCAGCCGCCCCATCACGGCCCCGGCGCGCAGCACCCCGATGCGCGCGCCGTGTTCCGTCACCGCCATCTCGCCCGCGCCATCGCGGATCATGGCCATGATCTCGCGCACAGGGGTTTCTGCACCCACCGCGTGGGCAGAGGCGGTTTCCCCCGCCACCATCACATCGCGCGCGGTCAGCACGGATAGCGGGTTCATGTGGGCCACAAAGTCCTGCACATAGTCATCGACCGGATTGGCGATGATTTCGCGCGCTGTGCCGGTCTGTACGATCCGCCCGCCCTCCATCAGCGCGATCCGGTTGCCGATCTTGAACGCCTCGTCCAGATCATGGCTGACGAAGATGATCGTGCGTTTCAGTTTGGCCTGCAGGTCAAGGAGTTCATCCTGCAGTTTTGCGCGGATCAGCGGGTCGAGCGCCGAAAACGGCTCGTCCATCAGAAGGATCGGGGCTTCGGTCACGAAGGCGCGCGCAAGGCCCACGCGCTGCTGCATGCCGCCCGACAGCTCGCCCACCTTGCGGTCGGCCCATTGCGTCAGGTTCACAAGCTCCAGTTGTTCATCGACCTTGGCGCGCCGCTGTGCCGCGTTTTGTCCCGCAAGTTCCAGCCCCAGCCCGACATTTTCGCGCACCGTGCGCCAAGGCAGCAGGCCAAAGGCCTGAAACACCATGGCAATGCACTCGCGCCGCACCTTCAGCAACTCGGACGGCGGGGCGCTGGCGACATCACAGGTCCAGTCGCCATCGCGCACCAGCACCCGGCCCCGCACGACTGGGTTCAGCCCGTTAACCGCCCGCAGCAGGGTGGATTTGCCCGAGCCTGACAGGCCCATCAGCACCAGAATCTCTCCCGTCGCCACGGTCAGGCTGCAATCATGCACCCCCAGCACCTGCCCGGTCTTTGCCTGTACTTCGGCGCGGCTGAGCCCCTGATCCATCAGGGGCAGGGCGCGGTCCGGGTGGTCACCAAAGACAATCGACACCCGGTCGAATTCAACGGCATTCATGACCGCACCCGCAGCATCCGGTCCAGCATGATGGCCACGACCACGATGATGAAACCCGATTCGAACCCCAGCGAGGTGTTCACCGAATTCAGCGCCCGCACCACCGGCACGCCCAACCCGTTCGCGCCCACCAGCGCCGCGATCACCACCATCGACAGCGACAGCATGATGGTCTGGTTCAGTCCCGCCATGATCTGCGGCAGGGCATAGGGCAATTCCACCTTCCACAACCGCTGGCTGGGGGTCGCCCCAAAGGCGGTGGCGGCCTCAAGCAGCGGCGTGGGGGTGGACGACACGCCCAGATGGGTCAGCCGGATCGGGGCGGGCAGCACGAAGATCACCGTGGCAATCAGGCCGGGCACCATGCCAAGGCCGAAGAACACGATGGCGGGGATCAGGTAAACAAAGGTGGGCAAGGTCTGCATCAGGTCGAGCACCGGCGACATGGCGGCATAAAGCCGGGGCCGGTGCGCGGTGGCGATGCCGATGGGCACGCCGATTCCCATGCAGACCACACAGGCCGACAGGATCAGGGTCAGGCTTTCCATCGTCTCGTCCCAGTAGCCCTGATTGAGGATGAACAGGAACCCTGCGAGCACCCCCAGACAGATTGTCCAGCGCCGTTGCAGCGCCCAGGTCAGCGCCACGAACAGCCCGACGATGACCAGCGGGTGCGGCGTTTCCAGACACCACAGGATCGCGTCGATCATCGCTTCCATCGCATCCGAGATGGCATCGAACACGCCGCCCAGATTGGCATTCATCCAGTCGAACACCGCTTTCGCCGTTCTGCCCACCGGCAGCTTGTGATCTGTCAGCCAGTCCATGACCGCGGCCCGCCCCTTGTATCTTTTTGAAATACTCCGCGGGGTTAACCGCGGGTCCGCCACCGGCCCGAGGACCGGCGGCCAGGGGGGCGCGACGCCCCCGCGCTTTCGTCAAGCGTCCCCGTCAGGTCACTGTCGCCGCTCAGTTCAGCGCGGCGGCCACGGCGGCCTTGGCGTCGCCGCCATCGTTGGTGGTCACGCCGTCCAGCCACGCCTCCCATGCGGCGGGATTGGCGGCCAGCCATGTCTTTGCCGCCTCTGCCGGATCGGTGCCGTCGTTCAGGATCGCGCCCATGATCTCGTTTTCCATGGCCAGCGTGAAGGACAGGTTCTGAAGCAGTTTGCCGGTGTTCGGGCATTCCGCGGCATAGCCGGCGCGGGTGTTGGTTGCCACCACGGCACCGCCAAAATCGGGGCCGAAATAGTCATCGCCGCCGGTCAGATAGGTCAGCTCGAAATTGGCGTTCATCGGGTGCGGTTCCCAGCCCAGAAAGATGATCGGCTTGCTGTCACGGTCGGCTCGCGTCACCGCCGACAGCATCCCCTGTTCAGAGGATTCGACGATCTTGAAACCGTCCAGACCGAAGGGTCCGCTCTCGATCATGTCAAGGATCAGCCGGTTGCCGTCATTGCCCGGCTCGATGCCATAGATCTGGCCGTCCAGCGCGTCTTTGTGCGCGGCGATGTCGTTGAAATCGGCGATGCCAAGCGCTGCCCCCGCGGCATTGGTGGCAAGAGTGTATTTCGCGCCTTCCAGATTGGTGCGCACCGTGTCGACCGTGCCCGCCTCGCGGTACGGAGCGATATCGGCCTCCATCGTGGGCATCCAGTTGCCAAGGAAGACGTCGATGTCATTGCCCGCCAGCCCGGTATAGGTCACCGGCACCGACAGCAGCTTGATCTCGGTCTGATAGCCCAAGGCATCAAGAACCACCGTCGTGGCGGCGGTGGTGGCGGTGATGTCGGTCCAGCCAACATCGGAAAAGATGACCTTGTCGCAGCTGGCGGCGAAGGCGCTGCCAGCGAAAGCAAAGGTGACGGTGGTGGCCAGAAGAGCGGAACGGAGGGTCATGCGGCATTCCCTGTTTTTTGTTGATTGACGAGTCAATGAACTTCAAGCTTACTCGGTTTGGCAAGCAATTTCCACAAGGCCACACCAAAATGCCCAAACTCGGGATGGAGCCTATCCGAAAGGACGCGCTGGTCAAAGCCACGATCGTTGAGATCGGGCGGGCCGGGTCTCTGGACGTGACGGTAAGCCAGATTGCCCGTCGGGCAGGCATGTCACCGGCACTGGCGCACCATTATTTCGGATCGAAGGAAGAGATGTTTCTGGCGGCAATGCGCCATATCCTGTCGCTGTACGGGGCCGAGGTGCGTGGTGCCCTGGCCGCGTCGCAGGGGCCGGAGGCGCGGCTTGGCGCCATTCTGCGCGCCAGTTTCAGCCCCGGCAACTTCCGGCGCGAGGCGGTGGGGGCCTGGCTGAACTTCTGGGTGCTGGCGCAGACCGTTCCACAGGCGCGGCGGTTGCTGGCGATTTACCAGCGGCGGTTGCGATCCAACCTGATGACCTGCCTGCGCCCGTTGGCCGGGGCAAAAGCGCCGGCCCTGGCCGATGGTCTGGGCGCGCTGATTGACGGTCTTTACCTGCGCGAGGTGCTGAAATCCGGCCCGCCCGATGGCGAGGCGGCAGTGGCGACCGCGCTGAACTATCTGAATTCACACCTAACGGGGGATGACGCATGAAAGCGCAACCAACCGCCAGCCATTTCATTGATGGCGCTTATGTCGAAGACACCGCAGGCGCAGTGATTGACGTGATCTATCCCGCCACCGGCGCGGTCATCGCCCGGTTGCATGAGGCGACACCGGCGCTGATCGACCGTGCCCTGGCCGCGGCCACCCGTGCGCAAGGCCAATGGGCCGCCACCCGCCCGGTGGAGCGCGCCCGCATCCTGCGCCGTGCTGCCGACATGATCCGCGACCGGGGCGAGGAACTGGCGCAGCTGGAAACGCTGGATACCGGGAAACCTGTTCAGGAAACCCGCGTCGCCGACTGGCCCTCGGGGGCCGATGCGCTGGAATATTTCGCGGGGCTGGCGCCGACTGTAACGGGTGAGACGATTCCGCTGGGCGGTGATTTCGTCTATACACTGCGCGAGCCTTTGGGGGTGTGCGTCGGTATTGGCGCGTGGAACTACCCCAGCCAGATCGCCTGCTGGAAATCGGCGCCGGCCTTGGCATTTGGCAATGCGATGGTGTTCAAACCGTCCGAAGTGACCCCCTTGGGCGCGTTAAAACTGGCGGAGATCTATATCGAGGCGGGTCTGCCTGCGGGTCTGTTCAATGTGGTGCAGGGCAGGGGGGCGGTCGGTGGTGCACTGGTCACCGATCCGCGCGTGGCCAAGGTGTCGCTGACCGGATCGGTGCCGACGGGGCGCAAGGTTTATGCCGCTGCGGCCGAGGGGATGCGCCATGTGACGATGGAGTTGGGCGGCAAGTCGCCGCTGATCATCTTTGATGACGCCAGCCTTGAGGATGCGGTGGGCGCCGCGATGATGGCGAATTTCTATTCCGCCGGGCAGGTGTGCAGCAATGGCACAAGGGTGTTCGTGCAAAAGGGTATCAAGGATGCCTTCCTGTCCCGGCTGAAAGTGCGGGCAGAGGCGATGGTGCTGGGCGACCCGCTGGACGATGCCACCCAGATGGGGCCGCTGGTGTCTGACGTGCAGCTTGCCAAGGTCATGGGCTACATCGACACCGCCAAGACTGAGGGCGCGCGTCTGGTCACCGGTGGGGCGCGCGCGGCGCTGAACACCGGCTATTTCGTGCAGCCGACGGTGTTTGCCGATGTCACCGATGACATGACACTTGCGCGGGAAGAGGTGTTCGGCCCGGTCATGGCCGTGCTGGATTTCGACACCGAGGAAGAGGCGATCACCCGTGCCAATGCCACCGAATTCGGGCTGGCGGCGGGGGTGTTCACCGCCGACATCACCCGCGCCCACCGGGTGATCGGCCAGTTGCAAGCCGGAACCTGCTGGATCAACGCCTATAACCTGACGCCCGTAGAGGCCCCGTTCGGCGGCATGAAAGCCTCAGGCGTGGGTCGTGAAAACGGCCATGCGGCGGTGCAGCATTATACGCAGGTCAAGTCGGTCTATGTCGGCATGGGCCCGGTCGATGCGCCTTACTGAAGCCTTTCACTGAAGAAACAAACACATGCATGCGGATTACATCATCATCGGGGCAGGCTCTGCCGGTTGCGCCATGGCGTATCGGTTGGCCGAGGCCGGCCGGCGCGTCACGATGATCGAAGCGGGCGGGTCGGACGCCGGCCCCTTCATCCAGATGCCGGCGGCGCTGTCTTACCCGATGAACATGGGAATCTACGATTGGGGTCTGCAGTCGGAGCCTGAGCCGCATCTTGGCGGGCGCAGGTTGGCCACGCCGCGCGGCAAGGTCATCGGCGGGTCCAGCAGCATCAACGGCATGGTCTATGTGCGCGGCCACGCCCGCGATTATGACACCTGGGCCGAAATGGGGGCCGATGGCTGGGGCTATGCCGATGTGCTGCCCTATTTCCGGCGGATGGAGCAGTCGCACGGTGGATCGGGGCCCGAATATCGCGGCACCGATGGGCCGCTGCACATCACCCGTGGCCCGCGCGACAACCCGCTGTTCAACGCTTTCATCGAAGCGGGGGCGCAAGCGGGCTATCCGGTGACCGACGATTACAATGGCCAGCAACAAGAGGGCTTTGGCCCGATGGAGGCCACGATCTACAAGGGGCGTCGCTGGTCTGCCGCCAATGCCTACCTCAAGCCCGCGATGGCGGGGGGCAATGTGCAGCTGTTGCGCGGCAACGCCCGCCGCGTGGTGATCGAGAATGGCCGCGCCACCGGGGTCGAGGTGGATCAGGGCGGCACGCCCTTTGTGGTGCAGGCGGGGCGTGAGGTGATCATCGCCGCCTCCTCGCTCAACAGCCCGAAACTCTTGATGCTGTCCGGCATTGGCCCGGCAGCAGAGCTGGCGCGCCACGGCATCCCGCTGATCGCGGACCGATCCGGCGTGGGGGCCAATCTTCAGGACCATCTGGAAATCTATTTCCAGTTCGCCGCGTCGCAGCCGATAACCCTCTACAAGCACTGGAATATCTGGAGCAAGGCGCTGATCGGGGCGCAATGGCTGTTTACCGGCAAGGGGCTGGGGGCCAGCAACCAGTTCGAAGCCTGTGCCTTCATCCGGTCGCGCGCGGGGATCGAGTATCCCGATATTCAGTATCATTTCCTGCCGATTGCGGTGCGCTATGATGGCAAGGTCGCGGCGGGGGGGCACGGGTTTCAGGCCCATGTCGGGCCGATGCGGTCGAAATCGCGCGGGTCGGTCACGCTGCGGTCTGCCGATCCCAAGGACAACCCGGTGATCCGGTTCAACTATATGTCGCATCCCGACGACTGGGCTGAATTCCGCGCCGCCATCCGCCTGACGCGCGAGGTGTTCGCCCAACCCGCCATGGCCCCCTTTGTCAAATCCGAGATCCAGCCGGGGTTGCAGGTGCAGACCGATGATGAGATCGACGCGTTCCTGCGCGAGCATGTCGAATCTGCCTACCACCCCTGCGGCACCGCCCGGATGGGGCGGCGCAGCGACCCGATGGCGGTGGTCGATCCCGAATGCCGGGTGATCGGGGTCGATGGCTTGCGTCTGGCGGACAGTTCGGTGTTCCCGCAGGTGACCAATGGCAACCTGAACGCGCCGTCGATCATGGTGGGGGAAAAGGCGGCAGATCACATTCTGGGCCGCACGCCGCTGGCCCCGATGAACCTTGGCCCGTGGATCAATCCGGCTTGGCAGGTGGCGCAGCGGTGATGGCTTCGGGCAACAAGCTTAACGCGCGTTAACCATCTGTTAACTTTTAGCTTGCGACGCTGAGGGAATGGCCCGAACTCTGGGCCATGTTAATTTTTCGTTCCCTTCTCGTTCTGCTGGCCCTCTCGCTGGCCCCTCACGCCCTTGCCGTCACCCGCGATGGCGCAGCGCGGGTGATTGACGGCGATACGCTGGACCTGCAGGGCCAGCGCGTGCGCCTGTTCGGCATCGACGCACCGGAGCGGGGGCAAAGCTGCGTGCGTGCGGGGCAAAGCTGGGACTGTGGCGCATGGTCGGCCAAAATGCTGGCCCGCACGATCGGCAACCGTAAAGTAACCTGCATGCGCGAAGACACCGACCGTTATGGCCGTATGGTCGCCACCTGCACGGCGGGCGGCATGGACCTGTCGCGTGCGATGGTGCTGGCCGGGGCGGCGCAGGCCTATCCGCGCTATTCCGACCGCTATGTCCGGGACGAGGCTGCCGCCAGATCGTCGGGCCTTGGCTTGTGGGCAGGGCGGATGACCACGCCGGAAGCGCACCGGCGCGCTGTGGCCCCCGCCGCACAGACAGCCCCCGGCGGTTGTGCCATCAAGGGCAACATCGGCCAGTCAGGCCGCATCTACCACCGCCCCGGCCAGCGCGATTATGCCGCGACCCGCATCGACACCCGCAAGGGCGAGGCATGGTTCTGCACCGAGGCCGAGGCAAGGGCCGCAGGCTTCCGTCCCGCGCGCCGTTGATTTGATCAGGGTCAAGGCACGCGGCGCGCTGCCTTGCTAAACTGGCCCCGACACAAGCAACAGGAGGCGCAGATGTCCAACACCCCGCACGAACTGGCCGAGGAATTCCCGGGTCAAACCGACAAGATTCACGCGCTGAAACTGGCAGATCCGCATTTTGCCGGATTGCTGGTGCAATACACCGACATCAACCGCGCCGTGCACCGGGCCGAAACCCGCGTCGACACGCTGTCGGAAGAGGCCGAGGCCGCCTTGCGCCGTCAGCGCCTGCATCTCAAGGACCACATCGCGCATCATCTGGCGCATGGTGCCGACAGTCACGGCTGACTTTGCCGGGTCAGGGGGCGGTGCCGCCTGACCCAACTCGGCCACGGGCGTTTCACGGATCAGGACAAGATCTCATACGGCAGCACATCGCGCCGGTCGGGGTTGACGCGCAACCGGCGTTCCAGCGGCGGGACCGAGCGTTGGTGGCAATCGGGGCGTTCGCAGATCCGGCAGGAAATGCCGATGGGCTCGAACCTGCCTTTCAGGTCCAGCCCGTCGGAATAGACCAGCGCCGATGCGTGCTGCACCTCGCAGCCCAGCCCGATGGCATAGCGCCGGGTCGGGGCGTGGAACGCGCCGCCCGGTTTTGACACGTCGCGCGACAGGCACAGGTAGCGCACGCCATCGGGCGTTTCCGCCAGCTGACGCAGGAAACGGCCCGGGGTTTCAAAAGCCTGATGCACGTTCCACAGCGGACAGGCCCCGCCGAAGCGCGCAAATTGCAGCCGGGTGGCCGAATGGCGTTTGGTGATGGTGCCTGCCTGATCGACCCGCACGAAAAAGAACGGAATGCCCTTGGCCCCCGGGCGTTGCAGGGTGGACAGCCGGTGCGCGACCTGTTCGATGCTGGCCCCGAACAGATCGGCCAGCCGTTCCAGATCATGCCGGGTGGTGCCTGCCGCGTCGAGAAAGGCGCGGTAGGGCAGCAGGGCGGCCCCCGCGAAGTAGTTGGCCAGCCCGATCTTGGCGATCTCGCGTGCCTCGGGCGTGTGAAAGCGCGCAAGGTCCAGTGTGGCATCCAGCAGGTCGTTCTGGGTGAGCAGCGCCACCTGATGCAACACTTGAAACCGCTGCGTCGGCTCTGCGCTGCGGGCCGAGATGTGCAACTGCCGGGTGGCCGGATCATAGCGGCGCATGGCGCCCGTGTCGCCGAAGTGCAGGCTGATCCCGCGCCGGTCCAGTGCCTCGCGCGCGGCTGCGATCACATCACGGCGACCCTGCGGGCCGGTGATGAAATGTTCTGCGGCGCGGTCCACCGCATCAAGGTAATTGTCGCAATAGTGAAAGAAATCGCGCACTTCTTCCCAGGGCGACGGCCGTAATGCTGCATCTTCACGCCCCAGCGCTTCGTCCAGCGAGGCCAGGCGTTCATGGGTCTGGCGGTAAGCGCGATGCAGGTCCAGCAGGGTGCGGGCCAGAGCGGGCGCGTTTGATGCCACCAGCCGCAGATCGGCCAGCGGCGGGCTGGCCCCGCTGAACACCGGATCGGCCAGCGCCTCTTTCATGTCGCTGACCAGCCGTTCGCTTTCGCCCACCGTCAGTTCGGTGACATCCAGACCAAATTCCTGCGCCAGTGCCAGCACCACGCCGGCCGAGACCGGGCGGTGGTTGTTTTCCATCTGGTTCAGGTAGGGCAAGGATACCGACAGCCGGTCGGCAAACAGTTTCTGCGTCAGGCCCAGCCGCCCGCGGATTTCCCGCAGCTTTGCCCCGGCATAAAGCTTTTGCGTTGCCATGCTGTCCCCCCGCTTTGCAAAGCCATTGTCGCCTTTGCAAAGGTTCCGTCAAGCCACCACGGGGTCAGGCCGACAGACCCAAAGACCGCGCCCGCCGCATCACCCAAAGGATCGACAGCAGCGCCCCGACAGAAGAGGCCAGCATCAGAAGTACCAGCGGCGTCTCGGACGCGCCCGGCCCCAGCAAAGCCCCGGCAAGCGCTGCCAGCGCCGCGCCGCCACCGATCATGATCGCCCCGCCCAAGCCCGAGGCGGTGCCGGCGAGTTCAGGTTGGATCGACAACAACCCGGCATTGGCATTGGGCAGGGTCATGCCGTTGCCAAAGCCGACAAAGGTGGTGAAGCCAAAGAACACAAAGGCCGAATGCAGGCCCGCCAGTGTCAGCACCGCAAGGGTGCCCAGACCGCCCAATGTGACCAGCGCGCCGATGAACACCATGCGGTTCATCCCGATCCGCACCGAAAACCGACCGGCCACGAAGTTGCCCGCCGCATAGCCCACCGCCGTCAGCGCAAACAGCGCCCCCACGCCCGATGCCGACAGACCGAATACCTCGGTCCCGACGTAGGGTGCCCCCCCCAAGTAGGCAAAGAACGACCCCGACGCAAAGGCCGCGCAGAGCGCATAGCCCCAGAACCGCTGCGACCGCAGCAGTTGCGGGTATTGCCGCATCTGCGCGCCCAAGGTGACCGGGCGGATCGTTGCGGTTTCCCCCAGATCGGCCCATGTCAGCCACAGCGTGACCAGCCCCAGCACCAGCAGCAGCCCGAAATTGGCCTGCCAGCCGATGGCTTCCTCCAGCACGCCGCCGATGACCGGGCCGATCATCGGCACGATGCTCATGCCCATGGTGACATAGCCGATCATGCTGGCGGCCTGCGCATCATCGGGCACCATGTCGCGCACCACGGCGCGGCTCAGCACCATGCCCGCCGCAATCACCGCCTGCGCCATGCGGAACACCAGAAACGCGGTCGCATTCGGTGCCAGCAGCGTGCCCACGGTGGCAATCAGGAACAGGACCAGCGACCAGAGCAGCACCTTGCGCCGCCCGTAGCGGTCGGAAATCGGCCCGATCAGAATCTGCAACACCGCCGACAGACCCAGATACAGCGCCACTGACAACTGCATCAGCGCATAGGGCACCTCGAACCACGCCGCCATTCCGGGCAGAGATGGCAGGAAGATGTTCATGGTCAGGGCGGAAAGCCCGGCAAGCAAGATCAGGGTCGCGATATGCGGCGGTGTACCGCGGTTCAAAAATGTGCTGTCAGCCATATCGCCTTGCTAGACGGGCCTACGCACCCTGTCCATGCCGTTCGGGCAGGGCGAGTTGTGCGTCTACGCCCATTTGTGAAAAATGAAAAATGCTCCCAGCCCGATGAACGCAAAGCCCAGAAGATGGTTCCAGCTGAGCGGCTCCTTTAGGTAAAACACCGAAAACACGGCAAAAACCGACAGCGTAATCACTTCCTGAATGGTCTTAAGCTCGGCCGCGCTGAACTGCCCATGGCCGATGCGGTTGGCGGGCACCATCAGCACATATTCAAAGAAGGTGATCCTCCAGCTGATGAAGATCACCGCGATGATCGGGGTGTCCTTGAACTTCAGATGGCCATACCAGGCAAACGTCATGAAGATATTCGACAGCAGCAACAGGCCGATGGTCAGCCCCGGAACGGAAAGCGGCAAGGGCATGGTTGGGGGGCCTGATCGGGAAAATCGACGTTGTCCGGAGCGTTAGCCGATCTGGTTTCGGGCTGCCATATCCGGCTGTGGCCCCGCGATCCCGGCCTTGTGAACGCACGTGCTTTGCGTTTTCGGCGGTGTTTGCCCAATGTCAAGTGCGACTGCCAGTTCCTGCGCAAGCCCGAGGCCACATGCTCTCTCGTCGTCAGTTTTCCGCCTCTCTGGTCTGTGCCGGTGCCCAGTGCGCGCCTGCGCTGTTGCGGGCGCAGGCACCAACGTTGTCCGACTTGCGTGACACTGCCACCGGGTTGCCACAACTGCACGCCATTCTGGTCCAGCGCGGCGATGAGCAACTGCTGGCCGAAGCGCCGCGGGGCCGGGGGCTGACGGCGGCTGCCAACATCAAATCCTGTTCCAAAAGCATTCTGGCGCTGCTGCTTGGCACCGCCCTTGCGCGGGGCGAGATTGCCGGGTTGGACGCTCGTCTGGGCGATGTGGCCCCGCGCCTGATCCCCGCTGATGCGACCGAAGGGGTGGCCGATCTGACGATGGAAGATCTGGTGACCCTGCGTGCCGGGCTGCAGGGCACCTCGGGCGGCAGCTACGGGGCCTGGGTCGGGTCGTCGAACTGGGTTGCCTATGCCCTGCGCCAGCCCCGGATTGCGCCGAAGGGCGGGCGGATGATCTATTCGACCGGCACCACCCATGTGCTGGGGGCGGCCATTGCCGTGGCAACCGGCAAAAGCCTGCGCGCACTTGCGCGCGAAAGGCTGGGGGCGCCGCTGGACATTGATGTGGCGTCGTGGACCCGCGATCCGCAGGGCTATTACTTTGGCGGCAATGAAATGGCGCTGTCGCCAGAGGCGATGCTGCGCGTGGCGCTGATGATGCGCGATGGCGGGCTTTATGATGGCGCGCAGGTGATCGATGCGGACTGGGTCAGCGCCTCGCAGGTGGCGCAGACCGCCTCGCCCTATTCCGGGCTGGGCTATGGTCTGGGCTGGTTCATCAGCGCTTCCGGCTGGGTCATCGCGCGCGGGTATGGCGGCCAGATCATCGCAAGCCATCCCGCGCGGTCGCTTGCCGTTGCCATCACATCAGACCCGACGCAGGCCGCCCGGTCCGGGGGCTATTTCGGCGATCTGATGCGCCTGCTTGACGGTCCGGTTCTGGCGCTGGCCTGAGGCTTCGGGACTGCGGCCTGTTGTGCCGGCAGGTGATGCGATCCTGCCCGACGCCACCGTTGCAGGGTGATGAGATCGCGCCGAATGTGCGCGCCCTGACGGCGCATCTTGCTGCGCGCGGACGGACTTGAAGATGCATCCATTGGCCAGACTCAGGGCTCTGTGCCGTCGGCTGTGGACCTGCGGTGGCAGTGCAGAGCGCGACCTTTGCCGCTTTTGCTGCAAGCAAACCGGCCCCTCGCGGCCTTAGCCCGTGACGCCCCAGTTCCAGAGCGGGGTCTTGCGCGCGCATTGACCTGAACCCGGAAATCGGCTGATCGGCCCGGTTCCGGATGCATGACCGGAACAAATTGCGCCGCACAGGGTTAACCAAAGTGACGCACGCCCGACAAAGCGCAAAATGCTGCACGTAAAGGCACCTGCGCCGCGCCTGGGTTGCGCACAGTGTATTTGCGCCAAGTTGGGCCACCGGGTCTGGCGGGGCAGGGGGGATTTTTCTGATGATGACACAGATCGGTAATGACAGAACCACGGAAACACAGTTTCATAACCGGCTTCTGGTCTCTTTGGTCGCATTGCCTGTCGCTTTGAGTGCATCGCTGGCCGTCGCGCAGACCGAAGCCGCGTCTGATGATCTGATCGCGCGCGGCGAATATGTCGCGCGGGCGGCGGGGTGCATGTCTTGCCATCAGGAAGATCTTTCCGGTGGGTACCAGGTTGAAACCCCGATGGGCACGATCGTTGCAAGCAACATCAGTCCATCGGACCAATATGGCATCGGCGGCTACAGTCGGGATGATCTGGAGCGGGTGCTGCGCCGCGGTGTCGCCCCCGACCGGCGCCTTTATCCAGCCATGCCCTATGCCTCATACCGGGGCATGACCGACCCCGATATTGACGCGCTTCACGCGTGGCTACAGGATCAGGACCCGGTCGACGAGCCGCCTGAACAGGAAACCGATCTGCCGTTTCCGTTCAACATCCGCACCGGAGTTATGGCGTGGAACTGGCTGTACCTGACCGACCGCGACCTGCCGCCCGCCGACGACCCGGTGCTGAGCCGTGGAGCCTACCTTGTCAATCATCTGGGCCATTGCGGCGAATGCCACACGCCCCGCAACGACTTTTTTGCCGTGCAGGATGACAGCTACCTTTCAGGTGAGGAAATGGCGGGCTGGCTTGCCCCGAACCTGACGCCGGACGCGGTGACAGGTGTCGGCGTCTGGTCTGAAAAGGATATGGTGGACTATCTGCGCACCGGATTTGCCGGCAATGTCGTTCAGGCTGCCGGGCCGATGGCCGACGTGGTGCGGCATAGCACAAGCCATCTGGAGGAGGGCGACCTTGTGGCCATTGCCGCCTACCTGCGGACACTTCCCGCCATCACCAGCGGGGTGCAGGACATCCCCATCATCCCGTCCGAGGCCGAGCGTGCCAACCCGCAGCACCGCTTTAGCCAGATCCGTAAAGAGTTGGTGACGGCGCTGGCGCGGACGGACCTGTCAGAGCCGGAACGGTTGTATGTCGGTCACTGCGCTGCCTGCCATGGCGTCACCGGGCAAGGGCAGCCGCAAGCCTTCTACCCGCCGCTGATCCAGAATGCCGCGCTGCGCCGCACCGACCCGACCAATCTTTTGCAGGTGCTTTTGTATGGCGTGGAGCCGGGCAAATTGTACCGCGCCCCCGCCATGCCGGGCTTTGCCGATGAGTTGGGCGCCGACGAGATCGCCCTGCTGGCCAACTATACCCGAACCACCTTTGGCGGGCGTCCGGACAGCGCCGTGACGGCGCAGGATGTCAGGCTTGTTGTGTCGCCCGAAACCGAGATGCCCGCGCCGCTGCGTCTGCTGCAGATACTGGCTTGGGTCGGCTTGGCCGGGGCGGGGCTGGTTCTGACGTTGCTTGTCTGGTGGGTGGTGGCACGGCGGCAGCGCGCCAGAACGGCAGGAGGACCAAGATCATGACCAAGATACCTTATACCCCCACGCGTCGCCAGTTGCTGGCCATGATCGGGCAGGTCGCCGGGGCGGGGGCGATGTATCAGGCGATGACCAGTCTGGGGTTCGCCGCCGAATCCGGCTACACGGCCGAACCCGGGCTGCAAGGCCCGCGCCAAGGGCGGCGCGTGCTGATCCTTGGCGCGGGGATCGCGGGCATGGCGGCGGCGTATGAGATGCGTCGGGCGGGATATGAGGTGAAGATCCTGGAATATCAGAACCGGCACGGCGGGCGCTGTCTGACCATCCGGGGCGGTGATCGCCATACCGAGATGGGTGGCCATGAAATCACCTGTGATTTCGAAGGCGACGGGTTCTTCAACCCCGGCCCATGGCGTTTGCCGGTGCATCATCGTGCGGTGTTCGACTATTGCCGCAAGCTGGGCGTGCCGCTGCAGCCGTTCATCATCAAGAACAACCGGGCGTACCTGCATTCGTCGCGCGCCTTTGACGGCAAGCCACAGCGGATCGGCCATGTCGAAAAAGACATGCGGGGCCATGTATCGGAGCTTCTGGCGAAATCGCTGCATCAGGGCAGTCTTGACGAAACGGTCAGCGCCGAAGATCGCGACAAGCTGCTGGAGGGGCTGCGGGACTGGGGCGTTCTGGACCGCCACCACCGCTATCGCGCCAGCAATGATCTGGGCGGCGTGCGCGGCTGGGATACCCGCCCGGGTGGCGGGCTGATGGCCGAGAAATCGCCATCGCAACCAATTGATCTGTCCCCCTTGTTGCAATCGGGTCTGTGGAACCAGCTTTTCAATTTCAACAGCTATTCCTTCGAGCCGCCGATGTTCGAGCCGGTGGGGGGCATGGATGCGATCACCGACGCTTTTGCGCGCGAAGTGTCAGATGTGATCCAGTTCAACGCCCGTGTCACCCGCATTGCGCAGGGTGATGGCGGCGTGACCGTCACCTATGAGGATGGCAATCGCGGCTTGGTGCAGGAGGAAACCGCAGACTGGTGCATCTGCACGATTCCGCTGTCGGTGCTGGTGCAGCTTGAGGTCGATTGCTCGGACGAGATGCGTCAGGCGATCGGGGCGGTCCCCTATGCATCGGCCTTCAAGGTCGCATTGGAATTCCGGCGCCGGTTCTGGGAACAAGATGACCAGATCATGGGCGGGGTCAGCTATACCGACCTGCCACTGGTGCAGATCGCCTATCCCAGCTACGGATTCCTGAGCGAGGGCCCTGCCGTTCTGCAGGCCGCCTATGATACGGCCACGGGGGGGCGGAACTTTACCTATTCGTGGTCCAGCATGACCCCACAGGAACGGATCGACGCCGCCCTTGCCTTTGGCCGGCAGATTCATCCGCAATATGATGCCGAATTCATGTCCGGCACATCCTGGGTCTGGCACCGGGTCGATTGGTCGCTTGGCTGCTATGGCCAATGGACCGACGACCTGCGCGACACGCACTACAAGACCTTGTGCGAGATCGACAATCGGCTGGTGCTGGCGGGCGAGCACTGCTCGCACATTCCGGCATGGCTGGAAGGGGCGCTGCTGTCGGCGCTGGATGCGATCAAGCGTCTGGATCAAAGGGAGAATGCGTGATGCTCCGCACAATCCTTTGTACTGGCGTTTTCCTTTGCCTTGCGGTCACAAATGCGACGGCACAGGACAGCGCGCCCACGGCGCAACCGCAACCCGGCGCCGCGCTGGACGCTCTTCTGCAGCGATTTTCCGAAAGCCCGGACCACTTCACGCAGACGGATGGCGCGGCGCTGTATCAGACCACCTGTCAGGCCTGCCATATGGAAGACGGCACGGGCGATGCGGGTGCGGGCGCGCACCCGCCCTTGGCTGGCAACCCCAAACTGAACTCGCGGCACTTTCTCGCCGGGGTCATCCTGACCGGGTATCACGGAATGCCGCGGTTCGGGCCGATGATGTCGGATGCGCAGGTCGCCGCTGTCACGAACTATGTGCGGACCCATTTCGGGAACGACTACCCTGACCCGATCACCCCGGCAGAAGTGGCTCATCTGCGCCCGCCGGGCGAAGACTGATAGATCTCGACCTCAGGCATGGCGACCCTGTGATGAGCGGACATTGACAGACAAGAGTGGGAACCGGGAAACGGCCAAAGGGAGGCCGGTTTTGTCGTGCAGGTTACCGATTTTACCGCAACGCAGGTGGAGGTGCGGGTTGTGGCCAGTGCCCGGTCGGCCAGTTTTGCCTTTGATCTACGCTGCGAGATCCGCGAGGCGTTGCTGACATCTTTGCGGCGTGATCAACCGCAGGCCTTTCCGAAGGCCCGTTTCAATTGACTGGAGTCTGCCTTCAAAGATGCGGACACTGTGGCAGCAAGCGTCGGCCTTTGAACTCTGGGGCGGCATGCCGTTTCATCCGTCATTCCGCACGCGGCCTTCGGCCCCTTGCGACCGGCGACCCTGCCTCTGACTTTTTGGGGGGGGCCGGGGCGAAAATGACTGAAACCTGCAACGCATGCGGCTTCACACAAAGCCACCTTGTCAGTAAAGCCCCA
This sequence comes from Pseudotabrizicola sediminis, assembly GCF_004745575.1. Classification (GTDB taxonomy): domain Bacteria; phylum Pseudomonadota; class Alphaproteobacteria; order Rhodobacterales; family Rhodobacteraceae; genus Pseudotabrizicola; species Pseudotabrizicola sediminis. The sequence goes on along the minus strand of NZ_RPEM01000003.1, from coordinate 154,629 downwards.
GATCCCGCAGGACGGCAGGCCATGCAGATATGCGCTGCCGGACCTTGTCCGGGTCTCGCGCTGCCACAGCATGGGTGACCAGATTCAAAAGTGTGGCCAGCGGGCCGGTGCTTTCCAGAAATGCGCCGGCCTTGGTGGAAGCGTGAAAGACAAGAGGCGTGTGCGCCTGCGCCCAGGTGTTGAGCTCGTCCGTGATCACCACCACCTCCATGCCAAGGCCTCGCGCCATGCGCACCACGATTTCAGCCTCACGCGCGTAGGGAACCATATCCACCAGGACCAGCGTCCTTGCCTCGCCGTCTCTGCGGCGCGACGGAACCCATTCAACCAGCCCGCCATCATGGGCCGATACATACCTGACAGATCCGCGCACGATGCCAAGGCGCCGCGCAAAGTCCTCGGCCAGGCCCCGCACCGTCTGAAATCCGGTGACGAAAACTTCGTCGGCGCTGTCTATCGCCGTGATCGCCGCGTCCCATTCGCTCCGCCCGATCTGAGCCCCGAGGCTGAGGATGGCATCGGCATCCCGCCGCAACAGGGTGCCAAGCTCTCCTTCCAGCAGCCGCATGTAGCGGTCTGCCGCATGCAGGTGCATCCGGGCCGCAGGCGAGCCGATCTCGGCTTTCAGCTCGGCCATGCCGCGAAAGCCGATCCGGCGCAGGAACCGGCTGACGGTGATCTCGCTGACCCCGGTCTTGGCAGCAAGGGATGCGCCGGTTTCCATCGGCAGCGTCGCCTCATTCAACAGCAGCCACTGGGCGATCATCGCCTCGGATTTGGTCAGATCAGCCTGCACACTGCGCAATCTTGCGGCAAGTGCGGTTTCGTCGGGATCTTGGGCCGCTTCGTGCATGACAATGTTTACAGCATTATTTGTGAATGTTAGCCTTCTGTCATAATTTAACACGCCCGAGTCGCCGCCGCAAACAAATCCGATGCGCCGACGCAAAGAGGCAGCACCAGGGAGATATGCGATGAATACCAAAGTGACAGGTCTTGCGATATCCGTTTCGCTTTTGGCGGGTGCAGCGGGCGCGGAAGGGTCGTTGGCGCTGTATAACTGGGGTGACTACATCAACCCCGACGTGCTGACGGCGTTCACCAAAGAAACCGGCATCGCCGTGACCCTGGACACGTATTCCTCGAACGAGGAAATGCTGGCCAAGATTCAGGCAGGTGCGACGGGCTATGACATTGTGTTCCCGTCCGTCCACATGAACGACATCATGATCAAGCTGAACCTGCTGGAAAAGACCGGGATCAACGCGCATCCGGACTTTGCGCGCATCGACCCTACATTCCTGCGTGCCAAGGAAGACCCGGCTTCGGAATACTGCCTGCCCTATGCCTGGGGCACGGTGGGCATTTTCTACAACGAAGACGTGACCGGCCCCATCACAGGCTGGGCCGATTTCTTTGCCGTCCCGGAAAAGACCGGAGCCAAGATCACGCTGCTGGATGACATGCGCGAGGTCATCGCCATTGGCAGCATCATGACCGGCGCGTCGGTCAACAGTGCCGATCCGGCCGAGCTGCAGGCGGCGACCGATTATGTGCTGTCGCACAAGGCCGCGATCTCGGCCTTTACCTACGAAGTGCCACCACTCCTGTCCTCGGGCGACATTGCCGCCGGGCAGTTCTTTGTCGGCGGCAACGTGTTCTTCACCGAAACGCCGAACATCAAATACATCATCCCCGCCGAAGGCGGCACGATGTATCAGGAAAACATCTGCGTTCTGGCCAGTGCGCCGAACAAGGAAAACGCCCGGACGTTCATGGAATTCTATCTGCGTCCCGACATCGCGGCCTTGAACGTGGCCCAGCAGTTCAACGGCACCCCGAACCTGCCCGCAAACGAGCTGACGCCTGACTTCATCAAAGCCAATCCAAACATCAATGTGCCCGCCGAAACCATGGCACGGCTGCAGATATTTGAGGACATCGGCGCTGCGCTGCGGGTTTATGACCGCGCGTGGAACACGATCCGCACCGCGCAGTAAATGGCACCGCTTCTGGAAATCCGGGCGGCGCGGCGCGACTTCGCGACGCCCGAAGGCGGCAAGATCTGCGCACTCGATGGCGTCGATCTTGACGTCGGCGCAAACGAGTTCGTGACGCTTCTGGGGCCATCCGGCTGCGGCAAGACCACGCTTTTGCGCGCCATTTCGGGGTTCGAGATGCTGGACAGTGGCACGATACAGCTTGGGGGCGCGGACCTGACGGCGCTGCCCCCGTTCCGCCGCCCGGTGAACACCGTCTTTCAAAGCTACGCCCTCTTTGGCCACATAACTGTGGCGCGCAACGTGGGCTATGCGCTGGAAGTGGCGGGCGTGGCAAAGGCGCAGCGTGACGTGGAGGTGGCCGAAACGCTGGAAAAGGTGGGCCTTGCCGGCATGGGAACGCGCAGGCCCAGCCAGCTTTCGGGGGGGCAGCGCCAGCGTGTGGCACTGGCCCGCGCCATCATCGCCAAGCCCAAGCTGTTGCTTCTGGACGAACCCCTTTCTGCGCTCGACCGCAATCTGCGCCAGCAGATGCAGATCGAACTCAAGAACCTGCAACACCGGCTTGGCATCGCCTTCATCTTTGTGACCCATGATCAGGAAGAGGCCTTGACCATGTCCGACCGGATCGTGGTCATGCGCGCCGGAGCGATCGAACAGATCGGCACCCCGCGCGACATCTATCGCCATCCCCGCAACCGCTTTGTGGCCGAGTTCATCGGCGAGACCAACCTTTTTGCCGTGACCGTGGACCGGCTGGAGGGCGACACCGCCCTGGCCCGCACGGCCGAAGGGGTGGAGGTGTTGCTGCCCGCGGATGGCCGCAAGGCCGGTGAACGGCTGACTGCGATCCTGCGGCCCGCCGACTTTACCATCGCGGCGCAAGGTATACCCGGCACTGTCACCCGCGCGGTTTATCTTGGGTCTGACCTGCATCTGAGCGTTGCGCCAGAGGCAGGGGGGCCGGATATAAGCGTTGCCATCCGAGACGGTCTGGGGGTTGGCGAAGGTACGCGCCTGCATCTTGCCCATGATCCGGCCCGCGTGCATGTGCTGGAGGATGCCTGATGGCCCTGCGCCGCCAATCGGTGATCCTTGGGGCCTTGCTTGCGCCGGTCACGCTGTTCCTCGGCGTGTTCTTCGTGCTGCCGCTGCTTATCATCGCGGTCTTCTCGTTTCTGACGCCGGGTCTTTATGGCGGGGTTGAATGGGCCTTCTATCACTGGAATTACGGTCGCATCTTCGGCTGGGCAGACGGGATCATGGAGGTTTACGAGCCGATCTACCTGCGCATTCTGCTGCGGTCGCTGATCTTTGCTGCGCTGACGGTGATCGTGACGCTGATCCTGTGCTATCCGGTGGCCTTCTGGGTCAGCGGCCTGCCGGACCGCTGGCGGCTGGTGTTCCTGTTCCTGATCACCCTGCCGTTTTTTTCCAGCCTGATCGTGCGGCTTTACGCCTGGCTGCTGATCCTGAAGCCGACGGGCCTTTTCAACACGGTTCTGATGAACCTTGGACTGATCGGGCAGCCGCTGGAAATTCTTTACACCCCGACGGCGGTGGTGCTGGGCATGGTCTATGTCATGATCCCCTTCATGTTTCTGCCGCTCTATGCTTCGGTTGATAACCTTGACCGTGCGCAGGTCGAGGCGTCGCTCGATCTTGGTGCCAACCGGATCCAGACCTTGGTCAAGGTCATCCTGCCGCAGACCCTGCCGGGCATTCTGGGCGGCGCGGTGATCGTCTTCATCCCTTCGGTCGGCAATTTCATCGTGCCGGATGTGCTGGGCGGGGCGAAGGGGTTGATGGTCGGAAATCTGGTCGAACAACAGTTCCTGTCGTCACGCAACTGGCCCTTTGGGTCGGCGCTTTCAATGATCATCATGGCGGTCGTCCTGACGGTTCTGCTGATTGCCGTCGCGCGGGCAAGAAAGGTGGGCGGCCATGCGTAACCCTTGGGGATGGGTCGCCCTGACCGCCTTCTCGCTGCTGTTTTTCACCTTTATCTATGCGCCGCTCTTCGTGATCATCGGGTATTCCTTTAATTCGAACCCGGTCAACATGATGATCTGGGAAGGCTTCACGTTTGACTGGTACACTGGGCTTTTCGGCCTGTCGGACCGCGCGACCGGCGTGGGCAACCGTGCCGCCTATATCGAAAGCACCGACCAGATGCTGGCGGCGCTGCGCACCTCGCTGACCGTGGCGCTGTTCACAACCACGATCTCGACGGTGATCGGTACCGCCACCGCGATCGCGCTGGCCCGTTACCGGTTCCGGGGGCGGGGGGCTTATAACGGGTTTCTGATGATGCCAATGATGATGCCCGACATCGTGCTGGGCATTGGCCTGTTGATCTTTTTCGTGACGCTGGGAATGCAGTTGTCGCTTCTGACCATCATCATCGGGCACTGCACCTTTCTGACGTCCTACGTCTTCATCATCGTGCAGGCCCGCATGGCGGGCCTTGACCCCGCGCTGGAAGAGGCGTCAGCGGATCTTGGCGCCAGCGAGTGGACGACCCTGCGCAAGGTGCTGTTGCCCCAGCTTGCCCCCGGCATCATGGGTGGGGCGCTTCTGGCCTTTGTCATTTCGATGGATGATCTGGTGATCACCTATTTCATTTCCGGCGTCGGGGACACGACCCTGCCGGTTTTCATCTTCGGCATGATCCGACGGGGCGTAAAGCCCGAGATCAATGCCATTGCCACGCTGATCATTCTTGCATCGGTGATCATTGCCGCTCTTGGCCTGTGGCTGCGTTCCAGAAAGATTGACTGATATGACCGCCGCCCCAAAGCCCCGCGCCCGCGACCTCGGACTGCCCTTCCCCGGCACGCCGGGACGCTTCAACGCCATCACCGATGTGCCGGGGGTAGAGGTCGGCTTTTGCACCCTGACCGATCCGGCACGGAAGATGCGTACCGGTGTCACCGCCATCTTGCCGCGCCCCGGCACCACGCCGCAGCCAGTCTGGGCCGGGCAATACGCCCTGAACGGCAATGGCGAAATGACCGGCTCACACTGGATCAACGATGCGGGCTATTTCATGGGACCGATTCTGATCACCAACACCCACGGTGTCGGTGCGGCACATCACGGGGCGACGCGGTGGATGATCGACCACTACGCCGATTACTTCCGCAAGGAACACGCCTGGGCGATGCCGGTTGTGGCCGAAACCTATGACGGCGTGCTGAACGACATCAACGCGCTGCATGTTACGCCCGACCATGCGATCGCGGCCTTGAGCGCCCGCACGTCGGGACCAGTTGCCGAAGGCTCGACAGGCGGCGGCAACGGCATGATTGCCTACGAGTTCAAGGGCGGCACCGGAACCTCGTCCCGCCGGGTTCCCATCAGCGGGCAGGCCTACACCGTTGCGGCGCTCGTGCAGGCGAACCATGGCATCCGGCCCTGGCTGACAATACTGGGCCGCCCCATCGGTCACCTTATGCCGGACGGCGCGCTGCAGTCTGCCGAAATGGGGTCGATCATCGTCATCCTTGCCACCGATGCGCCATTGTCCGGTCTGTCCCTGCGACAACTGGCCAAACGTGCAGCCATCGGGATCGGCCGCGGCGGCACGCCCGGCGGCAACAACTCGGGTGACATCTTTCTGGCCTTCTCGACCGCCAACCAGGGTCCGATGCCCCAATGCGCGCCAGCCATGCTGACCAAACAAGAACTGAACATTGAGCGTCTTGACCCGCTGTATCTGGCCGCCGTCGAGGCCATCGAGGAAGCGGTGATCAACGCCCTCGTCGCGGGAGAGGACGTGGAAACGGTCAAACCGGCCGGTCGCATCTGTCCCGCAATGGATACCAAGCGCCTGTGCGAGATCTTTTCAGGTTAGAAGGGGCGTCTCCGCCTGCGAATGGCTGAGCTTCGGCCCTCCCCTGCTGTTCGGCATGTTGATCGGTTTTATCGTCCGGTACCGTGGCAGGTCCGACACAAACATCACCGCGCAAATCCCGCTGATTATTCAAATTTGCAATTCGCAAAAGTTCGTTGCCGCAAATTATGCAAATTTTCCCAATTCTGCTTTGCGCCTGCAGCATTGCCCCCTATGCTTCGCGCAGATCCTAGGGGGGACTCGTGATGAAGGATATTCTGGCCCAGCTCGAAAGCCGCCGCGACACCGCACGTCAGGGGGGTGGGCCGCGCCGGATTGACGCGCAGCATGCCAAGGGCAAGCTGACCGCCCGCGAACGCATCGACCTGCTGCTGGACGAGGGCAGCTTTGAAGAGTTCGACATGTTCGTCGCCCATCGCTGCACTGATTTTGACATGCAGGAAGACCGCCCCGCAGGCGATGGCGTGGTCACCGGCTGGGGCACGGTGAATGGCCGCATGGTCTATGTGTTTTCGCAGGATTTCACCGTGATGGGCGGCTCGGTTTCTGAAACCCATGCCGCCAAGATCTGCAAAATCATGGATATGGCGATCCAGAACGGTGCACCGGTCATCGGCATGAACGATTCCGGTGGGGCCCGGATTCAGGAAGGCGTCGCAAGCCTTGCTGCCTATGGCGAGGTGTTTCAGCGCAATATCATGGCGAGCGGCGTGGTGCCGCAGATCAGCCTGATCATGGGGCCTTGCGCCGGGGGGGCGGTCTATTCCCCTGCGATGACTGATTTCATCTTTATGGTCAAAGACTCCAGCTACATGTTTGTCACCGGCCCTGATGTGGTGAAAACGGTCACCAATGAAATGGTCACGGCGGAAGACCTGGGCGGTGCCGCCACCCATACCAAGAAATCCGGGGTCGTCGACGGAGCCTTTGAAAACGATGTCGAGGCTTTGGCCGAAACACGTCGCCTCATTGACTTTCTGCCGTTGAACAACCGCGAAAAGGCTCCGGTCCGCCCTTTCTTTGATGATCCGGCGCGGGTGGACAAAAGCCTTGATACGTTGATCCCCGACAACCCGAACCAACCCTATGACATGAAAGAGCTGATTGCCAAGATCGCGGATGAAGGCGATTTCTTTGAGATTCAGGCCGCCTATGCCGCCAATATCATCACTGGATTCATTCGGCTGGAAGGCCAGTCGGTTGGCGTGGTGGCCAACCAGCCCATGGTGCTGGCCGGGTGTCTGGATATCGATTCCAGTCGCAAGGCCGCGCGGTTCGTGCGGTTCTGCGATGCCTTCGAAATCCCGATCCTGACCCTGGTCGATGTGCCCGGCTTCATGCCCGGCACCAGCCAGGAACATAGCGGCGTGATCAAGCATGGCGCAAAGCTGCTGTTCGCCTATGGCGAGGCGACGGTGCCCAAGGTCACCGTCATCACCCGCAAGGCCTATGGCGGGGCCTATGTGGTGATGGCGTCCAAGCATCTGCGCGGCGATTTCAACTATGCCTGGCCCACCGCCGAAATCGCGGTGATGGGGGCCAAGGGCGCGGTGGAAATTCTGTATCGCAGCGAACTTGGCGACAAGGACAAGATCGCCGCCCGTGTGCGCGACTATGAGGACCGCTTTGCCAACCCGTTCGTGACCGCTGAAAAGGGCTTTATCGACGAGGTGATCATGCCGTCGTCGACCCGCCGCCGCATTTGCCGCGCCTTTGCTTCGCTGCGCACGAAGAAGTTGGCGAACCCGTGGAAAAAGCACGATAACATTCCCCTTTGAACACGGCAGGGCAAAGGGGTGGATCAGTGGCACATATCAGTGGGGCAAATTCCGGCACGGCAGGGCGGGGCAGGCATGACTGACCCGGTTGCCCAACCGGCCGGTCCGACAGGCGCGGAGGCGGAGTTTATTCCGGTGCCCTCGGGCCAGCCGGTGGTGCTGCAGGATGTGATCTGGAACGCCCCCGGTCCCGAAGGGCTTGCCGTGCGCTTCCGCTTTGTGGCCCCGCAGATCGCGCGCGACAGCGGTTCCGTGGCCTATGAGGTGGCGGCTGGCGACATTGTTCATCTGTGCCAGACCTATGCCCTGCCAAGGCTGGCCGACTTTGGCCCGCAGCCGACCCAGATCATCATCTCGCTGTCCGATAAGGCGCTGCCCTTCGGCGAAAGCGCGCCCGAGGCGACGCAGTTTTTTGAATCCTTCAGCCATCAGGATGGCCACTGCATATGGGAGATGTTCTGATGATCCCACAAGATATGGTTGCGGTCCAGGTGCCCGAAACCGCTCCTGATGTAGCAGAGTCACAGGCGCCAAACTTGGCGCAGACCCCATGTCAAACGTGGCGGCAATCCGCTACAGTCGTAGCAGGCCGGACCCAAGCGGCCTTTGCCTCAGATGAACGGTGTGCTATCGGATATCCCGATGCAACCTTCCAAGAATATAGGAGACGAGGATGTCGAAGAGCACGAAAACTTTCCTGGCGCTATGTGTTGTGGCCTTTGCTGCTGCCTGTGCCCCCAAAGAATCTGAAGTCGTTTATGTGGACCAGCCAGTTTCGTCTGAGCCTGTCTACACCGGCAAATACAAATAAGTCGGTCGGGCGGGCTGCCAAAGGTTTTTTGGCCAGGCCCGCCCCATCCCTTCACCCTTTGCCTGCCCCGCGCCTCCGCGCAAATTCAGCCCCACGGTCACGCGGCACTGCCTTGCAGCGCGCAGTCTTTTCCGGGCTTTTCCCTGAACAGGTTCACGCCACCCCCCGGCTCTTTGCCGCAGCGCCCCTTGGCGTTCTGCCCGCTTGCGCCTATGGCTGTGCCCATCCATTCACAGGGGGCACCTCATGCTGAAACACCGCGGCTTTCCCGGCCGCCTTCCGGGCACTGATTTTCAGTTCACCATCCGCCGCGCCAATAAAAAGGATGGCCCAGCCAAGCTGATCAAGCGCGAACGCTATCGCGACCGCAAGCTGGCTGACCGCAAGGCGGATGAAGGCTTCATGGCCGCGCTTTGGCAATGCTTTGGCGAAGAACCGTTCGAACGGGGAAATCTGGACGCCGGTCGCCTGTCATGGCTGTTGGGGCGCGAGGTCATTCCCGCCGAAGATCCCTTCGATCCGGAAAGCTATGACGCCCTGCTGCGGGTAAACGTAAAGATCGCGCAAGTGTCTTTCCCGGCCGTTTTCGCAGCCGATGCCGAAGACGTGATGTGGGATGATGAAGACGATGGGGATGACGATTGATGCGCGCCCTTCCGCCGACCTTTCGGCCGCTCTGGCAAAGGCCCGCGCATTGCGCGGCATGCGGCGGAATTGCGTTTGATTTCAACGCGGACACCCGGCACCTTGCCGGGTATCCGGCCCGGGGCTTTCCTGCCCGGTCCGGCTTCCACATGACGACCCTTTCTTTTGCCTTGCGGTCCGGTCCTTTCGGGGCCGGACCGTCCTTTCGCCACCGGCAAAGCCTTGCCGATGGGGCAGGGTGCAGAAAATTCCCCTTTTCCAGCGCCATGGATGCAGTAGAGTCAGCGTTAATAAAAACCCTGACACGAGGCAGTCACAAATGGTTACGAAACACACTATCATCGCATCTCTTCTTGCCCTCTCGCTTGCTGGCTGCGTTCAGCAGGGCGGCTATGGCAATTCATCGCCACTCAACAGCGCAGCCGTGCGCACCGTCGGTGGTGCTGCAACCGGTGCCCTCGTCGCAGGCGCAACCGGCGGCTCGCGCACGCAAGGAGCGCTTATCGGCGCGGTTGCGGGCGGCGGCTCGTGCATCATTCCGGGCACCAACAACTGCTACTGACCTGCCCGCCGCATCGCGGCCCAGTGTTGCAGCAGATCGCCTGAGCACAGATCATTCGAAAACGGGGTCTTTCAGCCATACCGGCTGGAGGACCCTTTTCATTTGCGGCGCAAGGTCCGGCCCGGCCTTGCCCGAGGGGAGGACGCGCCGATGTTCAAGAAAATCCTGATTGCCAACCGGGGGGAAATTGCCTGCCGGGTGATTAAATCCGCCCAAAAGATGGGGATCAAGACTGTCGCCGTCTATTCCGACGCCGACCGCAACGCGCTGCATGTCCGCATGGCGGATGAAGCCGTACACATCGGCCCGTCGCCTGCCAACCAATCCTATATCGTGATCGACAAGATCCTCGACGCAGTGCGCCAGACCGGAGCCGAAGCGGTACATCCCGGCTATGGCTTCCTGTCGGAAAACAAGACCTTCGCCGCCGCGCTGGAACAGATCGGGGTCGTCTTCATCGGCCCGCCATCCCCGGCGATTGAGGCCATGGGCGACAAGATCACCTCGAAAAAGCTGGCGATGGCGGCGGGGGTTTCCACCGTTCCGGGCTATATGGGCCTGATCGCGGATGGGGATGAGGCGATCAGGATTTCGGGCGAAATCGGCTATCCGGTGATGATCAAGGCCAGCGCCGGCGGCGGCGGCAAGGGCATGCGCATCGCATGGTCCGAATCGGAAGTGCGCGAAGGCTTCCAGTCGTCGAAAAACGAGGCCGCCGCCAGCTTTGGCGACGACCGCATCTTCATCGAAAAATTCGTGACCCAACCGCGCCACATCGAAATTCAGGTGCTTGCTGACCAGCATGGCAACACGGTTTACCTGCACGAACGCGAATGCAGCATTCAGCGTCGCAATCAGAAGGTCATCGAAGAGGCCCCGTCGCCGTTTCTGGATGCCGCTACCCGCAAGGCCATGGGCGAACAGGCCTGCGCTTTGGCCCGCGCCGTAGGGTACACCTCGGCGGGCACGGTGGAATTCATTGTCGATGGCGAGCGGAATTTCTATTTCCTGGAAATGAACACGCGCCTGCAGGTCGAACACCCGGTGACCGAACTGATCACCGGCGTTGATCTGGTCGAACAGATGATCCGCGTTGCCGCAGGCGAGCCGCTGCCGTTTGCGCAGGATGACCTGAAAATCAACGGCTGGGCGATGGAAAGCCGCCTGTATGCCGAAGACCCGTACCGCAACTTCCTGCCCTCGATCGGTCGCCTGACCCGTTACCGTCCGCCAGTTGAGGGCCCCACCGCCACCGGCATCGTGCGCAACGACACCGGCGTGTTCGAGGGCGGCGAGATTAGCATGTTCTACGATCCGATGATCGCCAAGCTGTGCACCTGGGGTCCGACCCGCGCCGATGCCATCAATGAAATGCGCCTGGCGCTCGACACGTTCGAGGTCGAAGGCATCGGCCACAACCTGCCGTTCTGCTCGGCGGTGATGGACCACCCGCGCTTCACCAGCGGCAATATCACCACCGCCTTCATCGCCGAAGAATTCCCCGATGGATTCCACGGCACCACGCTTGATCCGCAGATGCTGCGCCGTGTTGCCGCCGCCTGCGCCGCGATGAACCGCGTCGCCGAAATCCGCCGCACCCGCATTTCCGGCACGATGGACAATCATCAGCGCCGGGTTGGCGACGCCTGGGTTGTCAGCCTCCAAGGCAGCCAGCACCACGTCACCATTGCCGCCGACAAGACCGGATCGACCGTCACCTTCAACGATGGCGAACAACTGCGGGTCCAGTCTGACTGGTCGCCGGGCGAAAGCCTGGCCCGCGTGACGGTTGACGGCAGCTTGGTGGTGCTGAAGACCACCAAAATTCCGATGGGCTTCCGCATCCGCCTGCGCGGGGCTGACCTCAAGGTGCTGGTGCAATCGCCGCGTCAGGCCGAGCTGTATGCGCTGATGCCGGAGAAACTGCCGCCCGACACGTCGAAATTCCTGCTTTGCCCGATGCCCGGCCTGATCGTGTCGATCACCGTGGCAGAAGGCGACGAGGTGCAGGAAGGCCAGCCGCTGGCCACGGTCGAGGCGATGAAGATGGAAAACATCCTCAAGGCCGAACGCAGGGGCGTGGTCAAGAAGATCACCGCCAGCACCGGGGCCAGCCTCAAGGTCGACGAAATCATCATGGAGTTTGAATGATGCCCGCTGCGACGCAGCAGCGGGATTTAGCGCCGTCCCGCCGGGTTTCGCTCCAGCATTTCCTGCCGACGCAACGGGAACTTGTCGATCGCCGCGACAATTTCTCGCACCTCCCAAGGCAGGGGTTTGCGGATCACCGGGCGCAGATCCTTGTCCATAAGCACCAAGGAGAACCCGCGCGGCCGCAGACGCATCCGCCACTCGCCCCGCGCCTCGGGGTCGGTGTCGATGATCAGCGCCACATCGCGCTGTTCCAGCGCAGGCAGATCGCGCTGCAGCAATTCCATCTGGCGCAGGAAATTCGGATCATCCGGCCCATCGCCAAACACCACCACGGGGCGCTGTTTGTACATAAGATCGTCAAAAACCACATCCGCAGCGTCCCGCGGGCCATACGGCACCACGACGGCTTCGGTCTCCACCTCGACCTGAACTGACGGATCAATCGCCTGCGCCTCTTGTGCGAAGGCAACGAATGGCAGCAGTGCTGCAAGACCAAGAGTATAAAGCGGTTTCATGCATTTCCCCATGTGACAGAACATAGGGCGGCGCGGCCGGAAACCCAAGAGCAGATGCCACCTGCATGGACGGAGTAAACAGATGACCGACGCGCTGAAACATTGGGCCACCCTCGCCAGCAAAGAGCTGAAGGGCAAAGACCCCGAAAGCCTGATCTGGAACACGCTGGAAGGGATCGCGGTCAAGCCGCTGTACACCGCCGAAGACACCGCCAACCTGCCGCATATGGGCGGCGTGCCGGGGGCCGCCCCCTTCACGAGGGGCGTGAAGGCGACCATGTATGCAGGCCGCCCCTGGACCATCCGGCAATATGCGGGCTTTTCCACCGCAGAGGCTTCAAACGACTTTTACCGCAAGGCGCTTGCCGCCGGGCAGCAGGGCGTGTCGGTCGCTTTCGATCTGGCCACCCACCGCGGCTACGATTCTGATCATCCGCGCGTGGTGGGCGATGTCGGCAAGGCCGGGGTGGCGATTGACTCGGTCGAGGACATGAAAATCCTGTTCGACGGCATCCCGCTGGAAAAGGTCAGCGTTTCCATGACCATGAACGGCGCCGTGATCCCGATTCTGGCCAGTTTCATCGTGACGGGGGAAGAGCAGGGCGTTGACCGCAGCCTGCTGTCGGGGACCATTCAGAATGACATTCTGAAGGAATTCATGGTCCGCAACACCTATGTCTACCCGCCCGAACCCTCGATGCGGATCATCGCGGACATCATCGAATACACGTCCGCGCACATGCCGAAGTTCAACTCGATCTCGATCTCCGGCTATCACATGCAGGAAGCCGGGGCCAATCTGGTGCAGGAACTGGCCTTCACCCTTGCGGATGGCCGGGAATATGTGCGCACCGCGATTGCGCGCGGCATGGATGTCGATGCCTTTGCAGGAAGGCTGTCGTTCTTCTTCGCCATCGGCATGAACTTCTTCATGGAGGCCGCCAAGCTGCGCGCTGCCCGCCTGTTGTGGCACCGCATCATGTCGGAATTCGCGCCGAAAAAAGAGGGTTCGCTGATGCTGCGCACCCATTGCCAGACCTCCGGCGTCAGTCTGCAAGAGGCGGACCCCTACAACAATGTGATCCGCACCGCCTATGAGGCGATGTCGGCGGTGCTGGGCGGCACGCAAAGCCTGCACACCAATGCGCTGGACGAGGCGATTGCCCTGCCCACCGAATTCAGCGCGCGCATCGCCCGCAATACCCAGCTGATCTTGCAGGAAGAAACCGGCATCACCCATGTCGTCGACCCGCTGGCGGGCAGCTATTACGTGGAAACCCTGACGCATCAGCTGGCGGAAGAGGCGTGGAAGCTGATCGAAGAGGTCGAGGCCATGGGCGGCATGACCAAGGCCGTCGCCACCGGCATGCCCAAGCTGCGGATCGAAGAATCCGCCGCTCGCCGTCAGGCCGCGATTGACCGGGCCGAGGATGTCATCGTGGGGGTCAACAAATACCGCAAGGCCAGCGAGGATGCGATAGATATCCTTGATATCGACAATGTCGCCGTGCGCGACAGCCAGATCGCCCGGCTGAAAGCCACCCGCGCTGCCCGCGACGAGGCTGCCTGTCAGGCCGCCCTTGCCGAACTGACCCGCCGCGCGGGCGAAGGCGGCAACCTGCTGGACGCCGCCGTGACCGCCGCCCGTGCCCGTGCCACCGTAGGGGAGATTTCAGACGCCATGGAAGCGGTCTTCGGCCGCCACCGGGCCGAGGTCAAAACCCTCGCCGGGGTTTACGGTGCCGCCTATGAGGGCGATGCCGGGTTCGAGGCGATTCAGGCCGATGTCGAGGCCTTCGCCGCCGAAGAAGGCCGCCGCCCGCGCATGCTTGTGGTAAAGATGGGGCAGGACGGGCACGACCGGGGGGCCAAGGTCATCGCGACCGCCTTTGCCGATATCGGTTTTGATGTCGACGTGGGCCCCCTGTTCCAGACCCCGGAAGAGGCCGCGCAGGATGCCATCGACAATGACGTGCATGTCATCGGCATCTCGTCACAGGCCGCGGGGCACAAGACGCTTGCGCCCAAACTGGTGCAGGCGTTGCAGGCGGCGGGCGCGGGCGATATTCTGGTGATCTGCGGCGGCGTGATCCCGCAGCAGGATTACCAGTTTTTGTATGACAACGGCGTCAAGGCGATCTTTGGCCCCGGCACTAATATCCCCAGTGCCGCCAAGGACATCCTGAGCCTGATCCGCCAGACACGGCGCTGATCCGGCAAGCGCGCGCCCCGGCTGGCCGGGGGGCTGGCCCCCCTTCTTACAGCTCGATTTCGCCCTCGGGCATCGGCAGGGGGGTGGACGGCAGGGGCATTGGCGCATCTTTGCGGCGCGGGATCAGGATATCACCGTTGTCGAGCATGCGTGGCGCATCGTAATTGCGAATGTCATCGACAAGCGCCATCAGGTTCTGGAGGGCGGGTTCCATCTCGGACAGCGCTTTGCCCATTTCATTCAGCGTCGGTTCCATCTCGCGCATAAGGCCACGGAACAGCAGCTTTGCGCCTTCCTGCATAAGGTCAAAGCCTTCCTCCTCCTCGACCTGCGGGGCAGGCAGCGTTTGCGCATGGAAAGGCGGGGCAACCAGCAGGGCAAGGGGCAGGGCGAGGGCGATAACCAGATGTTTCATTCCCCAATGATGCCGCAGAGTGCAATCGATGGCAATTCACGTCTGCGGCGCGGGGTGGGGTCACGCCAGCGTCAGGTCGATTGTCACCGGAAAATGGTCTGAGGCCTGCAACAGCGCCTCATGGAGTTCGGGCGTGTTCAGGCAGGCCGGATCGTTCCACGGATGCCAGATCCGCCAGGCCGGGTGGGTGGCGGCCAGCCGGGGCGAGACCATGATGAAATCCAAAAGCGCCTCGAAATAGCGCTTTTGCGGGTTCAGCCAGAACCGCGCCGTGGTGGGGGTCAGGTTCATGCGCCCGGTCAGGGCCATGGCGGCATGCGGATCGTACAGTCGCGCCTCGGGCGGCACATCGACGCCAAGCACGATTTCCACCCCGGAATGGCCGAACAGCTTTTCAAACTCGTCCAGCCCCGGACCATCGTTGAAATCGCCCATCACCAGCAGGTCATCCTTGCGCGCCAGGTGCCATTCGACCCGGGCGCGCAGCCAGATGCATTCTGCCAGTTGCTTGCGACGGTTTGCAATCGACAGGCGGGTGATTTCCTCAGGCGTGCGCGCGCCATGGGGGGCTTTGGATTTCGCATGCACCCCGATCATCCGCAGCGCCCGCCCGCCCGCCGTTTCCACCGCCAGTTCCAGAGGGGGTTTGGAAAAGCGGATCAGATCGGGTGTGGCATCGGCGTTCAGGTCATAGCGGAACGTGCCGTCAAATCGCGGCGCATCGCGGCTGCCCTTCTTTCCAACCGGATCACCGACCGGATCATGCCGGGGGGTCAGCCGGGTGGGATCATACAGCAGGGTGATCTCCTGCTCGGTTTCCGACATGAAGCCCGTGATGGCGCGGCTGGTTCGCAGACCGAAGGCACGGGCAAAGGTTTCCAGCGCGCGCGCAGAGCTGCGCTTTGACCCGGTATCGGGGGCCTCGATCACCATCACCGCATCGGCATCCATTGCGGTGAAGACAATCCCCAGCGCCCCGGCCTGCACGGCGCGGCTGATCTTGTGGCGGGCGGACGGGGCAGCATCGGCCAACAGCCGCCCGTCATCATCAAACAGCGCGTTGAACCATTCGACGTTATAGGTGGCGATGCGCAGCCGCTCCGGCGGGGCCATCAGGCGGCCCGCTGCCCGGAAATCTCATCCCAGGCGGCATTGATGGCGATCAGGCGGCGTTCGGCAAGCTTTACCGCCTCGGCCGGCACCCCGCGTGCGATCATCGCATCGGGGTGGCTGTCCTTGACCGCCTGCCGCCACGCCGCGCGCACCTGATTCATCGGGGCGTTGGCCGCCACGCCCAGCACATCATAGGGGTCGCGCGGCGCGCCTTCGACAAATCGCGCCCGCATCGTGCCATAGCAACGGTCATCCAACCCAAAGATCCGCGCCACCTCATGCAAAAACGCATCTTCGGCGGGGTGGAAATCACCATCCGCCATCGCGATGTGGAACAGCCCTTCCAGCAGGTCGATCAGCACATTGCGGTCGTCAGCGCACAGCGCCTGCCCCTCGGCGCGGAACATCGCCGCCACTTTGCGGGCATAGGCATCGAACCCCGCCACATCCTGCCGCGCCAGATTGAACACGCGCGCAGCATTGGCCGCTTCCTCATCAGGGATCGCAAAGATCTGACGAAAGGCGTTCACCTCATGCCGGGTGACATGGCCGTCGGCCTTGGCCATCTTGGCCCCAAGGGCGATCACGGCGATCGTAAAGGCGACCGATTTATCCGGGGCGGTTTCCACGCCGCGCAGCCGGTCGAACACCACTGACAACCCTTCGCCGGTGGCTAGGGCAGACAGGGCGTCGGCAATGCGGGTCCAGATCGACATGGCATCAGGATAGCGCGCACTGCGCGGGTTGTCAGGAGAGGATTTTCTGCATCAGCACAAGATCCATCCAGCGCCCGAATTTCCGGCCCACCTGCGGCATCAGCCCAGTCTGAACATAGCCCAGTTTCGTATGAAAGTCCTGCCCAGCCGCATTTTCCGCCGTCACCCCGGCCACCATCACATGTGCGCCAGCAGATGTTGCATGCGCCTCTACCGCCCGCATCAGCGCGCGGCCAAAGCCATGGCCCCCTGCCTCTGGTGCCAGCAGCACGGTATGCTCCATGCTATGGGCATAGCCGATGCCGCCGCGAAACTGGTCATAGGTGGCAAAGCCCTGCACACGGCCCTGCGCCTCGGCCACCAGAAAACAACGTTGCACCTGACGGGTGGAGATGGTGGCGATCACCTCTGCCACCGTCTTTTCGGCCGAATTGAAGGTGGCCACCGTGTCGCGGATATAGTGGTTCCAGATCGCGGCCACCGCTTCGGCGTCGCCCGACGTGGCGTTGCGGATCATGCCAGCACGCGCCGCCCGTGCGGCGTGTCGATCTCGGCCCGCAGGGCCAGCGCCCCGGTCTCCACCACCACCCGCGCGTCGGACAGCCCGGACAGCGCCGCGCGCAAGCCCGCCGCCTCGGGATGCGTCACCACCAGCCGCGCCAGCCGTGCCCCGCTGTCGGGCAGGCGGGGGGCCGGATGCGGCCCTTGCCACTGGATCAGCGCCGGAAACGCCCCGCCGAACGGCAGCTGCCCGTCAGTTGGCACCCCCATCCGCCAGCGAAGATCGCCGCGCGCCAGATCAACCGCCACGCCCGCCCCCGCCGGGGCCTGCGCCAGCCCGGCATCCAGATCATCGCAGGCCACCACCCAATTGGTCAGACGCGCAGCCCCCGCAAAATCATCCAAGGCAAACCAGCGTGGCCATGCCGGTGCAGGGGCCGCCGGATCAATCGCAATCACCTCCAGATAGGCATCCCCCAGCCGCAGCAGCCGGTTGTGCGTGCCCATATGCGCGTGCTTGCCCCCCGGAACCAGCGGCAGGCCAAGTGCTGCCTCGACTGCCCCAGCCCCTTCGTCCAGCGCTGTGCAGCTGACCGCCAGATGATCAAACCTCAGCATCATCTTCGCCCGGCTGCAGCACACGCCCCTTGGCCCGCAGCGCCTGTGTCAGCGAGGAAAAGCGCGCCTTTGCCACCTCGCCATACAGCCCGACACCCAGTTCGGTCAGCTGCAGATCCAGCGTGCGCTTTTTCGGCTTCCACACCAGTGCCCCGGCCTCGGCCGGATCGCCTGCGGCGAACATGGCACCAAAGCGCATCGCCTTGCCCAGCACCTCGGCCTCCTGAATCTCGTCTTCCGACAGCAGCCGGAACAGCGGCTCTAGCCGCGACCCGGATCGGTTGTTCTTGTAGCGGTGCAAGAGCGACAGGCCCAGAAACACCCGCCCCGGATGATCCAGGCCCCCAAGGTTGGCCCGCGTCGCATTGTCGAAACACACATCGGCGCGGTAATCGGGATGCGCCCGCCATGTGGTGTCATGCAGCAGGCACGCCGCCTTGATCAGGCGCAGACGCTCCTTGGGGTGGTCCTTGAACAGGGGCATCAGAAAGGTGAACAGCGTCTTGCCGGTGCCGGGCAGGCGGGCACCGGTCAGTTCCGCCATCCGCGCTGCCTCGATCAGCGGGTCGCGCTGCCGCAGTTTGTCGGGCATCTGTTCATAGAGCAGCCCCTCGCGTATCCCGTAAGACGAGATGTCGATTTCCGATGGTTTGAACACCCGGATCAGCTCGCGCAGCACCTCGCAGGCCAGCGGCACCAGCTCCATCCGTTCCTGCGATGTGCCGGTGCGGCTGCGCAGCATGGTCAGATCGGCGGTCTCCAGCCAGTCCAGCGTATCGAGGGCCGATTTGGTTGGCATCCGGTATTCGTGCAGCACCGTCAGCGGATAATTCCGCCGCTCCATGTCCAGCCGGGCAATCACCCGCCACGACCCGCCCACCATATAAAACCGCTCGCCTTCGGACTTGATCTTGTCCTGCGCACTGTTCAGCACCCGCTGAATCAGAGCCCGGCGCTTTTCTACCCCGCCTTCCACCTGTTGCAGGCGGAACGGTCCAAGCTGGGTCGATACCCGCTTGCCGACCTTGCCATCGCCCACGCGGGCCAGTTCCATAGAGTTGCCGCCGATGTCGCAGACCACGCCCTTGGCCTCGGGCCAGCCCAGCAGCACGCCCTGCGCCGACAGCCGCGCCTCCTCATCCCCGTCGATCACATGCAGCCGCAGGCCGGTTTCTTCCAGCACCTGCGCCGAAAACGCCGGCCCGTCCTTGGCTTCGCGCGTGGCGGCGGTGGCCACCACGGTCAGGGGGGCGGCCCCCATGCCGCTCGCCAGCAACGAAAACCGCTTGAGCGCGGCCAGCGCCCGCACCTTGCCTTGCGCGTTCAACATTCCCGTCTCGCCCAGACCCTTGCCAAGGCCGCACAGGATTTTTTCGTTGTAAAAATACGCGGGTGACCGCGCCGCGCCGTCAAACACCACCATGCGGACCGAGTTTGACCCCACATCGACCACACCCACGCGGGACAGCGCCCGCACCGAAGGGTCTTCAAACAGCGACCGGCCAAAGGGGCCGAAATCTTCATCCTCTGCGTCGGGCGCAGTCTGGTTCTGGTCGCGTATCATATGATCCCCAGTGCAGTATGAGCCGGACCTTGGCGCAAGGTCCGGGGCGGCGTCAAGCGAAGCGCCGCCTTGTTGTTGTGCAGGGTGAACCGGGCTGCGGCCATATCGTGCCACATGTGATCCACCACGCGCGTCAGTCTTTCAGGGCTGCCAGCTTTGGCACATCCTTGGCCCCGGCGGTGCCCCGGCCCGACAAAGACGGGTTTTCCATGAAGAACGTGTGACAGGCGAACAGCTTGCCATCTTTGGGCTGCAACTCGCGCGCGCAGGTGCCATCAGGGTTCAAAACCCAGCTCTGCGCCTCGTCGGCCAGATTGGCGGCCATGATCTGGCTGACGATCTGCGCCTTCACGGTGTCATTATGCACCTCGACCAGCGTTTCGACCCGCCGCGTCAGGTTGCGGCCCATCCAGTCGGCGCTGGAGAAAAACACCCGCGCCTGCTTGCTGGGCAACCCGTGGCCCGACCCGAAACAGACAATCCGGCTGTGTTCCAGAAACCGCCCGACGATGGACTTGACGCGGATGTTCTCGCTTAACCCCTTGATGCCGGGGCGCAATCCGCAGATGCCGCGGATCACCAGACTGATCTTCACCCCGGCCTGTGACGCCGCATAGAGCGCGTCAATCACCTCGGGGTCGATCACGCTGTTCATCTTGGCCCAGATTTCCGCAGGCCGCCCGGCACGGGCATGATCCGCCTCTGCCGCGATCAGGCCCAGAAGGCGCGGCTTCAGGCTGATCGGCGAAATCGCCAGATTCTCCAGGCCCTCGGGTTGCACATAGCCCGACAGGTAGTTGAACACCTTGGTCGCATCGCGCCCCAGCGCCGCGTCGCAGGTAAAGAACGACAGATCGGTATAAATCCGCGCAGTGATCGGGTGATAATTGCCGGTGCCGTAATGGGTATAGGTCACAAGGTTTTCACCCTCGCGCCGCACCACGGTGCTGATCTTGGCATGGGTCTTGTAGTGGATAAACCCGTACACCACATGCGCGCCCGACCGTTCCAGCCGTCGCGACTGGCGGATGTTCGCGGCCTCATCAAACCGGGCTTTCAGCTCAACCAGCGCCGTCACCGATTTGCCCGCCTCCGCCGCCTCGCACAACGCACTCACCACCGGACTGTCCCAACTGGTGCGGTACAGCGTCTGCTTGATCGCCAGCACATCGGGATCGCGCGCCGCCTGTTCCAGAAACCGGATCACCAGATCAAAGGTCTCATACGGGTGGTGCAGCAACATATCCTTTTGCCGGATCGCGGCGAACAGATCGCCCTCATGGTCCTGTACCCGTTCGGGCACGCGCGGGGCAAAGGGTGGCCACAACAGGTCTGGCCGACTGGACAGCACCAGCTCCTTCAGATCGGCAACCCCCAGCAGACCCTTGACCTCGACCACCTCGGGCTCGGTGACCGACAGCTCTTCCATGATCAGCGCGCGCAGATCGGCCGGTGCCCCCGCCGTCATCTTCAGCCGGATCACCTCGCCCCGCCGCCGCCGCTTCAGCGCGGTCTCGAACTCGCGCACCAGATCTTCGGCCTCATCCTCGACCTCCAGATCGCTGTCGCGCAGCACCCGGAACGCACAGTGTCCCCGGTCGGTATAGCCCGGAAACAGCATGTTCAGATGCAACAGCAACAGTTCTTCCAGCGGCAAAAACCGGTGGATCCCCGGCTTGCCTGGCAAGGGCACAAAGCGCGCAATCTGCTGCGGAATTGGCAACAGCGCCTTGAGCGTGCGGTGATCGGTCAGCCGCTCCAGCTCCAGCGCAAGCGAGAACCCGGTGTTCGGGATGAACGGAAACGGATGCGCCGGGTCGATCGCCAGCGGTGAAAGCACCGGAAACACCTTGTGCAGGAAATGCGCCTCCAGATGCCGCAGATCTGCCGCTGTCAGTTTTGACCGGGTGACAATGCTGATCCCCTCGGCCTCCATCTCTTTTTTCAGGCAGTTCAGCACCGTCTGCTGGCGCTGCATCAGTTTGCGCGCATCGGCCTGGATCATCACCAGTTGATCCGCCGGGGTGCAGCCGTCTTCCGACAGCCCGGCGTTCTTGGCCCGTACCAGCGCGCGCAAGCCCGCCACCCGCACGGTAAAGAACTCATCCAGATTGGTGGCGGAAATCGACAGGAACCGCAAACGCTCCAGCAGCGGCACATTGGGGTTTGCCGCCTCATCCAGAACGCGCCAGTTGAAGGCCAGCCAGCTCAGCTCACGGTTAAAGAAGCGCCCCGGCCCGGTAATTTCGGCCTCGGGCAGCGAAATGGGGTCTGGGAACGGGGCCTTGAGGAAATCTGCCTGTGTCATGACCGGGTGTTATCCTGCGGAACTCTTGCGGTTTTATGCCACTGTCTCACTCTGAATCATCCCTGTCCAGCAAGCCCTGCGCCGTCGCCCGTGTGATCGGGCGGCCCTGCGCCAGCGCCCGCGCATCCATTGCCGCCACCAGCGCGCGCGCGGCATCAATCGACCGTTCCATCCGCGCCACCAGCCAGGGGATCAGCGCAGGCGGCACCACGGTCTGCCGGTCGGTGAACAGCTTGACCAGCACCGCAGACAACAGCGCATCATCCGGGGCCTCCAGCCGCGCCACCGGCGCTGCCTCCATCCGGCTTTTCAGGTCGGGCAGCGCCAATCCCCAGTCCCGCACTGGCCCCCGCGCGGTCAGCAGCAAAGACCCGCGCGGCACCACCAGATTGTGCAGGTGGAACAGGGCCACCTCGGCCTCCGGAACCCCCGCCACCGCGTCGGCATCCTCGACCACCACCGTGCCCGCCTGTGCCAATGCAAGCAGATCCGCCCCCGCCAGAGCGGTGCCCGCCACCATCACCGCCCCCGCCATATCGGCCCACAGATGCGCCAGATGGGTCTTGCCCGCCCCGGGAGGCCCCACCAGCAGCATCTTGCCGCCGGGCCAGTCGCGCCAGCCGTCCACCGCCGCCAAGGCATGGGCATTGGCCACCGATTCAAAGAAATCCGCACGCCGGAACGCCTGACGTGCGGGCAGGTCGAAGGCCAGTTGCCGCGTCACACCGCATCCTCATCGCGCAGCGCGCGGTCAGACACCGGCACCGGGGCCGGGGCAGAAACCTGAACCGGGGCCGGATGAACCGGGTCCACCCCGCGATACAGCACGCTGTTCTGATACTGGCTGATCGCAAAGCGCAACAAGACCCCCAACGAGGCCGCCACCGGCACCGCGATCAGCATGCCGGCAAAGCCCAGCAAAGACCCAAAGGCCGACAGTGCCAGCAAGAGCCACACCGGATGCAGCCCCACCGAACTGCCCACCAGCTTTGGTGTCAGCACATTGCCTTCGATGAACTGGCCAAAGGCGAAGATTGCCGCCACGATCCCGATGGCTACCCAGTCGCCCCAGAACTGGAACAGCGCCAGGCCAATCGCCAGAATCCCGCCGATGATCGCCCCCACGTAAGGGATGAACGTCACCGCCCCGGCAATCGCCCCCACCACAAGGCCGAACTGCAGCCCGGCTAGCATCAGCGCCACCGAGTAATACGCCCCCAGGATCAGACAGACCGTCAGTTGCCCGCGCACGAACCCCGCCAGCACGCCGTCGATCTCGCGCGCCAGCCGCCGCACCGTGGTCACATGATCGCGCGGGATCATCGCATCGACCCGCGCCACCATCTTGTCCCAGTCGAGCAGCAGATAGAAGGCCACCACGGGCACCACCACGATGAACACCACCGCCGACAGCACCGACATGGCCGAGGTCAGCACGCCTTGCGCCAGATCGCCGCCCTTGGACTGGATGAAATTACCGATATCGGCGAGGGTCTGGCGCATGATGCTGGTCTCGTCCGACAGCGCGGGAAATCGCTCGGTCAGGAATGCCTGCAGGTTGCGCGAAATCTCGGGGGCTGCGTTGACCAGCGCGCTGGTCTGCTGGATCAGCGACGGAATGACCGCCAGCACCAAAAGCACCACCACCAGAAACATCATCAGCGTGATCACCGCCGTCGCCGTCACCCGGCTCAACCCCAGCCGCTCCAGCCGGTCCGCCACCGGGTCAAGGAAATAGGCCATTGCCCCGCCGACAAGGAACGGCACCAGCACATTCCCCATCAGATACATAAGGATCAGGAAAACCGCAGCCGCGATCCCCCAGTATTTCGCCTGCTGTGTGATCGGAAGTGCCATGACGCCGCCCTGTGTAAGCCCGGCCCTGATATTGCCGCTGGGGCGATGCAGTGCAAGGGGAGAGAGGGGAAAGGCCCCTGTCGCCACCCCTGCGGCGGGGTGAACCCCGCCCTACCGCAAGACCCGTAGCGTGCCCACTCATGCGTAGGGTGGGACGTTCGGCCCGGCACGGGCAGGTTGTCCCGCAAATGCGCCACGTTGGGCGCGCCAACCGCGCCAAAATCTTATCAATCGATGCAATCAAAAAGCATAAACCATTGAAATCAATTGCCCGATATCCCTGTTACACAAGGGGAAACCCTCAGCAGCCTTGCCTGATCCCAGTGAAGCGGGTAGGAACCTTGCGACCCCCTTTTTAGCGATAGGCCGCCCCAAATGCGTCTCTCCCGATACTTCCTCCCCGTCCTCAAGGAAAACCCGTCCGAGGCGCAGATCGTCAGCCACCGCTATATGCTGCGCGCGGGCATGATCAAGCAGCAGGCGGCGGGGATCTATTCCTGGTTGCCGCTGGGCTACCGGGTGCTGAAGCGGATCGAGCAGATCGTGCACGAGGAACAGGCCCGCGCGGGTCACATTCCCCTGCTGATGCCTACCCTGCAACCCGCCGACCTGTGGCGCGAAAGCGGCCGCTATGATGACTATGGGCAGGAAATGCTGCGCATCAAGGACCGCCACGACCGTGACATGCTGTTCGGGCCGACCAATGAAGAGATGATCACCGACATCTTCCGCGCCCATGTCGGCAGCTACAAAGACCTACCGATGACGCTGTATCATATCCAGTGGAAGTTCCGCGATGAGATGCGCCCCCGTTTCGGCGTAATGCGGGGCCGCGAGTTCCTGATGAAGGACGGCTACAACTTCGACATCGACCGCGACGCGGCGCTGCACGCCTACAATCGCCACATGGTCAGCTATCTGCGCACCTATGAACGCATGGGCCTGACCGCCATTCCGATGCGCGCCGCTTCCGGCCCGATCGGTGGCGACAACACCCATGAATTCCTGGTGCTCGCCAGCACCGGGGAATCCGAGGTGTTCTATGATGCCGCCGTGACCGACCTGAAACTGGGCGCGCGCGACGTTGATTTCGACAACCGCGAGGAAGTGGCGGGCATCTGCAAAGAATTCACCACCCTTTACGCTCGCACCGACGAGACCCACGACGCCGCCCTGTTCGACCAGATCCCCGAAAACCGCCGCCGCGTCGGTCGCGGGATTGAGGTTGGCCAGATCTTCTACTTCGGCACCAAGTATTCCGAAGCCATGGGCGCCACCGTGGTCACGCCTGACGGGTCGAAAGTGCCGGTCGAGATGGGGTCGCACGGCATCGGCGTCAGCCGTCTGCTGGGCGCGATCATCGAGGCCAGTCATGATGACAAGGGCATCATCTGGCCCGAAGGTGTCACGCCCTTCCCGGTCGGGATCGTGAACCTCAAGCAGGGTGACACGGGCACCGATGCCGCCTGCGACGGGCTGTACAAAGCGCTGAAGGCCAAGGGGCTGGAGGCGCTGTATGATGACCGTGAGGAACGTGCGGGCGCCAAGTTCGCCACCATGGACCTGATCGGTCTGCCTTGGCGCATCACCGTTGGCCCGCGCGGGCTGGCAAACGGGGTGGTGGAGCTGACCAGCCGCCGCACGGGCGAGTCCGTGGAGATGTCGGCAGAAGCCGCCGTTGACCGTGTTGTGCAGATCTACGAGGGTCATCGCTAGGGGACAGGCCGGGGGCTTCGCGCCCCCCATGCCTTTGGTCCCTTGAACCAACGGCATACCCCCAGAGGTGTTTGAAGACCGAAAATGGAGCAGGCCGTGGTACGCGCATTGATCACTTGGGGCGGATGGGACGGGCATCAGCCCGATGTTGTGGCAGGCCTCATCGCAGGATGGTTGCGCGAGGCGGGGATGGCGGTTCAGGTCACCGACAGCCTGTCCTGCTTTGACGACCCCGCTGCCCTGACCGATCTGAGCCTGATCGTGCCGGTCTGGACCATGTCAGAGATTGGCAAGCAACAGGCCGACCATGTGGCGGCGGCGGTCGCGGGGGGCGCGGGCCTGGCAGGCTGTCATGGTGGCATGTGCGACGCGTTCCGCACATCCGTGACCTGGCAATTCATGACCGGGGCGCAATGGGTGGCGCATCCGGGCGATGACGGGGTGCGCTATACGGTGCGGACGGTCAGCGATGACCCGCTGGTGCAGGGAATCGCGGATTTCGAGGTGGAGACGGAGCAATACTATCTGCACATCGACCCGGCCGTGAAAGTGCATGCCGTCTGCGACTTTCCACAGGTCGACGGGCCACACGCGCCGAACGGGCCGGTGGCGATGCCGGTGGTCTACACCAAGCGCTGGGGCCAGGGGCGCGTGTATTACAATGCGCTGGGGCATCAGGCCAATGTCATCGACCATGGCCCGGCGGCAGAGCTGATGAAGCGCGGCCTGCTCTGGGCCGCGCGCTGACGCAACGTCAGACCCGGCACAGATTGACCTTTGGTGCTGCAACGCGATCTTTGAGCATTGCCCCTTGATCCGGACCCATGATGACCCTGCCGACCGAACATCCCCGACTGATGAAGCGCCCTTTCACGCTGGGTGAGCTGGTGGCGGACGGGGTGGTGCATGCTTTGGCACTGCTTGTCGGGGTCATGGCCTTTTCGGCACTGCTGTATCATGTGCTGGTGCGGGCTGATTTCGGGCTTTTTGCAGCGCTGTCTATCTATGCCGCAGGGTTTTTCCTCATGTTCGGCTTTTCGCTCGCCTATAACATGGCCCCGCCTTCTGCGGCGAAATGGTTGCTGCGGCGGTTCGACCATTCGGCGATTTATGTCATGATCGCAGGCACCTACACGGCCATTCTGGCGCAGTTCGACCCCGGGATGACTGTATGGCTGCTGGGGGCGGTGGTCTGGGCCGGGGCCGTGCTGGGGGTGGTGGTCAAGTTGGCACTGCCGGGGCGCTATGACGGGCTGGCTGTCATCGCTTATATCGCGCTTGGCGGGGTGGGGGTTCTGGCCATCGGCCCTGCCAGTGCGTCATTGCCGGATGCGTCGCTGTGGCTGATCGTGCTGGGCGGCGTCACCTATGTCAGCGGTGTGGCGTTCTACAAATGGCATCGGCTGCGGTTTCACAATGCGATCTGGCACCTGTGCGTGGCGATTGCCGCTGGCCTGCATTTTACAGCCATCGCGATTGCTGTCGGGCACGGGTGATCCCGCCAAAGTGACGCCAGGGTGGTCCGGCCTGACTTGACGCGACGTGCTGCAACCGACACTGTCCGCGCAAAAGACATAAAGAGCAGACATGCCCCAGACAGCCCCCTTTTCCCGCTTTGAACGGATGATCGCCTGGCGCTATCTGCGCGCCAAACGGGCCGAGGGCGGGGTCAGTGTAATGACATGGATCAGCCTGATCGGCATCACGCTGGCGGTATTTGCGCTGATCGCGACGCTGGCGGTGCGGGCGGGGTTCCGGGCGGAGTTTGTTGATACCATCCTGGGGGCCAACGCCCATGTCACGGTCTATTCCGCCGGGCGGGCGGATGAGAATGGCAATCTGGTCAAGGGGTTCACCGAATACGAGGCGCTGTCGCAGGCTCTTGCCGCCGTGCCGGGGGTGACCCGGGCCGCCCCGATGATCCGCGGGCAGGTGATGGTATCCAGCCAGGGGGCGACCAACGGGGCCGAGGTGTACGGGTTGTCGGAAGACGATCTGAAATCCATCCCGCGCGTCGGCCTTGGCGCGCAGGCCGAGGGCGATATTGACCGGTTTGACGAGGGCGTGGCCATCGGCTCGGTTCTGGCGCGGGAACTGGGGGTGACGGTGGGGGACCGTATCCGCGTGATCTCGCCCGATGGGGTCAGGACAGCCTTTGGCACCAGCCCACGCGTGAACGCCTATGAGGTGGTCTATATCTTTACCGCCGGGCGCTATGACATTGATCGCACGCGGCTTTACTTGCCGTTCACCGAGGCGCAGAGCTATTTCAACCGCGAAGGGCTGGCCGATGAATTCGAGGTGATGGTCGACCAGCCCGATGATGTCGACCGCTACGCAGCGCCCTTGCTGCAGGCCGGCGGCGATGATGCGATCCTGTGGACGTGGCGAGACTCCTCGGGGGCGTTCCTGCGGGCGCTGGATGTCGAGGACAACATCATGTTCGTGATCTTGTCGATCTTGGTGCTGATCGCCACGATGAACATCATTTCCGGCCTGATCATGCTGGTGAAGAACAAGGGCCGCGATATAGGCATCTTGCGCACGATTGGCCTGACCGAGGGGTCAGTCCTGCGGATTTTCTTTATGTGCGGGGCCTTTACCGGGATTGTCGGCACTGTGCTGGGAGTGGTGCTGGGCTGCCTGTTTGCGCTGTACATCGACCCGCTGTTCTCGGCGGTGAACTATCTTGCCGGGGGCGGGGTCTGGGACCCGTCGATCCGGGGCATCTATGCGCTGCCGGCAAAGCTGCAATGGGTGGATGTGTTGTCGGCGGTGTCGCTGTCTCTGGGGCTGTCGTTCGTCGTGACGATCTTCCCGGCCCGGCGCGCGGCGCGGATGAACCCGGTGGAGGCGTTGCGCTATGAGTGATCTGGCACTGGACCTGCAGGGGGTTGAGAAGACCTACAACAAGGGCAAGCCGTCGGAAGTGATGGTGCTGCGCGGCGTGACACTGTCGGTAAAGCCGGGCGAGGTGGTGGCTTTGGTGGCACCTTCGGGGGCGGGCAAATCGACGTTGCTGCACATTGCCGGGCTGCTGGACACGCCCGATGTGGGCACTGTGCGGCTGAACGGGCGTGACATGAACGGGCTGGCCGACACGGCGCGGACAGAAGTGCGGCGCGCGGATGTGGGCTTCATCTACCAGTTCCACCATCTGCTGCCAGAGTTCTCGGCGCTGGAAAATATCGTTATTCCCCAACTGGCTAATGGGTCAGATGCGGCCACGGCGCAGGCCCGCGCGATGGATTTGCTGGCCCGTGTGGGCGTGGGGCCGCGGGCAGATCACCGCCCCGCCGCGCTGTCGGGGGGGGAGCAGCAGCGGGTGGCGTTTTGCCGGGCGATGGCCAACGCACCGCGCCTGTTGCTGGCCGATGAGCCGACGGGCAACCTTGACCCCGCCACGTCGGACCAGGTGTTTGGCGCGCTGATGGATCTGGTGCGGGCCACCGGGCTGGCCGCACTGATCGCCACGCACAACATGGAACTTGCGGCCCGGATGGACCGGATCGTGCGGCTGGATCAGGGGCGCGTTGCCTGAGGGCTTGTGCCGAGCCTGTGGCCCTGTCACCATGCGGCAAAAGTCCCAAAGGAGGCCGCCATGGCGCAGCCGTTGCCGATACTATCCCTGTTTGCAGCCCTTGGTCTGGGGGCCTGCGTGCTTGGCACCACGCCCGAGCCGGTGCCAACCGGGGCGGAGGACTTTGCCGATTTTTGTGCGGGCTGTCATGGGCTTAGTGGAAAGGGTGCCGGAGAGCTGGCAGGCACGCTTGCCCGCCGCCCCGCCGATCTTACCCTGCTGGCGCGGCGCAATGGCGGGACATTCCCGACGACGCAGGTGATGGCCAAGATCTGGGGCTATACCGGTGGCAAGGGCAGCGATGTGATGCCGAATTTCGGCCCGCTGCTGGACAGTGAGCTGGTTCCCTATGATGGCGGCGACGGGATCATGACGCCAACGCCGGTGCGGTTGGTGCAGATTGCCGAGCATTTGAAATCCATTCAGATCAGGTAGTTACGGGCTTATGGCCTGTGCGATAACCTGGCCCTCGGGCATGCCGGCGATTTCCAGCACCAGCTTGCGGCGCACCGCACTGGCAAAGGTGTCGCGGCTGGTGGCGGCGACCACGAAGGCGCCCGGGCCGCCGATGATCTGATCGGCATAGGCCTGTGCCAGATCCTGCGCCCGGGCATCGCGCAGGATGGGCAGGCCGTTGATGGTGATGCCCGCCGCCAGCACCTCGGCACGGGCATCACTGATGCGGGGGCCAGAGAAGTTTCCGATGGAATCCCCTGAAAAATCAATGACCTGCCGCAGGCTAGTGATCTGGTTGTCCTCGATCAGCCGCTTGCCTTCCAGGAGCGCCGCGCCGATGGCATTGCGCCCGGTGGCGAGGCGGGGCGGGATCAGCAGGCGGGCGGCAAAGGCCTGCGCGGCCTCGGGTCCGTCGATCACCGCCCAGTCGACCACCACCACCTGATTGGCGGCCCATTCCACGTAAGTCACCGCAATGGTGCCGGTGAGGGTGGAAGAAATCGCATATAAAACATCGGGATGCGTGATGGCGGTGGCGTAGCCCTGCCGCTGGAACTCTACCTCCTCCTGATCAATCGAGCCAGAGGCATCGGCCAAAAGCACCAGTTCCAGATCCACCTCTTGCGCGAGGGCGGGCAGGGGGAGGAACAGCAGGGGCATGATCCATCGCATGGCAAAGCCTAGCGCGGATGGCGGGCGGGTGCGATCACGATGGCGTGGGTGATTTTGGCGTCAACCGGCGCAAAACGGGTCTGGTCTGGGTGTGGCCCGCGTATGGCGCACGTATGGCTTACGTCATGACGCTGGCGCCGCTGGCGGGGAAGCCCCCCGCCGGGGCACAAACGCTGTTACTTGACCCGTTTTCCGGCAATCGTGGTGCCATCCTTGGACAGCCCCGAGTTGGCGGTGGCCAGAACCTTGACGACTTCCTTCTTGGGCTTCTTGGCTTCCTTGCCGCCCTTGTTCTTTTCCTTGCCCATGGCGCAGTCCTTTGTGATGAGGGTTCCCGCCAGCCCATGCCAGAGGGATCGCTGCCTGCCAGAGGGCTTTGCGCCACAGAGCGGCAGGCATCAGGGGCGGCCCTCGATGGGGGCGGAGCCTGTAGAGCGAAGATGGGCGTTTGGCGAGGGGAAGGCAAGGGGTGGGGGTGGGCAGTTGGGTGGATCGTTTGATCGGGGCACTCCCGGACGAGGGGCATGCGGTAGGGCGGGGTTCACCCCGCCAATGTGGCGCGGGGTGGCGGGGTGAACCCCGCCCTACGCTCGCATATATGTTCTTGCTGCAGTCACTCAATCGTATGAGAATTTTTGTTTTGTGCGGATGGGTCCTGACCCTAGATATATCCGATGAATTGTATGGCGGCGTTTAGGCTTTTCCATCCGTTTCCATCACACATCCAACTCCTCCACAAACCGCGCGTTTTCCTGAATGTACTGGAACCGCAGTTCCGGTTTCTTGCCCATCAGCCGTTCCACCAGATCGCCGGTCATGCCCGGTTCGTCCTCGTCAATCGTGACGCGGATCAGTTTGCGCGACGCGGGGTTCATGGTGGTTTCTTTCAGGTCCTTGGCGTCCATCTCGCCCAGACCCTTGAAGCGTTGCACGTCGATTTTGCCTTTGCCGCCCAAGCCCTTGGCCAGCCACAGCTCTTTTTCGGCGTCGTCGGCCACGTACATGCGGCGCGCGCCTTGGGTCAGGCGGTAGAGGGGGGGGCAGGCGAGGTACAAATGCCCTTTGTCGATCAGCGGGCGCATCTGGGTGAAAAAGAAGGTCATCAGCAGGCTGGCGATATGGGCGCCGTCGACATCGGCGTCGGTCATGATGATGATCTTGTCATAGCGCAGGTCATCGACGTTGAAGCGGGTGCCCATCGAGACGCCGAGCGCCTCGCAGATGTCGCGGATTTCGGAGTTGTCGTTGAGCTTGTTGGAGGCCGCGCCGAGCACGTTGAGGATCTTGCCCTTGAGGGGGAGGAGGGCTTGGGTTTCGCGCGAGCGGGCGCCCTTGGCGGAGCCGCCGGCGCTGTCGCCCTCAACAATGAACAGTTCGGTGCCTTCGCGGTTTTTCGCGGTGCAATCGGTCAGCTTGCCGGGGAGGCGCAGTTTCTTGGTGGCGGATTTGCGCTGCGTTTCCTTTTCCATCCGGCGGCGGAGGCGTTCATCGGCGCGCAGGATCAGGAAATCGAGGATGCTGCCTGCCGATTTGGGGTCGGCGGCGAGCCAGGTGTCGAAGTGGTCGCGCACGGCGAGTTCGACATAGCGGGCGGCTTCCTCGGTTGCCAGACGGTCCTTGGTCTGGCCGACGAATTGCGGTTCGCGGATGAAGCAGGAGACGAGGGCGCAGCCGCCGGTGAGGAGGTCTTCGCGGGTGATCTGGTCGGCCTTGCGGTTCTTCACCCGCTCGCCGTAAGCGCGGATGCCCTTGAGGATGGCGGCCCAGAAGCCGGATTCGTGCGTGCCGCCCTCTGGCGTAGGGACGGTGTTGCAATAGGACTGGATGAAGCCATCGCGCGCGGGCGTCCAGTTGATCGCCCATTCGACGGAGCCGGGGACCTGGAACTTCTCGGTGAAGGCGACTTTGCCGGCGAAGGGGCGGTCGGCATAGGTGGTGGATTTGGCGAGCGTGTCGGTGAGGTAATCGGCGAGGCCGCCGGGGAAGTGGAAGGTGGCTTCCAGCGGGGTCTCGCCATCGTTGACGGCGGTTTTCCAGCGGATTTCCACGCCCGAGAACAGGTAGGCCTTTGACCGCGCGGCCTTGAGCATGCGGGCGGGTTTGAGGGTGAGGGAGCCGAAGATTTCCGGGTCGGGGTGGAAGGTGACGGAGGTGCCGCGCCGGTTGGGGGCGGGGCCGACCTTTTGGACCGGGCCTTGCGGGATGCCGCGGGAGAATTCCTGTACGTAAAGCTCGCGGTTGCGGGCGACTTCGACGCGCATGTGGTCGGAGAGTGCATTGACGACGGAGGCGCCGACGCCGTGCAGACCGCCGGAGGTGGCGTAGGCGTCGCCGCCGAATTTGCCGCCAGCGTGGAGGGTGCACAGGATGACTTCGAGCGCGGATTTGCCGGGGAATTTCGGGTGCGGGTCGATGGGGATGCCACGGCCGTTGTCGCGGATGGTGACGGTGTTGCCGGCGTGGAGTTCGATCTCGATCCGGGTGGCATGGCCGGCCACCGCCTCGTCCATCGCGTTGTCGAGGATTTCGGCGACGAGGTGGTGCAGGGCACGCTCGTCGGTGCCGCCGATATACATGCCCGGGCGCTTGCGGACCGGTTCCAGCCCTTCGAGCACCTCGATGGAGGAGGCGTCGTAGACGGGCGTGGTGCCGGAAAGGAGGTCATTGGCCATGGCATGCTCGATTCTTGTTCTGGGTCAGGGCTGGCGCGCATTAGATCACCCAAGGGGCCGGGGGCGCAAGACGTGGAGGCGCAAGATATGGGGGCATTGCCGCGGCTGGCTGCGTGCCCTAGGTCTGGGGGCCTAACAGGGAGGAACGGGCATGCGGGTGTTTTTCACAGGCGGATCGGGCAAGGCGGGCAAACATGTGATCCCGTATCTGGTGGCGCAGGGGCACAGGGTGCTGAACTTTGACCGGGTGCCGCTGGGCGGCGCGGGGGTGCATGACCTGTTGGGCGATATAGCCGATGCGGGGCAGGTCTATTCGGCGATGCATTCCCACGCCGGGTATGACGAGCTGGAAACCGGGCAGGGGGCAAGGGCGTTTGACGCGGTGGTGCATTTTGCCGCCATCCCGCGCATGATGATGTGCCCGGATACCGAGACCTGGCGGGTCAATGTGGTCGGCACCTATAACGTGATCGAGGCGGCGGTGAAGCTGGGCATCCGCAAGGTGATCATCGCATCCTCGGAAACAACCTATGGCATCTGCTTTGCCGATGGGGTGACCGATCCGCATTCCCTGCCGCTGAATGAGGACTATGACATCGACCCGATGGACACCTATGGCACCTCGAAAAAGGTGAACGAGGTGACGGCGCGCAGTTTTGCGCAGCGATCTGGCGCCGATATCTATGCGCTGCGGATCGGCAATGTGGTGGAACCGCAAGAGTATGAGACGCTGTTTCCGCAGTATTTCGCGAACCCCGAAGTGCGGCGCAGGAATGCGTTCAACTATGTCGACGCGCGGGATCTGGGGCAGATCGTGGATCTGTGCCTGAAGAAGGATGGGCTGGGGTTTGAGGTGTTCAACGCCTGCAATTCGACCAATGGCATGAACATTCCCAATGCGGAGTTGCTGGCGCGGTATTTTCCGGGCGTGCCGGTGACGGAAGAACTGGGACCATGGGACAGCCTGATGTCGAACCGCAAGATCCGCGATGTGCTGGGGTTTGAGGACGCGCATGACTGGCGGGACATTCTGCCCGGCCACGGCTGATCTGCGGGCCAGAGTTGATCTGAAGGAGCGGCTGCGCCGCGCGGTTTTTGCCTCGTCGCGCGGCTGCGCCGCGTCTCCTCGGGGACGCGCGGAGGCGAAGCCGGGGGGCTGGCCCCCCTATTCGGGTTCGGCTGCGCGCCGGGACCATACCGTGTTGAACGCGGGGCGGCTTTGGGCGGCGCTGAGCCAGCGGGCGGTTTTGGGGAAATCGGTGAGCAGGGGCGCGTAGGACTGGCCGTAGCGCAGGCATTCGGCCACCATGATGTCGGCGACGGTGAAGCGGTTCATGAGCCAGTCATGGTGTGCCAGATG
The DNA here is from genome assembly GCF_004745575.1 of Pseudotabrizicola sediminis. Lineage (GTDB taxonomy): Bacteria > Pseudomonadota > Alphaproteobacteria > Rhodobacterales > Rhodobacteraceae > Pseudotabrizicola > Pseudotabrizicola sediminis. The sequence goes on along the minus strand of NZ_RPEM01000003.1, from coordinate 120,548 downwards.
CTGTTCCAGCCGCGACAGAGGACGTTTGAGCTTTTCGGCGGCTAGGCGGATGATGCCCTGACCGGTGGGCGAGTCGGCCTGACCGTCGCGGGTGGTGTAGAGGATTTCGATGGCAGCGGGTTCGACTGCGGTGGCGGCGAACAGCGCCCATTGTTCCATCAAGGATGCCTCGTCATCCGACGCGGGGCCAAGCGTGCCGCCATATTTGCGGGCGATGTGCAGGCATATGGCAAGGGATTCAGTCAGCAGCAGTGCCCCATCGCGCATGGCGGGGACTTGCCCCAGCGGGTTGATGGCGAGGTAATCCGGCATGGCGGTGTTCAGCGCGGCGCTGGCCGCCGTGGCATCGGTCAGTCGGTAAGCCTGAATGACGGGGATATGGCTGAAGGGAGCCTTGCATTCCTCTAGCACCCAGAGGGGCCTGATCGCGCGGGATCGGTATACGCCGTAAATGGTCAGCATCGGGGTCTGTCCTTTTGTGGATGATGTGAGTGCAGCACGGGCGCGGGGGGCGAGCAAGGGGGGAATGCGGGGTTTGGGCGCTGGCCGTTGCCAGAGACAGCCGGGGCGGGCTGGCAATTCTGTGCCGGGGGCTGCGTTCGGGCCGTTTGCGGGCATGGCGGCGCGGGCGGCTTTGGGCTAATCATATGGCATGAGAACCCTGAGAGCGGTCTGTGTTGCGGTGATCCTGTCTGCTCCTGTCGGGGCGGCGGCGCATCCGCATGTGTTTATCGATGCCACCATCGAGGTGATTTTCGACGCGGAGGGCCGGGCCGAGGCGGTGCGGATCGGTTGGACCTATGATTCGCTGTTTTCGATGACCTATGTGGCCGAGCAGGGGCTAGATCCGGATTTTGACGGGGTGCTGACGCCGGAGGAAGAGGCGGCGCTGGCGGGGTTTGACATGGAGTGGCATGCGGAGTTTGCGGGCGACACCTATGCCTTGCTGGGTGATGTGCCGCTGGGGCTGTCGCAGCCGGTTGAGTCGACGGCGGCCTATCAAGACGGATCCTTGGTGTCGACCCATCTGCGGCGGTTGTCGGAGCCTGTGGCGTTGGGGGAGGGTGAGTTGGTGGTGCAGGTCTATGATCCGTCGTTTTACACATCCTATCTGATTGCCGGAACGCCGGTGCTGACCGGGCGGACGGGCTGCCGGGTACAGGTGTACGAGCCGGACCGGGCGGCGGCGGACGCGCGGCTGGAGGCGGCGCTGCAGGAGCTGGCGGGCAGTGCCGATGCCGAAACCGAGTTTCCGGCGATTGGCAGCGCCTATGCCGAGGAGGCGCGGATTTCATGCGCGCCGTAGGCGGGGTGTTTGCGCTGGCGGGGCTGGCGGTGGCGCTTGTGCTGGCGGCGCTGTGGGGCTTTGGCTGGTTGGAGCCGGTGGCGCGCTGGGCGGCCGGCCAGCAGCGCGCGGTGCAGGAGGGGCTGGCCGTGGCGGTGCGCGCCTTGCGGGCCGGGCAGCCGGGGGCGTGGTCGGCGCTGCTGGCGGTGTGTTTTGCCTATGGGTTCTTTCACGCGGTCGGGCCGGGGCATGGCAAGGCGGTGATTGGTGGTTACGGGCTGGCGCGGCGGGTGCGGTTGGTGCCGCTGGCCGGGCTGGCGCTGGCGTCATCGCTGGCGCAGGCTTTGGTCGCGGTGGTGCTGGTGGCGGGTGGGGCCTTTGCGCTGGGCTGGACCCGGGTGCGGATGGAGGGCTTTGCCGAGACCGCGATGGTGCCGGTGTCGCATGGGCTGATCGCCGGGCTGGGGCTGTGGCTGGTGTGGCGGGGGGCGCGGGGGTTGTGGGCGGGTCGGCGTGTGACCGAGGTGGCGCATGAGCATGAGCATCACAGCCACGAGGACTGTGGCTGCGGGCACGCGCATGGGCCGAGTGTGGAGCAGGTGGCGCAGGTCACGAGTGCCCGCGATGCGGCGCTGCTGATCGGGGCGATTGCGCTCAGGCCCTGTTCGGGGGCGTTGTTTCTGCTGATCCTGACATTCGCCATGGGCATTGGCTGGGCCGGGGTGGCGGGCACCTTTGCCATGGGGTTGGGCACGGCATCGGTGACCATTCTGGTGGCGGGCCTGGCGGTCTGGGCGCGCGAGGGGGCCTTTGCCACCCTGCCCGGGGCGGGGCTGGCGCGGGTGCTGCCGGGGGTGGAACTGGTGGCGGGCGCGGTGATTGCTGCCCTGTCGTTGGCTTTGCTGGCGGGGTCGTTCTGACGCTTGCCTAAGGGCAAGGGGCGTCGTATCGGTTTGCCCATGAATTCAGCGCCTGTTTCCCCCCCTGCGTCGCAAACTGCGACGGATCATGTCCGCGCCACGCTGGCGCTGGGGCTGCCGTTGATCGGCAGCCATGTCGCGCAATTCGGGCTGCATGTGACCGATACCATCATGCTGGGTTGGTATGGCGTGGTGCCGCTGGCGGCGGGGGTGCTGGGCGCGTCGAGCTTTTTCGTGCTGTTCATCATGGGTTCGGGCTTTGCGAAAGCCGTGATGCCGATGGTGGCCAATGCACAGTCGCAGGGCGATGAGGTGCAGGTGCGCCGGGTGGCGCGGATGGGGCTGTGGCTGTCAATCCTATTCGGGGTGCTGATCTATCCGGTGTTCTGGTGGTCGGAGGCCATTCTGCTGGCGCTGGGGCAGGCCCCGGATGTGTCGGCGCTGGCACAGGATTATCTGCGCGTTGTGGGGCTGGGGATGATCCCGGCGCTGCTGGTGATGGTGCTCAAAAGCTATCTGTCGGCGCTGCAACGGACGCAGGTGGTGCTGTGGATCACGGTGGCGGCGGTGCCGTTGAACGTGGCGATCAACTGGGCGCTGATCTTTGGCAACTGGGGCGCGCCGGAGTTGGGGGTGATGGGGGCGGCGATTGCGACGGTGACCATTCAGATCCTGTCGCTGCTGTTTTTGTGCCTCTATGCGGCGCTGTTGCCCAGCTTGCGGCGCTATCAGCTGTTTTTGCGGTTCTGGCGGCCGGACTGGTCTGCCTTTGCCGCCGTGTTCCGTCTGGGCTGGCCGATGGGGCTGACCGGGCTGGCGGAAAGCGGGTTGTTTCACGCGTCGGCCTTGATGATGGGGTGGATCGGGACGGTTGAACTGGCGGCCCACGGGATTGCGCTGGAGATTACCGCGCTGACCTTCATGGTGCATGTGGGCCTGTCGAACGCGGTGACGGTGCGGACAGGCGGCTTTGCCGGGGCCAGGAATTACGCGGCGATGCGGCTGGGGGCCAAGGTCGCCATCATGCTGTCGGTCGTGGTGGCGGGGCTGACGATGGTGCTGTTCCTGACGCTGCCCGAGCCGCTGATTTCGGTATTCATCAGCCCCGACGAGCCTACGCGGGGGGTGATTCTGGCGGTGGGGGCATCGCTGCTGGCCTGTGCGGCGGTGTTCCAGATGGCAGATTCGATGCAGGTGATGGCGCTGGGGCTGCTGGCGGGGGTGCAGGACACAAAGGTGCCGATGATCTATGCCGCGATCAGCTATTGGCTGATCGGGATACCGGCCAGCTATATTCTGGCGTTCCCGATGGGCTATGGCGCGGTCGGGCTGTGGATCGGGCTGGTGATCGGGCTTGCCTGTGCGGCGGTGAGCCTGATGGCGCGGTTCTGGTCGCGGCTGCCTGCGGCACCTGCTGTCTGAGGGCGGAGGGGGGCGCTGCCCCCCACGCGTGCCGCGCTCCCCCGGAGCAATCGGAAAGGGTGCAATCGCAATTGCCGGGTTGAGGGGGGGGCGGGGGCGCGCTATCTGGGGCGGGATTGTGGAAAGGGTGCTGCCATGCCTGTGTTTCTGAGCTTTGATGAGGCGGATTTCGAGGCGCGCTTTGCGCAGCTTCTGGGGATGAAGCGCGAAGAGGCCGAGGACGTGGATCAGGCGGTGGCCGGGATCATCGCCGATGTGCGGGCGCGGGGGGACGACGCCGTGCTGGAGCTGACGGCGCGGTATGACCGGCTGGAGCTGACGGCGGCGGGGATGGCGTTTTCGGCGGCCGAGATTGCGGCAGAGGTGGCCAGGGTTTCGCCGGAGGACCGGGCAGCACTGGAACTGGCGGCAGAGCGCATCCGGGCCTATCACGCGCCGCAGCGGCCCGAGGATGCAAGTTGGGTCGATGCGGCAGGGGCGAGCCTTGGCTGGCGCTGGACGCCGGTATCGGCGGCGGGGCTGTATGTGCCGGGGGGGCTCGCGTCTTATCCGTCATCGGTGCTGATGAATGCGATTCCTGCCAAGGTGGCGGGCGTGGGGCGGCTGGTGGTGACCTGCCCGACGCCGGACGGGGTGGTGAACCCTCTGGTGCTGTTGGCCGCGCAGATTGCCGGGGTGGATGAGGTGTACCGCATCGGCGGGGCGCAGGCGATTGCGGCGCTGGCCTATGGCACCGATACGATTGCGCCGGTGGACAAGATCACTGGGCCGGGCAATGCATTCGTGGCGGCGGCCAAGCGGCGGGTGTTTGGCCGGGTGGGCATCGACATGATTGCCGGGCCGTCGGAAATTCTGGTGATTGCGGATGCAGGCAACGATCCGGACTGGATCGCGCTGGATCTGCTGAGCCAGGCCGAGCATGACCAGAGCGCGCAGGCCATTCTGATCACCACCGATGCCGCTTTGGGAAAGGCCGTGGCGGCGGCGGTCGAGGTGCGGTTGCAGACGCTGGAGCGGCGCGAGATTGCCGGGGCCAGCTGGCGTGACAATGGTGCGGTGATTGTGGTGAGGGATCTGGTGCAGGCGGCGGCACTGGCCAACCGGATTGCGCCCGAACATCTGGAGATCATGGTGGAGGATTGCGAGGCTTTGGCCGCGATGATCCCGCATGCGGGGGCGATCTTCCTTGGGCCGTGGACGCCAGAAGCCATCGGCGATTATGTCGGCGGGCCGAACCATGTGCTGCCCACCGCGCGGTCGGCGCGGTTCTCATCGGGGTTGAACGTGCTCGACTTCATGAAGCGCACCACGATGGCGCGGATGACGCCAGAGGCGTTGAAGGCGATTGGTCCCGCGGCGGAGCGGCTGGCGATCAGCGAAAGCCTTGAGGCGCATGGGTTGAGCGTGCGGGCGCGGCTGGACCGGTTGAACGGGTGATTGTCAGTCGAGGCACCAATTGAACGCTGACTGATGTGGTGACCATTCAACCGCGAGCTGCCGGTCCAGCAACTCCTTGGACAACGGCAGCCAGCGGTCACTGACCCAGCGCCGGACATCTGCGACAACGCGGCCTGAAAACGCATCATAGCTGACCTGTCTGAGCTGAACGTCTAGCCCGGTGGGATAGAGTTTTTCGACCTGAGCTTTGGCCGCTATGGCGTTGTCGAGTTCCTTTTCGCAATCTGGCCGGAAGAGTTCCGGCGCACCTATATCCCTGACCCGCACAGCATATTCTGCGCGCAGGCCGGGCCAGAGTGCGACGTTGACTTGAAGAGTATCGCCGTCGATGACCCGGACAACGGTTGCTGCATAGGGACCAGCAAAGACGGTGGCTCTACTTGTCACGTCGGTTTGGGCCGTGGCGGGCGGGATGATGCAGAGCGAGATGAGAAAACATGCAGCGGCGGCGCGCAAAAATAGCATATCGGCTTCCCTCAACAGTTTTGCATTGTGAAATTGTGCTGCCTGATTCTGAGCCGGTCAAGTCTCTTGCACAGCACCCTACTGTCAGGCATCACCTGTGTATCCCCGCGCAAGGCCCAAACCCATGACGAACCGCATCTGCCACATCGAGATCGACGACAAGGGCCTGGCCCGCCCCACGGCGGAGATCGAGCAGGAGCGGCGGGTCGCGATCTTTGATCTGCTGGAAGAGAACTCGTTCGATCTGCCGCCGCGCGACGGGCGGGCGGTGCCTGCGGGGCCGTACAGGCTGGGGCTGGCGATCCGTGAAGGGCGGCTGGTGTTTGATGTGGCTGCCGAGGACGGGGCGGCGGTGGGGGCGTTCCACCTGTCACTCGGGCCGTTCCGGCAGGTGGTGAAGGATTACTTCCAGATCTGCGAAAGCTACTTCGAGGCCGTGAAGCGCCTGCCCCCCAGCCAGATCGAGGCGATCGACATGGCGCGGCGTGGTATCCACAACGAGGGCGCGCGCATTCTGCAGGAACGGCTGGAGGGCAAGGCCGGGGTGGACACCGATACGGCCCGACGGCTGTTCACGTTGATCTGCGTCCTGCACTGGCGGTAGGGTTTTGGCTGCGTTTCCCCAATCGGTGCTGTTTTGCTGCGATCACAACGCTGTCCGCTCGCCGATGGCCGAGGGGCTGATGAAGAAGTTCTACGGTCAGCGCGCCTATGTGCAGTCGGCCGGTGTCAGGAATGACATGGAGGTGGACGGGTTTTCGGTCGCCGTCTGCCAAGAGCTGGGGATCGAGCTGTCGCGCCATCGCAGCCGCAGCTTTGAGGAGATGCAGGAATGGGGCGATGATCTGTCGCAGTTCGACCTGATCATCGCACTGTCGCCCGCCAGCCAGCGGATGGCGCTGGAGCTGACGCGGCATTTCCATCTGGATATCGAGTATTGGCCTGTCCTCGACCCAACCGGTCTGGGGGAGTCGCGCGAACACAAGCTGTCGGCCTACCGGCAGGCGCGCGACCAGATCCGCGAGCGGATGATTGGCCGCTTTGGCGCGCCGACCGAAGGGGCGGCGGCGGGGTGAAGACCCTTAGAGGGCCGCTTCCGGTTCTGGCTGGGCCGGGGTGGCACCCATTCTGGGCAGATTGCTTTCGATCCACGCGGTCAGCGCGATGACATGCGCCGCGGCTTCGGTCCCCAAGGGCGTCAGGCTGTAGCTGACATGCGGCGGCACCACATCGCGGGCCACGCGCAGGATAAAACCATCCGCCTCAAGCTGTTGCAGGGTTTGCGCCAGCATCCGTTCGCTGACCCCGTCGATCCGGCGGCGCAACTGGGCAAAGCGGTGCGGGCCGGTGGCAAGGGTCACCATGACAAGCGTGCCCCATTTGCTGGTCAGGTGCTGCAGGATGCCGCGCGAAGGGCAGTTCGCTGCCAGAACATCGCCCCTGCGCCACTGGTCGATCAGGTTGTGTGCTGTGGTGGAAGGGGTCATGTGCGCCTCTGCGGTATACTAACAAAAATGTATGTACTTACGATAAGGAAGTAAAGGCGGTACTTCGGTCGTGTCGCAATTTCAGGAGATCTCCATGACCACCATCGCCGTGACCGCAGCCACCGGCCAGCTTGGCCGCCTTGCCATTGCCGCCCTGATCGCCCGGGGGGAACGCCCCATCGCCCTTGCCCGCAGCCCGGAAAAGGCCGCCGATCTGGGGGTGGAGGTGCGCGCCTTTGACTACACCGCCCCGGATGCCGCCGCGCTTGCGGGGGTCGATGTGCTGGTGCTGATTTCGTCCAATGATTTCAACGACCGCGCCGGGCAGCATGGCAATGTGATTGCGGCGGCGAAGGCGGCGGGGGTGGAGCGGGTGATCTACACCTCGATCCTCAAGGGCGATGCGTCCCCCATGATGCTGGCGCAGGATCATTGTGCGACCGAAGCGGCGCTGAAGGCGTCGGGTCTGACCTATACGCTGCTGCGCAATGGCTGGTATCTGGAAAACCTGACCGGATCGCTGGCAGCAGCCTTGGCGCATGGCGCGGTCATCGGGTCCGCTGGCGAGGGCCTGTTCTCTGCCGCTGCGCGCGCGGATTTTGCCGAAGCGATTGCGGTCACCGCCGCAACCGAAGGCCATGACAATGCGGTCTATGAACTGGCGAGCGATACTGCCTTTACCATGGCGGAGTTCGCGGCCGAACTGGGCCGCCAGTCCGGCAAGGCGATGCGCTATGACAGCCTGCCCGAGGCGACCTATGCCGATATCCTGATCGGCTTTGGCCTGCCCGAAGGCTTTGCCCGCATCTTGGCCGACAGCGATGCCAAGGCGGCACAGGGCGCACTGCACGATGACAGCGGCACCCTGTCGCGCCTGATTGGTCGCCCGACCACGCCGATGGCAGAGGGAATCGCGCAGGCGCTGGCAAGTTTCTGATATTTGCGGCTTTTCCAAATACCCCGGTGGAGTGGGGGCTGGCCCCCACTCCACCGCTGGCCAAAAGGACTGGCCATCCGGTTTAATGCCGCTATCGTGCGGTCAGAACCCGGAGCTGTCCCATGTCCCAAGCCGAAATCACCCTTGCCGCCTATTACGCCGCCTTCAATGCGGGCGACCCCACCGGAATGCTGGCGCTGGTCACCGATGATGTGGAACATCGGGTGAATGAGGGGGGCATCCGGCGCGGGCGCGAAAAGTTCGCGGAGTTTTGTGCGCATATGGGCGTCAGCTACCGCGAGCAGTTGCACGATCTGGTGATTTTCACCTCGCCCGACGGCACGCGCGGCGCGGCGGAATTTACCGTGCATGGCGAATATCTGAAGACCGACCCCGGATTGCCCGAGGCGCGGGGGCAGCGCTATGTGCTGCCGGCGGGGGCGTTCTTTGATCTGCGGGAGGGGAAAATCGCCCGCATCACCACGTTTTACAACCTGTCGGATTGGGTGGCGATGGTGTCGGCATGAGCGATGCTGCCGCAGCGCGGCCCGACCTGCCGGAGGGACTCCGTGTCCGCGCCCTGCAGGGGGCAGAGCTGGAGCAGCATCTGGATGCGGTGGCGGGCCTGCGGATCGCGGTATTCCGCGACTGGCCCTATCTGTACGACGGCGCGCTGGAATATGAGCGCGATTATCTGCAGACCTACCGCGATGCGCCGCAGGCCCTGCTGGTGGGGGCATTTGATGGCGATCGGCTGATCGGGGCCTCGACCTCGACCCCGATGGAGGATCATGCGGCGGAATTCGCCGCCCCCCTTGCCGGGCTGGGGCTGCCGCTGACCTCTATCCTGTACGGTGCGGAATCGGTGCTGCTGGCGGAGTATCGCGGGCTGGGGCTGGGGCACAGGTTCTTTGATCTGCGCGAAGATCATGCCCGCGCCTTGGGGCGCAGTCATGTGGCCTATTGCTCGGTTCAGCGGCCTGTTGATCACCCGTTGCGGCCTGATCTTCACCGCAGCAATGATGCGTTCTGGCTGGGGCGCGGCTATGCGCCCTTGCCGGGCGTGATTGCTGAATTTTCATGGCGCGATGTGGGCCATGATGTCGAGACCAAGAAACCCCTGCAATTCTGGATGCGCGCCTTATGACCAGCTTTACCACAACCTTTACCTTGGCCGCTGCCGCCTACGATCTGACCTGGTTTGACCATTTCGACGACCATGCCGCCAAGCTGGGCAGGTGGGTTGCGGATGCGGCGGCGCAGGGGGCAAAGCTGCTGGTGTTCCCCGAATATGGCGCGATGGAGCTGTGCAGTCTGGGCGGGCGCGCGGTGGCGGCGGATCTGGAGGCGGGGTTGCATGAGGTGGCGCGGCACGGGCCTGCCACCGATGCGCTGCATCTGGACCTGGCGCGGGCGCATGATTGCCTGATCCTTGGCGCGTCGCGGCCGTTTTTCGCGGGCCCCCGCCCGGTGAACCGGGCCACGCTCTATGGGCCGGACGGGATTATCGGGCATCAGGACAAGCAGATCATGACCCGGTTCGAGCGTGAGGAGTGGGATGTGGTGGCCGGGCAGGGCCTGACGCCGTTTGACACCGATCTGGGCCGCATCGGGGTGATCATCTGCTATGACAGTGAATTTCCGCTGCTGGGGCGGCATCTGGTGGATCAGGGGGCTGAGATTTTGCTGGCCCCGTCCTGCACCGAATCTCTGGCCGGGTTTTCCCGGGTGCGGATCGGGTCGATGGCGCGGGCGCTGGAAAATCAATGTGTTGTGGCCCATGCCCCCACGGTTGGCCCCTGCGATTTTTGCCCGGCGGTGGATATGAACACGGGGTCGGCGTCGATCTATGGCCCGCCCGATACCGGCTTTCCGCCGACGGGGATTCTGGCCGAAACCACGCTGAATGTGCCGGGCTGGGCAGTGGCAGAGGTGAGCCTTGAGGCGATCCGCCATGTGCGGCGCGATGGACGGGTGTTGAACCATCTGCATTGGGGCGAACAGGCGGCGCGCACCGCAGGATAACGCGGGCTGCGTTGCCTGCCTGACGGCGCGGATCGCTTCGGGCGCGGCGCGTCTGCGCCGCTGCGTGGGGCGAGTGGCGGAGAATCCTCTTGAAAACCCGGGGAATCAGGCGCATATGCGCCGCACATGGCCTGCGGTTCCCGCGGGCTCATATTTATTGGAGTGACCATGGCCAAGGAAGACATTCTCGAATTCCCCGGTGTCGTCAAGGAACTCCTGCCGAACGCGACATTCAAGGTTGAACTCGACAATGGCCATGAATTGATTGCGGTGATGGCAGGCAAGATGCGCAAGAACCGCATCCGCGTTCTGGCAGGCGACAAGGTACAGGTGGAAATGACCCCCTACGACCTGTCGAAGGGCCGTATCAACTATCGTTTCAAGTAAGTTGCGGCTGATTTTAGGCTCTGCCAGCCCGCGCCGGAAAGAGCTTCTGGCGCAGATAGGGCTGGTGCCGGATGCCATCCTTCCCCCCGACATCAACGAAGATCCGCGCCCCCGCGAATTGCCGCGGCCCTATTGCGCGCGGATTGCGCGGGAAAAGGTGCTGGCGGTGGAGGCCGGGCCCGACGACGTGGTGATCTGCGCCGATACCACGGTGGCGCTTGGCCGCCGCATTCTGGGCAAGCCCGCGAACGCGGGTGAGGCTGCGGCGTTCCTGACGCTGCTGGGCGGGCGGCGGCATGAGGTGATCACCGCAGTGGCCGTGCGCCGGGGGGGCCGAATTCTGACCCGCGAGTCGGTGAGCACGGTCAAGATGAAGCGGTTGTCGGATGCCGAGTTGAACGGGTATCTTGCGTCGGGCGACTGGCAGGGCAAGGCGGGCGGCTATGGCATCCAAGGGCTTGCGGGCGCGCTGATCCCTTGGATTCAGGGCAGTTTTACCGGCATCATGGGTTTGCCGGTGGCGGAAACCGCAGTTTTGCTGGAGGCCATCGGCTATCCGGTCTGGAGGCAGGCATGATCGGTCGCGTGGTGATACTGGACGAGGTGGGCGACCGGCAGATGGCGGCGCTGGTGGTGGACGGGCAGTTGCAAGAGCTGTCGGTGGACCCGGGGGCCGAAGCAGTGCTGCCGGGTGCGATCTACCGCGCCATTGCCGACAGGCCCGTAAAGGGGCAGGGCGGGATTTTCGTGAAGCTGCCGGGCGGGTCTGGCTTTCTGCGCCAGATCAGCGGCATTGCCCCCGGTCAGCGCATTCTGGTGCAGGTGACGGGGCCGGCAGAGGCCGGCAAGGCCATTCCGGTGACGGCGCGGCTGCTGTTCAAGTCGCGCTTTGCGATTGTGACGCCGGACGCGCCGGGGCTGAACATCAGCCGCCGCATCCGTGACGAAGACCTGCGGGCCGAGTTGGCGGAGCTTGCCAGCGCCGGTATGGCGGGCGCGGCGGAAACGCTGGGCCTGATCCTGCGGTCGTCCTGTGACGGGGCCGAAGCCGATGCCATAGCCGAGGACATCGCCGCGATGCGGGGCTTGGCCGAGGCGGTGCTGGTGGATATCAAGGGCGACGCCGAACTGCTGGTCGATGGCCCGGGCGCGCATGACATTGCGTTCCGCGACTGGCTGGACCCGGCCCCGGATGACGTGGTGACGGAACCCGGCGGTTTTGCAGAACATGGCGTCGATGCCATGGTGGCGGACCTGTTGACCCCGCGCGTTGACCTTGTGGGCGGCGGGCACATGATGGTGGAGCCGACGCGGGCGCTGGTCGCGGTGGATGTGAACACCGGGCCGGACACCAGCCCCGCCGCCAGCCTGAAGGTGAACATCGCCGCCGCACGTGATTTGCCGCGCCAATTGCGGCTGCGCGGCCTTGGCGGGCAGGTGGTGGTGGATTTCGCGCCGATGTCGAAGAAAGACCGCGCCATTCTGGATCAGGTGATCAAGGCCGCCTTCAAGGGCGACGGCGAGGCCAATCTGGCGGGCTGGACCACGCTGGGCCTGTACGAGCTGACCCGCAAGCGCGACCGGCTGCCGCTGGCCGAGGTGGCGGGGGGGCTGTTCGCATGAGCTGCCCGATCTGCAAAAAGCCCACCGATGCGAACTACCGTCCGTTCTGCTCGCGCCGCTGCGCCGATGTGGATCTGGGCCGCTGGCTGACCGAAAGCTATGTGATTCCCGCACCCGAGGGTGAGGAAGAGACCCCGCCCGACGCTGATGACGAGGACCGTCTGCCGCGTCATTGAGCGGGGAGAGGGGCTGCGGGCAAAAAGCCGAAAAAGCCTCTGGACAGCCCCGCCGCCCTGACGTATCACCCGCCAACCGAAAGCAGCGGTGCTGCAAGGTCCGGTGCCCGGATAGCTCAGTTGGTAGAGCAGCGGATTGAAAATCCGCGTGTCGGCGGTTCAAATCCGTCTCCGGGCACCACTTAAATTCACCAAATCGTTGCGCTGGTTTCGTCTTCGGGTGTCGCCTTATTGGCGCTTCTGGAGGAAGGCTTGACACCGCGCGCCCGCTGCGCGCACCGGTTTTGACCGTCATCGTCCTGCGGTTCTGCGCACTGCGGGTGCGGGATGGGTTGCCCCGGCACTGTGACAGATCCAACCCAGCGATTTGATGTGCGCCACCGATAAACCTTTTTTCATGCCTCGCTGATTATCTTGCACGGAAGATGCGCAGGTCATGGGGCTATCAAAATGTTGAAAGGGTTTGGGCAGGGCAAAGGGGGCATTCCTTCGGCCGCGCTGTTGCAAAGTGCGGTCGCGCAGGCGATCGATGCCGTGGTCCTGATTGATGTGTCGAACGCCGTGACATACTTCAACGATGCGGCTGAAGCGCTGTGGGGATACCGTCGCGCCGAGGTGCTGGGGAAAAACGTATCGATGCTGGTTCCCGAAGCCCACCGGCACAATCATGACGCCCTGATCGACGCCAACCGCACCACCGGGATCAACAAGATCGTCGGAACCAGCCGCGAGGTCATCATTCCCCGCAAGGATGGCTCGACTGTGCCTGCAAGTCTGGCCTTGTCGAAGATGAAAGTCCGGGGGTCCTGGGTCTATGCCGCTTTCATCCGGGACATGTCCAAGGAGATTGCGACGCGCAACGACATTCTTGATCGCGCCGGCACAAGCGTTGATCTGGTTGTGGTGGATTGCGAAAAGGTTGCCGACCTTTCGACCACGATCAGCGAGGGCGCAGCGCGTCAGGCGTCGTCTGCGCAACTTGCATCAGCTGCGATGGAAGAGATCACCGCCTCTTTGCGGAATTGCGCACAGAATGCCGCAACAACCGAGAAGATCGCGACAGGCTGTTCCAAGGATGCGCAATGCGCCGGTGAGTCTGTGTCCCGCGCGGTTCAGGCGATGGCGGAAATTGCCGAGAAGATCCGGATCGTGCAGGAAATCTCGCGCCAGACCGATCTGCTGGCGCTTAACGCGGCCATCGAAGCCGCGCGGGCGGGGAGCCATGGCAAGGGGTTTTCAGTCGTGGCCTCTGAGGTGCGCAAGCTGGCCGAACGAAGCAATGCCGCAGCCCTTGAAATCGTCCGGCTGTCTTCAGAGACGCTGAAAGCCTCACAAGAGGCGGGGCGAGAGATTGCTGCCCTTGTCCCTGAAATCGCCAGGACGGCTGATCTTGTGCGGGAGATCTCGGCGGCCACCCGTGAACAACAGGTGGGCGGCGAGCAGGTCAATCAGGCGATCCGCGACCTGGACCGGGTTATCCAGGACAGTGCAGCCACGGCAAACTCCGCAACCCAGACCAGCGCTTCGCTCAAGACCCGGTCTGACGACCTCAGCACCATGATTGCAGCGATGCGAAGCGGCAAGGTATGAGGGGCCTGCCGGTCTTTGGGCGGGGCTGATCTTCGTACGGTTGCGTATCGGGGGTTTGGGGTGGGTGATGGTGCTATGCGCTTGGCAACCGCCCAGAGGACGGCGGGCCTTTGACCGCTGGTATGGCCCGCCGGCAGGGTTAGATGCCGGTCTGGCGGCGCAATTCGCGCAGCTGGTCGGCTGTCATGTAGCCGGTGGCGCGCAGGCCTTCGTCGCGCTGCCACGCCGACAGGGCGCTGCGCGTGTTGGCCCCGAAGACGCCATCGACGCCGCCGGTGCGGTAGCCCAAAGTTGTAAGCCGGCGCTGGATTTCGCGCCGTTCGGCCACGGTCAGGCCCAGCAGGCGTTCTTCGGTGCGGTCATCGACGGCATCAGGGTCGGGTGTCACGGGGGCCGGGCCTGCCACGGGGCCGGCCTGCCGGGCGATCAGGGTGACCTGCGCCTGGGTGACATAGCCGGTCGAGGTAAGTTTGTTGGCGGTTTGCCAGCGGCGGATCGCTGTGCGGGTGTTCGACCCCCAGAGCCCGTCGGCCACGCCGGTGGGGTAGCCAAGCTTGGTGAGCTGCGTTTGCAGCTGCACGCGTTGGGTGCGGGTCAGGCCAAGGGCGGCCTCGGCCGCAGCGGCGCGGGCCGCTGCGCTGACGGGCTGCGCCGGTTCAACCGGGGCGGGTTGCGTGACAGAAGCCCCCAGCCGTTGCAGCGCGCGTTCCGCATTGATGCGATAGGCACCCTGCGGATATTGCGACAGATAGCTGCGATAGGCGGTAACGGTGTTCTGGCTTTGCGCCTGTGAAAAGGCGTTCTTGTCCATTTCTTGGGTGACAAGTGATTTCGCGACACCGGACAGGATGTCGCCGAAATCCTGCGCGGTTGCGGGGGCGGCGGCGCCGAGACCGGCGATCAGCAGAAGCGGAAAAGTCAAAGTGCGCATGGCGTGGTTCCTTTCGGACGAAGCGACTGTAACGACGCAGGAATTTCGTCGGGCCCGCCCACGTCACAAACGCATGAAACTGGAAATGGTTCCGCCCTGTGTAGGGTATCTTTGGGGGGCTTGTGCCGCGCCCCCACCTTCAGGCGGTCAAAACCATTGCCCCGGTTCCATCAGGCCAAGGTCCATCAGTTGCTGGCTGTGCCAATCAAAGGGCGTGGAGTTGCGCCAGCGGAAATCATGGATGTCAAAGCGCGAGCCGGGGTTGGTGCGCAGGGCCTTGGCGGTTCGGAACGACACCAGCGCCGTGGTGATGTTGTTGTGCCACGGGCAGGCGTAGGTGTTCATCTCTTCATCCGACAGGGTGAAATCGGGGCGCAGGGTCAGGCCCGGACGGGTCTTGAACAGGCAGATCCGGTCGATCTTGCGCCGCTGGGGCGAGACGTGTTCTTCGAACCGCCAGCGCAACCCGCCGAAGAAATCCAGCTGCCGTTCCTTGGGGTAATTGTGGTTCAGCGGATCGGGGCGGCCAAGGGCGTAATAGCCCGACCTGTCCAGATGCGCATCGGACAGCGAGACCGCATTGGGAAAGCGGTCCAGATCGCCTGCATAAAGGTCGATGGTATAGGTCAGGATGGCGTCGCGGCGCTCTTCGGTATGAAAGGCCAGCAGTTCCAGCACATTGCGGGTCTCGCAGAACGGGTAGAACAGGTATTCGGCGTTGTAGCCGTAGAACAGCCAGACACCCGGCACCGCAGCGATGATGCGGTTTACGGCGGTGACCAGCGCGCCTTCGGCATGCACGTCGTGATCGACGCGGTGAATCTTGCCCTCGATGCTGGCGGGCAGGGTGATTTCGGGTGGCGCAAGCAGCACAATCGCCGGGAAGCCGGCGGTCTGGTGGTGGCGCAGGGTGGTGTCCACCTCAACCTCGTCTTCGGCCATGATCACGGCGACCGGGCCTTTGCCGATGATGGCGTGGGCCGTGGTCAGGAAGGAGGTCAGTCCGCTGTGGCGCATGTTTCCCCTCTGTCCTTCCCCGCTGATGTCACCAGACTCGGCGATGGGGGGGCGTTTTGCAAGGGGGGGCTTCGCGTTGCGCCCGGTTGCTGTTCGCGGTAGAACACGCGCTGATCCACGGCGGGGTAGCCCATGTCTGATGCCAAGAAGCTGTTCATCAAGACCTATGGCTGTCAGATGAACGTCTATGACAGCGAGCGCATGGCCGAGGCCATGGGCGCGGACGGCTATACGCTGACCGATGTGGTGGAAGATGCCGACATGGTGCTTTTGAACACCTGCCATATCCGCGAAAAGGCCAGTGAAAAGCTGTTTTCCGATCTGGGCCGGTTGCGCCCGCTCAAGGACGCGCGGCCGGACCTCAAGATCGGGGTGGCGGGCTGCGTGGCGCAAGCCGAAGGGGCGGAGATTCAGCGGCGGATGCCGCTTGTGGATATCGTGGTCGGGCCGCAGGCCTATCACCGCTTGCCTGCGCTTGCGCGGGCGACCGGACCGCAGGTGGACACCGAATTTCCGGCCGAGGACAAGTTTGACCACCTGCCCGAGCGCCGCGCCCTGCGCGGGCCGACGGCGTTTCTGACGGTGCAGGAAGGCTGCGACAAGTTCTGCGCGTTTTGCGTGGTGCCCTATACCCGTGGGTCCGAGGTCAGCCGCCCGGTGGACCGCATCTTGCGCGAAACGCGCGATCTGGTGTCGCGCGGGGTACGTGAGGTGACGTTGCTGGGTCAGAACGTGAATGGCTATCACGGTGCAGGCGAGGGCGGGGCCTGGACGCTGGGCCGGTTGATCCGGTCTTTGGCGCAGGTCGAGGGGCTGGAGCGCGTGCGCTACATGACCAGCCATCCCAATGATATGGACGACGATCTGATCGCGGCCCATGGCGATGTGCCGCAGTTGATGCCCTATCTGCACCTGCCGGTGCAGTCCGGGTCTGACCGGATATTGAAAGCGATGAACCGCAAGCATACGCGGGACGATTATTTCCGGGTGATCGACCGTATCCGCGCGGTGCGGCCCGACACGCTGTTTTCGTCCGATTTCATCGTGGGTTTTCCGGGTGAAACCGATGCCGATTTTGCCGACACGCTGGATCTGGTGCGGCGGGTGGGGTACGGCCAGTCCTATTCGTTCAAGTACTCGGCGCGGCCCGGAACGCCTGCGGCGGAAAAGCCCCCGGTGGAGGCAGCAGTGGCGGACCGCCGGTTGCAGGAGTTGCAAGCGCTGATCCTTGACCAGCAGCGCGCGGGGCAAGAGGCGATGGTCGGGCGTGAGGTGACGGTGCTGTATGAAAAGGCCGGACGCCAGCCGGGACAGATGGTGGGCAAGTCTGACCACCTTCATGCGGTGCACGTCGACGATGCGACGGGGCAGGTGGGCGAGCTGGCGCGGGTGCGGGTGGTGGCTTCGGCGGCCAACTCGTTGTCGGCGGTCAGAATTTCCTGAGCGTGAACAGTTTGGGTTGAGGCTGCGTTTTGCCTGCGCAGCGGGGACAATGGCACGGACTGGCGCAGCGGATGTGGGGTATTTGCCCAGATTCTGCCGCATAAATGCCCTGAATTGTTCAAATTTCGCTTTACTTCACTTTTCCTCGACGTCAATCCTTGTCGGATAATTTGTGTGTGAATTGTCAGGTAAGAAGGGGGTTGCGGCTGTGGAACGGATTTCCAAAGCGGTGCGGATGATCCTTGGGGGCGCGGCGCTTGCTGTCGGGCTGTCGGGTGTGACGCCGGCCATGGCACAGGGGGCCCCCGAAATTGTCGGCCAGATCGAATGGGGCGTGTGGATCGACGATGACGGTTGCATGCACTGGTGGGCGGATGGCGGGGTTGAAGGCTATATGGTGCCGCGCCGTAACCCCAAGGATGGAAAGCCGGTCTGCCTCAAGCGCAACACCTGTCTGGTGGAAAACACCGATCAGCTGTTTGCGACCGACAGCGCCCAGCTGACGTCGCACGGGCGGTCACGGTTGCAGTCGTTCTTCCGCGGTGCCGGGGCGTTTGGCTATGCCATTTATGGCCATACCGACAGCCGCGCATCTGATGAATACAACATGGGCCTGTCCAAGCGCCGAGCCGCTGCCGTGGCCAATGTCGCCCGGTCGGTCGGGGCGCATGTGGAACGCGAAATCGGATATGGCGAGCGCCAGCCTGTCGCCTCGAACGCTTCTGCAGCCGGTATGCAGAAGAACCGTCGGGTTGAAGTCGTCTGCTACCGGTGGTGATCAGCATGAACAACATAGTCAGAATGAGCGTCGCCGTTGCAGCATTGGCACTGAGCGGCTGTACCGAAGGTTTTGAAGGCACCCGGCCCTATTCCGGGCCGAATTCTGTCATTGCCACCGGGTTGGACAAGGGCCACGATTCGGGCGTGCTGCGCAATGGTCATGCGGCCATTGCCTATGACCCCGACGGTTGCCAGAACTGGATCATCGATGATGGTCTGGAAGGCTATTCCAGCCCCCGCTACGATCCGGTGTCGGGCCTGCCGGTCTGCAACAACCACTATCCGCCGGGGACTGTGCTCAAGAATTACCAGAGCAGTTCTCCTGGTATTGCCGACCGCGTGTCCGGTCCGGGCATCCGCACCGTGGTGCGTCGCGCGAACTGACGGTCGGTTGCGGTACGATATTTTGGGGTCACGGGGAACCGTGGCCCCTTTTTGTTGGTTTCTGGGTCAGATCAGGTTTTGCCCGGGTTTTGGGCGGATGTCACAAATCCGTGCGGTGGCTGGATATAAACTCTGATCGATACAAAATCGGTGCTTGCCAGATCATGTGACGCGGCGCACGATACATACAGGCCCTAGCAATAAGGAGACCTCATTGGGCATCAGCGCGCTGACCCCCCCGACCAAACCCGAGGACATGATCGAGTCTGTTCTCGAATTTCCGGACAATCGTTTGCTGATTGACCTGTGCGGCGAGTTTGATCGCAATCTGGCACAGGTGGAACACCAGATGGGCGTTCACATTCTGCGGCGTGGCAACCGCCTTGCGGTGATCGGGGACAAGGGAGCGCGGGATCAGGCGGCAGCCGTGCTGCGCAGCTTGTATGCCCGGCTCGAATCCGGTCGCACGGTCGCCGCGGGCGACATTGACGGTGCGATGCGTCTGGGTCAGGGCACGATCGGGGCCGAGGGCGAACAGATCGAACTGTTCAACCCCGGAATGGAAATCCGCACCCGCAAGAAACCGGTGGAGCCCAGGACCGAGGCGCAGAAGGCCTATGTCGCGAACCTGTTCAGTCACGAGCTTGGCTTCGGCATCGGGCCTGCGGGCACCGGCAAGACCTATCTGGCGGTCGCGGTCGGCGTGACCATGCTGGTGTCGGGGGCGGTCGAGAAGATCATCCTGAGCCGCCCTGCGGTGGAAGCGGGGGAGCGTTTGGGCTTCCTCCCAGGCGACATGAAGGAGAAGGTCGATCCCTACATGCAGCCGCTGTATGACGCGCTGAACGATTTCCTACCCGCCAAGCAGGTGCAGAAGCTGATGGAGGAAAAGCGGATCGAGATCGCGCCGCTGGCATTCATGCGCGGTCGGACGCTTGCCAATGCCTTTGTGGTGCTGGACGAGGCGCAGAACGCCACCACCATGCAGATGAAGATGTTCCTGACCCGGTTGGGGCAGGGCAGCCGCATGGTGATCACCGGCGACCGCACCCAGGTGGACCTGCCGCGCGGCATGCCATCGGGGCTGGCCGATGCCGAGCGTATTCTGGCCGGTGTGCGCGGCGTGACGTTCAACTACTTTACCTCGAAAGATGTGGTGCGCCACCCGCTGGTGGCGCGGATCATCGAGGCTTACGAATCGGATGAAGCGCCACAGGCCTGAGATTTGGGCCTGCTGAACGCGCCGGGGGGCTGTCTGCCCCCCGGACCCCCCGAGGATATTTGAGAACAGATAATGGGGCGGGCTTTGGAATGGCTTGCCCGATCTTGTTGCTTGGGGTAGGGCGCGGCTATGGAACCGCTGGTGGATTGTGTAATCGAGGATGTGCGTTGGGAAGCGTTGGGGCTTGAAGCCCTGTCCTTGCGCGCAGCCGAGGCGGTGCTGGTGGCGCTGGGGCTGCCCCTGCAGGGGTTCACGCTGTGCGTGATGGGCTGCCATGATGCGCGGATTTCGGTGCTGAATGCAGACTTCCGGGGCAAGCCCACGCCGACCAATGTGCTGAGCTGGCCGTCGGAGGAGCTGTCCGAGGGTGTGCCGGGGATAGCGCCTGCGCGGCCCTTGGCGGGCGAGGCGGACGAGCCTTGGTCCCTGGGCGATATTGCGATGTCTTATGACACCTGTGCGCGCGAGGCGGAGGCGGCGGGCAAGCCGCTGGCCGATCATGTCACGCATCTGGTGGTTCATGGAGTGTTACATTTGCTGGGTTATGATCACATTGATGATGCCGATGCGGCGCTGATGGAAAAACATGAGGTGGCGATACTTGCCACGCTTGGGGTTGATGACCCATATTGAAACCGTACCCGAAACAGGGTGCTTTTCTGGATAAGGACTGATGGGCAGTAGTAACGACGGGTCTATGGCGGCGCAGGGCGCGCCGTCTGATGTGCAGGCCGAAGACGATCAACCTCCGAGTAGAAGTTTGTTCGGGCGGTTGATGGGCGTGTTCTCGGGGGCCGACAGCCCGCCGGGGGGCAGATCGGATGCCCCCGCGCCAGTGGTGCAAAGCGGCAGCGCATCGGTGCCGGGGCTTGGCAACCTGCGGCGGCTGCGGGTGGATGATGTGGCGATTCCCAAGGTGGATATTGTTGCCGTGCCCGTCGACATTGGTCGCGATGATCTGGTCGAAGTGTTCCGCGAGCAGGGATTTTCGCGCCTGCCAGTCTACAAGGGCACGCTGGACCATCCACAGGGCCTTGTTTTGCTGAAGGATCTGGCGTTGCAGCACGGCTTTGGCACGTCGGGCCGGTTTTCGTTGCGCAAGCTGCTTCGCCCCTTGCTTTATGCGCCTCCGTCGATGCCGATCGGGGTTCTGCTGCAGAAGATGCAGCGCGAGCGCGTGCATATGGCGCTGGTGATCGACGAATACGGCGGGGTGGATGGCCTTGTCACCATCGAGGACCTGATCGAGACGGTGATCGGCGAGATCGAGGACGAGCATGACGAAGACGAAAGCGTGCTGTGGAAAGAGGAAAAGCCGGGCGTGTTCCTGGCGCAATCCACAGCACCGCTGGAGGAGTTCGAGGCTGTCATCGGGATGAAGCTGCGCAACGGCGAGGATGATGACGAGATCGACACGCTGGGCGGGCTGGTGTTTGTGCGCATCGGCCGGGTGCCGGTGCGGGGTGAGATTGTGCCGCATGAATCGGGGGCCGAGTTCGAGGTGGTCGATGCCGATCCGCGCCGGATCAAACGCTTGCGGGTCCGCCTGCCGGGCAGCAAGCGCGACCCGGTGATCGAGGCCGAGTCGCCTGCATCTGCCGCGCCTGTGTCTTCCATCATGGAGAAGGTCGCGTCTTGAGCCTGCGGCGCAGGCTGTTTGCTGAGGTGCCGGTCCGGCGGCAGGCAGGGCTTGATCTGCTGGCGGGGGCGGCGGTTGCCTTGGGGCAGGCGCCGCTTTCGGCCTGGTATCTGGCCTTTCCGGCGCTGATCTGGGCGATGTCGCGCATGGTGCGGCCTGTGTCGGCGGCAGGAGCGGGCTGGGCAGGGCTGCTGGTGGGTGCCGGGTATTTCGGGGCCTCGCTCAACTGGATTGTGTCGCCGTTTCTGATTGACCCCGTGGTCTATGGCTGGATGGCCCCGTTTGCGGTGGTGCTGATGGCCTTTGGCTTTGGGCTGTTCTGGGCCGGGGCGGCTGCGGTGGCGTATCGCTTTCCGGTCAGACCGTTGGCGCTTGCCGCAAGCCTTGGCGCGGTGGAACTGGTGCGCGGGCACATCTTCACCGGGTTTCCCTGGGCGCTGGTCGGGCACATGTGGCATGGTTGGCCAGTGGTGCAGACAGTGGCGCTGTGGGGGGCGACGGGGCTGACGGTGGTGACGCTGGCGGCGGCCAGTTTGCCCTTGCTGCACCGCTGGCGGGGTGCGGTGGGGGCTGTCGCCTTGCTGTTGGCGGGTACGGGCTTTGGCCTGTGGCAGTTGGAGCAGCCCGAGCCTGCGGCGCGAGAGGCGTCTTTGCGGCTGGTTCAGCCCAATGCCGAACAGCATCTGAAATGGGACCCCGATCAGGCGCGCATCCTGTTTCAGCGCCAGCTGGAGTTTACCAGTGCGGGCACGCCCGCCGATCTGACGATCTGGCCGGAAACGGCGGTGCCGTACCTGCTGGAATACTCGCCCGAAGTGGCCCCGATTATCACCGGGGCCTCTGGCGGCAACAAGGTGGCGATTGGGATTCAACGGGTTGAGGGTGACCGGGGCTGGAACTCCTTGCGGTTGCTGGAGGGCGAGGGGCGCGTGAGTGCCACCTATGACAAGTTCCATCTGGTGCCGTTTGGCGAATACATGCCAATGGGCGATCTGTTGCAGGACTGGTTCGGGATCGGGGCCTTCGCCGCACAGGTGGGCAATGGCTATTCGCCGGGAAACGGGCCGCAGGTGATTGATCTGGGGGCTGCACTTGGCAAGGTGCTGCCGCTGATTTGCTATGAGGCGGTGTTTCCGCAGATTGCGCGCGGCGCGCCGGAGCGTCCGGACTGGATGCTGCAGATCACCAATGACGCGTGGTTCGGCACGCTGACCGGGCCGTTCCAGCATTTCGAGCAGGCGCGGCTGCGGGCAGTTGAACAGGGCCTGCCGCTGATCCGCGTGGCCAATACCGGGGTCACGGCGGTGATTGATGCGCGGGGACGGGTGGTGCAATCGCTGCCCTTTGGCACCGCGGGGTATCTGGATGTGGCGCAGGTGCCCGGTGCGCTGGCGGTGACGCCTTATGCGGCGTGGGGCGAGGGGCCGGTGCTTCTGATGCTGGTTGCTCTAATTGGAGGGTCTTTGCTGCGCCGCAGACCCCGCGTTGCTTGACGCCTTGCGCCATTGGGCTTACGCACCAAGGTGAACTGCCACAACGGCTTCCTGGCGTGGCAGGGATCATTCAAATGGAGCACTACCCCAATGAGCCGCAAGAATTACGTATTTACCTCGGAATCCGTTTCCGAGGGGCATCCTGACAAGGTCTGTGACCGTGTGTCGGATGCCATCCTCGATGCCTTTCTGACCGAAGAGCCAAATGCGCGCGTCGCCTGCGAGACCTTTGCGACGACAGGCCGCGTGGTGGTTGGTGGCGAGGTGGGGTTGTCAAGCAAGCAAGCCACCGATGCCATGCTGGAGCGTGTCGAGGGCATCGTGCGCGACTGTGTGCGCGACATCGGATACGAGCAGGATGCGTTCCACTGGAAGACCTTGAAGGTGCAGAACTATCTGCACGGGCAATCGGCCCATATCGCGCAGGGCGTTGACAAGGACGGTGCCGGCGATCAGGGCATCATGTTCGGCTATGCCTGCCGCGAAACGGCCGAGCTGATGCCGGCACCGCTGCAATATGCCCAGGCCATCCTGCGCCGTCTGGCGCAAGTGCGCAAATCGGGCGAACAGCCGACTCTGGGCCCGGATGCCAAATCGCAGCTTTCCCTGCGCTATGAGGATGGCAAGCCGGTTGAGGTGACCTCTATCGTCCTGTCCACGCAGCATGCGCTGGAAAGCCAGACCTCGGCCGATATCCGCGCCATTGTAGAGCCTTATATTCGTGAGGTTTTGCCGGATGGCTGGCTGACCGAGGCGACGAAATGGCACGTGAACCCCACGGGTATTTTCGTGATCGGCGGGCCCGATGGAGATGCCGGGCTGACCGGGCGCAAGATCATTGTGGACACTTATGGCGGGGCGGCCCCGCATGGCGGCGGCGCGTTTTCCGGCAAGGACCCGACCAAGGTGGACCGCTCGGCCGCCTATGCCGCGCGCTATCTGGCCAAGAATGTGGTGGCCGCAGGGCTGGCCGACCGCTGCACGCTGCAGGTGTCTTATGCGATCGGTGTGGCCGAGCCGCTGTCGATTTATGTCGATACGCACGGCACCGGGCAGGTGGAGGCGGCGGCTATCGAGCGCGCCGTGGCCGCTTGCATGGACCTGACGCCGCGCGGCATCCGCACGCATCTGAACCTGAACCGCCCGATCTATGCCCGCACCAGCGCTTACGGCCATTTTGGCCGCACGCCGGACGCAGATGGCGGATTTAGTTGGGAAAAAACCGATCTGGTTGAGGCGTTGAAGAACGCCGTCTGACCAAAGACCTGTGCGCGCCCGGGCGTTCCGGGCGCGCACAGGGCGATAGCACGTGGTGCCAAGCCTTGACCCGAACGGCCCGGCCTGACATCAGGCGCGCCAGAACCGGGAACAGGATCACGCTGCATGACCGAGCCAAGGATACGTCGCAACTTTTATGGCCGTGTGCATGGCAAGACCCTGCGCGCGAGCCAGAAGGATTATCTGGAAAACGATCTGGAAGCGCTGCGGTTGCAGGGTGTGGTCCGCGAAGAGAACCCTGAGCGGACACCGCTGGATGTGGCCGCGCTGTTTCCCACCCCGCGCCCGCTGTGGGTGGAGGTTGGTTTTGGCGGCGGCGAGCATCTGGTGCATATGGCGGCGCGCTACCCGCAGGTTGGCATCATCGGCTGTGAGCCGTTTGTGAACGGCATTGCCATGCTGCTGGGCAAGATCCGTCAGGCGGGGGTGACGAACCTGTGCATTCATCCCGGCGATGTGCGCGATCTGTTCGATGTGCTGCCAACTGCTTGTGTGGACAAGGTTTTTCTGAACTACCCCGACCCCTGGCCCAAGGCCCGCCACCATCGCCGCCGTTTTGTGACGCCGGGGTATCTGGAGTTGCTGGCGCGGGTGATGAAACCGGGGGCCGAGTTCCGCGTGGCGACCGACATTCCCGATTACGTGCGCCAGACGCTGGAAGAGGTGCCGGTCGCCGGGTTTGAATTGATTGCCCAGACCGGGGAGGGTGCGGCGTGGGACGACTGGATTTCCACCCGCTATGAGCAAAAGGCGCTGCGCGAGGGGCGCGCACCGCATTACCTGACCTTCCGGCGACTGGGGTAAGATGGCCGCATGGCTGAGGTTGGGCGGGCTGACGTGCCCCAGCCGTTGGGGACAGACCCTGACCCCGCGAGGGGCGCGTGATCCGGGTTCAAGTATTTGAAAACGGGCTAAATTTTTGGTATGGTTTGGGTCTGATCCGCGTCTGGTTTGCGTATGGCTTACGTCATGACGTCTGTGCGGTTTCTGGCGGCTGACCCGTTTTGGCGCAGGGGGCGGCCAAGCGGTGACGCATCAGGCCAAGCGCTGCGTGCTACTGGCATCAACCCCCCATGGACCGCCGCTGCTGCTTGCGCTATCAGGCGGGCGTTCACATTCGGGAGATGATGATGTCCGGCCATGGCGATGCGCAACCGATGACTTCCGCAAAATGCGGGCCCTTGCGGGGGACGGCGGCTGTGCCGGGCGACAAGTCGATCTCGCACCGGGCGCTGCTGTTCGGCGCGATGGCGGTGGGGGAGACGAAGATCACCGGGCTGCTGGAAGGGCAGGATGTGCTGGATACGGCGCGGGCGATGCGCGCCTTCGGGGCCGAGGTGGTGCAGCACGGGGCGGGCGACTGGTCGGTGCATGGCGTGGGCGTGGGCGGGTTTTCGGAACCGGCTGATGTGATTGATTGCGGCAATTCAGGCACCGGCGTGCGGCTGATCATGGGCTGCATGGCGACCACGGCGATGACGGTGACCTTTACCGGCGACGCCAGCTTGCGCAAGCGCCCGATGGCGCGGGTGACGGACCCGCTGGCGCTGTTTGGCGCGCAGTCTTACGGTCGCAAGGGCGGGCGTCTGCCGATGACGGTGGTGGGGGCCGCCAACCCGGTGCCGGTGCGTTATGCGCTGCCGGTGGCGTCTGCGCAGGTGAAGTCGGCGGTGCTGCTGGCCGGGCTGAATGCGCCGGGCGAGACGGTGGTGATCGAGCGCGAACCGACGCGGGACCATTCGGAACGGATGCTGCTGGGGTTCGGGGCGGACCTGTCGGTGGAGCAGACCGCCGAGGGCCATGTGATTACCCTGAAGGGGCGGCCAGAGCTGCGCCCGCAGACGGTGGCAGTGCCGCGCGACCCGTCGTCAGCCGCGTTTCCGACCTGTGCGGCGCTGATCGTGGAAGGGTCCGACATCACGGTGCCCGGTGTCAGCCAGAACCTGACGCGCAACGGGCTGTATATCACGCTGGCCGAAATGGGGGCTGAGATCGCGTTCCTGAACCCGCGGACCGAGGGTGGCGAGCCGGTGGCCGACCTACGGGTGCGGTTTTCGGACAATATGCAGGGCATCGAGGTGCCGCCCGAGCGCGCGCCCAGCATGATTGACGAATACCCCATTCTGTCGGTTGTCGCGGCCTTTGCCACGGGCCGCACGGTGATGCGCGGGGTCAAGGAGTTGCGGGTCAAGGAATCCGACCGGATCGACGCGATGGCGCGCGGGCTGGAGGCGTGCGGCGTGACCATCGAGGAAGACGAGGACACGCTGATCGTGCATGGCATGGGGGCCGGTGGGATGCCGGGCGGGGCTGTCTGCGCCACCCATCTGGACCACCGGATCGCGATGTCGTTCCTGATTGCCGGGATGGCGGCGAAAGCGGCGGTTTCGGTGGATGATGCCTCGCCCATCGTGACGTCCTTTCCGATTTTTGAGGATCTGATGAACGGGCTTGGCGCGGCGATCCGGCGCGGGTGACCGGAGGCGTTCCGGATGTCGGTCCATCCCGGCCTGACAGGACAAGAGGGCACGCATGATCTTTACAGTCGCGATTGACGGGCCTGCGGCAGCGGGCAAGGGCACGATCAGCCGGGCGGTGGCGGATGCCTTCGGGTTTGCGCATCTGGACACCGGGGCGCTGTACCGGGCGGTGGGGGCCATGGGGGGCGATCCGGTGCTGGCGGCGCGAAACCTTGTGCCCGAGGATCTGGTGCGTGACGACCTGCGCACGCTGGGGGCCGGGCAGGCTGCCAGCCGGGTGGCGGTGATACCGGAGGTGCGGGCGGCATTGCTGGATTTTCAGCGCCGCTTTGCCCGGAGGGCCGGGGGCGCGGTGCTGGACGGGCGCGATATCGGCACGGTGATCTGCCCCGAGGCAGAGGTGAAGCTGTTCGTGACCGCTAGTGCGCAGGTGCGGGCGCACCGGCGCTGGCTGGAGCTGGGCGGAGACGCGGCGCAGGTTCTGGCCGAGGTGCGCGAGCGCGACGACCGCGACATGAACCGCGCCGATGCGCCGCTGAAACCGGCGACGGATGCGGTGATGCTGGATACATCTGACCTGGCGGTGGCGGCGGCGATTGACCGCGCGGTGGCCGTGGTGCGGGCGCGGCTGGATCTGGCCTTGCGCGGCTGAACAGGACCTGTGCGCGGGTGCAGTATGGTTCTGTAAGGACTTGGGACTTACATCAAGTTCTGAATATCACAAGACGGTCCGGTCAAGGGCCGATCAGAAAGAAGGCTTGTCCCATGCTGAACGAAAAACTGAACTGGCGTTATGCCGTCAAGAAGATGGACCCGTCCAAGGCCGTGGCGCAGGACAAGGTCGACCGCATTCTGGAGGCGATTCAGCTGGCCCCCACCTCAAGCGGGTTGCAGCCGTTTGAGGTGATCGTGGTCACCAATCCGGACATCAAGGCCAAGCTGCGCGACGTGGGCTACAATCAGGCGCAGATCACCGACGCAAGCCATGTGCTGGTGTTTGCCGCCTGGGACAATTACACCGCCGAGCGCGTTGATGCGGTGGTGGACCAGCTGGTGGAAGAGCGTGGCATTCCGCGGTCTGCCGTGTCGGACTACTATGACAACCTCAAGTCGATGCTGCTGCCCCGCGACGCCGACGTGAACTTCGAACATGCGGCACGCCAGGCCTATATCGCCTTTGGCATCGGCCTGACCGCCGCCGCCTTTGAAGAGGTCGATTCGACCCCGATGGAAGGCTTTGATGCGGCAGCCGTCGATGAGATCCTTGGCCTGCGCGCGCGCGGTCTGCGGTCTGTCACGCTGTTGCCGCTGGGCTACCGCGCTGCGGAGGGCGACTGGCTGCAGGGCATGAAAAAGGTGCGCAAGCCATTGGCAGAGATGGTGACCGAAGTCGCCTGAGCCGGTTGGCCCATCGGGCCGCCTGCGACGCTTTGATTTTCACAGGCGCGGCATCCAGAGGGTGTCGCGCCTGTGTCTTGTCGGGGGCACCTGTCGGGCGGTTTGGGCTGTGCAGGACCACCCCATCTGCGCTACTGCTTGCCCGACAGGGATTGCGGCAAGGGAATGACCGGCCATGGCGCAGGCGCGCATCGTGTTTCATCTGCCCGCCCGTCATCATGACGATTGGCGCGCGGCGCGCCATCTGTTGTTGTTCCGCCGGATCGAAGAGGTGTTTGCCCCGCTTGGCGCTGCGATCGTGGTGCGCGACCGGCAGGACGGGCCGTTTCAGGGCGGTGATACCCCGGCCTATGACGACGGGGATCTGCATATCTTGGAGACGGGGCGGGCGCGTGGGCCGGGGGTGCTGAACGCTTCGGTCGCCTATCTGCATCCGTTCTGGCATCTGGACTCTGTGGGCGTGCTGGCCGAAAGCAGCATCGGGGCGCGCGTTTTCGATGCATCAAGGGTCAGGACCAAGCCGGCAAAGGCGTTTTACGAGCGGATGCAAGCGCGGTTTCCGGCGCAGCGAAGGTCGCGCCGGGAGCAGGACGCGGAGGTGACCCGGTTTCCGGCGGGGGCGATTTCGGTGTTCCTGCAAGGCCCGCTGCCGGAAGAATACGGGCTGGCCTATGCGGGCGGAGAGGCGATGCTGCGCGCGGTGGCGCTTGGGGCAGGCGGGCGGGCGGTGCTGGTCAAGCCGCATCCGCTGGCGGTGGAACATGATGCCGGGGTGATCGCCCGGGTCATGTCCGACGGGCTGCCGGTGACCCCCACGAACGCGAATGTGAATGACATGATTGCCGCATCGGTGGCGACGGTCAGTGCCAATTCTGCCTGTGCGATGGAAGGGTTTTTGCAAGCTACGCCCGCCATTCTGTTCGGCCCGTCGGATTTTCACCATCTGGCCGAAACGGTCCGCCAGCCGGAAGACTTTCCACGGGCGCTGGCGAGGGTGCTGGCCGGGCCGGAGCCCGATTATGCGCGGTTCCTGTTTTGGTATTTCGCGCGCAATTGTCTGAACGTGGCGGGGGCGGCGTTCGGGGAAAAGGTGCTGGCGATCTTTGCCCGCGCCGGATTTCCGCCGGACAGGTTGGGCATCCGCGCCGATATGGGCTGAGCGCGCCCGCTTTGTCTTGCCCTTGGCCGCATCTTTGGATATAGGCCGCGCATCCTGACAGGAGTCTTCATGGCCGTTTTCAAGGGTCGTGCCTTTGTCCTGCAGGCGGATCAAAGACCGGCGGAGCCAACCGCATGGCCAGAAAACCACGAAAAAGGACAAACTGCATATGTGCGCTAAAGCTACCATGGAAGACTTTGAAGCCCTGTTGAAGGAAAGCTTCGAAATTGACACCCCCGAAGAGGGTTCGGTTGTCAAAGGCAAGGTCATCGCGATTGAAGCGGGCCAGGCCATCATCGACGTCGGCTACAAGATGGAAGGCCGCATCGATCTGAAAGAATTTGCCAACCCCGGCGAGCAGCCTGACATCAATGTCGGCGACGAAGTCGAGGTCTATCTGGACCGCGTGGAAAACTCGCGCGGGGAAGCCCAGATCAGCCGTGAGAAGGCCAAGCGCGAAGAAGCCTGGGACCGTCTGGAAAAAGCCTATGCCGCCGAGACCCGCGTCGATGGCGCGATCTTTGGCCGTGTCAAAGGTGGCTTTACCGTGGATCTGGGTGGCGCTGTTGCCTTCCTTCCCGGTTCGCAAGTAGACGTGCGCCCCGTGCGTGACGCTGGCCCGCTGATGGGGCTGAAGCAGCCGTTCCAGATTCTGAAAATGGACCGTCGCCGTGGCAACATCGTTGTGTCGCGCCGCGCCATCCTGGAAGAATCGCGTGCCGAGCAGCGCGCCGAAGTCATCGGCAACCTGACCGAGGGCCAGACGGTCGACGGCGTGGTCAAGAACATCACCGAATACGGTGCGTTCGTTGATCTGGGCGGCGTTGACGGCCTGCTGCACGTGACCGACATGGCTTGGCGCCGTGTGAACCACCCGTCGGAAATCCTTGCCATTGGTGAGACTGTCAAAGTGCAGGTCATCAAGATCAACAAGGAAACCCACCGGATCAGCCTCGGCATGAAGCAGCTGCAGGAAGATCCATGGGATGCGGTGGAACGCGCCTATCCGCTGAACTCGGTCCACAAGGGCCGCGTGACCAACATCACTGATTACGGCGCATTTGTTGAGCTGGAAGCCGGTGTCGAAGGTCTGGTTCACGTCTCTGAGATGTCGTGGACCAAAAAGAACGTGCACCCCGGCAAGATCGTGTCGACCAGCCAGGAAGTCGACGTCATGGTGCTGGAGATCGACTCCGCCAAGCGCCGTGTGTCGCTTGGCCTCAAGCAGACCCAGCGCAACCCGTGGGAAGTGTTCGCCGAGAACAACCCGATTGGCTCGACCATCGAGGGCGAAGTCAAGAACATCACCGAATTCGGTCTGTTCATCGGTCTGGAAAACGACATCGACGGCATGGTTCACCTGTCCGACCTGTCGTGGGACCAGCGCGGCGAGGATGCCATTGCGAACTATCGCAAGGGCGACACCGTCAAGGCGTCGGTTTCTGAAGTCGACGTCGAGAAAGAGCGGATTTCTCTCTCGGTCAAGGCTTTGGGCGAAGACACCTTTACCGATGCGGTTGACGGCGTGAAGCGCGGCTCGGTGATCACGGTCGAAGTGACCGCGATCGAAGAGGGTGGCGTCGAGGTGGAGTACAACGGCGCCAAGTCGTTCATCCGCCGCAGCGACCTGAGCCGTGACCGTGGCGACCAGCGCCCCGAGCGGTTCCAGGTTGGCGACAAGGTTGACGTGCGCGTCACCAACATCGACGCCAAGACCCGCCGCATGGGTCTGTCGATCAAGGCGCGCGAGATCGCCGAAGAGAAAGAAGCGGTTGAGCAGTATGGCTCGTCCGATTCGGGTGCCAGCTTGGGCGATATCCTTGGTGCAGCGCTGAAAGGCGACAAGAACTGAGGCTTTCCCCTCGATTGTTGATGAAAGGCCCCGCCGAAAGGCGGGGCCTTTTTGTATCTTACGGGGATTCCTGCCTTTTCGTTTGTGTGGCGCGATTTTTTTTGCCTATAGTCGGATCACAATAATTAACGTGGCGGCAGCATTTGCGTGATCGAACCGCGAACCGGCCACAGGGGGGACACTTCGGATGATCCGTTCGGAACTGATCCAGAAAATTGCGGATGAAAATCCGCATCTGACGCAGCGCCATGTCGAGCGCATCGTGAACACGGTGTTTGAAGAAATCATCGAGGCGCTTGCCAAGGGCGACCGGGTGGAGCTGCGCGGCTTTGGCGCGTTCTCGGTCAAGGCGCGCGATGCGCGCGTGGGTCGTAACCCCCGCACCGGCGAGGCGGTGGAGGTCGAGGACAAGAAGGTGCCGTTCTTCAAGACCGGCAAGCTCTTGCGCGACCGGCTGAACGGCAAGGGCTGAGGCCCTGCCGGCAGGCGTGACACGCGCGCCCCTTGCGCCGGGCGGCCCCAGCGCCGATACTCGGCGTCAGACCTGCCACCCGGGAGTGTGTCGATGATCCGTTACTTGCGCTATTTGTGGCTGGCCCTGCTTGCCATCACCCTGCTGACCGTGGCGTTGGCCAACCGCGCCCCGGTGACGCTGCGCGCCTTGCCCGATGATCTTGCAGCCTTTGCGGGCTTTGGCTGGCAGATCGACCTGCCGCTATACGCGGTGATCTTTGCCAGCATTCTGGCGGGGGTGCTGATCGGGTTCATCTGGGAATGGTTCCGCGAGCACAAGTACCGCGCCGAGATGAGCACCAAGTCCCGCGAAGTGTCCAAGCTGGAGCGGGAGCTGGCGGTGATGCGCGACACCAAGCCGGAACAGCGCGATGATGTTCTGGCGATCCTGGACCAGCGCAAGGCGGGCTGAATTCTTATGGTGGATATCCGGGTCAAGATCTGCGGTCTGCGGACGGTGGAGGATGTGGCGGCTGTGGCGGCGGCGGGTGCGGCCTATGCCGGGTTCGTGTTCTTTCCCAAAAGCCCGCGGCACCTGACGATTGCGCAGGCGCGGGTGCTGGCGCTGGCGGCACCCGTCGGGCTGGCCAAGGTGGCGCTGGTGGTGGACGCCGATGACGCGGCGCTGGACGCCATCACCGAGGCGATGCCGCTGGATATGTTGCAGCTGCACGGCCATGAAAGCCCCGAGCGGGTGGCCGAGGTCCGCGCCCGCTATGGCCTGCCGGTGATGAAGGCGGTGGGGGTGGCGGACGAGGGCGATCTGGCCGCCGTGCTGGACTATTCGCTGGCGGCGGATCAGATTCTGGTCGATGCCAAGCCGCCGAAGAACGCCGATCTGCCCGGCGGCAACGGGCTGTCGTTTGACTGGCGGCTGGTGGCGCAGCGGCGGTGGTTGAAGCCGTGGATGCTGGCGGGGGGGCTGACGCCTGACAACGTGGCGCAGGCGATCCGGCTGACCAATGCGCGGCAGGTGGATGTGTCGTCCGGGGTTGAGGCATCGCCGGGGGTGAAAGACGCAAGCAAGATTGCGGCTTTTGTCGCGGCGACCCGTGCGCCTGCGGTGCCGATGTTGCGCTGAGGTCTGGCGGCAGCGGGGTGCCCCTGCGGGAGCATTTCTGGCATGGTGGATGAGGTGGGTCCGACAGAAAAGGGGGGCAATGAATTGCCCCCCTTTCCTCGACTTCCCCAGCATGGAAACCTTACATGGCGGGCAGGATGGTCAGGTCGCGCAGCGCCTGATCGGTGCCGGTGATCGCCCAGGTGCCTGTCAGCGCGCCAGTGGCGAGGTCGACGGTGTGCAAGCCCCCGTTTGCGGCCAGCCAAGCGGTGTTGGTGCCGTCTTCGGTGGTGTAGACATCCAGCGCGACCGGGCCTTCAAGCGTGACGCCGAGCATGCCGATGGTGGCATTTGTACCGTCATTCGGGGCAGTCTGCTGCAGCAGCGCCGACATGCCGGTGTCGATATTGTACATCGCGGTCTGCTCTGGCTTGCCGTAGCTGTTGGTATAGGCGGTTGCGGCCACCATCAGCCCGGTGCTGGCATTGGCATCCGCCGCGTCCCAGGCCAGCGCCCCATCCACGGTGACTTCGCCGGTGTCCATGTTGACGCGGTGGTTGGTGGTGCCCGACATGAAGCGCAGACGGTCGGCCGCCGGGTTCACATCGACGATGACGGGCGCGCCATCGGCAATGTCCATCATGGTGTTCATGGTCGCCAGCGGCGTGGTTTCACCGGTCATCGGGTCAATCACCACGATGGCCTGTTCGTCGGTCACGCCGATCACGGTCATGGTGCCGGGGCGGTAGTCGATGCCGTGCAGGCGGGTGACGCCCTGCACTTCAACCGTGTTGGTCACTGCGGCAGTTTGCGTGTCGATCATCACCAGTGTCTTGTCGCCGGTCAGGCCCAGCGCGGTTTCGGCATAGGCCGGGGCAGTCAGGGCGGCGGTCGCCAGAAGGGCGGTGAAGATGCGTGTCATGATGTCACTCCGTTTTGTCAGGGTGGCCGTGATGGCCTTTGCGGGCTGGATACGTAAGGATTTCGGGTGAAGTTTCAGGCGGCCTGATAACGAAAGCGTTATCACGGGCCTGCCGCG
Organism: Pseudotabrizicola sediminis; assembly: GCF_004745575.1. Lineage (GTDB taxonomy): Bacteria > Pseudomonadota > Alphaproteobacteria > Rhodobacterales > Rhodobacteraceae > Pseudotabrizicola > Pseudotabrizicola sediminis. The sequence continues at coordinate 87,085 of NZ_RPEM01000003.1, read as the reverse complement.
CGGCTTTACCAGACCGGGGGAGCGCGCTAGGTAGGCTGGAACAGTCAGGCCGGGGATGGTCTGGGGATATGAGGGATGGGTGCGATGGCCGAGGACGGAATCAACAGCTTTATGACCGGGCCGGATGAGGCCGGGCGCTTTGGCATCTTTGGCGGGCGCTTTGTGTCGGAAACGCTGATGCCGCTGATCCTTGAGCTGGAAGAGCGCTATGAGTTCGCCAAGACCGATCCGGATTTCTGGGCCGAGATGGAAGATCTGTGGACGCATTACGTGGGCCGCCCGTCGCCGCTGTATTATGCGGAACGGATGACGAAGCATCTGGGCGGTGCCAAGATCTACATGAAGCGTGACGAGCTGAACCACACCGGCGCGCACAAGATCAACAATGTGCTGGGGCAGATCATTCTGGCGCGGCGCATGGGCAAGACCCGGATCATCGCGGAAACGGGTGCCGGGCAGCATGGGGTGGCGACGGCGACGGTCTGTGCCAAGTTCGGGCTGAAATGCGTGGTCTACATGGGCGCGCATGATGTGGAGCGTCAGGCGCCCAACGTGTTCCGCATGCGTCTGCTGGGGGCCGAGGTGGTGCCGGTGACATCCGGTCGTGGCACGCTGAAGGATGCGATGAACGATGCCTTGCGGGACTGGGTGACCAATGTGCGCGACACGTTCTATTGCATCGGCACGGTGGCGGGGCCGCACCCATACCCGGCGATGGTGCGCGATTTCCAAAGCATCATCGGCAAGGAAGTGCGCTGGCAGCTGGCCGAGCAGGAGGGTGAAGGGCGCCTGCCCGACACCGTGATCGCGGCCATCGGCGGCGGGTCGAATGCGATGGGGCTGTTCTATCCGTTCCTGGATGACCCGACGGTCGGGATCATCGGGGTGGAAGCAGGCGGCAAGGGCGTGGACGACCGGATGGAGCATTGCGCCAGCCTGACCGGAGGGCGCCCCGGCGTGCTGCACGGAAACCGCACCTATCTGTTGCAGGATGAGGACGGGCAGATTCTGGAAGGGTTCAGCATCAGTGCGGGCCTTGATTATCCCGGCATCGGGCCGGAACATGCCTGGCTGCATGATGTGGGCCGGGCGAAATATGTGAGCATCACGGATATGGAGGCGCTGGAGGCGTTCCAGCTGTCCTGCGCGCTGGAGGGGATCATTCCGGCGCTGGAACCAAGCCACGCGCTGGCACATGTGATGAAGATCGCGCCCGGCTTGCCTGCGGACCATATCATCGTGATGAACATGTGTGGCCGGGGCGACAAGGACATCTTTACCGTGGCCAAGCATCTGGGCTTTGACATGAAGATCTGAGGCGCGTGATTGCACGCGGCCCCCGGGCCCCGGCGCAGATGCGCCGGGGCTTTTTGCTGTCCGGAGGGTGGCAAGGGCATAAACTCAGGCTTATGCCGCTAAACCGGCGGACCAGACCCTTTCAAATAAACCTGCGGCCAATGGTGTGATGCGGAAAATGCCGACAGAACCGGGGTGTCGTCCCCACAAGGGCGGCACCCCTTCAGGTTTTTGAAAGGACAGATCATGAAGAAAAGACTGATACTGCTTGCCGCAGCGATTGCCGTCGCTGGCAGCATCGCCCATGGGGCGGTCACTTCTGACGCGCTGATTTCGAAGTATCAGGCGGCCGGCTATTCCCGGATCGAGGTCAAGCGTGGCCCGACCCAGATCAAGGTCGAGGCGACGAGCCGCACTGAAAAGATCGAGGTCGTCTATGACATTTCCACCGGGGCCGTACTGAAGCGTGACCGGGACCGGCTTGAGCGTCCCTCCACGCGAACCGGAGTCCGTGTTGAAGACCGTGATCGGGACTTTGTCCGGGGCGGGCAGAGCAATGATGATGACTGGGATGACGACCGCGACGACGACCGCGACGACGACCGGGATGATGACCGGGATGATGAAGACGATGATGACGATGATGACGACGACGATGATGATGACGACGGCGACGATGACGATGACGACGGCGACGATGATGATGGGGATGACGACTGATCCCCCGACGGAGCAGAGGGGCAGCTGCGGTCCGGCCTTGCCGGGCCGCAGCATTTGACGGATAAAAGATGCCGCACCCTTGCGGTCGGGACCACATCATGAAGCGGCGGGCGTTCATTCTGACGATGGCAGGCGGGTTGGCAGCGGCCCTGCCTGCGTTTGCCTCGGGGTTTTCGGATAAGGTGGTCCGGCAGTTGCGACGCCAGGGCTATCGCAACATTGTCGTTGCAAGAACACTGCTGGGCCGAACCAGGATCACGGCGACCCGGGGCGGCGGCTTGCGCGAGGTTGTCCTGAACCCCAAGACCGGCGAAATCCTGCGTGACCTCTGGATTGCGGCAGACGGCCGCTCGGGCGGTGCAGACCTCGTGGATGACCGGGGGGGCGGTGGTGGCGGCACAGGACAGTCCGGTGGTGGAGCAGGTGATCTCGACGACGACGACGATGACGATGACGACGATGATGACGACGACGATGGGGATGACGATGATGACTAGTTCCGGTCAGACACTGGCGGCCTGAGTATTGGGACGGCAGGGCGCCATCATTGCGGTTCTGCTGATTCAGGCGCTTTGCGCGATTTTTGTCGTGGCCGATATCCTGTCGTCTTATGTCGGGCTTTTCAGCGGCCCCGTCGCCTGGAAAGTGCGCGAGTTGATGGAGCTTGGCGCGGCAGCGGGGCTGCTTCTGGGCCTCGGGTTGGGCGGGCTGCTGTTGCGCCGCACCCTGCAAGAGCGCAATCAGGCGCAAGAGCGGCTGCGTCGGGCTTCGGGTGCCTTCATGGATTTGCTGAACGAGCGGTTCGACGAATGGTCCCTGACCCCGGCCGAGCGCGATGTTGCGCTGTTTTCGATCAAGGGCTTGTCGACCGCCGACATCTCGGCGCTGCGCGGCACCAGTGAGGGGACGATCAAGGCGCAGACCAACGCGATCTACCGCAAGGCCGGCGTGACCGGGCGTTCACAGCTGCTGAGCCTGTTCATCGAAGACCTGATGCGAGATGATGGGGCGGTGCGTCCGGTCAAGCAGCCGCTGGACGCTGCCTAACCCAGACTGGGCGGGCCTGCGCTGTCGCGGTCGTGCACCGCGATCTGCATGCCGCGCCCGATGCGATGGGCCAGTGCCGACCATGCGGCGGCGGTGATGGCAAAGCGCGGGGGGATCATGATAAGGGGATCGCGCAGATCCGGCACGGGGGCAAGGCTGTGCAGTGTCGCAGCGGTCAGTCTGCCGTGGGGCCGGTGGCATAGGTTTGCAACACATCGAGCGGTACAACCTGCAGGGTGATGGCATGGGTGGCGGCAAGGTTGACCTTTGGGGCCGCGCCTTCTTCATGCGCCTGCAGGAAGCGCCCGGCGCACAGGCACCAGCGGTCACCGGGTTTGAGGCCCGCAAAGCCGAATTCGGGGCGCGGGGTGGACAGGTCGTTGCCCAGGTATTTCGACAGTGCGAGGAATTCCGCCGTCATCACCGCGCAAACGGTGTGCAAGCCACGGTCCATCGGGCCGGTGTCGCAGCAGCCGTTGCGGAAAAACCCGGTCATGGGCGTGGTGGAACACGGCTCCAGCGGGCCGCCGAGCACGTTTACGGATGGTTCTTTCATGGCGCGTTCCTTTTTGTCGATGATAGGCGGTGGGGCGGGGCTGTCCACCCCGGGCTTGGGGGCGTGCCTGCGGCACAGCGCGCGGCAGTGCCGCAGGCTTCAATCTCTGTTCGGTGATCGCACGGGGTGATCTGGACCGCCGCCGATCCGGCGCGTATAAGGCGGCCATGTGGATGATCCGGATCATAGCGCGAATTAGCCGCCCGGCGTTTTGACGGCTTCGTTGAAACGTCCGGGACGCCCTTTGCCTTGCGCGCGGCCGGTCTTGGCCGCTGTCTCCACGCCCCCTTCCAAGGATTTCGCCGATGTGTGCCGATACGCCTGACACCGCCGTTGATACTGCCCTGCCCGATTACCGTGACACTGTGTTCCTGCCCGACACCACCTTTGCGATGCGGGCGGGCCTGCCCGCGCGCGAGCCGGAGTGGCTGGCACGGTGGGAGCGGCTGGGGGTTTATGACCGCCTGCGCGAAACCGGCAAGGGTCGCGCGCCGTTTGTGCTGCACGATGGCCCCCCTTACGCCAACGGGCACCTGCACATCGGCCATGCGCTGAACAAGGTGCTGAAGGACATGGTGGTGCGCAGCCAGCAGATGATGGGGTTTGATGCCCGCTATGTGCCGGGCTGGGATTGCCACGGGTTGCCGATCGAGTGGAAGATCGAGGAACAGTACCGCGCCAAGGGTCTGGACAAGGACGCTGTCGATATCGTCACCTTCCGTCAGGAATGCCGCCGGTTCGCCGAGGGTTGGATCGACATCCAGCGCGACGAGTTCAAGCGCCTTGGCATCACCGGCAAATGGGACCGCCCCTATCTGACGATGGATTACCACGCCGAAGCGGTGATCGCGGATGAGTTCATGAAGTTCGTGATGAACGGGTCGCTGTATCAGGGCAGTAAGCCGGTGATGTGGTCGCCGGTGGAAAAGACGGCTTTGGCTGAGGCCGAGGTGGAGTATCACGACCACACCAGCCATACGATCTGGGTGCGGTTTCCAGTTGTCGGCGTTGAGCAAGACTCTCTGAAAGACGCCGTCCTGAAGGGATGGGACGACCATCCGAAAACTGACGGAAACTCGATGGACCTAAAAGGTGCCAGCGTCGTCATCTGGACAACGACACCTTGGACTATCCCGCAGAACCGTGCGGTCGCGCACGGCCATGGCCAAGGGATCGACTATGCAATGTATCTGATCGAAACCCTGATCGAGGGCAGTACTGCTCGCATCGGTGAAAGAGTTATCGTTGCCAAGAAGCTTGCCGAAACAGTGAAAACTGCAGGTAAGATTGCAAGTTGGGTCGAAGTTCGGGATGTATCTGGTGACGCACTCAATTCAATGACACTCGCCCACCCCTATCGTGGCATCGCGGAGGGCAATGGCGAGTGGGATTATGACGTGCCGATGCTGCCCGGTGACCATGTCACCGACGAGGCGGGCACAGGGTTTGTGCATACGGCCCCCAGCCATGGCGATGACGACTATCAGCTGGGCCTCAAGTTCGGCCTTGCCATGACCTATAACGTTGAGGCCGATGGCAGCTATCGCACCGATCTGCCGGTGTTCGGCGGCCAGGCGATCCTGACGGCGGAGGGCAAGGAAGGCCCGGCCAATGTGTCCAACATCAAGGCGCTGCATGCGCAGGGCGCGCTGCTTGCCAAGGGCAAGCTGAAGCATTCCTACCCGCATTCCTGGCGGTCCAAGGCACCGCTGATTTTTCGCAACACGCCGCAGTGGTTTGTCGCCATCGACAAGCCGCTGGACGACGGGATGACGACCTATGGCGGGAGCATCCGCGCCCGCGCGCTGACCTCGATCAACCAGCTGGTGCAATGGACCCCGCAAACCGGCCGCAACCGGCTGCATTCGATGATCGAAGCGCGGCCCGACTGGGTGCTGTCGCGCCAGCGTGCCTGGGGCGTGCCGCTGACCTGCTTTGTGAAAAAGGGGGCCAAGCCGACTGCCCCCGATTTCCTGCTGCGCAACGCCGACGTCAACGCCCGCATCAAGGCCGCGTTCGAGGCGGACGGCGCAGATGTCTGGTATGTGCAAGGATTCAAGGAACGGGTGCTGGAAGGCATCGTCGATCCGTTGGATTATGAACAGGTCTTCGATGTGCTGGATGTGTGGTTTGATAGCGGCTCCACGCACGCCTTCGTCCTGCGCGACCGGGAAGACGGGGCCAGCGATGGCATTGCTGACCTGTATCTGGAAGGCACCGACCAGCATCGCGGCTGGTTCCATTCCTCGATGCTGCAAGCCTGTGGCACCAAGGGCCGCGCGCCCTATCGGGGGGTGCTGACCCACGGGTTCACGCTGGACGAAAAGGGCATGAAAATGTCCAAGTCGCTGGGCAACACGGTGGCCCCGCAGCAGGTGATCGACGAATACGGTGCCGATATCCTGCGGCTGTGGGTGGCGCAGTCTGACTACACGGTTGACCTGCGGATCGGCAAAGAGATCCTGAAAGGCGTCGCAGACAGCTACCGCCGCCTGCGCAACACCATGCGCTATATGCTGGGCGCGCTGCATGGCTTTGACCAAGCCGAACGGCTGCCGATGGAGCAGATGCCCGAGCTGGACGCCTGGGTGCTGCACCGGATGGCGGAACTGGATGCCGAAGTGCGGAGCGGTTACGCGCGCTATGACTTCCAGGGCGTGTTCCGAGAGGTGTTCACCTTTGCCACCACCGACCTTTCGGCGTTTTATTTCGACGTGATCAAGGACACGCTGTATTGCGATGGCCCGGACGCGGTCACCCGCCGCGCGGCGCGCACCGTGCTGGATCTTTTGTATCACCGGCTGACGCGCTGGCTTGCGCCGATCCTGGTGTTCACGATGGAGGAAGTCTGGCTGGAGCGTTTCCCCGGCGAGGACTCTTCGGTGCACCTGACCGATTTCCCGGAAACCCCCGCCAGCTGGCGCAACGATGCATTGGGTGCCAAATGGGCGCAGGTGCGGCAGGTGCGCCGGGTTGTGACGGCCGCGCTGGAGGTGCAGCGCACCGCCAAGGTGATCGGGTCGTCGCTTGAGGCGGCGCCGCAGGTCTATGTCGACTCTGCCGCGCTGCAGGCGGCGCTGAACAAGGTTGATATGGCACAGGTCGCCATTACCTCGGCGCTTGCCCTGTCAACCGGGTCTGCCCCGGCGGGCGCGTTCACCCTGCCCGATGTGCCGGGTGTCGGCGTGGCGTTTGCCGCCGCGTCGGGCCAGAAATGCCAGCGCTGCTGGCAGATTTTGCCGGATGTCGGAAGCCACAAGCACCCCGGAGTCTGCAAGCGCTGCGACACGGTTCTGGGCTGATCCTGCAGGGGGGCATCTTGCCGGAGGCCCCCCGACGGTGCAGGCCGCGCAAGGGCCGGTCTAGTAGAAACTCTGGGGGTCGATGTCGATGGCCAGCCGCAGGTTGGCGGGCAGTTTCACCTGTGCCACCCATTCGGTGAGCGCGGCTTGCAGGCTGGTGCCTTTGTCGGCCTTGATCAGCAGCCGCACGCGGTGGCGGCCGCGCACGCGGGCGATGGGGGCGGGGGCGGGGCCGAAGACCTGCGCGCCGATCCGGCGCAGGGGCGCGTCGCGGCGGGCGAGGTCGGCGCCCACGTCAAACACCTGTGCCACATCGGGGCCGGACAGGATGATGCCCGCCATCCGGCCATAGGGCGGCACGCCGGCGGCCTGGCGCTCAGCCGCTTCGGCCTTCCAGAACGCCTCTTCATCGCCGCCAAGGATGGCGCGGATCACCGGATGGTCGGGCTGGTGGGTTTGCAGCAGGGCGGTGCCGCGCAACTCGGCGCGACCGGCGCGGCCTGCGACCTGCCGCATCAGCTGAAAGGTACGCTCGGCGGCCCGCAGGTCTGACCCCTGCAACCCGAGGTCGGCGTCGATGACGCCGACGAGGGTGAGGAGGGGGAAGTTGTGGCCTTTGGCCACGATCTGGGTGCCGATGATGATATCGGCCCCACCCGCCGCAATGGTCTCGATCTGCGCTTTCAGCGCGCGGGCCGATCCGAACAGGTCGGACGACAGCACCGCCACGCGGGCACCCGGGAAACGGGCGGTGACCTCTTCGGCCAGCCGTTCCACGCCGGGGCCGACGGCGGCCATCTTGCCCTCTACCTTGCAGGCGGGGCAGGTGGTAGGGACGGGTTTGGTCGCCCCGCATTGGTGGCAGACAAGGCGTTTGAGGAAGCGGTGTTCCACCATGCGCGCGTCGCAATCATCGCAGCCGACCTGATGGCCACAGGCGCGGCAGAGCGTGATCGGGGCATAGCCGCGCCGGTTGAGGAACAAGAGCGACTGCTCGCCCTTTGCCACGCGGGCGGTGACGGCGGCGGCGAGGCTGGGGGAGATGAAACGGTCATTGGTCAGCGCCTCGGCACGCATGTCGATGGCGTGCATTTGGGGCATTTCTGCCGCGCCAAAACGGGCGCTGAGGTTCAGGCGCAGGTATTTGCCCGCGTCGGCATTGGCCCAGCTTTCCAAGCTTGGCGTGGCCGAAGCCAGCACCACCGGGCAGCCCACGATGGCGCCGCGCAGCACCGCCATGTCACGGGCGTTATACAGGACACCTTCCTCTTGCTTGTAGGAGGTGTCGTGTTCTTCATCCACCACGATCAGGCCAAGGTCCTGAAACGGCAGGAACAGGGCGGAGCGTGCACCGACGACGAAGGACGCGCCGCCTGTCGCCACCATGCGCCACAGGCGGCGGCGTTCGGTCATGGTCACGCCGGAATGCCACTCGGCGGGGCGCGCGCCGAAGCGGGCCTGCACGCGGGTGAGGAAATCGGCCGTCAGGGCGATTTCGGGCAGCAGGACAAGGGCCTGGCGCCTTTGGCGCAGGCATTCGGCAACGGCCTCCAGGTAAACCTCGGTCTTGCCCGACCCGGTCACGCCCTTCAGCAGGGTGCAGGAATAGTCATTGCGGTCGACCGCCGCCACCAGCGCATCGCCTGCGGCGATCTGGTCGCCTGCCAGACGGCCATCGGCATGGGCGTTCAGGGGCGGGTAGGGCGTGTCTTTGGGTGCGTCTTCTTCGGCCAGCACGCCCTTGGCGACCAGACCCTTGACCACCGATGCCGTGCAGCCTGCCGCTTCGGTCAGTTCGGCAAGGGTTACCGAGGCACCGCCATAGTCGCGCAGCGCCTCGATCACGCGGAAGCGCGCGTCGGTCAGCTGGTTGGGCACGGGCCCTGCAAGCCGGTAGACGCGGCGGGTGGCAGCCCCCGACATCAGCCCCGGCGCGCGGGTGGCAAGGCGCAGCATGGCGGGCAGGGGGGTCAGGGTGTAATCGGCGGCGCGGGTGAGGAAAGACCGCAACTCTGCCCGCATCGGGCGGGCATCGAGCACGCGCGCAATGGCGCGCAACTTGGCGGGGTCATAGGTGCCTTCCCCCGGTCCCCAGACCACGCCGAGGATCTTGCGCGGGCCAAGCGGCACCTCGACCAGATCGCCATCGCCACAACCGCCCTCGGGCGCGCGGTAGTCGAGCACGCCTGGGCCGGCCCGGCCCAAGGCCTCGGTGATCAGCACCCCCACGGTCTGACCCGGCGCATAGGTCCGGTCTGTGACTGTTTGCGCCATCACCTGTCTTTCGCTTTTGATGGTCTTGGGGTAAACCCCCCCGGAACCTGTCGCAACCCCCCGCGGCACTTACCCGAAGGACGCGCCCCATGAGATTTTTCGTAGATTCCGCCGATGTTGCGGCGATTGCCGAGCTCAATGACCTTGGCATGGTCGATGGTGTCACCACCAACCCGTCGCTGATTCTGAAATCCGGCCGCAATATTCTGGAGGTCACCAAAGAGATCTGCGACATGGTCTCTGGCCCGGTGTCGGCCGAAGTGGTGGCCCTGAAGGCCGAAGACATGATCGCCGAAGGCCGCAAGCTGGCCGATATTGCCGAGAACATCGCCGTCAAGGTGCCGTTGACCTGGGACGGGCTGAAAACCTGCAAAGTGCTGTCGGATGATGGTCTGATGGTCAACGTGACCCTGTGCTTTTCTGCCAATCAGGCGCTGCTGGCCGCCAAGGCCGGGGCGACGTTCATCAGCCCGTTCATCGGACGGCTGGATGACATCAACCTGGATGGTCTGGAGCTGATCAGCGACATCCGCCAGATCTATGACAACTACGGTTTTGACACGCAGATTTTGGCCGCGTCGATCCGCACGGCCAACCATGTCACGCAATGCGCGCTGATCGGTGCCGATGTGATGACCGCGCCGCCTTCGGTGATCAAGGCGCTGGCGACCCATGTGCTGACCGAAAAGGGGCTGGATCAGTTCACCAAGGACTGGGCGCAGACCGGGCAGAAGATTCTGTGATCTCGGGATAGGTTCCGCCCCCCTCCCACCGGGAGGGGGGCGGTTCAGGACAGGGCCAGCCAGAGGCGCGCAAGTGCCAGTTCGGCCGTCTCGCTGCCGCCGTTTTCCACACCGGCAGACCAGAGTGCCGCCCCGGCGGCATAGGCGGCGGGTTCAAGCCCGCCGTTTTCGCATTGGCTGACCGCGCGCAGGCGACAGCCGCGGGCGATGGCGCTGTGCAGGGCGTCGATGATCGCGGGGTCGTTCATCATGGTGCCGGCGCCGTAGACCCGCAGCACCGCGCCGTCGAGTTCATGCAGTGCCCCGCGCAGGGCGGCGGCGGGCAGGCCGGGCGATAGCGACAGAATGGCCACCCTGCGGTCGGCAAAGCGGCGGGCGGCGGATGGTTGGGTGGTTTGCGCGATGCTGCGGAAGGCGTCGGCGGCGTGGCTGTCCTGCTTGACCAGCCCGGCGGCGGGCAACAGGCGGCCGGCAAAGGCCAGCCACACACCGGGCGGGGCAGTCAGGGCAGAGGTGAGCGCGAGGCCAAGGTTGCCTTCGGCATCGCCACCGGTGTGCAGCGGCGCCATCGACCCGCACAGAATAACGGGCAGGCGCAGGTCGGGCAGCGCGCCGGACAGGGCCGCCCCCGTATAGGCCATCGTGTCGGTGCCGTGCACGATGATCACCGCCTGACCCTGCCATGCCTCAACACGGTCCAGCATGTGGTTCCAGTCGGCGGGGCGGATATTGGCGCTGTCGATCAGGGGGGAGAAGTGTTCGACCGTAAAGGTCACACCCGCCGGGGTCAGCGCGGGGAGCGCGGACTCGAGCACGCCGGTTCCCGGTTGCAGGCCGCCCGGGCCGGGCACCATGCCGATGGTGCCGCCGGTGTAAAGGATCAGAAGGCTGGTCATTATGGACGTCCCGCGCATGTCATCGGCGCGACATATCAGATACAGGGCCGCAGCGGAATGCGGGCAGGCGCACAGGACGCAGGTGGAAATCCTTCCCCCTGCATTGCCCTTTCCGCTATCATCAGTGCCAAATCACCAAAAAAGAACCGGGCAGAGTGACCATGATCGAGCAAGACCTGCGTGACCGCATCATTGCGCAACCCGAGACGATTCTGGAAGACCGCGATCTGATGGCGGCGCTGATCGGGGCGAACGAGCGGGCGATGGGCAGCAATATCGTCGATCTGCGCGGCATCGCGATGGAGCGGCTGGAAAGCCGGCTGGACCGGCTGGAAGACACCCACCGCACGGTGATTGCAGCGGCCTATGAAAACCTTGCCGGGACCAATCAGGTGCACCGGGCGATTCTGCAGATGCTGGACCCGCTGAGCTTTGAGGATTTTCTGAAGAACCTGTCCACCGATGTGGCCGCCACCCTCCGGGTCGACTGCATCCGGCTGGTGCTGGAATCGGTGCAGGATGCCGAAGACCCGGCGCTGCGCAAGCTGGGCGAGGTGCTGTTTGTGGCCGAGCCGGGGTTTGTGGGGGAGTATCTGACGGGTGGGCGCAATGTGCCGCTGCGCCCGGTGACCCTGCGCCAGACGATTCCCACATCGGACCTGATCTACGGCGACCGGGCGGGGTGGATAAGGTCCGAGGCGCTGCTGAAACTGGATTTCGGCAAGGGGCGGCTGCCGGGTATGCTGGTGCTGGGCGCGGAAGACCCGCACCAGTTCAAGCCGACCCATGGCACCGATCTGCTGGCGCATTTCGCGGGCGTGTTCGAGCGGACGATGCGCCGCTGGTTGTCGTGAGCTTGCAGGCATGACCGCGATTTCGCCGCAGGTGCGTGAGGCTTTGGCGACCTGGAGCCAGCAGTTGTCAGCAATCCATGGCGCGGCGCAGAACACGGTGACCGCCTACCTGCGCGATGTGACCGGTTATCTGCAGTTTCTGGCGATCCATCGCGGCGGGACCGAAGGGCTGGCGGGGCTTGCCAGCCTGCCGCAGGGGGACTTGCGGGCCTGGATGGCGCATGAACGGGCGCGCGGGGTGTCGGCGCGGTCGCTGGCGCGGGCGCTGAGTTCGGTGAAAAGCTTCACCGCATGGGTGGCGGACCGCGCGGGCGTGGATGCGACCACCGTGTTGTCGGCCCGCGCACCACGCTTCAAGCGCAAGCTGCCGCGCCCGCTGTCGGTGAGCGGCGCGCAGGACATGATCGACACGGTGGCCGATCAGGGGCGCGAAGACTGGGTGGGCGCGCGCGACCGGGCGGTGGTGACGCTGCTGTACGGCTGCGGCTTGCGGATATCCGAGGCGCTTGGCCTGACCGGGACGGCGCATCCGTTGCCGGAGGTGTTGCGCATCACCGGCAAGGGCAACAAGACGCGGTTGGTGCCGGTGCTGCCGGTGGCGCGGGCGGCGGTGGCGGATTATGTGCGGCTGTGCCCGTTTGATCTGGACGCCGGTCAGGCCCTGTTTCGCGGCGCGCGCGGCGGGCCACTGAACCCAAGGCTGATATCCGCCGTGATGGAAAAGGCGCGGATGCAGCTGGGCCTTCCCGCGACCGCGACACCGCATGCGATGCGCCACAGCTTTGCCACGCATCTGCTGTCGGCCGGGGGCGACCTGCGCGCGATACAGGAATTGCTGGGCCATGCGTCGCTGTCGACAACGCAGGTTTATACGGCAGTTGATGCCGCCCGGCTTATGGAAGTCTATGAAAAGGCGCATCCGCGCGCCTGACCGGTTGCACTGACCGGCGGTTTGCGCCATCAAAACCCGATGCAACTTCGTTACAAAGCCCTGTCCGTTCATCTGCTGACCGCCACCGGTGCGGTCTTGTCGATGTTTGCCATGCTGGCCGCCGTCGAGGAAAAGTGGAGCCTGATGTTCCTTTGGCTGGTGTTCGCGCTGATCGTCGATGGCATCGACGGGCCATTGGCGCGCCGCTACGAGGTGGACAAGAACTGGCCGAATTATGACGGCGTGTTGCTGGACCTGATCATCGACTTTCTGACCTATGTGTTCATTCCGGCCTATGCGCTGTTCAAATCCGGGCTGTTGCCGGGCTGGACCGGGTGGATTGCGATCATCGTGATCGTTTATGGGTCGGTGATCTATTTTGCCGATACCCGCATGAAAACCAAGGACAAGTCCTTTGCCGGCTTTCCGGCCTGCTGGAACATGGTGGTGCTGGTGCTGTTTGCCGTGGCCCCGGGCACGGCCATGGTGCTGGCGATTGTGATCGCGCTGACAGTGGCGATGTTCTGCAACCTGAAGTTTATTCACCCCACCCGCACCAAACGCTGGCGCAGCGTGTCGCTGCCGATGTCATTGCTGTGGGTGGTGTTTGCCGGATGGGCGGCTTTTGTTGACTTTCACCCGGCCTCCTGGGCGCATTGGGGGCTGATCATCACGTCGCTTTACCTGACTTTTGCCGGGATCGCGCAGCAGGTTCTGCCGGAACGTCCGGGTCTGCGCTAGCCCCGGTTTCGGGCTGCTGTATCGGTCACAATCGCGTGCTGGCTGAACCGCAGATCTGCGTGTAGGACATTTGCATGTTCGAGCGCATGTCCCTTGATGACGCCCACACCTTGCCCCGCTGGCGCAGGCCCGAGGCGCTGCTGTACGTGATGGCCGCCGCGATGCCGCTGGCCTTTGCCACATGGTCGGCGGTCTTGAACAATTTCGTGATCGAGATGGCCGGGTTCACCGGGGTGGAGATCGGCTGGCTGCACACGGTGCGCGAGATTCCGGGGCTGCTGGCGGTGGGGGTGATTGCGCTGCTGCTGGTGTTCCGCGAACAGATGCTGGCGCTGTGCAGCCTGCTGCTGCTGGGGGTGGCCACGGTGATTACCGCCTGGTTTCCCAGCTTTGGCGGGTTGCTGATCGTGACGTTGCTGTCATCGATCGGGTTTCATTATTTCGAGACGGTGAACCAGTCGTTGCAACTGCAATGGGTGGAAAAATCCCGCGCGCCGCAGGTGCTGGGGCGGATCGTGGCGGTGGGGTCGGGGGCATCGTTGCTGGCCTACGGGCTGCTGATGCTGCTGTGGGACCGCTGGCAACTCACCTATGACACGGTGTATATGGTGGCGGGTGGGGCCACGATTGCGCTGACGGTGTTTGCCGCTGTGGCCTATCCGCAGTTTGTGAACCCGATCAAGCAACGCAACACCATCGTGCTGCGCCGCCGTTACTGGCTGTTCTATGCGCTGCAATTCATGGCGGGATCGCGGCGGCAGATCTTTGTGGTCTTTGCCGGATTCATGATGGTGGAACGCTTTGGCATGAAAGTGTCGGAGATGACGGCGCTGTTGCTGATCAACTATGTGCTGCAGATGGTGGCCGCCCCCGCCATGGGCCGCGCTTTGGGCCGGTTTGGCGAGCGGTCGGTGATGGCGTTCGAATATGTCGGGCTGACGCTGGTGTTTCTGTTCTATGGCGGGATCTACTGGTTCGGCTGGGGGCTGGTGATTGCGGGCGCGCTCTATATCGCCGACCAGATGTTCTTTGCCCTGTCCTTTGCGCTGCGCACCTATTTCCAGAAGATCGCCGATCCGGCAGACATTGCCCCCACGGCGGCGGTGGCCTTCACCATCAACCATATCGCAGCGGTGTTCCTGCCCGCCGGAATGGGGTATCTGTGGGCGACCTCGCCGGACTATGTGTTCCTGCTGGGGGCCGGGATGGCCTTGATTGCATTGGGGCTGGTGCTGTTGATCCCGCGCCACCCGGTGCCGGGGTATGAGACGATTTTCGCCCGGGGCCTGCCACAGCCTGCGGAGTGAGTGGTGATTTGGGCAAGCCCGCCTATATATCCTGTCTGACCTCAGGGGAGTTTCAAGATGTTCTTCATGAACCGCGCCAAATCGCAGATGGTTGACCCGAAAGACGCGCTGCCGGGCCGGACGACACCACTGCCGACCGCCGAGACGCATTTCATTTCCGGTATCCCGCTGAAATCGCCGGTGCCCGAGGGCATGGCAGAGGCAATGTTCGGCATGGGCTGTTTCTGGGGGGTGGAGCGCAAGTTCTGGCAGACCCCCGGCGTCTGGCTGACCATGGTGGGGTATGCGGGCGGCTACACGCCGAACCCGACCTACAAGGAAACCTGCACCCAGCTGACCGGCCATAACGAAGTGGTGCGGGTGATTTATGACCCGTCGGTGATCAGCTATGAGCAGCTCTTGAAGCTGTTCTGGGAAGGGCATGACCCGACCCAAGGCATGCGGCAGGGCAATGATGTGGGCTCGACCTACCGTTCGGGGATCTACACCTACACGGACGCACAGGCGGCGGCGGCGGCGGCATCGAAGGCGGTGTATCAGACGGCGCTGAGCGAGGCCGGCAAAGGGGAGATCACGACCGAGATCGTGCCGGTGCCGGAATTCTTCTTTGCCGAAGACTATCACCAGCAATACCTGCAAAAGAACCCCAACGGCTATTGCGGGATTGGCGGCACCGGCGTGACCTGCCCGATCGGGACCGGCGTTTCGGCCTGATCCGGCGTTGGCGGGCGGTGGTGACGCGATCACCGCCCGCCAGTCGCCTTGACGCCACCGGCGGCGGCGGCTAGGGCCAATGGCGCAGCTGCCAGAGGTTTTCGCCATGCCCACATTCACCGCCCTTACCACCATTGCAGGCGAAGACGCCGCCGAAAGTCTGGCGCAGGCGTTGGAGCGGATGCAGCCCGAACCGCTGGAAGTGGAAATCTACGACGACCCCGAAGTGCCGGATCTGGCCCGGGTTGTTGCCTTGTTTGCAAAGGCCCCCGACGCCACGCTGCTTGACGTGCTGGCCGAGGCATTTAGCGCGACCCCCTTCACGGTGACCGAAACTGCGCAGCACACCTTTACCGCGCTGACCACCCTGCCGGGCGAGGCGGCGGCCAAGGCGCTTGCCGAGGCGATTGAGACGATGGAACCGGCCCCCTACGGTGTGGGTGCGTTCGAGATCGAAGACGAGTCCGGGCTGTGGGAGGTGGGATCGTATTTTCTTGAGGCACCCGATGCCGGGATGCTGGACGCTTTGGGGACCGCGCATGGGGCCAAGCCCTTTGCCATTTCGGAACTGCCGGAAATTGACTGGGTGGCCAAGGTGCGGCGCGAGCTGGCCCCGGTCGAGGCCGGGCGGTTCTTTGTGTTCGGCAGCCATGATGCAGACCGTGTCGCGGCGTTGGATCGGGACCGGGTGGCGTTGCAGATTGAGGCGACGGTGGCCTTCGGCACCGGGCATCATGGCACCACGCTGGGCTGTCTGCGCGCCTTTGACCGGCTGTTCAGCGATGGGTTTGCGCCGGCAAAGGTGGCCGATATCGGCTGTGGCACTGCCGTTCTGGCCATGGCGGCGGCGGCGGTACTGCCCGATGCGCTGGTGCTGGCCAGTGACATTGATCAGGTGGCGGTGGATGTGGCCCGCGCCAATGTGGCGATCAATCGCCTGGAGGGCCGGATCGAGTGTATGGAGGCGGCGGGCTTTGCCCATCCGCGTCTGGCCGAAGTGGCCCCCTTTGATCTGGTCTTTGCCAATATCCTGAAAGGCCCGCTGATCGAACTGGCCCCGCCGATGGCGGCGCATCTGGTGCCGGGGGGGCTGTGCATTCTGTCTGGCCTGCTGGTGGTGCAGGCCGAGACTGTGACGGCGGCCTATGTCGCCGCCGGGTTTGCTTTGGCCGGGCGTGAAGACAACGGCGAATGGTCCACGCTGGTTATGCGGCGTTTGTGAGACAAAGCCGGGCGATTGTCGCCGGGAAGCCGCCTTTATTGCCCCGAAGCTGCCACATTTCCGCCCTATGTTACTTGGGTGGGGCGTTGAGTGTGGAGACTGTCATGTCTGATCCAGGCATCGCTGAATTCAAGACCCGTATTGCGCGCATTCATAAGGCCCATGCCACTGGCTATGGGTTCGAGGCCGAGGGCGCGCTTGGACGTTCGTTCTACACCCGGTCCCACCCCCGATACCGACGCAGGGTGCGGATGCATGTGCCGGTGCTGCGCCCGCTTTTGATCGCGGTCTTCGTCGGCACCCTGATGAAGGCGGCCTTCCTGTATCAACTGGGAAGCGTGGCCTATGCTGATCGGGTGGCCGATCTGATGGCGGGGCAAGGGGTTGATCGCATCGGCGGCTGGCTGATGCAGGCCGATCCTGTCACCACGGCGATTGCGCGGCAGATTTCGCTGTTCGGGCGGCTGGACGGCTGACGGTTAGCGTTATCGATGCGGACCAACAAGAAAGCCGCCAGAGCGTTGCACGGCGGCCTTATGTCATTCGGCTGATCCTTATGCGGGACCGGTGCGGCACCTGGGCCGGGGTCCGGTTCAGCGGGTCAGGGTCTCGATGTCGCCGCGGCACAGGCCGATATCGTCAAGCTCACGGTCCGACAATTTGGACAGGGCTTTGCGGGTAATACGGGCATCGTTCCAGGCGGAAACGGCGGCGAACATGCTGCCGACGCCCTGAACGGCGCGGAAAATCGAGATGGCGCCGAACGGCGCCGTGCGGGTCGTCTCATAGGCGGCCATTGCGGTGATCCTTTTTAAACTGCGTAACTGAGAGGCATTTTTGCCCTCGCTTTGCCAGATAACAATGCTGCATGTGCAAAGCAAGAGGACGGCTTGGCATGGCTGCCATGCAGCAAACGCATGGGCGATCGGCCAATTTTTGCCTTTATTTTAAGGATTTGGCGCAAGTCGTCGTCTTTCGCACGCGAGGTGTCGCAATCAGGCCCGAAGTGTAACGGCGCTGTAACCGGGGGCCCGATGAAGGGGCCGATTGTGACCTGCGTGGGGAATTGGCTTGGCGAATGTTCCCCTTTCGTGCTAGCCCTTGCAAAACAGACAGACCGGAAAACAGGGATGCGGGCAGGGATGCGGGTTGTGGGAATCGATCCGGGGTTGCGAAACCTTGGCTGGGGCGTGATCGACGTGGCCGGCGCGCGCCTCACGCATGTCGCCAATGGCATCTGTCATTCCGATGGGGCAGAGGGGTCGCTGGCCGAACGCCTGCGCAGTCTGCACGCGCAACTGACCGAGGTGATCAAGCTCTGGCAACCCGAGGCGGCGGCGGTCGAACATACCTTTGTGAACAAGGATGCGGTGGCCACGCTGAAACTGGGGCAGGCTCGGGGCATCGCGCTGCTGGTGCCTGCGCAGTTCGGGCTGGAGGTGGGGGAATACGCCCCCAATGCGGTGAAGAAATGCGTGGTGGGTGTGGGCCATGCCGCCAAGGTGCAGGTCGACCATATGGTGCGGCTGCAACTGCCCGGCGTGGTGATTGCCGGGCCGGACGCGGCGGATGCGCTGGCCATTGCGATCTGCCATGCGCATCATCTGCAATCGGCAGGGCGGCTGGAGTCGGCATTGAAAAGGGCGGCAGGATGATCGGGAAAATCTCGGGCCGGCTGGACTGGCGCGGTACGGGCGAAGTGCTGATCGACGTGCGCGGCGTGGGATACATCGTGCATGTGTCTGACCGCACCATGGCCAGCCTGCCGCTGCTGGGGGAGCCGGTGTCGCTGTATACCGAGCTGCTGGTGCGCGAGGATCTGCTGCAATTGTTCGGCTTTCCCACCATGCTGGAAAAGGAATGGCACCGGCTGCTGGTGACGGTGCAGGGTGTGGGGGCCAAGGCCGCGCTGTCGATTCTGGGCGCATTGGGGGCCGAAGGTGTGGCGCGGGCCATCACGCTGGGCGATGCGCGGGCGGTACAGGCGGCACCGGGTGTGGGGCCGAAACTGGCGCAGCGGGTGATACTGGAGCTGAAGGCCAAGGCCCCGGCGGTGATGGCCGCAGGCGTCAGCCTGTCGGCGCGGGCCGAGGCGGACGAGTCTGTGATCGAGGATATGGCCCCGGTTCCGGCCCCGAAGAAGGCGACAAAACCCGACGCGGGCCCGGCCCGGCGCGCCGGGGCCACTGCCGATGCGCTGTCGGCGCTGCTGAACCTTGGCTATGGCCATGGCGACGCCGCGCAGGCGGTGGCGACGGTGGCCGGGGAAGAGCCCGAGGCCGAGACAGCGACGATCATCCGTCAGGCGTTGCGTCTGCTGGCACCGAAGTAGGGGGCGCTGCCCCCCGCCGGCGGCTTCCCCCCTGAGCATTTGGAAAAGCTGTATTTCACAGGACGAATTGACCCGTTGCTCTTTTCAAGTGGGCGTGGGTTTCCCATATATTTTGCAGCAAACGTGAGGGGACCGATGGGCGGCTACGTCAAGACATTCATGCTGATGGCGGCGCTGACGGCGCTGTTCATGGGGTTGGGCGCCATGCTGGGCGGGACGAGCGGGGCTGTGATCGCGCTGGCGGTAGCGGCGGCGATGAACCTGTTTGCCTATTGGAATTCTGATAAGGCTGTGCTGTCGATGACCGGGGCCAAGGCGGTGGACGAGACCAGCGCGCCGGGTCTGGTGCGGATGGTCAACGGGCTGGCCGACGGGGCAGGGATGCCGCGCCCCAAGGTCTATGTGATCGACACCGACCAGCCCAATGCCTTTGCCACCGGGCGCAACCCGCAGAATGCGGCGGTGGCGGCGACCACCGGGCTTTTGCGGCGGCTGACGGATGAGGAAGTGGCGGCGGTGATGGCGCATGAGCTGGCCCATATCCGCAATCATGACACGCTGATCATGACGGTTACCGCGACCTTTGCCGGTGCGATTTCCATGCTGGCCAATTTCGCCCTGTTCTTTGGCGGCGACCGGGAGCGGCCCGGCGGCATGATCGGGACGATTGCCCTGATGATCCTTGCGCCACTTGCGGCGGCGCTGGTGCAGATGGCGATCTCGCGGTCGCGCGAGTATGAGGCCGACCGGGTCGGGGCCGAGATCTGTGGTGAGCCGTCGTGGCTGGCATCGGCGCTGCACAAGATCGAGAGCTTTGCCAAGGGGATCGACAACAATGCGGCGGAACGCAACCCGGCGATTGCGCATATGTTTATCATCAACCCCTTGCATGCCCATGCGCATGACAAGCTGTTTTCCACCCACCCCAACACCGCCAACCGGATTGCCGCGCTGGAGAAGATGCGGGTGACGCGCCAGCCGGTGGCACGGTCTTCGATCCCGCGTGTGGGCGGGCGGCCCATGTCTGGATCAGCACCCAGGTCCGGTCCTTGGGTCTGATCTGACAGCTTGCAAAACCCCCGGCGTTCGGGGATTGTTCTGCCATGTTGCAGCCAGACCCCGCCCTGCGCCCCGAGCGCCTGCCCGAAGACACTGACCGCGCCCTGCGCCCGCAGGGGCTGGACGAATTCATCGGCCAGCAAGATGCGCGTGCCAATCTGCGCGTGTTCATCGAGGCCGCGAAGATGCGCGGCACGGCGATGGACCACACGCTGTTTCACGGCCCACCGGGCTTGGGCAAGACCACGCTGGCGCAGATCATGGCGCGCGAGCTGGGGGTGGGGTTTCGCATGACCTCTGGCCCGGTGTTGGCCAAACCGGGCGATCTTGCGGCGATCCTCACCAATCTGGAACCGCGCGATGTGCTGTTCATCGACGAGATCCACCGCTTGTCTCCGGTGGTGGAGGAAGTGCTGTATCCGGCGCTGGAGGATTTTGCGCTGGATCTGGTGATCGGCGAGGGGCCTGCGGCGCGGACGGTTCGTATTGAGTTGCAGCCCTTTACGCTGGTGGGGGCCACCACGCGGCTGGGGCTTTTGACCACGCCCTTGCGCGACCGGTTCGGCATTCCGACACGGCTGGAATTCTATACCGAGGCCGAGTTGTTCGAGATCGTGACCCGGGGTGCACGGCTGCTGGGCGTGCAGGCCGAGCCGGAGGGCTGCCGCGAGATTGCGCGGCGCGCGCGCGGGACGCCGCGCATTGCCGGGCGCCTGCTCCGCCGGGTGGTGGATTTCGCGCTGGTGGAAGAGGGCGGGCGGATCAGCCGGGCGCTGGCCGACCGGGCGCTGACGCGGCTTGGGGTGGATCACCTTGGCCTTGACGGGGCCGACCGCCGCTATCTGGTGCTGCTGGCCGAGAATTACGGCGGCGGCCCGGTGGGCGTGGAGACGATTGCCGCGGCCCTGAGCGAGCCGCGCGATGCCATTGAAGAGGTGATCGAGCCGTATCTGTTGCAGCAGGGCCTGATCCTGCGCACCCCGCGCGGGCGGATGCTGGGGGCCAAGGCCTGGCGGCATCTGGGGCTGGAGGCACCACGGGCACCGGGACAAAGTGATTTGTTTGCAGAAGGGTAGGGATGATCATGCGTATGCCTGTTCTGGGCCTGATGGCCTGTGTCGCGGGGCCTGTGCAGGCGCAAGATACCTATAACCGGATCGAGACGCCGTCGGGCACGGCGACACTCACGCAGCAGGGGGTCGATTCTGTGCTGACCATCGGCGGGCAGGGCTTTGTGTTTGAAGGGATGCCCTATGTGTCCTTTGGCGAGCGGCTTGGCGATGTGGTGCTGCTGTCCGTCTCCTCTGGCGGCTCTGCCTGCCCGGCGGAATTTGTCTGGCTGGACACAAGGCCGGGTAAGGTTCGGATAACCGACCGGTTTGGCACCTGTTCGGACCTTGCCGAGGTCAGTTGGGACGCCGAGTCGGTGATCGTGACCCTGCCGTCGATGCGCCCGGGTGAGGGGCCGGTGGCGTTTCATTGGGACGGGAAAGCGGCGGCCATCCGTGAGGTTGCGCTGCCGCAGCCGCCGAGCGGCATCCCGGCGACCGCGCCGCCAGCGGCCTGGCTGGGCCGCCATCCCGGCGAGTTCCTGTCGGCCCCCGAGCAACGCGGGCGGCTGCTGGCTCAGATGGGTGCGGAGGGGTTGCTGGATGCCCAGCGGATCATCTCGGTTGCGACCACCTTCGAGACGGTGGGCGATTGGGTGGTGGCCAGCGGCTGCCAGCCGCACGCCTGCGACATCACGGAAGGGGCTATCGCGATGTACCGCGACTGGCTGCTGGTGGCGTTGTGGGAGAAAGGCAAGGGTGTGCGGGTTTTCGGCGATCAGACCGGTATGATGCCGGCGGCCATCGCCAAGGTGATGGCGCGACAGTGAACCTGCAGCGGGGGCCACTCCGCTGGGAGTATTTGCAGCAGGTGCAATGACTTAAGGGCGCGACCACTGGGTCAGCGTATCGGGGCCGAGGCTTTGCTGCGCGATCAGCCGGAAGGCGGGGGCGTCGGCCAGACGAGGCAGGGCGAGCGGGCCGAGCGCTGCGGTGCCATCGGCGCCGATAAGTCTGCCGGCGGTCAGGTGGATCAGGTCATCGACAAGTCCGGCTGCGATCAGCGCGGCAGCGACGGTGCCGCCGCCTTCGCTCAAGATGCGGGTAATGCCTTGCGCGGCAAGGATTTTCAGGGCGGCTGTCAGGTCCAGATGGCCGTGTGCCAAGGGGCAGGGCAGCAGTCGCGCCCCGGTGGCTGACCATGCGGCTTGCGCCTGCGGCAGGGCGTCGGGGCTGTGCAAAACCCAGACCGGATGCTGCTGCGCGGTCAGGCCGAGGCGGCTTTCGGGGGAATGGCTGAGGGTCCGGTCCAGCAGGATGCGGACCGGTTGATGCGTGGCCCCGATGTCGCGCGCGGTGAGGTCGGGGTCATCGGCGCGCGCAGTGCCGGAACCGACCATCACGGCATCATGGGTCAGCCGCAGTCCGTGGACATAGCGCCGGGCCTGCGGGCCGGTGATCCAGCGCGATTCACCACTGGCGGTTGCGATGCGCCCGTCGAGAGTGGTGGCGAGTTTCAGGGTGACGAAGGGCAGGCCTTGGGTCACGCGTTTGAGGAAGCCTGCGTTCAGGCGAGTGGCTTGTTCTGCAAGGATATTTTCGGTGACTGCGATGCCCGCCGCGCGCAGCATGGCGTGGCCCTTGCCCGACACGCGGGGGTCGGGGTCGGTCAGGGCCGTTACCACGCGGGCGACGCCCGCCGCGATCAGCGCCCCGGCACAGGGGGGGGTGTGGCCGTGGTGGGCGCAGGGTTCCAGCGTCACGTATGCGGTGGCACCGCGCGCATCGCCCGCCTGATCCAGCGCGCGGCGTTCGGCGTGCGGGCGGCCTCCGGGCTGGGTCCAGCCACAGCCAATGATGCGGCCCTTGCGGGTGATCACACAGCCGACGGCCGGGTTGGGCCAGGTGCGGCCCAGCCCCCGCGCGGCAAGCGCGAGGGCGTGTGCCATATGGTCTTCGTCGGTGGCGCTCACTCTTCGGGTTTCTCACCCGGGCGGAGTTCGCTGACGAATTTGTCAAAATCGTCGGCGGCCTGGAAGTTCTTGTAAACGCTGGCAAAACGCACATAGGCCACGGTGTCGATCCGGGCGAGGCTTTCCATCACGATGTCACCGATGGTGCGCGACGGGATGTCGGTATCGCCGATGGATTCCAGCCGGCGCACGATTCCGCTGATCATCTGGTCGATCCGTTCGGGGTCGATCGGGCGCTTTTGCATCGAGATGCGGATGGCGCGTTCCAGCTTGTCGCGGTCGAAATCCTCGCGTTTGCCGCTGGATTTGATGACCACAAGATCGCGCAATTGCACGCGTTCATAGGTGGTGAAGCGCCCGCCGCAGGCCGGGCAGAAGCGCCGGCGCCGGATGGCGACATGATCCTCGGCCGGGCGCGAGTCCTTCACCTGGGTGTCGATATTGCCGCAGAATGGGCAGCGCATTGGCTCCCTCCTCGCTTGTTCGTTGATATGCCTGCCTCTGGTCCCGGTATGCTCCGGGTTGATATGCACAGACTATAGGGGCAAGCCAGCGATCTGGGCTAGGGCGAAGTTGTGGGCACATGATCTGGGGGGGGATGTGTGGCGGCGCGGACTCAGGGGGGCTGATGTGCGTCGGGTTTGCGTATGGCGGACGTATGGCTTTGCGCATGACGTTTGTGCGCCGGCGGGCTGCGCCGGGGACCGGCGCGCGCGACGGCAAGACAAGATTAAGCGCAGGCTGGCAGGATGCTTGGTATGCGTCATTCCTGTGTTACAATTTTCTGCATGAGCAGCAGAATCATCCCCGCTGTGGTCTGCCTGTCCCTGCTTTGGCAGGTTGTGCTGCCTGCGTCCGGGGCTGCCGGGTCGCCGATTGCCGAGGTGATCTGCGCGCCGCGTGCCGAGATGTTGCAGCGCCTGACCCTGACCTATGGCGCGCAGTTGGCCGGGCAGGGGGTGCGCAACCTTGAGATGGTGATGGAGGTCTGGACCACGCCGCGCGGCGACTGGACGCTGGTGCAAAGCTACACCGACGGGCGGGCCTGTATCGTGGCGATGGGAGAGGCCTGGGAGGTGGTGGAGGGCGACCCGGCGTGAGCATGGCGGGGGGGGCTGGCCGGTTTCAGGTGCCGGGTGCGTCTGTTGCGGGCGAGCCCACAGCGTGCCTTGACAGGGTCAGCCGAACAGCGTGTCGCCCAGCTGGTCTATGGCCTGTTTGGCCTTGGTGACCGACGCCTCGGTCGCTTCGTCCAACGTGGCGCGGGTGTCGGCGCGGATCAGCCGGTGGGTTTTCACCTCGCCCGCGATGGTTTTCTCGATGCGGGCGGCGATGCGGAAGGTGCTGCCCTCTTTGATCGGGTCGGGAAAGATGCGGAAATCGTTGTGCAGGATGGGCTCGGGGGCCGCCGGGGGAGTGGCGGCGGATTTGCCGAGCAGGCGGGAGAGAAATGAGGTCATGTGACGGCTCCGAGCGTGTCGGGCAAGAATGGTCGGTTTTGCACGGCGAGGCAAGGGCGGGCGCGGCAGCCTTGCCCCAATCGGCGCTGCCGGGCAAAAAGCGGTAGGGCGGGGTTCACCCCGCCGCACGCGACCAAAGGCGGGGTGAACCCCGCCCTACGGAAGGGTGAACATTGGTCAACCGAAAACCCACTGACAGGCCAGTTAGTCGAGGTTCAGTGATCTGACAGACCGCCAATCATATGCTCTGACGCGATCTTGCTCTGCGGGGATGTCATCTCTGGTTAGCCCAGTGCTGGCGTAAAATCCGTCAGCGAATGAACCCTCTGACGGCATTGGCGCACCACTATCGAGGCTATCCTTTGACACGACCAGCACGGAGACATTTGGGTGCCCGTGTTCGGCACACAGCGCTGCTGCTTCGTTTAGATAGCTGCTGAGTCCTTGGCCATTGACTTTCGACATGCCAAGTCTGCGCGCCAGTTCGGAATAGGTAAGGGCCAGTTCACCAGCTAACGATGCCTTCGCGACTATTTTAATTGTCGCAAAGGCACGTTCTTTCGTGAGTGCAGAGACTTTGCGTTGCATGCTCACTGATCCAAGAAACTCCGCAGCTTCCGAGACCGGCTCGGGTGCTTCAGTTTGCGCAGCGCCTTCGCTTCGATCTGACGGATGCGTTCGCGGGTCACCGAGAACTGCTGGCCGACTTCTTCCAGCGTGTGATCGGTGTTCATGCCGATGCCGAAGCGCATGCGCAACACGCGTTCTTCGCGGGGGGTGAGGGAGGCCAGAACGCGTGTGGTGGTTTCTTTCAGGTTTTCTTGAATGGCAGAATCCAGCGGCAGGATGGCGTTCTTGTCTTCGATGAAGTCGCCAAGCTGGCTGTCTTCCTCGTCGCCAATCGGGGTTTCGAGGCTGATCGGTTCCTTGGCAATCTTCATCACCTTGCGAACCTTTTCCAGCGGCATCTGCAGCTTTTCGGCCAATTCTTCCGGCGTTGGCTCGCGGCCGATTTCGTGCAGCATCTGGCGGCCGGTGCGGACCAGTTTGTTGATCGTCTCGATCATGTGCACCGGGATACGGATGGTGCGGGCCTGATCGGCGATCGATCGGGTGATGGCCTGCCTGATCCACCAGGTGGCGTAGGTGGAGAATTTATAGCCGCGGCGGTATTCGAACTTGTCCACGGCCTTCATCAGGCCAATGTTGCCTTCCTGAATAAGATCAAGGAATTGCAGACCGCGGTTGGTGTATTTCTTGGCGATGGAGATGACCAGACGCAGGTTGGCCTCGACCATTTCCTTCTTGGCCTGACGTGCCTCTTTCTCGCCCTTTTGCACCTGATTGACGATGCGGCGGAATTCGGAAATGTCGACGCCGATATACTGGCCGACCACGGCCATTTCGGCCCGCAGCTCTTCGACCTTGTCGCGTGAGCGTTCCATCAGCGCCTGCCAGCCGCGACCGCCCTTGGCGGCCATGCGGTCGCACCAGCTTGGGTCCAGCTCGTAGCCTTGGTATTCGTCGATGAATTCGCGGCGGTTGATGCGGGCGGCATCGGCGAGTTTGACCATGCCGGAGTTGATGGTCATGATCTTGCGGTTGATGCCGTACAACTGGTCGATCAGCGCTTCGATCCGGTTGTTGTGCAGGTGCAGCTCATTCACCATCACCACGATTTCGGAGCGCAGTTTCTGGTACGCGGCCTCATCCGTCGAAGAAAAGCGGGCCTTTTCCGACAGGGTGGCGGTCATCCGCGCTTCCTGCATATCGGCCAGCTTGACGTAGTCGCGGGCGATGATGGCAAGCGTTTCCAGCACTTTGGGCTTGAGCGCCGCTTCCATCGCGGCGAGCGACATGTTGGACGCTTCGTCATCATCGTCATCGTCATCGCTGCGCATGAGCGGGTTGCCGTCGGCGTCCAGTTCCGGTTCCGACGACTCGGCGCGGCGCGGGGCCGTGGCGGCGGTGACATCGACGCCTTCCAGATCGGGGGCGCCGATGGGGCCATCCATGTCTTCTTCGCCATCAAGGCTGCGGCCAAAGGTGGCTTCAAGGTCGATCACATCGCGCAGGAGGATGTCTTCGTTCAGAAGTTCGTCGCGCCAGATGGTGATGGCCTGAAAGGTCAGCGGGCTTTCGCAAAGCCCGAGGATCATGGTGTTGCGTCCGGCCTCGATCCGCTTGGCGATGGCGATTTCGCCTTCGCGCGACAGCAGTTCCACCGAGCCCATTTCGCGCAGGTACATGCGGACCGGGTCATCGGTGCGGTCCAGCGTTTCGGTGGTGGAGCCGGCGACGGCCACGTCGCGCGAGCTGGAGGAGGTTTCGACCAGAGCGCCGCCCAGAGCCGGTTCGCCGTCTTCGACCTCGTCATCCTCGATCACATTGATGCCCATTTCGGACAGCATCGACATGACGTCTTCGATCTGTTCCGACGACACCTGTTCGGGCGGCATGACCTGATTGAGCTGTTCGTAAGTGATGTACCCACGCTCGCGTGCGTCGGCGATCATCTTCTTGACGGCGGCCTGGCTCATGTCGAGGGAGACATCGGCCTCGTCTGCTTCGGGTTTGCCGTCGTCGGTGTCTTTCAGGGCCATGGGTGCTCCTTGAGGGCGCGAAGGGCGAATCGGTGCGCTCGTTTTCGAATCAATACCGCGAATCACACCGGATTACAGGTCGTAAGGTGGCTTTTCTTGCCCGATAGGTCGGGAAAAGGGTTACTCATTGCTTACCACCTCGTCCACCCCGGGTGAAATCGATCGATTGGTGCAGCGAACGGGCGCGGTTCAGCTCGTCCCGGTCCAGTTCGATGCCGTTCGGGGCGATGACTGATTCGCCCTTGGCATCCTGCGGGCCGCGCGCGGCTGAGTGGCGGGCCTCGGCGGCTTTGGACACGCGCCAGGTCAGCCCTTCATCGGCCACCCCTGTTACATCGTCTTCAGCCTCGCTGATTTCAAGCCTGTGCGCGCGATCTGCCTGCAGGCGGGCCAGCGCCTCGGCCAGACAGTGTTCGGCGGCGTCATCCGGGGCACTGGCGCTGATGGCGGCGGTGATGCGCACATGGGGGTGCAGCAGGACGGTTTCGGTGGGCAGCGGGGCCTGTTCCATCAACACGGCATGCAGATCGGGGGCGGACTGGTGATAGAGGATCAGGCTGCGCAGGGTGTCATGGCCATGGCCGACGAAATCCAACCGCTCCAACGCCGACTCGAAGCGGGCGATCAGGCCGGGGTGATGGATGCAGGCGGCAAGCACCACCGCTTCGCGCAAGGTGTCCTGCACCTGACCTTCGGGGGTGGCGAGCAGGGATTGCTTGGTGCTGGCCATGGGCGGGCCGTTTTCGTCCTTGATAGACCAAGCGCCCTTTTTCTTGGGAGTTTTTGATTTTTTGCCATTCTGTGACCAGAATAGATCGCTGGTCAGTCTACCGAGTACTTTTTTGTATCGCTGCTTAATCAGCCTGTCGCGAATCTGCGCGGTTAGCGCCTCGAGTCTGGCTTCGAGGGCGGCTTGGGTTTCTGGCGAAGTGAAAACCTTCCCCTCTGTTTCACGTTGCCACAGCAGGCTGACCATTGGCTGAGCGGTGTCGATCACCTTTTGCATGGCGGGCGCGCCTTGGCTCTTGATCAGATCATCCGGGTCCAGCCCCGGCGGCAGCACGGCAAAGCGCAGGCCCTTGCCGGCCTCCAAGAGCGGCAGGGCGAGGTCGATGACGCGGAGCGCGGCGCGGATGCCCGCCGTGTCGCCATCGAGTGCGATCACCGGCTCATCCGCGATGCGCCACATCAGGCGCAGCTGGTCTTCGGTGACGGCGGTGCCGAGGGGGGCCACGGTGGCCTGAAACCCGGCCTCGGACAGGGCGATCACATCCATATAGCCTTCGGCCACAATCAGCGGCTGGCCCTTGCCCGCCGCTTCGCGCGCCGGGGCGTGGTTGTAGAGGTTGCGGCCTTTGTCAAAAAGGTCGGTCTCTGGCCCGTTGAGGTATTTGGCCCGGGCGTTCGGGTCCATCGCGCGGCCGCCAAGGCTGATGGCACGGCCGCGCGCGTCGCGGATCGGGAAGATGATGCGACCGCGGAACCGGTCGTAGATCGACCCGTCATC
This sequence comes from Pseudotabrizicola sediminis, assembly GCF_004745575.1. Lineage (GTDB taxonomy): Bacteria > Pseudomonadota > Alphaproteobacteria > Rhodobacterales > Rhodobacteraceae > Pseudotabrizicola > Pseudotabrizicola sediminis. The sequence goes on along the minus strand of NZ_RPEM01000003.1, from coordinate 58,499 downwards.
CGCCTTGGCGCAGACGCCGGAGGCCACGATCAGGTCGGCGACGAAGCCTTTCTGGATCAGGGCGGTTAACAGGGATTGCCGGGCATCGGGGGCAAAGCCGATTTCCCAGCGGTCGACCGCCGCATCGGACAGCCCGCGCTTCGCAATATAGGCGCGGGCGTCTGCTGCGGCCCCGGTTTTCAGTTGCAGGCGGAACCATTTCACCGCCTCTTCCATCACCTGGACCAGCTGGGTGCGGTGATCCTGCTTTTCCGCCGCTTTCGGGTCGCGGGCGGGCATCGGCATGCCGGCTTCACGCGCCAGAAGCTCTACCGCCTCCATGAAGCCGGTGTTTTCCGACTCTTTGATGAAGGTCAGCACATCGCCTTTGGCATGGCAGCCGAAGCAATAGTAAAACCCCTTGCGGTCATCGACATGGAAGCTGGCGGATTTTTCCTGATGGAACGGGCAGGGGGCCCACCAGTCGCCCTTGGCCATGTTGGATTTGCGCATGTCCCAGGTGACCTTGCGCCCCACGATCTGTGAGAGCGAGATCCGGGTGCGCAATTCATCGAGGAATCCGGGTGGCAGGGACATGGGTACTATATCGGGTCTTCGGTGTGCCGAGTCCAGCGCGGGGTGTGGCCGTAGGGATGCCTCTGGCAGGAGTATTTTGGAAAGGTGCAAAGCCGGGGCGTTGTCAGGACCGGCGGGCGGCGCTAAGGGCGGGGCAGCAGACGGGGGTGGATATGGACGCGGATCAGATCGGGGCTTTGTTCACGCGAGCGGAGGGCAGCTATCTGTGCGCGCGCTGGGGGCGACCCATCGTGCCGGTGGTGTTCGGGGTGGAGGATGCGACCCTTGGGGTGATCAAGGGTGCGGTCGAGGCCGTTGTGGCGCTGGCGGGCCACAGCATGGCCGAGACCGACACCGAACTGGGTGCCAACCTGATGCTGTTTTTCGTGCGCGACTGGGATGAGCTGCGCGGGGTGCCCAAGCTTGACCAGCTGATTCCCGGGTTGATGCCGCTGCTGGACCGGTTGGAGGCGGCGGGGGCCAACCAGTACCGGGTGTTCCGTTTTGAGCCGGGCGACGCGATCAAGGCCTGTTTCGTGCTGGTTCGGATGGACGGCCATCTGTCGGACCTGCCCGCCGAGACGCTGGCACTGTCGCAGGCGGCGCAGATGATGCTGACATGGAGTGAGGGTGCATTTGCGGGGGCGTCGCCGCTGGGGCAGGTGGAGGGCCGGGCGGTGCTGCGCCCCGAAGTGGCGGCGGTGATCCGCGCGGCCTATCACCCGGTGCTGCCGGTGGTGGGGCGGGACGCCAGCCACGCGTTGCGGCTGGCGGCGCGGATCAGTGGTTAGGGCGCGGCGAGGGGGATGACCGAGATCGACATCTTGCCCGAGCCTTGGGTCAGTTCATTGGCATGGGCCAGATAGATCAGCGCGTTGTTGGCGGTGTCATGGATGCGGGTGACGCGCACGGATTTCAGGATCAGCGACTGACGCTGCGAAAACACCGTCTCGCCTTTGCGGCCCTGACTGATGTTGCCCACAGTGATCGGGCCGGTCTGCACGCAGTCGACCGCGGAATAGGACGGGTCTTCGAACCAGTTGCCGTTCGACAGCCGGTCGATCAAGGACCGGTCGAAATAGGCAATGTGGCAGGTGACGCCTTGCACCTTGGGGTCGGCCACGCTTTCGATGATGATGTCATTGCCGACCCAGTCGACGCCGACGCGGCCAACCTCTTCGGCGGTTGCGGGGGTGGCGAGGGTCAGGGCAAGAATAAGGGCGGCGCGGTGCATAGGGGACTCCGGTTAGTTGGCTGGGGAACGCAGCGCGGGGCGAGAGGTTCCGTGGCGTGTGAAAAAGGGGACGGGTGTGGCGCATCGGTTTGAGCTTCGGGTCTATTATGAGGATACCGATCTGGCGGGCATCGTCTATTACGCCAATTATCTGCGGTTCATCGAACGGGGGCGCAGCGAATGGGTGCGCGCGCTTGGCGTGGATCAGGCGCGGCTGCGGGCCGAGCAGGGGATTGTCTTTGCCGTGCGGCGGGTGGAGGCGGATTACCTGCGGCCGGCGGTGTTCGATGATGTGCTGGTGGTGGAAACCGGGCTGGTGGAACTGGGCGGCGCGCGGATCGTGCTGGATCAGGTGGTCTGGCGCGGGGAAGAGCGGCTGTTTGCGGCGCGGGTGGTGCTGGTGTGCGTGGGCGCGGCAATGGGCCCGGTTCGGATACCAGAGGGGGTGAGGGGTTTGCTGGAGGGGGGGCGGGCGCGGAGCGCTGGCGCAGTGTGACCGCAAGACGCCCGGTTCGCGCATTGGCTTGATGGCGGCCAGAGTCGGACCTTCACCCTCTCCCCAGCCTGTTACAGCAGGTTTCAGCGCTCCGCTGCCATGTGACGCAGTTGTGTTGGCAATCCGCTTCAAATCCGGATAGAATCAGGGCAACAGGCGGTCACCAAGGCCCCGATAACAAGAGCAGGCGTAATGGAAACGGAAACCCTTGCGATGGCGCAGGAGATTGATTTCTCTTTGATCGCCCTTTTTGCACGCGCGACGCTGACGGTGAAGGTCGTCATGATCATGCTGATGGTCATGTCCTTCTGGTCATGGGCGACGATTGTGCAGCGGCACATCCTGTACCGTCTGGCGCGGCGCGAGGCCGAGGTGTTTGACCGCGCTTTCTGGTCGGGCGAGCCGCTGGACGAGCTGTTCGAGAAGATCGGGCCGACGCCCGAGGGCGCGAGCGAAAAGATTTTCGCCGCCGGCATGCTGGAATGGCGGCGCAGCCATCGGCAGGATGGCGCCCTGATTGCGGGCGCGCAGGCGCGGATCGACCGGGCGATGAATGTGGCCATCGCGCGCGAGAGTGAGCGGCTGAACAACGGGTTGTCGTTTCTGGCGACCACCGGGGCGACGGCGCCCTTCATCGGGCTGTTCGGCACGGTCTGGGGCATCAAGCACGCCTTTGAGCAGATTGCCATCAGCCAGAACACCAACCTTGCCGTCGTGGCCCCCGGCATTGCCGAGGCGCTGCTGGCCACCGGTATCGGTCTGGTCGCGGCCATTCCGGCGGTGGTATTCTACAACAAGCTGAATTCCGACAGTGAGCGCATTCTTGGCGGCTATGAGAGCTTTGCCGATGAATTCGCGACCATCCTGTCGCGCCAGCTGGACGCCTGAGCCATGGGGGGCGGGGTTCAGCAAAGGTCGGGCGGCGGGACGGGGCGGCGGCGTCGCGGCAAATCGGCGGCGATGAACGAGATCAACATCACGCCGTTTGTCGATGTGATGCTGGTGCTTTTGATCATCTTCATGGTGGCGGCGCCGATGCTGACGGTGGGGGTTCCGGTGGAACTGCCCCGGTCAGCCGCGAGTGCCTTGCCGACCGAACAGGAAGAGCCGCTGACCATTACGCTGACGGCGGACGGGCGGACGCTGATTCAGACCACCGATGTGCCGGTGAACGAGCTGATCCTGCGGCTGACGGCAATTGCGGCAGAGCGGACGACGAACAAGGTGTTTTTGCGCGCCGATGGGGCGATCCCCTATCAGCGGGTGGCGGAGGTCATGGGCGCGCTGAATGCGGGCGGGTTCAATTCCATCGGTCTGGTGACCGATACGGACGGGCCTGCGATGAACGGCACCGGCAACTAAGGCCGATTGGGAACACGCAGGCGGTATGCAGACGGGCACCCTCATTTCCGGCGCGGGCCATGCGGCTTTGATCCTCTGGGTGATTCTGGGGGATTGGCTGTTTCAGCGCAAGGATGCGCCGCCGGTCGAGGTGGCGGAGGTGTCGCTGATATCTTCGGCGGAGTTTGACGCGATGGTGGCGGCGGTGCCTTCGACACCCGCGCCTGCGCCCGAACCAGTGGCAGAGGACGCGCCCGAACCTGCGCCAGCAGACACGCCTGCGCCGGTGCAACCGCCGCCGCCGGTGGTGGCAGATCTGCCCGAGCCGGAGGCGGCCCCCGCGCCGGTGCCGGAGCCCGAGCCATTGCCGGAAAACAACGGTGTGGCCGATGCCTTGCCCCTGCCGGTGAACCCTGACCCCATTCCCGAAGTGCCCTTGCCGCCGACCGCCAGCCCGCGGCCAAAGCCCGCGCCGCGTGTGGCCCCGGTGCCGGTGGACGCGCCCGACCCTGTGGTGGAGGTGGCGGAAGCCCCGGTCGAAGCGGTGACGCCGGACCCGGTGGAGGCCCCGGAAATCGTGGAGCCGGAAGAGCCGGAGGCCGCCCCCGAAGAGGCGGGCACCGTGCTGGAGACCGAGGCCAACCGGGATGAGGAGATCATAGCCTCTGGTGCGCCGCCCAGCAGCCCGCGCCCGCGCGGCCGCCCGGTGCGCAGCGAGGCCCCGCCGACAGAGACGGCGGCGGCGGCTACGCCGGACCCGGCGCCAGAACCGACACCGGCCCCCGCGACCGACACCGATGCAGATGCTGTGGCGGCGGCTTTGGCCGAAGCGATGGCGGCGGAAACCCCGGCGCCGACCGGGGCCACCAACGCGCCGCAGGGCCCGCCGATGACCGGCGGCGAGCGCGATGCCATGCGGGTGGCGGTGCAGCAGTGCTGGAACGTCGGCAGCCTGTCGTCGGATGCGCTCAACACCACGGTGGTGGTGTTCGTTTCGGTGGGGCAGGACGGGGTGCCGGACGCAGGCTCGATCCGGCTGATCGACGCGAGCGGCGGTACCGATGCGGGCGCGCGCGGTGCGTTCGAGGCGGCGCGGCGGGCGATCATCCGCTGTGGCGCGCGCGGTTTCCCGTTGCCGCCCGAGAAATATGACCAGTGGCGCGAGATGGAACTGGTGTTCAACCCTGATGGAATGCGGATGCGATGATCACGTTTGCGCCAAAACACGCCGAAACGGAGCCTTTGCGGTTCCTTTTCCCCCTTTCCCCGGCGATGGCTGCGTTATGCTGCCCGCGACAGACCGAGGACAACCCGAGGCCATGATGACAGTGAACCGCTTTTCAATATCCGCCGTGGCAATTGCCCTGCTGGCGCTGTTCGGGGCCCAGACCCCCGCGCAGGCGCAGTCGGGGCCGTTGCGCATCGAGATCACCGAAGGCGTGATCGAACCGCTGCCCTTTGCGGTGCCTGATTTCGTCGATGAGGGCGGGGCGGGCGAATACGCGCGCAACATCGCCCGGGTGATCGCCAGTGACTTGCAGGGCACCGGGCTGTTCCGCGAGATCCCGCGCGAGGCGCATATCGCGCGGGTCAGCAGCTTTGACAGCTCGATCGGTTATGAGGACTGGAAGGCGATCAACGCGCAGGCGGTGATCACCGGGGCGGTGACGGTGTCGGGCGACCGGATCGTGGTGAAGTTCCGGCTGTTCGACGTGTTTTCCGGCCAGCAACTGGGCGAGGGGTTGCAGTTTGCCGGCACCACCCAGACCTGGCGGCGGATGGCGCATAAGGTGGCCGATGCCGCCTATAGCCGCATCACCGGCGAAGGCGGGTATTTCGACACCCGCGTGGTGTTCGTAAGCGAGAGCGGGCCGAAGAACCAGCGGCTGAAGCGGCTGGCGGTGATGGATTACGATGGCGCGAATGTGCAGTATCTGACCGACAGCAGTTCCATCGTGCTGGCCCCGCGCTTTTCGCCCACCGGCGACCGCATTCTTTATACCAGCTATGCCTCGGGCTTTCCGCGCATCACGCTGATGGATGTGGGGTCGTTGCGCACGCAAAGCCTTGCCGAACAGGACGGCACCATGACATTCGCCCCGCGCTTTTCGCCCGATGGCGGGCGGGTGGTGTTTTCGCTGGAACGTGGCGGGAACTCGGACCTCTACATGCTCGACATCGGGTCGGGCGGGTTGCAGCAGCTGACCAATGCGCCGTCGATTGAAACGGCCCCCAGCTTTTCGCCCGATGGCAGCCAGATCGTGTTTGAAAGCGACCGTTCGGGCACGCAGCAGCTGTATATCATGCCCGCCAGTGGCGGCGAGGGGCGGCGCGTGTCGGGCGGGCAGGGGCGCTATGGCACCCCGGTCTGGAGCCCGCGCGGCGATATGATCGCCTTTACCAAGCAGCATCAGGGCCGGTTCCACATCGGCGTGATGCGCACCGACGGCAGTGAGGAGCGTTTGCTGACTGCGTCCTTCCTGGATGAAGGTCCGACCTGGGCCCCCAATGGCCGGGTGATCATGTTCACCCGCGAAACCAGCGGTGCGGGCGGCGAGGCTGCGCTGTATTCGGTGGATATCTCGGGCCGCAACCTGCGCCAGATTTCGACCGATGGGGCCGCATCTGACCCTGCATGGTCGCCGCTGTTGCCCTGACCCATTCCGCCGCGCCCGATTCACAGGGCGCGGCACATCTGATAGTATGCTGGCCAATCGCGCCAGAGAACAAAAGGAAACTGATGATGACGCTTCTTCCCAAGGCCCTTCTCCTTGTCGCTGCCTTTGGGCTGGCAGCCTGTAACAACCCCGACCGTTTCGGTGCCGGTGGTGCCGGTGGGGGCGCAGGCGGTGCCGGTGGCGCGGGTGGCGGTTTTGTCGACACCACGGGTCTGGGTGATCCGAACAACCCGGCCTCTGTCGCCTATTTCAACCAGCGCGTCGGTGACCGGGTTCTGTTCCCGGTGGACCAGCACACGCTGACACCTGAGGCGCGTCAGATTGTAGTGGGGCAGGCACAGTGGTTGATGGCAAACCCGTCATACGCTGTAATTGTTGAAGGCCATGCAGATGAGCAGGGCACCAAGGAATACAACATCGGGCTCAGTGCGCGCCGGGCAGCATCTGTTCATCAACTTTTGATTTCTCAAGGTGTTCCGGCGAATCGGATGAGAACAGTGCCTTATGGCAAGGAGCGCCCCATTGAGGTGTGTTCGAGCGAGGCCTGCTATTCGCAGAACCGCCGGTCGGTGACGGTTCTGTCGGTAGGCGCGGGGGCGTAAGCGGATGCTGCGTGCTGCCTTGACGGCGCTGGTGGTGATGGGGGGGCCTGCGTTCGCGCAGGCCAATACCCAGACGCTGGCTGATATACGGGCCGAGCTTGGCTCGCTTTCGGCGGAGTTCACCCAGCTTAAGACGGAGTTGGTGCAGACCGGCGCGTCTGGCGGGGCGCTGGCCGGTGGGTCGGCGTTGCAGCGGATGGACACCATCGAGTCCGAGCTGTCACGGCTGACCGCGCGGGCCGAAGAGATCGAGCTGCGGCTGAACCGGGTGGTCAGCGATGGCACGAACCGGATCGGCGATCTGGAATTCCGGCTGTGCGAAGTGACACCGGGCTGTGACATCGCCACGGTTGGCACCACGCCGCTGTTGGGTGGTGATACGGCTGCTGCGGGCGGCGGGGCTGCGGCCCCTGCGCAAGCGCCCAATGCGGTGGTGATTGAGGAACCTTCGGCACCGTTTTCGGGCGGGGCAGAGCTGGCGATTGGCGAGCAGGCGGATTTTGACCGGGCCCGGGCGGTGCTCGGTCAAGGTGACTTTCGCACCGCCGCGGACCTCTTTGCGACCTTTGCCCAATCCTATCCTGGCTCGCCGTTAAGCCAGGAGGCGCAATTCAGCCGGGGCGAGGCGCTGGTGCAACTGGGGGAAACCTCGAATGCGGCGCGGGCGTATCTGGAGTCGTTTTCGGTGAACCCGGACGGGCCATTTGCCGCCGACAGCCTGCTGAAGCTGGGCGAGCAGTTGGGGGTGCTGGGGCAGACGCCCGAGGCTTGCGTCACGCTGGCCGAGGTGGGCACGCGCTATCCCGGCAGCATGGCGGCGACGCAGGCGCAGGTGGCGATGCAAGGGTTTCAGTGCCAGTGAGCGCGCCGGACCGGCCTTTGGGCGATCCTGTTTTGCCCGACCTTGACCTGATCGAAAGCGCCCGTCGGGCGCTTTCGTCGATTCCGGGGCAGGGCTGTGTCGGGCTGGCTGTGTCGGGCGGCGGCGATTCGATGGCGATGCTGCACTTGGTGGCGGCGGTCGCTGAGGGACGGCCGCTGTGTGTGGCGACGGTGGACCATGGCTTGCGGGCGGCCTCGGCAGGCGAGGCGGCGCAGGTGGGGCAGGTTTGTGCCGGGCTGGGTCTGCCGCATGAGGTGCTGCACTGGCAGCATGGCGTGGTGGCGGGCAACCTGATGGATGCGGCGCGGCGCGCGCGCTATGGGTTGCTGGCCGAGTGGGCGCAGGCGCGGGGCATCGGGGCGGTGCTGGTGGCGCATACGGCGGATGATCAGGCGGAAACGCTGCTCTTGGGGCTGGCGCGGGCGGCGGGTCTGGACGGGTTGTCGGGCATGCGGCCCCGGTGGCAGCAGGGGGGCGTGTGGTTTCATCGGCCCTTTCTGGGGGTGACGCGGGCGGCGTTGCGCGGGTTTGTGCAAAGCCGGGGGCTGTGGTTTGTCGATGATCCCAGCAACGACGACGAGGGCTTTGACCGGGTGAAGATGCGCCGGGCATTGGCGGGGCTGGGCGAGGTGGGAATCACCGCCGAGGGGTTGGCCTTGGTTGCGCGCAATCTGGCGGCGGTGCAGGCGGATGTGCGCGGGCTGGTGGCACAGGCGGCGGCGTCGGTGGTGGTAGAGCGGGCAGGGGCGCTGCAGATTGACCGCGCGGGCTTTGCAGCACTGCCCGATGAGGTGGCGCGGCGGCTGATGCAGGGCGCATTGCTGTGGCTGTCGGGGGCGACGTACCCGCCGCGCGCCGATGCGCTGGCGCGGATGGTGCAGGCGCTGCGCGAGGGGCGGGCGGCGACGCTGTGGGGCTGTCGGCTGGTGCCGCGCGCGGGCGGTGCGCTGCTGCTGCGCGAGCCGCGTAGCCTTGGGCCAGAGGTGGCTTTGGGTGCGGTTTGGGACAGGCGTTGGCGGGTGACGGGGCCGGGGCCGGGGCAGGTGCGGGCGGTGGGGGCCGAGGGCTTGGCGCAGCTGCCGGACTGGCGCGCAGCGGGTATTGCGCGGGCGGCGGCGCTGGTCACGCCGGGGGTGTGGCACGATGCGCGGCTGATTGCGGCACCCGTCTTAGCACCCGATGAAGACTATTGTGCGACATTCACGGCAGGTTTCGGCTTATTCCTGTTATCGCATTGAACCCCGCGCGGTTCTGTCTATCTTAGTGAGCAAGACCGCCGCCCCGTTCCGGGCGGTGGACATGTGGGGAGAAACTTCGTGGGCAATGCACGAAATATCGCGTTCTGGGTCGTTCTGTTCTTTCTGATCCTTGCGCTGTTCAATCTTTTTGGCGGCAACCAGACCGCCACATCTGCGCGCCAGATTTCCTATTCGGAATTTGTGCAGCGCGTCGATGCCGGTCAGGTTTCCAGTGTGGTGATCGACGGCGAACGGCTGCAGGTGCGTGGCAGCGACGGCAACACCTACGGTGCTATCGTGCCGCAGGGCACCGATGTGACCGACCGGCTGGTGGCCGCAGGTGTGGAGGTGCGGGCCGAGGCACAGCAGCAGTCGGGCTTTGTCTCGATCCTGATGACCTTCCTGCCGTTCCTGTTGCTGATCGGCGTCTGGATCTTCTTCATGAACCGGATGCAGGGCGGTGGCAAAGGCGGGGCGATGGGCTTTGGCAAATCGCGCGCCAAGCTGCTGACCGAAAAGCACGGCCGGGTGACGTTCGACGACGTGGCCGGGATTGATGAGGCCAAGGAAGAGCTTGAGGAGATCGTGGAATTCCTGCGCAACCCGCAGAAATTCAGCCGTCTGGGCGGCAAGATCCCCAAGGGTGCGCTGCTGGTTGGCCCGCCCGGTACAGGTAAAACCCTGCTGGCCCGCGCGATTGCGGGTGAGGCGGGGGTGCCGTTCTTTACCATCTCTGGCTCTGACTTCGTGGAGATGTTCGTGGGTGTGGGTGCAAGCCGCGTGCGCGACATGTTCGAACAGGCGAAAAAGAACGCGCCCTGCATCGTGTTCATCGACGAGATCGATGCCGTGGGCCGTGCCCGTGGCGTGGGCATGGGCGGTGGAAACGATGAACGCGAACAGACCTTGAACCAGCTTCTGGTCGAGATGGACGGGTTCGAGGCGAACGAGGGTGTGATCATCGTCGCCGCCACCAACCGCAAGGATGTGCTGGACCCCGCGCTGCTGCGTCCGGGCCGGTTCGACCGCCAAATCCACGTGCCCAACCCCGACATCAAGGGGCGCGAGAAGATTTTGGGCGTGCATGCGCGCAAAACTCCGCTGGGGCCAGATGTTGACCTGCGCACCATCGCACGTGGCACGCCGGGTTTTTCAGGGGCCGATCTGATGAACCTTGTCAACGAGGCGGCGCTGATGGCTGCGCGGATCGGACGTCGTTTTGTCGCGATGGATGATTTCGAGAATGCCAAAGACAAGGTGATGATGGGGGCGGAGCGCCGGTCGATGGTGCTGACGCAGGACCAGAAGGAAATGACCGCGTACCACGAGGCTGGCCACGCCGTTGTGGGCATGGCTCTGCCGAAATGTGACCCGGTTTACAAAGCCACGATCATCCCGCGTGGCGGTGCGCTTGGCATGGTGATGAGCCTGCCGGAAATGGACCGTCTGAATTGGCACCGCGACCAGTGCGAACAGCGCATCGCGATGACCATGGCCGGGAAAGCTGCCGAGATCATCAAATGGGGTGAGGATTCGGTGTCGAACGGGCCTTCGGGTGACATTCAGCAGGCATCGGCCCTCGCCCGCGCGATGGTGCTGCGCTGGGGCATGTCGGATGTGGTCGGCAACGTCGATTATGCCGAAGCGGCTGAAGGCTATTCCGGCAACACCGGCGGCTTCTCGGTCTCGGCCGAGACCAAGCGGCTGATCGAGCAGGAAGTGAAACGCCTGATCGACGAAGGCTATGAAACCGCGCGCCGTATCCTGCTGGAACAGAACACCCAGTTCGAGCGGCTGGCGCAGGGTCTGCTGGAATATGAGACGCTGACCGGTGACGAGATCAAGAAAGTTGTCGCGGGCGAAAAGCTGGGCGGCGATGATGATGCCGACAAACCGGCCTCGGGCGGCGGGTTGGCATCCATCCCGTCGATTCCGAAGCTGAAGCCGAAGGCAACTGGCGGGCTGGAGCCGGAGCCTTCGGTTTGAGAGCGGCGTGATTTGATCTGACCCCCGGAACCTGCAAAGGCTCCGGGGGTTTTTCTTTGTCGAACATGCGTGAGGATCTGCGATGCCAGCTTTGAAACCAACCGGATTTGTGGGCCGGATCACCTGGCTGGGCGTGGTGCCCGACCGTGACCGGCAGTTGGAGGCGGAGCCTGCCACGCAGGTGCAGGCGCTGTTTGACGGCCCGGTGGGCGAGGCGCATGGCGGGTTGACGCGGCCCGCGTGCAGCCGGGTCAAGGCGCAATATCCGCGTGATACGGTGATCCGTAACACGCGGCAGTTTTCCCTGCTGGGGGCCGAGGATCTGGCCGAGATTGCCGAGCGCATGGGGATCGACGTGCTGGACCCCGCGCTGGTGGGGGCGACGATGGTGATCGCGGGGTTGCCGGACTTCACCCATCTGCCGCCTGCATCGCGGCTGCAGGGGGCGGAGGGGGCGACGCTGGTGGTGGATATGGAAAACCGCCCCTGCGTGCTGCCCGGCAAGCCGATCAACGCGGTGCATCCCGGGTTTGGGGCAAAGTTCAAGGCGGCGGCCAAGGGCCGGCGCGGGGTGACGGCCTGGGTGGAGCGGGAGGGTGTGTTCACGTTGGGTGAGGCGATCACGCTGCACATTCCCGATCAGCCGGTCTGGGCGCATCTGAAAGAGGCGCGGCGCGCGTGATGCGCCGAGGTCTGTCTGCGCCGATTTTTGCGGGTGTAAGGTCGGAAATGCCTGTGTCTTGAGCGTTTGGGCGGCTAACACTGGGCCAAGCGCCGCGAAAAGGCGCATCCTTGCCTTTGGGAGAGAGACATGGCCTTGGGTTCCGACATCGAGATCGCCCGCGCGGCGAAGAAACTGCCGATACAGGCAATCGGGGCAAAGCTGGGCATACCCGAGGCCGATCTGCTGCCCTATGGCCATGACAAGGCCAAGGTCGGGCAGGGGTTCATTGCGTCGGTGCAGGGGCGCCCCGATGGCAAGCTGATTCTGGTCACGGCGATCAACCCGACCCCGGCAGGCGAGGGCAAGACCACGACGACTGTGGGCCTTGGCGATGGGCTGAACCGGATCGGCAAGCGGGCGGTGGTGTGCATCCGCGAGGCGAGCCTTGGGCCGAACTTCGGGATGAAGGGCGGCGCTGCGGGTGGCGGGATGGCGCAGGTGGTGCCGATGGAAGAGATGAACCTGCACTTCACCGGCGATTTCCACGCGATCACATCTGCCCACAATCTGCTGGCCGCGATGATCGACAACCACATCTACTGGGGCAACACGCTGGATATCGACCAGCGCCGGATTGTCTGGCGCCGGGTGATGGACATGAACGACCGCGCCCTGCGCGATGTGGTCACCAGCCTTGGTGGCGTGTCCAATGGCTTTCCGCGCCAGACCGGGTTTGACATCACTGTGGCCTCCGAGGTGATGGCGATCTTGTGTCTGGCCCGCGATCTGGCCGATCTGGAGCGGAGGCTGGGCGATATCGTGGTGGCGTATACCCGCGCGAAGGTGCCGGTGACGTGCCGCGATATCAAGGCCGATGGCGCGATGACGGTGCTGTTGAAAGATGCGATGCAACCCAACCTTGTGCAGACGCTGGAGAATACTCCGGCCTTTGTGCATGGCGGGCCGTTTGCCAACATAGCACATGGCTGCAATTCGGTGATCGCCACCACCACGGCGCTGAAGCTGGGCGAGTATGTGGTGACCGAGGCCGGGTTCGGGGCGGACCTTGGGGCCGAGAAGTTCTTTGACATCAAGTGCCGCAAGGCGGGGCTGCGCCCGGCGGCGGCGGTGATTGTGGCCACGGTGCGGGCGATGAAGATGAACGGCGGGGTGGCCAAGGCGGATCTTGGGGCCGAGAATGTCGCGGCGGTGCGGGCAGGGTGCCCGAACCTTGGCCGCCATATCGGCAATGTGCAGAGCTTTGGCGTGCCGGTGGTGGTGGCGATCAACCATTTCACCAGCGATACGCCTGCCGAGGTGCAGGCGGTGAAGGATTATGTGGCCGGGCTGGGGGCCGAGGCGGTGCTGTGCAAGCACTGGGCCGAAGGTTCGGCGGGGATCGAGGAACTGGCGCGCAAGGTGGTGGCGCTGGCCGAAAGCGGTGTGGCCGATTTCGCGCCCTTGTATCCCGATGCGATGGGGCTGTTCGACAAGATCGAAACCGTGGCCCGCCGGATATATCATGCCGAGGGCGTGGTGGCGGATGCGGGGGTGCGCGATCAGCTGAAGGCGTGGGAGGATGCGGGCCACGGGCATCTGCCGGTCTGCATTGCCAAGACCCAGTACAGCTTTACCACCGATCCCACGGTGCGGGGGGCTCCGGTCGGGCACAGCATCCCGCTGCGCGAGGTGCGGTTGTCGGCGGGGGCGGGGTTTGTGGTTGCGATCTGCGGCGAGATCATGACGATGCCCGGCCTGCCGCGCAGCCCGAGTGCCGAGGTGATCCGGCTGAATGCGGATGGCGATGTGGAAGGGTTGTTCTGATGGGGGTTGAGGCAAAACCCCGCGTTGCCCTTTGCGAGGCCGCGCTTTATGTCGAGGCCATCTGGCTGATCTGAACAGGATACCTTGCGATGCGCACACCTGCCGACTGTGAAACCATGGTCCATATCCGGGCCGAGATTGACCGGCTGGACGATGATCTGGTCCGGCTGCTGGCCGAGCGCGCGGGCTATATCGACCGCGCCGCCGAGATCAAGGCTGAGGTGGATCTGCCGGCGCGGATCGGGTCTCGCGTCGAGGAGGTGGTGGCCAATGTGCGCCGCCATGCGGTGGCCTATGGTCTGCCCCCCGATCTGGTGGAAAAGCTGTGGCGGCGTCTGATCGACTGGTCGATTGCGCGCGAGGAAAACCGGCTTGGCCCGGATTCGATGCGGAAGGAAGACTGACATGACGGCGGTGGTGATCGACGGCAAGGCGTTTGCGGCGGGCGTGCGCGCCCGCGTGGCGGCCCATGTGGCGCGGCTGCGCGAGGAACATGGGGTGCAACCGGGGCTGGCCGTGGTGCTGGTGGGGCAAGACCCGGCATCCGAGGTCTATGTGCGCAACAAGGGCGTGCAGACGCTGGAGGCCGGGATGGCCAGCTATGAGCACAAGCTGGCGGCGGACACGTCCGAGGTGGATCTGCTGGCGCTGATCGGGCAGTTGAATGCGGACCGGGCGGTGCATGGCATTCTGGTGCAGCTGCCGCTGCCGGGGCATCTGAATGCAGACCTGATCATCAACAGCATTGATCCGGCCAAGGATGTGGACGGGTTTCACATCTCGAACGTGGGACTCCTCGGCACCGGGCAGAAGGCGATGGTGCCCTGCACGCCTTTGGGCTGCCTGATGATGCTGCGCGCGCATCACGGGTCATTGGCCGGGATGAGTGCGGTGGTGGTGGGTAGGTCCAACATCGTGGGCAAGCCGATGGCGCAGTTGCTGTTGGGTGACAGCTGCACGGTGACGATTGCGCACAGCCGCACGCGTGATCTGGCGGCGGTGTGCCGGGGGGCGGATATCCTTGTGGCGGCGGTGGGGCGGGCCGAGATGATCACCGGCGATATGGTGAAGCCTGGGGCGACGGTGATTGACGTGGGGATCAACCGGGTGGCGCGTGACGGCAAGGCCCGGCTGGTGGGCGATGTCGATTTCGCCAGTGCGTCAAAGGTGGCGGGGGCGATCACGCCGGTGCCGGGTGGTGTGGGGCCGATGACCATAGCCTGCCTGCTGGCCAATACGCTGACCGCCTGCTGCCGCGCGCATGGTCTGCCAGAGCCGGAGGGGCTGACCGTTTAGGCTTTGCGCGGCATCGGAATCGCGCGGGCCACCGTGCCGCCGCACAGCACCGCCAGCGCGCCGGGCTGCATCAGGCCGATTAGCGCCGGATCATGGGTCCACAGTCCGCCGGTGTAGGTGCCAAAGGCAGGCAGGATCAGCCGGGTGCTGTCGGCCAGAAAGCAGCGCCAGACCTTGCCCGCCAGCCGCGCCTTGGGGTGGTAGTGGCCAGACACCTCGGCCTGCGCGCCGGGTTCAGCGATGTGGCGGAAGGTGAGCGCACCCAGATGCACCTCGGCCCGGTGGCTGCCTGCGATGTCCAAGGGGCCAGCGTCATGGTTGCCCGCAATCCAGATCCAGTCGCGCCCGGCGATCAGTCGGGTGAGCCAGAGCCGGTCATCCGCGTCCAGCCCGTCAAGGGCGGCGCTGTCATCGAAACTGTCGCCCAGACAGATCACCGTGCGCGCCCCGGTGGCCTCGATCTCGGCTTCCAGCCGCAGCAGCGTTTCGCGCGTCTCATAGGGCGGCAACAGCGCGCCCGCACGCCGTGCCATGCGCCCCGATTTTCCAAGATGCAGGTCCGACACGCAGAGCAGCTGCCGGTCCGGCCAGAACAGCGCGCCCGAGGGGCGGGCGATCAGGGGTTCAGCGGCGAGGCGAAAGGGATAGCTCATGGCCTTCGAGTGCCCCGGCGACAGGATCAATGCAACCCATTACGCCAACCCCGCCGCCTCCATCAGCCGTCTTGCTGCGTCTTCGGCCAGTCGTTCGCGGCCTGTGCCCTGCACCGGGATGCGGCCGGGTTCCAGAAACAAGGGTGCAGACAAGGGTGACAGCCGGGGCAGGCGGCGGGTTTCGATCCGGCCCGCGACGCGGGTCAACAGGTCTTCGATGCGGGAAAAGTCGATCAGGCCGCGCATCGCCTCTTCGCGGGTGATCTGCAACAGAAGGTGGTCGGGGTCGTATTTGCGCAAGGTGTCATAGAGGATGTCCGACGAAAACGTCGCCTGCCGCCCCGATTTGCGGCGGCCCTGATGGCTGCGTTCGATCAGGCCGGCGATGATGGCGCTGGCGCGGAAGGTGCGTTTCATGACCGCATTGCCGGCGAGCCATGTCTCCAGCCCCTCTTGCAGGGCGTGCAGGTCGAACAGGGGCCTTGCATCCTGCACGGCGTCGATGCCCCAGATCAGGGTGGCGTAATCGGTGGCGACAAAGCCCAAGGGGGCAAGGCCCGCTTCTTCCATTGCTTTGGTCAGCAGAAGGCCAAGGGTTTGCTGGGCGTTGCGGCCGGCAAAGCCGTAGACTACCAGATGTTCGCGCCCGTCATGCGGGAAGCTTTCGCAGAGCAGGGTCTCGGCATCGGGCAGGCGCGATACCTCGCGCTGAAGGGACAGCCATTCGGCGGTGTGGGCAGGCAGGTCGGGCCAGCGCGGTTGTTGGAATATGTCAAGAATCCGCTGGGTCAGCAGGGTGGATGTGGCGAATTTTGTGCCATTGAACACAGCAACCTTTGGGTCGCGGCCCGGTTGGTTCGTCACCTCGACCGTCATTTCCCGCAGGCCTTCATAGCGCACGACCTGCCCGCCGATCAGGAAGGTGTCGCCGGGGGTGAGGGTGGCGGCGAAGGCTTCTTCCACCTCGCCCAAGGGCGTGCCGCCAGAGCGGTTTTTCAGCCGGACCTTCAGGGTTTCTGTGTCGATGATGGTGCCAAGGTTCTGGCGGATCACCGCCGCCGCGCGCGGGTCGCGCAGGTGCCACTGTCCGCCTGTGAGTTTCAGGCGCTGCCAGCGGTCATAGGCGCGCAAGGCGTATCCGCCGGTGGCGACGAAATCGAGGGTGGCGTCGAAACCCTCACGGGTGAGGGCGCGGTAGGGGCCTGCGGTGAGGGTCTCGGCGTAGAGCGCATCGGCGTCGAACGGCCCGGAGCAGGCGGTCAGCAGGATGTGCTGGCACAGCACATCGCGGGGGCCGGGGCCGCGCGGCTCGCCATCCAGCGTGCCGTCGCGCACCGCATCGAGGGCTGCCTTGCACTCCACCACCTCGAAGCGGTTGGCGGGCAGCAGCAGTGCCTTGGACGGCGCGTTGTAGCGGTGGTTGGCGCGGCCGATGCGCTGGACAAGGCGTTTGACGTTTTTGGGGGCGCCCACCTGGATCACCAGATCGACATCGCCCCAATCGATGCCAAGGTCGAGCGATCCGGTGCAGACGATGGCGCGCAGGGCGCCTGCGACCATGGCACCTTCCACCCGCTCGCGCTGTTCGCGCGACAGGCTGCCGTGGTGGATGCCGATGGGCAGGTCTTCGGTATTGGCCAGCCACAGGTCGCGGAAGAACAGTTCGGCCTGCGCGCGGGTGTTGTGAAAGATCAGGGTGGTGCGGTGCTGTTTCACCTGGTCCAGAATGGCGGCCATGGCATAGCGCCCGCCACCCCCTGCCCATGGCGGGGCGGTGTCGGTTTCCAGCATCTGAATGTCGGGGGCCGGGCCGGGGTCTGCCAGCAAGATGCCGGTATCGGGGGCGAGAAAGCGGGCAAGGGCCGGCGGGTCTTCGACCGTGGCAGACAGGCCGACGCGGCGCAGACCGGGCGACAGGCTTTGCAGGCGGGCGAGCAGCAGCGTCATCTGGTCGCCGCGTTTGGATTCGGCCAGCGCGTGCAGCTCATCGAGGATCACCCGTTGCAGCCCGGCGAAAATGCGCGGGGCATCTTCGTAAGACAGCAGAAGCGCCAGCGATTCCGGCGTGGTCAGCAGGATATGCGGCGGATCGGCGCGCTGGCGGCGGCGCTGGGTATAGGTGGTGTCGCCGGTGCGGTCTTCGACCCTTATGGGCAGGCCTGCCCCCTCGATGGGGGTGCGCAGATTGCGGCGGATGTCGGCGGCGAGCGCCTTGAGCGGCGAGATGTAGAGGGTATGCAGGCCTTTGGTGGGGCTGTCGGTCAGTTCGGCAAGGGTGGGCAGGAAACCCGCCAGGGTCTTGCCCCCGCCTGTGGGGGCGATCAGCAGGGTGGCGGGGTCGCCTGCTCGGGCCAGCATGTCCCACTGATGCGGGTGCAGGGTCCAGCCCTTTGCGGTGAACCAGTCTGACAGCGCTGGGGGGAGGGTGTTCATGCCTGCAAACTAGCCGCATGGGGTGCCGCGTCAACCGGGCGCAGGGGCCGCTGCGATTTTGCTTGAAGGGCGCAGCGGCGGGGCTTAACCCGAGGGGCATGCGAATGCTTTTCCTTGGCGATGTGATGGGGCGGACTGGGCGCGCGGCGATTGCCGAGCGGTTGCCGGGGCTGCGGGCGGACTGGAACCTCGATTTCGTCGTGGTGAACGGCGAGAATGCGTCATCCGGCGCGGGTCTGACGCCGGACCATGCCAAGATCTTGCTGGGCGCGGGGGCGGATTGCCTGACGCTGGGCGACCATGCCTTTGACCAGAAGGACATGCTGAGTTTCATCGAGCAGGAACCGCGGATCATCCGGCCGATTAATTTCAGCAAGGTGGCACCGGGCAAGGGCTGGCGGGTGTTTACCGCGACGCAAGGACGCAAGGTTCTGGTGGCGCAGGTGCTGGGGCAGGTGTTCATGAAGCGCCCGTTCGACGACCCGTTTTCCGCGATTGAGCAGGTGCTGAAATCGCACCCCATGGGCGGGCTGGTGCAGGCGGCCATTGTCGATGTGCATGCCGAGGCCACATCCGAGAAGATGGCGATGGGGCATTGGTGTGACGGGCAGGCAAGCCTTGTCGTCGGCACCCATACTCATGTGCCGACGGGGGATGCGCAGATCCTGACCGGGGGCACCGGGTACCTGACCGATGCCGGAATGTGTGGCGACTACAACTCGGTGATCGGGATGGAGAAACTGGAGCCGCTGCGGCGCTTTATCACCGGCATGCCCAAGGCGCGGTTCGAGCCTGCGGGCGGGCCTGCCACGCTGTCGGGGGTTTACGTGGAGACCGATGACCGCACCGGCAAGGCACTCAAGGTGCGGATGATCCGTCTGGGCGGGCGGCTGGAACAGGCGCTGCCTTGAGCGAGCACCGGCTGTTTGCCCTTGTGCTGATGGCGTTGGGCCTTGGCTGGGGGCTGACGCAGCCATTGGGGAAACTGGCGACCAGCACCGGGTATCAGCCGTTCGGGCTGATTTTCTGGCAGCTGGTGATCTGCACGGTTGTGCTGGGGGCACTGTCTTTGGCGCGGGGCAAGGGGCTGGTCTTTTCCCGGCAGGCGCTGATTTTTGCGCTGGTGGTGGCGGTGCTGGGCACACTGGTGCCGAATGCGACGTTTTACACCAGCATTCAGCATCTGCCGTCGGGGATCATGTCGATTTTGATTTCAGCGGTGCCGATACTGTCATTTCCGATTGCGCTGGCGCTTGGGATGGACCGGGTTTCGCTGCGGCGGATTGCCGGGCTGGGGTTGGGGTTGATCGGGGTGGCGATGATTGCGGCACCGGGGGCGGGGTTGCCGGGGCATCTGCTGGTGTTCCTGCCGCTGGCGCTGGTGGGCCCGCTGTTCTACGCGATGGAGGCGAATTATGTCGCCCGCACCGGCACTGGCGGCATGGATGCGGTGCAGGCGATGTTCATGGCGTCTTTGGTCGGAATGATCCTGTGCCTGCCGGTGACGCTGGCGACGGGTCAGTGGATTGATCCGCGCGGCGTTTGGGGCGTGGCGGAATGGGGGCTGATCGGGTCCAGCTTTGTGCATGCGCTGTGTTATGCGGGCTATGTCTGGCTGGCCGCGCGCGCGGGGGCGGTTTTTACGGCACAATGCTCGTATCTGGTCACCGGGGCAGGGGTTGTCTGGGCGATGCTGCTGCTGGGGGAACGGTTGCCGCCTTTGGCATGGGCGGCGCTTGTGGTGATGCTGTCGGGCGTGGCATTGGTACGGCCAAGGGCTACGCCGCACGCACAGGGGGAATGATGCTGGGCATCGAGATGGATCAGACGATGCAGGCCATTGTGGCGCTGGCGATTCTGGCGGGCATGCTGGTGCTGTTCGTGCGTGAGACCTATCCGGTCGAGGTGACAGGGATTGGCGGGGCCTGCCTGATGCTGGCGTTGGGCATTCTGCCGCAGGCGGAAGCCGCCCGCGCCCTGTCGAACGCGGCGCCCTGGACGATTGCGGCGATGTTCATCATTGCGGGCGGGCTGGTGCGCACGGGCGCGTTGGACACCGCCACGCAATATGCGCTGCGCTATGTGAAGACGCATCCGAAAACCGCGCTGGTGGTGATCGCGCTGGGCGTGATCGGCATGTCGGCGTTCATGAACAACACGCCGATTGTGGTGGTGATGATTCCGGTGTTCATGCAGATCGCGCGGCAGCTGGCGCTGTCGCCATCCAAGCTTATGATTCCGCTGTCTTATCTGGCGATCATGGGGGGGACGATCACGCTGATTGGCACCTCGACCAATATCGTGGTGGATGGTGTCGCGCGCGAGCGGGGGCTGGAGCCGTTCGGGATTTTCGAGATCACGCCCTTGGGCATTGCGGCATCGTTGGTGGGGCTGACCTATCTGGCGCTGTTCACCAAGCGGCTGCTGCCGGACCGCGACAGCATGGCGATGATGCTGACTGACCGCAGCCGGATGAAGTTTTTCACCGAGGTGGCGGTGCCGGAAGACAGCCCGATCATCGGGCAGAAGGTGGACGCGGTTGGCCTGTTCAAGCGCGACAACATGCGGGTGGTCGATGTGCTGCGCGGCGACGCGTCCTTGCGCCGTCAACTGGCCGAGGTGGAGCTGGAGGTCGGTGACCGGGTGGTGCTGCGCACCCCGATGTCAGAAGTGCTGGCCCTGCAGGAGTCGAAAGAGCTGCGGATGGTGGACAAGCTGTCCTCGGTCCAGACCTCGACCGTTGAGGTGCTGATCACTCCGGGCTGCGCGATGGTGGGGCGGTCTTTGGGCAGCCTGCGCTTGCGGCGGCGCTATGGGGTCTATCCGCTGGCGGTGCATCGCAAGAACCAGAACATCGGGCGGCAGCTGGATGATCTGGTGGTGCAGGTCGGCGATACGCTGCTGCTGGAAGGCGCGCCCGCCGATATTCAGCGGCTGGCGGCGGATATGGATGTGGTCAATATCTCGGAACCGTCAGACCGGGCTTACCGGCGCACCAAGGCCCCGATTGTGGTCTTGGTGCTGGCGGCGGTGGTCGGGTTGTCGGCGCTGAACGTGGCACCCATTCTGGTGCTGGCGATGATCGGTGTGGGTGTGGTGCTGGTTACCCGCTGCATTGATGCGGATGAGGCGTTCAGCTTTGTCGATGGCCGGCTGATGGCCCTGATCTTTGCCATGCTGGCGGTGGGCGCGGGGCTGGAGCATTCCGGCGCGGTGCAGCTGATTGTCGATGCGGTGGCCCCGTTCATGCAAGGCTTGCCGCCGTTCATGTTGATCTTTGTGGTCTATGCGCTGACCTCGGTCCTGACGGAAATTGTGTCGAACAATGCGGTGGCGGTGATCTTGACGCCGATTGTGATCGGCCTTGCAGCGCAGATCGGGGTTGATCCGCGGCCCTTTGTGGTGGCAGTGATGTTCGGGGCCTCTGCGTCCTTTGCCACGCCGATCGGGTATCAGACCAACACGCTGGTTTATGGTCCGGGCGGCTATAGGTTCAGTGATTTTCTCCGGATCGGTGTGCCGCTTAATCTGGTGATGATGGTGGCAATCTCTGCCCTGATCCCGTTGTTCTTTCCGTTCTGAAGGGAAACCCTATGCGTAAATTTCTGCTGTGCCTTGCCCTTGCGGGTTGCGTGTCTGCGATGCCCGGCACGCCGGTGCCGCAAGCGGCGCGGCTGTCTGCGGATGTGCTGACGCTGACCCTGTCGGATGGCACGGTGTGCCGGGCGGCGTGGGCGCAGGTGCCGGTGGGCCGGATGGACACTTGCGGGCCGGGGTACGGCTATGCGGTGCGGGTGATCGATAATCCCAATATCCTGCGCCAGATCTGGACCGAGTTGACAACGGCGCTGGGGGCCGAGGGGGCTGTGGCCCCGCTCGCCGAAGTGGTGATCACCGATCCGGCGGGCATTGACCGGGTGTTTTCATCCCCCCCGCCGGTGGAGATGGGGGACTGACGCGATGGCACCAAAGTTTGGCACAAGCGGGTTGCGCGGGCTGGTGACAGAGCTGACGCCCGATCTGGTGGCCGACTACACCCGCAGCTTTTTGGCGGCGTGCCCTGTTGGCACCGGGCTGTGGGTGGGGCGCGATCTGCGCGACAGCTCGCCGCACCTGGCCGAGGTGGTGATCGCGGCGGCGCGGGCCGACGGCGTTGCGGTGACCGATTGTGGCGCTGTGCCGACACCTGCGCTGGCGATGGCGTCGATGGCGGCGGGGGCGGCGGCGGTGATGGTGACCGGCAGCCACATTCCGGCGGATCGCAACGGGCTGAAGTACTACGTGCCGGGCGGCGAGATCACCAAGGCCGAGGAGGCGGCGATCCTTGCGGGTCTTGGCCGCGCGTCGGCTGACCTGACCGCCCCGCGCCGCAGTTCGTTCGAGATCAGCGGCGACTGGGCGGCGCGGTATCGCGGCGCGTTCGGGCCCTGTCTGGACGGCATGAAGGTCGGCGTCTGGGCCCATTCTGCGGTCAGCCGCGATGGGCTGGTCGCCTGTCTGGAGGCGCTGGGCGCACGGGTGGCGGTGCTGGGCCAGTCGGACGTTTTCATTCCGGTGGATACCGAGGCCGTGCCCGATGCGGTTCGGGCGCATTTCGTGGAATGGGCCGAGGGGTTGGATGCCATCGTGTCAACCGATGGCGATGGCGACCGGCCCTTGGTGGCGGATGCCACGGGCCAGATCGTGCCGGGCGATGTGCTGGGCCAGATCACGGCGGCGCTGATCGGGGCCGATGTGGTCGTGACCACGGTATCGGCCAACACGGGCGTCGATCTGTCGGGCCGGTTCGGGCGGGTGGTGCGCACGCGCATCGGCTCGCCCTTTGTTATCGCCGCGATGGAAGAGGCCGGGGGCCGCGTGGTGGGCTATGAGCCAAATGGTGGCTTTCTTCTTGGCTTTGACGCGGCGGGGCCAGCGGGGCCGCTGCCCCGCCTGATGACACGCGACAGCCTGCTGCCCATTGTGGCCGCGTTGATCGAGGCCAAGCGCGCCGGCTCGCTGGCCGCGCGCGTGGCGATGGAACCCGCCCGCTTTACCGTGACCGACCGGCTGGAGGGGATTGCCCCTGAGGCCTCGGCTGCGCTGCTGGCGCGGCTGGGGGCGGGGGAGCTGGCGGCGTTTCTTGCGCCTTTGGGTCAGGTCATGGCGGTGGACCGCACTGACGGGCTGCGCGCCACATTGGAGGGCGGCGGCGTCGTGCATCTGCGCCCATCGGGCAATGCGCCGGAATTTCGGGTCTATGCCGAGGCGGGCACGCGGCAGGCGGCGCAAGAGCTGATGGCGCGGGCCTTTGCGCAGGTGCAGGACGCGCTGGCCTGAGGGTTGCAGGCGGCTGGGGCGCTGGTGTAAGGGAACCCATCACCGATCAGACGGGCAGGAGTACGGGTCATGGCAGGCCATTCGAAATGGGCGAACATCCAGCATCGCAAGGGCAAGCAGGACAAGCTGCGCTCCAAGATGTTTTCCAAGCTGGCAAAGGAAATCACCGTTGCCGCCAAGATGGGCATGCCTGACCCCGAGATGAACCCGCGCTTGCGGCTGGCCGTCAAGGCCGCGAAATCGGTGTCGATGCCAAAGGATGTGATCGACCGCGCGATCAAGAAATCGCAGATGGGCGATGGCGCGGATTACACGGAAATCCGCTATGAAGGCTACGGCGTCAACGGCATTGCGATCATCGTCGAGACGATGACCGACAACGTGAACCGCACCGCCAGCAACGTGCGGTCGTATTTCAGCAAGGCCGGCGGCAATCTGGGCACCACGGGGTCGGTGGCGCACAGCTTTGACCGGGTGGGCGAGATTTCCTATCAGGCGTCGGTGGGCGACGCCGATACAGTGATGATGGCGGCACTGGAAGCCGGAGCCGATGATGTCGACTCTGACGAGGATGGCCACTGGATCTATTGCTCGGTCGAAGCGCTGAACGAAGTGTCGGACGCGCTGGAGAAATCTCTGGGGGAATCGACCGAGTCCAAGCTGATCTGGAAGCCGCAAAGCCTGACCGAGGTGGATCTGGACACCGCGCAAAAGCTGATGCGGCTGATTGATCTGCTGGAAGAAGATGACGATGTGCAGACGGTGACGCATAACTTTGACATCCCCGAGGATGTGGCGGCGCAGCTGTAACCGGGCTTTGCCTGCCCGGATGGCGGCAGGGTGATGTGTAAAAGGTGGTCGATGCGTCTTTCGTTTTTCAAAAAGCCGATCATCCCCCCAAGGCCGGTCTTTCTGCTGGGCGTCGGCGCGCAGAAGGCGGCGACCACCTGGCTTTATCGCTATCTGCGCGATCATCCGCAATGCGCGATGGGGCCGATCAAGGAACAGTCGGTGTTCCAGTCGGTCTACCAGCCCGACCGCTTTCGCCTGTCCGAGGTGGTGAAGATGGAGCGGTTGCGCGATCATCTGGCGGCATCCGTCCGGGGGTTTCACAAGGGCGAGGCCGCCGCTGACCCCGCCGAGCTCTTGTCGCTGATGGACAATCTGGCGATGAACCATGACATCGACCGTTATTGGGCGTCGTATCGCCGGCTGCGGGCGGACCATCCGCAGGCGCGACTGCTGGGGGATATCACGCCGGAGTATTCGGGGCTGACGGCAGAGAACTTTCAGGACATCCGCGCACGCATGCTTGCCGAAGGTTACGCGCCGCGCGTGGTGTTTTTGATGCGCGACCCGATCGAGCGCTGTTTTTCAATGTTGCGCATGGCCGACCGCAATGCGGCAGAGGCGGGAAATACCGTCGGCCACCCGGCGCATGAGCGGTTTGACACTGCGGCCAAAAGCGACTGGTGCCAGATGTACACCCGCTATGACCGGACGATGGCGGCGCTGGAAGCTGTGTTTCAACCGGAAGAGATTTTCTACGGCTTCTACGAGACCTTTCTGACACTGGATGAACTCGGCCGCGCTTGCGCTTTTCTGGGCATCGACCGCGCGCATCCCAATTTTGACCGGCGGGTCAACTGGTCGCCCCGCGACGGCGATCTGGACGAAGGCGCGCTGCAATCGGTTCGTGCGTTTTATGATGAGGTCTATGAGGCGTGCAAGCGGCGCTTCGGGGCCGATTTCATTGCCAGCATCTGGCGTTACTGTTGACCGGGCCAGACTGTTGTGCAGCGCGTTTCCGCCTTTCTTTTATGCCGCCTCTTGCAATTTGAGGGGAATTGGCACATTTTAGAAAGGCAAAGTATCTTCTCTTTCGGTCTTCTGTCTGCTTCGGCCCACAGTCACACGATCTAGACGAGTCTCGGCCGGGCCATCGCATGCTGTGGATGGCAGACACTACAGGAGATCTCACGATGGCCAATGGCACCGTGAAATGGTTTAACGCAACCAAAGGTTTCGGCTTTATCGCGCCAGAAGGCGGCCAGAAAGACGTGTTCGTGCACATCACCGCGCTGGAACGCGCTGGTATCCGTGCCCTGAACGACGGTCAGGCTGTGACCTTCGATCTGGAACGTGACCGCAACGGTCGCGAATCGGCGACCAACCTGGCTCTGGCCTGATTTATCAGGTCTGATCCATCGGTCAGACATTTGGAACGGGGGTGGCGCAAGCTGCCCCCGTTTCGCATTTTGCCCCAGGCCCGTCAGGCCCCCGTGATCAGCGCGACGGCAATCAGCCACATGACGACGCCAATGATCACCTCCAGCCAGACCCATGCCTTTGGGTTGGCAAACAGCGGGGCCAGCAGGCGCGCACCAAAGCCCAGCGCAGTGAAGAAGGCAAAGCTGCCCGCGATGGCCCCGGCACCAAAGGTCCAATGCTGTGGCGCGTATTGGGCAGAAATCGCGCCCAGCAGAACAACCGTATCCAGATACACATGCGGGTTCGCCCATGTCAGCACCAGCACCGTGCCGACGGTGCGCCCCAGTGTCGCGCCCGTGCCCGCTGCCGGGCGCAGCGCCTCGCCGCCGCGCAGCGCCGCCTTGAAGCGCAACGCGCCATAAACCATCAGAAACGCGGCCCCGGCGTAGAGCATGGCGGTGGTGATCCATGGCACAAGCGCTGCAATCGTGCCGAACCCCGCCACCCCGGCGGCGATCAACAGCGCATCCGACAGCGCACAGGCCAGCACCACGGGCAACACATGTTCGCGTCGCAGCCCCTGCCGCAGCACAAAGGCGTTCTGCGCGCCGATGGCGGCAATCAGCGACAGGGCCGTCAGAAATCCGGCAAGGGCGGCGGTCATGCGATGGGGGCCTTTCGGGTAATGCGTGCCGCTTGACTTAGCGTGGCCTGCGGTGATCAATCCAGTTCATCTTTCTGATGCTGGATAAGCTGTGCTGATCTTTGATCCCTTGCAACTGGCGGCGCTGACGGCTGTGCACCGGCGCGGGTCGTTCGACCTTGCTGCCGCCGATCTGGGCATCACGCAACCGGCGGTGTCGCAGCGGATAAAGGCGCTGGAGGACCGCGCCGGGGTTCTGCTGATCCGGCGCAGCAGCCCCAGCGTGGCGACCGCGGCAGGGCTGCGCTTGATCCGCCATTTCGACGAGGTGGTGTTGTTGGAACGTCAGGCGGCAGCAGATCTGCCGGGCGTGCAGACCGGTGCGGTGACCCTGCGCATTGCGGTGAATGCCGATTCTCTGGCCACCTGGGTGATGCCGGCGCTGGTGCAGGTGCCCGATGTGCTGTTCGATCTGGTGATTGATGATCAGGACTTCAGCCAGGACTGGCTGCGGCGCGGTGAGGTGGTGGCGGCGGTCACGTCGCATGCCGGGCCACTGCAGGGTTGTGACACGCTGCCGCTGGGTGCGTTGCGCTATGTCGCGACCGCCAGCCCCGGCTATGTGGCGCGCTGGTTTGCCGAAGGGGTGACGGCGCAGACGCTGGCCCGCGCCCCGGCCCTGACGTTTTCCGACAAGGACCAGTTGCAGGCGCAATGGGTGGCGGCGCGCGGGCTGGGGCTGCGGTCGGGGTTTCCCAGTCACCGGATCGCGTCGACGCAGGGTTTTGTCGACGCCTGCCTGCATGGCCTTGGCTGGGGGCTGAACCCCGAACCGCTGGTCGCCCCGCATCTGGCGGCAGGGCGGCTGGTGGAACTGGTGCCGGGGGCGGCGCTGGACGTGGCGCTGCACTGGCAGTTTGCCCGGCTGACGGCGGCGGCGATCAGACCACTGACGCTGGCGATGCGGGCGGCGGCCGCGCAGATGTTACGGTTACAATAACCCGCTTGTCCTTGGCCGCAGCGCGCCACAGGGTGCCGCCATGAATGCCACAGCCCCCGATCAGACCAACCCCGTGCAGGCCATCCTGTGGATGTTTGCCTCTGGCCTGTGTTTCGTGGGGGTGACCGGGATCGTACGCTATTTGGGAACCGAACTGCCTGCGGTGCAATCCGCTTTCCTGCGCTTTGCCTGGGGGGTGGTGTTTCTGCTGCCAGCGCTGATCGGGGTGCTGCGCAGCGGGATGCCGGGCCTGCACCTGCGACTGCATCTGGGCCGGGGCGTGGTGCATGTGGCGGCGGTGGTGTGCTGGTTTTATGCCATGGCGCGCATCCCGGTGGCCGAGGTGACGGCGATCGGCTACCTGAACCCGGTGCTGCTGACCTTGGGCACGGTGGTGTTCTTTGGCGAGCGTCTGTCGCTGCGGCGCGTGCTGGCAATTGG
The DNA here is from genome assembly GCF_004745575.1 of Pseudotabrizicola sediminis. GTDB lineage: Bacteria > Pseudomonadota > Alphaproteobacteria > Rhodobacterales > Rhodobacteraceae > Pseudotabrizicola > Pseudotabrizicola sediminis. Next base: position 31,002 of record NZ_RPEM01000003.1, on the reverse strand, counting down.
CGTGGCCCTGACCGGGGCGCTGATCGTGCTGAGGCCCGGCCTGCGCGAGGTGACGGATGGCCATATCGCCCAGATCTTCGCGGCGGTGTTTTTCGCCGGATCCTACCTGTTTGCCAAGCGGCTGTCGGGGATCGCCAGTGCCGGGCAGATCGTGGCCATGCTGTCCTTGGTGGTGACACTGGCGCTTGCTCCGCTCGCGGCTTGGGTCTGGGTGCCGGTCAGCGCAGAACAGATCGCGTGGTTGGCGGTGGTGGCGGCTTGCGCGACGGGTGGGCATTATTGCATGAGCCGTGCCTTTGCCGCCGCCCCGATCGCCGTGTCGCAGCCGGTGGTCTTCCTGCAACTGATCTGGGCCGCGCTGCTGGGCTGGGTCGCCTTTGGCGAGGCGGTGGATGTCTTCGTGCTGCTGGGGGGTGCGGTGATTGTGGGATCGGTCAGCTATATCACCTGGGCCGAAGCGCGGCAGCGACGGCGCGTCGTGATGCCCGAGGTGCTCTAGGCGGACCCGTTGCGCACAGGCTCCGCGCTTTGGCTTCACCTTTGGGGCGTGCGGGCGGTAGACTATCGGGCGCGGCCCGCCAGAAAGGCGCGGGCGGTGTTCAGGGCTTCGCGGATGGTGACATCCATCTCAAGATAGCGATAGGTGCCAAGCCGGCCGACAAAGGTGACGTTGGGCTCGGCGCGGGCAAGGGCTTCGTATTCGGCCAGCAGGGTCTGCTCGGCGCTGAGCCGGATCGGGTAATAGGGGATGTCACCCGGCCCGGCGGCGCGGGCGTATTCGCGGTAGCACACGGTGCGCTCATGGCTTTCCCATGGGGCGAAATGCTTGTGCTCGGTGATCCGGGTATAGGGCACATCCGGATCGGGGTAGTTCATCACGGCACACCCCTGATGGTCGCCGGTGTCGGTGAAGCGCTCAAAGTCCAGCGTGCGGTAGCCCAGCCGCCCAAGGCAGAACCCGAAATAGCCGTCCAGCGCACCGGACCAGAAGATGTGGTCGGCACCGGCCGCCATGCCGGGGTCATAGGGCGTGTTCAGCTGGGTGGTGATCGCTGGATGATCCAGCAGGCGGGCGACCAGATCGGTGTAGCCCTGCTCCGGAATGCCCTGAAAGCGGTGGCTGAAATAGTTGTCATCGTAGTTGAACCGCATCGGCAGGCGTTTCAGGATCGATGCAGGCAACGCGCGGGGCGACAGGCCCCATTGCTTTTCGGTGTAGCCTTTGAAGAAGGCCTCGTAGATCTCGGGGCCTACCATCTGCAGCGCCTGTTCCTCGAAATTGGCGGCGGGGGTGGTGGCGGGGGGCGTCGCGCGGCTGGCGATGAAGGCCTGCGCCTCGCCCGGGCGCATCGTCCGGCCGAAGAACTGGTTGATGGTGTGCAGGTTGATCGGCATCGAATAGACCGCGCCGCGCGCCGTGGATTTTACCTGATTGCGGTAGGGCATGAAGGTTGCGCGGCTGGTGACATAATCCCACACCTCGGCATCATCGGTGTGAAAGATATGCGGGCCATAACGGTGGACCATGACGCCGGTCTCGGCGCAGCGTTCGGTATGGCAGTTTCCGGCGATGTGGTCGCGGCTGTCGATCACGGTGCTGGGCAGGCCCGCCTCGGCCAGTTCCCGCGCGATCACTGCGCCGGAAAACCCGGCCCCGACAATCAGACTGGCCATACGTTGCCCCCGCGTTGCTTTGGTTCCTGTCTAGACGGCGGGACGATTTGGCACAACCTGCGGTGTTGTGCTGCAGCCCCCCTTGCCCTGTGCGGCGCGATGGTGAAACTTGGGGGAAACCGCGTGCGGCAGGCGCGCACAATCGGGCAGGGGCAGGATGAGCGAGGCAGATCAGGCGCAGCACCGGCGGTTCATCATCCTGGGCCTGCCGCGCAGTGGCACCACCTATCTGATGACCCTGCTGAATTCGCACCGCGACGTGACCTGTTCAGGCGAGTTGTTCAACCCCTACAGCGTGATCGAAACTGGAGAGCCGGACTATGACCCCGACCTGCGCTACAAGCGCGACTGGGGGCCGCGCTATTTCATGCGGCAGTTCTTTGAGCGGCATGAGGCAGAGCCGTGGCAGCAGATCGGGTTCAAGCTGATGCTGGGGCACAACATAAGGGTGCTGAGCCAGTTGCCGGATCTGGCGCAGACCCGGATCATCTATATTCACCGCGAAAACCGGCTGGCGCAGGTCGCGTCCTATCTGAAAGCGATGCAGACCAAAAATTGGGCACAGACCCGGCGATCACGCGACATGGCGCGGAAGATCGTTGCGAGCCCGGAGGAGATCAGCCATCAGTGGCATGAATATGCAACGATGGACTTTCTGTTTGCCCAATGGCTTGGCAGCCTGCCCAATCCGAGCCTGACGCTGGAGTATTGCGAGCTGTTCAGACCCGAGTTCAATGCGCGGATCTGCGCGTTTTTGGGGCTGCAACATGACTCGGGCATGAAATCCCCGCTGATCAAGCAGGGCAGCAACCGGGTGCTTGACCGGTTTGCCACGCCAGACCCGATTGAATCCTATATGCGATACCTTGGCCGCGCCAACTGGTTGGAGGATGAACTGGTCTGAATGAAAATCCTGTATGTGAATTGGGTCGATTATCTGGACCCGGAAGGCAGGGGCGGCGGTGTGTCGCTCTATCAGCGCAACCTGATGCTGGCGCTCGCGACGGTACCGGGGGTGGAGGCCAGTTTCATCGCCTGCGGCACATCTTATGATCCGCTGCGCCCGCGCCCCCGATGGGAGCGGATGCGGCATGGTCCGCGCGATGCGCGGCGGTATGATCTGGTCAATTCCGGCACATTGGCCCCGGGGCATGCGTCTTTCGGGCAAGCGGCGCAGATCAGCCATCCGGCAACCGAGGCGGTGTTTTTCGACTTTCTGGCGCGGACCGGCCCCTATGATGTGGTGCATTTCAACAATCTGGAAGGCGTCCCTGCAGATGTGTTGCGCCTGAAGGAAAGGTTTCCGGCCACAAGGCTGGTGTTGTCCTTGCACAACTATTATCCGTTCTGCCCGCAGGTGAACTTCTGGCAGGACGAAGCGCGCCATTGCACCGATGACCAATCGGGCGCGCGCTGTGTCACCTGCCTGCCGCACCGCTGGAACGCGGGGCAGATCCGGGCCGGGCATGGGCTTGCCTACCGGTTGAAGGTGGCGGGCGTATCGCCTGACAGCTGGTTTTTCCGGCAGACCTTCCGGGTGATCTTCGGTCTGGGCCGGCGGCTGGGGCGGTTGCAGGGGGCGCGGCAGCGGCGGGCTGTGGACCCAGCGGCCGGGGCCGGTGCGGGGCCGGGCTTTGTGCAGCGGCGGGCGGCCATGGTGCGCCAGATCAACGCGCAGTGCGATCTGGTGCTGTGTGTGTCAGACCGGGTGCGCCAGATTGCGCTGCGGCAGGGCATTTTACCTGACAAGGCCGTCACCAGCTATATCGGCACGGTCGAGGCGCAGGGCTTTGCCAGCGCGCCCGCGCGCGGGCCGATCCTGCGGCCCGATGGCACGGTGAAGCTGGCCTATTTCGGCTATATGCGCCGTGACAAGGGGTTTTACTTTCTGCTCAATGCGCTGGAGGCGCTGCCGGATGGAGTGCTGAACCGCCTGCATCTGGTGGTGGCCGCGCGGCGCGGCGAGGCGGATGTGATGGCGCGGCTGGCGGCACTGGCCCCCAGGCTGGGGGGGTTTCAGCATCAGGATGGCTATGGTCATGCCGATCTGGACCGGCTGCTGGCCGATGTTGGCCTCGGCCTGTTGCCGGTGATGTGGGAGGACAACCTGCCACAGGTGGCAATCGAGATGCACGCGCGGCGCATTCCCTTGCTGTGCAGCGACATGGGCGGTGCGCAGGAATTGGGCAACAGCCCGGAGTTCGTGTTCCGCGCGGGCGATGTGGCGGCGTTTGCGGATCGGATCGGGGCGATCCTGTCAGGCGTGGTGGGGCCGCAGGACTATTGGCAGAATGCGATGGTGCCAGAGACGATGGGGCCGCATCTCGACAGGCTGCTGGCGCTGTATCGGGGTCAGGGCGCGGGCGGTTTGCCGGTGGAAAGCACCGACTGCACAAAGGGGCTGTCGGTCCAGCGGACCGAGAGGGTGGGATCGTAGATCGTCTCGCGCCCCTCGGAGATCAGGGTCAGGTACTTGCGGTATTCCTCGGCATTGTTGAAATGCTGGCCCCGCGCCACCTCGGCCACCGCTTTTGCGCGGAAGGCGGCGGTGTATTTGAAATGGCCAAACAGCAGCGCGCGGGGGGAAAGCCGGGTTTCGGCGACGTAGTGCAGCCCGTCTGACAGGCGCATCCACGGCTGATAGCGCAGCAGGGCGATTTTCTGCGCGACAAACAGTTCGGGGCGCGAGCCGGGCAGCAGGCGGTGGCGGGTGGCGGAAGTAAAGGTGTGCGCGTCGGAAAACGGGCCACGCCCCAGCGCGGTGGTCAGGAACGGGTCACGATCGATGAAAGGGGCGGCGGTGAAGGGGGGCTGATCGGTGAAGTCGGTGCCCGACAGCGGGCCTTGCGGATACATGTCGAGCATGAAGACGCGGGCGGCATCATGGTCGGTGAAGTCTGGGCCGGACAGCAGGCCGTGCAGATCGCCGGTGGCATCGGCGGTCCATGTCATCAGCTCGTCGGCATCCGCCACGACGGACCAGAGGCCCGTGCGTTGGGCCAGCAGCGCCTGTTGCCAGAGCACGCCGTAATGCGACTGACTATAGTCGGAATCGACGGTGAACAGCGCCACATCGGGTTGTACGGCAAGGTGTTCCAGCGTGCCATCATCGGACCCGTTGTCGGCGATCAGAAAGCTGTCAACGCCAAGCGCGCGGTAATGGGCCAGAAAATGCGGCAGCATCGCGATTTCATTGCGCAGGCAGGCCACCACGGCCAACGGGGCCTTGCGGGCACGGTCAAACCGCGCCGGGGGCGAGATCAGGTCCAGCGCGTGGGATTGCGCGCCAAGCCGCGCCGGGATCAGCGTAGGCCAGATCTTTTCCGTCGCGGGGCGGCGGGTTTTTGCGGTGCGGACGGCCAGATTCTGCAGGTCATGCCCGTCCAGATGCGCGAGTTTGACGCCAGACCCGGCGAAGGGCAGGCAGGTGTTCTCCCATTTCGGCACCAGCAGGCCACCGGCGCGCGCGCGGCGCAGCACATGGACGCGGTAATCGTCGCCGGTGACGCGGATGCCGGACAGGGCCAGCAGATCGCCGACCAGCTTGTCTTCCATGAACGAAGCGTCGATCAGCCGCTGGCCTTCGGCGGTGGCGGCACGGGTCAGCAGCGCGTTGATGGCTGCGGGGCTGAGCAGATAGCCCGATCCGCCATCGGCATAGGTTGACGGCTCGGGCGATTTGTCCAGATCGTGCCGGCCGCGCAGCGAGGATGATTTGCCCATATGCCAGCTGCGGTCCATCTGGCCGCGCGCGCGGGCCAGCGGGCGGCCGTAGTAATCGGCTTTCAGGCTGGACAGGCTGAAGAAATACTCATCGACATCCAGAAAGCAGTCGTCATCGACCTTCAGCATCCGGCGGCCGGGGAAGTGTTGGTGGACATGGGCGATGGCAGCGAGGGATTTCTGCGGCAGGCCTTCGTAATCATCGGGGGCGTTGAGGCAGATGACGTCTGCGGCTGGCTGCGGGTCCGTGGAACCGCCGACCACGACGATATAAGGAATGCCAAGCCGCGTGAGGTCGGCCAGCCAGCCCCGGCGCAGTGCGGCAATGCGGGTGGCAAAGTTGGGGTGGCAGGACATGACCACGACGACGGTGTTGAACAGGGCACTCGCAGCACCCGTGGGCGGGGAGGCATGGGGGCTCTGCACCGGCGGCGGAGCCGAAAGGCCGAGCGCTGCGTGCACAAGCGGGCCCAGATGCGGGTCGGCCCGCACCGCTTGCAGGGCCGGTGTCGCAGCGGCAGAGGCCAGCGCATCGGGCGTGACCTGCGCCGCGGTCACCATCTGGCGCAGCCCGGCCAGCCCAAGGCTGACGGCCGCCTGATCATCGCGCAGGGCGCGGATCAGGCCAAGGCTGACCGCCAGCCCCACATGCCCGGCGGCGCTGCCCGACAAGGCAAGAGCATCGGTGAGCACGGCGTCCAGCCGCGCCAGACGCTGGGGCGGGGCTGTGGTGTGCCAATGGGTGATCAGGTCAAAGGCGGTCTGGCCGAGCTTGCGTTCCAGAGCCTCGAACGGGGCCGGGCGGGGGGCGCGGCCAATGGTGGGTTGGCTGCGGGCAATGGCAGAGCGGACATCGAAATCCGGGTCATCGGTCGCACCGGGCCGGAACAGATCGCGCAGCAGCAGGTCCGGGTGCCATGGCGCGGTCTGGCGCAGCCCAGCTGCAGGATGCAGGCACAGCGCGGCGGCGGCGACGCCCTCAGCCTTCAGGGTATGCAGCGCCGACAGGGCTGCTGCGGCGTCAGCCGGATCGGTCAGGCGGACAAAAGCTCTCCCGGCGGTGAGCAGGCCGGGGGCGAAGGCCGACAGCGTGGCATGATCTACGGCGGAGGGAAGCCGCGACCAGAACCGGGGCGACAGGCCATAGGCGGTGAGCGCTGTCTGTTCCAGCGTACCGCGCAGATCGGGTGGCAGGCGGGCCAATTGGCGCAGCAGGGCAAGCAGGCCGTCCATCAACCCGTGGCAGGGCGTGCGGCCCCAGGGGTCTTTTGCCTGTGCGGTCAGCAGGGTGCAGAAGGCATTGATGATGGCCAGACGCTGGCGTTCAGGGATGGGCAGGGAGCCGGGGGAGGCTATGGTGCGTGCGATCCATCCCACAGCCGCACTCGCCAGCCAGCCGCCATCGCGGCTGGCCAGAAGGTACAGCCGGCTGATGACCTGATCATAATCGCCATCCAGCAGCTGAAACGGCAGGCGGAGCGAGACATAGCCCACATCATCGCTGGGCCGGACCGGGGGCAGGCCGCGCGCGGACAGGGCCGCGTGCAGCAGGTCAAAGGCGTCATGTTCGCAAAAGCTGGGACAGAGGGTCAGGGCGAGGTCTTCGGCCTCAGTCGCCGCATGCGGCGGCAGGGCGGTAGCCAACCAGTCGGCAAGGGCAGCACGGTCGGGCGAGGTGGCCAGCAGGCGCGACAGATCGGCTGTCAGGCCCGCAAGCGGTGATGCAGAGGGTGCCGTTTGCGGTACCATTGCGGGGGGCGTAGTGCCGATGGCTTTGGTCAGAAAGCCCGACAGCCCAAGCCGGGCCGCCGCCGCAACAAGGGTGGAGTGAACCTGCGGGTCCAGCGTTGGCCAGATGCCGGAATGGCAGACATGCTCGATCGCCTGCAACGCGGCGATGTCATCGTTGGCGATACCGCCGCTGCGGGTCTGGCGCAGCAGCCGCTGGGCAAGGGCGGTGCGGTCGATGCGCAGGGGCGGGCGGGCGTGGCCGGTCAGCAGGTCGATCACAGGCAGTTCGGCGGCGGCATCGGGGCCGGTGGTCAGCCAGATCCGGCCCGGCACCAGCACGGCGGCGACGCCTTCGGGCAGGGCGAAGGTGTTGGGCACCGATGACGGGGCCTGCGTGGCAGGGCGCAGGGCGACCGGCGCGGCTGATCCGGGCAGGATCACGGCATGGCGCGGATCGGTCTGCCCGCGTGGCAGCCGTTCTGCCAGTTCCATCCGGTCGGTCAGCACCAGACCGGCACCGGGGCGCACATCGTTCCACAGCCGGTCAAACGTATGGTCGCGGGTCTCAACGGTTTCCCAGGGCACAGCGCCTTCGGCGGTGCACAGGGTGATCTGGCGCAGCCGGGGGTAGCCGCGCCGGAGCAGAAAGCGCGCGGTCCGGTCAAACCGGGGCAGGCGGGGAAAGCGGCCAAGCTGCACCCCGTCAACATCTACGGTCACGGCATGGGCGTCAAAGGACAGTGTTACGGGAAAGCGGCGTGGGGGAAAGGTCAGGGCGATGTGGTCTTCGCGGTGCCAGCCCCTGGCATCCTTTTGGTTGATCACGGCAAGGCTGTCGGCAAGGCGCAAGGACAGATGGAAGGGGATCTGCCCCTGTTCTGCCGTGTAGAAGTTCAGGTTGGCATAGGAGGTCCAGTCCGGGTCGATCTGGCAGCGGAAGGTGGCACCATTTGCTGTGCGGAACGGGATCATCGGGGGCCCTTTTGCGGTGCCGGGTTCAGATCGGTTATGCGGCGGCGGTCAGGGTGATGCAATCACCCGGCGGGGGGCAAGCGGAAGATTTGCTGCAGCACCGGCAGAGTATCGGCGTCGATGGTGCCCGGCGCGCCGATCCAGCCACGCGCTTTCCCGATCCGCCAGATGCGCAGCCGCGTCAGGGCAAGGCGCAGGCGGTGCAGCGTGCCGCGCGGCTGGTTTTGCGCCAGCCAGAGGGTGGCGTGGCGCAGGAACAGACGCCGCGCACCCCCCGGTGGCAAAAGCGGGGCAACGGCTGCGCACCAGCGGTCAAGCGCGTTGAGGGTTGTGGGCAGGGTTGTGGGCAGGCGCGGCGGTGTGATGGGCCGGGGCGCGGCGACCGCAATTTGCGCGCAGGCAACCGGGGCCTGCGCCGCGCACAGCCGCAGGGCCTGTTCCGCAAGGCGCAGCTGCGGGACGGGACTGACGGGCTGGCAGGCAAAGGCGGCTTTGACCAGAAGGGCATGCCGGTCCGGGGTCAGGTCAAGCGCCGTGTCGGGCGACAGGATGCGGGGCTGCGACAGCGGGTTGGCATGGGGCTGCGGCGTCGAAGGCTGCGTGATCAGAACCGCCGCCAGATCGCTATGCAGCAGCTGCCCGGCGATGTCGGCAAGGGCGGTAGGGTCGACCTGCCCAAACCCGGGCAGGTCGATCACCAGCCCGTGCGGACCGATGGGGTGATCGGTAGCGGAAAGCTGGAAGAACGGGGCCAATGGTGTAGTAGGATCGGGCAGAAGATCAGGGGTGATGTCCTCCCCATCTGCCGCATCATGGCGGATCGTCACCGGGGGATGGCCTGACAGGCTGCAGGCTTGCAGCGCATCGAGGTGCCGGTCCCATGTCCATTCGGGGGCAAGCCGATGGCGGGCAAGGAACCCGGCTGCGGCCTGCCGGAACCGCGCGGCGCGCTGGGGGGAGCGGATCACCTCCAGTCGTTCGCAGAACAGCCGGGTGGCAAGGCGGGCCAGCCCGGTGTCTGCGCCGGATTTGTCAGCGCCGTGGAAAATGGCAGCAGAGGTTTCCAGCACCGGAATCTGGTCAAACACGCGGTCGCTGTCGGCGCGGGTGATCTGCCCGTCGCGGTCAAGCGTGTAGAGGTACAGCGGATCAGAGAGATGGTGCAGCACCCTGCTTTTTGCGGCGAGGCGGTGAAAGAAGGTATGATCCTCATACCAGGTGCCCTCGTCGAAGCGCAGATCGCCGATGAAGGCACGCCGGTAAAGCTTGTTCCATGCAGAGGGAAAATGGCAGATCACCTGCGCCCAATCGTCCAGCGCAAAGGGCACAGCCTGCGCGCTGGTGCGTGGCTCTGGTTGGCCGTGGATGGCGGAATGCGGATGCCGGACGCCATCGGGCGTGCAGAAGGCCAGGCCGCAGGCCACCCAGTCAGCGCCGGTGCTGTGCAAGGTGTCGTGCAGGCGCTGCAGGAAGGTGGGGGCAAAGCGGTCGTCCCCGTCCAGAAAGGCGATGACCGGGGCGCGGGCAAGATCAAGCCCTGCGTTGCGCGCGCCGGACAGGCCCCGGTTTTCCTGATGGATCAGCCGGAACCGCCCGTCGCCGCCGATGGCGGCCAGCGCCTGCTGGCGGGTGTCGTCGGCAGAGCCGTCGTCGATCACCAGCGCCTCGAAACCGGGAAAGGTCTGGCAGCGGAGCGAGGCAATCGCGGCACCGATATAGGGGCCCACGTTGTAGGCCGGCACGATGACGCTGATCCGGGGGGGGTCTTGCAGGCTCACGGGCGGTTGCCGTCGCGAAGAGAGGGCAATGCGAAGCCGCAAGGGCGACGTGGCGCGGGCAGGTGTGTCATGCGTGCAGCCAACACAAAATCGCGCCGGAGTTCCATCAAAAACATGCGCACGCCGAAATGGGGGGCAGCGCTGCCCGGGCAGGGTCGGTTGCGACGGCGGGGTCAGATCACCGTGATATGGTCTGCCAGTGCCTGCAGATCATACACCCCAAGCAGGTGGATGATCGTGTCGGACACGCCGAAATCCAGCACAATGCCATCGGCGGTCACACGTCCATACTGCTGTGCGATGTGGTCGCCCGAAGGGAAAGTGCCGCGAAACATCCATTGCGTCAGCTGGATCTGGTCACCTTCGGCCAGGCTGAAATCATGGACAAAGGTGTCGTTGTAATAGCGGTAGAACAGGAAGGTATCTGCGCCCTCATTGCCCCAGACATGATCGGTGCCCGCCCCGGCGGCGATCAGGTCATCGCCCGGCCCCCCGGAGATCACATCATTGCCCGGACCGCCCCAGATGGTGTCATTGCCGGCCCCGCCGTGGATGGTGTCATGATTCGAGGCGCCGAACAGATCGTCATCGCCGTCATAGCCAAAGATCAGGTCATTGCCGGGGCCACCGCCGATGGTGTCAGAGTGGTCGCCGCCGAAAATCGTGTCATTTCCCGACCCGCCCCAGATGGTGTTCTGGCCGTTGCCGCCATCCAGCAGGTCATGCCCGGCCCCACCGCCGATCAGGTCATCGCCGTCGCGGGCGCGGATCACGTCATTGCCGAGCCCGCCCCAAAGTTCGTTGTTGCCCCCGGCGGCGAAGATGAAGTCGTCGCCTGCCAGACCGAAGACGGTATCGTTGCCGAAGCCGGTATAGATCAGATCATTGCCCGCGCCGCCGTTCAGCGAATCGGCGCCTGAGGCCCCGATCAAGGTGTCATCGCCAGAGGTGCCGGTTTGGGTCAGGGGGGTTGTGGACAGGTTTTGCCAGCCGGGATCGGTGGCCCAGTCCGGCAGACGGGTGATTTCGGTCGGCCCGGTGGCGGGGTCAATGGTGCTGCTGCCGATGAGACGGGTGGCGGGCAGGGGTGTGGGGGGAGGGATGCTGGCGTCGCCCCCAGTGTCGCCCGGTTCATCCGGGTCAGCGGGGCTGAGGGCCCCGTCGCCTTCCCCGTGGGCCGAGCCGCCGTCGGAACTGGCGGTCAGGGTGGCCACCGGAATGCGCGCCGGTCCGAGCCCGGCAGGAAACACCTCGGCCAGGGTCAGCGGGTGGCTGTCTGAGGCGTGAACCGTGACCGTCCGGCAATTGAATGACAGGGTGATGCCATCGCTGCGCAGTGTGATGGTCAGCTGCCCCGTATCGCGCAGCATGGGCCATCCGGTCAGGTCAAGCGTGTCGGCACCCCGTTGGAAATCGGTGATCGTGGTCAGGGTTGCTGTTTCTCGCAGCACGAAGGCATCGCGGCCTGCGCCCCCCGTCAGGCGGGTGCCGGAGGTGTCGGCGATCAGCACATCATCACCGCTGCCGCCTGACAAGACCTGATCTGGCGCGCCGCTGGTAATGATGTCTGCCCCGCCGGTGCCGGTCAGCGTTGCCCCAATGCCCGCCCCGGTGATCACGGCACCGATGGCCCCAAGTGGCCATTCCAGCACCGCCAGCCCGGTTTCCGTCTCGCCCCCGACAACGATGAACAGCCGCTCGCCGCTGTGGATGATCTTGACCGCTGTGACATTCGCCAGCCCGCCCGCAAGGCTGTTTTCCAGCGTTGCGAGGGTTTGCAGCGTGCCGTCCGGCAGCAACCTGAACAGCGTGACGCCATCATCCCCGCCGCCGGTGGCGACAAAGACCTGTCCGTTGACCGTAACCGTGTCCACTGCGCTTACTGCGGCAAAGCGGGTGTCGCGGGAATCGAGCAGGTGATCGGTGATGGTCAACTGCCCCTGATCCGACACGCGGATGACGGTGAGGCTGGAGGTGCCTGCGGCTGCCGCGATCACGAAGGTCTGGCCTGCCAGGGTGACGACATCCAGATCGGACAGGGCCGCCACGGCCAGCCCGTCGCTGGCGGCAAGCGATGCGGTGGGGGTCAGGCTGTTGGTGGCCGTGTCATGACGCAGGGCCGTCAGGCTGTTGCGCGCGGCATCGATCGCCAGCAGCAGTGGCTGGCCGGGACCGGTGATCTGCACCAGACCGTGGGTGCCGGTGGGAATGGCCCCGGTGACCGACAGTTCGGTCATCACGGCGGTGCCGGGATCATAGACCGCGATGCGACCGCTGTCGGGTGCCAGAACATAAAGCGGGGCGGCGCTGTCCGGCTGGTCTGCAATCACCATGCGCCCGGTGAACCCGTCGGGGAGGGTCAGCGCCAAGGGGCGCCCGATGCCCCCCGACAGGTTGGCGACCCACCCGACAAGTTCGCCGCCTGTGGCAAGGCCAAGCAGAATGGCAGTCGATGTGCCGAGATGGGCGACCGTCATGTCGGTTTCCGCCAGAAGCCCGTGCCCGGTCGTCATCGTTTTGATCGTTACAGGGGTCAGGTGGCCGTCTGTCCCGATGCCATAGGTGGACAGGCCACCGTTGGCCCCGGAATAGGCAAACAGTCGCAGCCCCTCTGGTCCGTCGACGACGGAAAGTTCGGTGATCCCAAGATCAACCGACGCGTTCCCGCTTGAAAAGCGGTCCACCATGCGCAGCATGCGCCACCCCCGACCCGTAACACCCGTCGGGCAGCGTCCACTTGCGGCGCGCAGCATGCATGGCGCAAATCCGGCCAAATCCGGGCGGTTGCACTGCAATTTTGGAAAGCTTGATGAAGTTGCCGGTGGGTTTTTGACACGTCCGGCGGGCATGACCGTCCCCGTCCTGCAAGCCAGCCTGAAATGACGCGGCCCGATTGGCCTCGTTAGGACATTGGCCACCTTTGCAGTCTACTTGGCTTTTTGCAGGGGGCATGACAACGGGCCGGATATCTGATGGCGAAAGACAGCTTTCTGGGGCCGGTCCTGCGGGATGCCGGCATGGCCATCCGCCGCGCTGCGGTGGAACTTGGGGATGTTCCCGGATCGGCGGCAACACCGGCGCGAATTGCGGTGGGCGACACATTCACCGGCAGTCTGACCGCGGGCGACAGGGATTGGGTCGCGGTCGAGCTGAGCGCCGGGCAAACCTATGTCTTTACGGCCTACGGCACCGGCGGGGGCGCGGGGCTGAGCGACCCGCACCTTGCGCTGCGTGATGGCAGCGGTACTTGGGTCGCGTTCAACGATGATGTGGGGGCTGACAACACCACGTCGATGGTGCGGTTCACACCATCGGTCAGCGGCACTTATTTTCTGGATGTCGGCGGGTCCGGCGGGGCGCAAGGGCAGTACACGCTGCGCACGGCAACGGATGTGTTCACCATTGAACAGATCGCCAGCCAACTGACAGATTCCGGCTGGGGTGCTGCCAGATCGGCACTGACGCTTGAAGGGGTCAGGACTGGCCTGCCGGTCACCGTCAACCTGACCGCCCTGACCGCGCAGGGGCAGGATGTCGCGCGGATGGCGCTGGACACATGGTCTGCCACCACAGGAGTGGTCTTTGTCGAGACCGGCTCGGCGAGGGCGACGATTCTGTTCGACGATCATGATCCGGATTATGGCGACGGTCGTTACGCCTTTGCCGGACCAAACGCGATCTATCCTGACGGAACCTACGGAAGCGCCACGGTGACGGTCAGCACTGGCTGGCTTGACGCCTACGGGACCACCTTTGGCAGCTATGGCTATCAGACCTATCTGCATGAAATCGGCCATGCGCTGGGTCTGGGCCATGGCGGCTTTTACAACGGCAGCGCCAGCTATGGGGTCGACAATCACTATCGCAACGACAGCACGCAGATGACGATCATGTCGTATTTTGATGTTGCTGCGAACGGCTTTGTCGAGGCGACCCCTTTTCAGCCGATCACGCCAATGGTGGCGGATCTTGCGGCCCTTGCCTACCTTTACCCGGCCTTGCCGGCCGTGTTTGCCGGCGACACGGTCTGGGGCGCGCATTCCACCCTTCCGGGGCGGCTTGGCACCGCGATGGCGGTGATGTTTGACGGTCTGGCCCGGCCATGGTGGATGGACCCAGCCGAGACGTTCGGCTTTACCATCGTCGATGACGGCGGCTGGGACCGGATGGATTTCAGCGCGACCAATGCCACGTAACTGATCGACATGCGGCAGGGCGGGGTGTCGGATGTGTACGGCGCGCGGGGCACCGTTCTGGTCGCGTTGGGCACGGTGATCGAAGAGGCCCATGGCGGGCAGGGAGCTGACACCATCCACGGCAATGACGCCGATAACCTGATCCGGGGCCACGAGGGCGCGGATTTCATCATCGGGAATGCCGGACATGACACCATCTTTGGCGGCGCGGGCGATGACATCATCTGGGCGTCGCGCGGGAATGACTATGTGGATGCGGGGCCGGGAAACGATGAGGTCTGGGGCGGCCCCGGCAATGACACGCTGAGCGGCGGCGACGGGAATGACACCATGGGCGGGGCGGGTGGCAATGACCAGCTTTTTGGGGACGCTGGCGATGATACGCTGTGGGGCGGGGCGGGACGCGACCTTTTGTATGGTGGCAGCGGCGCGGATGAACTGGCCGGTGGAGCCGGGAATGACACGATTTATGGCGGTGACGGCCATGATACTGTCTTTGGGGCCATGGCCGATGATCTGATTTTTGGCGAGGCGGGCGATGATCTGATCTGGGCTGGTCAGGGCAATGACACGGTTTATGGTGGCGACGGCAATGACACCATTGCCCCGGGGGGCGGCGACGATGTGGTGACCGGGGGCACCGGTGCCGATGTGTTCGTGTTCTACACCAACAACGGTACGACGCGGATCACCGACTTTCTGGCCAGCGACGGTGACCTGCTGCACCTGTCTGTCTGGCTGTGGCAGGGGCAGTTCGGCGTGCTGACGGCACAACAGGTTGAGATGACGTTTGGCCGGCTGGACGGCGATGGATTTGTGGTGCTGAACTTTGAGACCGCAAACACGATGATTTCCCTGGTTGGCGTGGTCGATCTGGGTGGGCTGGACCAGTCCATCGTCATCATCTGATGTGCGGCGCGGGCCCGTGCCTGCAGGTCACTTCATCAGCGCGGCATGGGCGGCGAGGGCGGCTTTGACATCGTCGAAATAGCTGAGCTTGCCATTGTCCAGCAGGATGGCCGCATCGCAGAACTTGAGGATATCCGAGGTGTTGTGGCTGACCAGCACAGCGCTGGAGGTTTTCATGCGTTCGGCAAAGACCGCTGCACTTTTCTCGCGGAAGCGGGCATCGCCCACGGCCGTAACCTCGTCCACCAGATAGGTATCAAAAGCGATGCCCATCGAGACGCCAAAGGCAAGGCGCGAATACATGCCCGAGGAATAGGTGCTCATCGGCATGTGGAAGTGTTTGCCAAGCTCGGCAAAGTCTTCGACAAAGCTGGTCAGCGTTTCGGTATCGACACCGTAGACGCGGGCAAGGAACTTGGTGTTTTGCGCCCCGGTCAGATCGCGGTGAAAGCTGCCCGCAAACCCAACCGGCCAGGACACGCTGCCTTGCACCAGCACACGGCCAGTCGTCGGTGGCATCGTGCCCGCGATGATTTTGAGCAATGTCGACTTGCCCGCCCCGTTGCGGCCCAGCAGCGCCAGCGATTTGCCGGTCGGCAGCACAAGGTTCAGGTCGTCCAGCACCTGATGCCATTCTCCCTTGACCCAGAAGCCTTTTGACAGGCTTTCAAATACCATCATCGCCGTTGATCAGACTGCAACATCAGCCTCTGTCCCGCAGGCTGTAATAGATCAGCGCGGCGGTGGCCCATGCCATCAGCAGGAAGCCCAGAATCATCGACAGCAGGATGAACCGGCGCGGAAATTCGGCATCCTGTGCCTTGGTGGGCGGAATGTAGGCGGCCAAATACAACGACTGGCGATTTGCATTCGAAATCGCCGCCTGCCGGGCTGCAAGCGCGGCAGTGTAATTGCGCTGCGCAAATTCAACATCAACACTAAGCCCTTCGAATTGCGCAATCATTTCTGGATAGGAGCTGTCTGACGCGACGCCGGTGCTGGTGCCAAAGAAGTTGCGTTCCTGATCAATCCGGTCACGGATCACGGTGATCCGGCGGTCAAGCTGTGCGCGGCGCGGATCGTCCACGCGGGTGGACGGGTCCAGCAGGTCAAGCTCGACCAGCGCCTGCGCAAGCTGCTGTTGCAGGTTGGACACCACGCCAAGCCGTCCCTGAATGTCGGCAATCGGATCGACGATCCGGGTTTCGGCGCGGAACACCGTCAACGCGCCGCGCGCCACGCGCAGGCCTTCGACCGCATCCGCCAGTTCCCGGTCCGCATTGACCAGCGCATCGCGCCGGGCGGTGTCGTTCAGCTGGTTGATCATGGTCTGGCTTTCCTCAAGGATGACCATTGCAATCTTTTGCGCAGTATCCGGGTCAAGCGCCTGCACCGTCAGGTCGATCAGACCCGAGGAGGAATCGTAGGACAGGCGCAGCACCCGCTTCCAGAAGCGGAAAAGTTCTTCCGTCGTGGCATCGGGCCAGATCGAATAGACCGGGTCAGAGGGCCAGCCCTGCGCATAATGCCCGCGCAGATCGACACGGGCATCGACCTTTTCCATCATGGTCTGGCTTTGCATGAATTCGTGCAACACCCCGGCATTCACGCCTTGCGATCCCCCGGTCAGAAAAGACAACCCGCCCAAGATGGCGCTGGCGCTGTTGCCGTCTTCTTGTCGGATCGTGAACCCGGCACGCGAGGCATATTGATCATTGGCCAGCGCGAACAGATACATCGCGCTGAGCACGACCGGCAGGATGACCATGGCCAGGAAGGACAGCATCAGCCCGTAGTGCCGCCGTTTCAACGTGGCGGGGCCGGCGACAGACCGCATCTGAACGCCTGGTGCAGGCGCCGCGGGGGTGGGTTTGGGCACTGCGGGGGCCGGGGGAACAACAGCCATTGGTCTTGGCGGCGGCGCCGGGACCGTGGTTCGAAGCGCATCGCCGGATGCGTCTTGCGGTTTTGCCGGTTCGGTCAAGGCGGGCCGTCCTGAATAATTTGCACTCGTTACACGTATCCAGCATATCTGAAGGCGGTTTCATCAGACAAGGATCATTTACCTTGGCAGAGGTCAGCACAGCGCAGCGGGCAGAGCCACCATTTTTGCCCATGGATCGCCCAAGGCCAAGGCGGTCCTGGGCCACATTCCGCACCGTATCGGCCCTGATGCTGCGAGAGATGTCGACCCGCTATGGCCGGTCCCCCGGCGGGTATTCCTGGGCTTTGCTGGAGCCGGTGGGGGCCATCATCGTGATGGCGGTAGGATTCGGGCTGATGTTCAGCGGGCCGCCCTTGGGGTCGGACTTTCTGCTGTTCTATGCCACCGGCTACATGCCGTTTTCGCTGTATCAGTCGGTCGCCAACACCACTGCCC
The DNA here is from genome assembly GCF_004745575.1 of Pseudotabrizicola sediminis. Classification (GTDB taxonomy): domain Bacteria; phylum Pseudomonadota; class Alphaproteobacteria; order Rhodobacterales; family Rhodobacteraceae; genus Pseudotabrizicola; species Pseudotabrizicola sediminis. The sequence goes on along the minus strand of NZ_RPEM01000003.1, from coordinate 13,639 downwards.
GCTCGCTGTCGTTTTCCAGGCCCCTGTTGATGTATCCGGCGGTGACCTGGATGGATGCGCTGTTGGCGCGGTTCATCCTGAACGCGCTGACCGGGGTTCTGGTGACCATCATCATCTTCTGGGGGATTCTGGCGGTTTCGGATACCACGACAATCCTGGACCTGCCCACTATTGCCCTGGCGATGGGGCTGTCGGCGCTGCTGGGTCTGGGGTTGGGGACGATGAATTGCTACCTTGGGGCCCGGATCGAGGTCTGGGATATCGCCTGGTCGATCCTGAGCCGTCCGTTGTTCATCGTGTCGGGGGTGTTCTTCATTTATGAAGGTGTGCCTGCGGCAGCGCAGGAGGTGCTGTATTATCTGCCATGGATGCACATTTCGGGTCTGACGCGGGCGGGGTTTTACCCGACTTACCGGCCGGAATATGTGTCAGTCCTGTACGTGCTGCTGTGGTCGCTGCTGCCGCTTTGCTTCGGGCTGTTGCTGTTGCGGCGCTATCACAAGGACTTGCTGAACCGGAACTGAATTGGCCTGACGCATCAAGATGTGTAGCCCGGCTTGCGGGACCAGTGCCAGGCATCGCGGATCATCTGATCCATCGTCGAATGGGTGCGGGTCCAGCCCAGATCAGTTTCGGCGCGGTCGCTGCCCGAGACCAGAATGGCGGCATCTCCGGGCCGGCGCGGGCCTTCGGTGATGGGCACGCTCTGGTTGGTGACCCGACCGGCCTGGCGGATGACATCACGCACCGAAAATCCCGTGCCGCTGCCAAGGTTGAACGCCCGCGACCCCTTGCCGGCCAGCAACCACTGCAGGCCAAGCACATGAGCATTGGCCAGATCGGTCACGTGCAGATAATCGCGGATGCAGGTGCCATCAGCGGTCGGATAATCTGTGCCATGCAGTACCAGTTTGTCCCGCCGACCAGCGATGGCGTCCAGCATCAGGGGAATCAGATGGGTTTCGGGCCTGTGTTGTTCGCCAAGCTCGCCGTCGGGGTCGGCACCTGCGACGTTGAAATAGCGGAAGATCACGTGGTGCAGGCCGAATGCAGCGTCGAAATTCGCCAGCACATCTTCGATGGCGCGTTTTGATGCACCGTAGGCGTTGATCGGACGCTGCTCGGTGCCCTCGTGCAGCACCACGCCGTCCTGATCGCCATAGGTGGCGCAGGTCGAGGAAAAGATGAACTTGAGGCAGCCTGCCGCAACCGCCGCCTCGGCCAGGTTGAGCGCGCCGCCCAGATTGACGCGCCAGTAATGGGCCGGATTGGACATGCTTTCGCCCACCAGCGACAGCGCTGCAAAATGCAGCACCGCGACTGGTTTATATTGCGCAAAGGCGGCATCAAGGGCGACGCGATCCAGCAGATCGCCCTCGACCAGCGGGCCGTATCTGACCGCCTCACGCCAGCCTGTCGTCAGATTGTCAAAGGTGACCGGGATGAACCCCGCCGCGGCCAGCGCCTTGCACGCATGCGAGCCGACATAGCCCGCGCCCCCTGTCACCAGAACATGATCCAATAGACAGTCTCCCTGATGTGCAGCTTTGGTGGTGGCATGTGGCACCTGTTCCGACAACCCCCGAATCATGCCTCACGTTCCGCGCCGAAAGGCCAAATGGGCTTGAGCCTGATTTGCCGCTGGCCCATACCGCATCAGGTGCCGGCTGTTGGCCGGATAAGGGGATCGGGCGACCCGGGATGCAGGAACATGTCAACATCGTGGCCCTGGTGGTGACCTTTAACCGTCTGGCGCAGTTGCAACGCACGGTCGCCGCTTTGCTGGCCTGCCCGGACGACTTGCTGCACGCGGTCGTCGTAGTGGACAATTGCAGCACTGACGGCACGGCAGGCTGGCTGGCGGCGCAGACCGACCGCCGTTTGCGGGTGGAGCGGTTGCCGGAAAACCGGGGGGGTGCAGGCGGTTTTGCCCATGGCATTGAAATCGTGCGCGCCGAAGATGATCCAGACTGGATTGTGGTGATGGATGATGACGCGCGGCCGCAGCCGGGTGCGTTGCAGCAGTTTCACAGCATGCTGCAGCGGGGCACCTTTGCCGGTGTCGAAGGGGTGGCCGCCGCCGTGCGCCATCCGGACGGGCAGATCTGCCGGATGAACCGGCCCACGGTGAACCCGTTCTGGCACCTGCCGGTGTTCTTGCGCACCTTACTTGGCGGGGGCAGGGCGGCGTTTCATCTGGACGACGCCGCGTTTAGCGCCGCGAAGATCGTGCCGATTGACGGGGCCTCGTTCGTGGGGCTGTTCCTGTCGCGGCAGGCGCTGGCGCGGGCTGGGGGGCCAGACGCGCGCCTGTTTCTCTATGCCGAGGATGCGATCTATACGATGACGCTGACCCGGCGGGGCGGCAGGCTGGTGTTTGCGCCGCAGATCCGGTTCGAGCATGACACCAGTTCGCTGTCGCCGGGTGGCATGGTGATGCCGGTGTGGAAGGTGTATTATTACCACCGCAACCGGCTGTTTCTGTACCGGCTGGCCGCCGGGCCTGCGTTCTGGCTGCTGTTGCCATTGTGGCTTTTTGGCTGGCCACGGCTGGCGCGGCACTATGCCCCCGCCGACCGGCCGGCCTTTCGCCGGCTGATCTGGCGGGCGTTCCGCGACGCTGTTCTGCGTGACACGTCACTGGATCATGCGGCAGTGATGCGGCTTGCCACCGGGGAAGATGGACCCCGGCCAATGACACGCGATATTGGTTAACCAAACCCTAGCGGTCCCGTCGCAGCGGTAAAACGGCGTCAGCCAATTTGCGACTACGGTACGGTCTTGCACAGACCTTACCCAGGAGCCCGCAGAGATGCCGGACACAACGCCCAATCTTGCCATGCCCTATATCCTTCCGGCACAGGCGCAAAAGCATGTCACGCACAATGAGGCGCTGCAGATCATAGATGCCGCCGCCCAGCTGTGTGTCGAGGCAATGAACCAGAACACACCGCCCGAAACCGCGCAGAACGGTCAGGTCTGGGCCATTGGCACCGCACCGACCGGGGTCTGGACCGGGCGGGCGGGGCAACTGGCGGTCCATGCCGGGAATGGCTGGCTGTTTGTGCCGGTGCAGGAAGGGTGGCGGGCATGGGACCGGGCCAGTGCCACCTTGCAAGTGCGTCAGAACGGGGTCTGGGCACCTTTGCCGATGGACCAGTTGCCGGGGCTGGGGATCGGCACCGCCTTTGATGCGGTCAACCGGCTGGCAGTGGCGTCGCAGGCCTCGCTGTTCAGTCATGACGGATCGGGCCACCAGCTCAAGATCAACAAGGCGGCCCCGGTCGACACGGCGAGCCTGCTGTTCCAGACCGGCTGGTCGGGCCGGGCCGAGATGGGGCTGGCGGGAAATGACGCCTTTGCCATCAAGGTCAGCGCCGATGGCGCGGTCTGGTCCGAGGCGCTGAATACCGTGCCAGCGACCGGGCAACTGCGTTTTCCCGCCGGTGCGCTGTTGCCGGGGGGCACGGCAGGCGACCCTGCGCTGGGGTTTGACGGCGACAGCGGCACCGGGCTGTTCCGCCCCGCTGCCCATCAGATCGGGTTGTGCACCGGGGGCGCGGCGCGGGCGGTGGTCACCGACACGGCGCTGCAACTATTGGTGCCGGTGACCGGGACTGCGGTGACCCAAAGCGCCAGTGATGCGACACCCGGGCGCTTGCTGAAGGTGGGGGATTTCGGCATCGGGGCCAGCCTGCTGTTGGCGGACTTCAGCCAGGATATTGCGCCGGGGATTTACACCTATCAGGAAGCAACAGCGGTCGGCGCGCCGGGCAGCGGGGCCGCTTTTTCCGGCAGCGCAATCGTCAGCAAGACCACTGGCGGCGGCTGCGTGATCATCGCGGCGCGGCTGGCCGCTGGGGCAGATATCCGGGTCTGGCATGGCCACCGCACCGCTGCCACCGGGCCCGTGCTGTGGACTGAACTGCTGCATCAGGGCCGGGTGGTCGGCACGGTTGCGCAGACGGCGGGTTTGACCACGGGCGCGATCATCGAGCGTGGCAGCAACGCAAACGGGAATTACATACGCTTTGCCGACGGAACGCAGATCTGCTGGCGCGATCTCGTGGCCCCGGCGCTGGCAGTGACAACAGCGCGGGGTGCGCTGTTCACCAACACCACCCTGACCGCGCCCAACTTTCCGCTGGCCTTTGTGGCGGCCCCGTCCGTGACGCTGCGGGGGGGCTTTGCGGCCTCTGCCGATGGTTGGCTGACGATGAACGGCAGCCCCACAACCACCGCGCTGACCAACGGTGCGTTGCGGGTCTATGCGGCGCTGGCACTGACCGAAGAGTTCCGCTGGGGCTATACCGCCATTGGCCGCTGGATCTGACCCAGCAGGGGGGGACAGGAAGCCGGGGCCGGCAGTTGATTTTTGCTGTCGGTCCCGGCACAGTCGCCGCAGAGTTGTGCACACACGAGTCAAGGAACCGCGATGCCAAGCCCCACCGATCCGGACCTGTGCCCCCTGCTGGTGGTGGCCCCCGATGACCCTTTGGCACCGCAGATCGGCAGACAACTCGCGGAGCTGTTTCCGGGGCAGGCTTTGGCCCGCTTTGCGGATCTGCAGGCGGCGGTCGGCACCGGGGGCGAGGCTGCCATCATCCTTCCCGTGACGCATCCGGCCGAGGCAATTGCCCGGCACCTTGCAGCGACCGGCAGTGTTGATCATGCGCTTGCCGTCTGGAAGGCAGAGGCAGGGCCCATGCTGGGCACCGCCCGCCGGGTGCGCCGCAGGTTGCGTCTGGTGGACGCGCGCGCGTTGGCGCGTGGTGAGGCGCAGGCGCTGTCACAACTGGCCCCGGCGGGCAGAACCGCTGTGGCGGCAGACACGCCGCCGCCCCCGGATGCCGTACTGCTCGTGATCGCCGAGGCGGCCTTGATGCGCGACCCTGACGCGCTGCGTCTGGCCGATGAAATCGCGGCCCTGCGTCGCGGCGATGAAGGCGGCGGGATCTCTGCCGAGGACTGTCAGGCGGCGCTGGACGCCTATCGACAGGCGAACGCGGCACAGCAGACCGCCGCCCTACTGCAAGTTGAGGGGGCTGCACTGGAAGCAAGGGCCGTCCTGCTGGAAACCGAGGTGGGCCTGCTGCGCGAGAGTCTGGCCCTGCAGATTGCCGACCGGCGCACGGCAGATGAGTCGCGCGACACGCTGGCGGACCTGTCGATCCGCAAGCCCGCTGGCACGCTTGATACCATCGCCGATCTGACCCTGCAGACCGCCAAGGTGCAGGCGTTGCAACACCAGCTTGACCGGGCGTCAGAGCAGGCAGCCCGGCGTGAGGCGGTTCTGGCCGCGATCTTGCTGAAGGATCAGCAAGACCTGCTGGCCGGTGCCGCGACCCAAGCGCGAGCCGAGGGGCTGGAGCAGGAACTGCACAGCGTTTACGCGTCGAAATCCTGGCGCGTGACAGGCCCTATGCGCGCCCTGCGCGCAAAGGCTTAGGGCAGGGGGCAGCGACCGGGGGGCGTGGCGGCTTTGCGCGCCGCCGGTTTCCCTGCAGCGTCAGCCTTTTGGGCCCTGACCGCGTGAATAAACATCCTCATAGCGAATGATGTCATCCTCGCCCAGATAGCTGCCGGTCTGGACTTCGATCAGCACCATCGGCAGTTTGCCGGGGTTTTCCATGCGGTGCACCGCGCCCAGCGGAATGTAGACTGACTGGTTTTCGGTCAGCAATCTGACCTCGCCGTCCACCGTTACGCGGGCGGTGCCCTGCACCACGATCCAGTGCTCGGACCTGTGGTGATGCGATTGCAGGCTCAGCGCTGCCCCGGGGTTGACCACGATCCGCTTGACCTGGAACCGCGAGCCAATGACCAGACTTTCGAACATGCCCCAGGGGCGGTGGTCGGTGGGGAAGGTGGTGGCCTGCGTGGCTCCGCGCGCCTTGAGGATGGCGACCGCCTCTTTCACCCGCTGGCTTTGCGACTTGTGCGCGACCAGAACCGCATCGGTGGTGGCGATGGCGATGATGTCCGAGAGGCCGATGCCGACCAGTTCGATCCGCGGCGATTCCGACCGCAACAGCGTATCTTCGCAGTCAATTGCCGTGGCGTTGGCCGAGGAAACGTTGCCCGAGGCATCTGGCCCGGACTCTTGCCAGACCGCATCCCAGCCGCCCAGATCCGACCAGCCAGCGGAAAACGGCATGACCGCCAGATTGGCCGCCTTTTCCATGATGGCATAGTCGATAGAGATGTCGGGCACACCTTCCCAGGCCGCAGGATCAAGCCGGGTAAAGGCCAGATCGGGCCGGGCGTTTTCCACCGCCGCCTGAACCGGGCCAAGCACCTGCGGGGCATGAGCCTGAAATGCCTTGATCAGCGTGGCGGCGGTAAACAGGAAAATGCCTGCGTTCCACAGGAAATTGCCAGCGTTCAACATGTTGGTGGCGGTTGCCGCATCCGGCTTTTCGACAAAGCGCGCCAGAGATTGCGGGATTGCGGCCTGCGCGTCAGCCCCGGCGGCCAGCTCCAGATAGCCATAGCCGGTTTCGGCCCGGGTGGGTGTGATGCCGAAGGTGATGATATCACCCGCGAGCGCCCGCGCGGTGGCGGCCTGCACTGCCGCGCGGAAGGCCGCATCATCTGGCACCACATGATCGGATGGGGCCACCAGCATCAGGGCATCCGGATCAAGGGCCTGCAGATGCAGGGCGGCGGCCAGAACAGCGGGGGCGGTGTTGCGCCCCGCAGGCTCGATCAAGATGGCCTGCGGGGCGGTCTCGATCCCGGCCAGCTGTTCAACCACGATGAAGCGGAAATCATTGCCGGTGATCACAACGGGGGCCGTAAACCCATCCCCCCGCAACCGCCGTGCGGCACCCTGAAACAGGCTCTCGGTGCCGGTCAGCTTTGAGAACTGCTTGGGAAAGGACTGCCGCGACAAAGGCCACAGCCGCGTGCCCGAGCCGCCGCACAGAAGAACCGGATGAATGCTGGGTGTCATGGTCGCGACGCTACCTCTTACTGATACAAATGGCTCGGCTGGCCAAAATCATCGTCCCGGTTCTGTCTTGTGATGCCGGGCGTGCGATGCATGGCACCAAGGCTCCCTGTCGCAGCGACCAGTCCCGCAAGACCCATCCGGTCCAGCCGTTTCTGCATAACTTCTTGCCCGATCCCATTTGCATGTCAATGAAAGCAAACATGAAAGATCTGTAGCCCCGTCACGCATCGGTTTTTGCGGCAAGTGTGACGGTGACAGGGCCGCTGGTGCAGGGCCGTTGAAACTGGCATGCTGATTCCACTGGTTTGACTGTTTTTCCTGATCAGGAGTGTTTCTTGTGCCCCATCCTTGTGTCGAAAACGCCGCCATCACGCTGCACCAGCTGCGGCAGGCCACCCTTGCCACCGCGGCGACAGAATGCGTTCCCCTCACCGACAACGTCTATTTTTCCTGGGACAGCGCGCAGGCCGACGTTTCGGTCACGGTGCACTCCGCCCCCGGCCAGCTGTTGACGGCAGAGATTGCGCTGCAAGGCACCCCGCGCTGGTTTGCGCTGAACATCGGTTTGGGCACCGGGGCCTTTGCCGCCGGGGACAGCTTTGGTCTGGTGATCGACGCACAAAGCAGCGTGCCGTTTGCGTGCCAACCCTTTGTGAGGTCCAGCAAGGAGGGCGAGGGGTTTGACACCACCCTTGCGGACGAAATTGCGTTGTCCCCTGCAGGGCGGGCTTGCGTGGTGCTGCACAGCCTTGCGGCCAGCGACCCTTTGGTCTGGACTGGCGGGTTTCACACGCTGATCCTTCCCTTGCCCAAGCAAAACCTCCGGTTTGATCTGCGCGACTTGCGGCTGGTTCACCTTGGCGCTGAAGATGTGGCGATGCCTGGGCAAAGAACCCTCACATCGGTGGCGTGCTGACGCGTCAGAAATCGATGCCACTGCGTTCCACCCGGTGGAAGGGGCGCGACAACCGCTGCGCCACATCGGAAAATGAGCTCCAGTGGCTGGCCAGCAGCAGGGGTGCTGTTGTCAGCAGCATCAGGTCGGCCAGCGCATACTGCAGCTGCCGCGCCGAGCGGTCATAGCTGTCGCGCGGAAGAAAGCGCAGCCTGGTGCCGAACCTGTCAGACAGCGCGGAATAGGTGGCGGCCAGATCGGCGGCGACAAAGGCATGCCTGGCCCCCTGATCGAACGCGCGGCTCAGCCTGTCAACAAAACGGGACACATCGCTTTTCTGGCGCCATTCGGTCAGCTCGCGATGCCGTTCGGCGGGCCAGTTGGCCGAGGATTCAAAGGACAGATGCTCGAAATCCGGACCGGTGGCCATGCGGATATGCGCGGCCACATCCGATGGGTGCGGCACAGATTGCACCAGATCCCAGACCGGTTGCGATGGCACCAGACGGCGTAGAAAAAGCTGCTCTTGCGCCATGCTGGTCAGATGGCTGGTCAGGGAATAGGCGGACCGGATGTAGACATCACCCCCCGGATCGGTGCCCCCCAATACCGCCGCGCCATACGCCGATCCCGGCTCGATCTCCATGTAATTATAGACCCGCGTGGCACGAGCGCGGAAACGGTCGGCACTGTCATCTTCGATGACGGGGCCGGGGTAGTCGAGCAGGTCCGCCAGCCGCGCCTGACAATGATGATCGGGGCGCCAGACCACAACCAGCTGGCGGCCTGTCGCCCTGGCGATCACGGCGGCAGAGGCCATGGCGCGCAACCGGTTGCACAACCCATGCTGGGCATCAATGAACAGATGCGAGAGTGCCGCCATCAAGCGTGCCCCGGCGCGGGGCGCGCCGCAAAAGGGTCAGGACGCGCGCAGCGCATCAGGGCCGGTTGCCAGAAACCAGTCATAGGTGCTTTGGATGCCGTCGCGCAGGCCTATCCGTGCCTGCCATCCCATGCGGGCCAGCCGGGTGACATCCATCAGCTTTTGCATCGTGCCATCGGGTTTTGACGGATCGGTCACGATCTGCCCGTCAAAGCCCGTGACGGCAGCGACGGTGCGCGCCAGATCAAGGATGGTGATATCCCTTCCGGTGCCCACGTTGATGTGGCTGAGCATGGGCTGGGTGTTGGCGTCATAGACATCCTTGGGCAGATCCAGCACAAACAGGCTGGCCTCGGCCATGTCATCGACATGCAGGAATTCGCGTCTTGGCTGACCGGAGCCCCAGATTGTTACCACCTTTTCACCGGCCCGGGCGGCGGTGTGAAACCGTCGGATCAGCGCGGGCAGCACATGGCTGTTCTGCGGGTGGAAATTGTCGCCGGGGCCATACAGATTGGTCGGCATCACCGACCGATAATCGGTGCCGTGCTGGCGGTTGTAGCTTTCGCACAGTTTGATCCCGGCAATTTTGGCGATGGCATAGGGTTCATTCGTTGGCTCCAGCACACCGGTCAGCAGGGCATCTTCCGGCATTGGCTGGGCGACCGCGCGGGGATAAATGCAGGACGAGCCAAGCTGCAACAGACGCCCGACCCCTGCGGCATGGGCCTGATGGATCACATTGCATTCGATCATCAGATTTTTATAAATGAAATCCGCCGGAGAGCTGTTGTTGGCATGGATGCCACCCACCTTTGCCGCCGCCAAGATCACCACATCGGGCCGCGCGTCCTGCATAAAGGCCTGCACCTCTGCCTGATTGGTGAGGTCAAGCTCGGCATGGGTGCGGGTCAGGAGCGTCAGGGCTTCGCCTGCCGCAACACGCGCCTGCAACAGCCGCAGGATGGCAGACCCGACCATGCCCCGATGTCCGGCGATATATATTTTCATCGGTCAGGCAATCCCAAACATGTCTTCGCCGGACGATAGAGACAACGCAGAGTTGTGGCAAGGTGATCAGCGCCGCGCGAGCGGTTTGAGCAGGTCTGAGGCAGGCTGCGGCCTTGCGCGCAGGGCTCTGCGTTTCAGGCGCTACGGGTTAATGACGGTTAACAGTCTGTTAATTAATTAACGATATCGCAAAGAGAGTTACCGCGCAGATCACCTCCAAAACGGGCCATCCCCCTTGCAGCAGATGTACCAGCTTTACCTTGAGTCGCTGCGCATGGATGCCAGCCTGCAGGATAAAATCATCGGCGATCTGGCACAGTTGCAGCGCAGCCCGCGTGTAGAACAGGATAGCACCCTGCGCCGTCAGTATGTGATCTTCGCCCGCCTGATCAACCTGCGCCTGCCGTTGCCAGAGGGTCTTCTGACCGCTCCGGTGCGGACCGAGGATCCGCTGGCCGACTGGCATTTGCCTGAGGCGCAAGGGGTGACAGAGGTGGAAGCCAGTCTGGCCAAAGACCCCTGCCAGCCGGATCTGTGGCTGACGGCGGCGCTGGGGCACCTGCGCGGTGGCAATGCGGCGCGCGCGCATCAGTTGCTGAGGCGGCTGGCGGCGTCCGGCTACCCCGAACGGGCAAAGGCGCAGGCCATTCTCGCCCGCAGCGTTGCCCATGCCTACCGGCGCGCCGCCTGAGCCGCCGATGGTTCCTCGTCAAGACCAGGAAATGAGTACCGTTTGATCACCCTTGTCACCACCATCGGCGATCTGCCCTCCGACCGGCGCGATCCGGTCGTGGCTGCGCTGCGGTCCAATCTGGCCTTGGCTGCGGTGGCGCAGATTGTGGTCCTGACCGAGGGCAATCCGGATTGGTTTGCCGCCGCCGCCGGGGGCGAGGCCGGGCGCATCCACATCGAAAACACCGTTGCGCGCCCCACATTTGCCGACCTGTTCTCTGCGGCCAACCGTTGTCTTGCACACGGCGCGCGGGTGGTGGCCGTTCTGAATGCCGATATCAGCCTTGCGGACAGCGGATCGGCGCTGCGGTTGACCGAAACACTGGAAGCGATGACAGGGGATGGCCCGCCGGTGGTGTTCGCGCTGGCCCGCCATGATATCGACGCCGGGGGGCCGGCGATCACGCTGTATGACAGCAACGGTCTTCCCAACACAATCTCGGCCGATGCCTGGGCGTTCTGCCAGCCGTTGAGATTGACGCGCGAGCTGTTCTATTCCCCCGGCCAGATGAATTGCGACATGCTGCTGACCCATGATCTGCTCGGGTCCGGCTTCAAGGTGTTCAACCCCTGTCTTGATGTCGTTCTGCAACACCATGAGCCGAGCAAGGATGATGCTTTTTATCGGGCAAAGAACAATGAAACGCAGGTGCAGGATCTTTGGGAGCGCCATGTCAGCCTGAATGCAGTGTCTCCGTGGAACTACTTTGGCAATCCTTGGGTCCGCACCGGCTGGTTGACTGCAGGCTATCGGCCCGCGCCTGCCAGCACCAGCGCAGGCAAGATCCTTGTTTGCGTGCCGTCGGGCACAGAACGGCAGCTTGAGGCTGTCCTTCCCGACCTGCATCACCTATCCGACCGGCACGGGCATGAGGTGGTCATCCTGTGTGACGCGGACCCCGGGCCGATCATTGCGGACAATCTGGCTTTGCTGGCAGAATTTCCGGCGGCGTCCGTCCAAAGACCTCTTCATGGGGTCATGGCCCTGCGTCGCGCGCTTCTGGCAGGTGATCAGCATGGCATGAAAAGCCTTGCCTTTACCGCCGCAATCGACCGCATCGACGCGGCCCTTCTGGCCGAGGTTGAGGGTGTGGTTCTGACCCTGGGGCTTCCAGGTCCGCGGCCTGCGCCTGTGGACTTTGGCTGCACGTTGATCACCTCCGTGTTCCGGGCCGAAGATTTCATGCGCGGATTTCTGGCCAATTGCAGCCGGCTTGACGGCTATGGCAGCCAGATCGAGCATGTCTTCCTGGTCTCGACCCTGAGCGCACACGAGGCCGATCTGCTGGACACACACCTGTCTTCCCAGCCTTCCACCACCCTGTTGTGGTATCGCAAAGACCCCGGGCTTTATGCCTGCTGGAACAGCGGCATCAGGGTGGCGCGGACGCCCTATGTGTCAAACGCCAATGTTGATGATCTGCGTGACCCCGCCCATGTGGCCACGCTGGTGGCCGATCTGGAAACCCGGCCCGAGGTGCTGGTGGCAGCCAGTGCCCTGAACCCGTTCACCACCTTCCCCGATGACGGAACCCTGCCTGACAACCGGGACGCATGGTATGCCGACCGGGCAGGGGCGTTCGGGTTTCATGATCTGGCCAGCCTGACGGATCAAACCCCGCCCGGCCTTGTGCCGGTCAACATGCCCCATTGCATGCCGGTCTGGCGCCGCGCGCTGCATGCCAGGTTCGGTTGGTTCGATGAAGGGCGCTATGGGACCTATGCCGATTGGGCGTTCTGGCTGAAGGTGATGCAGGGCGGCGGGTCTGGCTGGCTCAACCCGGCCCCACTCGGGTTCTATTTCGTCAATCCGACCTCGCACAACCGTCGCGGCACCGATCTGGACCGGCTGCACAAAGTGGTGGAAGAGGAGTATCTGCCCGCGTTTCTGGCAAGGCGCGGCGGGGTGCCGCCAATGCAGAATGCGCCGCTGCCAGATGCGCCGCGCAGGCTGTGTCTGGGGCAAAAGGGCCGTGACTATGGTCAGCATCGCAACAATTTCAACACGCTGGTCAACGCGCTGACCCCACTGGAAACCGAAGCTGGCGATGGCGTGCTGTTCATCCCCTTTCTGGAACGCCAGTTTGTCTGGGGCACGGAGACGGGCGAGGCACGGTCACCCGACGTCCGGCCCCTGACCCGGCCCTGGATTGGCATTCTGCATATCCCGTTTGACGCGCCGGACTGGTTCGAGCCTGCAACCCGGCCCGAGACATTTCTTTCTTCTACGCTGTTCCGGCAATCGCTGCCTGCCTGCCGGGGGATCGTGACCCTTGCGCAGGATCTGGAGGCGGATCTGAACCGGTTTCTGCCCGGCCTGCCCACGCTCGCGGTCAAGCACCCGACCGGCTATGACGCCACCCCGTTCGATCCGGTGGCCTATCGCGCTGCGCCCGCGGTGGTGCAGGTGGGCGACTGGCTGCGGCGGCTGCAGGCGATCCACCGGCTGCGGGCTCCCGGCCACCGGCGGATCATGCTGACAAAACACTGGACCCGCGCGTTTCTGGACCGCGAGATTGCGGTGTTTGGCGATCAGCGCGACCCGGGCGTCGAGATGGTGGAATTCATTCCCAACGACCGCTACGACGAGCTGCTGTCATCTTCGGTGGTGCTGTGCCTGCTCTATGGCACGGCGGCGAACAATGTGGTGATCGAATGCATCGCCCGCGCCACGCCCATCCTGATCAACCCGCTGCCTGCGGTGGTGGAATATCTGGGGGCAGATTATCCGCTGTATGTGACGGATGAAGCCGAGGCGGATCGGGCATTGTCGATCCCCGGCCTTGTGGAGGAGGGCCACCGCCATCTGGTGCAGCGTCAGGCACGGATTGACCTGAGCTATGAGGGGTTCTGTCGCGCGGTGGCGGGGTCTGATTTTTACATGAGGCTCCAATGACGCGGACCAAACCAAGTGTGCTGGTGCGGACGAGTTATACCCATGCGAGTATTGAACTTGCGCCTCGGAAATCGGCTTTGTTGGGGGCTGTCGAATCCGTACCGCTCCTCGCGTTGTATGAAGCAAAACGAAACCAGCTTGAGCGTAAGATCAGGGATTTCGATCTTATCTTTATATAAGAAAGTCATGACATCCAGACTCCTAATTACTTTAACCATCATATTATCTAGGCTCCAGACTCATTGATCGTCATAGCCAGAACATGAC
>NZ_RPEM01000029.1 GCF_004745575.1 Pseudotabrizicola sediminis | reverse complement strand
AGAAAAGATCGCACCATCAAAACCTGGGATCAAACACCTAGCGTTACCAAGGTGGATTGGCACCATTAAGCTGATCGATGCATATCCGACCAGACTCCACGTGACATTGACGAACCCCGTGCCAAAGGGTGGACTGCCCCCATCGAGCGTTCCACGTTAATGTTAGTGCATGGTGGGCATCCGGCAACTTGGTTGGTTGAGCGCGCTCTGACAGAGAATTTCACCGCCAAAGCACCATCTCAGTCGCGCAAAGGACGAAGAGAGAGAAAATGGTCAAGGGGAGGAGACGACCTGACGCTTGTCGAGGACTCCCGCTCCAACAAGGGAAAAGCCAAGCAGAGCACCTTCGATAGCCCACGCTTCACCCGGCTGTCACTGCCAGTTGCATTCCGGGATGTGCATCAAACAGGTCGGCCCATCGCCCTGAAACCACCGTGCTGGAACACTGCTCGCATCAGATGCGCGCACTGTGCACAAGGAGCGCTTCGATTTGTCCCATCGCATCATAGATCAAAACTGCAAACAGCCCCACGATCAGCCCACCCTGCAGAACAAAAGCCGTGTTGTTGGTCAAGAGCCCCGCGATGATCACCTCGCCCAGCGTGCGTGCTGCAACAGTCGATCCGATCGTCGCTGTCGCCAAGGCGATGACGACAGACAGGCGGATGCCCGTCAGGATGACCGGCAGGGCAAGGGGGATCTCGACGCGCGTCAGGCTTTGCCACCGCGACAGGCCGATCCCGCGCGCAGCCTCCATTGTGGCACGGGGCAGGTTTGTCAGGCCGGTGATGGCGTTCTCCAGTATCGGCAGCAGGCCGTACAGGAACAGCGCGACCAAAGTTGGCCCAGACCCGAACCCCAGGCTTGGCACGGCAAGCGCCAGCACGGCCACGGGCGGAAAGGTCTGGCCCATGTTGGCAATACTGCGGGCGAGCGGGCGAAAGGCAGCCCCGGCCGGACGTGTGACAAGAATGGCCAATGCCACGGCCACCAGCGTAGCAGCACCAGATGCGGCAAACACAAGACCCAGATGGTTCAGCGACAGCGACAACAGAGAGGCGCGCTCATACATTACAGGTCCACCCTCAGGTGCCAAGGGCGCAAAGAACACCTCGAACCATTGCGGGTGGACAACCAGTGCCACCAGCAAGACCAGCACCGCCAGACGTAGGGCATTTGCAGCCGTCACGGCTGGAATTCCGCGCAAGCACGGATCGCGTCCAGCGTCACATGACCAATCGGCACGCCATCCCGTTCAACCGGCACCGCTGTGCGACCGGTCCACAAACAGGCAGACAGCGCGTCGCGCAGGCTCGCGTCCGACGCGATGGCCGCACCTTCGGCAGGGCCGTCGACCACGACTTGCGACACCGGGATCAGCGACAGCAACCGCAACGGGCGTTCCACATCGCCCACCATGTCGGCCACGAAATCGGTTGCGGGATGCGTGATGATTTCGGCCGGGGGGGCATATTGCACCAGCCGCCCGGCATCCATCACCGCGATCTTGTCGGCCAGCCGGATCGCCTCTTCCATGTCATGGGTCACCAGCATGATGGTTGACCCCAGTTTCTGCTGGATGCGGCGCAAATCGTCTTGCGCGCGGGCCCGGATGATCGGATCGAGCGCGCCAAAGGGTTCATCCATCAGCATCAGGTCGGGTCGGGATGCCAGGGCGCGGGCCACGCCGACGCGCTGTTGCTGCCCGCCGGACAAGTCAGCGGGATAGCGGTCCCGAAACTGCACCGGGTCCATCGAGAACAACTCCAGCAGTTCATCAACGCGGGCAGCAATCTTGTCATGCGGCCAGTTCAACAGCATGGGCACCGCGGCGATATTGCGCGCGACGGTGTGATGCGGAAACAGGCCATGCCCCTGAATGGCATAGCCGATGCGCCGCCGCAGAAGGTGCGGCTGGACCGAAAGCGTCGATGTGCCGTTGATGCGCACCTCGCCTGATGCCGGCTCTTCCAACCGGTTGACCATACGCAACAGCGTGGTCTTTCCAGACCCCGACGTGCCCACAATGACGGTGATCGTGCCGGTTTCGACAGTCATGGTGACGGCATCGACGGCTCTGGTGTCGCCGTAGGTCTTGGTGAGCCCGTCGATTTCAATCATCAGCGGGCTCCGGCATCGTCCGGGTCAGGTCAACCAGAATATCCATGAAAATCGCCGCCGTCAGCGCAAAGGCCACGGTCGGCAGCGCGCCCAGCAAGATCAGATCGGTCGCAGTCTGATTCAGGCCCTGAAAGACGAACGTGCCGAACCCACCTCCGCCGATCAGCCCGGCAATCACCGCCAACCCGATGTTCTGCACCAGCACGATGCGAAGCCCGGTCAGGATGATCGGCAGGCCCAGAGGCAGTTCGACACGCCACAGGCGCTGTCGCGGGGTCATGCCCATTCCGCGGGCGGCCTCGCGGGCGGCTTCGGGCGCGGCGGCCAGTCCTGCGACCGTGTTGCCCACCACGGGCAGCAGCGCATACAGAACCAGCGCCAGAAACGCCGGGGCAAACCCGATCCCGGCAATCCCCAACGCCTGCGCGCCCGGAACCGTCGCCCCTACCCAGGCAAGGACCGGGATCATCAGCCCGAACATGGCAAGCGAGGGGATGGTTTGCAGGAAGCTCAGCACCGGCAAGATCGCGCTGCGCAATCGGGCCTGATGGTGACACACGATGCCCAGTGGGAACCCGATCGCCGCCGCGGCGGCCAGCGACCCGAAGGCCAGACCCAGATGCTGCCAAGTCGCGGCAACGAACGCATCCCGTCGGCTGGCATATTCGAGCAGGATCGACAGATCATCCAGTGCACCGGACCACAGGACTGCCGCAAGTGCCCCAAGCGCCATCGCCAACAGTCCGGCCCGCATCAAGGGGCCCGGCGCCATGCCAGCCAAAGCATCCGCAGCCAGCAGCAGGAACACGCCCAGCAGGCACCAGAACCCCACCGATGGCGAGACGCGGGCATTGGCACCGGCACCTTCCAGTAGCGCCGGGGCACCCAGCATCAGAAGGACCACCACTCCCGCCAAGCCGAGCCCCGCACCCGCGAACCGCGCCCATGTCATCTTGTCGGACAAGCCAAGCAACAGTCCCGCAACCACAGCCGCCAGACCTGGCCACATCGCGGCAGGGGCTGCAAGATCCCAAACCATGATCCCGTTGCCGGCAACGATCCGGTTGGCAGCGATCGTCATGAATGGAACCAGTAACGCGCCAAGCCCCAAAACAGCGAACAAGAAGCCCGGTGCAGACAGCGCAAGGCGCCGGGGGGCAACGATCATCATCCCACGATCAGTCGGCAACTGCGCGGCTGAGATAGTCGCGCGCGACCGCTTCGGCCGGTTCTCCGCCCACCTGAATGCGGCCGTTCAGTTCTTGCAGCGTGACAAGGTCCAGATCCGCAAAAATCAGACCCAACACGTCCGCGATCGTTGGATACTCAGCAAGAACTTCTGCCCGGATGATCGGCGTGGGCGCATAGACCGGCTGAACACCCTTGTCGTCCGCCATCACAACCAGCCCTGTGGCCCCCACCCCGCCATCGGTGCCGTAGACCATCGCCGCATTGACGCCAGAGGTCCCGCGCGCCGCCGCTTGAATGGTCGCCGCCGTGTCACCACCCGACAGCACCACTGTCTGATCCGGTGTAAGCTTGAAACCATATGTGTCCTGCATAGCGGGCAGAACAGCAGGTGAGGACACGAACTCGGTCGACGCGGCTAGCTTGACCCGACCGCCGCCCGCGACCCAGACCCCGAAGTCCGACATCGTGACCAGCCCGTTTTCTTTTGCCACCGGGCCGGTCACGGCAATGGCCCAGGTATTGTTTGCGGGCGAGGGGGTCAGCCAGACCACCGCGTTTTGTTGAGCGTCAAGTTCGGCTGCGCGGTCATATCCGGCAGCCGCATCGTTCCAGATGTCCTGATCGGCTTCGTTAAAGAAGAAAGCCGCGTTTCCGGTGTATTCGGGATAGATGTCGATCTGATTGGCCAACAAGGCCTCGCGCACGACTTGCGTGCTGCCCAATTGCAGACGGCGTTCCACCGGAAGCCCTGCATCTTCCAGCGCCAGTGCGATGATGTTGCCCAGTAGTCCACCTTCGGTGTCGATCTTGGACGACACGACAATGTCTGCGGACGCGGCCGAAGCCATTGCGATCAACATCCCCGCAGCGGCGGAAAGAAGGTTTGGTTTCATCATGTCATTCATTCCTGATGCGCGTGATTTGGGCGGGGACGGTGCCGTGAGGTTCTGATCCTATGCCTCAAACGCCTGCCAGTAATATTCGTTCCGTGGTCTCTGTGGCCGAGACGGGGGCAAGAGGCGTTGGTCTGCCTATCTGACACGGCGCAAAAAGCTTTCCGTGCGTTTGTCGCGCGGTGCATCGAACAGTTGCGCGGGCGGCCCCTGTTCGACGATACGCCCGCCGTCCATGAAGATCACCCGGTCGGCAATCTCGCGCGCGAACTGCATCTCGTGGGTGACAATCACCATGGTCTGCCGCCGCTCCGCGACGCGGCGCATCAGGTCCAGCACCTCGCCCACCCATTGGGGGTCAAGCGACGATGTCGGCTCGTCGAACAACATCAGGCTGGCGTCCAGCGCCATCGCGCGGCCGATGCCGATGCGCTGTTGTTGCCCGCCCGAAAGAGCCGCCGGATAGGCCTCGGCCTTGTCCGAAAGCCCGATCTCGCGCAGGATCGCATCCGCCCGCAAATCCGCCTCATCACGGGGTTTACGCTGCACGGTGATCAGGGCTTCGGTGATGTTTTCGCGTGCGGTCTTGTTGGCGAAGAGCGCATAGTTCTGGAACACGAACGCGGTGCGGCGGCGCAGCGCGAGGATGTCTGCAGGCCGCGCCGTGGCCGCATCAACCGTCAGATCCCCGATCCGGATCACACCGCTGTCAGGTCGGTCGAGATAGTTCAAACAGTGCAGCAGCGTCGATTTTCCCGTCCCGGACGGGCCGATGACCGCCACCCGTTCACCCGCCGCGATCTCGAGATCGATGGCGTCCAGCACCGTGTTCGTGCCGTAGCGTTTGGTCAACCCGAGGATGCTGATCATCGGGCAAGCGCCTTGTTCAGGCGAAGTTCCAGCCGCTTTTGCAGCAGCGACAACATTTCGACGATGACCCAATACAGCACCGCCACGACAAGAAACGCCTCGAAATACAAAAAGCTGCCAGCCGCTTCCTTTTGCGTGGCACCCATCATTTCGGTTACGCCAAGGGTGAACGCCAGCGATGTGCTTTTGATCATGTCGATGAAGTAATTTGCCAGCGTCGGTGCGGCGACGCGTGCCGCTTGCGGCAGGATGATCCGGCGCATTGACTGCGTTTGCGTCATGCCGACGGACTTCGCCGCCTCCCACTGGCTACGATCGACGCCCAGTATCGCGGCGCGGATGCTTTCGGCCATGTAGGCCGAAAAATGCAGCGTCAGGCCGATGATCGCTGCCGTCACGCCGTTGATCCCCGCCAGAACCGGCAGGATCTGCGGCAGGCCGTAGTAGAACAAGAACAGCTGCACCAGCAGCGGCGTGCCGCGGAAAAAGCTGATGAACAATTTCACGAACAAGTCCAGCACCGGCACGCGCACCACCCGTTCGACCGCCATCAGGCTGGCCAGCACCAGCGCGCCCGCCATCGCGGCCAGCGCCATGCCAATAGTCAGCGGCACATAGCCAAGGATGACCGGCACGAGACCCAGCATGTAATTAAGATCAAGCGCCCGCATGCTTCAACCCGCAGGCGCCGTCACGTCAAGGTCAAGCCATTTCTCGGAAATGGCCCGCAACGTGCCATCGGTTTTCATCTCCGTTAGTGCGGCGTCAAGCCGGTCGCGCAACGCTTGACCCTCCGGATCGTTGCGGAACGGCAGTGCATTCTGAATCTCGCTGAACGGCGGGCCAGCCAGTGCGAGGGGCAGCGGGCTTTCCTTGATGACCTGCGCCGAGGAAACCCGGTCCATCACAAAAGCATCGACGCGGCCAAGTGCGGTGTCCTGCTCAATGTTGCTCTCGTAGGTCTTTATGTCGATCTCGTCGGCAAACGGCAGGTCGCGCAACAGTTGCTCGAAGTTGGAGCCGAGGTTGACCGCAACGGTGCGGCCCCGCAGGCTGTCTACGCCGCTGATTTCGGTCTCGTTTCCCGCCTTCACCACCACCTGCGCACCGTCATAGACATAGGGCTGGCTGAAAGCGAACTTCGCCGCGCGGTCGGGTGTGACAGTGATCTGATTGGCGATGGTGTCGATTCGACCCGCTTCCAGCGCGCCGATCAGACCCGAAAACGACATGGTGGAAAACTCCACCGTATCGCCAGTCCGTTCGGCAAGGGCATTCATCAGATCGACCTCAAAACCTTGCAGCGTGTCCTGCCGGACAAAAGTAAAGGGGAAATACCCGCCCGACATGCCAACGCGGATAGTGTCTGCAGTGGCGGGCAGGACAAGCGTCACCGCCAGCAACGCGGCAAGTGATGTGGATTTCAGCATCGGATACTCCTGTGTCCAGCCCCTTGGGGCATACGCGAAACGCGCGGACATCAGGTTGCGTTCCAGACCAAGCACGGCGGCGCATGGGATGAGACCGTTGGCCGATAACAATCCGTCAATCCGGAAGGCTGCGGGCACGGCCCCGCATGATACTGCTGATCGACCGTGGCCCGGTTTGCATGGCTTAGTTTTCGCGGCCGCCTGACCTCTCAGACCTCCTTCGCATCGGCGATGGCATAAGGCAGCAGCTCGGTAACGGTCGGATGGATTCCGGTCATGGAGCGGATGTCATGGTCAGTGAGGCGCTGATAAAGCGCGGGCAACAGGAACTGCACTGCTTCGTCGCCGTGAAAGCCGATGATCGCGGCCCCCAGAAGCTGACGCGTTTCGGCATCGAAGACGACCTTCATCATCCCGCGTGTTTCACCCACCTCGACGGCACGGCTGACCCGCGCCATGGCTCGGGTGCCTACCAAGACGCGATGACCGGCGGCGCTCGCCTCGGCCTCGCTCATGCCGATCCGACCAAGCGGAGGGTCGATGAACAGCGCATAGACCGGCTTGCGGTCACTGATCTTGCGGTCTTCGCCGTCAAGAAGGTTGCCCGCGACAATCTCGAAGTCATTGTAGGCGGTATGAGTAAAGGCACCGCGGCCGTTCGCCTCGCCCAGCACCCAGATATGCGGCTGCGCGCTGCGGCAGGTGTCATTCACCGGGATGGCGCCGCGCGGGTCGGCAGACAGCCCTGCCGCTTCAAGCCCCAGATCGTCCGTATTTGGCAACCGCCCCGTTGCGACCAGCAGATGACTGCCCGTCAACGCGACATCGTCCCCAGCAGCGGTGCGAAAGCGCGCGGTGATGCCGTGATCCGCCGGTGCAAAGGACAGATCGGTGATCCCCACCTCGATCCGGATGCCCTCGCCCGTCAGGATTTCATGGATTTGTGCTGCGATATCGGCATCCTCGCGGCCAAGGAATTTGGGGGCGGCCTCAAGAATGGTCACCTCGGCCCCGAAGCGGCGAAAGATCTGCGCAAATTCAAGACTGATATAGCTGCCGCCCAGAATGATCAGATGATCGGGCACGACGTCCAGATCCATCACATCGGCGTTGGTCAAATAGGGGATGGTGTCGATCCCCGGCACGGGCGGCACCGTGGCCCTTGCCCCCACATTGACAAAAATCCGCGCGGCCGTCAGCTGTCGGTCGTCGATCGCCACCGTATGCGGCCCGGTAAACCGCGCGTGCCCGCGGATCACGGTGATGCCGGCGGTGTTCTCCATCCAGCGGGTAACGTTGCCGCGCGCAGCCAGCACGACCGCATCCTTACGCGCGCGCACCCGGGCTGCGTCCACTGATACCGGGCCTGTCAGGACGCCATACCGCGCCCCCTCGCGCGCCAGCCACGCTGCGTGGGCCGACGCGACGAGTGTCTTGGTCGGCGTGCAGCCGGTGTTGACGCAGGTGCCGCCCATCTGGTCGCGTTCGATCAACGCCACCCGTTCGCCGGTCGCAGCCAACCGGGCCGCCATCGCCGGACCGGCTTGACCTGCCCCAATCACGATGCTGTCGAATGTCTCGCTCATGAAATGGCCTTTCGAAGTGTGCAGCGGTTAGCGGTGCGACATCAGTATCGCGGGCGCCAAAAAATAACCGCATCGGACCAAGTCGAGCAGTTTCCGCGCTGCCTCTTCCGACGACGCCGGGTTCTGGCCGGTGACCAGCTTGCCGTCAGTCACCACGAACGACGCCCAGTCCGCGCCCTTTTCATAAATGCCACAGTTGGCTTTCAGCATGTCCTCAACCAGAAAAGGCACCACATCGGTCAGACCAGCAGCCGCTTCTTCGGTATTGGTGAACCCGGCCACAGTCTTGCCCGATATCAGCGGTTTGCCGTCTGCGCCTTTGGGGTGCTTGAACACCGCAGGGGCATGGCAGACGGCTGCAATCGGGCGATTGGAACCTGCAAAGGTTTCGATTAACGCAATGCTGTCGGCGTCTTCGGCCAGATCCCACAGCGGGCCGTGACCGCCAGGATAGAAAACCGCGTCGAAGCCATCCGGCGATACCGTCGCAAGAACGACCGTGTTTGCCAGATCGGTTTGGGCCGCCTTGTCGCCCTTGAAGCGCTTGGTTGCCTCCGTCTGTGCATCGTCCGCGTCGCTGGTGGGGTCCAACGGCGGCTGGCCGCCCTTGGGCGAGGTCAGCGTGACGTCGCACCCCGCGTCCTTGAAAACATAGTAGGGTGCGGCGAATTCCTCGAGCCAGAAACCGGTTTTCTTGCCGGTGTCACCGAGTTTGTCGTGCGATGTGAGAACCATGAGGATTTTCATCGGGAAGTGCCTTTCAAAAATGGCTGTGTTTCAGGCGGTCAGCTTGACAACGCGTTTTCCGAAAGACTCACCCCGCAGCAAACCAACGAAGGCAGCCGGAGCGCGTTCCAGGCCCTCGATCATTTCCTCGCGGTATTGGACTTTTCCTGCTTTGACCCACGCGCCCATCTGCTGCGCGAATTCGGGGTAAAGGTGGCCAAAGTCATCGAAGACAATGAAACCGCGCAGGGTCATCCGCTTGCGCAGGATCGTGCCGAACAACAGGCTCATCCGGTCCGGGCCGTCCGGCAGCGCGGTAGCGTTGTATTGCGAGATCAGGCCGCAGACGGGGATGCGCGCCTTGGGGTTCAGCAAAGGCAGAACCGCGTCGAAAACCGCGCCGCCAACGTTTTCAAAGTAGATGTCGATGCCGCCCGGCACCCCCGCTTTCAAAGCAGCGGGAAACCCGGCTGCCTTGTAATCAATGCAAGCATCGAAGCCGAGGGTGTCGACCACGTGGGCGCACTTTTTGGCCCCTCCCGCAATCCCGACGACATGCAGGCCGAGGATCTTGCCAACCTGACCCACAGTGGCCCCTACGGGACCACTGGCACCGGCAACGACCAGCGTCTCGCCTTGTTTCGGCAGGCCGATCTGAGTCAGCCCCGCCCAAGCTGTCAGGCCCGGCATCCCCAGCACGCCCAGCGCCCAGGACGGGTTTTCGGGAGTCTTTCCCATGTTGATCACGCCGCTGCCGTCGGACAGGCTGTAATCCTGCCAGCCGCCGAACGCCTGAACCCAGTCACCCGCAGCAAAGCCCCCTATGTCGGAGGACACGACCTGCGCGACAGTGCCGCCAACCATGACCGCTCCGATCTCGACCGGGGCCGCATAGGACGGCGCATCACTCATCCGGCCCCGCATGTAAGGGTCCAGCGACAGATATTTGTTGCGCAGCAGCATCTGGCCCTTGCCGGGGTTCGCAACGTCTTCGGTTTCAAGTCGAAGGGTGCTGTCGTCCGGCTCACCCTTGGGACGCTTGGCGAGGACAAACTTGCGGTTCCGTGTCTTCGATTGCGTCATGGGAACGGGTCCTTTCAGGAAAATCAGCGTGCGGAAAATCATTGAATTTTCTTAGCGGCCAGAGCACTGGCACGATCGCAATGTCAGGCGGATTGCATATCCTGCGCGATGCCGTCAAAACGGCCAGTGGTAGCGGCCTCGGCCAATACATGGGCCACATCCGCGCGCGAAGCCTTCGCGGATTTGTCGACGTTTTCGCCCAGGATCACATCCGCACCGCGCGCGTCGTTGCTCAACGCCACCGGGCGCACGATTGCATAGGTCAGCCCAGAGGCCATCAGGTGCTCGTCGGTCGCGTGCTTGGCTTTCAGGTAATGGGCAAGCTCTCCCGTCGGGTCCGTTTGGTCTGCCCCGACGGAACTGAGCATCACAAAACGCGTCACCCCTGCGTCGCGCGCCAGATCGGTCAGACGTCTGGCACCATCCCGGTCCACCTTGTCAGTCATCTCTGGGCCCGTCGACCCACCGGAGCCTGCGGCAAAGATCACCGCATCCATCCCGTCGCACACACCGTCGTGCAGGTTGGTCAGATCACCCCGGCGCAGGTCAACGCCTTGCGGCAGCGCGCTGGTGTCGGAACTTTCGCGGACGAGCGCGGTTGGCTTGTGGCCCTGATCCAGCAATTCCTGAACAAGCAGTAGTCCGGTTTTGCCAGTGGCACCAGCAACGAGGATGGTCATGCTCATGGGGTCGTCCTTCAGTGTGAATGTGAGGAGGGATGGCGTGGGGTCAGGCGCGGTCAGGGCAGGAAGATCGCCTTCACATTGACGAATTCCTTGATGCCAAAGCCGCCATGCTCGCGTCCGTAGCCAGAATCCTTGACCCCACCGAACGGCATGTTCGGATCCATGGCCCCGAAGGTGTTGATGCGGATCATGCCGGTATCAAAGTGGTCACGGGCCAGCTTGAAGGCGCAGTCCTCGTCCTTGGAGAAGATCCCGCCGCCGAGACCATAGCGGCTTTCGTTGGCCAGCCGCATGGCGTCTTCGTCGTCCTTGGCCCGGATGACCGACGCGACAGGCCCGAAAATCTCATCATCATAGGCGGGCATGCCGGGCGAGAGGTCGGCCAGAACCGTAGCCGGATAATAGGCACCCTTGCGATCCGGCGCCTGGCCGCCGCACAGGACCGTTGCCCCTTTGGCGACGCTGATATCCACCTGTTCCTTGACCATGTCGAACTGCGCCTTGCTCGACAGCGGGCCAAGCTGGCTGTTCGCATCCGTCGGATCGCCCATGCGAATGGCCTTCATCTGCGCCACAAAGCCATCGACAAAGGCGTCGTAGACCTTGTCCGTCACGATGAAACGCTTGGCCGATACGCAGGTCTCGCCGTTGTTATAGAGCCGCCCGATGACCGAGAACTTGACCGCAGTTTCGATATCGGCATCTTCCAGCACCAGATAGGCGTCGTTTGACCCCAGTTCGAGGACGGTTTTCTTAAGCGCCTTGGCGGCCATTGCGCCGACATGCCGTCCGGCCTCATCGCTGCCTGTCATCGTCACAGCGCGAACCTTCGGGTGCGCGATCAGGATATCGCTGGTGTCATGATCGATCACGACGACCTGAAACAGATCCTCGGGCAGACCTGTTTGGATACACAACTCGCGCAGGCGCAGGCCTGACCCGATACAGATGCTGGCATGTTTCAGAACGCAGCCGTTGCCCGCCATCAGGTTGGCGGCCAGCACGCGGACCGGCTGGTAGAAGGGAAAATTCCACGGCTGGATCGAGTAGATCACGCCAATCGGCTGATAGGTGACGACGCCGCGCTTCTGGTCGGGTCCGTGCGTGCGCTCTTCATCGGCAAGCGCGTCCGGCCCGTGTTGGGCGGTGTAGTCACAGATTGCCGCACAAATCTCGACTTCGATATGCCCATCCTTCAACAGCTTGCCGGTCTCACGTGTCATCAAGGCGGCCAACTCGTCGGCGTGCTCGCGCAGCGCCTGGCCGATCCTCGTCAGAAACGAGGCCCGTTCGTCATGGCTCAGCTTGCGCCACTCCAGAAACGCCGCGTGGCAGGCCTCGATCCGGTCTGTCGCCTCTTGTTCGGTCATCAGAGTGTAGGTCTGAATGTCTTGCTCGGTCGCGGGATTGACTGTGGTGATTGTCGACATGCTGGCCCCTTTGCGCTGACTCTTGCAACGATTGGCGCCGCCATGTGTTCCCTGCCAATGCCGGTAATCGTCCAGACGGTCGGCCTTAACTCCTGACGCCGCTTTCGCCGTAACGCGAATAATTCGGCGCGGACGCAACGCAATGACCGCGGAAACGTTCCCTTTCAGATGCCCCCTCGCACAATTGGACACGACATGAGCACGAAGGCACTTTTCATCACCGGCGCATCGAGCGGCATCGGGGCGGCGACGGCACGATTGGCGATTGCGGAAGGCTGGCAAGTCGGGCTTTTCGCGCGATCGGAGGACAAGCTGAATGCTCTGGTGGACGAGTTTGGGGACAGGGCCGTGGCCTTGCCGGGCGATGTGACCGACCTGAACAACCTGAAGGCAGCAATGGCGACATTCGTCGGCAAAACGGGCGGGCTGAACGCCGCGTTCGCCAACGCAGGCATGGGGCTTTCGGCCTCCGGCACCGACGCTGGCGACCCGACGGAATGGGAGCAGATGATCGGCGTGAATGTTCTGGGTGTCCTTTGGACCGTCATGGCCGCAATGCCTCACCTGAAGAAACGGGCGGGGCATCTGCTACTAACGGGGTCCGCCGCTGGTCGGGTGCACATTGCAGGATCAGTCTACGGCGCGTCGAAATGGTTCGTGCATGGATATGGCGGCAACCTGTCCGAAGAAATGAAGTCCTTTGGCGGCCGCTGCACGATCATCGCCCCCGGCATGGTTAACACGGCGTTTTTTGACGAACCCAAGCCCGACAAGTTGCAGGTCGAAGACGTTGCCCGTGCCGCACTCTTTGCGCTTGAAGCCGACCCACGCTGTGCGGTGAACGAGGTCTTCATGATGCCAACACATTGAATTCGTGGCTTGGTGACATGGATTTTTGATTGACGCGCGCGACGGGCATATCCGGACCCCGGGTAGCCCATCGCCGATCTCAGCCACCGCAAGGCGCGATCGAGTGTCGTTGGAATCCGGGCATCAAGGGCCACCTCACCGTCTACCGCTCTTGGGTGTCAGGTTTTGGTTGGACGTGCACGGCAGTGTGGACCTCGGTTTCGGAAAGTCAGCCGGCGCTTGGAAATCGGCAATTTACCGTGCCCCGCCCGTTGACACTTACGCGACAACGCTCGGCCCGATGCCAAGGTTTTCAAATGTCCAGCGTCCGTCGGATCGCGACCAATTCTTGCTGGCGCTCTGCGCTGGTCGTTGGATAGTGCAGGTCAAGACTGTCGAACGTATAGAGCAAGATCTGCGACACGATCAGCCGCGCGGTCTTCTTATGGTCTGCGGGCACAACATACCACGGCGACTCAGGGGTGCTGGTTGCAGCAATGCAGGCCTCGTAGGCGGCCTGGTAGTTATCCCAGAAGCCGCGTTCGGTCATGTCCGATGCGGTGAATTTCCAGTTCTTGGTCGGGTCGTCGATGCGATTAAGAAAGCGCTTGCGCTGTTCGTCTTTCGACAAATGCAGGAAGATCTTGATGACGCGGGTTCCGTTGGCGTGCAGATGGTGCTCATGATTGATGATCGACAGATACCGCTGTTTCCAGAAGGCGTCAGCGTCAACCATTGGCTCTGCCAGCGCTTGGGCTTGCAGAAGCTCGGGGTGGACGCGGACGATCAACACCTCTTCATAATAGGACCGGTTGAAGATGCCGACGCGACCGCGTTCGGGCAGGTCGCAGGTGGTGCGCCAGAGGAAATCGTGCTGCGATTCCGTGGCGGACGGATGCTGATAACTGAACACCTGGCACCCTTGCGGATTGACACCTGACAAGACATGCCGGATCGCCCCGTCCTTGCCCGCCGCATCCATCGCCTGAAAGATCAGCAGGATCGCTTGGCAGTTGGCGGCGTACTGCAAGCGTTGGTGCGTGTCCAGACACTTCACATGATGCCGGAACAGCTTGCGGTATTCGTCCTTGGATGTGCAGAAGGGATCAATCCGCGTCGGGCGCTTTGCGAGGGAAAAGTCCGTCCCGGGTGCCACAATGAAACTGGTGCCGTTCACAACGCCACCCGCCGCAGCCGCAATGCGTTGGTGATGACCGAGACGGACGACAGGCTCATCGCTGCCGCTGCGATCATCGGGGACAGCAACATCCCCGTCACCGGGTAAAGCAAACCCGCCGCGATTGGCACGCCAAGCGC
>NZ_RPEM01000028.1 GCF_004745575.1 Pseudotabrizicola sediminis | reverse complement strand
GGTGTTCAGGAAACAGCCATATCACCTTCCGGGATGTGACA
The DNA here is from genome assembly GCF_004745575.1 of Pseudotabrizicola sediminis. GTDB lineage: Bacteria > Pseudomonadota > Alphaproteobacteria > Rhodobacterales > Rhodobacteraceae > Pseudotabrizicola > Pseudotabrizicola sediminis. Next base: position 14,696 of record NZ_RPEM01000028.1, on the reverse strand, counting down.
CTTAGGCTCCGGTCCCGATCAACGTGCCGCCCTGCCGGAAGACGCCGGCGCGCGCGAAGGCAAGAAGCAGTGAGCCTGTCTCCCTGTCGGTTCCGATCAATCCTTCGGACCGCAGGACGCGCGCCATGCGAGACATGCGCTTCTTTCGCTCCCGGGCCTTCGCCTTCAGATCGGCCGCGCGCGCCAGGCGATCGCGTAAGTCGGGGCTATCCTCGCCGAGGTAGCGGCTCTTCATCTCGGTCCCGATCCGGAACCGGTCGTAGATGTAGGTCCGCCTGTTGCGCTTACGCTCCTCGACGCTGCCCACAACCTCCGAGGCCGCCTCGTCGAGATGCATGCGGTAGTGCGTAGCAAAGTTTTTTTTCTGCACACTGCCCCGACGCCCGGATTGCGGTCATGCTCCTACTGGTGAAGCTGTACCACGGTGGTCGACGGCGGGGCCAAATCGCCCTTGGGCGAGGCGCTGGCCTACATCGCCAAATATCGCGACGGCCTTAGCCACTTTTTGACCGATGGTCTTGTGGAGGTCAACAACAATACCTTCGAACTCAGTCCCTCACCCATGGCACCTGTTTTGGGCTGGCTCTAAGGTGGAGCCCCACAGCTTGGAAAAGAAGCCTTTGATTTATAGGTCGGACCTGAGAACGTTCTGGGCAGGGCATCGGCTCCTGAAGGATTAGTGCGAATGACGGACCTTACGGTGGCAAGCTGGAACATCCGCGCCGGGCTGGGCCGCGACTTCCGACGCCGTCCTTCGCGGACCATAGGCGCCATTGTCGACTTCGACGCCGATGTTGTCTTGTTGCAGGAAGCTGACTTCCGCATACCCCCACGCCACGCTGCCCTGCCGCGCATGCAGGGTCGGATTGGCCCTTTCGAAGTGATCGACTTGACGCCAAGCGCCGTCGGCCTTGGCTGGCACGGGATTGCGATGCTGAAGCGGCCAGGCACCGAGGTGGGCGCAATACATCTTCATGATCTGCCAGCCCTAGAACCGCGAGGTGTGGTCATCGTCGATCTGACGGTGCGCGGAGTGGCGGTTCGTATTGTAGGTGTTCATCTGGGTTTGTTGCGCGGCAATCGCCGCAAGCAAATCAGCTTCATTGTCGCGCGGTTGGCCGAGCTAGATCACAGGCCGACTGTTATCGCGGGCGATTACAACGAATGGCGTGACCAGCGGGGGTTCGAGGCAGTGCCCGATTGGCTTTGCATCCACAGCCCAGGCCCGACCTTCCCGGCTGGCCGCCCGTTCCTCAACCTGGACCGCCTGGTCTATAGCCGCGACCTGGAATTGCTGAGCAGTGGGGTGATTGCTGGACCGAATGCAATCATGGCCTCGGATCACCGACCGATCATTGGGCAGTTTCGGCATCTGTCACCTCGTGACGCGGTACGAGCGGCAGGCTCAGAATGATGACCGTGTTGGCAACCCTGTTGGCGCTTGGGATTACATCGGCACTAGCGGTCCTTTTGGCTCGCGCAGTTTTCCGGATGCCCTCCCTTTCGAGCCGCACAACGAGTACGGCCCTACCGCCGTTGCGCTGCGGTGCTCTGTCGGAGATCTTTGCGCCAATGGCTAACGCGCATAACGGGCTGACCGGTGTCAGGCCTTTGTTGAACGGAGCTGACGCCTTTGCCGCGCGGATCTTTCTTGCCGATTCGGCGCTATCGTCGATCGACGCGCAATACTACATTTGGTACGGTGATCTGACAGGTTTCATGATGCTGGACGCGTTGCGACGAGCCGCCGATCGTGGCGTTCGGGTGCGGTTGCTCTTGGATGACAACGGCACCTCTGGGCTTGATCCAGAACTGGCGGCGCTCGAGGCGCATCGGAATGTCGAAGTGCGACTATACAACCCGTTCAACCTGCGCCGTCTCAAGTCACTTTGCTATATTTTTGATTTCTTTCGGCTGAACCGTCGGATGCACAATAAGTCATTCACAGTAGACGGGCTCGTGACCATCCTCGGCGGGCGAAATGTGGGCGACAGGTATTTCGACACCGGCAATGACGCGATGTTCGTTGACCTCGATGTTCTTGCGGCGGGTGACATCGTGCCTTGGGTGTCTGCCGACTTCGACCGCTACTGGGCCTGCCTGTCCGCGCATCCTGCCGGACCGATTGTCGGTGCCGCCAGTGGCGCGGACCCCATCGACAGCGGTCTTACGCGGTTTCGCGGACTGCCACAGTTTTTCCAGTACTGCCGGGTGCTGGAAGGCTCGGATGTCAGGGCTGAGCTGGTCAACGGCAATCTCAGCCTGGAATGGACACGCGCAGTTCTGGTCAGCGACGATCCGATTAAAGGGCAAGGCGCCGTACCGCGTGAGGACCTCCTGGCCACACGTCTGATGCACGCGGTAGGTCAGATTGAGAAGAAGATCGACGTGGTCTCTCCCTATCTGGTGCCGGGCGCGGCAGGTTTGAAGGCGTTTATTACCCTGACATCACGCGGTGTGGCAGTGCGCGCACTCACCAATTCACTTGAGGCCACGGACGTCGTGGCCGTGCATGCCGGTTATGCGAAGCGTCGAAATGCGTTGCTGCGCGGGGGCGTCACGCTTTTCGAGTTGCATGGCGGTGCCCGAACGGACCGTCAAAGCGGGAAGGGAGGTCGGTTCGGATTGTCCAAAGCCAGTCTGCACGCCAAGACCTTTGCAGTGGACGACGCTCGAATTTTTGTCGGTTCATTCAACTTCGATCCCCGCTCGACCACGCTGAACACCGAGATGGGCATTCTGATCGAAAGCCCACAGATGGCTCAAGGTCTACACACCTCCTTTGATCGGGGGTTGGCAGGCCTCGCCTGGCGAGTCGAATTGCAAGGCGGCCACAAGGTCTGGATCGACACCGCACATCGGACGGCCCAAATAAAAGAGCCAGGTTCCACCGCCACGAAGCGCTTGGTCGTAAACGTAATCAGTTGGCTGCCGGTTGAATGGCTTATGTGATCGGCCTTCTGCAATGACGCACAAGTATGCTACGGACCCGATGCACTTCGGACACGTTCATCTATGCAGGATAGCTGTAGGTTCTGACGAAGCTCCAGACCGCCTTGTTCAAGTCGGAAAGCTCGGTCAGCGCGCGCCGCAATTCGTCCAGTGCCTCGGCGTCGATCATTTGTTCTTGCCCCATCTTAAGGTTCTCCTTGCGGTCCGATATCCGCATCATGATGGTGCGGGCTGCGCCGCTTTCAGGATCAAAGGCAAAAAGACTGTGGTTATAGCGGTTGCGCAACCCCGACAGCTTGCCGAAGCGGGCCGTGATGTCCAGCACATCGTGCCTTTCTTGTCTGGCGGTCCGTTCCAACTTGGCAAGCCGTTCCACCAGGTCCAGCCGCGCCCGCGAGGTGTTAAGCGTCAGAAAGACTATCAGTGCAGTGTCCTTGTCGGTGCGAGCGAGACCGGCGATCAGGTGGATCAACAGGCTTTCTGTGTTGCTCCAGGAATAGTTCAGGCGCCCGATCAACAGCAAAAGCTGGTCGAATTGATCAGACTCGCGCACCATCAAAGTTCTTGTAAATAGTGCGGTGTCTGCCGCGTCTGGCCGAGGAACCAATGGGTTGCACCTGTGCGATTGTCGACACCCAGCTTCGATAGCACATGATGCATGTGTAACTTGACCGTGTGCTCGGAGAGGGCCAACTTCGCGGCGATGTTCTTGTTCTGCATTCCCGAGGCGGCAAGCTTCAGAACTTCCATTTCGCGCCGTGTCAGAACGGGTTTGCCTTCATTCTCTGCAGCAGGCGGGGGGGCAACATCGACAGGAGCGGCATTGTCGAGGGGCGGGAAAGCTGCCCCACGCGACAGGTTCGCCGGGACGTAGGGCACGCCCAGCAAAAGCAGGCGGGTCACCGATACCCAGACTTCCATGTGAACTTCCAGCGGCAAAAGGCTGACGGAGGCGAGTCGACGGTCACGCTCGGCGGCCTCAAGCACTGCCAGCGCCGCATCGCGGTTGCGATAGGCCAGCACGAGCCGCGCTTCGCGGGCTGCCGCAAAAAACGGCGAAGGCTTCTCGATCAGCGCAGGCAGGTCGCACTCTTCAAGTACGACAAGGGGCACGCTGCGGTTCTGCTTGTTCAGTTCCTCCACTGCGTGAAGGCTTGGGCATCGCATAAATTCTGTACCGTCAAACTCAGCGGCAAGGACCTTCAGCATCCGGTCCTCACAATTGATCGGGCCGCCCAGAAATATGACGGTGCGCCGAGCAGCTTTGGGGCGGTCAGAAAAAAACTGAGTTCCCCGTGACGCGAGTTCATTGGACATCAATAAATCCCCCCAACAGTTTAGTAAACTCAAACAGGTAGCGATCAAAGTGCAAGGATAATAGCATAAAGTTTGATCTTACGATGGAACGGTACTTGCGTAAATAAATCCTTCGGTTGAGTTGGCGAATCCTCTCAAAATTGCAATTTTAAAATCAAATCAACTTATAGAAGAAAACAGAACTCAAACAAATCGTTGTGCCGGCAATATTGATAGATTTTCCCTTTCTGCGGATGAAGGCACGGCAGAAGAACTTACCCTTAATTGCCGTGATATCGCCGCAAAATCGCCATTTTCTGGACCTGGATCGACCGAATCGGTCGCGTTTTGCGGCAGTCGATGTGAGCTAGCCCTTTTTTCCAGGCAGATTGGGCACCCCCGCTGTGCGACCGTTGGGTTCCACCGGGAATTTATTCCGATGGGTGACTGTTGAGAAAGAGAGTATCCGGCAGATATTGCCGGGCTTCGGTCTGATTACTCTGCCGCGTTTCATCGTGTTTTATGAAGACCCGCATTTTGAAATATGGCAGGGCAAACCAGCCGCAGCGAAGACCTGTCCCCGGCGCGGGCGTACTTCGAGTGTATTGCCCGATTTTCGTCCGCTGCCCGAATGAAAGAACGCGCAACCTGACCGGCCCGATGGCAGTGATCGCTTTGCAGATGAATGGCGATGTGCCGACGGCCTCTTTCAAGAGGTAACATCATGACCAAACAACGCAACCATATGACCCCCGGCGACATGGGGCATGACGGCCCGTATGAGGCCGACAGCTCGGCCGAAGCCCTGGCCAAGTCGCTGTCGAAGTCGGACAACGACAACGACAACGAGAATGACAACGACAATGAGTCTTCTAACGAAAACTCGAACGAAAATCAGTCGTCGAGCGACAACGGCAACACCAACAGCAATGGCAACACCAACGATAGTGCCAACACCAACAGCAATTCGAGCACCAATGGCAACTCTAACACCAATGGCAATTCGAACAGTAACGCCAACAACAACACCAGCGATGTGAGCAGCACATCGACCACCATCAACACGTCGGAAAACACATCCGACAGCTCCAGCCACAGTTCCAGCGACGTAGATGCTGACGTTGACGTAAGCGTCGATGTCGGCGTTGACATGTCGGGGTATGAGCCTTCGGATGACGATTTTGCCGACTTCGATCTGAAGGGATCGCACACCGGCGACATCATGAACGCGAAAGGCAACCTGAGCTATGATCCGGGCAATGACATCGACTTCGGCGATATTTTGAACAATTCGCTGACCGGACCAGGCAACAATGCCGGGTTTGTTAATGTCCTGACCAATGATCTCGCTGACAACGACACGCTTGAGCATGCCTCTGTAAAGAACGAAGGCAGCTTCACGCAGTCGGGTAATGCCGAAGGCGGCCACGCGTCGGCCGAAGAAGGAATCAGCTCATCGTCTGATGGTTCCGAAGGAGGGTCGGATGCCGATGCCGATGGCGGCGACTCACAAGGTGGCAGCGCGCTGGGCGGTGTTTCCGGGGCGACAGGCGGCACGTCAGGTGACAATGGCGATGTCGAAGCCAAGGGTGGCAATACCGGCAGCACCGGCAGCACATCGGGCTCGGGCAATGAAGCCACAGGCGGAACGTCCGAGTCGGATGCGGACGGTGAAGGCGGCGATGGCGGCGATGGTGACAGCGACGCCAGCGGCGAAAGTGAGGCCAACGCCGACAACAGCGCAGAGGGCGAGGGCGGTGACGGCGGTGACGCCGAGAATGAAAGCGATGTCGAAGGCGATGTGGAGGCTTCCTCCAAATCGGAGGACGACGCTGGCGACGGCGGGAGTGCCGACAGTGACTCCGAGCAGGACTCGAAAGCAGACTCAGACAACGATACGTCGGCGACAGGTGGCAACGGCGGTGAATCCTCCAGCATCGGTGCTGGTTTGGGCCTTGCTGGTACGCTGTCGGAAATCAAGGCTGAGGGTGGCGATGGTGGCGACATCGACGGCGATGTCGATCTGGAAGGCAAAGCCGAAACCGACAGCGATGCCAAAGGCGAAGGTGGCAGCGGCGGCGACATTGACCAGGATGCCGACAGCGACGCCGAAGGCGAAGCCGAAGCCTCGGCTGATGCTGAAGGAGGTGAGTCGGGTAACGTAGAGGGCGAGGTCGAAACCGAAGCCGAAGCCGAGTCAGATGGCGACGCCCAAGGTGGTAAGGGCGGCGATATTGACGGCGATGTCGCTTCCGACGTCGAAGCAGAGGCTGAAGGCGAAGCCACGTCAGAAGGCGGCGACAGCGGTAGCGCTGACCAAGAGGCCGATGTTGAAGGCGATAGCGAGGCCGAAAGCGAGTCCGAAGTGGACGCAGGCGACAGTGGCGATGCCAAAGGTTATGCCACCGGTTCGGCTGATGCCGACGCCGAAGGCAAGGCCGAAGGTGGTGACGGTGGCGAAATCGACGGGGACGTGGATGTCGTTTCGGAAGCCGAAACCTCCAGTTCTGCCGAAGGCATGGGCGCAGATGGCGGTTCGACCAAAAACTCGGCCGAGAGTGATGCCGAGGGTTCTGCCGAAACCGACTCGAATGCCGACGGTGGCACGGCGGGCGGTGCGACCGGAACAGGCACTGCCGAAACCGACGCCGATGCCGATTCTGACGCAGAGGTGGATGGCGGTGCCGGTGGCGAAGGCTCTAACGCGGCCACCAATGGCGGGATGGGCATTCCTCCGCTGATTGGGGTTGCGGTGAATGACGATGCGACGGGCGGTGCCGGTGGCGCAGGAACCGGCACCTCTGGCCCGGCCACATCGACGGCCACCGGAACGGCTTCGGGCGCTGCCAATGGTGGAGACGGTGGTACTGGAACCAGCACGGCAGGCATGGCTGACACGGATGTGTCGGGCGATGCAACTTCGGGTGGAAATGGCGGGGCTGGTGGTGCCGGCAGCGGCATGACCGATGATGATGCTGCAGCAGCGTCGAATGGCGCGACGAACAGCCAGTCAGGAGCCGGGGCGGCCGGAACCAATGCCACCGAAGCCATGGCTGACGGTGGCGCATCTTCCGACAACAGCTCGGGCAATGCGGGGGACGCTACCGGCGCGTCGGGCATGGCCGACAGTAACGTGACGGGGACCGCGGGCAATACTGCGGCGACTGGCGCGGCCAATGGCGGTGCCGCGGGTTCGGACAATGACGCGATGGCCCACGGTGGTGCCAGCAGCGACTCGGAGTCCGGAGCCGGAGGTGCGGGAGCGACGGACAACGACGCTGCGGCCAACGGAAGCGCGCAGTCCGAAAACAACTCGGGTGCGGGCGGAGCCGCCACGGCAGCAACCGGGATGCTGGATACCACGGTTGGCAGCGATGCAGCCAACTCGGGAACCGGCGGCGCGGGTGCAGCGGGATCGGCCACGACCGATGACGATGCCACCAATTCCGGCACGGCGAGCACAGACTCTGAGTCAGGTGCCGGGGCCATGGCAGACGCATCGAATGATGCCGATGCAACGGCCTCAGGTTCGGGAACTTCGACATCTGCCGGCGGTGCGTCCAGCACCGACACATCGGTCGATTCGACCCTAAGCAACGATGGGTCTTCTGCGTCGGCTGCGACTTCGGGCGGGGGTGGTGCCGTCACCTCTGACACCGACGCAAGTGCGACGGGTGACGCCGATGGTTATGCCAGCGGTGACGGTGGCTATGGCGGCTGGTCGGATATCGCTTCGGAGGCTTTGGCCGAGTCGATGTCGGACAACGACAGCACCCTGACGACGGGTGCCGGTGGTGCCAGCGCCAACGAGTCTACGTCGAGCGCCGACGCCATGGCCTCGGGCAACGTCGATGCCTCTTCGGGCGGATCGGGGGCCGGAGGTTCGACTTCGGCCATCGGTGGTGCCACGGGTAACGCTCTGGGTGGCTCGTCTACAGTCGGCGATGCACTCGGCGGTGCCAGTGCCGGCGGGGCTGGTGGCTCTGCCATCAACGGTGCCGGTGGTGCGGGCGGCAATGCCGGTAGCTGGGGATCAGGCAATGGTGACGACGGCTATGTCACCGGCGAATCCTATGCTTCGGCGGCGGCGGCGGTCAACCTCGACGCCTTCAACCAGACCATCGTGATGGGTGCCAACGTGCTTGGCAACTCGGTCGACATGAACGTGGTGGGCGGCTCGTTCAGCTCCAGCTACATCGGCCAGGACGACGAATCTCTCTAGTCCCTGACACGAGATCAAAGCCTGGGGCCGTTGTGCCGGCCCCAGGCACCTACACCAGACGTCAAGTGTTTCGTGAGTTTGAGGAGAGGTTCAATGTCGCTCGACCCGATCTCGGAAACGATCGCGCATTTCATTGGGGCCTTCCAGATCTCCGAAGAGGCAGCCCGGCTTCGGATCGAATATGAAAAGTTCAGTGCGGCCCGCGCGGTTGAGGAAGAAGCCGAACGGCTGGAGCTAATGGGAGTGCGCCTGAAAGCGCCGCATGAACTCGAAGATTACAACCCCGAAATTTCTTACTCCCCACCGGCGACGACCATTGTACCGCTGCCGATCGGTATGGTTACTGCGCCGCCACTTCATGAAGTTCCGGTCTACGATGTCTCGACCCCAGCCAATGCCCCGAGCCCGGAGTTTGCCCCGCCGCAGCCCGGCCCTGCGGCGATCATTTACAACCTGCCAGCGCCAAGCTCGCTGATTGCAGTAACGGTGCAGCACAACACGCTGTCCGACAATGACCAGTTTTCAGTCCGCACCCCCGCTGCGTTTCAGGATATTGGCGCGGTGGACGACCTACTGGCCTTGTTGAAACAGCAAGCGGCAAACATGAGCCCGATTGACGCGGCGTTTTCAGCCCTCTCGACCGATTGGTTTGGACTGGCGCGCGCGGTTCAGGCTCGTGCTCCTGAGGAGGCGGATGGTGTCGCCGGAACTCTGACCGTCTCGGTCAAGACCGGTGCGGCCACTGAGGGTATTCATGTAAATGGGGCGCTGGCCATCGAAATGCCCGACTGGACCGAGTTCAAGCCCATCTACTTTCAGGCAAAGGAACCGGCCCCGGACGAACCTGTGGCAACGGAAGACGATGACGCAGAAGGCCCAACAACTGTCATCACCTCGGTCAGCGCCACGAACAGTCAAAGCGATGCCGCGCATCACGGTCTTGAAAAGGATTTTGGCGATATTGTCCCCGATCCGGGCCTGGAGGTGGTGGCCGGTGCCAACCTGATGATCAACGAGACGGTGATTACCTCAGCTTGGCTGGACGGCAAGGTGATCGCGGTTGGCGGCGATGTGCTGGACTACAAGGCGATTTCGCAGGTCAATGTCGTGGTTGATCACGACTCGGTGCCATTCGGGATCGTGGTGGCCCCGTCGGTGGCGCTGAATATGGCCTCGATCGTGACCGAGAGCGCCACGCCAGCCCCTGTCACCGATGCCGAGATTGCCGAGATTGCCGAGATTGCCGAGATTGCCGAGATTGCCGAGATTGCCGAGATTGCCGAGATTGCCGAGATTGCCGAGGCTACAGCCAAGGCCTCCGGCGGGCAACCGTCCGCCTGGGCGGTGGTGCGGGTCGAAGCAGATGTGATCCAGATCAACTGGTCGCAGCAGTACAGTTTTGCCACTGACCACGACCGCGCGGAGATCGAGGTGACTGGTAACACCCTTTACCTGGGTCTGGGCGACAACACCCTGTCTAACCTGATCGACATGCTGCAGATTGGCTTTGTGTATGACCTGATTATCGTCGGCGGAAACCTGATCGACATGACGCTGATCAAGCAGACAAACGTGCTGCTGGACAGTGATGTGGTGGCCGTCTCGGCACTTGGCGACCTATTGCTGACCGACAGCATCGCCACCGATCTGCCGGACCCTGCCGAAGCCGAGGCGGACACCAGGCCCGAAACCCCGACCGTCCCCCCGGTATCGACCGGCGATAACCTTTTGGTCAATCAGGCTGCCATCACCACGGTGGGCGAAGACAGCATCGAGGCGATCACCGACACGTTCACGGCGGCGGTCAATGCCTTTGTGGCCGGGGCGACCGGCGTCAGTTCCGATGTACTGGCCAGTGAATTCTTTGAGGGTGTTGAGTTGTTGCGGGTGCTGTACATCTCAGGCAATTTTATCACCGTGAACGTGCTTGAGCAGACCAATGTGCTGGGCGATGCTGATCAGGTGCATCTCGCGGCGGCCAATTTCGCCGACCAGTTGGGCGCTCAGATTTCCCTTGTCACCGGGTCGAACATTCTGGGCAACTTTGCCTCGATCACCGACCGCGGCGTGGATTCGACAATCTTCGCCAGCGGCAAAGTCTATTCCGACGCACTGATCCATCAGGCCAATCTGATCGATACCTCGGACATGCCAACCGCAGAGGGACTTGCGAGCCTGACGACCGAGGCTGTCGCCTTTCTGGCGGACGGTTTGATCGATTCCAACATGGCGGCGGATGTTATTGCCGCGACCCACACCTCCATTCTTGGCTCGTTTGCACATCATGAGGTGATGAGCAGTTCTATGCTGGGCTAAGCGGATTGCGACGGAGTAAAAGATTTTGAAAGACTATTCCGATGTCAGACGAACCGACCGTCTTACCCTATCCGGGGTGAAGGCGGGCAAGGACAGTGCTGCCGACGCGGGGCACCCATTGCCCTATTACTTGACTTTTGATCAGCGCGCTGATTTGGGCGCGGCAGATGTTCCGACATTCCGGGTCAATCGGGTCCGTCAGCAAAATGCAATGAATGTGTCGGAAGCGGCCGGGGCGATCCTGCCTCAGGCCGAGGCTTTGCTGCCAGTGCCCCGGCTTGCCGCCGTGGCGATCCCCCCCACCGTGGCAGCCCCCGCCGCGCGCCCTCCTTCGGACAAGGATCTGGTGCAGAACAAGGATCGGATCGAGCCTGCTGCGCCGGCACCGCGCCCGGAAACAGTGGCGATGGTGGCAAAGGTGCCCGATCTTGCAACGGTCCAAACTGAAGCCTCGACCCCACGTGCGGCCCAGGCGGCCCGGCCCAAGCCCCAATCGGCTGAGGCAGAGACGCAAGGGCCCCCGCAGGTCACGCAAGCACCCGAGGTCACCCCCACGCCAGCCCCAGAGGTGATCGCAAAAGACTCGCAAGCACCGCAGCCATCTTCACCTGGCGACATCATCGAGGGCAACACCGGCCCGGTTCCGCGCAAGCCCGACCAAGGCCCGCCATCGGATGGCGGCGGCAATGGAATGGCCCCGCCGCCAAGCTTTCACAAGCGCAAGGGCCCCGAGGATTTCGATCAGAGCCTGCGCCGCGGGATTGCCGCAGTGTCGCGGAACATGGTGTCGGTCGTGGTGCTGACCTTTGCGACCAACTTGCTGATCCTCGCGATCCCGATCTATCTGTTCCAGATTTCAGACCGGGTACTGGTCAGCAGGTCGGTCGACACCCTGGTGATGTTGACGCTGATCATCGTTTTTGCAGTTCTGCTGCAAAGCGTCTTTGACGCGATGCGACGGTTCATTCTTATGCGGACGGCGGTGGAAGTGGCCGTGCAACTCGGCGCGCCAGTGCTGAGTGCGGCAGCGCATGCTTCGTTGCATGGCTCGGGCCGTGAGTATCAAACACTGGGTGACTTGCAGCAAGTGCGCAGTTTTCTGACTTCCAGCACACTGTTGTCGTTTCTGGATGTGCCGTTTGCGCCGCTGTTCATACTGGCGATCTTCTTGGTGCATCCGGATTTGGGTATGATTGTTGTCGTGGCTGCCTTGCTGTTGATGGTGGTGGCGTTGGCCAATCAGAAACTGACATCGAAACCGTTCGCCACCGCCAATATGGCGCAATCGAAGGCGAACATGCATCTCGATTCCATGTCGCGCAATAGCCAGATCATCAATGCTCTGGCAATGATCCCCGAGGCGGTGCGGATTTGGGGGCGCGATACCGCCCAGTCGCTCAGCGCCCAGGTCAAGGCGCAAGACCGCAACATCATGATGTCGGCGGTGTCGCGCTTTATCCGCCTGTTGACGCAGGTCGGGCTGCTGGGCTGGGGCGCGTTTCTGGCAATTGGCGGCGAAATCACCGGTGGCATGGTGATCGCCGCGTCGATCATCGCGGGCCGGGCGCTGGCCCCGATCGAAGGCGCGATCGAGGGGTGGAATGCATTTTCGCTGTCGCGCTCGGCCTACGACCGCGTCTCGACGCTGCTGCGATCCTCAAAGCTGCAATATGAAAAGCTGGTGTTGCCGAAACCGCAAGGCCGGCTGGATGTGGAACGGCTTTTGTTCGTGCCGGGGGGCACCAAGCAGGTAGTGCTGAACGGGATCAGCTTTTCGCTGAACCCCGGCGACACATTGGCGGTGATCGGCAATTCGGGCGCGGGCAAGACGACGCTTGGCAAGATGCTGGTGGGGTCGGTGATGCCAACTTCGGGAAATGTGCGGCTGGATCTCATGGATTTGCGCAATTGGGACCCGCGCCAGTTTGGCGAAAGCATCGGCTATCTGCCGCAGGACGTTCAACTGTTCCCCGGCACCATCAAGGACAATATCGGTCGGATGCGCGCCGATGCGACCGATGCACAGATCTTCCGTGCGGCCGAACTGGCCGATGTACACGAGATGATCGCCAATCTGCCACAGGGCTATGAAACCGTCGTGGCCTCCGATGGCTCACCCCTGTCTGGCGGCCAAAAACAACGCGTTGCACTGGCGCGGGCCTTCTACGGCGACCCGCGTTTTGTGGTTTTGGATGAGCCGAATTCGAACCTCGATAGCAATGGTGACAAAGCCTTGGCCAAAGCGATCGAGCATGCCCGCCAGAACAAGATCACCGTTGTGGTGATCACGCAAAAGCCGTCGCTGCTGAGCGTGGTGGACAAGATCATGCTGCTGGCCGATGGCGGCATTCAGCTGTTCGGCGAGCGTACCCGCGTGCTGCAAGAGCTTGCCGGGCGCAAGGGCCCGCAAAGCAAACAGGTTCGTTAACGACATCAGAAGGGTTTTGGGTATGTCAGTCTCTGCTCCTTCCGTTACCGACGTGCAGTGGTATGCCGAGGTACCGCGCTCGGTGTCGCGGCATGTGTTGGTCAGCATGCTACTGATGGTGGTGTCCTTCGGTGGCTTTGGGGCCTGGGCCTTTCTCGCCCCGCTGGCGGCAGCGGTGGTGACCCAGGGCAGTTTCGTCGCCACCGGCCAGAACAAGATTGTGCAGCATCTGGAAGGCGGCATCATCAAGGACATCATGGTGTCAGAGGGCGACACCGTGAACGAGGGGCAGCTCCTCATGCGGCTGGACAGGACTGCATCCTTTGCCAATGACCGCGAGTTGTTCTTGCGCCAGACCCGACTTGAAGCCATGGAGGCGCGGCTTCAGGCGGAAAATGGTCGAGCGGGCACTCTGGTCTTTCCCGCTCATCTGGAGGCCGCACGCAGTGATATCGAGATTGCGTCAATCCTCGACAGCCAGCTTTTGACCTTTCGGGTGACGCAGGCTGCGCTGCTGGGCGATCTGTCCCTCTTGGAACGCAATGTCGAGGCGATGGACATCCGCAAGGTCGGCTATACCATCCAGCTAGCCTCGCACCGGCGGCAATTGACGTTGTTGAGCGAAGAGCTTGACGACAAAAACGATCTTCTTGAGCAGGGATTGGTGCGCCGCTCCGAAGCCAATGCCCTAAAGCGCGCCGTTGTCGAGGCTGAGGGCCAGATCGGACGCCTGGAGGCTGAAATAGGCGAGATTGAACAGGTCCGGCGCAAGTATCTTTCGCAGATGGATCAGGCGATCGGTAAGTATCAGGAAGCCGCCCTCAACCAGCTGCAATCGGTTCAGGCCGAACTGGACGGAATCCGCGAACAGTCGCGAACTGCGCAAAACGTGCTGGCACGCACAGAAGTGGTGGCCCCGGTCTCGGGTGTGGTGGTGCGCCTGTACTATCACACCGCCGGAGGGGTGGTCGAAAGCGGGCAGCCAATTGTGGAAATTCTGCCCGGTGACCAGCCCTTGATCATCGAAACCCAGATCCCGCGGGTCGAAATCGATTCTGTTCAAACCGGGCAGCTGGCAACGGTGCGGCTGTCGGCGCTTAACCGGCGTACAACGCCTCTTCTGGAGGGAAAGGTTTTCTATGTCTCGGCTGATGCCATTGCGGATGTGTCATCAGGGTCAATGCAAGAAGTCTATCTGGCCCGGATCTCGATTAGCCCGGACCAGATGCGGCTGGTGCATAACTTCAAGCCGACCCCGGGTATGCCAACTGAGATCATGATCCAGACCGCCGAGCGGACCTTTGCGCAGTATCTGGCCAAACCGATCAAAGACAGCATGATCCGAGCCTTCCGCGAAAGATAAGCTTTGCGAAAGGTGTTGGGTTGGTTCAGAGGCTCTTCCAGCAGTCTAGACCCCATGATCTGGGCTTGAACTGACTGGGCTAGTGTTCCGCACCTGACATAGGATTCCGGACGGCGTCC
>NZ_RPEM01000027.1 GCF_004745575.1 Pseudotabrizicola sediminis | reverse complement strand
TACACAGCCTCGGCGGAAAGCCGACTGACCGCAGTGCGGCATAGCACCCGCAGCAATTTAGTAAACCAGTCCCTCATGCCAACTTCAAAGGGCACCCGGTGCCGCGATTATGCACTCGATGCAGTTGAACTAGGTGTTTGATCCCAGGTTTTGATGGTGCGATTGTTCCGATGGAACCGAAAGTACCATGGGACAACCGCAGCGGATCAGCACCTCTGGCCAGCTGCTCACCTGCAAAGGGTGGTTCGCCTTATCCGGCCTTTACCCGGCAGCCTCCGCCAGAGTGCGATCCCACCATTGGCTCTACTGCCCGGAGAACAGAACTTCGGGCAGACCATAAGGTGCCAGCCAGTTGTACCAGGCCACATCCGTAGGCCCAAGGGCCTTTTCAAGTATTTGCCATCGGCCATCCTGCTTTAGAAGCAGCGCCATGTATGTATCACTCATGCTGCCGTTGCTGATTTCACGGGCAAATGGCGTCCTCGACCAGTCAAGGGCCGAGCCGTCCGGGTTGACCGGGCGGCCCTGAAAATAGGCCCAAGTGCCATCGGTCCGAAGCGCAGACACCACAAAGATGACCTTTCGACCCAAAGGTTGTTCGGCGCCGAGGCGGGCAGCATCAATGATCGCGCCCCGCTCTTGCGTGCCCCGTTCCGGCGTGCGCAGCATGCCGGTCTTGACCACTGGCAGGCCGGGTTCTGTTGCACTGGCCGGAGGCTGCGTGACCGCCAATGGCTGTTGTGTCACCATATCCGTGCCGGGACCGAAGCTCTTGGCCATATAGGTCACGACAGCATCGAACTCTGCCTTTCGCGCTGCGGGATAGGTGATCTCGAAGACGCGGATCAGACCGTTCATATCTTCGATCACGCGACGGTAATAGATGTCGCTTCCCGCCGTCCCCGACAATACATACCAGCCGGAGCCAGACCGCTCATAGGTGACATTCGGGTGCGCCGGATCGGACTTGTCTTGCGCAATCTGCTCGGCCTGACTTTGGCCAAGGGCGTTGAATTGCGCAAAGACATAAAAACGCGCAGCACCGTCAACCGACACGAACCGACGGCCATCGCCGTTGCCGGGCGGCGGTTCGGGCGAAAAATAGCCGGATGGGTATGAGATAAATGTCCCATAGCGACCATTTTCAAAAAGGGCATACCCGCCTTCGCCGGGCATAAAGCGATCAGGCTCGTCTACGCTTTCGACAGTTTGCACTGGTGCGACAGGGGGTGCAGGCGGCACCACCGGGACGCTTTCGCCTTGCGTGTCGGGTTGAGCGGTGGGGATCGTCGCGGCACCACCCATTGCCACCGCCGACGGAAAGGTCGTTCCCTTCTGCCACCGGCCTGCCAGAGACTCTGTTGCAGGTGAGGGTAAAGCAGGCGACGGCACCTGACCGAACCAGTCGGCTTGCCCCATCACCACCGACGATGAACCCGGTGAAACTGGCGGGGCGGCATGGGTCGGCGTGACGGCTTCCTGCCGTGTAGGTAGGGCGGCGCTCGCGGTCCCGATGCCCAGCAAAGGGTCAGGGCAGGGTTTGACCGTGTCGGGCATATTCAGCGTTATGGTACGCAACGCCCCGGAAAGCTCACCCTCTTCCTGAAAGGCTCTGGAGCCCGAAACAAGCATCCCGAACCGTTCCTCTCCGGCCAGACAATGGCTATGGATGAACAGCCGTTGAAAGCCGGAGGGATTGCCGGGGCCTTCCCATTCATATCGCTCTGACGGCCAGCCAAAGATTATGTCTGACCGATGATAGGTTGTGGGCGGCACCATGGCTACTGGCCCGGCCGGGGCTACCAGGGCAGCGCCGCGCGCCAACACAATTGCCGCGCTGCCATCGGCTTTGGCAAACCGGATCTGTTGGTCATCGACGCCGGGTTCCGCGATCCAGCCGATCGGCAGAGTGTAGATGAAAAGCCCGCCCAGCGCCGCGCCACTGGCGCGCGGCTGCTCTGGACGCGGAGGGTCCACACCGAACGGTGGAGCGATTTCGGCTCGGGCCGCAGCGCTGTCCAGATTCGCCCCTTCCGGAAAGATGTCTGCCGGACACGGTGCAGACCCTTCGGGCATCACGATTTCGCCCCCCGTGACCATCGCCGCGATGCTGGGATCATGAAACAAGGCGGGCATTCCCGAAAACCGCAGGGTGATTGCACTGCCGTCCGGCAAACAGCTCTCCAGCACGATCAGACCTGCCTTCCCCGTGTCGCCGGTATTGTCCTCGACCGTCTCGGACCCATCCTCATGCGCAAACAACTGCGCCTTTTGCCCCAGAAACAGCACGGGCATGCCGGGGGTGCCTGTCGGCATCCCCCCGGTGTCGATCTTGCCAGACCTGATCTGGACACGGCCCGCAATCTCGTCGGAAAAAAGATAGACATCCCCTGTGTCAAGCGGGCCCGTCCCGCTCCAACCCGGGCCAATCGGCAATCTGACCGTGCCGCCAAGCAGGTCGCGCTGCAATTGCAGGCCCGGCGGTGGCAAGGTCATGCTGCCCAGAACCTGCGCCAGCAGCGGCCGATATTCCGCGATGTCGCGGTTCATCGTGGCCAGTGCCACCATCAGCCTTTCGTCCCCCAGCATCGGCAGGTCCGACACCAGCATCTCCATATCGCCGGGCGCGTCCGCTTCTGCGGGTGCCGTTGCAAAATAGGTGCGGAAGGTCTGGCCGCCCAGCAGCACCAAGGCCCCGGTCAGCACCGCCTCATCGCGCTCCAGTTCTCTGCCCGGCCTGTCCGAGAATGCTATCCGCAGAGCAAACCCGGTATTGGTCGCCGCGTCCATCTGCCCCCAGACATGCTCGGTCGAATAGTCCTGCAACAGCGTCAGATCAGGCGGCAAACGCAAGGTGATGCCGTTGATCCGCTCTGTCCGCCAATCTGCGGGAATCGCGGGGGGAGCGAAGACCTCGGGAACGGGCGGATCGGTTTGGGCCCAGACCGGTGCAGCCAGCCCGGACATCCAACTGCAGGCGATCCAGAGGGCAACCCTTGCGATGCGGTGAACGGTGGGCGTCTCAATCACTTTCATCAACCATCCCCTTGCTGCCAGCTATTCAACGGCCCCGACGTGTTGCCGGGTGCGCAGAGGTCGATGCCCTTTGCGCGAAGTTCCAAAAGAAGTTTGCTGCCGGGCGGGCAAAGCGCATCGGTTTCGATCACCAGGCCGCTTTGGCCTTTTACGACCAGTTCGATCCCCTGCCTTGGCCGCGCAATGGTTACGGCGCCCGCCGGGCCGGGATGTGCTGTCGCCAACAGAAAAGGAACCAAACCACGCATCCAGCGCGGCAAATCGCGCCGCCATGGCCTGACGCAGTCGATCTCGGCATAAGGCAGGCTGTAGGCGCGCCATCCGCGCCGCAGGCAAAGCGCATTTGGGGCCAGCGTCAGGGCAAAGCTTTCTGACCGCCATCCGACGTAGGGGATGACGCAGCAGAACACCGCCATCGGCCACAGCACCCAAGCCGACGGATGAACCCCACCCCCACCCGACGCCGCGTCAGAGACCCAAAGCGGGACCGACAGGAAAAATCCGATCAGGACAAACCCAAGCCAATCGGGGATGACAATGGCTGAAGCGGCCGCATAGCTGAAATCCCCGCGCCGGGCAGGCCGCGTGCTTGCATAAATCATGATCGCAACCCCCAGCGCGCCCAGCGCGGCCACAGCACCCAAATGCGCAAAGGCGATGAAAGCCGCGACCACAGCCCCCAGGGTCACCCCGCGCACGGCAAGCCCGCGCAAAGCCGATGGATCGAACCTGTTGGTCATTCCGTCCCCTTTGGCGGCAAGTATGAGTGGGATTCGATCCTCCGCCGTGATTTGCGTCAAAGACGGCAGCAAAAGACCGCTGCATCCTGCCCGTGTCTCGAAAGCAAATGGCGCGAGGGTGCAATGCTGCGTTCACTGATTGCTGTGCTGTGGTCTGTCGTGCTGGCAGGGCTGTTGCTGTCAGCGGCTTTTGCCCAGCAGACAACGGCGTATGACTTGCGCAGCGCCAGCTTTACGCTGCCGGCGGACTGGACAATCACCTACAGCAGCCGGGATCAGGAATATGATTTCGTCAGCCCGGACGGCCGGTTCGAGCTTTGGGCGCGCTGGTGGTTTCCGGATGAGCCGTTGCTGGGGTTTGACGACATCGTTCACCACGAAAAGCGCAATCTGGCCGGGCAGGACGCGCTGTTCCGCCACGTTGAATCGAGCGGGCAGCGCACGCTCGGCTTGGCCTTTTTGAAAGCAGACGCCGAGGGGGAGATTTTCCTTTGGCAGTTGCTTTCCAGCGATGCGTCCTTGGCCGAACATCGGGCGATGTTTGACACCTTGCTGACCGGCCTGACGCTGGATGGCCAAACCATGCAGACCGCTACCCCGCCAACCCCGGCGTCGAACGTGTTTCCCGTAACAGCTGCCATGCCGGCAGAGGCCTACCGTGATCCCGAAGGCGCCTTTGCCCTGCCGCTGCCGACGGGGTGGACCGTGCAGACCACCGCTTCGGCAGGGTTGCGTCAGGCCGTGCTGGTTCCACCCTCCCGCGATGCCTTGCTTCTCGCCGTCGCCGCCCGCCCGGATCGCGGCCTGACTGCGGCCGAAATTCTGGGTGAATACATCGGTGTGCTGTACCGCGACTCGCTGGTGGTCAAATCCATCGAGACCGAAGACTATCCCGACATTGCAGGCACGACCGTGCATGCGATTGAAACCCTCGCCAGGGTCTATGCAATCAACGGTGTGGCCATGCCCTACACCCGAGGGCGTGTCTGGATCTACCGCTCTAACGACGAGGCGGACGGGCGTGCGCCCTTTGTGATTGTCTCGATCCGCCCGGAGACCGCTGCTGATCAGCTGACAGTCGAATTGCAGCGTGTGGCGACGGGCTTTACCTTTGACGCGCCCCATGCCCCCGCTGTGCCAGATGACCCGACACAGGTGGCCGCCGCAACCGTCGAGCTTCCCGCGCTGAACCCGGCCGGGGAGTTGCCGATCACATCGGCACTGGAGGGGCTGCTGTTTGACGGAAAAACCTTTGGTGGCCTTTTGCCGATCGCGTTCAAGTCGGCCCCCTTTGACGACAACGCCCGGTTCACCGGAAATGAGATTACCCTTGGCGTTCCCGCGGGGATGGGAGGGGCCAAACTGGGCCTCGCCACGCCCTTGGCGGTGATCGGGATGCCGCTGCGCGACAGCACCAAGGTTCAACGCATATCGGCGGTGATTGACGCCGACCAAAGCACCGGCATTACCTTTGTTTTCCTGCCGCCTGAGAACGCGGCACAGGACCCGGATGCCGGCCATGATCTCAAGGTCCGGCTGTTTACGACCGGCGATGGCACTGGCACGATCGAAACCACGACGTCGGACCCAAAGCAAAACCACACCGCCCGTTTCCCGTGGCCCAAGGGCGAGGCGGTCTTGCATCTGCTGCTTCAGCCGGATCAGGTGCTTGATGTCCGCGACGGCAACGGCACCCAATTGACCGCCTGGGCGATGGATGCCGATTTTGGCGGGCGACGCTGGGCCTTGCAGACCTATGTCGAGGCGGGCCAGCGCAATCAGGCGGCTGCGCTGGTTCTCAAACGGCTGTCGTTTGATACGCTTCCTTTAGAACCCCGGCCAGACTTCGACGCCATCGCAACCGATCCGCAATCCGTGGTTATTTTTGACGGCTACGCCTTTGACCGGATCTGGCAGCCGGTATCCCGCGGCAATGCGGAAATCGCACGGTACCTGCGCCTTTCAGACGGCGCTCTGCGTGTCGGCTGGAGCGCCGAAGACAAGGGGTCGTGGACCGGCATGGCCACGCCAGACGCCGTTCTGTGGCTTGACCGCTTCACCGGCACCGCCAAGGCACGGGTGGATCTGGCGCTGGATGGAGCCGCGTCCAAGGATTTCGAAATCGCCTTGCAAAGCGCGTATTCCCTGCCGGGAAATCTGAGTGGCAACCTCTCTTATGTCCTGCGGTTCACGCAACAGGCCGATGGAACTTACTCCGCACTCAGCGCGCTGCGGTCGCAAGAAAAGAACGGGCTCGTCAGCACCGGCCTGCCCGCCCTGCCCGATCATGTGACGCTGGTTCTGACGCCAGAAGGTGTGCGCGTCGAAGGTGCGGGCATGCCGGTCGGGATTCTGCCATTTGGGCAGATCGCGGATGGGGCCGGGTTCAGAATTGCCATACACGCCCGCGCGGCACCGACAGGCGATGGGGCTCTGGTGGTGCGGGGCGTGCGGCTGTCGCGCAGCCCAGACACGAACCGCGCCGTCATCGCACCAGCTGCGGGTGTGCCCCCCCTTCCGCACCGCGTCTTCTTCAGCGGGCATCCCGACCAGACCTGGGAGACACGATCAAACGGCAAAGCCACCTTTGCCGACCTTGCCACTCAACATGCGGATGGGCTGACATTGCGCCGGTCCGAGCCCGTCATGGACTGGAGCCGGATTGCCCTCGTCGGCTCGGCGTTGATGGTTGATCTGGATTACCGCGTCAACACCACCCCTTACGAGGTGGTGGTCAAGCTGGACCCTGCGACCGGTTTGGGAGCCCGCATTTTCCTGCACAGGAACTCCGCCGATCCTGAAAACTCTGCCGAATCTGTCGTGACCTTGCGTGAGCTAACCACCGGCCCCAACCGGGGCGGGCTTGAGGTGCAGTTGCACACCGGACATTTCAGCTATGACTATTGGCGCCGCGTTCTGCCTGCCGAACAATGGCGTGACCGCTGGGACGGCACCTTGCGCCTTCGCTTTGGGCCGAAATCGATTGCTGTCGCTCTGGGCGATGATCTGCTGATGCAAGGCCCTCGCCTGAGCACGGAACTGATGATGGCGATCACCCCCGGAGGCGCAGGAAAGTTGGACGGCGGACATGTCAAACTTCAATCGGTCACGGGTGGCTGGATCAGCCCCGCTGGAATGACTGCGCGCGAACGGTTGAGCCTGCTTGACGTCAAGGATTTCGACCCGACCGAGTTTCTGAATCTGCTGAACGCCGAATAGAGGGAAGCCGCCATGACCCCAATGCCATTTGGTCGCCTTGCATTGATCGCCGCCCTGATGGGCCTTGGCGGGCCTGCTCCGGTGCCGGTGTCGGCGCAGGCCGTCGATGCTGGCGCTCTTTCGCCGGGTCAAGAGGCCGCCGGAGCCACCATTGCCGGCGCGGCCCCCCAACTGGCCAACCCGGGCAGCGCGGCGCGCGCCGACCTTGATCTGCTTTGGTCCAAGGTGAAGGACAAGGCCCCGATTGCCGCCACAGTACCCGATCTTTCGGCCTATAGTGATGGCACCATGATCGAGATGAACGCCGCCCTGAACCCAGAGGCAGATCCTTGCATAACGGCCGTGCAGGCTGCGCTTTTTCTGGACGCGCATCTCGTGGAAACCGGTCTTTGGGAGAAAATGCAATCCATCGACCGCCCATTGGAAACCGCAGCCCAGATTGCGATGATCTGGGTCTTGCCCGATGTCTTTGGTGTGAACGCAGATGGGCTTGATATTCTTGCCTTCCGCAAAGCCTCACCCGTATTCAAGGCGCTGAGCATTGGCGCAAACGCATTGGACAGCCACGAAGTCCTGATGAAAAACAACATCGGCTCGGTCGAACAGCGTCAGGCGATCTGGACGCAAGAGATCGTGCAGAACAGCATCAAGAACGGCTGGAATGAACAGATCATTTCAGATCGCCGTCAATATCTTCAGGGCAAGACGCTGGAATATGTCGGCAATCTGGCCGAGTTGGACACAACGACAGAGACGGCCATGACCAAGGCCGAAGCGCAGTATCAGGCCGATCTTGCAAAAATCGATCAATGGGAACAGGCGCAGTATGATGCGCTCAGGGTGAAGTATAACGTCAGGCAGATCTGGCCCGACACGGCAGCGGTCGATCTGCAGACCGTCAAGACCGAGGTTACGGCCAAAGGTCAGGCGGCAAGAAACAAAAGGCATCTCAAGCTGACCGAGATCGCAACGGCCTATGACACAACCGCAACCGGGATCTTGCAAGACATCGCCAGGTCACAGACCCAGCAGGATGCCCTTGTGCGCTATGCCCGCCCGATTGCCCGCAATGAATGTGAGACGATCCAAAAAACCGGCCCTCTTCCCAAGGTTCCGTTTTTGCCCAGCGATCTCGACACCCCCTATGACAGGGATGCCAAGGACGATGCCCGGCTGACGGCCATTCTGGCGCTGCCGCATGACCAGCTGATCGCGACGCTAGATACGCTTGGCATCTGGCCCGACGACAGGCTTCTGTCTTGCGTGTGCCGGGCTGCCGGATACGGATCGTCGGGCACCTCACAGTTTTATCACCCCGGCACTTTGGGTACCTATGACAAGCGCTATTCCTGCCAGCAGCCGGGCGACCCGTGCATCGTGTCCGGTTTTGGCTGTCTTCGCCATCCGATGCCGTCTGATCCCGGCCCTTGGGAAAGCTGCGCTGCCGCAGCCAAGGGAGACTCTGCCCAAACTTTGACAGACTCTATCCTGTCCCGGTTGGCCGCGCGTCGCGGTGTCGCCAAGAATTGACCGGCCGGTTCGCGGAAGGGCACAGCGGCGAAGCTGCGCTCTCGACCGGCAGAAAAGGGCCGCCTGCGGCCCTGGTGCTGCACGTGGGGATAACTCAGTCGATGCAGCGCCGCGGCTTGATGTGCTAATGCACTGTTTCCGTTTCGGACTTCAACTTTCTGCCGGTTCCTGCTTTCGGGGGGAACCGGAAGGATGTAGCATGATGGTGCTTCCGATCCCCATGATCAGGACGTGGCGTATCGGCCAGATGGGATCTCCGATGAAAGATCTCACTGTTCCCAAAGGGCGCTATGCTCCCCCACGAGGACGGTGCGGAAAAGATCCTTTCATCGGGGAAGAAAATGCATACACGTGTCCTCGTTGCCATGGTGGCGACGCACAATCGTATTGACCTACTGCTGCAACGCTCACTGCCATCTGTTCTCGGACAGATCCGGAGGGCTGACCGTATCGTTGTCGTCGATGATGGCAAGGATCAGCATCTGCCGGATCGGCTTGCTGATGCTGCGCCCATGGCGGAGATACTGGAGAATCGTCGAACGAAGGGGCTGTCCGGTGCGTTGAACACGGGGCTTGATCATCTCGCTCGCGATGTCCGGGATCCCTCAAGAGTCTTCGTTGCTTTTCTGGACGACGATGATTGTTGGAGACCCGACCACCTGGCGAAGGTTGAAGACTCCATCCGCGCCGGGGCCGAAGTCATCGCAGCGCCGTTTTTCCGGATTGAGCCGGATCGGGATCCACGCCAGGTCAATCCGCCAACCTCGCTCTGTCCAAATGAATTCATGGCGTGCAACCCCGGAATTCAGGGCTCCAACCTAGTGGCGCGGCTGGATGTCCTTCTCGAGGCGGGAGGCTTCAATGAAGCGCTGCCGTCATGCACCGACCGCGATCTGCTGATACGTCTGAGCCGTCGGCCCGAGGTGCGTTATGCCACCATAGCCAATGCAACCGTCGAACATCATGCCTGCGACGACCGTCCGCGGCTCTCGCTTGCAAGCTCACAGGAGAAATCGGACGGTCTCGAGATGTTCGACCTCATTCACGGGCCCTTGATGACGGAAGGGACGAGGGAGGCACACCTCCGGCGAGCTCGTGAGCTTTTTGGCTGGAAGCCTGATCCTCGAGAGGCAAGCCATCGGTCCCTTCGCGCTTCAGAGACGCTGGCAGAAGTCGAGACGCCACCGCTTGTGGTTGGGATCATCGTGGACGAGCGTCGAATTCCTTCAGCCGGACGACTGCTGGACGACCTTGCCAACAGGCTTGAGGCGGAGGGACTTGAACCCGCCGATGTTCTGCTCCTCGAAAACCGGCCTGAAGCTGCCTCGGGAGACGCGTTGACCCGACTGGTAGAGCGGCTTCGCCCGCAGTTGCGGATCAGGGTCATCGATCGCGCGGCTGTCCGAACACTCATCCAGTCCGGAGATCTGCAGCTGGAAGGTGACGACCATGACGGACGGTTGACCATAACCGACGCAAGAACGGTGCTGCAGTCCGTTCTCTACCACATGGCTCGCGAACGCACGGGCTGTGCAATATGGATCCTTGACGACGATATGCGGCTGGATCCGCTGGTCGCCACGCCTGAAGGGGCCCGGCCCACTCGGCTGACATTGGGAACGTCGCTTAGGCAGATGCGCGCGCTTGGCGCTGATATCTGCATAGGATCCTACACTGGGGCACCACCGCTGCCATCTGTCGCTTCGGTAAGGGGACAACTGGTCGATCTGATGTGGAACCTGCGAAGGCTGTCCGCACTTCCGGCGGATTCGCCTGTGCCTGCATCAGAGCCGCGTAACGGGCGCCTGCGTGAAGGTCGACGCGATTATTATTATGACCTATCCCGAATGGAGACCGACCGTCTTGAAACTCCCTTTTCACTGGGGTCCGCCTACTCTGCCGAGACCTGCGGCCAGGCCTTGAACCGGCTTGCCGGAATGATACCACGTATCCTTGCTGGTGAAGCGCCACTTCGACCGCTGCTGGCAGATGCCCAGGAAATGGCAGAGTTCAAGATCAATGACGCGCTCCACCGTGGCGGAAACACCTTTATCTTTGACCCTGAGGCGCTCGCAGATCTTCCGAACCTGTCGCCGACGGTCGGAGGCCGCCCCACCCGAAGATCGGACATGATGTGGTCGATGTTTCAGGTGCAGGACTTTGGACGGACGGTGCGCTCGGTTCCAGTTCCGGTTCGTCATGACAGGGGAGATCTGCCAGCACCTACCGAACTGGATCACAAAGGTATCGCGGATGACATCTGCGGCTTCGCGATCTTCAGTGCCATGAAGGACTCCCAAGAACCGCAGGAGATCACATCACGCGTTCAAAAATTCGAATCGGAACGCCTTGCGGCACTCCGACTATCATTTCATCGGGTGCGCGGTATTGCGCGCGAGCTTATGGGATGGTGTCAATCCGCTTCCCTGTCCCCAGCGCAGTCACGAGCCTTCACAAGCCAAGCCCAGGACTTGCTTCGGATGTTCTCCGATGAGTCGTCTCAAGAGATTGACCATGCGGTCCGCGCACTTGGGCCCTTAGAAATCCAGTCCTTTCTGTCCAGGCTTCCCGAGCGGATTTCTACGCATGCAGACAGAGTTCGAAAGTCTGAAGGAATACCGCGGCTTCTCAGTGAACAGCGCGCCTGTGCCGCGCGAGATGCAGTCATTGCACTGGGGCATCCCACTGCGGAGCTACGCCTGTTGGGTCAGGGAGAGGAAGGCGTCGCGCTTACCGACGGGCAAACGCTTTGGAAGCTTTTTGATCGGTGGCGGCCCGAGCAGGCAGCTGGCGCGGCACCAGTCATTGAGCGGCTCATCACGCAGGGTTCAGGGTCCACAACCCTTATTAACCCCACGGCGATGTCGCGCACTGCCGTTGGCTGGCTGCTGGAAATGCCATTCATCCAGTCCGATCCTTGGGAGGGTGGGCGAGGCCCGGGACTCGTGGAGCTACTCGATGACCTTCACCGCATGAAACTGGCCTGCCGAAACCTGCATCCCAAGAACCTGCGGATTGATGGGGATGCCGTGCGACTGATCGACTACGGCGCGGATCTGGTCCCAAATGACGATCCGGAAGCCGACGGACTCGAGTTCCGGCGCATGTGTCGCCGCGCCTGGCTCTGCTGGCGGTGGTGGTGGCGCGGCGACCTGAACGAGCTGATGCGCCGGTCGCTCCGGGAAGTGGACATGCCTGAGCTTGACGGGCACGAAGGCCTTGTCCGCGCCGCGCGCGAACGTCTAGGTGTTTGTCGACCACTGGACCCTACCCTGACCAGAGCACTGGAACTCCGGCCAGGGCGCGTGCTTGATTATGGGGCGGGAAAAGGCACGGAGGCCACAAAGATAGCCCAGGGGGGCGCTCAGGTCGTTGCATGGGATCCCGATGAGAGCCTTTCGCACCGCTTGGAAGGCCTGAGTGAACACGGCGTGCATCGAGCTGTCTCGGCGACCGAAGCGGTCTCCGCCGGTCCATATGATCTGGTGATCTTTCGACGCGTCGCCTGCCTGCTGGATGACAATGAGCTCGCCTGCGCCTTGAAGGATCTACGTTCCTCGGTGAAGCCCGGAGGAAGAGTGCTGTTTTCGCTTTGTCACCCCGCCTACGCGCACAGAACGCGGGTCGCCGAAGGCGAGCCAATCTCACATCCCTGCGGATGCCGCGCCGCGCCTTGGAGAAAGCGGTCGAGGCACACAGGACGGATCTTGAATGAGGTCCACCGAAGCGAACAGCAACTGCGGCGACACCTGGCACGAGCAGGGTTGCGAGTCGTCAGCAGATATGAGCGCCTTTGCACCGAGTTCGAAAGGTTTGAGACGGTTGCCGACCTCTTGGTCCTCGAACTCGAGCCAGCGCCGCTGCCGGCCGTGTCCTTGTTGATCAAGGCCTGCGCCATGGATGCCGAAGCGCTGGAGATACATGTTCAAGACATGCTGTCGGCGCTCGAAGGCGCAGAGACGTTTCAAGAGACCATTCTGACACTGGACACCCGCATCGCCGGCTTCCCCCGCCAACATACGACCGGCGACCTTGAAGCTGTACGCGCGGCGGCGCACCGCCTGCTGGATGCGGGCGACATTGACCGGATAGTTGAAACTCCTTCCGAACCGTCCGCGCTGCGCGACCTCAACCGCCGCTGGTTCGGTTTGGATGTCGCAGTCGCTCACAGCGCAGGAGGAGCCGCAACGGCCGCCCTTTTGGCGGGATTTGAAGCTTGCAGTGCGCCGCGCGTGCTCCATGCCGATCTGGATATGATGATTGGCCGGATAGGTCCGGCCAGCAATCCCGTAGCTGACCTGTCAGCCGTTTTGGATAAGCATCCAGATGCCATTACGGCAAGCTTTCCTGTGGCGCGGAGCATCGGCCTTGCATGGACATCCGAGGGGCCCGAAGGGCCGTGGCGCGTCGAAAGCCGGCTTGGCCTCGTAGATTTGCAGCGGATGTTTCAGGTGCTGCCCTTGCCCAACAGACTGGACCACGACGCGGTTCAATTATCTTGGCATCGCGCACTGGACCAAGCGGTTGGTGAGGGCCGAGGCACATCCTTGCGCGGTGGTGGAGGTGGATCCTTCTGTGTTCATCCACCGAACTTTCGGAAGCGAAACCTCGACGAGTGGGAGGAGGTTCGTCTTGCCGTCGCACGCGGCAATTCTCCTGCGGTTCAGGAAGGATCCATTGAGTGGACAGGCACCCTTTCCGAATGGCGATGTCCGGAGCGCAACGAGCGTTTCGTGTTCGTCATCTGCGGCCGCAACGTTAAGCCTGAAAGGTTTCGTCGTTGCTGGGACTCGGTCCTTCGGCAGAACCGGGGCGACTGGGGTGCGATCGTCGTCGATGATGCCTCGACGCCCTCCATCTCCTCTGAGATCGCCCACATTCTGACGCCCCGCGCGGAGAGTGTGAGTTTTCTGCAACGACGCCGTCGTGCGGGGCAGTTGGCCAACGTCGTCCATTCAATCCGGCACCTGTGTGCCCGGCCAGATCAGACCATCATCACCCTTGACGCAGATGATCATCTGATAGGCGACGACGTTCTGGATAGACTAGCCGCGGAATACGACAGCGGGGCGGACTTTACCGTTGGATCGATGCTGAGGACGGACAAGTGTTCCGACTATTCAGTGCGACTAGACGACCCGCGTCGCCATCGTGGGGGAAATGTCTGGCAGCACTTGCGGAGTTTTCGGAAATCTCTGTTCGAGAGTGTGCCGGATGACCTGCTTCGACTGGATGGTGCATATGTTGAGCTTGCCTCGGACTGGGCCTTCATGCTGCCAATGGCCGAACTCGCTCAGAAGCCGGTCTGGATCCGTGAACCGCTCTACCTTCACGAACCCGGCGACACGCGGGATCCATTGCGGACAAAAGCAAGGGAGGATGTGATCGCCAGACTGATCGAGCCGCGAATGAACAAACAGGAGGGCGCTGGATGACGCATTCACAACGCCGCAAGGTCATCTCGGTCATCGGGGACTCCAATCTTGCACTCAACGATGTGCGGCTGCAGTTGGCTCATCAGATCGGACGTTTGCTTGTCGATCGGGGCTTCGCGGTAATGACCGGTGGCATGGGAGGCGTGATGCACGCAGCGCTTCAGGGCGGAAGAACCTCCGCGGCTTGGGTTCCAGGGTGCTGCATTGGTATGATCCCAGGAACTGATCCCGATGACGATGGTGTTTCCGACGCCGCCGACCTGATTATCCCGACGGGTCTGGATCACGCACGGAACCTCATCGTGGCGCAGTCCGATGCCGTAATCGCTGTCGGCGGCGGAGCTGGCACTCTTTCCGAAATTGCCCTTGCGTGGATCCATCGCCGTCTCCTGATCGCACTACGGTGTGACGGATGGAGCGGTCGCCTAGCCGATCAGCGGATCGATGGAAGGAATCGCTATCCAGAGATCGAGCACGATCGGGTTTACGGTGCCGACACCGCCGATGAGGCCGTTACGCTCTTGGAACTGCACGGCATGGCCTACAGCAAACGGCATCGTGTCATCGCTCGACGACAACCGTTGTGAACATAGGAGCCACGAACTGGGTGGGTTTCGCTCACCAAAAAGCGTTGAGGCTGGCTGCAGGCGGTCGCTACGCCGGGCCTCGGTGACCGCTTTGGAGAATGCCGCGCTTTATGCTGAGTGGCGGTTATGGGCCGAAGACGTTGGCACCTTCTCGACGGGCGGAGACTGTGTGAAAACTCGGCAACAAGGGGCGCGGTTTTGGCCTGCGCGCGGATTCTGGCTCAGATCG
>NZ_RPEM01000026.1 GCF_004745575.1 Pseudotabrizicola sediminis | reverse complement strand
TTTTTTTTAGGATGTACTGCCATGCAGCTGCGCGTTCTGCTGCGAGGGCACTTTTGGTAATACTAGGTCTGTCTGTCCCCCCCGTACCAATAGGTCGAGCTGCGTCCAGCTTCACCCCTGGTTCCGGATCGTACCATGGCATCAGGCCATCTGAGGCCAGAGCCAAACAAAAGTCGGTATCCTCGTTAATCCGTAAGTTCTCATCTAGGCCGCCAAGTTTTTGGAAGACAACGCGTTCCACCCAAAAGCCGGTGCCAATGCCCACGAGGCGCTGCCGTAGAGGCACCTCTGGTCCAAGCATGGTCGCGTTCGTTGGCAAGCCATGATACGCGCGGCTGTCTCTTATTTTGGAGAACCCCCAAGCTGTTTTGCAGGACCCGGATCGTCGTTGCGCCAAAATGCGTTTAATATAATCCTCTTCCATCAGATCGTCATCATCGAGAAAGAACAAAAGTTCGGATTGTGCCTGCCCGGCTCCGTGGTTCCGGGCAGCAGAAGGGCCTTTGGGACCAGGGTTAACGGCAATGCGCAAAGCGGAAGTCGACCGGTTGGCCAAAGTCTGACGTACTGGGAAATCGTCCCCATCATCCACGATGATGACGATCCCGGCACACTTCGCATTCGCCAGGGCTGCATGTGCCGAATCCACAGATTGTCTAATACTCTCCGGTCTGTCACGACTGGGAATGATGACAGCGCATTCTACCAAGGGAGTACCTTTCTATGGAAGCTGAACCATCAACCGAATATTCGGATGGTATGTCCCATACCGTATCGGTAAAAGCTAGAGAATGAAAACTTCTTTCCCTGCACAGTCCACAACTCTAGCTTCGCCTGCTTCTGGGGGAGTTCTCCCCTTCATTGATGAGGTTATGGATGCCATCTTCGGGTCTTCTTCGATGTCATCACCGGAACCTTGGGCTTTGCTCGACTTTCCGTTGCATGCGAACGTTGGCGACAGCGCCATCTGGCTGGGAACGCTTGAGCTTCTCAACCCTCGCTTTGGGGCACCCCCAAGCTATGTCACTCGCAACAACGAGTTTCCCTTGTATTTGGATCGCATCCTGCCTCAAGGACCTGTTCTTCTGCATGGCGGCGGTAATTTTGGTGATATGTGGCGGGGCTTTTGGCAAAACAGAGTCGCCATTCTGACTCACTACCGTCACCGCCGGATAGTCCAGATGCCGCAGTCAGTTCATTTTTCTGATCTTGACGGGGAGGCCTTGCGCCAGACGCGGCTGGCCATAGCAAACCATCCTGACTTCACTCTGATAGTGCGAGACTGCGAGAGCTTGGAATTCGCTCGCGCGCAATTTGACTGCCCTGTCTATCTTTGTCCTGACATGGCCTTTGGCTTGCGTCAACTTGCGGCTTCCGCAGAACCTGATATTCAGATCCTGGCTCTCATGCGTGAGGATCTTGAGCGCCGGGACGACGGGACGGCTGCCGCTATCCTTAGCGCCAAAGCACGTGTCACCGACTGGACCTTGAATGGCAAGCCACCGCTAGTTGATCGGATTATCCCACACCTCGCCCGCGCCCTGCTCCGACTGGGGCCGCAGTGGATGGCTCCGCTGGAAGCCGCTTTCCGCCGACAAGCTTGGTGGCATTTGCAGCGTGGTGTTCGCATTCTTGGACAGGGGGAAGTGGTTATCACTGACCGTCTTCACGGACACATTCTCTGCTGCATGATGTCTAAACGACATGCCGTTCTAGACAACTCTTATGGGAAGATTACGCGTTACATCTCTGCTTGGCCTGATGACGGATTGACAGTCCGTGCTGAGAGTGCGCCCGATGCTATCGCCCGCCTGCGAGACATTAACTGATCCGAGTTGAGCGCCGCTTGGTAAGCCATCGCTGCCAATGTGAAAGGCTTGTCAAACGTCGTATCGTTCGCTGTAAGCTTCCAGTATTCATGGGCATTTTGCTGCGTGCTGCGTTCAGATGTGAACTACCTGTCAATGGATCTGGATGGTCCACGATGCGCGGAGACAACGCCACTGCCCTGAGCGAAACGATATCTCCAGGCCAATCTGCAGGGCAATAGACAGGACTTGCTGCCTTCAATAGTGTTTGTGCTGCATCCGTCGAGATCGAGTAGGCGGTTGTTAAGCAAGATGGCAACGTAAGGTACTGCATTCTCACGCCTGGCATAAGATCAAACGAAGGGCCTGCGACGCGGGCATGGGAGTGATCTAACATCACCAATGTGGCACTTTTATATAATTTTTGTTTAACGAAAGCAGCGAATTGTGGTCCAACTATCGCATCATCCTCCAGCACAATTGCGCCGGGCAGACCGCGTGTCGCGATCTGGCGGTAGATCTCACGATGTGAAAGCGCACAGGCGAACTCACCATCGGTGAGATCTCGTCCGAAATTGCGGCTCGCGGAAGCGCGGTCGATCTCGCTACTCCAGCAGTCAGGTATGCCTTTGCGCCCATCTATTCCACTGATCACTTCATAGCTCATTCCCATGTCTGCAAGTGCTTGCAGTAGGGGAGCACGACGTACTTCCTCACCAGGTAGAGATAGAATGAAAATCGGCCAATTCTTCATATAATTTACTTTCTATACGCTCTGACCTGCCCCCCGGCCGTCCCTCGTTCATAACGAGAGTCCTTGGGTTTGATAGTTGTCGGTTTCGGGTGTGGCAAGCGCGTCGGGCGCGGAGCCGTCAAATTGCTCAAGCGCCTGACGCGCTTCTGCGGGGGTCTGGTTGCCCAGCGAGGAATGCGGCCTGACATTGTTGTAGTCGTAGCGCCAGGGAGCCAGGGTCCTGCGGGCATCACCGCAGCCATATGCATGGTCGATGGGCACACCAGATCGCGCCTCGACCCGTTCCGACATCTCCGCCGCCGCGTTCTTCGCGAAGGCGAGAAGCAAGATTTCTTCTGGCTGCCGGATGCCTGCCTTGACCAGATACGCTGCCTTTGCGGTGATGACGCTTGTCTTGCCTGACCCGGCCCCGGCAAGAACCAACGTCGCATCCTCATCAACGACGACAGAAAGCCGTTGCTCTGGCGTTAGCGGCTTGCTTTCGATTGTGTCGAAGAAATCCTTCCAGCGGTCCAGTTCTGCGGTGACGAAGACTGCGATGCTGTTGGCCCGCGTCGTCCGCGGGTCGCATGCGAACTTGCGGACGGGCGCAATTCGCGCGACGGTCTCGCGTCCGATGGCCTCAGCATTCAGCTTCGACAGGAGTGAAGTATCCAGAGCACGGGCCTGTTCGAGCAGAGGCGCGATATGACACGCGGCAGGGTATCGGGACGGCGCGGCGAGCGACATCACCTCAGCAAGGATCTGGTCCAGGCGCGCCGCTTCCTTCTCGAGGGCCGCGAGATTGAAGCGAGTCCACGCTTCCTTGATCCGTTCAGAAAACTCATGGCCGTCTTTGTGGCTGACGCCCTTCAGCGTGACATCGTCAGACTCGCCTGCACGGATGGTCATTGCAGTTCCGAGCCTTCCCTTGCTAAGGTAAGGCGCGGTCGACAACGACTGCAACGAGATGGACGCAACCATGCCTCGGCATGAAACCCGGATGTGATCCCCGTCCAGTTCCATTGCGCGCGCGGTAGTGCCGAAAGGATTGAAGAAGAACCCGAACAATGGGCGCTGTTGTATTCGCATCAATGATCTGGTCCCTTCGTCGCATCGGGCAAGATTGCGCTGTGACCAGCCAAATCTGCAACCGTGTTCTGCGAAACGTCTGACAGTGAGGTGCTGCGCCAATCGACAACCAGATGCGTAGAACCCGAGCTGTTCAGTATTTTGGGCGGAGAGCGACCTGACGGCGATGCGGCATGGCGGCTACAGCAATCTCGGGAAAGCGGCCATCCATGCGCGGTGCAGCATGAGGCGTGGTTGGCAGTCATTCGTGTAAGGGTGTTGATTTTCACTCAGAACTGACCCGGGTTTTTCATCGAGAATTGACCCGGCTTTGAGTATGGATTTCGGGTCAGGCAGGGGTCAAGATCTGTGTTGTCTCCTTCTTTTTCTTTGCCGCGGATGCGGCAGCTGAGCTTGCCTTGAATCGGAAGCTGTCGTTTCCGGTTTCAAGGATGTGGCATCGGTGGGTGAGGCGATCGAGCAAGGCTGTGGTCATCTTGGCATCACCGAAGACCGTGGCCCATTCGCTGAAGCTGAGGTTGGTGGTGATGACGACGCTTGGCCTTTATGCTTCGCCGGACAGATCGTCGAAATGGTCATACATTTCGAGGGCGCGCTGCGGTAACGATGCGGAAAGCTCATCGACGTCGAGCATGTAGCGACCCAGCAGAAATCGCCCGTGGCGCTCGCGTATCTCATAAAACCGCACCGGTCGGCTGCGGCCCGTGAGCGCTTTGACTATGGCGAATTTTACAGTGTGCGAACAACGCATGCCGAAGACGACTTCTTCCATCTCAAGCGGGGAGTCATGCGGGCCGCGCGGGCCGACGAGCCTCCATTCGCGTTCGTAGCGCCAGTCGACGGCCTTTTTCGTTAGGACGGCCTCATCTACCTGGTGGCGGGCTTCTTCGTCGCCGTCGAGCATTGCGGCGACCGCGCTCGCCGCAATTAACCGGCTGCCGCCGTAGCTGATTTTGTGCAGGTCGCCCGCTGCCCGCGCGGGTATCGAATAACCGATGCACACGCCCTTGTGCTGGTCGCCATAGTGGCTCCACATCAGCGGGCAGTTGGCCCGTTCGGCAAGGGAGAAGATACCTTTGCCGTAGCGCCTCAGGAGTTCTTCCTCGACATATTGCCCGAAGAGGAAGCGGGCCGGATCTTCGACATCGTATTCGGGGTTCGTCGCATGGTAGCGGATTTCGGCAACTACCTGTTCCGCGCGCCGCCGGCTGTGGGCCGCTATGTGGCTGATCGTCTTCGGCCCTCTGTACCGTATCGTTTTTGCAGCCGCACTCATTTCGGCACTGACACGCTGCTCGACAAGGCGGGAAAGGATTGCTGCCAGCGCGTCGGCGTCAATATCGGTGTCGAGAGTGGGCTTCGTGTCGAGCGGATCGTTGAATGTGCTCGGGTCAGCAAAGAATACCTGATCCGCGATCAGCGCATCGAGTGTGCGGTTGCTGAAAGTACGGTATTTGTAGAGCCTCTCCGGAATTTTCCTCTTTGCCATTTCCGTCGCCCTATCACACGAAATACTTGGCGTCGCGATTGTCGAAAGCGGGCCGTGTGCCTTCCAGGACATCGACGAGGAAGCGGTTGATGGCGGGCGACTCGATGGCACCCATCGTGTAGATGACCGCATTGCCGGCCGCGCGGTCGATATGGGCGTGAATGATCTGCTCCGCATCACAGACCACAGCAATATTAGGGCTGTGCGTCACCATGATGATCTGGCGGCGCTTTTTCACATCCTTGATGACCGGAATCAGCAGCCGATACACTGTCTGACTGTCGAGATTCTCTTCCGGTTGATCGACGATGATCGGCTTGTTGCTCTTATCGACCAGCAGGTAGAAGACCAGCAAGAGCGTACCGCGTTCGCCGGGCGAGAGGTGGCTGAGGTCCTTGCCGTCTAGCTTCAGTGAATACTCCGGCTCAAGGTAACCGAGACTCCACAGAAAATCGTAGAGCGCCTTCACTTCGACATTCTTGCGTAGCTGGCCGGCGATGCCTGTGGGCGTCTGCTGCGCCGTACGCATGTCGCGTTCGAGATGGGCGATGATCTTCTCGACATAGGCGAGCGCATCGTCTTCGTCGTTGACGTCAAAATCCGCGCGGATTTCTTCGAGCGCCGTGCCCTTTTCCTTGCGGTAGAACGAGCCGGCGACGCCCGTTGAAACGAATTTGTCGAAGAGGTCGCCTTCGAGGTTGCGCTCGATGATGGTGCTCTCGAACGTGAGCTTGAATCCTTCTTTGATGACGACGCTGGAGCCGATCAGCTCCTGCACCGCAGAGAACAGTTCCTTGTACGCGTCGCGGATCGCGGCGACGCATTTGTGGATGCCGCGAGCGATCTCCCGGCGCTGCATGCGCAGCTTCTCTATATCGTCGGGAAGGTCGGTCTTCAGGTAGGACAGCTGCGCTTCATAGCCCTTCAGCGTGTCAGGCTTGTCAGCGGCGCCCTCGATCAGAAGTCCTTTCTCCTGCCAGGCCCGGAGCGCCTCGTTGTACTCCTGAAAGCGCTTGTTTGGCGCATCGAGTTGCCCCTGAAGCCCGGCTATACGTTGCAGGCACGCCGCCTTCTGCGCAGGAAGGCTGCCGGCGCCGACATCATCCAGCGCGGTATCGACGAGCGTCTTTTCGGCAATGAGCTTGTCGCGCGCGGTCGTAAGGACCGTCTTATCGACGGTAATGGAGACCAGGGCGGAAAGCGACAATCCGATCTTTTCGAGGTCGGGGGCGGTCTCGCGGTTGAGACGGGCGTACTCGCTTTCGAAATTGTCGATTTTGCCCTCGACCTTCCGGGCGAGCGCGATCTTTTCCGTCAGCGTCTTCTGCCGCTGCGTCTTCTCCGCCGTCTCCGCGTCGATCCGGTTGAGCGTGGTACGCTCGCCGGCGAGTTTTTCCGCAATGACGTCGTAAGCGGCCTTTTGTTCGGGGCTGACTTCGCCCGGCTGCTCGACCTTCGCCGGCTCGATCTCCTTGTGCGCCTTCAGTTCTTGCTGCTTCTGGCGCAGCAGCGCCTCGATCCGAGCGGCGTAGGCGGGCGCCGCCTTTTCTTCGAGGCGCACAAGCTCGCCGTTCACGCGCTCGATCTCGCGCCGCGCGTTGTCGATCTGTCCTTTCAGTTCCTCGGTCTTGTATTCGATCAGCTCGTCGAGCGACTGCTGGCCGAGCCGGTCGGCTTCGCTGATATGGGAGAAGATGACCTTGCGCAGCTCGGCCTGGAATTCGCTCTGCTGGCCGGGCTCCGTCTCGGTGCAGACCTTCTCCAGATAGGTCTGCGGAATGTAGCGCACCCGCTCGACTCCGGTGGTATCGGGCTTCGCGTTCAACGGCAGCGCTGTTTCCGTGCCGTCGGCCCAGACAGGGCGGACCGTGAACTGCTTGGCGAGCTTCCCGCTACGCTCGCAAAATCGGTCCTTGACGAGGAACGAGAAATGCACCGGGTCGCAGTGCGTGTTGCCGGCGAGCGCGAGGATGTCGGCAAACGCGCTTTTGCCGCTGCCCTTGTTACCGATGATGGCGACCATGTCGGAGTTGAGCGGCAGTTCGCTGTCGAACCAAGTATCCGCAGTTTCGGCGTCGGCGTTTTTTCGAATGTGAAGCCGGTCTATGAATCGCGTGGCGTTGCCGCGCACCTCTTCGAGCTTGGGCGGGATGCGGCCGATATAGACGCGGTCCTCCGGCTCGTTGATGATCTGGCGCAGTCCGGCGAAGGTCGGGTCGGCCTTGATCCAGCAATATTTGTCGGTCGGCCGGGAGTCTTGGTCCTTGAGCTTGCCGAGCTCGTCGTTGACGTTGTGGGAGTCGCTGCCCTTGACGCATGGCTTCCGGTTTCCGAACCACTCGCGGTAGGAAGCTTCGCTATATTTGGGGTTCTTCCATAGAAAAAAGTCGGCCTGCGCCTTGTTGGCCGACCCCAGGATATCCGCGTCGCGGATCAGGTGCTGCTTGAGCATCACATCGGTATTCGGGTCGATGTTGTCGATGCCGCCATATTCGTCATAGGGCAGCCAGACGAGATACCGGCCGCGGAAGCTGCCGTCCGTGCGCAGCTTCTTCAGGATTTCGTTGAAATCTACCTGCACGCTCAGCAGGAACTCGCTGCTGGCATAGCGCGCCCCGATCGAGCTGCCGCCTGCCTGCTGATTCTTGAGGAACGTCTCGATATCTTCTGGATCGAGCGCCGGGTCGAATATCAGGTGGAAGTTTAGACGCTGACCGCCCTTACCCTGCTTATTCATCAGCACATTCGTCATGCGGCACTCGACAACCGGCAGAAGAATCTTCCTGCGCAGCTTTTCCAAGGCGTCGCGGTAGGCTGCGTTGCCTTCCGTGTCGCCAGCCGGATCGGCCAACCGGTGGACTACTTCGCGGTAGCCCGCGACCGAGAAATAGTCATTGATGCCGATCACGTCGCAATCGGCGTTGCCGAGCTGGATGATGAACTGGTTATAGTCGCCGGTGAACCCGTGCGATGCAGGGCTGTGGACATGCAGGTCCCACTTTCGCCACTCCGCACCCCGCGGCCATTTGCTTCCGGTCACGCCGTTTCCCCCGACTGTTGCTTTCGGCGACGCCGTCAAGGCCCTTGAAAGGTGCGCATTGAAGTGTGCGGCGGTCGTATCTCCTGCTTCGCTCAAATCAGTGATTACCGCAGGGACGTCGTTTTTCCCAGTGGAAACGTGAGAGTGCCAGCAAAGTACTAAGGAACTTCGGGGGCGATATCGGACTGGTGGTGGTCGGCCAACTGAAACTCGCCAAACGTTTCGAAGGGCGGGTTTGGCTGTTCAAAGCATTTCTCGCACTCGGTATCAATGTCCGCCTTGGGCCGAGGCTGTGTGGAAACTGCCTGCTGTGGTAGACTTTCGCAGGCCAGCGGGAGGCGCGGATGGCGGGTTTCATCGAGGGTGTGGACCGGGGTCAGACGGTGCTTTTCCCGGACCGTCTGGAGGACTGGATCGGCGAGGACAGTCTGGTCCGCGTCGTTGATCTCTTCGTTGGTGAACTCGATCTTCCTGGTCTTGGGTTCGCGCGGTCGGCCCCGGCGCGGACAGGGCGGCCCGGCTACCATCCGGCGGTTCTGCTCAAGCTGTTCATCTACGGATATCTAAACCGCATCCCGTCCAGCCGCAGGCTGGAACGTGAGGCGGGGCGGTATGTCGAGGTGATGTGGCTGACCGGCCGCCTTGTGCCGGACCACAAGACCATCGCGGACTTTCGGCGCGACAACGGTCTGGCGATCCGCAAGACCTGCGCGCAGTTTGTCGAGCTCTGCCGCCGGATCGGCGCGCTCAAGGGCGATTGCGTCGCCATCGATGGCAGCAAGTTCAAGGCAGTGAACAATCGCGACCGCAACTTCACCAAGGGCAAGATCGCCAGCCGCCTGGCTCATCTTGAAGCCGATGTCGCGCGCTACATCAACGAGATGGTTCGGATCGACCGGCAGGAGGAGGGCGAAGCCCGCGTCGGGAAGGTGCAGCATCTGGCCCGCCGCTACGGCCGCATCCGGCAGGAGATCGAGCGGCTGAAGGCGATGGACAAGGCGCTGGCGGGCGAACCGGATGGCCAGATCTCCCTGACCGATCCCGATGCCCGCGCCATGGCGACCAGCGCGCGGCACAGCGGGATGGTCGGCTACAACGTCCAGAGCGCCGTCGATACCGACACCCACATTATCGTCGCGCATGAGGTCACCAACCAGGGCTTCGACCGCGACCAGCTCAGCCCGATGGCGATCGCGGCCAGGGACGCGCTCGGCCGCGATGACCTGCATGTCATCGCCGACAGGGGCTATTTCAGCGGCACCGAGATCCTGGCCTGCCATGAGGCGGGCATCACCACGACCGTGCCGCGCCCGGCCCCTCGGGAAATGCAACCAAGGGCATGTTCGTGAAGGCAGACTTCACCTATGACGCGGAACGGGATGTCTATGTCTGCCCCGCTGGCGACGAACTGATCTACCGCTACACCACTGAGGAACGCGGCCTTCAGCTCCGGCGATACTGGATCAACCAGTGTCAGACCTGCCCCCTCCGGAGCAAATGCACCACCGGCACGGAACGGCGGATCACCCGGTGGGAGCGCGAAGAGCTGGTCGATGCCGCGCGTCAGCGGCTCAGTCGCGACCCCGATCCCATGACCCTGCGCCGCTGCACGGTCGAGCACCCATTCGGCACGATCAAGGCCTGGATGGGCCCCACACATTTCCTGACACGGAGGCTGAAGAACGTGCGCACCGAAATGGCGCTGAACGTCCTCGCCTACAACATCAAGCGGATCGTCGCCCTGATCGGCATCCGGCGGCTGATGGACGCCATCCCGGGCTGAAATTGTCCCGTTCCTACGCAAAGGGCCGCAGAATTGCGGTCACAGACCTATCGCGGTGCCAAGGGGACCACGATTGCGGCAGATCGCTCGCTAACATCCAGCCGTCCGAAGCGCCCACCCCAACAGGCCTTGCCGCCGGGTTTCCACACAGCCTCGGCCGTTCAGGTCTAACTGGGCCACAACGATCACACACATCTACTTTCGCTATTGCGACGCTCTCCCGACACGCTCTCTAATGGCCTCACCGATTTTCCCACCGAGTTCTTTCGCTGCGCCAGTGGTGGAAGGCTTCGCGGCAAGGCACCGGGCAAGTCTGTAGCGCGCGCGCAAAACGTTGGGGTCGACCATGTCAGTCGCCGAGGCACTAACAAGAAGCTCCATCGCTGCCCTCAGAGACGATGGCGACGGCATCTGATCACGCGTTTCAATTGCGGCAATCAGATCGTCTGCCATGCGCGCCTCGAGCCAGGCAAATAGCTGGTGCGGCAGCGCATCATTTACGCTGCGGAGCCGTTCTAGACGGAGCGTCAGGGCCGTTACCTGACGTTCAACTGCTTTCAGCAAGGCCTTGTGCAGGTCGCGCGCCGTTTCCAGGACCTCCGTCCGCCACTCACTTCTGATCCCCCGGTCCAGCAAATCATGCGCCCGCCCGGTGCTTAGTAGTGCCGCAACTCCTGCAACCGGCCCCAGGATCAGCGCCCCGGCAGGGCCCAAGACCAGAAGTCCGAGGATCGCGCCCCCGGCCTGCCCCGCGCCGGCCAGACCGCCGCGGATGGTCAGGTCGATGACCAGCCATGCGGGCAGGTCCTCGATCGGGATCTGTCCTGTCCATGCCTTATGTGCTGCGCGTGCTCCGCCGATGAGCATCGCATAAACCGGCACGGGGACTTCCGCCAATCCAACGGCAGCCTGCAGGGACTGATCGACCAGGCTCTGCACATGATCGAGGTCAAAGCCACTAGTGGTCGTCACCATCGGCGCCCAAGGCTCGCCCGAGTCTTGGGCCTGAGCGGCCAGACCATTGTCGGCGATGACCGGAATGTCGGGATATTTCGCAAAATGGTCATGTAGCAATGAGATGCTGGTGCCGCATTTGACCTGGACCGGAATGCCATCGACGATGAGGTCGTAGCCAGGCGTCGCGGCACCATCGGCAAGCATCACATCGTGACCGTCTTCGATTAGCTGCGCCATGACCAGCTGCTCAGCACTGTAGCCCCGCAGCGCGATCCGGGCGCCCTGCGACGCGAAGGCCGCAACGTGAACCGCAAGGTCAATTGGCGTGTCGAACTCCGTCACGCGCGAAAAATCGGCGGCAGCCAATACCGCCGGGTCGACAGCTGCCACGTGAAAGAGCATGTCGCCCGCAGTCAGACCTGCAACCAGAGCCGTATCCTGACGGTCTGTCGCGTGATCGACTACGATCCGCGCGCCCCAGAGGCCGGGCGCAGCCGAAGCCGCCGTCGGGATGTTACCTGAAAGGCTTGTGACAATTGTCCCGGCCTGCAGCCGAACCGCCTTGCGCTGCTTCGCGTCAAGATGGTTCAGGTCTTGGTCGCTCATCCGGTGCAGCTCTCTAAAGGCGTTGAGCAGCGTGGCCGTCCCCTGCTCTGCACCCTGACCTCGCACGGCCAAGAGGATTGCGACCCTTGCAGCGGCAACCTCGCGGGCGGCACTGGCGCGGCCGCTGACCGCCCAATAGCCAAGCGCTGCGCTGCCGGCGACGACGGTTACGGGATTGATCGCTACGAACAGAAACGAAGTAAGCGTTGGCCCGGTCACGAAGGGGATCATGGCGGAAAGCTGGGCTGCCGCGATGTAAGGTGCAAAGCCCGTCGAACCAACCGCGGTGGCCATCGCGGCCCATCCGCCGCCGGCAAGGACCGAAGCAGAGATTGCATGCTGGCCCTTGCGAATGGCGGCAGCAACCTCGGGGTCAAGATCACCACGGCTCTCCGCTTCCGCGAGGCCATCCATCATCGCCATCAGCTCGTGCGCGACGACATCCGGAAAAGTCACCGCCGCCC
Source organism: Pseudotabrizicola sediminis (assembly GCF_004745575.1). Taxonomy (GTDB): domain Bacteria; phylum Pseudomonadota; class Alphaproteobacteria; order Rhodobacterales; family Rhodobacteraceae; genus Pseudotabrizicola; species Pseudotabrizicola sediminis. The sequence continues at coordinate 4,052 of NZ_RPEM01000026.1, read as the reverse complement.
TCGCCTGCCTGTGCGCACCCTTAGCAGAGCGCAGCAGCTTTCGTCCCGTCCGCCCGATGATCGAAAGGTCGGCATCTGCCTTCTGTTGTTGGGCGCTGGTCATGGCAGGTGCGAGGATCTCGGACGCGCGCACGGCGATGGCGGCGGCCTCCTCCTCCAGCCCGCGTGCCGAAAGAAGGTAGAGGCCCGGCAGACCGAGGCCCTGCTTGACGTTGAGCCATAGGCTTGCCCGCAGCGCATCCGTTGAGACTTGCCCATCCATCAGCTCGTTGGCGAAGACGGTCACGCGATGAGCAGCCGGCTCGTCGTCTGAAAAAAGTTTCCGCCTCGCAGCCTCTCCCATGGCGCCTGCGATTTTCGTAAGCCGCGCGGCGTCCAGCATGGCAAGCAGACCGCAGATTTCCTGGCGGGCGGCATTGCCAACACCGGCGGCGATATCGCGGGGAGACGGGGCGGTGTGCTGGGGGATGATGTTCGTCATCTCAGAAGCCTATCCATAGCATCGGGCGCAGGGAACCCCGCAACGTCCTAAGCGGCACCTGATTGACCGTCGGGCAGGTTCGCCTGCATCAGCGACATCCCCTGTCAATCTCGGTGCAGTGCATGAGTGGCTGGTCTGGGGAAGCTGCGCTGCGGCGTCGCTGCTCGCCCGACCGGCAGAAATGGGCCGAACACGTTGTGCTGCGCCTGCGAAAGAGTCTGCCCTGCTCCCGGCAAGTTGAATGAGGTTGATGGCCTCCTCGCGATGGTCTCTATAGACAAAACTCAGGCGTTTCTGTCCTGGGCGATAATCACCGTTTTGCCCCGCTTGCCAACGAAGGGCTTCGGCATGCTGACTGAAATCCATTTAGGGGAACACACACATTTGGCGCCTCTCCGGGCACCATTTTGCTTACGCTGCTCCTGACGGCAACGAATTGCGCCTTCCCGTCAGCGATCCTCATCCTTGCGCGGATTGATACGAACCACCGAAACGCCCATTTTCATGGTGCAAACTGAGGATGCCATGCAGATTCGCAATTCCGGTAAGGGCCGTCTGGCCGAACGGAGCCGCCGCGCTGGAGCGGAGAATGAGGTAATGCTGACACAGGAAGGCAAGGCGGTCTTGACGCCGATGCCGGATCAGCCTGTGGTGCAGCGCGATCGTCGTCGAGCGGTCATCGCTGCGAGCGCCATGGCCAAGGCCACGACCGGGGCTAGTGCCGCCTGCAGCCAGGATTTCCTTTATGATGACGATGGCTTGCCGGGTTGATCACCCCTCATGTGGCTGCCGCTGTTTAGACCCGAGAAAGCCATCCAAGGCTCATCGCAACATACCACGCCTGTCGGAGCGCACTAACACACTTCCCGCTGTCGAAGAACCGCGCGCCTGTCGGAAGGACCTGGGGATCTGGCCGTGATCGGGTGGAGGCGTCGCGACACAGAAGGAACGTCATGGTGATGGCCCATCGAACGGCGCCAGCAGGCAGAGTCGGGACGGTTGTGACAAGCGGTCATTGGTCGACATTGAACTTGCGACGCACTGACATATATCTATAATCGTTAGTGCTGGCAGTGAAGGGAAGTAGCCCATGAGCAACCTTACCATAAGGATGGATCGGCAGGAGAAGGACAAGTTAATGGCGTGGGCCGCGGTCCGGGGGACCAGTGCTACTGACTACATCAAGAGGCTTGTTGCCGCTGACATGGCGGCCGGAAGCCCCCAAGAACGCGCCGATGCCTGGCTCCGCGAAAACAAGGATGCGGTCACTGTGGAAGCGGAGCATATTGAAAGCAGCGGCGTTCCTGGCTCACATCTGGCCCTGAACCATCCTTGGCCCAATGCAGAAATTTGACGTCTTCAAGATCGGCAATGATCTATATCTGGTTGTTCAAGCCGAACACTTGCTGGAACTCAACACGATAGTTCTGCTGCCACTCTTGCCGATCCCCGGGCTTCCTGTCCTGACCAGGCTGACCATCGATATCGATATCGAGGGTGAGACTTATCGAATTCGAGCGCACATGCCGCTCACAGTGGCTGCGCATCGGTTGCGGCACCTGAAGCCCGTGTATCGCCTGTCTCCGGATGAGGGTCAAAAGGTGATGGACGGCCTGTACACCATACTGTGGGGCCTTTAGCGAAGGAGTGGGCTGCGGCCGATGCCGACCATTGTCGCATCGCTTCTCGGGCTTATGCGGTGGTTCTTCAGCTCGTCAAGGAAATCGACGAGGAGCTCCTCGCTTTCAAAAATGCAGATTTTGCGCATCATCTCCTCGACAAGACGGCTTTCGGTTTCTTCGTCTTGGTGCCCCTGCGGCTTTCCGATCACCTCGGACATCGACTTACCCTTTCTTTGCTCGTGCATCGACCGGAGTGGCAGTAACCTGACCGGATGCAACGACATAACCACAACAACTTATCAAAAACCCAACGTCGTTTCGACCGAGTAGACCGGCGTGACGGCAGTTCTGATCCGATGAACTCCGTCGAAGACTTCGTGGAAACGCCGGGGCTCCGTCAATGGGCTGGATGATCCATCAAGAACCCGGACTCCAACCGTCGCAAGGCCATTGTCACCATCCCCCGGCGACGTTCGATCCCGATGACGGGAACGCCGGTTGAGAACACCCTGCTCGATCTCTGGTCCCTGACCGATTTCGCAATCCCCGGCATGCTGGGCGACCGCGCCTGTTTCGAGATGGAATTCCCCGATACCGTCGAGGCGGGACAAGCCCTTGGCCGATTGACCGATCCGATCATCCTCCGCCGCCGCGTGGCGGATGTGGCCGGGGACCTGCCAGAGCGGATCGACATCGACCTGCCGCTGGAACTCGATGACAGGCTCGTCGACCACTACAATGCCGTGCGTTCCGCGACGATGGAGAAATATCCCGTTGCGGGCGCATTGGTCGCGACACTGCAGTTGCAGCTTGTTTGCGCCCACCCATGGCTTCGGCAGAATGATGGCCCCGAAAGCGAAATCGAGAACGCCACCATCGAGCGCGCCAATGATCTGCCATTGGTCACGCCGAAAGTGGACCGGACGGTCGAGCTGCTGCGGGAGGCCTTCGCCAACGGGCGCAAGGTGATCGTGTTCGCCCTGTTCAACCGGATCGGCGACCTGATCCGCGAGGCCTGCCGCGGATTTCCCGCAACACATTGGGACGCGATCAACGGCTCGACCCCACAGCAGGACCGGCAATCCATCATCGACGACTTCACCGCGCATGACGGACCCGCGTGCCTGATCCTCAATCCCAAGGCGGCGGGCGCCGGCCTCAACATCACCGCCGCCACGGTTGTCATCCATTATACCCCGGTCTGGAATCCGGCACTGGAGGCCCAGGCCAGCGCCCGCGCCCACCGCCGCGGTCAGACCGAACCGGTGACCGTTTATCGCCTCTTCTACAAGGACACGGTCGAAGAGGTCATGATCGACCGGTCGAACTGGAAGAGCACCCTCGCCAACGAAACCGTGCCAGTGTCCAGCCGCGACGCCGATGACCTAAAACGTGCGCTGGAAATAAGTCCGGGGAGGACATGATGGAAAAAACTTTCGCCAAGACGCTCAGCGCCAATGATGTCGGGACGACCGGGGGACATATGGGTGGCATTTTGGTTCCAAAGGGGGATGGCGAGCTGCTGGCGTTCCTGCCGCCGCTCGATCCAGACACTCTGAACCCGTCGGCTTGGATCGACTGCATCACCCCGGAGGGCGAAACGCTCCGCCTGCGCTTTGTCTACTACAACAACAGGCTGCACGCACCCAACGGCACCCGGAACGAATACCGCATCACCTACCTGACAAAGTTCCTCCGCGAGGCGGGCGCTCGCGAGGGCGACGCCTTCGAGATTTCAAAGCAGGCCGAGGCTGCGCCTTACCGGATCCGGGTGGTGTCGGCGCAGGCCGAGGCATCAGCAGGCGATGAAGACGGACCGATCCGTATCCGGCTGACATCCACATCATGGCGGAGGGTCCATTGATCAATTGCCGAACGACTATTATGCAATGCTGCTTCTGCGTCTCGTGAGGGCGGAGACTGTGTGAAAACTCGGCAACAAGGGGCGC
>NZ_RPEM01000025.1 GCF_004745575.1 Pseudotabrizicola sediminis | reverse complement strand
CGTCATGTTCTGGCTATGACGATCAATGAGTCTGGAGCCTACTCAACGTCAATCCAACCACCCTTCACACCTGGAGAGCGCGCGGCTACGGCCCTCCTGTGGTGCCCCCCATGTACATCCGCCCAACACCGGGAAACCCTCTGTACTACCAGTACGGTGCTCTGCGGACATGGGCCGCCAGCAAGCTCGGCATGGCCTTTCTCTTCGAGGACCAGTGCACGGACTTCTTCCATCGTAACCTCCGCCCAGTTCTGGAAGCGGCGGACGCAGATGTGGCGAGAATAGAAATATTTGAAATGCTATTTTGCGCAGACCGAGAAACGATGCGGAAAGGCAGCCCGCCGTGCTTCTTCACATCTGGGGCAATACATGAACTGGACGTGTCTTATTCCCGTCAACCGAAGGTGGCACGGGAGAAAGAGCTTCGCAGCATGTTCAGCGACTTGCCTGCCGAAGAATGACGACGCGTCGTTTTTGGCGATCGGCTCAAGTTCTGCCTCGATCCAGCCATCCGCTCATCAGCTATGTCGGACAAAATCTCCCGTTGCGCATGTTCTTCGTGACTCGCGGCCCGGGAAGTTCTCTGGCTGTGAATGCCGGCACTGAGTTCTGCTCGACAACCACGAAGCGGCCCCTGCGCTATACCTGAAAGCGGGATCCCCGGCCACAGAAGGTCGTCCTGCTGCGGCAGAAGCGATCAGGACGCCATCTGGGCGCAGCCGAAGCAGTTAATCAGGCGTTCCTTAGCAAAATGCCGAGAGTTGAACGGCTCTAGCCAATGGCGACCGATTAATTGTCGGCCTAGCTGATCGCCGGGTGGACGCGAATATTTTCCAGGGTTAGCGGTTCAGCTAGATCCGATAGAACATAAGAAACGAGCGGGCCATCCTTACCCGCCGAGTAGTCGAGACAAAGTGCATTTTGGGCTTGCAGCAGCGGGGTATCGCGTAGCCAGAAGTGCCCGAAGAACACCGGCGGGGCGTCTGTTGGATAAGTACGCGCAGTAACGGTTTGCGGCAGATCTGTGTCTGGCAGATCGTCTATAAACGGCACCGAAACTGCGATATCGCGCCAGTTTCGCGCCGTTGCATACCACCATTTCAGGCGCACACGATGGCGCTCTGTTCCGTCGCTGTCGGTGAACGAATATCCATCGGGCAGCGGATGCTCTGGGCCCTTGGCGATCCGCTCTGCCAATGTGAACATCTCGTCGGGATTGCCCCGCCCCGCAGCAAGGATCAGCTGTTGTTCGGATAGCACGCCATTCTCAGTCAGATCTTTCAAACGCCCGATAGATGCATCATCCCAACAGGCGTGGACGGCACGAAATCCGTCCTCTTCGAGAAACATAGGCAGGCTGTGCATCCACTCCAGCGCAGACCGCGTCTGCGGATCGTCAAGCGGGAATTGCGCCAGAAAAGCTTGATGCTGTTGCGTATTTTTTCTTCCACGTGAGCGAAGCGGGTGCCCGTCATAGGGGTCTAGGGTGTGGTAGTGCAATGCGTTAAGCTCGTGATTTCCCATGATCGCCTTTGCCTTGCCTGAGTCGACCAATTCGCGCACGGTCTTGAGCACGGAGCGGCTATCTGGCCCACGGTCTATAAAATCACCAAGGAAAACGATCATCCGATCTGGATCTGGATGGGCCCAACTGAGCGCCCAGCGCCGCCAACCAAGAGCCGCAAGTGCGACCTCGAGCTTGATCGCTTGGCCGTGTATGTCTGGAATGATGTCATATGTTCTCATACGTTCCCCTAGAGTCATTTTCTTTGCTCGGTTCGGCCTCTGCGAAAATCGAAAGCTATGAGCTACACGCTAACGAATAGCCGGCAGAACTCACCGCCAGAATGAATTATCTCGTTGATCTGACGGGTTTTTAAGAGCTATCGCGTGTTAGTGCTCCAGGCCCAATCTTCCCCTTACACCAAAGTGACGCTTCCATTCGCGGCCTCAACAGCCTGGATAGACATCACCGAGTTTCTCCGCCGGTCCCGACACGGCAAGCGCCAGATCGCGGGAAATTTTCTCGATTAGATCCGCGCATTCGACTTGTCGTGCCCATCGATGGCCGCAGACTTGATCGGGAAAGATGAGGCCCAACGCATTGCCCGCAATAGCACCGGTGCTGTCGCTGTCGCCGGAGTGAGTGACGGCGATGGTCAGACCATGTTCAAAATTCCGCGCGCAAAGACAGGCGTAGAGCGCGATGGAAAGGGCTTCTTCCGCGATCCAGCCCCCGCCCAGACTTTCGACCGTCTCTGGCGCGCCGTCCCGCGGCGCTTTTATCGCTAGTCGGATAGCCTGATCGGTCTCACTGTCGAAGGTGTTGATCAGCCCAGTGGCTGCCTTCTCAATCTCTGTGCCTGTGATTAAAGCCGCAAGAATCAGCGCCCAAGCTGCTGCAGCTTCTTGTCCGGTTGGGTGACCATGGGTCAGGGCGGAGGTTTCCATCGCTAAGTCTCTGATACTATCCGGTGCCACGAAGCCCATCGGTGCAACCCGCATGATCGTGCCGCAGCCTTTGGAGTCGTTGCGCGCCAAGTCGCCAAATGCTTTGGCAAACTGTAGGCTTGATAGACAGGTGTTGCCGGGGGCGCGGCGCGCGTGAAGCCGCCGATCGCAGATCAGTCCTGTGCCATCGACCTCCATCTTGGGCACACTGCCTTGGGAGCTTAGCCAGCGCAGAAGTGCGTGATGAACAACCGAAGCGGGATCGCAGATCCCGCGTTCCTCATATCGGACGCTGGCACGGATCAGCCCTTCGGCAGTAAACAGGGTCATCTGGGTATCATCGGTGATCGCTCCTTTGATACCGTCATGTCGCGGCAGATTTTCAAACCCCTTCGGAAACCGCCGAAGAATCTGCGCAAGTGATGCGAACTCAATGTCTGCACCCAAAGCATCTCCGATTGCGCCTCCGAGGAGGCAAGCCTTTATCAAGTGGGCAAGTCCTGTGTCAGGGTCTCTGTTCGTCATGGCAAATACCCCCTCGTCATCCGTGACAATAGAAGCCACATTTCGCCATGACTTTGCATTACCGTCGGGATTTTCCGCATGTCGATCCAACAATTCATTGGTGTCTACTGGACCCGCCCTGTCCCATGGGCAGGCTTCACGGCTCTTTCCCGCGATGTGGAAACCGCCGCCATGCAAAGCCGAACAATACGGTACCAGCGAGAGGCTGTGATGCGCTATGTCAAAGATGTGAGTGGCGTCTTGGAGTGCGAGGTGGCGCTGTTGGAGCTTGCTCCAGATCGAGCAACACCAGAAAGTGCGTCAGAACTCCGGAAAATCGTCGTGAAAGCGTCCGCTCGTGCAACTTTTATAAGTATCGCATTTACCGAGACAAGGGGCTGGAGACCGCACCCTTTCATCCGTGAAGGCTTACCAGTGGATCGAACTCTTGCCCTGCCGCCTGACCCAATTATGCTCGATGGGAAGATATTCGACCCTATACAGCATTTCCAAAATTGGCGTGAGCACGAGAAATTGCACTCTGGCACTAAGGAATTGCACCGCGCGACCATCTTAGCCGCCTTGCAGGAAGTAAATGGTCGGAGCTTTCCAACACAGGCGGGGGCACTCAATGCTGCCGGACTGCGGACATTTAGTGGAAAAGTATGGACTGCCGACAATCTACGAAAATTCTGGATCGTGAGTAGATGCAGCTACGATTTGAAATAATTAGTGTCCTTTCTGTGCGTTTGATTCGTCAGGACATGGCGAACTTTAGGAGTTCGTGGCCAAGGCAGGCTGTCGAGAATTGACGAATGATGATCTTGATGTCTTCTGCAAATGGTAGTTGTCAAATCGTAAGATGTTGAAGAATATAGGCCATACGCCACGCCTTGGCTATTCTTTGTCAAGTCACCAAAATTACCATGGACTTAGAAATGTCGTATCGAACTTATATTGCAACCACGCGTGCAGCCTACATCGCTGGAATCGAGGCTGGAATTTCACCTCAAGAACTTCGCGCTCACACGGGTGTTATCGGGGAAGCCTTCGTTGCAGATTATCTTGGGGTCAAGTTGTCAACTCAAAACAATGAGCATGGATATGACCTTATGGATCCCGACGGTCTCAAGGTCTCGGTCAAGACGATTACAACATCAACTGGCGTTCACCTGAATGAAAAGACCATCCATCTCGTTGATCGGGTAATCATCGTGTGGATCAACACGCAAGCAGATCTGTTAGATGTTATCGTTGTTTACGATCGAAGTATAGATGAATTCAAAGAAGATTGTGCTCAGCCATATCTTGGCAAATTAAGGCTTCAGCGGAGCGCCATGACATTTCCTAGTACAACTGTTACTGAAGGTAAATTCGAAGTTGGGGACGTGGTGAAAATCTATCAGGAAGGCGAAGTAATAATACGTAAGCATTCCAGCGGTTCGTTTACCGCTCTTGTTAACGGATTGCCCAAACCAGCCCGCCCGTACTTGATGGCTATGCGGGACAGTAAAGGGCTGCCGAACAAGTCCACAGACACAACGCGGAGCCTTGGTGCACAAGTCTTCGCAAATCTTGAAAAATAGCTTCATGCACAATGCTGGATTAGTCCGCCCTCGATGCGGTTCGAGGAGCATGACTCACACTTGGTAGGATAGCGACGGAGGTGGCAGAGAACGATCTTAAAGGTGGGCTTCATGCGAGATGGTCCAGTTAATGCGGCAAGGTTCATGGTAAGTCCCTTCGCGCTGGAAGCACCACACGACGGGTGAAGCCATGATAGGTAAAGTGCGCCCAACACATCATCACGGAGCGCATTGGACCTCAGCCAAAGCCCTGCGCAATAACGTGTCGCGGAACACCGCTTGTGAATTGCGCAAGCCGCTGATTGGCGTTGGAGCCCATAGACAGAACCCGGCCAAAGCGCCGTCGATACCGAGACTCATCTTATCGTCGCGCGTGATGTGACCAATCAGGGCTTCGATTACGAATAGCTCAGCCCAAAGGCAACCGCGGCCATCAAGCGGATGGCAGCCCTGATCGGCGTTAGGGGGCTGATGCGGGCAATGCTGCTGATCGCGGTCTGCAACAATTCCGTCAGGCCGAACCATAGGCGTCAGAAGCAACCCAGAGGCGTGGTGGAAAGCGATGTGACCCTCGGACGACCTTGGTCGACTGAGATGCCGGTCAGCCGAAGTCACCCTGAATTGATACGGCGTTTCCACACAGCCTCGGCCTAATGTTGTCACGGTCTTCATTCGCTATTTACCACGCTCGCATGTCGTAGGTGTCCGCGAAGAATCGTAAACACTGCATAGACCAGCATAATTGCAACAAGTCCAAGGATCGTCGCGCTTATCGGACGCTCGATGAATATGTTCAGTCCGTCACGCGATATCAGCATCGACCGGCGGAAGTTGTTCTCAAGCACGGGGCCCAAAATCATCCCGATGATAATTGGTGCCAGTGGGTAACTGGCCCGACGCAACAGATAGCCGATGGCTCCGAATACAAGCATCACCCACAGGTCGAAAACCGAGTTCTGAAGCGCATAGGTGCCCATGGTCGAAAGTAGCAACACAGCGGGCAGCAACCATGCTTTCGGTACCTTCAGCACCGCGCCAAAGAAAGGTACCAGCACGATCCCCATGACCAGAAGCACAATATTGCCCATCAGATAGGCAATGAAAATGCCACCGGCGATATCAGCATTGTAGCGAAACAGCTCCGGCCCCGGAAAGAACCCGAGCAGGAACAGTGCGGCCAGAAGCACGGCTGTCGAGGCATCACCAGGGATGCCCAACGACAGCGACGGGATCAGCGCACCACCGCAACAGCCGTTGTTAGCGGCCTCGGTAGCGACCACACCGCCCTCGGCCCCCTCACCATATCGTTCCCCGGGGCGCGCCATCCGGCGTGCAACGGCGTAAGAAATGAAGGCGCTGACATCACCGCCAGCCCCAGGGATAGCCCCCATCAGAGTGCCGATTAGGGCGGATCTGACCAGGTTGACCTTGTGCGCAGCCAAGAGCCGCAAGGCACGAAAGGAAACCCTCAACTTCTGAATATTCGGGCTCGCTAGAAAGTTGCCGCTTTCTATCTGGAAAAAAACCTCGGACAAGGCGAACAGGCCGACAACCACGGGAACGATGTGCGGCCCACTGGTCAGGTTGAAATTGCCGAAAGTGAAACGGTATGCGTTTGTGAATTCATCTGTCCCCATAGTGGCAAGCGCCAGCCCAAACCCACCCGCGATCAGACCCTTAAGCGTAGAGCCTTCGGAAACGACGGCGATGGTCAGCAGGCCGAGCAACGCCATGGCCGCATATTCGGGCGGTCCGAACCGAAGCGCAAAGGCAGCCAGCAGCGGGGAACAGAAAAGCAGGACCAGTCCACCAATTAGCCCACCAATCGCAGACGACGTGATCGATAGGCCAATGGCATCCTGCGCCCTTCCCTTTTGCGCCATTGGATAGCCGTCGAACAGCGTCGCTGCAGCAAGCGGTGTCCCTGGGATGCGCAGCAGGATTGCCGAGATCGAACCTCCTGCAGAGCCGCCGACATATATTGCGATCAGCATCCCCATTGCCGGGATCGGCGGCAGATGAAAGGCGACGGGCAGCATCAGGACAATACCCATTAGCGGCCCGAGGCCCGGCAGAACACCGATGAATAGGCCCGCCACGATGCCAGCTGCAGTCAGCAGCACAGCCTGCCAAGTGAAGAAAAGGGGCGCACCCAGTGTCAAAAGGTCGAACATGTTTCAGCCGAAAACTGAGATCTGGAACAGGCCCACGGGAAGCACTACGTTCAGCAGCCCCTCGAACACTGCGGCCACCATCAGCGACATGACCAGGGCTCCCAACGCCGATGCAATGGCAGGCAGGCCGAAGAGGATCAGCAACGCCGATATCAGAATGGGTGTCGACAGGTGATAACCAAGATAGGGAAGCATAAGCAGATAAACAAGAAAGCCGCCCGAGGTAACAAGTGCCAACCGCGTTGTCGGTGTCGGTTCAAGAGGCGACCGTTCAGAAATACGGTTCAGCCCAAGGCGCAGACCGTTCAGCACCGACAGGCCGAGCAGCAGCCAAGCGACCATCCGAGGGAATTGTGCAGCATTCTCCATCGGGCCGCCACTGGCCACGCCCTGATCGGCCAGAGAAGTAGCCGATTGCCAAAAAATCACAAAAGGAACGACCAAGAACAACGCCCAGACAATCCAGTCGTAAGTTTGCATCCTAACTCGGTTCATGCCATCTTTTCTCCCTTGGTGCAGTCTCGCCGAAGAAGACGGCCGCCGCGCGGGCGACCTTACCTGTCGTTCATTCCTTTCGCTTACAGAGCGTCTAGCTTTTCCTTTTCCCAGGAAATGGCGTCGATGCCGCCTTGTAGCTCTTTGGCCACCGGGCCAACAATCTCTTGGTATTGATCCGGGCTGAACAAGGTCGGCACATAACCCATATCCAACAGCTTTTTCTGGACTGTCGGATCGTTCACAACCTCGCCCATGGCCGCCTGCAAGGTGGCGACCACGTCTGCGGGTGTTTCCTTGTGGACCAGCCACCAGTCCCACCCCATAGGAGAAAGGTTGCTCATACCCATGTCGATTCCGGCGGCACCGATTAGCGGCGCACCACCATAGGTTTCCGAAGAGCGATCAAGCGTCGAAAGAACAGACAGGATCTTCACGTCGTCTTTGTTGATGTTGTAGACTCCAGGGTTGATCACGATGAAGTCAAGGATGCCGCCGCGCAAGTCGCGCACTGCGTTATCTATTTCGGGGTAAGGCACAAGCTGCGCAACCGCCCCGGTTGTCTGCATCACCTTCGCGGCAACCATGTGCGGCAACGCTCCGGCAGACCCAGGCGAATAGCGCAGGTCACCGGGATTGGCTGCGGCATGGTCCAGAAGCGCCGTCACGTCAGCGAAGCGGTCTTCGTCTGCGCGCACGGCGATGGCGAATGCGTTCGAGGTTGCCGACCAGAGAGGGGTAAAATCAGTATAGGACCAATCGGCATTGCCCTGCATGGGTTGCAGGACAAGCGGTGCCACATATCCGTCAAACAGCGTGTAGCCATCAGCGGGAGCGGCGAGGGCGGTTTCGAAGGCCTTGACGCCGCCGGCTCCCGGGGTAGACACCACAGAAATATTGACACCCAGCTTCTGGCCCATGGCATCGGCGATCACTTGGCTGGCCGCCATGGTGGCACCCGGTGCCCAAGGATACATGATTTGAATGTTTCGCTCGGGGAACTCGGCGATGGCAGGCCCGCCGAGCATCGCAAGGCCGAATGCAGCCGCAGCAACTTTATTTAGCATTTTCATAAATTTCCTCCCTTTCTGTCTTCTCTGGTACCGGCAGGCCATACCATTGGTAGACCTCGTCGGGCGTGTCGTGGTCCCGAAGCACGTCGACGGCCTGGCTCAAGAGGCGGGCCGTCAATTCGGGATTGTTGATCGGCTTCTGTTGGGCCGAATCTGAGATCAAATCGTAAAGTCGTGTCCCAACGTCGACGAAGCCCGCACCATCATTCATCGGTACGCGCGGAGCATCCGGCAGGGCCGCGATCGAAAGCACGGGCACCCCCTTGGTAAAGTCAAATCCTTCTGAAAGCCGCGCAGTCTTCAGCTCGCGAACCGCGAAAGGACCCGTCATGTGCTGTGGTGCAAGTGTGTATTCCCGCAATCCCTCGGCCTGCCAGTCGGGCGGGTAGTAATACAACACATGGGCACCATCGGTGACCCCGATCGGGCCGCCAAATACGCCAAAGACCGCGACGTCGCGGCCATTGCATGCGGGCTCGGCCAAGACGACCGACAAGTCACGGGCGCGCGCTTCTTCGGGCAAAGGCACACCATGAAGCCCCAGCAAGGTCGGCATCAGATCGGCGGTCTGGGTCAGCGCACCAGTCCTCTGTCCAGCCGCCTGCGGAAACCGGGGATCATGGATCATCAGCGGGATGTGACTGACTTCCTCATAGTAGGGCATCCGGCATTTGCCCCACCAATCATGCTCGGACAGCAAGAAACCATGATCCGTGGTCAGGATCACCGCCGTATCTTTCCACATGTCATGGGAGTCCAGATAATCCAGTAACTTGCCAAAATAGTCGTCGCACATGGCGACCAGCGCGGCGTAGTTGGCCCGAATCCCATCAATATCTTCAGGGTTCTCGATGACCCGTTCATAGTGCGGCCAGTCTAGCACCTTGCCAGCCTTGGGGTCATATGCGTCGTGAAATCGCTCGGGCGCATGGAAAGGCTCATGCGGGTCGAAGCATTCCAGCATGAGCATCCAGTCGTCTGCCGCATGGTTCCTGTCCAGAAATTCGAGCCCGGCGGCAAAGCATTTGGGACCAGGAAAATCGGCCTCGTCGCAGATCGCCTCCCGGTTGATCATCGCCTGAAAGCGCTTGCTTTCGCGGGTCAAGGGATAGTGGCGCTCGTCATAGATCTCGCGAAAGCGTTCGAGGGGTGGCTTAACCATGGCCACCCAAGGGTCATACTCCTGACCACGGATAAAATCCCAACTATTGAAACGCGTATGAAACCCAGCGCCGCCATCCTCGAAGTAATGCAGATGATCGCTGATCATGTGCGTATAGGTGCCTTGCTTCTTCAGCAGTTCCGCAAACGAGTTGTCGAACGGCTCCAGAGGCCCCCAACTGCGGTGGGTAAAGTTCAACCGACCGGTGTGCATGTCGCGCCGCGCCGGCATGCATGGCAGCGAACCGACATAGTGGCGGTCAAATGTCATCGCGAGCTGCGCGAACCGGTCGAAGTGGGGCGTTTTGACGGAAGTTCCACCGTAAACCCCCATCGCGCTTCGGTTAAGGCTGTCAAATAAAACAAAGATCGTGCGCATGATTTCCTCTCCTTGACCAAAAGACTTGCACATCAAGAAAATAAGTAAAAATATATCTTTCTGCTTAAGCTATAGGAAAAATTGATACATGGCGCACCCTCTTCTGAGCCGCAGACTGCTTCATTTCCTGACCGTCTTCGAACTGGGCAACATCAAACATGCGGCGGAAAATCTCGGCATTTCGCAACCGGCCCTTAGCATGAGCTTGCGCCATCTTGAGGACGACCTCGGCGCCGAGTTGTTCGTGCGCCAAGCGCGCGGTGTAAGTCCTACTGCGGCGGGCGAAGTGCTCTATCGCTATGCCAACAGCATGCGAAACAGCACGCGGTTGGCAGAAGAAGAGATTGCGGCGATCGGCTCGGGTATGATCACCCACCTCCGGCTTGGTGCTGGCGTGGCTTGGACGACGACGATAATGCCGGATGTTCTGATCGAACTGCGGGCACGATTTCCAGGTATGCCCATCGACATGATTGCTGGCGTGGGCGATCAGTTGGCAGGCCAATTGTTATCAGGGAAAATCGACGTGCTACTGGCCGCCGGGTCCATGCCAAGCCTCGACTCGCCGGACATAGCGAAAGATTTCATAACAACACTGCCCATGCTGGCGGTTGCGGACCGTCACCATCCGCTGTCCCAACGCGACTGCGTATCGCCAGAAGAACTTGTCAGCGCGCCTTGGGCTGGTTTCTACGAGGACGAAAGCTTCTTCAATCGTGCCCAGCACTACATGGCATTGCGTGGATTGCCTGCCCCAAGGATCACGCTACGCACCAACTCTGCAGCGGCGCTTACCAGTCTTGTCCGCGCCTCGGAACTGGTGTTGCTTCTCATGCCACCCCTCGCTCGATCCGCATGCAGTGCCGGCTTGTCTGAACTTCGACTGGCAGAACCTCTATGGGAGATGCCAATCAACGTATACTATCGACGCATGGTTGGTGAACTTCGCTCCGTGAAGGCATTTCGTGACCTAGTCAGCCAGAGTATCCGGGATTTTCGCTAGTTTTTGCCGACCAGCTAGAACAGAAGGCGCGGATAGAGTGAGACCGGCAGTGCAAAAGTTTGCCACGGAAGTGGTAGGATAGTCCACTTTTTGCTCTGCCGTTGATGCGGGCCAATATTCTTGGTCTGAAGCGGCGGCGGCGATGGCACAGGTCCGCGACGGACCAGAGCTTGTCCGCTTCGCCGCCCTTGACCTGAACGAGCTCGGCGATCAGCGGCGGCGCGCCGATGTCCCAGACCAAAACCAGATCGTCATGTGTCTCGAAATGGATTTTCACCAGCTGGGGGTTGGCCAACATCTTCAGAACGAAGCCGACGGCGATCTCGTCCTGATAGTTGAATCCTTTGCGAGCAATTGGGCCGCCTTCTTCGTAAGGGGCGGCGGCGTCGATGGAGGGCCAGACCTCTTCGTCGGCCGTAACGAATTATTCTCTGACAAAGGCCCTCGGCACACTCTGCTTGCTCGTCACAGCCCCTGCCGTCACATGCCGTCAAACCCTAAACGCGGAGGGATGCATCTCACAAGCGTGCAATTGCATTCGCCATACAACCCCACACCTCCAATGAGGATCACTGGTCCGGGCAAGAGGCTCTGCACTGCGCCCCGTGCGCCTGAGACCCTGCCAGTCGGCGAGGCAGGCCGCGTCGAGTTCAACGCCTTCTTCCACTCGCCCCATTCGCTGGGCGAATTCACCAGCCGGACCGTCGAGATCGACGGCGACGATTACCCGGAGCCCTACACGGGCTGCCGCAATATCCTGATGATCGCAGCCAAGGAGCGTTATATGCCGAAGGCTCGAGGCATTGGGCACGGGCCAAAGGAGATCAGCCAAAAGCACTGGTGGAAGCGGGCAGGGCGCGGGAGGAAGTCTCCGGCGGTGCGGCTGTGAGTTTGGGTGATAGCAGAGCAGTCTGTGTTCTTCTGCGGCATTGATCCGAAAGCTGCTTTAAGGATTGCTGTCAAGCAGCATGAGGCCTACCGGACCGGCGGCTAAGGGCCGATGATGATCGGAGAAGACACGGCCCCAACTTACATCCTGTGCCATTCCAGCCCGAGCTCTGTCCACATCCAGCTAAAGTCGTATTCGGCAATCGGGCCGTCACCATGCTTGGCGGTGCGGTTTTCGAGCAGCTTCAGCCAGTCGATTACCTGCTGCCGCCCAACCGCGCTGCGCACCGCCTGGCGCGGGGACTTGCCGCCGAGCGCCGGAATCGGCGTGTCCAGCGTTTCGCGGTAATGCTTGTCCAGATGTTCTTGCATGAGCTGGCGCGCGATTTCGGGCGGGATTTTGTCGGCTCCGTTGCGCGGCCCGTCATGCCGTTGGTCAGCCCGCATCTGATCCACCGTCCGGATCGTGGTCAAAGGCGGTCCCAACAGATCCCCAGCGGCCGCGCTGATCAACGACTCGACCCTGGCCGCGCGCTCTGCGGAATTGACGGTCACGAGCAACGTCTTGCCCTTCATTTCCAGCGAGCCCAGTACGGTGGCACCCTCCATTTGCGTGTCCAGCATGATGCCGCCCCCTGCCTTGCCGCCTCGCGTCTTCCGCGCAGACAACCAATTCCAGAACTTCGCACCGTCGGGCAATAGGCTCTTCACCAGGTCCAGCCGCTCGGCGATCGCCTTCTGTGTCGCCCCGGCGGCAAGCGCGAACTGCAGATCGTGGAACAGCACATCTTCACCGTCCGAATTTGTAAACTGTGGTTGCGCCGGGGTAAGGGCGCGATCAATTTCGATGAACAGCCAGGCCGAGGTGAAGATGGGCGCGCAGCCCAGAAGCTGATCGCGCGAGAGCCGCAGCGCCTCACGCTTCTTTAGTTTAAGGGCATCGCGTAGCCCTGCAAACAGGAAGTCCACAGCCTCAGTCCGAAAGGGCAATAGGGCCCCGGAGATGACATGAAGATCGCGCTCGGGCACCACCCGCACGGAAATCCGGTCCCATTGCTTTAGAGTTCGGGAGGCGGATTTCTCGCGGACGGTGACCGGTGCCGCATCTGACAGCAGATCGCGCAGCACCATCGAAACGCCGGGCTGAACATCGCTGACTTCGTATAGGCTGACAGCCGCTTCCCGCAGGGACGCAAAATACGCCCGGTTCAGCACCGTTTCCTTCCAGCCCCGGCGCTTCAGGTAGAGATCTACGATATTGCCGTCTTCGTATTGCCGGCCGAGGAAATCCTCGAACCCGCAGCCCCAGAGGACACCCGACCATTGCTCACCCAGCAGTTCAGCAAGGTCGTCTTGGTCGATCTCGAATTCCTGGAGCGCTGGCATCAGATGTTCGGCCACCACGTCCTGCAATCGGGCCCGCCAGTCACCTTCTCTTCCGATGTAGGCCAGCAAGCCCGATATGTCGTTACGCACGGCCATCGCCCCCCACCCGCGTTTTTGCAACAGCATCTCGTTGTTCGCCACAGGATGCAAGATGCCCGATGACCGCTCTTAGGCAGCCAATGCCGCTGTTCCGCCTCAAGAAGGCCGACAAGTGGATGCTGCGCCGCATCGCGACACAAGGAGCCCTGAGATGACGCTCGCCATTAGGGGCGAGCTGCCAAGTGCGATGCAGAGGAAGCGGTGTGTCCAGCCCTTTGCCTGCAGATCGACAGCTTCTCTTCGTCTGACCAAGCCCGCTTCTTCTGGCCTTTCTTGCCCGCCATCGCTCACCTCAAGATGTCCACTACCGATGGTGGACATCTAGCAGGCACTCCATCATCCCGTCAGAGCGGCGACACCGGGCGTGTGTGGACGCCCCCATGAATGCAAGCACTTTTTTGGCACGATAGGGCATGTGATCAGGTGCAGTCGTGTGTCCGGCCTCAAAGTTGCGGCCTTCAGACGCCGCGGGCCCTTATGGAGATATGCGGGTTGGGTCCAGTTCGGATACCCGTGCTCGATGGCACATCGTCCGGAATAATGGGTCTCCCAACCTGGTCTCATGACCGTTTGCCCTTACGTTCCTCCGTCCTGCTCACATTCGCGTCGACACCCCGGCGAGCTTGACCTATGCGGTCGCCATCGCCGGATCTCTGTAATCTTCACCTCTGCGCATTAGCGCCCAGGCCGTGCGTGCCATGCGGTTGGCCAACGCCACCGCAACCAGCATCTTTGGCTTGCGATCAAGCATTCTCGCAAGCCATGAGCCTTCTGGGGCGCCCTTGCGTGCCGCCCACCTGACCACTGCAACAGCGCCCACGATCAGCAACCTTCGGATGTCGCGCTGGCCCATCTTCGAGGTCCGGCCAAGCCGCTCCTTGCCACCGCTTGAATGTTGTCTCGGTGTAAGGCCTACCCGTGCCGCGAAGTCCCGTCCTTTTTCGAAGATTTCCATGGGGGGTGCGAATGTAGTGATCGCCGCCGCGGTAATTGGACCGATGCCTGGAATCGTCGTCAACCGCCGTACAGTGGTGCTTGCACGTCTGCGCAGTTCAGCATCCAAGTCCGCGACCTTCTCACTCAAGCCTGCGATCTGGTCCAAGAGCAGCCGCGCCAGATCTCGCACCGCCGCAGGCAAAGCGCCGTCGTCACCATTGATGACCGCAGCGAGGCGGCCAACATGGGCGGGACCGACGGGCGCGACGAAGCCTTGCTCGGCCAAATGGGCTCGAAGGGCGTTGATCGTCTGTGTGCGTTGCCGAACCAGGAGATCGCGGGTTCGATACGCCATCATCGCTGCCTGCTGTTCCTCGCTCTTCACGGCCACGAACCGCATGGTCGGACGCGATGCCGCTTCTGCGATCGCCTCCGCATCGGCCGTGTCATTCTTTTGGCGCTTCACGAACGGCTTCACATAGGCTGGTGGGATTAACCGAACCTCGTGACCGAGGCAACCGATCGCACGGCCCCAGTGATGAGCGCTGGCGCAGGCCTCCATCGCCACAATGCAAGGCGGTTGCTCACTCAGGAACTTAAGCAGCTGCGCACGCGACAACTTGCGCCGGATTAAAACAGAACCGTCTGCCTCAGCGCCATGCGCCTGAAATACGTTCTTGGCCAAATCCAGGCCGATGATGCTAACCTCGTTCATGGACGCTCTCCTCGTAGAAGTGTTTCAACACCCACTACTTTGGCACATTCGATGCCGCCGGGGGGCGTCCACCCCATCGGATACTGAAGGGGCTTAATCCACGCTGACGGAATATCTCCGGCTGATCCGGCCTGCGGTGCCCCGGCAGTTCGAGCGGCGCTTTGAGACGGCAGCAGGTCAGCAGGCACAGGTTGATTTTGCCGAGTTCCAGGTCGAGTTTGGAGCCGACCCCGGCGTCCTGCGCAAGGTCTGGCTGTTCAGTATGGTGCTGGGGCACAGCCGCTGGCTGTGGGGGCGGTTCTGCCCGAACCAGACGCTGGAAACCGTGATGCGGACAGAGCTCCCCTATCAAGAAGATCATCGAGAAAGTCCTCCCGTGAAGAAGCCGACGCTGTCCGGGTCGCCGAAATCAGCGCTTCGACAATTCGGCGCGCCAGCGACCTCGCGATAACCTGCTCTTGTGTCGAGATCGTTGTCATGGCGCGTCCGTGCAGATAGGCGCTTCTCACATTGAACAGCCGTTCATACTGTTCGGCGAAACGAACGTCGCCGAGTAAGCCAGCTATTCGCCCACGCACCTTGGTCGTTGCCCTCATCCGGTTGTGGCGATCAGGTGCAACACGAACGCTCTTCTGGTAGTCTGATTGCAATCCCAATGCCGCCTCAATCATCGTGATATGAGCGAGAAATTCATCCACCCCGTCAACCAAAAACGCGCGAACAAAGAAGTGAGCGATCGGTGTTTCGAATAGAATTGACTGCCTCGCCCGCTCAACAATCTCCCAACAGCTCTGGTCCAGCGAAGTCAGTCCGACCAGAGAAGCTTCGTCGAGGCGAAACACAACCGGACGTTCCACTTCAACAGTGTCACCATATCCATCGTCATAGATATGCGGCTCCCAGCTCAGCGTGTCTGGGGAAGGAAGGACGTTCGGGCGCACGAATAGGTCTCTATTGGCGGTGTAAACCCAAGGCACGCGAAATCCTCGCCAATCCACCTCTGCCATTGCGGACCATTCCTCCCACTTACCCAACAAAAGAAAGAACAACGCATCTTCAAATACCCTCGGGAACCGCCCCTTATGTGGTTCAATCCGGCCAAGATCCTGGCTGAAGTCGAAAGAAAGGAATGGCAAAGCGCGCGCTCCAACCTTCGGATCGAGAGCCACGGTCTCTTCGACAATTAGCCAGTGAAATTCCGAAAATCTCTCAGCATCAAAGACTTGCCGCGGATAAAGTCGTTTAATCCGAGGTTCGTCAAAAAGCTCTCGCAGTTCGTTTGGCGACAGTCGGCATAGCTTTGCTGCCCCAAATGACAATTCAGGCAATTCATCAGCTAGATCGAGTGGTGCCAGATGCACCAGCCTTATTTCGGTGGCGCTCAATGCGTCGACGAGAGCCTGTGCGGCCTCATTGACAGGCAACGCAAGATGGGCTGCATTCTTGTGAAGGCTGTATGGAAGGCCCAGCGACCGTAACGCTGATGACAGAGCAAATTTGAAGCCAAACGTCGTGCTGTCAGAGCGGCCATGACTACATTCTTCAAGCAGGCGCAAAAAAGCCGGGTGTTGGTTTATGTCGTTGGGACCTAGCGCACGGAGCCGCCAGAGATCGGTCATTGCGGCCAAAATTTCCAGACTTGGACTGAGTGAAATCTCGTTCATCAGACAATACGAAGCCGCCGCAAAAGTTTACCCAAAACGTCCTCGTATTCTTCCTCCTTCGAGAAATCAGCGTACAGTTTACCCTTCAGGAACTCCGGGAGTTCGCACTGCTCGTACAGAAGCGGCAAAACAACAACTTCTCCACTTGCAATCTCTCGGTTCATCGCCACGTCGAGTTCCTTCTTTACCCAAGGCGCGCCAATCGATTTCTGTGACAAGACGACCGCAATGTAACGGCTCACCTTAATACCTTCCTCGATTTTGGCGATTAGAGAATCGCCGATTTCGATCTCAGCTTCGTCCAACCAAACCCGCTGTACACCGTGCGCCAGCAAGTCGTCTCGCAGGCGGCGGACGAAGGGTTTGTCAACGCCAGTGTGGCTAAGGAAGATGCCATGATACTTATCTTTCTTGGAGTCAGCCTTTTCCAGCGCGATGCTGTCACGAACGAGTTGATTGATTGCTGCGGGGGAAGTTGGCGGCGCAATCAGCCAACCCGAAGTCGTACCAAGAGATAGCTTGCCACCCAAGCTATAGCCTTCAGGCGTTTCAGCGATCGAGGCATATCCATCGGCAGGGTCTGATAGGCAAAGCGTCCAGCCTCCCGTGTTAGAAACAACGTCGAAATACCGAGCGAAGGGGCTGTCAGGATCCACAACGCCCATCCGCCGTCCTTTTTTCACCATAAGATCAGAGTGATCCACGAACTTCGCAACCTTTGGTGCTACATAACCGAGATGGGTTTTGCGGAAGCCGAAGAAGTTTATGCGCTTCGCCTCAGAAAGACACCAAATTACGTTTGCGCCAGCGGCGATCGCCGCTGCCATTTCCTTCTGACGGTCAGCCTGGTCGAACGCGGAATCAAGATCGTAGTTACCGTTTTGTCTTTTGAGCTGTCCCAGTTCGTGGGGATCATCTGAGAATTCGCCCGGCTGGCCAAACAAAAAGTGCGTGTAACTCTGGGGGCTGATGATGATGGTTGAGCTACCCCCCGAAGATCGGACAGTGACGGAAGCTACG
>NZ_RPEM01000024.1 GCF_004745575.1 Pseudotabrizicola sediminis | reverse complement strand
CATTGTGCATCGTCGGCGGCCCACACCCCGAGGCCAAGAGAAATGGCAATAATTGCGAATAACTTCCCAACGCACACCCCAGCCGTGAAGCCGGCCGCCCCGCCGATATCGGACGTGAGAGTTCGTGTGATGACCACCGCCATGATCGGGCCAGGTGCCACAGTCACTAAAGCGTGGGCAGTCGCGTAGGTCAACAAGGTCGTCAAGTCCATTCGGCGAGAACCCTATGACATCCCTCGGCTTGACGGACTTTCTTGANGTCGTCAAGTCCATTCGGCGAGAACCCTATGACATCCCTCGGCTTGACGGACTTTCTTGAGCATCTGCCTGACCCTGCCTCTGGCCATGAACGAGCATTTGGCCAGCCGCTTCCAACTGGGCATCGGCAGGAACAAGCAGAGCAGTGATTGTCGCTGTGTTTTTGAGCATTGCCTGATCCAATTTTAACTGTTGAAGCTGTTTGCGCAGAACGGCGACTTCGGACCGCAGGTCGGCGACTTCTTGCGCTTCATTCTTTCTGGGGCGAGCGGCGGAGAGACCCAATGCAATTTCATTGGATCCTTGATCTACACTCGCGACGACCTCGACCCCATCCGTGTATTCCGATTCATGCCGAGTGAGCCGGCAGACGGAGGCCATTTCAACCTGTCGACCGTTCTCGATTTTCCGGTCTAATTCACGGTTTGCCAGAATAATTTGCCGGAGACGCGTCATATTGCAGGGTAGGAGAATGGCATGCAGTGTTAGGATCGGAAACGCTCCTTCCAGATAGCCGAAACCAATAAAGCAGAAGTTGGCTCCGATGGCTGCCGCTCTGAGCGGCAACATGGTCCGCATCGAGAAGGCTGTCAGCGTAAACAGAACAGCCACCCAACCTAGAAGATCTGCAAGCTCCATAGAGTCTCCTATCATTCCGGATCCTTCGTTTGGCGGCCCCTGAGGTGAACAAAGGCAGCAATCACACTGGGCGCAACTCGTTTGGCATTTCCCTCCGAAGCAAGGCCTTCGCTCCGGCGTGGGAGGCCTGGCCATTATCCCGGCGCTTGCCGCTCTGGCCCGTCGCGCACCACCCCTGACAACAGCTCGCGCGCGATTTTTCGGGTAATCGCAAGGTGGAAGGTTTCGAAACTGTCGACCTCTATGACAAAAGATCCAATGCCGCCCGCGACATATTTGGCGTAGTAGTCACCGAGCCCCACATATTCCGTAGTGATTGCCAGTGCATTGATGACAACGCCCAGATCCAGCGCCCGCTTGCGCGACGGAGCCAAAGCCCCGTGGTTGGGGCGGCGTGCAAAGACACTGGCCCGCCCGTCGCCTGAGATGTCGATGATCGCGCGATCCGCACAACGGCCCGGCTGCTGGAATAGATCAAGGGCGGCGTTGATCCCGACACCGATGTCGGTACTGCCCGAAACAACTCTGGTTTCCGCGACAAGCTGCTTTGCAAAATGCCGTGCATCGGCAGCCTGTTCGATCCGGTGCCACCCGATCACCTGCGGCTTGAACGCGCTGTCTGCCCAAAATACTGCCGCCAGATCGACGGTTCCGGCAGCTTTGAGCGAGGCAAGCACCTCGGGATGGTTCAGCGCCGCATAGTACCCCGCCGTTTGCACATAGAAGTCCGCATCCGAAATACTGCCCGACGCGTCAATGGCTAGCACCAGCGCCACATCGGCACATTTGGCTTGTGTCGAAGCGGCTGTCAGGGCAAATACCACAGCCAACGCAGAAAAGTGCATGCGTTTCAAAGCGTCCTCCACATGTTAAAACCGAACATTGCCGACAGTGCACTCGAAGCGTGCGGCCTTGCGGCGCCGATGTGCCAAATACGGCTGGCCATCTTCTTGAGGGGCGCACAGCCATCGGTAACCGCAGGGCCTTCGGTGCAATCTGTAAACATGACCTAGGGTTAACTGCGCGTTGTTGCGGAATTGTTTGGAAGTTCTAGAATGCTCGCTTCTTTCCCGCGCCTAACAACGATGTCCGAAAGTGTCTGAGCGCCAGATAACACGTCGCCATTGGCCGCGAGTGTATAACAAATGCCCCGATAGCATAAATCGGCATGACTATTGCGGACAGGCATGGCAGCCGTGGGTAGGCCGTCATGCGCGACACTGCGGTAGATCAGGTTCCGCGGCTTGTGAGAAATGGCCGTGCGTTCTCCGTCATGCTTCATTCCGCGGTAAATCAGATTGGTCATTGGACAATCCTTTACTTTGTTTTGAGCGTCTGGCTGACCTCCGCCTACATGAAAGCATCATTAATAGGCAGAGCAGTAGTTGTTGCCATGTTTTCAAGCATCCGGGCTTCCGTAAGGTCAGCTCGTCACCACTCAAGCGCAGAAATCGCGTTGGAACCATAGGACTGGAACTTAAATTTGCATCGCGGCGTGGACAACGCAGGGCAGAATCACATTGTATTTTTGTATGATTCCACTCGCACGCCCTTGGACCCTGTTTCTCGTCGACGATCATCCAGTGATCGGCGCAGGTTTCGAATTGGCGACGCTGAAATCGCCGGCGTTTGATTGGGTGGGGACCGCACCAAGCCTCCCGGCGGCGGCATCGCGGCTGGAACAGCTGGAACCAGACGTTTTGATCCTCGATCTGGTGATCGGAAAAGAGATTGGTGTATTCTCGATCTCCGACTGTCGCATCGCCTGGCCGAACACCCATGTCGTCATTTTCAGCTCTATGCCAGCGACACACTTCGCGCAGGCTTGCATGGCCGAAGGCGCGTTACACTATTGCGAGAAATCCGACTCGCCCAACGAAGTCCTGTCGCAGATTGCTGGAGCACTGCGTGGAAAGTCCGTCCGGCGCCCTCAGGAGGTAACGACGGTTACCCGACCAATGACAGCGCCGCTCCAACCATTTGGCCTCACGCCTCGAGAAGTCGACCTCCTGACTTTCCTCGCAAGAGGGCAATCTGCCCGTGAAATCGCTGAACATTTCGGCAAAAGCATCAAAACCATTTCAGCACAGCGCGACACAATCCGACGAAAACTGGGGTGTCGATCGACGCGGGAAATGACTGCGCTTTTGTCGCGGCTCTTGGCGGAAAAGTGGTGAGGCTCAGGCTGAACCGTTCAGACTGGACTGTGGGCAACGGGCTTGGCGCGGTACTGGGCTATGTCCTCATCGCGCAGCTTTCTCTTCAGACGGCAAGCCTGCATCTTTCGACCGCCGCTGTCTGGCTCCCGTCCGGACTTGCCATAGCTCTGGTCGCGCATTTCGGCATCCGTGCAGCTCCTTCGGTTCTGATCGGATCGCTCATGGTCAATAACATACAGTTTTTCTCCAACGAGGCCGGAGCGGAATATTTGCCTGCCGTAGCAGCGAGCGCGACGATTGCCACAGCCAACGTGTTGGAAGCTCTGGTCGGCGGTTACGCCATAAGGCGTGTCGTCAAGGACGAGCCGCTTGCCAATCCCCGCACGACCATCATCTTTCTTGGCCTCGTAGTAGCGTTCCCAGCTGCGGTCAGTGCGGGGATCGGGACAACAGCGATATGGGCCTTCGATACTACCGATGCCGCGCCCTCCGATATCTTCGTCACATGGTACTTCGCAAATGCGACAGGCGCACTCATCGTGGTGCCGTCTGTGCTGTGGCTATTGCGGGGGGATCGTCTCCGATCTCCGCCGATCAGGCCCGCCGAGTTCATCGCGACCCTGCTTTTGCTCGTCTTCCTCCTGGAAGCCTTGGTTGGCGCCGGCTTGGTCAAGGTTCTGGCCGGATGGCCAAGTGCGTACATGATATGGCCCGCTCTTATCTTGGTCTGCTTCCGCTACGGGGAGCGCGAATTGTTCGTTGTACTGGTCCTCACCATGGCCATGGCGGTCGCCGGGACCATGCGTGGCTTTGCGGCCTTTCCTGCCGACACGGCATGGCAATCTTTGACCTTCCTCCAGGTCTTCATCGCGATCACTGCGGGTGTCTGCTATCTTCTCAAAGCCTCCCTCAACGAAGCCGCCGACTACCGATGGGAATTGCAGCGGACCGCACGGCTGAGGCTATTGTATGTCGACCGGCTGCTGGCGGAACGTGATGTGATCGATACGCTGATGGTTCACGATCTGCATTCGCCGCTATCCGGGGTTAGGGGCGCGATTGATACAGCGATTGCGACTAGGCCCAATACGCCCACAGAGTTTCAGGCGGTAGAGCGTGTCCTCAAGCTGGCCGTATCGACTTGTGATGAGATCCTGGATCGGCTGAAGGTACACCTGACTGGCGGGGCTGGAACCGCCCCCAGCGAATTATCGGTCCTCGAGACGATCGACCGTATCCTGCGGTTGCAGCGTTTGGCGATCGAACAAAAGGGCCTACTTGTCGTGAGGAAGGGAAATGCCTTCGACTCGAACGCGCCTATAAATGGTGCCTCCGCCTTTCTCGCGCTCGAAGTCGTAATCGAGAACGCGATCGCCGCATCACCCGTTGGCGGGAAGATAACAATCGACGCTCGACTTGATAATGCCGCCCTGCACTACATCGTTTCCGACGAAGGTCCCGGCATTCCCAGATCAGTTGCTAACCAGCTTTTTTCGAGACCGATCGCGACATCGAAGCGTTCTAATGGCATCGGGCTTTTTCTCGCCCAAGAGGCTTTGGAGCGCGATGGTGGCCAGATGGCGATCTTGGATGCAGTGAAGGGGGCCTCAATCTCACTGATTGTTTCGAGGTGCGGTCGCAGCGAATGACTGGAACAAGACCTATCGGTCGATTGCTGTTGAAAAATGCTGCGGTGTGTTTGAGTGTCCGCTTCGAGGAATGCTGGAGCAGCCACGCTGCAACTGCATCGGTCTCCTTTCCTGAAGGTTTTTCGACGTGGACCGCAGCGCAACGGTCGCCGCCGGGCGTTGGCGGTCCACGTTGACAAACCTCGGAAGGACGAAGCCGCGGGGGGCGAGGCGGTGCCTATGGAGAAAGAGCGCCGAGGGTGTGGTCCACATGGCCGACAAACGGCCACTGGAGTTCGGGGTGCGCAGCGACAGCCTGGCTTTTTCCGGCACTTGCCGCTGGTTTGAGCCTCGAAAACGGGCGACCGTCTGCCGAATTTGGCGATCCGGTCTGCTGCGAGCAAATCGGGCCCACGCGGGTCCCTGGCAGGCACCGGCGGCGGATCAGGCGAAGAGATGGGCGTTTCATCATGCGGCCTGCTCCCGCGGCGGTGCCCGTGATCGCGGCGTCTGCCCGCGCAGGAAGATCTCGATGATCCGCATCGGAGCGCCGCAACAGGGGCATGGTTCGCGCAGGGTCAGGGGTGCGGGCTCAGCCAGCCTGTCCGGCGCCGATGAGGGTTGCGGCACCCCGAGCAGGGCGCGGATCTTCGCGATATTGGCCCTGCGACTGGCGCTTGCCAGCAGGCCGTAATGCCGGATGCGGTGGAACCCGTCGGGCAGGACATGGATCAGGAACCGGCGGATGAACTCGTCGGTGGCGAGGCGCATCACCTTTTGCCGGTCGCCCTGCTTGATGCGGTAGTCCTTCCAGCGAAACGCCACGGTCCCGGCTTCGGCGCTGACAAGGCGGTTGTTCGATATGGCGACGCGGTGGGTGTAGCGGCTGAGATAGGCCAGAACCGCCTCGGGGCCGTCGAAGGGGGGCTTGGCATAGACCACCCATTCGGATTTGCGGAACGGGGCCAACCAGGTGGTGAAGCTGGCGGGGTCCGCAAGGTTCACCAGGTCGCCGAAGAAGGCGAGTTCCCCGGCGCGGTGCAATGCGAGAAGCCCCTCAAGAAACAGGCGCCGGAACAACCGCGACAAAACCCGCACATGCAGGAAGAAGCCCGGGCGGCAGGGCAGCCATCTTGTGCCGTCGGGTGACAGGCCGCCGCCGGGGACGATCATGTGGATGTGGGGATGGTGGGTCAGCGCCGAGCCCCAGGTGTGCAGCACCGCCGTCATGCCGAGCCGCGCGCCAAGGCGTCTGGCATCAGCGGCAAGGGTCAGAACCGTCTCGACCGAGGCGCGGAACAGCAGGTCATAGACCGCCTTCTTGTTCCAGAAGGCGATCTGCGCGATTCCGGCCGGCAGGGTGAAGACGACGTGGAAATACTCCACGGGCAGCAGATCCTCGGCGCGCGCGGCCATCCAGTCCCGCGCCGCCGGTCCCTGGCATTTGGGGCAATGCCTGTTCTTGCAGGAATTGTAGGCGATGTGCTGATGGCCGCAGCTGGCGCACCCAGCCACATGCCCGCCGAGCGCCTCAGTCCGGCAGGCCTCGATCGCCGACATCACCTTCAGCTGGGTCAGACTGACATGCCCTGCATTGGCCCGTCGCCACGCCGGACCATGGGTGCGGAAGATGTCAGCCAGTTCCAGCGATGGCCGAGGCACGCAGCCCCGGCGTCAATTCGGCCCGTCGCATCGGAGCACCCGATCCTGAACGAGCTTCATCTGTTCGAAGGGGCTGACGGTGCTCTGGATCGTCTTGGTGGCGACATGGGTATAACGCGCCGTGGTGCTGAGCTTGGCATGCCCCAGCAGCACCTGGATGATCCGCACATCGGTGTTGGCCTCGAGCAGATGAGTGGCGAAGCTGTGGCGCAGTGTGTGCAGGGTCGCTGGCTTCGTGATCCCCGCCATATCCTTGGCCGCCATGAAGGCTCGGTTCAGTTGTCGGGGAGACAGAGGCGATATCTTAGGCAGGCCTGGAAACAGCCAGCCTTCGGGCCGGGACTCAAGCCAATATAGCCGCAGCACCTCCAGCAGGCTGGGCGACAACATGGCCTGTCGGTCCTTGCTGCCCTTACCTTGGTCGACATGGATCAGCATGCGCTGGCTGTCGATGTCGCGGACCCTGAGGTTGCAGACCTCCGAGGCCCGCAGCCCCGCCCCGTAGCTGATGCCAAGGGCTGCCCGATACTTCAATCCGGGCCCCGGCACCGAGGCCAGAAGCTTTGCGACCTCCTCCACGCTCAGCACCACCGGCAACTTCCGAGGCTGGCGATGGAACTGCATGTATCGCTTCATCTCCTCGCGCCCGCAGGTGACGCCGAAAAAGAACCGCAGCGAAATGATGCGCACATTGAATGTGGTGGCCGACACCAGGTCCTTCGTCATCTGAAGCTGATAGGCCCGCAGATACTTTGGCGTGGCTGTATCCGGAGATCGCCCAAGGAAAGACGCGAAATGCTTCACGCAGCGGATGTGCCCCTGCTGAGTCTTCTCGCACAGCCCACGGATATGCATGTCCTCAATCATCCGCTGGCGCAGCGGGGTGGTCTTCTCCTCCTTCATCGAAACCTCCTGTCTGACGGGCGGGAAGATCCACATCGTCAGCCCAGAAATGCCTCACACAAAGAGCAACGCTGAATTGGGAACCGAACGCCAGCAACAGGCGCCAATGCCGCGGAGCGGCTTAGTCCTCCCGATCTTCGCATGCAGGGTCTTCACATCGATGGTCGGTTCCGGCTTGGCTTTCGGGGCTTCACCGAACACCCCGGTCGCGCCCTCGAGCAACTGGTCGCGCCACTGCTTGATCTGGTTCGGATGGACGTCGAAATCCTGTGCCAGCTTGATCATGGTCTTCTTCCCCTTGATCGCCGCCAACGCCACTTTCGCCTTAAATGCCGGGCTGTGGCTCCGGCGTGGTCGCTTGCCATGGTCGTCTCCTCGCTTGCAGCATCAAGCCGCTGTGGCGCGGAAAATCCACTTATCCCGGCTGTTCAGATTTCCGGAACCACCTCTGTCCTTCAACAGTCAGAACGCTCAGACAGATTGATGTCCCGCCCTGTGCTTCATGCCGGTGCAGAGGTGGGAAAAGTTTGCTAAAGAAATCTGGCAGGGTGTCGAACCCCATCAAAAAAGCCGAGGTTTGCAATGCGTGTCGATGTGTTCAGTGCCAAGCCCCACGATCGGTCCTTCCTGAGCCTTGCCGCAAAGGGGCAGGCGCTGGAGTTGACCTTTCACGAAGCGCGCCTGAACAGGGACACCGCCCGGCTGGCGGCAAGCGCAGAGGTCGTCTGTGCCTTCGTCAATGATGATCTGAGCGCCGAGGTAGTCGTCGAGTTGGCTGCCTTGGGCGTGCGGATGATCGCGCTGCGCTCGGCCGGTTTCAACCATGTCGATCTGATTGCGGCGCGCTCTGCCGGACTCTCGGTGGCCCGTGTGCCGGCCTATTCCCCACATGCCGTCGCCGAACATACGGTCGCGCTGATCCTTGCGCTGAATCGCAAGACGCATCGCGCCTATAATCGGGTGCGCGAAGGAAACTTTGCGCTGGATGGGCTGATGGGCTTTGACATGCATGGCAAGGTGGCAGGCATTGTCGGCACCGGGCTGATTGGAACGGTTCTGGCGCGCATCCTGCGGGGCTTTGGCTGCGAGGTTCTGGCCAGCGATCCCCAGCCCAGCGTCGAATGCGAGGCCCTGGGTGTCACTTACGTTCCCATGGAGGAGCTTCTGAGCCGCTCTGACATCATAACGCTGCAATGCCCGCTTACCCCTGCAACGCATCATCTGATCAATGACACGGCCATCTCGGCTATGAAGCCGGGTGCCATGTTGATCAATACCTCGCGCGGGGCGGTGATTGACACCCGCGACGTGACCCGCGGGCTGAAATCGGGGCAGATCGGCGCGCTTGGGCTGGATGTGTACGAAGAGGAAGGCGATCTGTTCTTCGAGGATCTTTCGGACAGTTTCATTCCTGATGATGTCTTTGCGCGGCTGCTGACCTTTCCCAATGTGCTGATCACGGGTCATCAGGGCTTTTTCACGCGTGAGGCGCTGGAGGCGATTGCCGAAACCACAATCGCCAATATTGCGGCCTTTCGGGAGAGTGGGCTGCCGCTCCATCCGGTTTCGCGTCTGGATTGAGATGCCAACCGCACTGGCTGCCCTGCCAATCATTGTTGTGGTCCTGACGATGGCCCTTCTGCACTGGCGTGCAGCGCTTGCCGGGACGGCCGGGCTTTGTGTGGCACTGGCGGTGATCTGGGGTGGCAACAGTTCTTCTGGTGGCACCGTAATGGTTGCCGGGGTCGCCGCAGAGGCCGCAAGCAGCACGCTGTCCATCCTGTGGATCATCCTGCCTGCGCTGGTGATATACGAGGTGCAGTCGCGGTCCGGCGCTTTGGAACGGATACGCCTTGCCCTGACGCGGCTCAGCGATGACCGCGCGGTTCAGGCCCTGTTGATTGCGTGGTTCTTCGGGCTGTTCATGGAAGGGGCAGCAGGGTTCGGGGCACCTGTTGCCCTGGCGGCCCCGCTTCTGGTCGGGCTTGGCTTTACGCCGGTCCGAGCCGTGACGCTGGCGCTTCTGGGTCATGCGGCCGGTGTGTCCTTCGGGGCAATCGGCACGCCGGCACTGGCGCAGATGGGCCTGCTCGGCCTGCCCGGATCGCAGGTTGCAGCGCTGACCATGACGGTGCATGCCCTCCCTCTTTGCGTACTGTCGCTTTGGGTGATGCGTCTGGCGATTGATGGGCCACTGACACGCAGGCATGTGGGGATAGCGTTGCTTGCGGCCCTGTGTTTCCTGATCCCCGCGCTGCTGCTGGCGATGCTGGCCGGGCCCGAATTGCCCACGCTGGGGGGCGCCCTGATCGGTGGGGCGCTCTTTGCCGGCGTGATGCGGTCCCGGCACCTGACGCAGAGTGATGAGGCCAAGTGGCGGTTAAGCGATCTGGCTCCGTATCTGCTGATTGTCGCGCTGGTCCTGCTGACACGGCTGGTCCCGCCGGTCCAGGGCGGCTTGTCCAGCCTGTGGTTGGGGTGGGAGTGGTCGGGCTTTTCGGGAGGTTTCGCGCCCTTCTATCACCCCGGCACCCTGCTGGCAGTGGGGTTGGCAATTGCAGCCTTGGTGACCGGGCGTGCGGCATTGTTGTGGCCGGCGCTAGGTGCAGCCCTGCACAGGCTCGCACCTGTGGCACTGGCGCTGCTGATGATGCTCGCCCTGGCGCGCTTGATGGTGCATGGTGGCCTGATTGCCCAGCTTGCCGGTGCTGCGTCACAGGCCGGGGCGCTTTGGCCGCTGCTTTCGCCGTTCATCGGCGTGCTTGGCACTTTTGTCAGTGGGTCGGCCACAGCCTCGAACATTCTGTTTACAGACTTTCAGGCCGCAACGGCGCGCGCGCTCGACCTGCCGGTGGTGTTGATGGCCGCGGCCCAAGGGGTCGGGGCAGCCATCGGAAATGCGATTGCGCCACACAACATCATTGCGGGCGCAGCGACCGTCGGCCTTTCAGGACGTGACGGAGAGGTGTTGGCCCGCACCCTGATGCCGGTTTTGACCTACACCGCCTGTGCCGGGATCATTGTATTCATCGGATCACATCTGTTCTGACATTGTTTGGCATCAACAAAAAAGTAATTGGTAGCATCGCCGCGGAAGACGCCAAGTTTGCCGGGTCGAAAAGTGACCATGAAAGCTCTGTCTAGCCAGATATTCCATGTACTTCACCTGCATTGATCAGTTTTCCACCCACACTCGCGTGCTGAAACGTCGAGGGCTGATCCACCGAACGTCTAGAACGTGCTGACTGCGCTAATGCGCCGCAAGCCGAGTGGGTAGGTCGCGGGCCAGCGCGCACCGAGGAGACTGGGCTTATGCCGATCGGGTATTGTTGGCAGAACCAAATCCACTTCGCGTCGCATGCCATGGACCATACAGACGGAACACGAGCTTACGACCGCATTCGAGATATGGCTTCATGGCTGGGAAATCCAACTGTCCCTCCAGCAGGTGTTCAAAGGTGACAAAACTGCACAGTGCCACTCCGCCGCGCATCAAGGCCGAAGTCTCATGCTGCATGAACGGCCCCGGTAGTACGGCGAGCTCGACTTGTGATGCGGCAAAGACACCTCCAAGCCTATGAAAAGCCAACTCCTTGACCTTTCGACACTTGGCGAAATCATCGAGATGGCGCTCAGCGATCATGCAAGCTTCAACCAGATCCGCACTCTGCACGGGCTAGGGCCAGACGAGGTAAAGGCATTGATGCGACAAAGCCTGAAATCCGGCAGCTATCGCGCCTGGCGCAGACGTGTGCGCGCTTTTGCCGACCGGCGCGAATTTTCAAATGAAGGCTGACTCCCATCCCTGGGCCTGCGATCTGTCGCAGTTGTATGCCGAGGTATGGGCACGCCTGACCCGCGGTGTTCACGACCGGCATGCCCCGGCCCGGCACCCGAAATTGGCTACTGTTTTTCCAGGAGGCAGGCCGAAGGCTTACGCGGTCGTCCTGCGCGCGGCCTACAAGTCGGCGGGCACGCTGGATATTCATACCGATCTGCGGTCAGCCAAGGTCGGAGATTTGCGCGTCACACCTTTTGCAGCGTTCATGTGTGGGACGCCTCGGCCCATCTGCAACTGCGGCTGGAGGTTCACGTCACACTTCTGACCGGTCCGGATGTGGCGGCGATCTGGGCGAGCGTGCCGGCAGGTTCGCGATTGTCTTACGGCAGCAACCCGGCACCCGGCCAGCCCATCGCACAAGCGCTGGATTACACGAAAGCCGCCGAACCGGCGTCCTTTGTCATCTTGCGGCTCGCGGTGGCAACCGTAGACGCCTTGCATCTTGGCCCGTACCATCGCCGCGCATGGTTTGACCGCGACGATGATTGGGCGGGGATGTGGCTTGCACCCTGAGATTCGCAACGCTTGAAACGGCGGCTTTCACAGCGACTGCACGCTTCAGGCTATGGCGTTGCGCAGCGCGGCCATCGCTTCGCCATCAACGATCAAACGCACTCCAAGCGTGCCGGTCCCGGACAGAACCGGCCGCTTGCGCAGGCAGATGTCCAACGCCTCGATCTGGGGATACCCGGCGCAGGCTTCGACGATGCATGTCACCAGCCGCTCTTGAGTCTCATAGTGGTGGGCACGCGCCAGCGTGTCGATGTGCCGGATCAACGGATCATAGTCGAACACAAGCGCCATTTCATCCCGCGGAACCATCACCAGATGCGGCGCAATCGTCAGGGTCAGATCCAGCAGATGCGCATCTGGTACAACATCATCCGGACCGTAAGTCCCGATCCGCACAGCGATCTGCAGGTCTTTCAGTTCGACGTAACTCTGTGATGGCAAGGCCAGGCCTCCGTTTTCTGTTCGGGGTGCAGGAACGGCCGGACAAGGCCGCGTCACCCACACGGAAATCATACTTGCGCGTCATCATCCAGTGCTGCTTCGCCCGCAGCGGTTGGACCCAGCTTCAGAAGCTGCTGTGTCAGCAGGGCTTTGTAGCGCCTCTGGCGTCTACGGGCCTTCGCACCGGACGCGCGCCAACCCTCACGCTTGTCCTGCACAAGCTCTTCCAGATCGGCGGCGACCGATATCTTTCCTGCGTCAGATGGTGACGTTCGCTTGGACATAAACAGACTATAGATGCCCCCTGTCAGTCGGCAAGCACGGCGCATCCGATATCAAGGACGGCGACCGCCGTTGTGATCGGCAGCCACACCCAACTTCTGGCTGTTTTGCCACATCCCGTGCAGATGAAACAGCAATGCGTCTGCCTATATCTGAGACATCAGAAATGAAATGAAACGCCATGAAACACAGTCACGACTTCACAGCTGACACCCTGAACATCCACCACGCGCCGACCGGCATTAATGACCGAATTGCACTCGGTGTGGTCAAGACGATGCGGGTTTTCGCGGATCGGTTCTTCGCAAAACGCTATGGGCACCGCGCCGTGGTGCTTGAAACCGTCGCCGCAGTTCCGGGGATGGTTGGCGGCCTGCTGCAGCACCTTCGCGCGATCCGGCACATTCGCGACGATCAGGGCTGGATCAAGGAATTGATCGAAGAGGCGGACAACGAGCGCATGCACCTGATGACCTTCATCCAGATTGCGCAGCCAAGTCGGCTGGAGCGAACGCTCATCATGGTGGCGCAGGCCGTGTTCTATAACCTGTACTTCTTTCTCTACCTCCTGGCGCCCAAGACGGCCCACCGGGTTGTCGGTTACCTCGAGGAAGAGGCGGTGATCAGCTACACCCATTACCTCGAAGAGATCGATTCCGGTCGGGTTGAAAACGTACCGGCACCGCAGATTGCGCTAAAGTACTGGAACTTGCCGTCGACCGCGCGGCTGCGCGATGTGGTGATCGTCGTGCGCGCAGATGAGGCGCATCACCGCGACACCAACCATCACTTCGCCAACCAGATCGCCAAAGGCGCACATTCCTGAGCTGAGTGCGCAGGTGCGGTTGCCTGAATGCGATCGGGAGACCCCAGCGATCAAGCCGAAGTCGCTGATCACAGAAGTTCAAAGGAATTGCAGCCATGCTTGATGTGGAAATGATCCGCCGCGACTTTCCAATTCTGTCGCGGCGGGTCAATGGCAAGCCATTGGTTTATCTGGACAACGGCGCTTCGGCCCAGAAGCCGCAAGTCGTTATTGATGCCATCTCCACCGCCTATTCTCAGGGATACGCCAATGTGCATCGCGGTCTGCATACCCTTGACGGATTTAATTTGATCACGGTGCAAGGTACCACGCCCGACAAAGCCCCGATTTTCTCTTTCTCGATGCAGGGCGCGGCGCATCCGCATGACATATCGACCATCCTCGACAAGAAGGGGGTCGCGGTGCGTGCAGACCAGCACTGCGCCGGGCGGTTGATGGCGCACTTGGGGTT
The DNA here is from genome assembly GCF_004745575.1 of Pseudotabrizicola sediminis. GTDB lineage: Bacteria > Pseudomonadota > Alphaproteobacteria > Rhodobacterales > Rhodobacteraceae > Pseudotabrizicola > Pseudotabrizicola sediminis. The sequence goes on along the minus strand of NZ_RPEM01000024.1, from coordinate 5,845 downwards.
GAATGCCACCTGCCGCGCCTCGTTCGCCGTGTACAACACAAGTGCCGAGGTTGACGTGTTTATAGATGCGCTGGAGCTGGCGCATGACTTGTTTGCCTGACCGCCGTCGAACGACCCTGATCAGTTGACCAGAACAGGTGCTGCGCCGATGAAGCTGCGATCCTCGATTTGCTTGACAAGGAAATCCGCGACATTCGCGCGGGCAATGATCCCGTTCCGCCATTCAGATGGTTCGCGAAGGACCTTGTATCGCCCTGTTCGTGGACCATTTAACAGCACGCCCGGCCGCGCAATCGTCCAATCAAGACCGCTTTCCTTGATGAGCTTCTCCTGACGGCTCTTGTCGTCATAGGCGCGACCAAACACAATCTTGAAGGGAATTCTTTGCAACGGGGCAATACTTGCTTGGCTATCCCCGGCTCCAAAGCCCGTGATGCAAATCAGGCGATTGACGCTCTTGTCTTTCATAGCTGCTATCAGAACACGCGTCGCCTCAGAGAACAGATGCACCGGCCTGAACAAATCTCCCAAACCGACGCCGAGCGTTACGATGACCGCATCAACTCCGGCAAGTGCAGCCTCTACATCTTGCTGTTTCAAAGCGTCACCCTGCACCTTTCCCAATTTCGCATCAGACAGATTTATTGATGTTGCGGATCGTGCCAAAGCGCGCACGTCATATCCTGCGGCGAGCGCTTGACGTGTTGTTTCAAGACCAATGCCTTTGCTGGCACCAATGATCAATATCCGCATGTTGTATTACCCCGCTTCGGTGTAGCAATTGAATCTTTCGCTCGAATTTCGATCAGTTCTCCATCGGGTATTGTTGAAATACCTTGCCCCAAATCTTTCCCAAGGTGCCTTCGCTAACCATCTTCAATTTCAACTTGTGACCGGTAAGTAGCAAAAATCAATCATGTTCGCCATCAGAGCGACGCCCCGCACCGCGCATGAACAGTTTAGGTCGCTTTGCAGCAACTGTAAAAGTTGCCACGGTGACGGCCGCTGCTGCAATGAGAACGGAGTGTCCAAGGATGCTTGCAGCCAGAAAAGTATAACTTCCGATCGCGACCGAAAAACTGACTGCCCACATTAAGCCCAACACCTGCAGCACATAGTGCCGGACGCTGACATCAGGAATATGCCTCAGCGGGCTTACGTTGTGGTCAAACACAAAGTTCCACGCGTGGATGATGAAGGTTTTTACGTTTGTAATCATGGCATTGGTTCCGTCTCTGGGTGAAAAGGCATAACCGCAGGCCACGCTTATTCTGCGCTCATGCATCAAGATAGCGTTGAAGCGCCGTGGTTCCAGCCGGGTGGATCAAGTTAGGCAAAGATTGGGGCTATAATGAAGGCACATCTTTGCGTGATTTGCGCTGGTCTGTCGTAGGCCATGCAGTCAGCTGAGTGGCATACGGGTCGAGCTTGCTGGGACGATCCGGCGTCTGAAACGCAGGTTCAACAATCCCCTCCCGCAAATACTTCTTGATTGTGTTGCGCGCGATGACTGCGCGCCGCGCGATCTCCCGAATGGGAATCTTGTCTCGCAGCGCCCATGTCCTGATAACCTTCAAAAGTCCCATGTCGATCACTCCATATGCCCCCAGCTGGTTCAAGCCGGGGCAAGCTTGCATATGGGTCAATTCTCAGTGGCAACTTTGGCCCCTGCCGGGTCAAATCTCAGTGGCAATCAACATCCTTGCCCGGTTCACCGAAGTGGAAAGCGGGCGCAAGGCAGACCGACCGGAACTGGCCAAGGCGCTGCTCCAGGCCAAGGTTACTGGGGCGACGCTGGTGATTGCCAAGCTGGACCGGCTCTCACGCAATGCGGCGTTCCTCCTTGCCCTGCGCGACAGTGGGGTGAGGTTTGACGCCGTCGACATGCCAGAGGCTAATGGCCTGACGGTCGGCACCATGGCATTGGTAGCGCAGGCCGAGCGTGAGGCGACCTCGCGGTGGACGAAGGAAGCGTTGGCCGTCGCAAAAGCGCGGGGTGTGAAGCTGGGCAATCCGAGCGGGGCGGCGGTTCTGAAGGGGGTCGGCAAGGGCGGTGTGGCGCTGCGGAAGGTGGTCGCGGCGAATGCGGCCGCGTTTGCTGAAGATCTGGCACGGGTGCTAGATGACATCCGGGCTGCTGGTCACGTTTCGCTTCGTGCAATCGCGGTGGAGCTGACCGCACGCGGGATCCGGACGCGGCGCGGAGGGCACTGGAGCGTCGGGAATGTGCGGGGGTTGCAGGAGCGACTGGCAGGGCTCCAAGTTACGCAGAGCCCGCGTTAGCCGAGAACAAAACACGTTGCCTGATCCGTCGCTGAAAAAAATGGGAATAATGCTTCGGTTTCGGCGTTTTTCAAAGCTATTTCTCAGACTACACAATTTAGTTTTCCGATGTAATATGAAAAATTGGGCATGCCATTTTGGCCAGTACGGTCCCCTTACAGCAGAAAGCAGCCTGTCTGCTGACGAAACAGGTCGACTACGGGGGTAGCCCGCACCGCGCGAGGGGTTGTCCCGCTCAAGATGTCTACCGCCCGGACAGGGATGGCGCGCTGCGGGTCTATGAGCCGAGCCATGGCTGCGCCAAATCCGCGGTTCAATCGCACCGCATCATCGCGCCCGCGCTGGATGAGATGGATCTGATAAATCAGGCCAAGATACTTGTCTGCGCCATCATCCACAGGCAGTGCAGTGAAGCCGTGGTGCTGGAGAGCTCGGCCACGGTTGTCAGGGGCGTCTCGGGAGCAACGGTCACGAGATTGCGCGACATGATATCGCCCGCTCTCAATAGTCCTGTGTGATGACTGGTGATTCGTTCTCATCCGACGGCCAGGTTATACATCAGCACAAGGACTGTTTTCGGAAAACGGCTCAGTATCTTGAGGAACGCTGGATTAGGTCCTCGCAGCAAACGGAAGCACAATCTATGGTTGAATAGCATGCGCTTCACGCCGTTTCGTTAGAGATTGTGGTTGAAATGTGGCATTAATTTGGCGTTCAGCTTCATGGTGCCATCAAATGTTTACACAGTGTTCCAAGCTCAGTCTTCAGACAGGCATAAAAGCTCTGTCTTTTCCGGGTTCATTCGCCTCAACCTTTACCGAGGTGTTGAGCGACCGCAGACCATCCGCTGCGCAGTCCGGAGCTTTCAGCATGCCGGGCAAACCGGTTGGCTTCACCCGCAATAAGGGTGCCTGCAAGCGCAGACGTGCCGCCTCACCGTTGCCGTTCGGTACGTTCGTGCCTTTGCACCGCAATCCGGGCCACTTGCCCGAAGCAGTAATGATGGCCGGGTAATCACCCAACGTTAATAACTGAAAAAAAAGAAGATTTTTGAAATGTCAGTCCTAAATGACCTAGCGACAAGCGCTTGTCATGCAAGTGTTTGTGTCATTCTGATCGCGACCGGGTCAGCTCACGCGGCTACGGTACAAATGGAGGCCGTTCCGGTGCCGAGGGGGGGTGCCATCGCCCAGAACTTTCTCGACTCGCATGGGGACAATATAAGTCTGCTTGCAACCGGAAACGGTGCATCCTGTGTGGCGAGCCAGACCTTGCCCATCGCATCGTCGGTCTATGTCGAAGCCAACGGGACAAATGTCGATTTCAAGGATGTGATCCGCAGTCCTGCCACTTCGATCCAGGCCATCGCCCGTCCAGGGCGCGCGGTAGGTTTTCGTATTCAGCTGAAGTACTCTCCGGATCCCGCTGAACCCATCAGCCTCAACATCGGGGGGCAGATGCAAAACCTTGCAGCCAGTCTTGAAGCCAGCAGCGACAGTCTTTGGCTGACCGGCAGCGATGCCGAGATGCTTGCTGAAGCGCTGCGGCGAGGTGATATCCCGCAACTGAGTGCGACTTCAAGCGACAGCGGCCATCTTGTCATCGATCAGATCACAGCACCGGATATGGCCGGCATGGATGCGTGCCGCGTCACGCTCGACGCGTTGCTCCGTGCGCAAGAACTGAGCGAGGCTGGCGTGGCCGGTCTCTCAGCGCCTCTCGGTGCCACCCCGCTTGCGCGCGGCAATCAGGATGACGGTGCTCCGGCACTGATAGGCCCGTCACTGACCGGACACACACTGCACGACATGGCGGGGCGTGATCCGCAAAACGCTGTCGTGCTGGTCTCAGCAGACAATGCCCCGTCCGAGCCCGTGCTACCCGAGTCGGTCACAGGTTTGCGGTTGGAATTCGTGGCGCGGCCAGATCCGGCGACGCGCATAGCGCCAAACGCGCTCGAAAAATGCCGGATGCGCGACATACCTGAGAGTGTCTATCTCGGACGCCTGACATCGGTCACCGGCTTTTTCTCGCAGACGCAGGATGTCTATGTCGCTTTTGACGAACAGGGGATGGTTCAGCGCGCCTATATCCCCGGCATCTTCGACTCTGAGCTGCGCCCGGAAGGCGGCAGCGCCCGCGTGAGCCTTGCTGCGGATACCAATCTTCCAGACCAGACCAATAAGGTGAAGGGGTGCCTTGGCGATGCGGTGATGGAAGCACCGGTCTGCGTTTCGTCTGAAAAGGGCAGCGACCTCTACACCATCGCCGAATGCGGAGTGCTGGGAACATCTGAATCGCGTGGGGATCTGGCACCGTATCTCGAGGTGCTGGGGCTTTCCGGTCCGACCGGGTCGAGCCCGCTGCTGGCGTTAACCAACCCGGGCAGCGCAGCGGCCACCGGGTTGGACGCGGGCAGCCTCCGGACGGGCTTTGGCCTGTCGGGCTTCGGCAGCAGCAGCGGCTTTGGACTGGGTCGTGGCAGAACGCAGCCGCGCAATTTTGGCAACGTGCCGGGGTCGGGCTTCGATGACGGCCCAGGCGGCGGTTTGCCGGGCGGCGAGGGTGACGGCGGGCATGATGATGGCAGTGATATTTCTCCCGTTCCGCTGCCTGCCGGCATCTGGCTCATGCTGGGAGCATTGACAGGGATGTCCGGTCTTGCCGCCATGTCGCGGCGTCGGCAAGGGCTGCTGCCTGTTGCATTGCGCGAGCCCGGGGCTGATCCGGGTGAAAAGAAACAGGCAATCTAACCTTTCCGACTGGTCGAAAGACCAAGGCTCAATTAAAAGCAAAATGCGGAAGCTGAAACAGGGTCTTCGGACGGAGGCTCCTTTGGCGCTGCAGCGGCAGATTTTCGAAAGAACTTGCACAGGCCATGAATGTCGATCGACTGATCAGCTGTTTGCTTCCGTTTGCGTTTTTTGTGCTGATAGCAGCCGTGCCGGCGGCCGCATGCACACTGCCGACAGGTGCGGCTGACCTGACACGACAACTGGTCGTAAACATCAATCAAGAGCGTGCCCGCGCGGGCTTGCGGCCCTTTCGTCTGTCTGGACTGCTGAGCGATGTCGCACAACGGCATGCGTGCGAGAATGCCAGTCAGAACCGGCTCAGCCACAGAGGAACGGATGGCAGCTCTCCCGGCACGCGCGCACTGCGCGTTGGCTACGACTTTCGTCATGTCACAGAGAACGTGGCGCTAGGTCACGCAACACCCGATGGAGTGCTAAGAGCTTGGTTATTCTCGTCATCGCACCGGCAAAACATTTTTGATCCGCGCACCGTCGACTTGGGGGTTGCTGTCGCAGTGGGGCAGGATGGTCGGCTTCACTGGGTCATGAACGGGGGCGCGCTCTAACAGGCTGCTGAAAAAGGATTTTGACCCCACCTCTTGGCGAAAACTGTTCCGTCTTTGACCCAGAACCGCCCGGAATCGGCGTTCTACGTGCCGTTTCTGGACAGATTTCCCGGTTTCCGGCACCTAGTCGAGGCGCTTCAGCACTTTTTCAGCGGCCTGCTCTCATGATCGCTGTCAACCCCTTGTTTCATAGCAAATAAT
>NZ_RPEM01000023.1 GCF_004745575.1 Pseudotabrizicola sediminis | reverse complement strand
CACCGTCGGCGCAGGCGTGGTCTCGAAAATCCTCGCCTGAGCTTTGATGCAGGCGTAAGAGCCAAAGGGCGCGCGGGGTTCCGCGCGCCCTTTTCAATGCTCTGAAAGGCGATACTGATGACGACCTGTGTTTTGTGCGCTGCCCCTGAGGCCAGTCGGGTGCAACTTTCCCTCGGCGAAGATATTGCTGTGCTTTGCACGGTTTGTGAGACCGCGCTGACCGGCGATATCACCCCCGGCCCACGCTGGCGCTGTCTTGCGGATGCGGTTTGGGCGCAAGATGCGGGAACGCAGATTGCAGCCTATCGCTTGCTGAGGGCGTTGCCGGGGGAGCCTTGGGCCGTGGACCTGCTGGAAACGGTTTATCTGGCCCCCGACGTTCTGGCCCGCGCCGAGGTGGAGCAGGGCGAGGCCGTGGCGGGGACCGAGCATCGTGACAGCAATGGCGTTCTGCTGGCGGGGGGTGATACCGTGGTGCTGATCAAGGATCTGCCGGTCAAGGGGTCGTCGATGGTGGCCAAGCGCGGCACCGCGGTGCGGGGCATCCGGCTGGTGCAGGACAACGCTGATCAGATTGAGGGCCGCGTGAACGGCCAGACCATCGTGATCCTGTGTCGGTTCGTGAAGAAATCGGCCTGATCCGCAGAGGTGCCCGGCCAGACTGCCCGGGCGGAGCCTGTTGTGACACCGGCCCACGAAGCTGATGGAGGATGAGATGGACCTGACCGTCTGAGCCGCTTTTCCCAACGTGTCATGCTGAAAAGGCCAACCATGCCATTCCTCAACCCACTCGCCACGCATCCGCTGGTGTTTCCAGACGGTCGCGTTCATCCTGATATGGTGCATCTGAACCGGGTGATTGATCACCCAAACATCACCATCGGTGACCATACTTACGCCAATGATTTCACCCCGCCGCAGGACTGGGCGGCGCATCTGGCCCCCTATCTGTATTCCGGCGCGCCAGAGCGGCTGATCATCGGGCGGTTTTGCCAGATTGCCCATGGCGTGCGGTTCATCACTGCTTCTGCCAACCATGCGATGAATGGGTTCACCACCTATCCCTTCGGCGTGTTTGACCGCGATACTCTGGCCACTTACCGCGACAGCTTTGCCGGCCTTCCCGATACGGTGATCGGCAATGATGTCTGGATCGGGCACGGTGCCTTGATTCTGCCGGGGGTCACCATGGGAAACGGGGTGATCGTTGGGGCGGGGGCGGTGGTGGCGCACGACGTGCCCGACTACGCCGTTGTGGCCGGAAATCCGGCCCGTGTGCTGCGCTTGCGCTTTGCGCCGCAGGTGATTGCGCGCTTGATTGCCCTAGCATGGTGGGACCGGCCGCTGGAGCGTATCCGTGGGGCGCTGCCGACGCTTATCGCGGCCGACATCGACGCCCTCGAAGCCGCGTTTGCCCCTTGACGGGCGCACGGTCGTGCCTTAACCCACCGCCCAAGGATAGGGGTATAGCTCAGTTGGTAGAGCGACGGTCTCCAAAACCGTAGGTCGCGGGTTCAAGCCCTGCTGCCCCTGCCATGTCCGGAACCAAAGCCGCGCCGTGTGCCTTTGCACCATCAGCCGTGATGCGGTTCCGGCTTGAATTCTACCGGGCAAGCGCGTATCTGACCCGAAACCTTCAGATGACCGGACAGCACATGGCAAAGACCAATCCCCTTCAGTTTGTTCAGCAGGTGCGCGGCGAAGTGGCCAAGGTCGTCTGGCCCACCCGGCGTGAGGTGGTGCTGACCACAATCATGGTTTTCATCATGGCCGCCCTGACTGCCACGTTTTTCAGCCTTGTTGACCTGGGTATCCGCACCGGCCTGGCAGCGGTCTTGACCTCTTTCTGACCGCCGCAGATCGCGTTACCCCTTGAATTCCAAGGCTGGGAGAGGTATTCGGCCCTCTGTTCAGGGGCAGTTCGGCGCGCAATGATTCGTGTTGCGCGCTGTTCTTTGTTCCGGAAAGCGGCGCACGTTTCTACGTAAGTCGTTTAAAATACATGAATTTCGGGCGTTTTGATGCTCGGGCAGACAGGGTGAAGCAGGCATGGCCAAGCGGTGGTATTCGGTAAGTGTTCTCTCGAATTTCGAGAAGAAAGTTGCCGAACAAATCAAGACGGCCGTGGCTGAGGCAGGTCTGGGCGAAGAAATCGACGAGGTTATGGTCCCCACCGAAGAGGTGATCGAGGTTCGTCGCGGCAAGAAAGTGACGTCCGAACGCCGCTTCATGCCTGGCTATGTCCTGGTGCGTATGGAGATGACGAACAAGGGCTACCACTTGATCTCATCGATCAACCGGGTGACGGGCTTCCTGGGTCCGCAGGGCAAGCCGATGCCGATGCGGGATTCGGAAGTGAACCAGATCCTGAACCGTGTCGAAGAGGGAGAGGCCGCGCCGCGCAACCTGATCCGCTTTGACATCGGTGAGAAGGTCAAGGTCACCGACGGCCCGTTTGAGGGCTTTGACGGGATGGTCGAGGATGTGGATGAAGAGCACAGCCGCCTGAAAGTGTCTGTGTCGATCTTTGGCCGGGCCACTCCGGTGGAATTGGAATTCACTCAGGTCACCAAAGGGCTTTGAGTGCATCGCGTGGGAGGCGAGCGCTGCATACAAATGCGGTGACGGACCGAACCACTAAACCGCGCCATATGGCGCAGTGATAAAGGAGAGGCCAGATGGCCAAGAAGATTATCGGCAGCCTCAAGCTGCAAGTCAAAGCGGGCCAGGCAAACCCATCCCCGCCAGTCGGTCCGGCGCTGGGTCAGCGCGGTTTGAACATCATGGCGTTCGTGAAAGAATTCAACGCCAAGACCGCTGAAATCACGCCCGGTACCCCGACGCCCGTGATCATCACTTATTACCAGGACAAATCTTTCAGCCTGGAATTCAAGACCGCTCCGGCATCGTTCCTGCTCAAGCAGGCCGCTGGTCTGCCCCCCGTGGGCAAGCGCAACCGCGCCAAGGGTTCCGTCAAGCCGGGCCATATGGTTGCCGGCAAGGTGAGCGTGGCGCAGATCCGCCAGATCGCCGAAACCAAGATGAAAGACCTGAACGCCACTTCGATCGAAGCGGCGATGCAGATCATCTTGGGCTCCGCCCGGTCCTGTGGCATCGAAGTGAAGGGCTGATCATCATGGCAAAAGTTGCAAAACGCACCGCCGCTGCCCGCGCTTTGTTTGACGGCAAGAACATGGTGTCTGTCGAAGACGCTGTGGCGCTGATCAAGAACGCCGCCTCGGCCAAGTTCGATGAAACCATCGAAATCGCGATGAACCTTGGTGTTGACCCGCGCCATGCTGACCAGATGGTCCGCGGTGTGGTCCAGCTGCCGAACGGCACCGGTAAAACCGTGCGCGTTGCCGTGTTCGCCCGTGGTGCCAAGGCTGATGAAGCCAAGGCCGCCGGTGCAGACATCGTTGGCGCTGAAGACCTGATGGAAACCATCCAGTCCGGCAAGATCGAGTTCGACCGTTGTATTGCGACACCGGACATGATGCCGATCGTCGGGCGTCTGGGCAAAATCCTTGGCCCGCGCAACCTGATGCCGAACCCGAAGGTCGGCACGGTGACGATGGACGTGAAAACGGCTGTTGAAGCTGCCAAGGGCGGCGAAGTGCAGTTCAAGGTGGAAAAGGCCGGTGTGATCCACGCAGGTATCGGCAAAGTGTCGTTCGACGAGGCCAAGCTGGCCGAAAACGTTCGCGCTTTCGTGGATGCCGTGACCAAGGCCCGTCCGACCGGTGCCAAGGGCGCTTACCTGAAGAAAGTCTCGCTTTCTTCGACGATGGGCCCGGGCGTTGCCGTGGACCTGACCTCGGCTTCTGCCTGAGGTAGCTGAATTCCTGACCCTTCGGGGAAGGGATGGCCGGGCGGCAACGCCCGGTCCTGTCCGAGACGGTGGGTGGCCACATGGCCTTAATCTTCCTGCCTGAGATGGGGAACGAGACGAAAATCACCCTCGGGTGATCTTGGCCTACGGAACCCTTCGCGGACCCGAATGCCCCAGACCATCGGGGCCAACTTGAGCCGGGGGGAGACCCCCATACTTGGAGTGAAACTGTGGATAGAGCCCAGAAAGAGAAAGTGGTCGAGGAACTCGGCCAGATCTTCGAAAGCTCTGGCGTTGTGGTGATTGCTCACTACGAGGGAATGACGGTTAAACAGATGCAGGACCTGCGCGCAAAAATGCGCGACGTAGGTGGGTCCGTACGCGTTGCCAAGAACAAGCTCGCCAAGATCGCCCTTGAAGGCAAACCCGGTTCTAAAATGGGTGACCTTCTGACGGGTATGACCGTACTTGCCTACTCGGAAGATCCTGTCGCTGCAGCGAAGGTGACCGAAGCTTATGCCAAGGCGAACGACAAGTTCGTGATCCTCGGCGGTGCTATGGGCAATGACGTTCTGGACCAGGCTGGTGTCAAAGCCGTGGCTTCTATGCCGTCGCGCGAAGAGCTTATCGCTCAGATCGTGTCGTGCATCGGTGCTCCCGCTGCGAACATCGCTGGTGCGATTGGCGCGCCTGCTTCGAACATCGCAAGCATCCTGTCGACCATCGAGGAAAAGGCAGCCGCCTGATCTTCGCGTCTCGCGTGGGTTGATCTCACGTCGTTGGAACCCCATCTTTAATAACGGAATGAAAAAATGGCTGATCTGAACAAACTCGCCGAAGAAATCGTTGGCCTGACCCTGCTGCAGGCTCAGGAACTGAAAACCATCCTGAAAGACACCTATGGCATCGAGCCAGCTGCTGGTGGCGCTGTCATGATGGCTGCTGGTCCGGCTGCTGCAGCTGCTCCGGTTGAAGAGCAGACCGAGTTCGACGTTGTCCTGACCGACGCTGGCCCGAACAAGATCAACGTGATCAAGGAAGTTCGCACCATCACCGGTCTGGGCCTCAAAGAAGCCAAGGATCTGGTCGAAGCCGGCGGCAAAGTGAAAGAAGCTGTGACTAAAGCTGACGCAGAAGGCTTCAAAAAGAAGCTGGAAGAAGCTGGCGCCAAGGTCGAGCTGAAGTAATCGCGCTTGCGGGTCACACCGCAGCGATGATTTCCGACTGGGGATGGAGCAATCCGTCCCCAGTCAAACGCGTCTTGCAAGGGGCTTCCAAGGAAACCCCTTCCCAGGTGCGGCGCGGCTCGGGAGCGGTCCTACGGGACGGATCGCATGAATAGAGCCAACCCTCCTTCGCCAGCGGCGAATGTCCGTGGCCCGACGGCCATTCGCCAGCGACACGAGAAAAAAAGGTGACGACAAGCATGGCGCAAGCTTATGTAGGCCAGAAACGCATCCGCCGCTATTACGGCAAGATCCGTGAAGTTCTGGAGATGCCGAACCTGATCGAGGTTCAGAAATCCTCTTACGATCTTTTCCTGAACTCGGGCGAGGGCCCGAAACCTTCGGATGGTGAAGGTATTCAGGGCACGTTCCAGTCGGTATTCCCGATCAAGGACTTCAACGAAACGGCCGTTCTGGAATTCGTGAAATACGAGTTGGAAAAGCCGAAATACGACGTTGATGAATGCCAGCAGCGCGACATGACCTATGCGGCGCCCCTGAAGGTAACGCTCCGTTTGATCGTGTTCGATGTCGATGAAACGACCGGGGCACGTTCGGTCAAAGACATCAAGGAACAGGACGTCTACATGGGCGACATGCCCCTGATGACCTCGAACGGGACGTTCATCGTGAACGGCACCGAACGGGTGATCGTCAGCCAGATGCACCGGTCGCCCGGCGTGTTCTTTGACCACGACAAGGGCAAGACCCATTCGTCGGGCAAATTGCTGTTTGCCTGTCGCATCATCCCGTATCGCGGCAGCTGGCTCGATTTCGAATTCGACGCCAAGGACATCGTGTTCGCCCGGATCGACCGCCGCCGCAAACTGCCGGTGACGACCCTGCTCTATGCGCTTGGCATGGGTCAGGAAGCGATCATGGACGCGTATTACAACACCGTGAATTACCAATATGTGAAGAACAAGGGCTGGGTCACCAAGTTCTTCCCCGAGCGCGTGCGCGGCACCCGTCCGGCGTTCGATCTGGTTGACGCATCCACTGGCGAAGTCATCCTGAAAGCGGGCGAGAAGGCCACGCCGCGGATGGTGAAAAAATGGGTGGACGACGCCGAGATCACCGATCTTCTGGTGCCGTTCGATCATGTTCTGGGCCGTTATGTCGCCAAGGACATCATCAACGAAGAAACCGGCGAGATCTGGGTCGAAGCCGGTGACGAGCTGACCTGGGAGCTGGACCGCGACGGCGAGGTCAAGGGCGGCAGCGTCAAGGTGCTGCTGGATCAGGGCATCACCGACATTCCGGTTCTGGATATCGATAACGTCAACTTCGGCCCCTACATCCGCAACACCATGGCGGCTGACAAGAACATGGGCCGCGACACCGCGCTGATGGACATCTACCGCGTGATGCGCCCGGGTGAACCACCAACGGTGGAAGCGGCGTCGCAGCTGTTCGACACGCTGTTCTTCGACAAGGACCGTTACGACCTTTCGGCCGTTGGCCGGGTCAAGATGAACATGCGTCTGGATCTGGGCAAGCCCGATACCCAGCGCACGCTGGACCGTGACGACATTATTGCATGCATCAAGGCGCTGACCGAATTGCGTGACGGCAAGGGCGAGATCGACGATATCGACCACCTCGGCAACCGCCGGGTGCGCTCGGTCGGCGAGCTGATGGAAAACCAGTACCGCGTCGGACTGCTGCGGATGGAACGCGCGATCAAGGAGCGCATGTCGTCGGTGGAAATCGACACGATCATGCCGCAAGACCTGATCAACGCCAAACCTGCTGCGGCGGCGGTGCGTGAATTCTTCGGCTCCAGCCAGCTGTCGCAGTTCATGGACCAGACCAACCCGCTGTCGGAAGTCACCCACAAACGCCGTCTGTCGGCGCTTGGGCCCGGTGGTCTGACCCGCGAACGGGCCGGTTTCGAAGTGCGCGACGTGCACCCGACCCATTATGGCCGGATGTGCCCGATCGAGACGCCCGAAGGCCAGAACATCGGCCTGATCAACAGCCTCGCAACCTTTGCGCGCGTGAACAAGTATGGCTTCATCGAAACACCGTATCGCAAGGTGATCGACAACAAGGTGACCGATGAGGTCATCTACATGTCGGCGACCGAGGAAATGCGGCACACGGTTGCTCAGGCAAACGCCGCGCAGGACTCTGAGGGCCGTTTTACCGACGACCTGATTTCCAGCCGGAAAGCGGGCGAATTCATGCTGAACCCGCCGGATGCGATCGACCTGATCGACGTGTCGCCTAAACAGCTGGTCTCGGTTGCGGCATCTCTGATCCCGTTCCTTGAAAACGACGACGCCAACCGCGCTCTGATGGGCTCGAACATGCAGCGTCAGGCGGTACCATTGCTGCAAGCCGATGCGCCGTTCGTGGGCACCGGGATCGAAGCCGTGGTCGCCCGCGACTCGGGTGCTGCCATCATGGCGCGGCGGTCGGGCATCATTGACCAAGTCGATGCGACCCGTATCGTTGTGCGTGCGACGGAAATGCTGGAGCCCGGCGAGCCGGGCGTCGACATCTACCGCTTGCGCAAGTTCAAGCGGTCCAACCAGTCGTCCTGCATCAACCAGCGTCCGCTGGTGAAAGTGGGTGACATGGTCGAACGCGCGCAGGTCATCGCCGATGGCCCCTGCACCGACTTTGGCGAACTGGCCCTTGGCCGGAACGTGATCGTCGCGTTCATGCCGTGGAATGGCTACAACTACGAAGACAGTATCCTGATTTCGGAACGCATCCTGCGTGATGACGTGTTCACTTCGATCCACATCGAGGAATATGAAGTCGCCGCCCGCGATACGAAGCTCGGGCCAGAGGAAATCACCCGCGACATTCCGAACGTCGGTGAAGAAGCGCTGCGCAACCTCGACGAGGCCGGCATCGTCTACATCGGCGCAGAAGTGGCTCCGGGCGACATTCTGGTTGGCAAGATCACCCCCAAGGGTGAATCGCCGATGACTCCGGAAGAAAAGTTGCTGCGCGCCATCTTTGGTGAAAAAGCGTCGGACGTGCGGGACACCTCACTGCGCCTGCCGCCGGGGGCCTATGGCACCATCGTAGAAGTGCGGGTGTTCAACCGGCACGGCGTCGACAAGGACGAACGCGCCCTGCAGATTGAGCGTGAAGAAGTTGAACGTCTGGCCCGCGACCGCGATGACGAATTGGCCATCCTCGAGCGGAACATCTACTCGCGTCTGAAAACGCTGGTGATGGGCAAGACGGCTGTGAAAGGCCCGAAAGGCATCAAATCGGGCTCGACCATTGACGACGAATTGCTGGGCACGCTGTCGCGCGGCCAGTGGTGGCAGCTTGCCCTTGGCGAAGAAGCCGAGGCCAAGGACGTCGAAGCTCTGCACGACCAGTTCGAGGCGCAGAAGCGAGCGCTTGAGCACCGCTTTGAAGACAAGGTGGAAAAGGTCCGTCGCGGCGACGATCTGCCTCCGGGCGTGATGAAGATGGTCAAGGTGTTCGTCGCGGTGAAGCGCAAGCTGCAACCGGGCGACAAGATGGCCGGTCGTCACGGCAACAAGGGCGTTATTTCCAAGGTCGTTCCGATTGAGGACATGCCGTTCCTTGCCGATGGCACTGCCGTTGACTTGGTGCTGAACCCGCTTGGGGTTCCCAGCCGGATGAACGTCGGGCAGATTCTGGAAACCCACATGGGCTGGGCCGCGCGCGGTCTGGGCATCCAGATCGACGAGGCGCTCAAAGAGTATCGCCGCAACGGTGACATGACTCCGGTCAAGGAAGCCATGCGGATCGCTTACGGCGACGAGACCTATGCCGAGGCGTTCGAGGACCGCAACGACGACGATCTGCTGGAACTGGCAGGCAACGTGACCAAAGGCGTGCCGATTGCCACGCCGGTGTTCGACGGGGCCAAGGAAGTGGACGTGAACGACGCGCTGACGCGTGCCGGGTTCGACACGTCCGGCCAGTCAGTGGTGTTCGATGGCCGCTCGGGCGAGCAGTTCCAGCGCAAGGTGACGGTGGGCGTGAAATACATGCTCAAACTGCACCACCTTGTCGATGACAAGCTGCACGCCCGCTCGACTGGGCCCTACAGCCTCGTCACCCAGCAGCCGCTGGGTGGTAAGGCGCAGTTCGGTGGTCAGCGTCTTGGGGAGATGGAGGTCTGGGCTCTGGAAGCCTACGGTGCCGCCTATACCCTGCAGGAAATGCTGACGGTCAAGTCTGATGACGTGGCCGGCCGGACCAAGGTCTATGAGAGCATCGTCAAGGGCGAGGACAATTTCGAGGCTGGCGTGCCAGAATCGTTCAACGTTCTCGTCAAGGAGGTCCGCGGCCTGGGCCTCAACATGGAACTCCTGGATGCGGAGGAAGAGTGAGCGTGCGTCGGGGTTGACCCCAACACGCGTTCAGCAGGGCGGCGGACACCCCGCCCTGCACCCTCCCCCGCCGCCCTTATTCTAAGGAATTGAAATGAACCAGGAACTCAGCACCAATCCGTTCAACCCGGTTGCGCCCGTCAAGACGTTTGACGAGATCAAGATCAGCCTGGCCTCGCCAGAGCGGATCCTGTCGTGGTCGTTCGGCGAGATCAAGAAGCCCGAAACCATCAACTACCGCACGTTCAAGCCAGAGCGGGACGGCCTGTTCTGCGCGCGGATCTTTGGCCCGATCAAGGATTACGAATGCCTGTGCGGCAAATACAAGCGCATGAAATATCGCGGCGTTGTCTGCGAAAAATGCGGCGTGGAAGTCACCCTGCAAAAGGTGCGCCGTGAGCGGATGGGGCATATCGAGCTTGCCGCCCCCGTAGCCCACATCTGGTTCCTGAAATCGCTGCCAAGCCGCATCGGCCTGATGCTGGACATGACGCTGCGCGATCTGGAACGCATCCTGTACTTTGAAAACTACGTGGTGATCGAACCCGGTCTGACCGACCTGACCTATGGTCAGCTGATGACCGAGGAAGATTTCCTCGACGCCCAAGACCAGTATGGCGCTGACGCCTTCACCGCCAATATCGGTGCCGAAGCGATCCGCGAAATGCTGGCCGCGATCGATCTGGAACAGACCGCCGACACGCTGCGCGAAGAGCTGAAAGAAGCGACCGGCGAGCTGAAGCCGAAAAAGATCATCAAGCGTCTGAAGATCGTCGAGTCGTTCCTCGAATCCGGCAACCGCCCGGAATGGATGGTTCTGACCGTGCTGCCGGTGATCCCGCCGGAACTGCGCCCGCTGGTTCCGCTGGACGGCGGCCGCTTTGCCACGTCCGACCTCAACGATCTCTACCGCCGCGTCATCAACCGCAACAACCGCTTGAAGCGGCTGATCGAACTGCGTGCGCCCGACATCATCGTGCGCAACGAAAAGCGGATGCTGCAAGAAGCCGTTGACGCGCTGTTTGACAACGGCCGTCGTGGCCGCGTGATCACCGGCACCAACAAGCGCCCGCTGAAATCGCTGTCCGACATGCTCAAGGGCAAGCAGGGCCGCTTCCGCCAGAACCTTCTGGGCAAGCGCGTCGACTTCTCGGGCCGGTCGGTCATCGTGACCGGGCCGGAACTGAAGCTGCACCAGTGCGGTCTGCCAAAGAAGATGGCGCTCGAACTGTTCAAGCCGTTCATCTACTCGCGGCTGGAGGCCAAGGGGCTTTCCAGCACAGTGAAGCAGGCGAAAAAGCTGGTGGAAAAAGAACGTCCCGAGGTCTGGGATATCCTCGATGAGGTGATCCGCGAACACCCGGTCCTGCTGAACCGTGCACCGACGCTGCACCGCTTGGGCATCCAGGCGTTCGAGCCGATCCTGATCGAAGGCAAGGCGATCCAGCTTCACCCGCTGGTCTGTGCGGCGTTCAACGCCGACTTTGACGGCGACCAGATGGCCGTGCACGTGCCGCTGAGCCTTGAGGCCCAGTTGGAAGCCCGCGTGTTGATGATGTCGACCAACAACGTGCTGTCGCCCGCCAACGGTGCGCCCATCATCGTGCCATCGCAGGACATGGTCCTTGGTCTGTACTACACGACCATGGAACGCAAAGGCATGGTCGGCGAAGGCATGATGTTCACCAATGTGGATGAGGTGGAACACGCTCTGTCCGCAGGGGCTGTACATCTGCACGCCAAGGTTCAGGCGCGGATCAAGCAGATTGACGATCATGGCAACGAAGTGTGGAAGCGCTATGAAACCACACCGGGTCGTCTGCGTTTGGGCAACCTGTTGCCGCTGAACGCGAAAGCACCGTTCGAACTGGTCAACCGCCTGCTGCGGAAGAAAGACGTTCAGAACGTCATCGACACGGTCTACCGCTATTGCGGTCAGAAAGAGTCGGTCATCTTCTGTGACCAGATCATGGGCATGGGCTTCCGCGAGGCGTTCAAGGCCGGGATTTCCTTCGGCAAGGACGACATGCTGATCCCCGAAAACAAATGGGATATCGTCGGCGAAGTCCGCGATCAGGTGAAGGAATTCGAACAACAGTATATGGACGGCCTGATCACTCAGGGCGAAAAATACAACAAGGTTGTCGATGCCTGGTCGAAGTGCAACGACAAGCTGACCGAAGCCATGATGTCCACGATCTCGGCCCCACGGTTTGACGAGAATGGCGCCGAACAGGAGCCGAACTCGGTTTACATGATGGCCCACTCCGGTGCCCGTGGTTCGGTCAGCCAGATGAAACAGCTGGGCGGGATGCGCGGCCTGATGTCGAAGCCAAACGGCGCGATCATCGAGACGCCGATCATCTCGAACTTCAAGGAAGGTCTGACCGTTCTTGAATATTTCAACTCGACCCACGGTGCCCGCAAGGGTCTGTCTGACACCGCGTTGAAGACGGCAAACTCCGGCTACCTGACCCGCCGTCTGGTGGACGTGGCGCAGGATTGCATCGTGCGGGCCCATGATTGCGGCACCGACCGGGCGATCACGGCACAAGCCGCCGTCAACGACGGGGAAGTGATCCAGACGCTTGCAGACCGCGTCCTTGGCCGGGTTTCGGCCGATGATGTGCTGGTTCCCGGCACTGACGAGGTGCTGGTGGCCGCAGGCGAGCTGATCGACGAGCGTCGCGCTGACCTGATCGATCAGGCCGGTGTTGCGGTCATGCGCATCCGCTCGCCGCTGACCTGTGAGGCCGAAGAGGGCGTTTGTGCCATGTGCTACGGGCGTGACCTTGCCCGCGGCACGCTGGTCAACAGCGGTGAAGCAGTCGGCATCATCGCCGCCCAGTCCATCGGCGAGCCGGGCACCCAGCTGACGATGCGGACATTCCACATCGGCGGTATTGCTCAGGGTGGCCAGCAATCGTTCCTGGAAGCCAGCCAGGAAGGCAAGATCGAGTTCCGCAACGCGAACCTGCTCGACAACGCGATGGGCGAGCTGATCGTGATGGGCCGGAACATGTCGATCGCGATCATCGACGATGTCGGTCAGGAGCGGGCGGTCCACAAGATCACCTACGGGTCCAAGATCCACGTCAAGGACGGAGCCGAGGTCAAGCGCGGTGCCAAGCTGTTCGAATGGGACCCCTACACCCTGCCGATCATCGCCGAAAAGGGCGGTGTGGCGAAGTTCGTCGATCTGGTCTCGGGGATCTCGGTCCGCGACGACACTGACGATGCGACCGGGATGACCCAGAAGATCGTGTCCGACTGGCGTTCGGCGCCCAAGGGCAACGATCTGAAACCCGAGGTCATCGTGATGGACCCGGCAACGGGCGAACCGGTGCGTGGTGAAAACGGCAACCCGATCTCCTACCCGATGTCGGTGGATGCCATCCTGTCGATCGAAGACGGGCAGGACATCAAGCCGGGCGACGTTGTGGCCCGTATCCCGCGCGAAGGCGCCAAGACCAAGGACATCACCGGGGGTCTTCCCCGCGTGGCAGAACTGTTTGAGGCCCGTCGCCCGAAGGATCACGCGATCATCGCGGAAATGGACGGCTATGTCCGCTTCGGCAAGGACTACAAGAACAAGCGCCGCATCACGGTTGAACCCGTCGATGAGACGATGACGGCGGTTGAGTACATGATCCCCAAGGGCAAGCACATTCCGGTTCAGGAAGGCGACTTCGTCCAGAAGGGTGACTACATCATGGACGGCAACCCGGCTCCGCACGATATCCTGCGGATCATGGGGGTCGAAGCGCTTGCGAACTACATGATCGACGAAGTGCAGGACGTCTACCGCCTGCAAGGCGTGAAGATCAACGACAAGCATATCGAGGTGATCGTGCGCCAGATGCTGGTCAAGCTGGAAGTGCTGGATGGTGGCGATACCACGCTGCTTAAAGGCGAGCAGATCGAGAAGATCGAGCTTGACGAGGAAAACCTGAAGGCCCGCAATCGTGGCGGGCGCGAGGCACGCGCTGAACCGGTTCTGCTGGGGATCACCAAGGCCTCGCTTCAGACCCGGTCGTTCATCTCGGCGGCGTCGTTCCAGGAAACCACGCGGGTGCTGACCGAGGCTTCGGTGCAGGGCAAGCGCGACAAGCTGGTCGGTCTGAAGGAAAACGTCATCGTCGGCCGGTTGATCCCGGCAGGCACCGGCGGGGCCACCAGCAAGGTCAAGAAGATCGCGGCTGATCGGGACACCGATGTGATCGAGGCGCGTCGGGGCGAGGCCGAACAGGCCGCTGCTCTGGCCGCTCCGATGGAGTACGTGATGGAGAAAGAGGTCGGTCTGGCCGACCCGTTCGACAGCCGCGACTGATCTGCCGGTCTGAAAATCCAACCCCCGCCGACAGCCATGTCGGCGGGGGTTTTCTTTTGCCCGGGGTGGACCCGGCTGACCACACCTTCCTCCTGTGTTACAGAGCCTTAAAATAAATAAAATTAAGGGGTTAGGCTGTGGGATTTAACGAAGTTTTAATCTTTTGGCCTCTCTTTTTAGGTGGGACGGTGCCGGATTGGCACGCGGGCTCCCTGAACGAAACAAGACTGAAGCCTGGCTGGCTTTCTGCTGGTAAATTGGAGACTATTCTATGCTTTATAAACTGAAAAAAATTAGCACGGCTGCACTGCTTGTGTCGGTCCTTGCATTGTCTGCGTGCGGCAGCAGCGGCAGCAGCGGCGGTGGTGGGTTTGCTCCTCTGCCTGAGCCGGATGGTGAGCCCACGGGCAACGTCGAAGCCGGAGTTCAGGCGACCTACTCGGGCAAAATGCAGGCTACTTTCGCTGAAGGTGCTGATGTAGCTCACGTTGAAGGCGACCTGACGCTGGATATCGACACCGACCGGGACGACCAGATAATTTCTTCTGCGACTGGCTTTTCAGCTATTCTTACCGAAGACGGCCAAACTGAAAGATTTGATCTCGCGGGCTCGTTGGGCGGAACCGGATCCGTTGATACCACTGCCGGTACTCTGAGCTTTGGTCTTGCGGGTGGATTGAACCCGGTAGGCGACACGTCTGATGTGATCATGGTTGACTTGGGCGGGACCGGAACGTTCTACGGTGCCGATGCGGAACAGGTTTCCGGCACGCTCACAGGATTGATCCAAGGTGATGGTAGTGATGGGTCTGTCTCTGGCACCGGGAACTTCCTGCTGCTTCAGCAACCAGAACTCTGAAAGTTCTGAGTGACGTTTCTGGTGCGCTGCAACGCGGCGCACCAGAATTTTAATGCGCAGGATTTATATGTTCCGGATTATACTCACTTGCCTTGGCCTTTTGCTGCCAATGGCACCGTTGTATGCTGATCCGCTGGTGCGGGCCGAAGGTCTGATCCGCGACGGAAATCCGGTTGCCGCTTTGGCGCAACTGGAAGGGTATCAACCCGTCACGGAGCCGGCCAAAGAGCGCGCATTTTGGGCGCTCGCCTTGACCCATATGAAGTTGGGCCAGCCGAATGCGGCGCTGCCCTTTCTGGAACAGCTTGTCGCGCGCACGCCACGCCGGGCGGAATACCGGCTGGAACTTGCGGCGGCGCTTGGTCAACTAGGCCAGTCCGAACGGGCGCTCTACCACATCGAAATCGCGCGGAGCAGCGGTCTGCCGCCTGCGGTTGACCAACGCGTGGCGGCCTATGCGAAGCAGCTGGAAAACCCCAAGATCTTCAGCGGGCATTTTTCCTTTGCAGTGGTGCCGGAAACCAATGCCGGAAAGCGCACCAGTGCGACCGAGGTTGAACTTTTCGGGCTTCCTTTCGTGATCAACCCGGACGCCCGCGCACGCCCAGCCACCGGCCTAGAGATTGGTGTGGGAGGGGTCGCAAGCCCGCAGCTTGCCCCCGGATTGCGCGCGCAGCTTGGATTTTCGACCCAGCTGCGGCTGTTTGACGGTGACGCCCCGGATGAGGTCCACGGTCGGCTGTATGCGGGTCTGATCCATGGCCATCTGGAAACCGGGCAAAGTATGGCACAGGTCTTTGCGACGCGGCGGATGCTGGATGACAGGCACTATGCGCACTCGACCGGGATCACGCTTGAGCATGCCCGGCGGCTGACCCCATCGACCCGCATCAATGGGACGCTTCTCTATGAGCACACCACTTATCGCACAGGTGCGGACGTTCAGCGCCGTTTTGCAGCCATCGGCGTGACCCATCTGGTCAACCCGCAATTGGAGCTGTCTTTTGGGGTGCGCACCGAGCTGCGTGATACGGCGATTGCCCGGCTTGCTGGCCGTTTGGACGGGATCAGGGTGGGCGGCCAGTACCGCTTTGAGGGGGGGCTTCAGCTGGGCATTATCGTGGATTACGAGCGCAACCGGTTTGACGGGATCACCCCCCTCTTTGGCGTGGTCCGCAGTGACAAGCGTACGATGGCACGCGTAGAGATGTCGAACAGCCAGTGGAACTGGAAGGGCTTTTCACCAGTGCTGCGCCTGACCGCGGAACGGCAATCTTCGACCATTGTGGTGAATGAATTTCGCAACCTTGGTGCCTCTTTCGGGATTACCCGTCGGTTTTAGGTCGACGAGCATCGGCAAGCATAAGCCGCAATACGGATACGAGCCTTTCAGTTGAGGGCCGGGCCACGGCACACCGCCTTTCGGTTTATCAAGTCGCTTATCTGTCCCGCATCGCACACCTATGGCTAACCGGGGCCACAGTCGCAGCCTCGCAGCGATTGGCCAGCGGTTTGACCAACCTCCCGATGGCCACCTTTGATTGTATCCCACACATCTCTGCCCCTATCCGTCGTTCGTGCTGCACCCTAAGCATCAGGCCGGGGCAGGAGACGATGATGCAGCTTTCGGATAATGCGCGCGGCGCGGTCTACATGATGGTCGCGATGGCGGCCTTTACGCTGAACGACACCGCGATGAAGGCGCTGACGCAGGATATTCCGCTGTTTCAGGCGATTGCGATGCGCGGGGCGCTGATGTTGGCGGGGCTGATCGTGTTGGCGCGGCTGATGGGTCAGTGGAAACCCGTGGTGCCGCGCCGCGATGGTGTGATCATTGGTGTGCGTTGTGTGGCCGAGATTGTGTCGACCATGCTGTTTCTGGCGGCGCTGATGCATATGCCGCTGGCCAATCTGTCGGCCATCATGCAGGCGCTGCCGCTGGCGGTGACGCTGGCAGCCGCGGTAGTGTTCAAGGACAAGATCGGCTGGCGGCGGATGACGGCCATTCTGATCGGCTTTGTCGGGGTGCTGATCATCATCCGGCCCGGACAGGATGGGTTTGATGTCTGGTCGCTGATGGGGCTGGTGTCGGTGGCCTTCGTGGTGGTGCGCGATCTGACGACGCGGAGCGTCAGCCGCGCGGTGCCATCGGTGATGGTGGCGGTCTGGGCGTCTGTTGCGGTGACGGTGGCATCGGGGTTGGCCAGTCTGACCGGCGGCTGGCAACCGCTGACCATGGGGCAGGGCGGGCTGGTGGTGGCGGCGTCGATGGCGCTGGTGGTGGGCTATCTGTTCGCGGTGATGGTGATGCGGGTGGGGGACATCAGCTTTGTGGCACCCTTCCGATATACCGCGCTGATCTGGGCGATCTTTTTGGGTTGGCTGGTGTTCGGGTCCTTGCCCGACCCGCTGACCCTGCTGGGGGCGGCACTGGTGGTGGCCACCGGCATCTTTACCCTGTGGCGCGAGCGCAAGGTCAAGGCCCGCCCGGCGCCTCCCACGCTTTGACCTACCCCCTGTTTTGCCTTGTGCAGCAAGGGGGCTGCTGTTGACATCCCATGCGACTCCCCCTATACGCCCGCCTATCTGACATGCAGAGAGATCGGCATTTCGGAACCAGAATGCTTGATGTGGTCAAGATCCGGGCTGAAAAGCCCCGATCCTCTGGAATTCCACCGCGTCATCCCTACGATGGGGATGATTGCGGTTTTGTGCTTTGCGATTCGCGCAATGTACACGTCGAGAAGCAGTGCCCCGAGAGTTCGGGGCGAGTATTGACAGCAACACGAGGAACGTGAATGCCGACTATTCAGCAGCTCATCCGCAAACCGCGGGAGCCTAACGTGCGCAAGTCCAAGTCGCAGCACTTGGAAGGTTGCCCACAGAAGCGCGGCGTATGCACGCGCGTCTACACCACCACCCCGAAGAAGCCGAACTCGGCTATGCGGAAAGTCGCAAAGGTGCGTCTGACCAACAGCTTTGAGGTCATTTGCTACATCCCCGGTGAAAAGCACAACCTTCAGGAACACTCTGTGGTTCTGATCCGCGGCGGTCGTATCAAAGACCTTCCGGGTGTGCGTTATCACATTCTGCGCGGTGTTCTGGATACCCAGGGCGTGAAAGATCGTCGTCAGCGTCGTTCGAAATACGGCGCGAAGCGTCCGAAGTGAGGGTTTGAAATATGTCTCGTCGTCACGCCGCTGAAAAACGCGAAATCCTGCCCGACGCCAAGTATGGTGACCGGGTTCTGACCAAGTTCATGAACAACCTGATGCTGGACGGAAAGAAATCCGTCGCAGAATCCATCGTTTACGGCGCGCTTTCCCGCGTGGAAACCCGTCTGAAGCGCGAACCGATTTCGGCTTTCCATGAAGCGCTGGAAAACGTGAAGCCATCCGTCGAAGTGCGTTCGCGCCGCGTCGGTGGGGCCACCTACCAAGTTCCGGTCGAAGTGCGCATCGAGCGTCGCGAAGCTCTGGCCATCCGCTGGCTGATCATCGCTGCTCGCAAGCGCAACGAAAACACCATGGAAGAACGTCTGGCTGCTGAACTCTCGGACGCGGTGAACAACCGTGGTACGGCCGTGAAAAAGCGCGAAGACACCCACAAGATGGCCGACGCAAACAAAGCGTTCAGCCACTACCGCTGGTAAGGGGTTTACATGGCACGCGACTATCCGCTTGATCGCTACCGGAACTTCGGCATCATTGCACACATTGATGCCGGCAAGACCACCACGTCCGAGCGCATCCTCTATTACACAGGTAAATCCCACAAGATCGGTGAGGTGCATGATGGCGCCGCAACGATGGACTGGATGGAACAAGAGCAAGAGCGCGGGATCACGATCACCTCGGCTGCGACCACCACCTTCTGGGAACGCACCATCGATCCGGGTCTGGACCACGCTGCAAAAGACAAGTTCCGCTTCAACATCATCGACACCCCCGGACACGTTGACTTCACGATCGAAGTCGAGCGTTCGCTGGCCGTGCTTGATGGCGCTGTCGTTCTTCTTGACGGCAACGCAGGGGTTGAGCCGCAGACCGAAACCGTGTGGCGTCAGGCTGACCGCTACAAGGTTCCGCGGATCGTGTTCGTCAACAAGATGGACAAGACCGGCGCAGACTTCATGAAGTGCGTGCGCATGATCAAGGATCGGACCGGTGCAAACGCTGTTCCGATCGTTCTGCCGATCGGTGCCGAAGACAAGCTTGAAGGCATCATCGACCTCGTGACCATGGAAGAATGGGTCTATGAGGGCGAAGATCTGGGCGCGTCCTGGACTCGCCAGCCGATCCGTGCCGAGCTGAAAGACGAAGCCGACGAATGGCGCATGAACCTGCTGGAAACAGCTGTGGGCCAAGACGATGAAGCGATGGAAGCCTATCTGGAAGGCGTTGAGCCGACTGCAGAGAAGCTGCGCGAGCTGATCCGCAAGGGCACGCTGGCCATCGAGTTCATTCCGGTGATGGCGGGATCGTCGTTCAAGAACAAAGGCGTGCAGCCTTTGCTGAACGCCGTGATCGACTATCTGCCCTCGCCCCTCGACGTGCCGCCCTACATGGGCTTTGCGCCAGGTGACGAGACGGAAACCCGTAACATCGCCCGTTCGGCAGATGACGACCAGCCTTTCTCGGCGCTGGCCTTCAAGATCATGAACGACCCCTTCGTGGGCTCGCTGACCTTTACTCGGATCTATTCGGGCAAGCTGGCCAAGGGCGACGGCATGCTGAACGCGACCAAGCAGCGCAAAGAGCGCGTTGGCCGCATGATGATGATGCATGCCATCGAACGTGAAGAAATCGCCGAAGCGTTTGCCGGTGATATCATTGCACTTGGCGGTCTGAAAGAAACCACCACTGGCGATACGCTGTGTGATCCGGCAAAGCCTGTCGTTCTGGAAACCATGACCTTCCCGGTCCCGGTGATCGAGATCGCAGTTGAACCGAAGACCAAGGCGGACCAAGAAAAGATGGGCATCGCTTTGGCCCGTCTGGCTGCCGAAGACCCGTCCTTCCGTGTGGAAACCGATATCGAGTCGGGCCAGACCATCATGAAGGGCATGGGCGAACTTCACCTTGATATCCTCGTCGACCGTATGCGTCGCGAGTTCAAGGTCGAGGCGAACATCGGTGCGCCGCAGGTGGCTTATCGCGAAACAATCTCGCGCGAGCATGAAATCGACTATACGCACAAGAAACAGACCGGTGGTACGGGTCAGTTTGCGCGCGTGAAGCTGATCATCTCGCCGACGGAACCGGGCGAGGGCTATTCGTTCGAGGCCAAGGTTGTTGGTGGTTCGGTGCCGAAGGAATACATCCCCGGTGTTGAAAAGGGCATCAAGTCGGTCATGGACTCCGGTCCGTTGGCAGGCTTCCCGGTGATCGACTTCAAAGTTGCGTTGATCGACGGTGCTTACCATGACGTCGACTCCTCGGTTCTGGCTTTTGAGATCGCCTCGCGCGCTGCGATGCGCGAAGGCCTGAAGAAAGCCGGCGCGAAACTGCTTGAACCGATCATGAAAGTCGAAGTCGTCACCCCGGAAGAGTACACCGGCGGCGTCATCGGCGACCTGACCTCGCGTCGGGGCATGGTGACCGGGCAGGACAGCCGCGGCAACGCCAACGTGATCTCTTCGATGGTCCCGCTGGCGAACATGTTCGGTTACATCAACACGCTACGCTCGATGACCTCGGGCCGTGCGGTGTTCTCGATGGAGTTCGACCATTACGATGCGGTGCCGCAGAACATCTCGGACGAAATCCAGAAGAAATACGCTTAACGGTGTGGCGGGGTTAACCCCGCCCTACCAATCCCGTAGGGCGGGG
>NZ_RPEM01000022.1 GCF_004745575.1 Pseudotabrizicola sediminis | reverse complement strand
ATCTGAACCCGGTGAGCCAAAACCTTCCGCTCCAAAATCAGACTACCTGTTCCAAATCATTCGACGATGGACAGGCGACCGACTCCACGATCGTGGGGAGAACCCCAGAGTCCGGCACGCAGAGCGCAGCGCTGAAAGATCAGAACGTGACCACGGCGATCAGAAGACACTTGGGGACAGTATCCGGGAAAGGCGGTATGCAGATGGTCATGTGATCAGCCGAAGGCATAAGCTACACGGGGAGGACACAAAGCATTTCGTACAGCAAACTTGCCCCGATCAGCGCGGTGTTGCCCGATGGGTCATAGGGGGGCGATACCTCGACCAGATCGCCGCCCACAAGGTTGAGACCCGCGCAGCCGCGCACGATTTCCAGCGCTTGCCAGGTCGAAAGACCGCCCACTTCAACGGTGCCGGTGCCGGGGGCAAAGGCAGGGTCAAGGCTGTCGATGTCAAAGCTCAGGTAACAGGGCACATCGCCGATTTTGGCGCGGATTTCGGCCATCATTGGCGTCAGCGATTTGAACCAGCAGTCTTCGGCCGGAACGACCGTCCAGCCTTGGGCGCGGCCCCAGTCAAAGTCATCGGGGCTGTAGCCGGTGCCGCGCAGACCGATTTGAAACACCTTGTCGTTGATCAGGCAGCCATCTTCCCAGGCGCGGCGGAACGGGCAGCCGTGGGCCACTTTTTCGCCGAACATCGTATCGTTGATGTCGGCATGGGCATCGATATGGATAAGGGCGACCGGCCCGTGGCGCTTTTTGATCGAACGCAAAATCGGCCAGGTCAAAGTGTGATCGCCGCCAAGAGTCAGCGGGATCACGCCGTGGCTCAGCACCTCGTCATAAAAGGTGGTGATGATGTCCACGGTCTTTTTCAGGTCAAATGTGTTGATCGGCACATCGCCGATGTCGGCCACTTGCAGATGCTCGAACGGGGCCGCCCCGGTGGCCATGTTATAGGGCCGCAACATGCGCGATTCGTCACGGATCTGGCGTGGCCCCAGCCGGGTGCCGGACCGGTTCGACGTGCCGTGATCCATCGGGATGCCGATAAAGGCCACGTCCAGCCCTTTGGCCGTGGTCTGTGCGGGGAGGCGCATCATGGTGGCCGGGCCGCCAAAACGCGGCATGTCGTTGCCGCCAAGCGGTTGGTTGAATGTGGTCATCGGTCTTTGCCCTTCAGCCAGTCGGTGATGATCTGTTTGTGACGGTCCCCGGAATAGCTGGGGAAATGCCCGCCATGCACGATGCGGACGGGCAGGCGCAGCAGGCGTTCCATGCTGGCGATGTATTGACGGTCTTCCTGCGCCGTGGTGCCCTCGATCAGCTCGCCGTCATAGACGATGTCGCCGGAAAACAGGATGCCGGTCGCGGCCTCCCACAGGGCGATGCCGCCGGGCGAATGGCCGGGGGTGTGGATCACTTCGAACCGCCGGTCGCCAAGGTCGATCATGTCGCCATCCCAGAGGATCCGCGTGGCGGGGGCGGCGGGCACCGCGTAATGGGCGCTGGAATAGGGCGCGGGCGGCAGGGTGGTGAAGATCTCGTCGGTGACATATTTGTCTGACAGCGTGTTGGCAGGCGTCGGCGCGCGCATCAGATGCGCCTCGGCCGCATGGCAGGACCGGCAGGCAAATTCATGGTGGCAGCCGATATGGTCGAAATGGGTGTGGCTGGCCACCGCCTCCAGCGGGCGTTCGGTCACCAGCGGCACGGACGCGCGCAAGCTGACCACGCCCATGCCAGAGTCCACCAGCATGTCACGGTCGCGCCCGCGCACATGCCACACGTTGCAGCGATAAAACTCGACGATATGCGGCTCGTCGATATGGGTGACGCCGTCGCCCACCGGTCGGATGCGCCACCAGTCGGCGGGCTGGGCATGGGGCAGATCACGGGTCATGGCGTTGCCTCCAGAAAACTGTGCGCGCTTGCAAACAGCGCCATTTCCGTTCCGGGTGCAAGGGTGGCGGATTGCGGCAGGTGCGCGGTCAGCGTCATGCCGGGTGCCGCCAAGGGTGCCAGCCGTGCGCGCTGATAGGTGCCGAAAAATGTCACATCGATCAGGCGCGCAGGCCCCAGCGGCAGGGTGTCGGCGGGGCCATCCGTGACACCGATCGCCTCGGGTCGGATCATCAACGTGCCATTTCCGGTGACCAGCGGCCCAAGCGGGGACTGCCCGCCCTGCACCGGGATCAGGTTCACCTCGCCCATGAAACTGGCGGTGAACAGCGATTTGGGGCGCAGATAGACTTCGGCCGGGGGGGCGGCATCCTCGATCCGGCCGGCGTTCATCACCACGATGCGGTCGGCGATGGCCATGGCCTCTTCCTGATCATGGGTGACGTGAATGAAGGTCGTGCCCACCCGGCGCTGGATCGCTTTCAACTCGTCCTGCATCTGGCGGCGCAGCTTCAGATCCAGGGCACCCAAGGGTTCATCCAGCAGCAGCACATCCGGTTCCACCGCCAGCGCGCGGGCCAGTGCCACGCGCTGCCGTTGCCCGCCGGACAATTCATGCGGCCGACGGTTCCCGCGCCCTTCAAGACCGACCAGCGCCAAGATCTCGGCGGCGCGGTCCATGCGGGCGGGGCGTGCCATGCCGCGCATCCGCAGGCCAAAGGCCACGTTATCGGCAAGGGTCATGTGCGGGAACAGGGCGTAATCCTGAAACACGGTCGTGGTGGGGCGGTCCTTTGGTGCGATCCCCGCCATGTCGCGGCCGCCAATCAAGATGCGCCCGGCGGTCGGTTCGGCAAAGCCACCGATCAGCGTCAGCAGCGTGGTCTTGCCACAGCCAGACGGCCCCAGAAGCACGATGAATTCCCCCGCCGCGATGTCAAGGCTGACCGCGTCCAGCGCACGCGCGGTGCCATAGGTCTGGCTGATGGCCTGAATGGAAACCGGGGCTGTCATGGTTTGGCCTTGCGAAAGAGGGTCAGTTCAAGAACGACAACCAAAGCGGTGGACACCAGAAACACCAGTGCCCCAACCGCATTGGTCGCAGGCGACAGGCCGGATCGCAGCATCGACCAGATTTCCACCGGCAGGGTCACGTCGAACCGGGTCAGCAGAAAGGCGATGATGAACTCGTCCCAGCTGAACGTCACCGACAGGAAGAACGCCGCCGCCAGCGCGGGGGCCAGCATCGGGGCAGAGACATGCACCAAAACCTGCCAGTCGCTTGCGCCCAGATCGCGCGCCGCACGTTCCGCGCTGCGCTGCTGGTCGCCCATCGCGGCATAGGTGATGGCAAAGCACAAGGGAAGGTTGATGACCACATGGCCAATACCGGCGGTCCACAGTGACAGTCGCACCCCGGTCTGGTTGAACACGGTCAACAGCCCCAGCGCGATGATCAGATAGCTGACCGTCATCGGCGCGATCAACAGCCCGCGCAGCAGAACCGACCCCGGCAACCGCACCCGCGCCAGCGCATGCGCCGCCAGAAAGCCGAGGATCAGCGCAAGGGACGATGACACCACAGCCACCAGAAGGGAGTTGCCCAGCGCCGACATCAGCTTGGCGTTGCCCAGCACGCTGCCATACCAGCGCAGGGTGAACCCCTGAAACGGCGGCACCGGCAGGCGGCCATCCTGAAACGAAAACACCACCAGCACCAGCACCGGCAGGAAGATGAAGGCATAGGCCGCCGCCATATAGGCCCAGATCAGCACCCTCATAGCCGGTCCAGCCGCAACCAGCGGGCAGACGCCGCATAGGCCAGCGTCACCACGGCCATCAGCACCACCGACAGCGCCGACGCGAGCGGAAAGTTTCCCGAACGGCCCAGTTGCAGCATGATCAGCTGCGGCAGCGTCAGCTCGGTGTTGCCGCCCAGGATCTGCGGCGTGATGTAATCCCCGATGCACAGCACAAAGGTCAGAAACGCCCCCGTCACCACGCCGGGCAGGGTCAGCGGCAGGATAACATGCCAGAACGTGGCAATTCGCCCGGCCCCCAGATCCTGCGCGGCACGGGCATAGTTGGGGGAAAGCTGGATCAGGTTGGCATAGATCGTCAGCGTCAGCAGCATGACGAAGAAATGCACAAACCCGATCACCGTGGCGGTGCGGCTGGCCGACAGCGCCAGCGGTTCGGCAATCACGCCCGCCCAAAGCAGCGCCTTGTTGACCACGCCGTTTTGCCCCAGCACCAGCAGCCATGAATAGGACCGCACCACATAAGATGTCCAGAACGGCAGCACGGCCAGCAACAGCGCAAGTCGCTGCCAGCGCGCAGGCACCCGGAACGCGATGATCGCCGCCAGCGGATAGGCCAGCACCAGCGACACCACCGTGACCACTGCCGTGATCTCAAGCGAGTTCACCAGCGCCTTGAACAGCGTCCAGTCGGTGAAAAACCGGATGTAATTGCCCGGATCAAAGCCCCGCACGATGCTGCGCCCGTCCATGTGCGCGAAGGACAGGGCAACCATGGCCGCAAATGGCAGCACGAAAAACGCCAGCGTCCATGCCAGGGCCGGGGCCATTAGGCCCCAGCCCAGACGGCGCTCGCGCGTCGCCAGCGTCACTGTTGCAGCATCTCGGTCCACAGGTCCTGCATCGCGGTATCAAGGGCCGCGTCCGGGATAGGGTAAAGCTGAGCGCGCGCCAGGAACTCGGGCTGCTCGTCCCACCGCAAGGCGGTTTTCTGCTCGGGCGTCAGCACGTCGCCTGCCTTTGCATTGGCGGGCATGCCCCAATAGCATGACGATGTGGCCAGCAGCGCCTGTCCCTCGGGCGAGGTGATGTAATTCACGAACTCCAGCGCCAGATCGGGCTGGGTGCTGCCCGCCACCACGCCGATGGATTGCGCCCACCGCAGGCCGCCTTGTGCCGGAATGGTCCAGTCAAGGTTGGGGTTGTCCGCTGCCAGCACCGCCGTCACCCATTCACCGCCGCCCACCATGATGTCCACCTCACCGGTGGCAAGCGCGGTCTGGGCAGACACCACGTCGGACACCTGTTTTGACGCCTTGCGCAGGGCAAACAGCGGCTCGCGCAGGGTGGGCAGAGTATCAGCCGTCAGGTCGGCCGTCGCCACACCCTGACCCAGCGCCACCAGACCCAACACCGGCAGGTAATAGTCGTAAATCGCAATGCGTCCGTCATACTTGCCGCCGGTCAGCGCTGCCATGTCGGCCATGTCGGCGGGATCAACCTTGGTCTTGTCATAGGCAATGGTGTTGTAGCCGAACTTCTCGGTCACGGCATAGGTCTTCCCATCCACCACATTGTTTTGGGCCATCACCAGTTCGGGAAAGAAATCCGCCGTGGCCAGCTTGTCTGCCGGCAATTCGGCCAGATGGCCGCCTTCCACTGCGCGGGGCACATCGACTGCGTCGATCACCAGCACATCCCAATCGCCGGGGCGCGACTGGTCAAGGATCGCCAGACCGGCGGCGGTGCCTTCATATTCCTTCAGGTTCACCTTCACGCCGAACTTGGCCTCGAACGGTGCAATCAGGGCGGGGTCGGTATGATCACACCAGACCAGCGCGTTCAATTCCTGCGCATGGAGGGGTGAGGCAAGCATCACCAGGGCGATGGCCGTCAGTGGGGCGGTCAAGGAACGCGTCATCGGGAAACTCCGTTGTTGGGGGGTGCCTCTGGCGGGCATTGCAAAAAGAATTGCAGAAGGTGTTTTTTGAAGTCAATGTCAAATTTGTGGTTGATTATGAAAACGGGCGCGAATGACGGGTCTGCGGGCAAGGCACAAGGCCGATCGCACAAGACGCATGCAAGAGGCGGCCGCGCGCCTGTTCCGCGAGGTCGGCTATGGCGCGGCCCGGATGGAAGACATCGCCGCCGCCGCCGATGTATCGGTCGGCACGCTGTACAACTACTTTGAAACCAAGGGTGATCTGTTGCTGGCCATCGTGTCGATGGAGGTCGAAGAGGTGCTGGCCGCCGGTGCCGCCGTTCTGGCCACCCCCCCCGCCGACCCGGCAGAGGCGCTGGAAATGCTGATTGGCGGTTACTACGACCATTCGCTGGTCTATCTGTCCAAAGCGATGTGGCGCACCGCGATGGCGCTGTCGATAGAATCGCCCGACACGCCGTTTTCCCAACGCTACACCGCGCTGGATGCCATGCTGACCGATCAAGTCTGCGCCATGGTTGCCGCCCTTCAGCGCCGCGGGCGGTTGAAAGACGGGGTGCCCGCGCGGCTGGTGGGCGAGGTGTTGTTCAACAATCTCAACCAGATGTTCATGGAATTCGTAAAGGCCGAGCCAATTGCGATGGAGACCCTGCGCGCGTCGGTGCGGCGGCAGACGGCGCTGGTGCTGGGATTGCTTGTCCCGTAATCGCATAGTTGCGGCCCTGAGGGCCCGCCGCAGCGGGGTGCCTGAATTCTGCGCAACGGCTTTCGATTTTTGCTGGTGACGAGCCGGCTGGGCCTTGATGACCCATAACGGTCTTGATCCGAGCAGCCTGCGTCCGTTAGCGGCTCGGCAAGTAAAACATAATTTTCATTCTGCATCCGAGTCCTGACAGCAGCCCCGGTAATCTGCCATCGGCTCTCTGGAGTTCACCCGCGAAGCTTCAGCGGCGAACCGAGCACGGCACTCCGGACCCGCGCGCTTTCTTGATAGCACGTAAGACCCCTCACACCGGAACAGCTCAGCCTGTGGGAAAAAAACCCCAAATCTTTGTATCAGGGCTTTGGTTTGTCAGGGCGCTTTGATTCCCGCTTCACCCCCAATTCCTCCCACATCCAGCCGAAGTCATACCCCGCCATCGCTTCC
The DNA here is from genome assembly GCF_004745575.1 of Pseudotabrizicola sediminis. Classification (GTDB taxonomy): domain Bacteria; phylum Pseudomonadota; class Alphaproteobacteria; order Rhodobacterales; family Rhodobacteraceae; genus Pseudotabrizicola; species Pseudotabrizicola sediminis. The sequence continues at coordinate 14,693 of NZ_RPEM01000022.1, read as the reverse complement.
GAATCCGCCCTTGCTGTGCCGGTTTCCAACAGCGTCAGCCAGTCCATCACCAGTTTCCGCCCGGCGGCCGTCTTCACGGCTTGCCTTGGCGTTTTGCCCTTCAGCTCGGGAATAGGTTGGTCCAGCGTCTCGCGGTAGTGGCGATTCATATGGGCGTAGACGACCTCGCGCGCGATCTCGGGCGGGATTTCCTCTGGCGGGGGCGGGCCCTTCTCAGAATGTTCGGCGCTCGCCTGATCGAAGGTCTGGATTGCCGTCAGCGGCAGACGCAGCAGGGCACCCGTGGCCATTTTGATCAGCGCTGCAGCCCGTGCTGCGCGCTCGGCGGAATTCACCTCCAGCACCAGCGCCCTTCCGCGTAATTCAAGCGTGCAAAGGATGGTGCCGCCCTCCCTCTGTGCCTTGCGGCTTTTCTTCTGCGGTGCGAACCAGACCCATCGCTTTAGCCCGTCGGTGGACAGGTCGGGCAGAAGGTTGATCGCCTGGCCACCTGTGCCTGTGTGACGCCTGCCATGAAGGGAAAGCGCAGCTCGTGACAGATCATATCCTCGACATCGGTGTTGGTCATCTGCGGCAGGTGTGGGTCAAGTGCCTCGGGTAGATGGGTGAACAGGAAGGCTGCGGTGAACAGCGGCGCGATGCCGCGCAGCTGGTCGGGGGTGAAGCGCAGGTCCTGCTAGCGCCGCAGCTTCAACACGTTGCGCAGCCCGTCCCTCAGCAGGTCGACGACTGCGGGAGCAAAAGGCAAAAGCCCCCCTGAAATCACGTGGTGATCGCGCACCGGCACCACCCGCACGGCAATGCGGTCGCCGGGTTGCAGAGTCTTGCTGGCGCTTTTCTCGCGCACCGTGACCGGATCTGCGCCGGTCAGCAGATCGCGCAGCACCATGGTTTCACCGGTTTTGGTCGCCACCACCTCATGCAGACTGACATAGGCATCGCCCAGGCCCTCGGTGTAGCTTTTGGCCAGTGCCGGTTCGCGCCAGCCCCGGCGCCCAAGGTAAAGATCGACGACGTTCCCCTCAGGCTCCCACTCCCGCGTTAGAAAATCCTCAAACGCACAGCCCCACATCACCCATGGCAGTTGTGGCCCCAGAAACTCCTCTAGGTCCTCAAAATCCAGATTGGACCTGTCGCGGTTCCGTTCCGGTCTTTTGAGAGCAATACTCGCCATCAAGGAGACCGGATATCCCGGCGGTCCTGCACCCGAATGAAGCCGTTATCCCGCTTTCGCGGGGGCGGAAGATTCCGGTGGAAATGGGGGATAGCGCCGGGGGCGGAACGATCATCCACGCCCCCCAGACCATCAACATTCAGACGCCCGACGCGGACAGCTTCCGGCGGTCTCAGAAACAGATTGCCGCCGATATGGCCCGCGCCGGGCAGCGAGCAGTCAGTCAGAACGGATAAGGAGTCCACTATGAGCGGATACGTTTACGCAGGCGCGCCGAACGTGTGCGGCTTGTTCAACAGCCCTGAGATTGAGGCCAAGGCGGACCGGCTGCGCGACCTCTTCGAGGAAGGCACCCCCGTTGTCGCGTCCGGGGACGGCTTGAGCTTCGCGGCCCAGAGGAAGCGCAAGCCCGCTGACGCGGGCACTGACCACGACACCTAGTCGAATGAGCGAGAGAGGGGCCAAGCTGGCCCCTTTTTTATGTCGCGGGCTTGCCGTGGCTTCGAAGACACTCCGAAGGGCTGCCCCGCGTCAGCGGGCAACCCTTTGCAGGTGCAATAGCGAGTACAATAAGGCGATTCTCTGGGGGTAAAAATCAGCCTTTTCACTAGTCTTTTCAGATACTTGGGATGATTGGCGGAGAGGGTGGGATTCGAACCCACGGTGGGCGCGAACCCACAACGGTTTTCGAGACCGCCCCGATCGACCACTCCGGCACCTCTCCGCATTTGGTGTGGTCTTCGTGCGGCGGTTCCTAACCGCCCTTTTGGTCGCTTGCAAGCCCTCATTCGCGCAATTTTTTCGGCGGTTCGTAGCCGGTCACGCGGGCGTGCGGCGGGTTGACTTGGCAAGCGGTCGGGAAAGCACTAGCTGTTCGGGAACCGCTCCTCATGATGTCAGGTCCGCCATGTCTGCGCCGTTTGACTTTGCCTCGCTTGGACTTTCCTTGGCCCTCGGGTTGGGGCTGGCTCTTGCCCCCATTGCGACGGGCTCCGCGCGCGCGCAGGCTTCGGTGGGGCAGGAGACCCCCGCGGTCAGCGCGGCGCGGGTTTCGGCATTGACCGATACGCTGATGATGGCCGATGTCATCGCCGTCATGCGCGATGAGGGGCGGGAATACGGGCAGACGCTTGCGGCTGAGATGTTTCCCGACAAGGCCGGCGCACAGTGGGACGCGGTGGTGGCCCTGATATACGATCCCGCGACGATGCGCAGCCGGTTTGATGCTGCTTTGGAAAAGACGCTGGCCGGGGCCGGGTCCGATCTTGACCAGATCGAGCAGTTTTTCGGCTCAAAGCTTGGCCAGACGGTTCTGCGACTGGAGGTCGAGGCGCGCCGGGCCCTGATGGACGCGGATGTCGAGGATGCGGCAAAGCTGGCGTGGGAAGACCTGCGGGCTGAAGGTGGCGCGCGCGTGGACGCGGTGACCCGCTTCGTCGAGACCAATGACCTGATCGAGTCGAATGTCATGGGTGCGATGAACGCCAATTTGGCTTTCTATCGCGGCATGTCGGAAAGCGGGGCCTTCCCGCAAGAGATGACCGAGGACCAGATGCTTGCCGATGTCTGGGGGCAGGAACCGGACGTGCGGGCCGAGACCACGGAGTGGCTGTTTCCCTTCCTTTCGCTGGCCTATCAACCGCTGTCGGACGCGGATCTGGATGCTTATGTCGCGTTTTCTGAAACGCAAGCCGGGAACAAGTTGAATGCGGCCTTGTTTGCCGCCTATGATGTTGTCTTCACGCAGATTTCCTACGATCTGGGCCGGGCTGCCGCCAGCCAGATGCAGGGCGAGGATATCTGATCGCCGCAGTCGCGCAGCCCGGCGCGGACGCTTGACTTCGTCTGAAATTCACCCGATAAGCCCGCATCCCGGCAAAGATGCGAGTCTTGGCCGGGTTCTATATTTGAAATGACGCCCCGCACGGGGCGCGCTGTCCGAAGGCGGGGCTTGCCCCACAAAACTCCCGTACGTGGGGGCCGCAGGACGCGGGTGATGAAAAGGAAAGACCCATGTTCGCGGTCCTCAAGACCGGTGGCAAGCAATACAAGGTGCAGGCGGGTGACGTTCTGCGCATTGAAAAGCTGGCCGCCAATGCTGGTGACAAGATCCAGTTCAACGATATTCTGATGGTCGGCGGCGAGTCCGTGACCGTAGGCGTGCCTTTCGTGGAAGGTGCTGCGGTTCAGGCCGAAGTGATCGCCCAGATCAAGGGCGAGAAGGTTATTCACTTCGTGAAGCGCCGCCGGAAGCATTCGTCGCAGCGCACCAAAGGCCACCGTCAGCATCTGACGCTGGTCCGCGTGACCGACGTTCTGGCCTCGGGTGCCGAAAAGTCGGGCGTGACCGTTGCCACCGGCACTGCCGATGCGCGCCGCGCCGCCCATAACGCCGAAGCCGCTCCGGCAGCCGAAGCTCCCGCCAAGCCAAAGCGTGCGAAAAAAGCCGCTGACGCTGTTGCTGAATAAGGAGTAATCCCTCATGGCACACAAGAAAGCAGGCGGCTCATCCCGCAACGGTCGCGACTCTGCCGGCCGTCGTCTGGGCGTCAAACTGTTTGGCGGTCAGCTCGCGATCCCTGGCAACATCATCGTGCGTCAGCGCGGAACCACCTGGTTTCCCGGTGAAGGCGTTGGCATGGGCGTGGACCACACCCTGTTCGCCACCGTCGAGGGCAAGGTGACCTTCAAGAAGGGCATGAAGGGTCGTACCTTCATTTCTGTCCTGCCCGCCCAGGAGGCAGCCGAGTAAGCCGGACTTTTACATCAGACATGTAAAAGGGGGATCGGCCGCAGGGCCGGTCCCTTTTCGCATTTTCCGCGACTTTTCCGGGATTTGCACGCGGACTTTCACTCTTTTGCCATCAAGATTTGGCAGGGTGATTGTGGGTGTCCACACTGACATCCGGAACGGATCGCAGTGTGGAGGAAAGATCGTTCTTGCGGGGCCAGGTCGGCCCTTCATGCGCTTCGAAGGAGGGAAGCCATGACACTAGACGTTGTTGACGCTGCGGCGGCGCAGGCTGTGATTGATGCGGGGCGCTTCATTCTGCGTCCTGTGCGCAAGTCGGATGCGGGCCTTTTTGCGATGTATGCCGGTGATCGCCGGGTGGCAGAGGCGACGCATTCCATCCCCCACCCGCTGCCGCCCGGTGCGGCCGAAGGGTTTGTATCCCGTGCCATCAAGCGCCCGGCAGACGAAGATATCTGGGTCATGGATGGCAGCCAATCGTCCTTGCCCGAAGTGCTGGGCGTGATCAGCCTGAAGCGCATGGATGTCGAAAAGTACAACCGTGACCAGTCCGAAGTGGGCTATTGGGTCGCCCCGGCGTTCTGGAACCTTGGCATTGCCTCTGCCGCCGTGCAGGCGCTGGTGGATGCCAACCCGCAAGCCAACCGCGCCATGTTTGCCGAGGTGTTTCAGGACAATCCCGGCTCGGCCCGGGTGCTGACCAATGCCGGGTTCCAGTATCTTGGGGATGCCGAAACATTCAGCGTGGCACGCGGCGCGCGGGTCCCGACCTGGACCTATATCCGCAAGCTGGGATGAGCGCATGGGGCAGGCGGCAGGCATCTGGCTTCGAACGGCGCGGCTGCGGCTGCGCCCTCTGAGCCTTGCGGATGAGGCGGGGGTGATCTCGGGACTGAACGACCCCGAGATTGCCAGCTGGCTTGCCACCACGCCCTATCCCTATCCTGCCGCAGACTTCCAAACCTATGTGGCAACAGCGCCCGAGGGTGAGACGTTTTCGATCCATGATGATCAGGGGTTCGCAGGGTTGATCGGCGGCGGGGCAGAGCTTGGGTTCTGGATCGCCCGTCGCGCGCAGGGGCGTGGCTATGCGCAAGAGGCGGCGGTGGCCCTGTTGCGCGCGGTGTTCCAGTTCTACCGGGGCCCAGTAACCTCGGGTTATTTCGTTGGCAATCTGCCGTCTGCCAGGGTTTTGCAAAATCTTGGTTTTGCAGAGGCGGGGCAAAGCCGCAAATTCTGTCGTCCCTTGGGGCAGGACATGGACCATGTCGATCTGGTCCTGTCGCGCCAGACCTTCTTGGCCCGTCATGCTCTGCCGCTCGGGCCGGCGGAATAAGACCCGTCTCCGCTTGGATTGCGCCAATAGACCGCGCGCGCTTGAGGTGTGGCCCCCGATCCTGTATCGCAAGATGTAACTGCGCCTGACGCATTCCACCGTTTTTCTCGAAAGTCTGATCCTATGAAGTTCCTCGACCTCGCCAAAGTCTACATCCGCTCGGGCGGCGGTGGGGGCGGCTGCGTGTCGTTCCGGCGCGAGAAGTTCATCGAATTCGGCGGCCCGGATGGCGGCGACGGCGGCAACGGTGGCTCTGTCTGGGTCGAGGCGGTGGACGGGTTGAACACGCTGATCGACTTCCGCTATCAGCAGCATTTCTTTGCCAAGTCAGGCCAGCCCGGCATGGGCGCACAGCGCACCGGCAAGACCGGCGATGACATCGTGCTGCGCGTGCCGGTCGGCACCGAGATTCTGGACGAGGATGAGGAAACCATCATCGCCGACCTGACCGAAGTGGGCCAGAAGGTCATCCTTGCGCAGGGCGGCAATGGCGGCTGGGGCAACCTGCGGTTCAAATCATCGACCAACCGCTCCCCCGCCCGCGCCAATCCGGGGCAGGAGGGGGTGGAGCGCACGATCTGGCTGCGGCTGAAACTGATCGCTGATGCCGGTCTGGTGGGGCTGCCGAATGCTGGCAAGTCCACCTTCCTCGCCGCCGTCTCGAACGCCCGGCCCAAGATTGCCGACTACCCGTTCACCACGCTGATCCCCAACCTTGGGGTCGTGGGCGTCGACGGGACCGAATTCGTGATGGCCGATATTCCCGGCCTGATCGAGGGCGCATCCGAAGGCCGCGGTCTTGGCATCCAGTTCCTCGCCCATGTGGAACGCTGCAAGGTGCTGTTGCATCTGGTGGATGGCACGTCGAGCACGATCACCAAGGATTACAAGACCATCGTGACCGAACTGGAGGCTTATTCCGAAGTGCTGGGCGACAAGGCCCGGATCGTTGCGCTGAACAAATGCGACGCCATGGACCCCAAGCAGATTTCTGACCGCAAGCGCGCGTTGGAAAAGGCCAGCGGTGGCCCGGTGCATGTGATTTCCGGTGTCGCGGGCAAAGGTCTGCAGGACGTGTTGCGCGATATTTACCGCACTGTGCAGGGTGAGGCTCCGGAAGTGGAGGCTGGCCCGTGGCAACCCTGACCGAACCGCGCGCCCCCGACATCCGCACCGCCAAACGGCTGGTCGTCAAGATCGGTTCCGCCTTGCTGGTGGACCGGGCGACCGGCCTGAAACAGGGTTGGCTGTCGGCACTGGCCATGGATGTGGCCGAGGCCAAAGTGCGCGGCACCGATGTGGTGCTGGTGTCGTCGGGCTCGATTGCATTAGGGCGCAAGGTGCTTGGCTTGGGCAGCGGCGTGCTGACGCTGGAACAGTCGCAGGCGGCGGCGGCGGTCGGGCAGATCCGTCTGGCGCGCGCCTATGAAGAGGTGCTGGCCCCGCACGGCATTACCACCGCGCAGGTGCTGGTCACGCTGGAAGATACCACAGACCGCCGCCGTTATCTCAACAGCCGCGCCACGATGGAAACCTTGTTGGGCCTTGGCGTGGTGCCGATCGTGAACGAGAATGACACGGTTGCCACGGATGAAATCCGCTTTGGCGACAATGACCGACTGGCGGCGCAGATCGCGGTGACGGTGGGGGCGGATCAGCTGATCCTCTTGTCTGATGTTGACGGATTTTACTCTGCCAACCCGAAGGAAGACCCCGCCGCGCAGCGCTTTGATCTGGTGGAACACATCACACCCGAGATCGAGGCGATGGCGGGCGATCCGATTTCCGGCATGTCAAAGGGCGGCATGAAGACCAAACTGCTGGCAGCCAAAACCGCGATTGCCGGGGGCTGTGCCATGGCGATCATGGAAGGCTCGGTCCTGCGGCCCTTGTCGGCTTTGGCCAATGGTGCACAGCGCACGTGGTTCGTGGCGCAGGCCGATCCGCAGGTCGCGCGCAAACGCTGGATCAACGCGATGAAACCGCGTGGCGAGTTGGTGCTGGACGCGGGCGCGGTGGTGGCGCTGCGGGCGGGCAAGTCGCTGCTGCCTGCCGGGGTCACGCGGGTGACGGGCACCTTTGGCCGCGGTGAGCCGGTTTCGATCCTGTCGCCTGATGGTGTGGTGCTGGGCAAGGGTCTGGTGCGCTATACGGCCGTTGAGGCAAAGGCGATCGCCGGGCACCGCTCGGGTGATATCGCCGGGATACTGGGGTATGAGGGCCGGGCGGCGCTGGTGCACCGGGATGATATGGTGGTCTGACGGGCCGACCCCGGGGGCGCTGCCCCCGGACCCCCGGGATATTTGTGAACAGATGAAAGGGTTTGCGCAATGGATGTGCAGAGCGTCACCTTGATGGACGAAATGGGTCGCACCGCGCGGGATGCGGCGGCTGAACTGGCTTTTGCGTCACCCCAAAGCAAGCAGTCCGCCCTTGAGGCCGCGGCCGACGCGGTCTGGTCCGGGCGTCAGGCGATCATCGATGCCAATGCACTGGATATGGAGTTTGGCGCGCAAAAGGGCCTGTCGCCTGCGATGATGGACCGGTTGCTGCTGGACGAGGCGCGCATCCGCGCCATGGCCGATGGGTTGCGCGCGGTGGCGGCGCAGGCCGATCCGGTCGGGCGGGTGCTGGCGGAATGGGACATGCCGTCGGGCCTGCACATCCGGCGCGTGGCTTCGCCGCTGGGTGTGGTGGGCGTGATCTACGAATCCCGCCCAAATGTGACTGCCGATGCTGGCGCGCTGTGTCTGAAGGCCGGGAATGCGGTGATCCTGCGCGGCGGGTCCGAGGGCTTTCATTCCTCGACCGCGATCCATGCCTGTATGGTGGAGGGCTTGCGCCACGCCGGCCTGCCTGAAGCGGCGATCCAGCTGATCCCCACCCGCGACCGGGCGATGGTGACGGCCATGCTGCAGGCGGTGGACTACATTGACGTGATCGTGCCGCGCGGTGGCAAGGGCCTTGTGGGGCTGGTGCAGCGCGAGGCGCGGGTGCCGGTGTTTTCGCATCTGGAAGGCATCTGCCATGTCTATGCCGATGGCGAGGCTGATCTGGCAAAGGCGCGCGCCGTGGTGCTGAACGCGAAAACCCGGCGCACCGGCATCTGCGGTGCTGCGGAATGCCTGCTGATCGACCGCGCCTTTTACGCACGGCACGGTGCCGTGCTGATCGAGGATCTGCTGGCGGCAGGGGTTGAAGTGCGCGCGGAAGGCGATCTGCTGGCCATTCCGGGCACCGTACCAGCCGCCCCCGATGATTTCGGGCGCGAGTTTCTGGACATGATCATCGCCGCAAAACTGGTGGATGGCGTGGACGGCGCGATTGGCCATATCCGGCGCTATGGGTCAAGCCACACCGAAAGCATTCTGACCGAGAATGACGCCACCGCCGACCGTTTCATGACCCGGCTCGACAGTGCGATCCTGATGCGCAACGCCTCCACCCAGTTTGCGGATGGCGGGGAATTTGGCATGGGGGGCGAGATCGGCATCGCCACCGGCAAGATGCATGCCCGTGGCCCGGTCGGGGCCGAGCAACTGTGCAGCTTCAAATACTTGGTGCGGGGAGACGGCACCTGCCGCGCCTGAAGGCGCGCCGGGCAAACGGGCAAGATCTTCCCGTCAAGCTTTGCAGCCGGGCGACGCGCGAAGCAGTGAGGCGCGGTTTGCGCCCGATCAGTATGACAGGCGCACCACCGTTTCGCTGACCTCGACCGACAGGCGGCGGTGCTGCCGGACGATTTCATCGCGCAGCAGGGCAAAATGCACCTGAGCCGGGCCGATATCAACATGGGCCGCGGGGTTCGACAGCAGCTCCCACAGGTCGGGGTCGATGCGCAGACGCGCCGCATCTCCCCGCAGGGTCCAGCGCGATTCCCCCCGTTCGATCAGCAGCGTGCCGCCATGGGGCATGGCACTTTCCAGACACAGGATGGCCAGAAACGCCAGCTTCACCTCGCGCCGCGACAGGTCTGTGGGTGACTGCCAGTCCATGCTCAGCCGGGCGCCGCGGGTCAGATCGCCAAGAATGTTGACCACTTCGGCCCGGGCGATGCGGTGTTCACTGGCACCGGGGGCGCCGAAGGCGACCCGGAAGAACCGGATCCGGGCGGTCGCGTTGGCCACAGAGTCGACAATCAGCGACAGTTCGGGGCTGCTGCTTTTGCCATCCATCATCAGCAGCTCTACCCCATTGCTGATGGCGCCGATCGCGCTGATAAGGTCGTGGCAGATGCGCGAGCCCAGCAGGGCGCTCAGATCAGGCTTGTCAGACATCGGCAAAATCCTGACTGGAAAAGGAGTGGAAGATGAATGCGATTCTGGAACCAGGCATGATGGTCCGCCACCCAGAGCGGGCGGACTGGGGGCTGGGGCAGGTGCAGTCAAACATTGGCGGGCGCATCACGGTAAACTTTGAACATGCAGGCAAAGTGGTGATAGACGGTCGCCAGATCGAACTTCTGCCGGTCTTTGGCATCTAGGAACATGAGCCTCACTCAGTACAAGGGTATGCCAAGGATGAGTCATGACGTGGCCTTTTGTCCATGGCAGTTGTCTTGCGGATGCCGTGCTTTTATCGCCATCTTTGTTAACTGAAGGTTAAGGCCGCAGCTGAAGAGGGTTCTGTGACGAAAAGACAGCTGGAAGATCGCTATGAGGTGCGTCTGGCAACGGGCGAGGTCGATATCGCATCGGCGCTTCGGTTGCGATACCGGGTGTTTGTCGCAGAACTGGGGGCGGACGGACCGGGTGTCGATCATGCGGCGCAATCAGAGCGGGATGAGTTCGATGCGGTCTTTGATCATCTTTTGCTGGTGGACCGGATGGCTGATCTTGACGCGGGCGATCATGTCGTTGGCGTCTATCGCCTGTTGCCCTGTGACCGGATGGCGCAGATCGGCCGGTTTTATTCCGAAAGTGAATTTGATCTGACCCTGCTCAAGACCTCGGGCCGCAAACTTCTGGAACTGGGACGGTCGTGCATCCATGCCGATCATCGCGGCGGAACAGGCATGTTTTACCTGTGGAACGCGCTGGCCCGCTATGTGATCGAGCGCGAGATTGACATCCTGTTCGGGTCCGCCAGTTTTCCGGGCACGGATCTTGCCGCATTGGCCGCCCCCCTGTCCTATCTGCACCACGCGCATCTTGCCCCGCCCGCGTTGCGGGTGCGGGCGCATGGGCACAAGGTGCAACCCTGTCTGCTCCCCGCCGGATCGGTAGACCGGCGTGCGGCCCTGGCCGCGACCCCGGCGCTGATCAAGGCCTATCTGCGCTTGGGTGGATTTGTGGGTGAGGGGGTGTTCGTCGATCATGCCTTCAACACCACCGATGTCTGTCTGGTGATGGACACCGACAGCATGAGCGCCAAGCACAAGCAGTTCTACACCCGCAAGGGAGAGGCCGCTTGAACTGGTCCGCCGAACCGCCGCCCCGATCGCCGGTTGCGGCCGTTGGCTGGCTGCGCTTTGGCTTGCGCGCTGTGGCCTTGGGCATTGTGACTTATGGCGGGCTGCTCTTGTTGCTGATGGTGCGCTGTGCGGAAGGACCGCTGTTCGGCGCCAGAAGGCCCTGGACGCCCCGGATCACCCAAGGCGTCTGCCGCACGGCCATGGCCATCATGGGCATCGGGCTGACGGTGCGGGGCACGCCGATGCAACAGCGCGGTGCCATGGTGGCCAATCATGGCTCCTGGCTGGATATCTTTGCCCTGAACGCCTGCGCGCCGATGTACTTCGTGGCAAAGTCCGAAGTCTCGGGCTGGGCGGGCATCGGCTGGCTGGCCCGCGCGACGGGGACGGTGTTCATCACCCGCAAGGGAACTGAGGCCAAACGCCAGCAGCAACTGTTTGAGGCTAGGTTGCGCGCGGGCCATCGGCTGGTGTTCTTCCCCGAAGGCACTTCGACAGACAGCATCCGGGTTTTGCCATTCAAATCAACGCTCTTTGCGGCATTTTTCACGCATGGCCTTGAATCAGTGATGCACATCCAGCCCGTCACCGTGGTCTATCACGCGCCTGACGGGGCCGATGCGCGGTTCTATGGCTGGTGGGGCGACATGACCTTTGCCGGGCATTTGGTCTCGGTTCTGTCGGCGCGCAAGCAGGGCCGTGTCGAGGTGAACTTTCACCCAGCCGTGCCGGTTGATGCCTTTCCCGGCCGCAAAGAACTTGCCGGTTATTGCGAACGGGTGATCGCCACTGTCCACCCCGGTCAGGGGCCGGGTGAAGACCCGAAGGCTCACGTCAGCCCAGCGGGGCGAGCAGCGCCCTGAGGGCAGCGACGGGGTCATCCGCGCCCCAGATCTCGGAGCCGATGGCAAAGAAATCGGTGACGGGGCCGAAGCGTTCGACCAACTCCACTGTCAGCGCGCCTTCGGCGATCACCGGCACTTCGATCATTTCCGACCACCATTCGAACAGCTCGAACTCGGCCAGCGTGCCCTGGCCAAGCGGCGACGCCCCGACCGGGCCGAAGGCGACGTAATCTGCCCCGCCTTCGCCCGCGCTGATCCCTTCGTGCCGCGTGGGGCCGCAGAAGGCGCCGACAATGGCATCCGCCCCCAGATCCTTGCGGGCCTTGCGCACGGTGCGGGCACCGTCGGTCAGGTGAACACCGTCCAGCCCCAGCCGGTCGACCAGCAAAAGGTGGCTTTCGATCACCACGGCCACGTCGCGGGCATGGGCCAGGTCGCGCAGCACATCACCGGCGCGCAGCAGGTTGTCTTCCTCGCGGCTGGCCAGCGCGATCCGCAGGCAGGCCACCTCCACAGCATCGAGCACGGCGGAAAGCTGGGCGGGAAACACATCCAGATCAAAGCTGGGAGGGGTGATCAGGGTGATTTGCGGGCGGTCTTCAGCGGCCATGGCGGGTCCTCGCAGCGGGTTTTGGCTGGCTTACCAGCCTTTGTCGGGCTTGACCATCACTTGCCCGCACGGGTCGGCTGGCGTAACAGGCCTGCAAACAAAGGGGTGCCACGCATGATCGAACCTGCCTTCATCCTTGTCCGCCCGCAGATGGGCGAGAATATCGGGGCCGCCGCCCGGGCGATGCTGAATTTCGGCCTGACCCGGATGCGGATCGTGGCCCCGCGCGACGGCTGGCCCAACCCCAAGGCAGTGGCGATGGCGTCGGGCGCGGGGCGGTTGCTGGATCAGGCGGGGCTGTTCCCCGATGTGGCAGCCGCCATCGGGGATTGTGACTATGTCTTCGCCACCACCGCCCGCCCGCGCGAACTGGTCAAGCCCATCGTCACGCCCGAACGGGCGATGGAGATGGCGCGGGTGATGGCGGCTGAGGGGAAGAAGGTCGGCGTGCTGTTCGGGCCTGAGCGGGCGGGGCTTGAGAATGAGGATGTGGCGCTGGCCAATGCCATCGTGACGGTGCCGGTCAACCCCGACTTTCCCAGCCTCAATCTGGGCCAATGTGCCCTGCTGATGGGTTATGAATGGCGACGGCAGACGGTAGAGGTGGCCCCGGAAGTGATGGAACTGGCCCGCACCGAATTTGCCGCCCGGGTCGAGGTGGAAAAACTGGCCGATCATTTTGAGGAACGGCTGGAGGCGGCGGGGTTTTTCTTTCCCGAGACCAAGGCCGCCAACATGCGGCTGAACCTGCGCAACATGTGGGCCCGGCTTGGCCTGACGCGGGCCGAGGTGCAGACCTTTCACGGCATGCTGCGCCAGATCGCCTACCGGCTGCGCCAGCAGGATCAAAAGGGCAAGTGAGGGGGCGTGTAACACAGGGGGACAAGGGGCCAGATCGTTTGGTTTCAAAGGCCTGGCTGTGTGAGATCTCTGAAATCTTAACACTTCGGGCGTGTTACACTGGCCATTGCGAAGGGGAGAGCACCGATGGCGGGCACTGAATTCGGCAACTGGCAGATCGAAAAGGCCATCAAGGCGCTGGTGGATGAGGCGCAGGCGGTGGCCGACCGGCTGGCCGGGGGCAAACCGCACGGCGTGGAACAACACGCCGCCGCCGCACAGTTCTGGGCGGCGGTGTATCTGGCGGAGGGGGTGGACTTGACCACGCTTCACACTTGGAAACCGGCAGAGGTGGCGCGGTTCATCCGCGCGGCGCAGACGAAGATCGCCGCCCTACGCAAAGCGCGCGACTATGTGAGCAGCGACGGTCTGGCGGTCTGGCTGCACACGGCGCGGGCGGTGCAGGAGCCGCGCATTGCGCCTGCAGCGCGCGAGATCTGGGCGCACCTGTCGGCATCGGGGCAGAATGTGGAGGCGATGCTGGCGGACCTGCTGGAGGACGCGGGGATGGCGGGGGTTGAAGGGCGGCGGGTGCCGGAGGGGTTTGGCGGGGAGTAGGGGGAGGGGGTGTGCTGTGCGGACGGAGCGGTCTTTCGCTGCGTGCGCGCGGTTTTCGTTCGCGATAACGGCATTGGCGACGCTTTGGGTGCAGAGGCGACCGACGGCGCTTCGGCATGGCGACTGCAGCGAGACCAAGAAAGCAGTCATCCATGCAAGGCGCGGCGAACAAATCTGATGATTTCTACGATCGAGCGACCGCAGCCGTTTGAGAGTCTGGTTTGGGCACTCACATCTCAGACAACGCTTGTATTGCCGCATCGAATAGACGTGAAACGCCTCTGGTAGGTTGGCCGAACTTGCGGGCTGGCTTGGGTCTGGCTTTCGCCCGAACAGTTCCAGGGTCTTTGCCTTGGGCGTGGCCGTGAACGCAACATAGGTGATGCCGCTGGCCCCTGCACGAGCCGACATGTTGGCGGCAAGCACATCCTCTGCGCTCACCTCGCCCCCATCTAACACATCTGCATCCTCCTCGGCGGACAGCACCAGCTTCAGTTTTGAGGCTGCCACGCCCGTCTGGCTCGAATGCGCTTCGTCTGCGATGACGGCAAACCGCTTGCCCTTGGATGCCGCCAGCTCCTGAACCGCAGCCAGTGCATGGGGGAAAGTCGGGATGGTGCAAACGACGATTTTTTTGCCGCCCGCCAGTGCCTCAGCCAACTGCCCGCTTTTCGCCCCGGCATCGCTGTTGATCGTCGCCACAACACCAGTCGTGCGCTCGAAGCTGAAGATCGCCTCCTGCAACTGCGTGTCGATAACAGTCCTGTCCGAAACCACCAGCACCGTGTCGAACACCTTCTGATGTTGGGCACCATGCAAACCCGCGCGCCGGTGAAGGCACATATCCACGGCCCCCAACGTACCGCACGCCGGTTTTCGTCAGACCATCTACTTAAGGATTCATCTGAAAGAAGCGCGGCTCGCAAAAGGACTTTAGCCTCAGCGTCCGTGTATCCAGCGGAACGGGTTCGCTGCGGCTTCGAATATCGCACCTTTTTTCCGTCGGCGGGATTGGTCTTGAGCTTGCGCTTCTCCACGGCCAATTTGAAAATCAGCTTTACCACGGTAATCCCCCCCGAAATTAAGGGGCTGCATAAGTAGAATT
>NZ_RPEM01000021.1 GCF_004745575.1 Pseudotabrizicola sediminis | reverse complement strand
CCGCTCCAAAATCAGGCTACCTGTTCCAAATCATTCGACGACGGACACCACAGGGGGCCGATGGCACGGGCTGCGCAGTGTTGCGCAAGAAGCTGAGGCGAATGCATGTGTTGGAGTTTTTCAGCCAGCTGCGGCCTTGCGTTGTTGCTATGGAAGCATGCGGCGGCGGCCACTTTTGGGGGCGCGAGATCGGCAAATTGGGGCATGACGTTCGGCTGATCCCACCTGCTTACGTCAAGCCCTTCGTCAAGCGCCAGAAAAACGACGCGGCAGATGCCGAGGCCGTTTGTGAAGCGGCAGCTCGCCCAGCGCGTGCGCAAGACGGCACCTGTCACGCTCGACCAGAACGGCATCGCCACAGGATACGGCGTGGACCGTCTGGCCGCGGTATTGCAGATGTATGGGATTGACGCGGCCCTTGTCGGGATCGACGGCGAGATGCGCAGCTTTGGCGTTCAACCGGATCGAGAGGCCTGGGCCATCGCGATCGAGGCCCCCAACACCAAGCGTCGCGTGCCCCTTTCAATGCTTGCGCTGCACGATGCCACAGTGGCTACCTCGGGCGATTATCGGCGCTGGGTTAACCTGCATGGCCGTCGCTTGTCACATACGATGGACCCTGCAAAGGGTGCGCCGCTACAATCTTCGCCCGCCTCGGTCACTGTCGTTGCGCCCACCTGCGTCGAAGCAGATGCATGGGCCACGGCGTTGATGGTTGTGGGGGCACAGGTGGGTGACGATTTTGCTCAACGGAACGGGCTTCAGGCCCTGTTTGTTTTGCGTGATGAGACCGGTAGTCTGCAAACCCATGGGTTGGGCATCTTTTTCGCAACACAACCGTGGCAATGACGCCGGACATAAGGGGATAGCCATGGATCAGACACAGACATATCGCTTCAAGACGCTTCTTCTGGCAGTTGCACTGGCGGGCCTGATCGGGGGGTTGGCCCTGTACTTTGGCGGAAGGCCCGATCTGGCATCGACAATCTGGTTTGCCGGGGTCGTCCCTGTGCTGGCGGCGCTGGTGGTGGAGATCCTGCGCAGCCTGTCGCGCGGCGACGTCGGGCTGGACATCGTGGCTGCGCTGTCGATGGCGGCGGCGCTGACCTTTGGCGAGACGCTGGCAGCGGCGGTGGTCGCGGTGATGTATTCGGGTGGCACCTTTCTGGAAGGCTTTGCCGAAGGCCGCGCGAGGGCCGAGATGCAAAACCTGTTATCGCGCGTGCCGCGTACGGCCACCCGGCATCTGAACGGCGGGCTGGAGGAGGTGCCGCTGGACGACATTGCGCCGGGTGACCTGCTGCTGATCCGCCAAGGCGATGTGGTGCCAGTCGATGGCCATGTCGCGTCCGCCACGGCGTTTCTGGATACATCGGCGTTGACTGGAGAGTCCCTGCCTGTCCGGCTGGAGCGCGGATCCGACGCGATGAGCGGATCGACAAATGCTGGTGAAGCCTTTGATCTGACGGCCACGCATGAAGCAAAAGACAGCACCTATGCCGGGATTGTCCGGCTGGTTGAAGAGGCGCAGCGGTCAAAAGCCCCGATGGCCCGGCTGGCGGATCGCTGGTCGCTGGGGTTTCTGGCGGTCACGGTCGCCATTGCCTTTGCGGCATGGTGGTTCACGGGTGATCCGATCCGTGCGGTGGCGGTTCTGGTTGTCGCCACTCCTTGCCCGCTGATCCTTGCCGTCCCGGTTGCGCTGGTGGCCGGGCTGTCACGGGCTGCGCATTTTGGCGTGTTGGTCAAAGGCGCGAAACCGCTGGAGGCCATGGCGCGCATCCGCACGTTGATCCTGGACAAGACAGGCACCCTGACCGACGGGCGACCGCAGATCGTGTCGATCGACAGCGCGGGCGATATGACGGCCGACGACATCCTGCGGTTTGCAGCAGCATTGGATCAGGCGTCCAAGCACCCAGTGGCACAGGCCATTGTCGCTGCGGCCAAAGATCGGGGGCTGGCCCTGCCCGTTCCTGTGGAAGTGGTGGAAAGCCCCGGCGAAGGCGTGATCGGCCTGATAGAGACCCGGCAGGTCATAGTGGGCGCGGATGGGTTCGTCGCGCGGCATGTCGGCAAGGCGTCCGGCGATCATCCGGACTTGGCGGCGGGGTCTTTGATGGTTGCCGTCGCCGTCGATGGGCTGCTGGCAGGGCATCTGGTAATGGCAGACCCCCTTCGCGCCGGGGCGGCCGAGATGCTGGCGCGGCTGCGGGCAGAGGGCATTGAGCGCATCCTGCTGGCCACCGGTGACCGGGTCGAGGTTGCCAAACGCATCACCGAGGGGCTTGGGCTGGATGGCATCCACGCTGGCCTGACTCCGGATGGAAAGGTGGATCTAATTCTGGCGGAGCGCGTGTCAGGCCCGGTGATGATGGTGGGCGACGGGGTTAACGATGCCCCAGCACTGGCCGTCGCCGATGTGGGCGTGGCAATGGGCGCGCGCGGGGCGGCAGCCAGTGCCGAAGCCGCCGATGTGGTGCTCTTGGTCGACCGAGTTGACCGCATCGCGCCAGGGATCGAGATTGCCCGCCGCGCCCGTCAGATCGCGCTACAAAGCGTTGTTGTGGGCATCGGCCTGTCGGTTTTGGGCATGGTCGCGGCAGCGTTCGGGTATCTGACACCCGTTCAGGGCGCGCTTTTTCAAGAAGCCATCGACGTTGCCGTCATCCTGAATGCTCTGCGCGCCCTGCGCATTTCCCCTGCAGGCATAGACACCCCGCGAACATCCCTTGAAGGAGCCACAGCATGAGCCGCCTCTCTCATTCCGAAACCCATATTGTGCATCGCATCGGCTGGTTGCGCGCCGCTGTTCTCGGGGCCAATGATGGCATCGTATCGACCGCCAGCCTTGTTGTCGGCGTTGCCGCCGCAGGCAGCGGGCGGCCCGAAGTGCTCATCGCCGGTCTCGCCGGTCTTGTGGCGGGCGCGATGTCGATGGCCGCAGGCGAATACGTCTCGGTTAGTTCTCAGACCGATGCCGAAAACGCTGATCTGGCCCGCGAGCGCAAGGAGTTGGCCGAAACCCCCGAAGCGGAACTGGAGGAACTGACGCAGATCTATGAAACGCGCGGCCTTGATCGTGCTCTGGCCGAGAAGGTGGCGCTACAGTTGACCGAGCGTGACGCCCTTGGCAGCCACGCCCGCGACGAGTTGGGCATTTCCGAAACTGTCACCGCGCGTCCGCTTCAGGCCGCTGTGGTATCGGCGATGACCTTTGCGGCGGGTGCGGCGGCCCCGCTGATCGTGGCGCTGCTTGCCCCGCCAGAGAAAATCGTGGGCTTCGTAGCTGGGGCGACCATTTTGGCACTGGCGGTTCTGGGCAGCCTAAGCGCATCTGCTGGTGGTGCTGGCATCGCGCGTGGGGCGCTGCGGGTCACCTTCTGGGGCGCGCTTGCCATGGGGGCCACAGCGGCAGTGGGGACATTGTTCGGTGTTACCGT
The DNA here is from genome assembly GCF_004745575.1 of Pseudotabrizicola sediminis. GTDB lineage: Bacteria > Pseudomonadota > Alphaproteobacteria > Rhodobacterales > Rhodobacteraceae > Pseudotabrizicola > Pseudotabrizicola sediminis. The sequence continues at coordinate 19,281 of NZ_RPEM01000021.1, read as the reverse complement.
CGGATAAAGAGGACTTGTGCCACTCGATCTCGAGATCGACCCCAAACTCGCTTGGGCGCTGGCGCATCGCGCCGCCTTTCCGGTGGACGTGAATCGCGCCCCACGCGAGATGCTGCTTCGGGTGCCGGGGTTCGGCACCAAGACGGTGGGCCGCATTCTGGATGCAAGGCAGCATGGGGCGGTGCGCTACGATCATCTGAAGGCGATGGGCGCGGTACTGAAAACCGCCAAGGCCTTCATCAGCGCCCCCGGCTGGTCCCCGCGCGGGATGACCGATGCGGCGACCTTGCGCGCCCGGTTTGCCCCCGCTCCGGTTCAACTGTCACTGTTCTGATGTACCATATGACCCTGCCGGTGATCGGAACCGTGGCGGCGTGGCGCAAGGCCGCGCGGGAACTTCTGGGAACGGGTGTGACCGACGTGGTCTGGCAGATCGGCGATACCACGCCCGACCTCTTTGCGACCATCCCCGTGCCGACCTTGACGAAGTCCCCTGCGCTGACCCTGTCCAAGGACGCGATCGCCGAGATCGAGACCGCGCTCTGCCATGCCGATCCTTCGACGCAATTCATTCGAGCAGTACAGCACTTCGATTTTTGACCATCCTTGCCGGCACAAAACGCTTGCAGCGGTTGAAATCCGAGTCTGTCGCCAACCGATGCTTTCTTTGCCGACAATTCTGTTCGCGCGAACGGAAACTGGCCTTACGCATCGTCAATCTCGATCCGATGTTTCCAGCGTGATCGGTCTGGCTTCGGAACCGCCCCAAATTTACCGGGGGCTGGTTGACACAAGTTCTGCAGCCATGGGTCGCATGCTAGCGCTGCGTCGAGGTTGGTGCGGATTTCTGGGGGCGGGATGCTCCCGATCGGCTCGCGCGGGCGGTGGTTGTTAAGCCAGTCGACCTGATAGCCCCTAGGCGATGCTTGCATCGCCGTGTTGCCATTCGAGGGTTGCATATCTCACCGCGTCGAAGTTGCGCCAAGGGCCAAGGCGACAGATGACTTCGGCTTTGAAGAACCCTTTGATCGTCTCGGCCAAGGCGCTGTCGTAGCTGTAACCGACGCTGCCCGCGGAAGGCCAACAAAGCCGCACCGAGCCTCATTTGTGCGTGACCAATCCTTCCATGGCGACATGAAAAGATGCCCCCGGAAAGAGGTCTTCTGCGTTATCAGTTTCTGGATCATTCAGTGCGTCAGTATAGTGGTCGGTGCGTCAAGTGGCGATCCAAGGGTTACGGCAAGGTCATGCGCACCATCGCTGATGGGCAGGACCACCCCGCCCGAACCGATGAGAAGCGCGTCACCATCCATCGCAGCCGAAGCAATGCCCTGGCCTGACCTATGCGGGTTCAGAATCGTTATTTTGATCCGGGCGTTGACAAGGATAATGGTCGCAGAGAGCCGTGGCCATGCCTTGGGGAAACACGGGTTCAGAAGCAGGTGCTTGTCCGTCCGGCTAAGGCCCAAAAGACCTTCGATGCCCGCGCGGTACATCCAGCCTGCGGAACCTGTGTACCACGTCCACCCCCCGCGTCCTTCGTGAGGGGTGGTCGAATAGACATCGGCTGCAACCACATAAGGCTCGACCTTGTAGCGGTCGGCGTCTTGTGGTGTGGCCGCGTGGTTGATCGGGTTCAGCATTGCAAACAACCGGCCCGCGGCATCACCGTCGCGCAACCGGGTCTGCGCCAGAATGGTCCACATCGCGGCGTGGCTGTACTGACCGCCGTTCTCTCGCAGTCCGGGAGGATAACCCTTGATATAGCCAGGGTCCTCCGGCGCGCGGTCGAAGGGCGGCGTAAACAGCAGCGCAAGTCCCGGATCGGGCCGCACCAGATGCTTGGTCATCGACGCCATCGCAATTTTGGCGCGCTCTGGATCGGCAGCACCCGACAGCACGGCCCAGGATTGGGCAATGCTGTCGATCCGACATTCGACGGATGAGGCCGACCCAAGCAAGGTGCCATCGTCAAACGTCCCGCGCCGATACCAGTCACCGTCCCAGCCATGGGTTTCGATCGCTTCGGTGACTGTCTTTGCGTGCGCGCGCCACCGGGCTGCGCGGGCAGGATCGCGACTTTCGGCCAGCGGGGCCATCTGGTTGAGTGTGGCAATCAGCAGCCAGCCCAGCCAGACACTGGTGCCCTGACCGGCCTCGCCCACGCGGTTCATGCCGTCATTCCAGTCGCCCGTGCCGATCAGCGGCATGCCGTTAGTGCCGGTCATCTCGATCGCTTGATCAAGCCCACGCGCGCAGTGCTCGAACAGGGTGGCCGTAGTTTCCGAGACTGTAGGCAGGTAGAAATCATCATGCGCGCCCGGCGGCACGGCCGGCCCTTGCAGGAAAGGCAACTCTTCGTCCAGAATTGCCGCGTCCCCCGAAACGGTCACATAACGCGCCACGCCATAGCCCAGCCAGACCCGGTCATCCGAAATCCTCGTCCGCACCCCTTGCCCCGAATGTGGCAGCCACCAGTGCTGGACGTCGCCTTCGGGGAACTGCCGGCTGGCGGCACGCAAAAGGTGTGCGCGCGTCATGTCGGGGCGGTTGAAGGTCAGGGCCATGCCATCCTGCAACTGGTCACGAAAACCGTAGGCCCCGCTTGCCTGATAGAACCCGGCCCGCGCCCAGATCCGGCACGCAAGCGTCTGATACAAAAGCCAGCCGTTCAGCATTATGTCCATCGATCTGTCGGGCGACGTCACCTGAACCGAGGTCAGGATATCGGTCCAATGCTGCTTGATTGCGTCGAGGGCGGCGTCGATGTCGAGCGCACGAACCTGACGGATTTGTGCGCTGGCGGCCTTCACACTGGCGGCTTGACCGATCTGAAACACGATCTCTACCGCTTCGCCCGGTTGCAAAGTCACACGGCTTTGCAGCGCTGCGCAGGCATCCAGCGCGGGGCCGGTGCGCCCTGACATGTCTGCCAAACGTAGCGCGGCAGGGGCGGCAAGCGTTCCGCCCCACCCGATAAATTCAGCGCGGTCCGCCGTGAAGTTGCTGAATGCAGGGCCAATGTCGGCAAAGGCTACGCGCCCCGGAAAAGCCGTGCTGAAAGTGTTCTGAGCCAGAATTGCCCCGGTTTCGGCATCAATCCGCGTGGAAACGAATCCCGCCGTGGCAGTGCGGGACGTGCCCAGCACCCATTCGGCATACCCGGTCACGGACAGTCTGCGCGCCGTGGAGCCCATGTTGCGCAAGGTAAGACGGCTGACCTTTACCGAGGCCCCGAGCGGCACGAATTGCACCATGTCCGCCGCGATGCCGTTGCGTTCATGGGAAAAGGCCGAATAACCAAACCCGTGCCGCGCAATGTAGGTGCCGGGACCCCGGATCGGCAGGGCGGTCGGTGTCCAGATCTGGTTCGTATCCAGATCGCGCAGATAGATCGCTTCGCCCGCCGGGTCACTGACCGGATCGTTCGACCATGGCGTAATCTGGTTTTCACGGCTGTTTTCCGACCAAACATGGCCAGAGCCCTCTGCCGAAACCTGAAAGCCGAACCCCTCATTGGCGATGACGTTTATCCACGGCGCAGGGGTCGATTTGCCATCACGCAACACCGTCACATATTCGCGCCCGTTGTCAGCAAAGCCACCGGTGCCGTTGAAAAACTCCAATTCGGACGGGTCTGGGAGTGGCATGTGCAAGCTCGGCGAGGAGATTGCGGATGGGCGCAAGGTGGCTCGCGGAAGCGACACTGCCGCATCGGGCTGTATGATTGATTGCGCCGCTGTCAGTCGGGAAAGCTGCTGTCCGATGTCGCCGCGCCCAGCCACGATCACCACCTGAGCCGCCGCCAAGATATGCGTCCGAGCCCCTTGTGTGATGATATCCGAGCGCAGCGTGTGGATACTTCCCGGTGCGCGGGCGTGGATGCCGTCCGCAGCAGGCCGTGATTGAGAGGCCCGAACCGCGCTGTCTATCGCAATCTGCAGATCCTGAACATAAGATGACTGCCGGTCGTTCAGGATCACCAGATCCACTGCAAGCTGCCGCATCCGCCAGTATTCATGCGCGCTCAGCACCTGATGCAAGACCGAGATGTCCAGTGCATCGTCAATCTGCAGCAGCACGATCGGCAGATCGCCCGAAATGCCATGCACCCAAAGCGCCGACTGGGGGGCGGCACCCGCAGAGATCTGCGCCGCCGAAGCGCCAAGCCGCCGGTCGCCACGCATGATAATGCCGCCCAACGTTTGAAAATCGGCGGCATCCGAGTGGCTGACCCCAAGATGGCGCAACTGCACCTGCGCCTGCGTCCACGAAAGCGTAGCCGCACGGGCAAAGGCCGACGGATCCCGGTGCCGGTCAACCAGATCGAGCAAGGCATCGGGCGAGGCCGCGACCATTGTCCAGAACGTCACCCGTGTAACCCCGCCCGGCGGCACGCTGACACGGCGACGGATCGAGAATATCGGATCGAGCACGGTGCCTGTCGTTCCCGAAAGCGGTGCTTCCGCCATCGCTGCCGTTGCGATGGTGCGCCCGCGACCAATGAAACGGGCCCGGTCGGTTTCAATCTGGATCGTGCCAGTTTCGCGCCCTTCGACCACAGCGATATGCGCGGCCCAGACTTCGGGGTCGGTGACAGACCGGCGGCGCCGGGTTGCGATGATCACACCCAGTTCGGGCAGATAATCGGTCACGACGAACATTTTGGAAAACGCGGGATGGGCAAGGTCCGATGATGCCGGTGCCAGCACCAATTCGGCATATGACGTCAGATCAATCTCGCGGGCCGTGCGCCCGCTGTTTGTCAGCGTGACACGGCGCGCTTCGGCGTCATCCTCGGCCGACACGACAACCTCGGTCATCGTGGAGAGCTGCCCCACGTTACGCGTAAACGACGCCTGATGCTCGCTGAATACGGCACGGTGCTGACTGGTCTCTGTGCGCGTTGGCTGCACGCCCGCAGACCATTTCTGCCCCGAGCCTGTGTCCCGTATAAAGATGAATGATCCAAGGGCTGCGTGAGACGCCTCGGCCCGCCAGCGGGTGATGGCCAGATCGCGCCAGCGGCTGAACCCCTCGCCGGTGGTGGTCAGCATCACGCCGTAGTTGCCGTTCGACAAAAGGTGGCCAGTTGGTGCCACTTCGGCAGGCCGGTCAAATACCCGCATCATCGGTGTGTCGCTTACCTGTGCCGCGCCCACCAGCACATCCTTGGCGCGTGGCGGGGCTGCGGGCACATCGCGCGGCACCCGTTCGTGCAACAGCAACTCCACCCCCTGAATCATCGGCTCGGAATGGAACCGGTCACGCAAACGGCCATCTTGCAAAACATTGGCAATGCTGGTGATGGTCATGCCTTGATGGTGCGCCATAAAGCTGCGCACCAGTGCATGGTCTGCGTTTTCCGGCAGGCGGGTGCGGGTGAAATCGACGGCCTCATAAAAGCCAAAGCGCCCGCGCGCGCCCAAGCCTTCAAGTCGTTCGTAGTTCTGCACTGCTCCGACGGGATCAACCATTGCCGCCAGCCCCGTGGCATAGGGTGCAATCACCTGATTTTCGCTTAGACCCCGCTTCAGCCCCAGTCCGGGCACACCAAAGTTTGAATACTGATAGGTCATCTCAAGATCGCGGGCATTGTAGGACGATTCCGAAATGCCCCATGGCGTGCGAAGGGTCGCGCCATGGTCTTGCTGGCGGGCCACGATCAGCCGGTTGGTCTGTTCCAGAACCGAGCCGAGGGGCGCGCGCATGACAAGCGAAGGCATGAGGTATTCAAACATGCTGCCCGACCACGAGATCAGCGCAGAGCCGGACCCAATCGGTGTGGCAGACCGCCCCAGCCGAAACCAGTGACGTGTATCGACATCACCTTTGGCGATGGCAAACAGACTGGCCAGCCGAGCCTCGGAGGCCAGCAGATCATAGCAGTTGGCATCCAGCCGGTTTGTAGCCAGCGAAAATCCTATGGACAGCAGTTTCTTGTCGGGATCCAGCAGGAACGCGAAATCCATGGCCAAGGCAATGCTGCGTGCCTTGTGCTCGATTTCGGCCAGAAGATCCCTGTCGGATGGCGCGGATTGGTCGGCAAGATGCTCGGCAAGGCATTGATGAATGGCCGTTGCCCAAAATGCGGCGTCTGCGGCTGTATCTCCGGTGGCCTGCACCAGCTCTTTTGCTGTGTCCCGTGCCGCTGCCGCCTGCGACAGCAAAGTCTCCAGATCCGCATCCTGTGACATCGACAGCCCGGCCAGCACGCGTTTCAACGCCTCGGCGGCGGGCTGGTCCGGCACTGCGGCCTGTGCCAACGCGGTGGTGTCGCGAACGGCTGTGCGCACAATAGACACGGGCACTGCGATCGTCTGCCATTCCCGGCAGGCTTGGGCGACTGCAATCAGATGCCCGGCCAAGTTGCCGCTGTCCACTGAAGAGACATAGGCCGGGTCCAGCACCCGCAAATCGCGGGTGTCATGCCAGTTGAACACATGACCACGATGGCGCGGCATCCGTTCGATTGTCAGCAATGTATCCCGAAGCCGATGCAGCGCCGCGGTTTGACCGGTCCACCCCATGTCGCGGGCAACGACGACCGACAGCAGATAAAGCCCGATATTGGTGGGCGACGTGCGCGCGGCGACAGCGGGCCTTGGCGTTTCCTGAAAATTGTCCGGCGGTAGATGGTTATGCTCGGCTGTGACGAAAGTCTCGAAGAAGCGCCAGGTCTGGCGCCCGATCAGACGCAATGCGCGAACCTGATCGGACGTGAGTTGCTGCTTTTGCCACACCCGGTCCGGCATGCTGATGGCGCGCGCCAATGCCGGTGCCGCAGCCCAAGCAAGTGCAAACGGCACCAGCCACGGCAGCATCGCCGGGTTCACCCACGCGGCATAGGCACAGACACAAAGCCCAAGGACCACCCCGGCTGCCATCACGCGATACTGCCCCGCCACCGAAGGCAGCGCCGCCCCGCGCGATTGGGCTGCCGTCACCCATTCAAGAAGATGCGCCCGCGATACCGCAAGTCGCCAAAGGGTGCGCACAATCGCGTCCAGCATGACCGCTGCCGTATCTGCGAGAAAAACGATCGACAGCGAAATCTGACCAAACGCCGTCACGACATCGCGCCGCAACGCCGCAAAGTGGCTGCGCAGGGTAACGCCAGCCCGCTCGGGAAAGAAGCCGAACGGCAAGGGCAAAAGCCGGGGCAGCGCCAGAAGGAGCAGGGTCCACGTTGTCCACATCATTGCCACCGCGGGCAACATCATCCAGCCGGCAAGCAGGCTCAGCAACGCCGTTGGGGCCAAAAGCGACCGCCGAAGATTATCGACCATCTTCCAGCGCCCCAGGCCAGAAAGCCCACCGTGCGCCCCCGTGATCCACGGCAAGAGTTGCCAATCGCCGCGTGCCCAGCGATGGCGACGATGCCTGTCCGCGTTGTATCGGTCGGGAAAGTCTTCGACCACCTCGATATCGGACGCCAGAGCGGTACGCGCAAATACACCCTCAAACAGATCATGGCTGAGCATCATGTTTTCGGGCACGCGTCCGGTCAGCGCGGCCTCGAAAGCATCCACGTCATAGATGCCCTTGCCGGTAAATGAACCTTCGTTGAAAAGATCCTGATAGACATCAGATGTGGCTGAAGCATAAGGGTCGATCCCACCCTGACTCGAGAACAACTGTTGATAGACCGAGCCGTCTTTGCCGCCCGGCAAACCCGCCGTCACACGCGGCTGCAGGATTCCGTAACCCTGAATGACGCGCGCCCCGGCGCTGTCCATCCGCGGGCGGTTCAGTGGGTGGGCCATCTTGCCGATCATCTGGCGAACGCTGCTGTGCAGAAGGCGCGTATCGGCATCCAGCGTGATCACAAAACGAATGTCTTGCGGGAGTGTGCCGCTTTGCACGGCAAAGCTGGTATCCGTGGCACCACGCAGCAGGCGGTTCAGTTCGGTCAGCTTGCCCCGTTTTCGTTCCCAGCCCATCCAGCGGTCTTCGGACGGGTTCCACAAACGGCGGCGGTGCAGAAAAAAGAAGACCGGCCCTTCCAAAGACAGGTAGCGTTCATTCAGATCGGACATCGCGGCCAAGGCTGCAGCCACAAGGTCGGAGTCGTTTGGCGTGGTCTCCGTTCCTGCATCGACCATATCCGAGAGCAAGGCATAATGCAGCGCTCCGCCGGTGCTTGACAGGTGGTGCACTTCCAACTGCTCGATTTGCGCGCGCAGTTCGTCAATGTCGTGTAGCAAAACAGGCACAGCAACCAGCGTGCGCAGATCGGGCGGGATGCCTTGTGCGAGTTCAAGCCCCGGCAAGGGGTTGGGGGCAACCGCGCGGGTGACCAGCAGGTTGACAATGGCCGTACCCACCTCGAACGCGACCCCAAGGCCGGTGATGCCAAGGACCAACAGACCCAGGATGACTGCACCTTCAGCCTGCGCCAAGGCTAACCCCAGGCCAAGGATTGTCAGGCTCAGAGCGATGATTGCTGCAAGATACCCCGACAAACCAAGGCGTCCGATCTGCCTTTGCATCCGCAGGCTGGCGGGGGCGCGGAAGTCCAGTTTTTCCTCAAACTCACGCCGCCCCGCCCCGATCAGCCAATACCCTGGATCGCGGGTTTGCACGGTATCGCCCGCCGCCGAGAGCGCAAGGCTGGCCTCGGCCACCTCGATCTCGGTCTTGGTGGTGCCGCGCGCGAGGATCTCGATGGTCGTGCGGTAGCGATTTCGCGTAGCAAACTCCATCGCGGCAAAGTCCGACCCCGCACGCATCTGCGCATCGACAAGGCTGACATCCTCAAAGAAGTCGGCCCAGTCCATTTCCGACACCAGCCGCATCGACGTGACAATGTTGCGCATGGTCACGTTGGAGGCCGCCTGCCGCAATTGCGCGCTGGTTACGACCTGTTCAATTGACGCGTCCTGCCGCGCAAGCCTGTCTTCAAGCCATGCAAAAAGCGGTGTCTGGGCCGGATCAAACCCGCGCAGCCGCTTGGCGATCTGGGCGGCGACAATTTCGGGCAAGGGAGAGATCTCGTAGCGGCTGATGACGCTGTGCATCGTGGAAAGCTGCGATTGTCCGGGGGTTTTTTCGGCATCAAAGACGGCATCCACGATATCGTCCGCTTCCTGACGTTGCTGCTGCCCCTCAACGATCTGCGCCGTCAGCCGGCGCATGTTTTCGATCAGAACAATCCGCAATGTAATCGCAATTGCCCATAACTCGCCGATCATCAGCGGCTGAACCTGCTGATACGCTTTCACAAAACGTCCAAGAATGTGCCCGGAGACCAGACTGTCGGTATGGGCAATATAAGCCCAGGCAATTCCCAGCACGCGCGGATACCCTGCAAAGGGCCCATCCGCCAACTTTGGTAACTGCCGGTAAAAACCGTGTGGCAGGTCTTCGCGGATCTGACGCAGCTGCTCTTCGACGAGGTGAAAATTGTCGAGCAACCACTCGGCAGCCGGCGCAATCGTCTTTCCGGCTTGCAGCGCCTGAGCGCAGGTCTGGTAAGACGTCAGAAGCGTCTGGGCATTTTCGGCGACACGCGCATCCAGTCGCGGCATGCCACGAGTCAGGTGCGCAACGATCGGTTGAGCAATAGCAAGCGACCGAGCGTGGTGCTCAAGCCGTTCAGTGCCGAAGAGGTCTGCCCTGATCGGGGCGGCGTCTCGCCACAGATCGCTTTCATGTCTTTCCGGATGCCGGGAAAACGTTTTTGCAAGCCGACCCAACAGTCCCTTGTCTGTCAAGGTGCTGACGACGTCGTCGGGTCAGCTGGAGCATCCGTTGCCAAAGTCGCAAGCGCGACCTTGTCTACGAGTTCTGCCCGCTCTGAACGCCCTTCGCTCAGCGGCATGATCGTGATTTCACCTGGATTTGCACAAGGTGAGTCAGCGCGTATGCGGCGGGCCATGGCCGCCCACTGGCGCTCTATCTGGTTCCAGTCCATCAATATTGTTCCCCCATGTTAAAACTTCGTCGAACAAACAAATGGAACCTTCGGCCCCTCTAAAGCGCGGAGCGCGCGACGACGGAGGGTTGTCCCCGGTGTGGTTCAAGTCCCGGGTTGCTGAACACCGCTCTGACCGCAGCGCGGGGGACAGCAAGCGAAGGTTTTGCGCGCAACGCCTTGAGTGTCGCCTGCCGCGCGTTCGAAGCAGCAAGCAACCCGTCGTGTGATCCGCAGTCGAACCGCGTGCCCGAAAACCGGAACGCTGTCAGTGGCAGCACCTGGGTCGCAACAGCGATGGCGTCGGTCAACTGCACCTCGCCTCCCGCACCAGCGGGGGTATTGCGAAGGACATCAAAGATCAGGGGCTGCAGGATGTATCGCCCCACAGCTGCCAGGGTCGACGGCGCAGCATTGGCGTCCGGCTTTTCGACGATTCCGGTCACACGGACCGAAGTGTCATCCGAATTGCCGTCAAACGAGAAGATGCCGTAACTGCCGGTATCTTCAACAGCCACCTCCATTGCGGCAATCATCTGTCCCGCCACGTGGCTTTGGGCCATTTCGGACAAACATCCGCGCCCCATGATGACGTCGTCGGGAAGGATCACACCGAAGGAACCAGGCAACATCTTGCTTTTGCAGCACAGCACCGCATGACCTAGGCCTTTCGGACTGTCCTGCATGACGTAAATAATTTCAGGGGTTATGCGTGTCGCTCCCCCGGGGGAGGAAACGGCGTAGTCCCCCAAGAAGTGGCGGATCGCATCCTTGGCTTTGCTGATGACCACGATGATGCGTTCAGCGCCGGCTTCAACCGCTTCGTCGATCGCGAACTGGATCACCGGACGGTCATAAACCGGCAACAGTTCTTTCGCGGTTACTTTTGTGGCAGGCAACATGCGCGTGCCTTTTCCCGCTGCGGGAATGATCACTGTCCTGAGGGCTATCGATGAACGTGCCATGTGCGAAAATCCCTTACTTCAGAGCGATGATGTGGGTGCTTGATTTCACAACACCATGCGAAGGCAGGTCGTTCCCTGCAACAATCACAAATCGAGACAATGTTCTGTCAGGAGGGGGCATCCACGCCAGCAACAGAGCCTTAGGCACGTCATGCATCGTCGCCAGTGACAGAAGTTTGTCCGTGACGTCTGGTTGAAGCGTATCCAGCAGTTTCTCCAGCAAGCCATTGCCGTGACTGACGGCGACATTGAGCGCGAGCGCTGTGGACATTTGCTCAGGCATGCTGTGAACCCCGCTGTGCCGGGCGAAGCGCGGATTTGAAAAATCGCGCCACCGACTCAACTGCTACGCAATTTGCTGTTTAGCCAGCAATTGGCTCGGTGTCGTTGACAAAGATCAATGTCACCTCGTCCGGACAAATTCATCATTTCGTATGTGGGGCAGACGATTCGTTACGTTCTGATCGCCGGTGCGGATGCCTGCCGAGGCCGCCACAGGGGCACTGTCGTTGCTTTGGTTCGTTCTGGTGGAAGTTGGGGAGACAATATGGAACAGCGACCCAAGGAGCCGCGCAAGGTCACGGACCGGAACCCCATCTGGGCCGACAGCCTGACCTACATAAAAACAAGGGTCACGCAATGCGGATTGCCGCTTGGCAAGACATCGGTATGTGGTGATGCAAGACATCGCGAAGACCGTGAGCCTGACAGCGAAATAGTCTCGGGCGGTGCAAGGAGTCACGATGTCTGGCTCATCAGATCGGGCATCCTGCGCCTCCAACGCCATGCCTACGATGGTCGCCGCCAGATCCTGACGCTGTTCTTTCCGGGCGAGATTATCGGCTTTGAAGGAGAGTTCCACGAGGGCGCATCAATCGAAGCTGCCACGCAAAGTGGTTTGTGCCGCATCAACCGGCACTGGTTCGACAGGATGGTCGATCAAGACAACGATCTGCGGGCAGATCTTTTCCGGCAGAAGCAGGATCAGCTTGACAGGTTGCATTGGCTGACGTGGTCACTTGGCGCGCTTTCACCAGAAGAGCGACTCTGCGCTTTTCTTGCGCTGTCCAGCAAGTTCCTGCCCTATCAGCCTCTTCCCGATGGTACTGGGGTTCTGGCGGTGCGTCTGGCAAGAAAAGACATCGCCGACCTCTTGGGCACGACCTTGGAATTGATCAGCAGGATCGTTCACAAGCTGGCCGATGCCGGTATCATCGAGATCAGGGATCCGGCGCATTTCAGGTTTCTGGACCTGCCCAGGCTGATCGCAATGGGAAAGATCGATGGGCATTTCGACAGAATGGCCATCGGCATTGCCAGACGACGCGGACAGTTTGAGAGCTTGGTCGGCGTCGGGTCCGAGAAGTCTGTCTGCTTCTGCGGTCGTGGGCAGGGCACGTTGACGGCGATCAATGATCCGCAGGTGCGCTTTGATAACCTTTCTCTCAATCGCAACTTGCCATCAGGAGGAATTGGGAAATGACCGAGAAGACCGCAATCGAAGTGAAGCGTGACCCCTCGCGTCAGGTTGAGAATTCGGTGCAGGACTGGGAGCCGATCCAGTCCTTGCGTCACCAGATTGACCGGCTCTTTGCCGATTTTGACTGGCCCGACCTTCATCTTGGCTGGCCGCGCAGGACCGCCGTGTTGACCCAGTCGTGGCCCGACCTCGGGGTCGCCATCCCACCTGTGGACCTTTTCGAGCGCAATGGCGGGTACGAACTGCAAGCCGAGTTGCCCAGGTTGACCGAAAACCAGATTGAGGTGAAGTTAGCCAATGGCATCCTCCCGATCAAGGGTGCGAAGTCGTCCGAACGCGTCGAGGATCAAGATGACTATCACCTGCGCGAACGTAGCTTCGGCTCCTTCCAGCGCTCCTTCCGGGTGCCTGCGAACGTAGATGCAGACAAGATCGATGCGCGGTTCGACGAAGGCGTGCTGAAGGTAAGTCTGCCCAAAACTGCCGCCGCAATTCAGGAAGAGCACAAGATCGACGTCAAAGCGGCCTAGGCTTGTCTGTCCCGTCCCCAACGGTGCCTAGGACACTTTCAAGGGCCGCTTTCGCTGCGGCCCTTGTTTTTTGTAGGGTGTCCCCGGCATCAATGGTCGTCCAGTGCCTTGGTGGCACATTGGCTCTTGCCGAGGAGAACTGGGCCCGCACCACAGCCACATCAGCATCTGAAGCGTCCCCTTGGCGAGCAGACACCCGTTCCAGCAGGACCCTTTCCGGCGCCGCCAACCAAAGGCCATGGAAGCTAACGCCCACGCGCAAGGCAAGTTTCTCGGCGGCAAAGCGCTGACTCTCGTCCAGAAACGTGCCATCAAGGACGACACTTCTACCTGCCGCAAGCAGCGTTGCAACCCGGGCGAACATCCGGTCATAGATGGCCCCACGCGCGGACGGGGCATAATCCACATGGCCTGCCGCACTCTTGCGTTCGGTGTCGGTACGCAGATGCACTGCCCCCGGACAGGCACCGATCCCCGCCGCCACGTCACGTGCCAGAACCGTCTTGCCCGTGCCGGAAATCCCGCCAACTGCGATCAGCACCGGTGTTGTCCTGCCCAGAAATGCGACGGCCTGCACCAGATAAAGCCGTTCTTCTTCGGTCGAGACCCCGTGCTGGCCGGTCGCCTGATCTGTCTGCAACAGGACCATCGCCCGGATTGCCGCGCGAACCGACATGAACAGCGGCAAAGCGGACAACCCGGCATCCTCGGCCCCCGTCGCCGCCAGCAGATATGCGTTCATCGTGATGTTGGCCTGCCGCACAAGACCCCGGTGGCAAAGATCCATCAGAAGGAACGCAAGGTCGTATAGCACGTCACAGGTCGCAAGCCGTTCGTCGAACTCCAGCGCGTCAAACAGCACCGGCTTCCCGTCAATCAACAAAAGGTTGCGCAAATGCAGATCGCCATGCACCCGTTTGACATGACCAAGTGCCGAGCGGTTCCGCAAAACAGAAGCCAGATCCGACAGGCGGTTTCGCGACCGTTCCAGAAATGCCCCGACATGTCCGCCACCGACAACGCCATCAAACGGGATCAGCACGCGACCCAGTTCGTCAAGAATATCACGGATCAGATCGTCACCCCGGTCCAGCAGCACCGGACAACCCCCATGAAACCGGTGAACTTCAAATTCCAGCGCCTCGGCCACGGGATCGGTCAACCGACCGCTGGCGGCCACCGCCGTCATTTCGCACTCGGCAGCAAAGCGATGCATCCGCAAGACCCATTCCACAGGATGCCCGGTCCCATCAAGATCAAGCCCCCCATCGGCAGTCCGTGTCACGGGCACGACGTCACGATAAATCATCGCTGCGGCCCGACTGTTCAGTTCCAACTCGCGTTCTAACAGGGCGCGCCGCAGGTCCGGTGTGGACTGGTCCAGATAATCATAGCGTACCGCCCGCTTGATCTTGAACGCGACATCACTGCAAAGAAACACATGCGCACAATGGGTCTGGACGTGGTCAACTGCGCCAGACTCCGAAAACGCCCTGCCTGACCGGAAGAAGCGGATCACCTCGTCTTGCGCGTTGCCATCATACTTGGACATCATGACTATCCGGCCTCCCATGTTCTCCTCGGTGCAACTATCTAATCTTTCAGGGACCGCTACCTTGACAGACGTCAATCCGCAGACAGCCCACCCGGATCGAAGGCCGTGGCGCTGCTGTCCGCCATCAGCGCCCATGGAGCAGTTTAGCATGATTGCATAGCAGAGGGTTTGCGGCCATATTTCCGGGGGATAGTCACGCGGGTCGATTATCGGTTTGCGGCACAGGAAACCCGATGACCGTGAGAGCGCCTCTCGTTCCAGGCACAGGTCAGCCCGTCACAACACCATCGCCCACCACGATCTTTCGCCGGCAAAGGCCGGCAATCTTTTCATCGTGGGTCGAGATCAGAAAGGTCGTGCCCTCATCGCGGTTGATCTCGGCGATCAGGTCCATGACCTGCGTGGCTGAGGCGCGGTCGAGGTTGCCGGTAGGCTCGTCCGCCAGCACCAGTTCGGGCTGGTTCATCAGCGCCCTGGCCACCGCGACGCGCTGTTTCTGCCCGCCTGACAGATTGGCCGAGGGGAAGTCGATCCGTGCTTCCAGCCCCATTCGTGTCAGCAACTCGCGCCCGCGTTGCAGGGCAGCCGGGGTCTCGCGCCCCATCCGCACGGCGGTGGGAAACACCACGTTTTCCAGCGCGGTGAAATCGGGCAGCAGGTTGTGGAACTGAAAGACGAAACCGATATGGCAATTGCGAAATTCGGTCAGAGCGCGGTCATCAGCGGCCACCAGATCCTGCCCCAGCATGGTGTAATGGCCCGAGGTCGGCTTCATCAGCGTGCCGAGGATCGTCAGAAGCGTGCTTTTGCCCGACCCGGATGGACCGAGCAGCGCCGCCATCTCGCCCTTCTCCAGCGTCAGCGACAGCCCGCGCAACACACGGGTTTCGGCCTCGCCGGTCCCGAAGGTCTTGACCAGATCCGACACCTCCAGAAGTGCGGTCATTGCCCGATGGCCGTGACCGGATCGACCCGCGCTGCCGCCCTTGCAGGCAGGATCGAGGCTAGGATCGCGCCGATCACCGTCAGCGTGATCGCAAGGCCATAGGAGCCCTGCGTGATGTCCATGGGCAGCGTACCCACCTCGAACGCATCGCGCGACGGAAAAGGCAGAAGCGCCAGATAGCCCAGTGCCGCGCCGGACAGCCCGCCCATCAGCCCGATCAGCGCGCCTTGCGTGACGAACACGAAGATTACGAACCCGCGCCCCGCCCCCATCGCGCGCATGATCCCGATTTCCGGGCGGCGGCGGTAGGTGGACAACAACAGCGCCGACGCCACCCCGATCACGATGGTGATCAGCGCAAATGATTTCAGGAAATACCCGGTCTGGGCCTGCGCGTTCAGTGCCTCCATCAGCTGTTCCGCGCCGTCGGTCCAGGGCACGGCATCCAGCCCTGTCAGCGCCCGGATGCGCAGGGCCGTGGCGTCTGCGGCGTTTAGATCGCCCAGCTTGATCTCGATCCGTGTCACGCCCTGCGGCAACGCGAAAAGTGTCCGCGCGGTGGACAGGCTGACATAGGTGCTGCTGGCGTCGATCATGCCGTTGCCGGTGTTGTAGATGCCGCTCAGCGTCAGCACTGTTGAAACTCCGCCCGAGGATTGCAGCCGCAGCGTCTGGCCAAGCCGCAGCGACAGATCGTCGGCGAGGGTCTCTCCCAGCACGATCAGCCCGGAGCCCAGACGGGCCGAGCCTTGGGTCGTGTAACCGTCCAGGTCGAGGATGGCTGACTCGCGACCCGGCTCTAGCCCGGAGACCGACACTTGCGCCACCTGTGCGCCACGGGTCAGGAACCCTGCGCCGGTGATCTGGGGCGAGACCGTGATCACCCCCGGCACGGTCTCGATCAGGGGGATGAAGGTTGCTGCATCGGCCAGCGTTGCGGTGCGCGCGTGGCCGCGTTCCGTCACAGCGAGAACTTGGCCGTCGGGGCGGATCAGGACGGCGGGGTCGCTGTCTTCGGCGGTGATGGTGACATGGCTGATGTCACCCACCGTGCGCGACAGGATGAATTCAGCCAGCCCTCCGATCAGAGCCGACATGAAGATGAAGATGAACACGCCCACTGCCACCCCCAGCACCAGAAGGGCTGTTTGCGCCTTGCTGGCGGTCAGATAGCGGGTAGCGATCTTGAGCGCATAGAGCATCAGGGCACCCCCACGCGCACCGCTTGGCCGTCAGTGATCCCTGTCGCATCAAGGATGATCACGTCGCTCGGTGCCAACCCGTCAGTCACGATCAGCCGCGCGGCGGGCCAGTCGATCACCGATACCGGGCGGTGCCGTGCTGCGCCATTGATGACGACAAAGACCGCATCGCCCGCATCGGTCGTCTGGATCGCCGCGCGCGGCGCGGTGATCGCCGCATCAAGGCTGTCCACGATAATGTTGATCGTGACCGTCAGGCCGACCGGCGCGCGTACAGGCTCGTCGAAGCTGACTTCGACTGCAAGCCCACCAGTCGCCGCGTCGACCCGCTGTGATACACGCGCGATACGGCCATCGTGCCGGGTTGTCTCACCAGCCAGTTGCATCACTGCGAGCAGGCCCGCGTGGATCTGGGTGGCATAGGCTTCGTCGACATCCGTCTCGACGACCAGCTGGTCGAGGTCGGCGATCGTCATAAGCAGGGTGGATGGATCGATGCTTTGGCCACGCGTAACCGGCAGCGCCAGAACCATACCGGTCATAGGTGCCCGGATCGTATAGTTTTCAAGCTGCACCCGCGCCTGATCGACAAGCGCCGTGGTCCGCGCCACCTCTTGCTCTGCCGATTGAACGCCGCGCGCGGCGGCATCCAGCGCTGAACGCGTGACATTTCCGCCAAGTGCCTCCGTCCGAGCAAAAGTGTCCGCTGCCTGCGCCTTAGCGACAAGGGCGGCGTCGAGCCCCGCCACCGCCTGCCGCACCATGGCGTGTTGGGCGGCGGCATCGATCCGGGTCAGCTCTTCGTCTCTTTCCACGCTGTCACCCTCAGCCACTTGCACTTCGGCCAGCGTGCCACCGACCAGTGCGCGCACATCGACTGTGTAAAGGGCGGCGATCCTGCCGTTTACAGCCAGAACCCGGGTTGCAGGTGCGAGGGCAACGATTTCCACCGC
The DNA here is from genome assembly GCF_004745575.1 of Pseudotabrizicola sediminis. Classification (GTDB taxonomy): domain Bacteria; phylum Pseudomonadota; class Alphaproteobacteria; order Rhodobacterales; family Rhodobacteraceae; genus Pseudotabrizicola; species Pseudotabrizicola sediminis. The sequence continues at coordinate 1,734 of NZ_RPEM01000021.1, read as the reverse complement.
AACGGCAGGCGGCCCGGATGCCCAAGGCTGGAAATAGAGGCCCAAACCCGCGACCGCTGCAAGACCAAGACCAACAGCCCAGATCCAGGCACGCCGTGTCGGCTGAGGGGTGGGAGTCGCAGGTTCCGCACGCACTGCGGGCAGACGAGGGCCATCACCCCCGGGCAACATGTCCACATGGTCCGAAAGGTCGGACTTCTTCTGTTGTTCCGGCGATTTCATATGCCACTCCAAGCCCGCGAACAGCCCGGATGGGTTGGAAGACGGTCTACCATTTCCTTTTAGCACACAGTTTTTTGTCATTCGCTGATCTGCATCAAGGCTCGCACCTTCATCCAAATGCAACACAAAGGGTTAGTGGTCCTGCCGGAAAGGGGAGGCTGACAGATGGTTGTCGATCCCTATGGAGTGCTTGGCCTTACCAGATCCGCCACACCAGACGACATCAAGAAGGCCTACCGCAAGCTGGTGCGCACCAGCCATCCCGACCTGCATCCCGAAGACGCCGGGGCCGAGGCACGGTTCAAGGCCATTGCGGCCGCCCATGACCTGCTGAAAGATCCCGATACCCGTGCGCGTTTCGACGCGGGTGAGATCGACGGGACGGCCGCGGAACGGCCGCAGCGCCAGTACTACCGCGATTTCGCTCAGGCCGGAGACAATCCGTACCAGCAGCAGCGCGGGTTTGAGAACCACGTTGATCCCGCTGATATCTTTGCGGAAATTCTGCGCCGGCGAACACGCCAAGGCGGCGAAGATTTCAGCCATCCCGGATTTTCTGCGCCCGGCCCCGATCTTCGCTACGCGCTTGAAGTGCCCTTTCTTGATGCCGCGCGCGGGGGCGAAATGCGCATCACCTTGCCAGATGGCGCCAGCATCGCGGTCAAGATCCCCGAGGGCGCGCATAACGGCCAGACCTTGCGCCTTCGCGGCAAGGGTGGGCCGGGCTTTGGCGATGGTCCAACGGGAGACGCACTGATAACCCTGTCGGTCGGCCAACATCCCGTATTCCAACGAATGGGCGACGATATCCACGTCACTTTGCCCATAACCATCGACGAGGCCATTCTGGGGGCAAAGGTCACCGCGCCGACCATCTCCGGGCCCGTCAATCTGACGATTCCGAAAGGAGCAAGTTCCGGCCGGGTTCTGCGCCTGCGTGGACGCGGTGTGTCACATCAAGGGGGCAAGACCGCTGGTGATCAGCTTGTGGAGCTGAAGATCGTGACACCCTTGGCGATAGACGAATCCTTGCACGATTTTATGATCGAATGGCGCAAGTCCCATTCCCATGACCCGCGGATTGATCTGATGAACGAGGCCGCATCATGACCGACCATCTGACCGAGGACGAAGTACTTGCTGCCATTCCAAGGCTGACACGAACCCGACTTGTTGCGTTTGTCGAAACCGAATTGGTCATTCCCCTGTGCCGCGAAAATGAGTTTGGCTCGCCACACGTCTTCCGCCAGATCGACTGCGCCCGCATGCAACTGATGTGCGACCTCACTGACGATCTTGACTTGGACGAACACGCTCTCAGCGTGGTTCTCACACTGATTGATCAACTTCATGACATGCGCCATGACCTTTTGGCCCTTGCCCGTGCCGTGGAGGCCGAACCACTAGACGTTCGCGCCCGGATCGGCTCAGCCATAGCCAAACGACTGAGATGATTTTTTATGCTCGAGTTTCACTAGGTGTTCAGTCCCGGCATCTGGTGGATCGGGTTTA
>NZ_RPEM01000020.1 GCF_004745575.1 Pseudotabrizicola sediminis | reverse complement strand
TCCTGCGGTGATGTTCGATGGCCTGGATGCCGAGAGCGGTGGCGACATGGGTTTTGCCGGTTCCCGGACCACCGATCAGGACCATGTTCTGGGCACTTTCCATAAACTCGCAGCGGTGCAGGGTCCGGACGGTGGCCTCGTTGATCTCGCTGGCAGCAAAGTCGAAGCCAGAGAGGTCCTTGTAGGCCGGGAACCGCGCGGACTTCATGTGATAGGCAATGGAGCGGACTTCACGTTCGGCCAATTCGGCCTTCAGCAATTGCGACAGCATCGGGATGGCGGCCTCAAAAGCTGGTGCGCCCTGCTCGATCAGGTCGGTTACGGCTTGGGCCATGCCATACATTTTGAGGCTGCGCAGCATGATGACCACGGCACCGGCAGCGGGATCATGACGCATGGCTGCCTCCGGCGATCTGGCTGCGCAGGCCGTCATAGCGTTCGACGTTTGCCTTGGGTTCACGGTGCAGGGCCAGTGCCTGTGGCGTGTCCAGTGGTGGTCCGCCGATCACCTTGCCATCGACCAGCCGGTGCAGCAGGTTCAGCACATGGGTCTTGGTCGGCACGCCCTCGGCCAGCGACAGCTCCACGGCCGTGAGAACGGCCTGTTCGTCGTGGTGCAGCACGAGGGCGAGGATATCGACCATCTCTCGGTCACCACCGGGCTTGCGCAGCATGTGATCCTGCAACTGCCTGAAGGCAGGTGGCAATTCCAGGAAGGGTGCGCCGTTCCGAAGGGCTCCGGGCTTTCTCTGCACGACCGCCAAATAATGCCGCCAGTCGTAAATCGTCTTCGGCGGCAGGTGATGGCTGCGTTCGATGACCCGCGAGTGTTCGCACAGGATGTTGCCCTCGGCCGCGACGACCAGCCGGTCGGGATAAATCCGCAGGCTGACCGGTCGATTGGCAAATGACGCCGGAACGCTGTAGCGATTACGTTCGAAGCTGATCAGGCACGTGGGCGAGACGCGTTTGCTCAGTTCCACAAAGCCGTCAAACGCGACGGGCAGCGGCATCAAGGTCGCCTGCTCTTCGGCCCAGACATCGGCAATCGTGCCGGGCTGTTTGCCATGTGGGGTCTCCCGCCACAGTTCGCGGCAGCGCTCTTCCAGCCAGACATTCAGCGCAGCAAGGTCAGGAAAGTCTGGCATGCCTTGCAGCATTTGATGACGAGAATCGCGAACGTTCTTCTCGACTTGCCCTTTCTCCCATCCTGCCGCCGGATTGCAAAACTCAGGCTCGTAGACATAGTGGTTCGTCATGGCGAGGAAGCGCATGTTGATCTGCCGCTCCTTGCCGCGGCCAACACGATCCACCGCTGTCTTCATGTTGTCATAGATCCCGCGTGCGGGGACGCCGCCAAAGACCCGGAATGCATGCCAGTGAGCATCGAATAGCATCTCATGCGTCTGCAGCGGATAGGCCCGCAGCAAAAAGGCCCGGCTGTGCGACAGCTTGATATGCGCCATCTGCAGCTTCGTGCGCTCGCCGCCCAGAACCGCAAAATCTTCGCTCCAGTCGAACTGGAAGGCGTCACCGGGCTCAAAGTGTAGCGGCACGAAGGTCCCGCGCCCCGTCGTCTGCTGGTCGCGCTGGCGATCTGACCGCCACCGACGTGCAAACGCAGCGACCCGGGCATATGAACCCGTGAAGCCAAGCGCTACGAGATCGGCGTGCAACTGCTTTATGGTCCGCCGCTGCTTGCGCGACTTGCCGGCCTCGGTCTTCAGCCAACCCGCCAACTTCTCGGCAAAAGGATCGAGCTTGCTTTGCCGCTCCGGCGTCGCGAATTGCGGTTCAACCGTCCCAGCCTTCAGATGCTTCTTGATGGTGTTACGTGACAGGCCGGTGCGTCGGGCAATCTCGCGGATCGCGAGCCCATGCCGCAACCGCAGCGTTCGAATGACGTTCAATAGTCCCATGTGGATCACTCCGTTGCCCCCCGTCGCTCATCGCGCGGGAGAAGGGTCACATGGGTCAAATCTCAATGAAAATTATACGCCTGCCCGGGTCAGTTCTGGGTGAAAATCAACACCGCAATGGTGCAGGAAAGTCGACGCTGCTATCGGCGCTGGCGGGCGTGCTGGAGCCGCTGACGGGCGAAATACGGGTCGATGACGTGTCGATGGGCTGGGTGGACCCGGCCGATCTGCGTCGCGACATCTGTATCATGGGGCAGGGCGCGCGGCTGTTTCACGGCTCGTTGCGCGAAAACCTGACGCTTGGCGCACCGATGGCGGCAGATGACGAGATCCTTACCGTGCTGGACAGTCTGCGGCTTGCCGACTTTATCCGCAAATTGCCGGATGGGCTGGATCACATGGTGCAGGAGGGGGGGCTTGGTCTGTCGGGTGGGCAGCGGCAAGGGCTGTTGCTTGCGCGTCTTTTGCTGCGCCATCCCAAGGTGCTGTTGCTTGACGAACCCAGCGCCGCCCTGGACGAGGTGTCAGAAGCCGCGGTCATCGACATGCTGGCGGGACTGGACCGCGACATCACCGTCATCGTCGCCACCCACCGCCCGGCAGTGTTGCGCATGGTGAACCGGCTGATCGTCGTATCCAACGGCACGTTGGTCCATGACGGGCCAAAGGATCAGGTTCTGGCGCAACTGCGCGCCGGAAAGGCCGCAGCATGACGGTATTTTCGACCTTGCGGCCCCCCCGACGCCCGCGGCAGCCCGCCCGTGCCGAACGCAATCTGGTCTGGACGGTCTTTGTGATGCTGGTGACCTTTCTGGCCTGGGCCACCTACTTTCCGCTTGCCGAAGTTTCGACCGGGCAGGGGACCGTAGTTCCCAGTGCGCGCGAGCAGGTAGTGCAGTCGCTGGAGGGGGGTATTCTGGCGTCCCTTGATGTCAACGAAGGCGCGATCGTCGCGGCGGGCGAGGTTCTGGCGCGTCTTGATCCGACACGCTCGGTTTCAAATGTCGATGAGGCGGCGGCGCGCTACCATGCGGCCATTGCCGCGGCTGCGCGGCTGCGGGCGGAAATCGGCGGCGCGTCTGATGTGACTTTCCCCGCCGTCCTGAACGATGACCGCTTTACCGAACTGCGCGCCAATGAACTGGCGCTGTTTCATTCGCGCCGGAACAGCCTGACAGATGCCCTCGCGGGTCTGACCGAAGGGCTGGACCTGATCCGGCAGGAGTTGGAGATCAACCAGAAGCTGCAGGCGTCCGGCGCATCAAGCCGGGTCGAATTGATCCGCCTTCAGCGCGAGGCGGCACAGACAGAACTGGAAATCGGCCGGTTGCGCGCCGATACGCTGGTGAAAAGCGGCGAAGAGCTTCAGCATGTGACGGCCGAGGCCGAGGTGCAGGCCTCGGTCATGCGCGGCCGTTCGGATCAGCTGAACCGGCTGACCTTCCACGCCCCGATGCGCGGCGTTGTCAAGGATATCGCCGTGACAACCATCGGCGGAGTGATCCCGCCGGGTGGCGAGTTGCTGACTATCGTGCCGATGGATGACCAGTTGATGATTGAAACCCGGATCTCGCCCCGCGACATTGCTTTTATCCACCCGGGGCAGGCGGCCATGGTCAAAATCTCGGCCTATGACTACGCCGTCTTTGGCGGGCTTGAGGGTGAGGTGGTGACCATCTCGCCAAACACGGTGCGCGATGAGGTGAAGCCCGATCAGGTTTACTACCGCATTTTCATCCGCACCCGCGCAAACCATCTGGAAAATGCAGCAGGGGCACGGTTCCCGATCGTGCCGGGGATGATCGCCACCGTTGATATCAGGACTGGCGAAAAGACCGTCTGGCAATACCTGGTCAAACCCTTCAATCGCGCGCAAGAGGCCCTGCGGGAACGGTGACCCACCGTCTTGCAAAAGGCCCGCTGCGCGCCTATCCGTTCTTCATCAATGAGGTTCCCGACATGATGACTTGGCTTGGCAGCAAACGTGCCGTTCTGGCACTGACGTTTTCGCTTCCGTTGCTGGCAGCCTGCGTGGGCGGGCCCACGCCTGACCGGCTGAACCTTGTTGATCCGGATGAAGGATTTTCCCGGGTCTGGCGTGACTATCCCGACATGGACGCCCGCTATGCCCGCAGCGGCAGCCGCGACACCCTTTCCGCCGTACGCACGGTCGCTATGGGTCAGGATGGCGGCACAGTCGAGTCTGCGATCGGCAGGCCGAGGATCATCAGCCCAGAGTCCGGGATGTCGGAATACAACCTTTCCTTGTCGCTGACCGGGCGCGACCGGCTCGTTTGCCAGTATCGGGTTTACTATGATGCCGAAGGCAAGGTGAAAGGGTCGGTCTGGCGTCGCCCGCAATGTGCCGATCTGGTCACCGGACGGGTGAACTGACGCATGCGTCAGGCCCTGCGCCTTGCGGGTGTATTGCCGGTGCTGGCCGCCTTGGTGGGCTGCACTGGCCTGCGCGAGGCTGACGGAACCGAGGCTGCGATCCGCGCCAAGGCAGCGGGTCTGCCAGTTCTGACAGCGCCAGCGGGGGGATCCGCCAGTGACGCAGCCGCCGGGGGCCTGTTGCAAAGCCCGGCCCTGCGAGAGGCGGCAAGCCTTGTCGCTGCCAGCGCCGATGATGTGCGGGTGCAGCGCGCAGCCCTGTTCCCCAGCCTTGGGCTGACGCTTGGTGGCGGAATCGGTGATGCGGGCAGGGGCGACGCCGCGCTGGACCTTGAAGGTCGCCAGCTTATTCTGGACTTCGGCGACACAAAACGGGCGGTGACCGCTGCCGATATTGATCTGCAGATCAACTACCTGGTTTTTCAGAAGACCGTAGACGAAACCCTTGTGGCGTCATTGTCGGCCTATGACGCCACACACATGTACCGCGACCTGTTGTCGGTGCGCCGTGAGCAATTGGTTGCGATGCGCAAACTGGAAATCCTCATCCGGGCGCGCACCGAGACCGGGGCTGCGACATCCCCCGATCTTCTGGAAACCCGCAAGCGCATTCAGGCGGCAGAGTTTCTGGTGCATGACACCCAGCTTGCCGAGGCCGAGGCGCAGGACAGGCTGCTGCGTCTCACTGGCCTGACGGAGGGGGGCAGTGTTGCCCTGCCCGAGGGATCATGCCAGACGCCCGGCGGCACCGATGACATGCGGATGGCGCATCTGCGTCTTGCCAAGGCCCAGCTGAAACTGGAACGGGCCGAACGCTCGCGCCTGCCCAAGATCTCTCTCAACCCGATTGTGCGGAGCGGGATCGGCGATGGCGGTGCCAACGTCGGGCTGAATATGGGGGTTCAATCCGACATTCTGGAAGGCGGAGCGTTGACCGCCCGTGCCAACGCCGCGCGCAATTCGCATCTGGGGGCGCAAGCCGGTGTCGAGGCGGCGCAATTGGACGCTGACCTGGAGTCGCGCGGATTGCAACGCAACCTGGCGGCGGGGCGGCAGAAGATGGCGATGCTGGAACGGCAAATCACGCTGGTGACAGAAACCCGGGCGCTCTATCGCAGCCAGTATTTCGAACTGGGCACCCGGCAATTGTCCGAATTGCTGGACAACGAAGAAGAATTCTACAACCGTCAGGCAGAGATCATAGAACTGCGCGCCGATATGGTCGAGATGCGGCTGGATTGCGCGGCGCGCAGCCGCAGCCTGCGCGTGGCACTCGGGGTGGACGGGCGCAGTATCTATGGGTTCCCGCTTGCGGCCGATGCGATCTGAACGAAACGGCCAGCCTCGCGGCACGGGGAATAACCCATCTGGATCAGCGCCGACCCGGGCAGGATAATCACATCGGCCCCGACGAACCGTGCCTGTGTCATGAACCAGCGCTGCAACTGTGGTCGCAGGTTCTGTGCCATCACTTCCGACCAATGATCGAACAAATCCCGAGACATTCGCCCAAACAGGCGTTGCGGGCCATGGAATCCGAAGGTGGCATCCGGGCTCACGCAGACATTCCGCAGACCCAGATACATGGTGCAGGCCGAATAGCACCGCCCGCGCAATTCCACCGCCTGACCGCTGCGGCGCAACTTTCGGATTTCATCCTGCCGGCGATCCAGCCGCCCGCCCATGTCATCCTGGATCGTCAGGCTGGACAATGTTGCCTTCAGCGGCGCTGGTTCTGATCGTGATGGCGCAGACCAGACCGTCAGGCAAAACAGGATGCACAGCCCTCTCATATCAACCTCCTTCGCCATGTGGCGCGGAGCCAAGGTGAAGCGGATGCGTTAATGCTACCCTGCGAACATGTCCCGTCCGGCGGGTGAACTGCTTAAAAGGCTGTAGATCAGGGTTTTTCAGATGACCGGAAGGCGAAGATTGCGGCCGCATAATTCCGAATTTTCACCACATGACAGGATCTGCGACGCAGCGCCTGTTTCGCGGGGCCACGTCTCTGTGGGCCTGGAAAACTACCCTCCACCCTGATCGTTTCGACACTTGTTTGTTGGCCCGCAGCGCTGTTTGAGGCAATGTAAGCGGGTTGCAATCCGTCATACTTTGCTGCGTGAGGTCTTCCTGTTCGACGCGCCGTTGTCCATTCTGGCGGCAAAGCTGCGGCAGGAGACGCAGACCGAGATCACGCGTCTTCATCGGGCCGGTAGGGCGCAGACATCCACTCTGTCCCCGCCTGCACCTGTTTGGCAGCGCCTGATCCTCAGCAGTGCGTCTTTCAAACGGGCAGTCGCGGTCAAATCTTGGTGGGTGCTCTTCCCCTTTATCCTCAAGGGCCTATGATTTTATCGAGAAATTCTGTCTTGTGACGCGCACAGAGCGGCTGATTTGACGCCCTTGCCCGGAACGCCGCCAGAACCAAAGGGACCATACCCCGCATGAAACTTGTGCCGCAACTTGTGGCAATCGCTGTGATTGTCGCGATAGCCACACCCCTTGCCGCGCGCTTTGTGCCCGGAACCCGCCCTTGGCTGGATCAGGCAGGGCTGCTGGACCCGCTGACCGCGCTCGGGGTCGTGCCTGCCGATGTGGCTGTTGGCTCCGCCGCGTCGCAAGGTGGGTCAAGGCCCGGCGGGGCAGCACAGGTCATCGCGGCCGAGGCAGAACGCAGGGTGCTCAGCAACATGATCGACGCCATCGGCTCGGCGCGCGGGGTGCAGTCGGTCAATCTGTCCTTCGGGGTGACCGGTCGCCTCACCGCCTTGCATGTGGCACCCGGTCAGCCGGTCGCGGCGGGGGATGTGGTGGCAGAGCTTGATGCCGAAGGGGCCCGACTTGCGGTGGAACGCGCCGGTCTGGTTCTGGCCGATGCGCAGCGGACCATCGACCGACTGTCGCAACTTGCGCAATCGGGGACCACCACCAGTATGCAACGGCAGGATGCCGAACTGGCTCTGCGCACCGCCGATCTTGGCCTGCAATCGGCGCAGCGCGATCTGGAAGATCACCGGCTGACCGCCCCCATCGCCGGCTATGTTGGGCTGATCGAGCCGCAGATCGGCGATCTGGTGACGCCCACCACCACCATCACCCGGATCGAAGACCGGTCCAACCTGATCGTCGATTTCCGTGTGCCAGAACGCATCGCGGCGCAGGTCGCCCCCGGCGCGGTTGTGCGGGCCACGCCAATTTCCACCCCCGGCCATGCGATTGCCGGACAGGTGATCGCAGTCGACAACCGTGTCGACGAATCCAGCCGCACCCTGCGGGTTCAGGCCCGCATTGCCAATACCGATGACCTTCTGCGCGCCGGGATGGCGTTCCGCATCACGATGGAGTTCACCGGGGCCGAAGTTCCTGCCGTCAGCCCGCTGGCGATTCAATGGGGCAACGATGGTGCCTTTGTCTGGATTGTGCGCGCGATGAAGGCGAGCCGAATGCCCATCCGCATCCTGCAACGCAATGCCGACGCGGTGCTGATTGAGGCCGACCTGCAAGCCGGTGACCTTGTCGTCACCGAAGGAGTTCAGGCCCTGCGTCCGGGGGCCGAAGTCTCGCTCGCGCCACCAAGGAGCTGATGCCGATGGGTGACCGCCCCACCACCGCCGCCGCTGCCGCCACCTTTGGACAAAGCACGGCCCTGTTCGTGCGCCGACCGATCCTGGCCTTTGTGCTGAACGCTCTGATCGTCATCGGCGGCTTTGCGGGCCTGATGGGGGCCGATGTGCGCGAACTGCCGTCGGTGGATCGGCCCGTGGTTTCGGTCAGCACCAATTATACCGGGGCTGCCCCAGAAACAATCGACCGCGAGATAACGGCGGTGATTGAGGGTGCAGCCGGCCGGGTGGCGGGCGTAAAGTCGATCTCGTCCTCATCCCGCTTCGGGTCCAGCCGGGTAACGGTCGAATTCAATGACAGCGTCGATCTGGACGTTGCCGCCACCGACCTGCGCGATGCTGTCGCCCGGCAGGTCAACAACCTGCCCGATGATGCCGATGCGCCGCGTGTGGTGAAATCCGACGCCGACGCCGATGCCATCCTGCGCATCGCGGTCACCTCGTCGCGCCGCAGCGCGGATGAGCTGACAACACTTGTCAGCGATCTGGCGGAGTCGCGGCTACTGGCTGCGCCGGGGGTCGCTGATCTGCAGATCTTCGGTGCGCGGGATCTGTCGTTCCGCGTCGATGTCGATGTGATGCAGCTGGCCGCGCGCGGCCTGACGCTGGCCGATCTGCGCGCCGTGCTGGGCAATGCCGCCTTTGACTCTCCCGCCGGCGCGCTCAGTTCCGAAAACCAAAGCCTGCTTGTGCGTACTACCGCCGCCATTCGCACTGCTGACCAGATCGAAGCGCTGACCATTGCGGGCAACGTGCGTCTGGGCGATGTGGCGCAGGTCACCCTTGGCCCCGATCCGGGCGCGTCGATCCTGCGCGCCAATGGCGAAACCGGTGTCGGCATCGGCATCATCCGGCAGGCCAACGGCAATTCGCTGGCAATCTCGCAAGCGGTGCGGCAGGTGGTCGATGATCTGCAACCGGTGCTGCCCGATGATGTGCGGATGTTCGTCACCTCGGACAGCGCCGATTTCATCGACGGTGCTATCCACGAGGTGAAGCTGGCACTTGGCCTGTCGGTCCTGATCGTGACGGCGGTGATCTTCCTCTTCCTGCGTGACGCGCGGGCGACGCTGATCCCCGTCATCGCCATGCCCGTGGCCCTGATCGGCACCGTGGCCGCGATCTGGATGGTCGGGTTTTCTGTGAACATCATCACCTTGCTGGCTCTTGTGTTGGCAACCGGTTTGGTGGTGGACGATGCCATCGTGGTTCTGGAAAACATCGTGCGTCGGCGGTCCGAGGGCATGGGTGCGCGGGCGGCGGCGGTGCTGGGCACGCAGCAGGTGTTCTTCGCGGTGCTGGCCACCACAACCACACTGGCGGCGGTTTTTGTGCCCCTGTCCTTCTTGCCGGGGCAGACCGGCGGGCTGTTCCGCGAGTTCGGCTTTACGCTGGCGATTGCGGTGCTGCTGTCTTCGGTCACGGCGCTCAGCCTGTGTCCGGTGCTGGCGGCCAAGCTGCTGCGACCGCATGTGGAAGGGCCCGACAGCGCCATGGTGCGCCTTGGCAACCGCCTGTCACGGGTCTACGCGCGGCTGCTGCGCGCCTGCCTGTCGGCCCCGCTGATCGCTGTGACCTTCGCACTGCTGTTTGCCGCCACCGCCGTCGCCACCTTCCCCACACTGCGGCAGGAACTGACCCCGGCCGAAGACCGCGCGGTCATCCTTCTGTCGGTGCAGGCCCCGCAGGGCGTTTCGCTGGACTACACCGACGCCCGCATGCGTGAGATCGAGGCGCTGGTGGCCCCGCTGCGCGACAGGGGCGAGGTGAGCAGTGTCTTTGCCATTGCGGGCAGCGGGGGGCAGGACAGTCGCGGCTTTATCGTGATCACGCTGGCCGACTGGGCTGACCGGGTGCGCAGCCAGCAGGAGATCGCGGCCGAGCTGAGTGGCAAGTTGCGCGGTGTCATCGGCGTGCGCGCCTTTGCGATCCAGCCCAATTCGCTGGGTATCCGTGGGGCGGGGCGTGGCCTGTCCTTTGCGTTGGTGGGCGACAATTACGACGACCTTGCCGAGTCTGCCCGCGCCTTGGTCGACAGGATGGAGGACGATCCGCGCTTTGGGCAAGTCCGCCTTGGCTATGATACCACCCAGCCGCAGTTGTTTGTCGAAATCGACCGCGCCCGCGCCGAGGATCTGGGCATCGAAATCTCCGGCATGGGCGAGGCGCTGCAGGCTGTGCTGGATGGCCGCACAGTTGGCACGCTGTTTCTGGATGACAACAGTTTTGATATCCGTCTGGTATCGAATGCCGACCCGGTCAATGATCCCGGCGATCTGGAACGGATTTTCGTGCCCTCGGGCGACGGGCTGATGGTGCCGATCTCGACCTTCGTCACCCTGACCGAACGCGCCGTTGCCCCACAGCTGGAGCGCGAGTCGCAGATGCGGTCTGTTCCCATCACGGCGGGGCTGACGCCCGAGCTTGCGCTGGGTGAAGCCCTGACTGAGGTGCAGCTAATGGCCGCCGACCTGACGTCCGACACCACCCGCATTCTGCCGCTGGCCGAAGCGGCGACGCTGGGCGAAACGTCGGCCGGGCTGATCATAACCTTTGGCATCGCGCTCTTGGTGGTGTTTCTGGCGCTGTCGGCGCAATTCGAAAGCTTTGTCTCTGCCATCATCGTCATGGCTACCGTGCCTTTGGGCCTTGCCTGCGCGGTCTTTGCCCTGTTGTTCACCGGAGGCAGTCTGAACGTCTATTCCCAGATCGGGCTGGTGCTGCTGGTGGGCATCATGGCCAAAAACGGGATTCTCATCGTCGAATTTGCCGATCAGTTGCGGGAAAAGGGCGCATCGGTGCGCGAGGCCATTGAACAGGCCGCCGTCACCCGCCTGCGCGCGGTGATGATGACCATGGTGGCCACAGTTCTGGGCGGCCTGCCGCTTCTGCTGGCCTCGGGTGCCGGGTCAGAGGCGCGGGCGGTGCTGGGGGCGATCATCGTGGGGGGGCTGGGCCTTGCCACGCTGGCCACCTTGTTCGTGACGCCGGTGGCCTATCTGCTGCTTGCGGGGTTCTCGCGCTCCCGCGCGGCGGAAACCGAATTGCTGACGGCAGAGCTGCAACAGGCTACGCAGACACACCCGGCAGAATAGTGCCGCTGTGTCAGCCGACGATGGCCCGTGCAAACAATCGCGCCAGCTGTCGCTGGCCCTGCCGATAGCCGTCCAGCGTCTGACCGGGGAACTTCAGCCCCATAGCCGACACCATGATCGTGCGCGCCACCGCTTCGGGTGATCCGATACCCTCCGCCATCGGCAAGGCCGCCAGCCAGCGCGCCAGCATGCCGATCTTGCGCGCCTCGGCCTGATCGGCCAGATCCCGGGTGAGGCTCATGCCCGCATCCAGCAGTTCCGACCCGTGCGGCGTGCCCAACACCACGTCCATGAACTTGCCATCCTTGGCGATAAACGCCGCGATCAGCGCCTGTTCCGGGGTCTGTCCGGGGGCCATCAGCGCCGCTTCCATCGCTGCCATCGCTTCGGCAAAATAGTGCTCTGCCAGCTTGCGGAATACGTCTTCCTTGTTGCGGAAATGCAGATACAGCGCCGACCGCGATAACCCGACCCCCTGCGCTATGTCGTCCATCGTGGTGCGGCGATAACCATATGTGGCAAAGGCGTGAAAGGCGGCGTCAAGGATCATGTCCTGACGGTCAGCCGCACGGTCTGCCCCTTGCAGGGTCGGCTTGTCCATTTCACCACTCATTCCTGTCCTGTGACGAAAATTTCGTATCCTGTCAATTGACAGTATGACGTTTTTCGATCATTTTGTCACAATGCAAAATCTTGGACAGCCCGAGCCTTTGCCAGAAAGAACTAGCCATGACCACGACCCTGACTGTCAACGGCACCAGCGCCACTGTCGATCTGCCCGAAGACACACCACTTTTGTGGGTGCTGCGCGACGGGCTGAGCCTGACCGGCACCAAATACGGCTGCGGCGTCGCCGCCTGCGGTGCCTGTACCGTGATGGTCGATGGCGTGGCCGTGCGGTCGTGCCAGACCGCTCTGGGCGATGTGGCAGGGGCCTCCGTCATCACCATTGAGGGACTTGGCACCCCAGCCGCCCTGCATGCGGTGCAGGCCGCATGGATCGATCATCAGGTTGCGCAATGCGGTTACTGCCAGTCGGGTCAGATCATGCAGGCTGCCAGCCTGCTGGCCGAAAACCCCAGCCCTACTTCGCAAGACATCGACGACGCCATGGACGGAAACCTGTGCCGCTGCGGCACCTATCCCCGTATCCGCGCCGCCGTGATGGATGCCGCCACCCGCCTGCGCGAGGTGTGAGATGAGCCGCATCGGAACCATCGCCCGCCGCACCTTCCTTATCGGCTCTGCCGCCATTCTGGGCGGGGTCGCCTTTGGCACCTACGCCTACCGCAAACCTCATGCGAACCCGATTGCGGGGGCGGGCATCGGGGCGATCACGCCTTACGTCCTGATCGACCCGCAGGGCGTGACCATCATCACGCCGCGGGCCGAGATGGGGCAGGGGATTCAGTCCACCCTTGCGGCGCTGGTGGCCGAAGAGCTGGACCTGCCTTGGGACCAGGTCCGCGTGATGCACGGCCCCCCCGCAGCGGCCTATTACAACGGCGCCATGCTGCAGGAAGGCGTGCCTTTCGCCCCGACCGACGAAGGCTGGCTGGCCGAAACAGCCCGCTCTGCCATGGCGATCCCGGCAAAGTTTCTGGCATTGCAGATCACCGGCGGCTCCACCTCCATCCCCGACGCTTATGAAAAAATGCGCGCGGCCGGGGCCGTTGCCCGCGTGGCACTGGTGCAGGCCGCCGCCCGCCGTCTGGGTGTTCCGGCGGAGTCATTGCGCACCGAAGGCGGCGCGGTCATCGGCGACGATGGCACCCGCATCCCCTATACAGAACTCGCGGTCGACGCGGCCGCCAGCGACCTGCCGGATGTGCCCCCGCTCAAATCCCGCGCTGACTGGACGCTTCTGGGCACCTCACTGCCGCGCACAGATATGGTGGAAAAATCCACCGGCACCGCGATCTTTGCCGGTGACATCCGCCTGCCCGGCATGCGTTTTGCAACCGTGCGGATGAACCCCGCCATCGGGGCTGCGATGACCGGTTTTGACGCCGCCGCAGCCCTAACCTTGCCCGGCGTCGAACAGGTGATCGAGCTTGGCAACGGTGTCGCCGTGGTCGGTAGCACCACATGGGCCGCGATGCAGGGAGCAGCCGCCGTAACCTTCGACTGGGCCCCCGCCGCCTATCCCGGCACCAGTGATGAGATGCGCAGCCAGATCGCCGCCGCCTTCACAGCGGACACCGTCGATTCCATTCCCCGCGATGACGGTGATGTGGGCCAGGCCAACGGCCAGAGCTTGCAGGCCGAATATCACGTCCCCCCGCTCGCACATGCCACGATGGAGCCGATGCAGGCCACCGCCCATCTGCAGGACGGCCATCTGACCGTCTGGGTCGGCACGCAGGCCCCTGGGTTGGCGCAACAAGCCGCCGCCAAAGCCGCCGGCATCCCCGAAGAAAACGTTACCCTGCACACCACCCAGATGGGCGGCGGTTTCGGGCGGCGCAGCGAAGTGGACGTTACCGTCCACGCCGCAACCCTCGCCGCCGCACTGCCTGGCATCCCGGTTTTGGTGACATGGTCGCGCGAAGAAGACATGACCATGGGCCCCTTTCGCCCTATGGCCAGCGCCCGCCTGTCGGGCAGCGTACGGGACGGCGCGATTGAGGCCTTCGACCTCGCCATCGCGGCCCCTTCGATCATGGAAACCTTTGGCGAACGCTTCGGCATCCCAATGGCCGGTCCCGACAGCACCCTGTCGCAGGGTGCATGGGAACAGCCCTATACTTTCCCCAACTACCGCATCACTGCCCACCGCGCGCCACGTACCGTGCCGCTTGGCTTCTGGCGCTCGGTCGGGGCCTCGCACAACGGGTTTTTTCACGACTGCGCGGTGGATGAACTGGCGCATCTGGCCGGGGCCGACCCTTTGGCGTTCCGCCTGCAGCATCTGACCCACGAGCCTTCGCGAAAGGTACTGGAGGCGGTGGCCGAGATGTCCGGCTGGGGAAATCCGCGCCCGAACCGTGCCTTGGGCGTGGCCTTCTCCTTGTCCTTCGGCGTGCCGACCGCCGAGGTGATCGAGGTCGAGGACACCGAAAGCGGCATCCGCCTGACCGGAGCCTGGGCTGCGGTGGACGTGGGCACGGCGCTCGACCCGCGCAACATCGAGGCGCAGGTGTCGGGCGGAATGGTTTTTGGCCTGTCTGCGGCGATCAATGGTCAGATCACCTTTGCAGGTGGCCATGTGGAACAGCAGAACTTCTGGGATTATGAACCCTTGCGCTTGCACCAATGCCCAGAGATTCAGGTCCGCATACTGGAAACCGGCGTCAAGATCCGCGGCATAGGCGAGCCAGGCACCCCGCCTGCAGCCCCGGCATTGGCCAATGCGCTCTTTGCCCTGACCGGCACCCGCGCGCGCGAATTACCCCTGTCCGGCAGCTTCCGCTTCGCCTGATGGTCTGCGCTCAGCGGGCAACTTTGCGCAGCAAGATCCGCCGGGCCTTGGCCGGGGCGGGCAGGTCCCGAACCGTGCCCAGGCCTTCCAGCCCGGCCAACTGCGCCGTGGCCGTCGCCGCCCGCAGATCCAGCAGGATCGCACCCCCCGGCACCACATTCTCGCGGAAATACGTCGCATAGGTGCTGGCCGGAAAATGAAACCCGCAAGACAGGAAACTGACCGCCAGATCGACAGGTGCCACTGCGCCAAGATCCGCGCGCTCGGGGTTCACCGTCTCGATCCGCTGCGCCGCAATGCCATTGGCCTCCAACAAGGCTCGCGCGACCGACAGGTTGGAATAGGCCGCCCCCTCGTCGGCGTAGCCGAAATGCCGCCGCGTGTTCTGTTCGATGTCGATCAGCACCAGGCTTGCCGCAGTGTCGCGCGCCAGAAACAGATCAAACAGCGCATAGCCACAACCGATATCGGCCACGCGGGCTGGCGGATCGGCCAACAGCAGCGGAGCAAGCCTGCGATACTCGGCATGGATCACCCCCGCTGCCCGTCTGGCAATTTCGTCGCCATAGCGCTCCACACAGCCACGGATCGGCCCCTCATCCCCCGCATTCCAGGCGCGGATCACCTGGCCCGACCGTGGCATGTCGAACAGAACCTCGGACCGCTGCAGGATCAGATTGACCAGATCCTCCACCGTGAGCATCGACATATCCAGCGCACGGATGACCGGCGCTTTGGCCTCTTGCGCGATGTCGATGGGTAGCGTGTCCGGCAACAGTGTCAATCTCTTGGCAGGCAGGGTCATGCGCAGTCTTTCCAGTTCTTGTGTCCGCACGATAGCCACGCCCCGGCGACGAAGCAAAGCCCATTTCATCGCGCCTCCACCCGCACGCGCCGCAGTGTGCAGCACACGGTGGCGGGGTAAAGTCTGGACGTTGCGCTGCGGTGTTCAGGGTCAAGACGATATGTTGCTGGCCCCACACGGTCGAGGAAAACGGGATGACGTTGTTCAGAAGCCCTATTGTGAAAAACGCTATCCAGACGCTTCTGGCACGCAGCCGCCGCTCTTGCCGCAATCGCAGCACGGACAGCAGGATCGCCGCAGCCAGATCGATGCGCGACTCCACCACGGTCAAAGCCCTCAGGTCGCGCAGGTCTATGCTGTTGAAAAAGAACGACCCGCCCCAGACGGCTACAAAGCGCAGCAGCATGGATCATTCCGACTGAGACCTGGGGCGGTTGGGGTGGGATTTGGATGATATTCGCGATGCTCCGGCTCCGCCGCTGTGGCGGCACGTCAAGGCGCAGATGGTCTTTCGGGGCTTGCGAACGCGACCCGCTCCCTGCGCTTTGATCATGGCCGACTTCCGGCTCTCGATAGTGTCGCAACATCGTGCCCGACTGTGCTGCATGGCTCTGCCCGCAACTGCCGATTGCCTCTCCCTCAGCGGGCAAAGTCAAGGAATGTGCAAATATGCATTGATCAAGTCTTTGAAATAAAATGGTTTAGATTCGTAAGGCGCAGAGGGACTCGACAGCTCCGCCAACCAATTTCCCTCCAACACCCCGTTGACACCTTTCCTCCCATGCCCCACCCAAAGGAAGGTGGAAAACGGGGGCGTCATGGACACGTGGGAATTCTGGGTCGACCGGGGCGGTACCTTCACCGACGTGGTGGCCCGCCGCCCGGATGGTGGGCTGGAGACCCGCAAGCTGCTGTCCGAAAACGCTGATCGCTATGCCGATGCCGCCGTGCAGGGCATCCGTGATTGTCTGGGGCTGGGCCCGGACGCGCCGATCCCCGATGGCCTGATCGGGGCCGTCAAGATGGGCACCACCGTCGCCACCAATGCTCTGCTGGAGCGCAAGGGCGAGCGCGTGCTCTTGCTGATCACCCAAGGTTTCGCCGACCTGCTGCGCATCGGCACGCAAGCCCGCCCCGACCTCTTCGCTCTCCATATCAGGCGCGCCGATCTGCTGCACGAGGCGGTGGCCGAGGTACCGGGGCGGCTGGATGCGGATGGGGCCGAGATCACCCCGCTGGATGAGGATGCGACGCGCGCTGCTCTCAAGGCCGCCCATGCTGGCGGCATCCGGGCGGTCGCGGTGGCGCTGATGCACGGCTACCTGAACCCCGCGCACGAGGCGCGGGTGGGGCAGATTGCGGCAGAGGAGGGGTTCACCCAGATAAGCCTGTCGCATGAGGTGAGCCGTCTGGCCAAGCTGGTGGCGCGCGGCGATACCACGGTGGTGGATGCTTATTTGTCGCCGATCCTGCGCCGCTATGTGGCGCAGGTGGAGGGCGCGCTGGACATGGGCCGTGCCACGGGGCGGCTGTTGTTCATGCAATCTTCGGGCGGATTGACCGAGGCGCACAGGTTCATGGGCAAGGATGCGATCCTCTCCGGCCCAGCAGGCGGCATCGTCGGCATGGTGCAGACAGCCGCAGCGGCAGGGTTTGACCGGCTGATCGGCTTCGACATGGGCGGCACCTCGACCGATGTCAGCCACTACGCCGGGGTCTATGAACGCAGTTTCGAGACGGAAGTGGCGGGCGTGCGGATGCGGGCACCGATGATGGATATCCATACGGTGGCCGCAGGCGGCGGATCGGTCTGCAGCTTCCGCGACGGTCGGTTGCAGGTCGGTCCGGAGAGCGCGGGCGCGAACCCCGGCCCCGCCGCCTATGGCCGTGGCGGGCCGCTGACAATCACCGATTGCAATGTCGTGCTTGGCCGCCTGTCGCCCGCGCATTTCCCGGCGGTGTTTGGTCCCGAGGGCACCGCGTCTCTGGACGCAGAGGCCGCGCAGGCGCGCTGTGCCGCCATCATCAAGGATATCGCGGCCACGACTGGCCAGTCACCGATCAGCGCAGAAGAGCTTGCCACCGGGTTCCTGCGCATCGCCATCGACAACATGGCCAATGCGATCAAGAAAATTTCGGTCCAGCGCGGCCACGATGTAACCGGCTACACGCTCCAGTGCTTTGGCGGTGCAGGGGGGCAGCATGCCTGTAGCGTGGCCGATGCGCTGGGGATGACGCGGATTTTCATCCACCCGTTTGCCGGAGTGTTGTCGGCCTTTGGCATGGGGCTTGCCGAGATCCGCGCGTTGCAGGAGGTGCAGTTTGATGCGCCCTTGACGGCGATGGCAGCGGCGCGTTCGACGCTGGCCGAGATCACCGCGCAGGTGAGGGCAGAGGTGGCGGCGCAGGGGGCGGTCAACCCGCGTATTCTGGCCCGCGCCCACTTGCGCTATGATGGCTCGCACCAGCCACTTGAGGTGGCCTTCGGGGAAGCGGCCGGGATGCAGGCGGCCTTCGAGGCGGCGCATCGGGCGCGCTTTGGCTTTGCCTCGCCCGAGCGGGCGGTGCTGTTCGAGATGCTGGCGGTCGAGGCGATCGGTGACGGGGCAGCGCTGCCCGCCAGCGCTGCGCCGCAGGGGCTGTCGGGTCCGATCAGCACAGAGTGGGTCTGGGTCGGGGATTGGACCGAGGTGCCGCTCTATGATCGGGCGCAACTGCCCGAAGCCACGCAGATCACTGGCCCTGCCATCCTGCGCGAGGCGACCGGAACGGTCGTGGTGGAACCCGGCTGGCAGGCGCGGGTCGATGGTGCCGGCAACCTGATCCTTGAGCGGACCGAAGTGCTGACCCGCGCCCATGCGGTTGGCACCCATGCAGACCCGGTGTTGCTGGAGGTGTTCAACAACCTGTTCATGTCGGTCGCCGATCAAATGGGGGCGACGCTTGCCAATACGGCATGGTCGGTCAACATCAAGGAGCGGCTGGACTTTTCATGTGCGATCTTTGACGCACAGGGCGATCTGGTGGCCAATGCGCCGCATGTGCCGGTGCATCTGGGGTCGATGTCACATGCGGTGAAGGTGGTGATCGCTGCCACCCTTGGCACGGCGCGCGAGGGGGACGCATGGATGCTCAACAGTCCCTACAATGGCGGCACCCACCTGCCGGATGTGACTGTGATCACGCCGGTTTTTGTGGATGGCGTGCCTGCGTTCTGGCTTGGGTCGCGCGGGCACCATGCCGATATCGGCGGGCGCACGCCGGGGTCTTCGCCGCCCGACAGTCGGCATATCGACGAGGAGGGCGTGCTGATCGACCTGTTCCCACTGGTGGAACAGGGGCGGCTGCGCGAGGTTGCGACGCGGGCGCTGCTGGCCTCGGCGCGTTATCCGGCGCGGTCGATTGATCAGAACATGGCCGATCTGAAAGCCCAGATTGCTGCCAATGAAACCGGAAGGCGCGAGCTGCAGCGCGTGGTTGCGGCCTACGGCGCAAATGTCGTGGCGGCCTATATGGGCCATGTCCAGAACAATGCCGAGGAATGCGTCCGCGCCGTGATTGACCGGCTGGAGGATGGCGATTTTGCCTATCCGATGGATATTGGCACCACGATCCGGGTGGCGGTGCGGGTTGACCGTGTGGCCCGTAGTGCGGTGGTGGATTTCACCGGCACCAGTGCGCAGCACAGTGGTAACTACAACGCGCCCGCAGCCGTGTCGCGGGCAGTGGTGCTGTATGTGTTCCGCACGCTGGTCGGCAAACCCATACCGCTGAACGAAGGCTGCCTGCGCCCACTGACCATCATCCTGCCTGAGGGGTCCATGCTGAACCCGAAGGCACCGGCGGCGGTGATCGCGGGCAATACCGAAGTGTCGCAGGCCGCCTGTAACGCGCTGTATGGTGCGCTTGGGGTGATGGCTGCGTCGCAAGGCACGATGAACAACTTTGTCTGGGGCAATGCTCGGTTCCAGAATTATGAGACCATCGCCGGCGGCACCGGGGCTGGCCCAGGCTTTGCCGGCTGCGATGCCGTGCAAAGCCATATGACCAACACGCGGATGACCGACCCGGAAATTCTGGAAAAGCGCTTTCCGGTGCGGCTGGAGGCATTCGGCATCCGCCATGGCTCTGGCGGGCCGGGTGAATGGGATGGCGGAAATGGCGCGCTGCGCCGGATGCGGTTTCTGGACCCGGTGACGGTGACCACGCTGTGCGGCAGCCGTCAGGTTGCCCCCTTTGGCATGGCCGGAGGCGCGCCCGGGGCCTTGGGGGAGAACCGGGTGATCTGGCCGGATGGACAGGTCGAACGGCTGAGCGGCAATGATGAACGCGACCTGCCCGCGGGCGCGGTGTTCGAGATGCTGACACCGGGCGGCGGCGGTTGGGGGCAGACGTAAAACGCGGAGGACAGGCGTTGCGGAACTCCCCCGCACTCCCCATCTCGGCTGACAACAACTTTTATGGGAGTGCCGTCATGTTCAACGCCAGATCTTTGCTCGATTCCGTGATCGGTCAGGTCAGTCAGATTGCGGGGCAGGCCACCGGTGGCAAGGTTGGGATGCACAGCGCCGATGATCTTGGCCAGAAGGCCAAAGAACTGTGGGGCGGTCAGTCCACCTTGGGCAAAGGGGCGATTGCCGGTGGCCTGATGGGCATTCTGATGACAAAGGGCGGGCGCAAGATGCTGGGAAGCGGGGTCAAGGTCGGCGGCGCGGCGCTGATCGGCGGGCTGGCCTACAAGGCGTATCAGGACTGGCAGGCGGGCAAGGCGGTGATGGCAGAGCCGGGGCCGATGGCTTTGCCGCAGCCCGAGGGCACGCGCTTCCTGCCCTCTGATGCGGCGCAGGTCAACGATCTTTCGGCGCGGCTGCTGCAGGCGATGGTCGCGGCGGCAAAGGCCGATGGCCATGTGACGGCCGATGAACGTGCGCGCATCGACGTGCAGTTGGCGGCGCTGGGGCTGGAGGCAGAGGCATCGGCGATGATCGCCGCAGAACTTGATGCGCCCCTGGATGCCGGGCGGATCGCGGCCCTGGCGCGCACTGAGGAAGAGGCGGCAGAGATTTATGCGGCGTCGTTGCTGACGGTGAACAGCGAAGGGGCGGCGGAAAAGGGCTACCTTGCCATGCTTGCCGCGCGGCTGAAGCTGGACCCGGGGCTGGTGGCGCATCTTCATGCCAAGGCCGAGGCTTTGGGCTGACTTTCGGGCGCGGTGATGGCTGCCTGCGCACCCCCCCGCGTGTTTTCCAAGCAGTATTGCTGGGGGGTGATCTGGCAGGGTCAGGCGGGCGTTACGGTCAGCCAGACCCCACCTTCTGGGCGCAGGGTCAGAATCATTACCGGATTGGGAGTTTTGCCCGGCACAAGGGCGAAGCGGAAGCGGGCCAGTAGGGTGGCCAGGATGATCACCGCTTCCTGCAGCGCGAAATTCGCCCCGATGCAGACGCGCGGACCATCGCCGAACGGCAGGTAAGCGTAGCGCTCTGTCGGCTTTGCCTCGCTAAAGCGGCTGGGGTCAAAACTGTCGGGCCGATCCCACAACGCGTGATGGCGGTGCAGCGCATAGATCGGCAGGATCACGGTATCGCCCGGCAGCACCTCGCGTCCGCACAGGGTATCGGCGGCCTGCGCGGTGCGCGACAGGAACGCCGCAGGAGGGTAAAGCCGCAGCGTTTCATCGACGATCCGCCGGGTCAGGGGCAGGGCGGCGATATCGGTGGCAGTCACGGCGCGGGCACCCAGCACGGCCTGCGCCTCATCACGCGCGGCGGCCTGAACGGCGGGGTCGAAGGCGCAGAGGTACAGTGCCCATGACAGGGTGAGCGCCGTTGTCTCATGCCCTGCCACGATGAAGGTCAGCAGATTGTCGCGCAGTTCCGGCGTGGTCATCTTTCGGCCCGATTTCGGGTCTTCGCCGGCGAGCAGCAGGTCGAGCAGATCGGGCACCCCCGGATTGCCCTCGGACCGGCGGCGTTGGATCGAGCCGTCGGCCACCCGCTTCATCTGACGCATCGCACTGCCCGCCAAAATCCGCCCTGGTCTTGGCACCCAAGCTGGCGCTCCGATGATGTCGAGCAGCGACACGCGGGCGGTCTGGGCCATGTAATCTTCGATGGCGCGGTGCACCGAGGCGCGGTCAAACCCTTCGCCATCAGAAAAGGTCACGTCTGAAATCACCTCGAAGGTTGCGGTCACCATTCCGTCATAACAGTTGACCGCACGGCCTGCGCCCTTGCCGATGCGGTCCGAGGCCCGCTCGGCGGCGGCGGTCATCACGGGGGCAAGGGCGGCCACGTTGCGATGGGAAAACACCGGCGCGGCGGTGCGCCGTTGCCACAGCCAGTCCTGCCCTTCGGCCACGAACAGGCTGTCACCGATGGCGGGCTCCAAGATCAGCTTGGTGACCACAGATTTGGGGTAGTTCGCCACATTGTCCCGCAAGATATGGCGCAGAGCATCGGGATCCATCACCATGTGCCAGCGCTTTCCGGTGCGCCCGGACAGTATGGGCGCATGGGTCGCGATCTCGGGGATCAGTTCCAGAACATTGCGCCGTCCGGCAGAAAGCGATCCGAAAACTCCCAAAGGGCGGGTCGCCAAGGGCACTCTGACCGGGGTCTGCGTGGGCGGAACGGGGCGTTGATCTGTCATGCTGACTCCGAGCTTGCACTTGATATAGGCTGATCCCTGCGGTTTTCATCGGCACAGCCTGCCTTGCGCGACCTCTCGCCACGGGATATCCCGACTTAACCCTTTGCAAGGAAGCTGCCCATGACCCGCGCCCGTCTGATCGGACTTGGCTTTTGTCTCACCCTGCTGCTTGGCTGTGCCAAAAACGATCTGGCCGAACCGCCGGTGCCGCTGGGTGACTTTGCCCTCGGCCTGAACATTGTGGTGACGGACAAGACCGAAAAGGTGCCGATTTCGCGCAACGCGACCGGCGAGGAATGGCAGGCCGCGATGAAAAAGGCGGTCGATGATCGTTTTGGCCGGTATCAGGGCACGAAGCTATATAACATCGGCATCTCGGTTGACGGCTATGCGCTTGCGCCGCCCGGTATCCCGGTTGTGGCGGCACCAAAGTCGATTCTGGTTGTCACGGCCAACATCTGGGATGACGCGGCCCAGCAGAAACTGAATGCCGAAGGCAAGCAGATCACCGTGTTTGAAAGCCTGTCGGGGGAGACGGTGATCGGCACCGGACTTACCCGCAACAAGCAAGAGCAGATGGATGCGCTGTCCTATAATGCGGTGAAACGTGTGGAGGAGTGGCTGTTGCAGAACCCCGAATGGTTTGGCCTGCCACCACGGTCAGTGCCCGGGGCTGCAGTCGCGCCCACCGTGGTTTCCGCCTCTGCGCCAGCACGGTTACCAGCCCCTGCGCAGGCAGTGCGTCCCGCTCCGTAGCGCTGCCCTCGGGAAGTGTTGACAAAGGCTTGATTTCCCCCCGCTAACAGCTTACTTCGCCGCCCGTGTAGCACGGGGCTCTGACCGCATCTTGCGCGGGCCCCCCGAATTCAAGGGCGCTGGCGAATGGCAAAGGCAAAGTTTGAACGGAACAAACCGCATATCAA
>NZ_RPEM01000002.1 GCF_004745575.1 Pseudotabrizicola sediminis | reverse complement strand
CTCGATGAAAAGCCCGGGTCAGTTCTGGGTGAAAATCAACAGACCAACATCAGAAACGGCCCATAGCCGCCGGTCAACCTCGGCTTATGCTGCTTTGCCGCAGCTCGTAAGCGGCCAGTCGTCTCGCTCCGCAGCACGTAGGTCTGTCCGGGAAAAGGGGAACTCCGGCCATCAACTCTCTTGCGCAACAGAGTCGGTAAGAAGGCTGATCAGGGACGCCACTAGGGGCGAACTAGGACCGGAAATGCACGTTCTCGCGGATGCCCAGGGGCCGTAGTGAAGACAACTTTGGACCCAACCTTAGCCTGCCTCGGTCCGTAAACGCTGTCTTCGTGAAACATGACTTCCCTTCCACCACTCAAGATGAAGCCGAAGGTCTTTCCTGCAAGATTGTGGACTGTCCCATTCTTCCACGCACCCCTGAAGTAGACCAGCTCATCAGTGGCCGCAGCCAGATCTGATGCTGTCGGTCGAAGGGCTGGGTCAACGTTAAGGCAGCTTTCGACTATGCCTTGAAGATCCCGCGATAGCTCTGAGAAAGCCGCCTTCGATGTCATGAATGGTGGCCAAGCCTCTCTATTATTCATTTTGACATTGGCTGGAACGATCAAGCCCTCCCCGAAGGGCAAAACACCGGAAAGCAGATGAAACATCATTGCGCCCAAGGACCAAACATCCGCTTCGACACCGACGGACTCACCTTTCTTTCGGAACATCATTTCTGGGGACATATAGGGGAGAGCCCCTTTCACCGAGCGACAACCGCCTCATCCGACAGCCGATAGGCGTGCTGGAGATACAACAACCCTGCCACCAGCCGCGGCTCCGTCGCGGGCCGCCCCTTGCCGGACGGAAAGAACCCAGCCCACTCCCGTTCGAACACATCCCAGTTCATCAACGCCGCCAGCTTCACCAACTCGTGCCACCCATCGATCATGTCGATCAAGCGCGGGCGCAGCAGGTCATCTTGCTCCGGGAAACGCGGACGGTGCTTCATGGCCAGAACCGAAATTGCAGGGTTTCGCCCGCAATCATACAAAATCCTGCAGTCAGAGGCGAGAGAAACAGTCCTGTTTCAACGCGAAATCAATGGCATGAGGGTTGTTCAGGGTGAACTAAAAAAGGGCGGGGTGCAATTAGCTGTCGCGAAACGCGCGGGTGAAATAATCCGCAAGCGGCTTGAGAAAGTAATCCAACGGCCTGCGGTCGCCCGTGCGCACAAACGCCTCGACCGGCATACCGGGTAGCAAGGCCAGATCGGCGGGCAGCTGCATCATTTCGCCCTCGTTCACCTGCACTTCGGCGCGGTAGAAAGACTGGCCTGTCACCTCGTCCTGAAACGCATCCGCCGACAAAAGTGTCACGCGCCCCGCCAGTTCCGGCGTGCGCCGCTGGTCAAAGGCGGAAAACCGCAAGGTCACGTCCTGCCCGACAAAGACCTGGTCGATATCGGTGGTCCGCACCTGCGTCGCGATCACGAGGGGCCGGTCCTGCGGAATCAGGAACAGCACCGGATCGGCGGGGCGTATGACCGAGCGTGGCGCAAAGACCTGCATCCCGTAAACAATCCCCGACACGGGCGCGCGGATATCCAGCCGTTGAAGTTGGCGCAGCAGCGTCTGGCGACGTTCGACCAGTTCCAGCTGGTTGAATTGCAGATCACGCAGGCGGGTAATCGCCTCTTCGCGGCGCGAGGACGCAAGGCCCAGCACCTGAATCTCGATTTCGGTCATCCGTTCGGCGGCCTGTGCGGCCTGCGCTGTCAATTCGCCGACGCGGCCCAGAAGGCTCGCCTCTTCGCGTTGAAGGGCCAGTACGCGGCTGGCGTACGACAGCCCGCGATCAAGCAGGCTTTGCTGGTCGGCCAGTTCGCGCGCGATCAGGCCCTGTTGCGTTTGCAGCGCCGTCTGCTGCGCGGTGATGCCCGTGATCTGGCTTGCGATCTGTGCGCGCTGTTGGGCCAGCTGGTCGATAAATTGCATGCTGGTTTCCAGCCGCGCCGCGAACAGCCGTTCCTGCCCCTGCATCAGCTCTGCAGCAGCGGGCGTTCCAACCCCCAACAGGATCGGGTCGAAGACCAGCGCGGTTGCATCATCCCGTTCAGCTTCCAGCCGCGCGCGGCGGGCGAGGATTTCGAAATACTGCCCTTCGACGATGGCCAGTTCCGATTGCAGGTCGGTCGGGTCTAGTCGAATCAGCAGGTCGCCTTCCGCCACGCTGTCGCCTTCAACAACAAGAATGTCCGCCACCACACCGCCGAACGGGTGCTGGACCACCTGACGGTTGCGGTCCACCTCGATCTGGCCGCTGGTAATTACCGCGCCGTTGATCTCGGCCATGACCAACCAGGTGCCAAAACCACCCACCAGCACGGCCAACGTGGCGATGCCGATGATCATGTAGCGCCCCACGGGCCATTGCGTGGTCATGACACGCCCCCAGACTGGGGTGTAGCACGTTTGATCTGGGCATGGTTCTGAACCAAGTCGGCCAGGACCTCGTCCTTGGGGCCAAAGGCGCGGCGCATCCCGTTGTCGATCACTAGCAAAAGATCGCATTCCTGAATAGCCGCAGGTCGGTGCGCCATAATGAACACGATCCCCCCCGCCGCCTTGAACGCGCGGATCGCGGCGTTTAACGCCAATGACCCGTCGTTGTCGAGGTTGGAGTTCGGCTCGTCCAGCACCAGCACAACGGGTTCGCCGTAGAGTGCGCGGGCCAGCCCGATCCGCTGGATTTGCCCGCCGGATAACCGGCCCGTCGTAGCACTGACGCGCGTGTCGTAGCCGTCAGGCAGTTTCAGAATCATGTCATGCGCTGCCGCCTTTTGTGCAGCTTGCACCACCGCCGCATCATCGGGGGCCATCGCCATGCGGGCGATGTTATCCTTGATCGTGCCGTCGAAGAGCTGAACGCGCTGCGGCAGATAGCCGATATACTGGCCCAGCACGTCCGCGTCGTATTGATCCAGCGCAGCGCCATCAAGCCTGATCTGCCCGCCCGCCGGTTGCCACACGCCGGTCAGCGCTCGGGCCAGCATGGATTTCCCCGCACCCGAGGTGCCGATGACCCCCACGGCCTGTCCCGCTCCCACATCGAAACTGACCATGCGCAAGGCCGCGACAGTTTCGCCCGGGGGGACGACCGTGATCTGTTCGGCACTCAGCCGCGCCTTGGGCCGTGGCAGGCGGGTGCGCGGTGCCTCGGGCGTCACCTGCCCCAGCAGGACCGCCAGATTGCCCCAGCCTTCGCGTCCGCGCTGGAACACCGCCCATTGGCCAACGATCATCTCGATCGGGGCAAGCGCACGGCCAAGCAGGATCGACCCTGCGATCATCGCGCCGGGCGACAATTGCCCTTGCAGCACAAGGTAGGCCCCAAGGCCCAGCATCGCCGATTGCAGGAACATCCGGAACGCCTTGGCCAGCGCGGTATAACTGCCTGCGGCATCGGCTGCGCCGATACTGGCATCAAGTGACGCATTGCGCGCCACCTGCCAGCGGTCGAAAGCCGCCCCGCGCATGCCAAGCGATTGGACCATCTCGCTGTTTAGACGGATCTGGCTGCCCATCTGCTCGGAGGCAAAGCTCGCTGCATTGGCCTGCGCCAAAGGCGCGCGGGTTGTGATTTGGTTCAGGATGGCAACTACGACCAGTGCCAGCGCGCCGCAGACGGCCAGCAGCCCCATCAGCGGATGAAAGATGAATATCCCAAGGAAAAACAATGGCGCCCAAGGCAGGTCGAACACCGCCATCAGCGCGGGCGAGGTGATCAGCCGCTGCACCGCCTCCAGATCGCGCAGACCGGTCGCTGCCTCGCGCGAGGCGCGCTGCAAGATCGTGGCGCGCACGACCGCCGCGAACACGCGCCGGTCCAGTCGCGCCTGAAACCGCGCGCCGACCCGCGCCATAACACGACCCCGGACATGGTCGATGATGCCCATCATCGCGTAAAGGAACGCCACCAGCACCGTCAGCGCGATCAACGTCTCGACCGAGCGCGAGTTAAGCACGCGGTCGTAGACGTTGAGCATGTATAGCGGGCCGGTCAGCATCAGCAGGTTGACGAAAAAGCTGAAGATGCCGACGATCCAATATAGCAGCATGCTTTCGCGCCGCGCGCTGCGCAGTTCCGCCCGTCCTCGTGCCGCTGGATTATCCGTCATTTTGCATTCGCAACTACCAACAACGTGCTATCGAGTTCATTGGATGGCATTTGTCCTTCCTCAGGAAAAAACGCAGTTCCAAAATACTCTTCCTTGCGTTCAACCAGCTCAGAGGGTCATCTCATGCTCGTAAATCTTATCGGTAATTCCGGCCAGATCGAGCGTGGTGCCATCGGTAAAGATGATCTCCTCGATGGCGCGGGAGCCAATGTCGAATTGGTCAATGACCGTGATTGTTTCAGTGCCAGTGTTCATCACCAGATCGCCGCCACTGCTTTGGATAAAGGTCACGTCATCGATGTTCACATCGGAGAAGACGAAGCTGTCACTGCCCGTCCCTTTTTCGAGGATGCAGTAGGGGCCATCGCCTTTACTGTGCTCGTAGGTAAAGCGCGATCTCATTTGCAGACCTTTCTCCATCGGGTTTCAACGTAAATTTCTGATCGCGCGCACTTTGGCCACAGCCGACCAAAGCCCCAAAACGCCGTCAACGCCCGTTAAGCGATGTACCATTCTGACCGCCTGATCCGGGCCGCCAAGTCCGGGCGGCCCGATCAGTTTGCCGGAATCAGCTGAGAAAGATATCGTCGCTGAAAACGAAGTTCGACGCGATCCCGAGGTCGGCGTTCAGCACCGTGATCGTGTCACGGTCGCCTTCAAGCTGGATGATCACGTTGCCGTTCCGCTCACTGATAGACCGAACCATCGCACCTGCTTCGAACACAATCGTGTCTTCGGCCGCGTTGAAGTCGGTGATCACATCGCGGTCACGGACCCCATTTCGCACCTCGGCACCGAATACGAATGTGTCGGCCCCCGCGCCGCCCGTAAGCCTGTCATTGCCGGCGCCACCGCGGATCAGGTCATCGCCACTGGTGCCGATCAGAGTGTCGTTGCCTGCCGTGCCTTGCACGAGGTTCAACATTGGCTCGGGATCGGGCACCACGACGCCGGTCGGGACAAAGCCGAAATCAGCCCAGCTCAGGTCGTGATCAACATAGGCGTCGAACTGGACACGGGCCACATCGGCAAGCGACTTGCCCACACCCGCCAGCGCATCGGGATTCAGAAGAAAATACTCTGTCGACTCCAAGAACTTGAAGGTGACCATGTCATAGAGCGCCTCGACTCCGCTCAATTCGGTTCCATCTTTGAAAAAGACCGTGGTCAAGGCTTCGCCATTGTTGGGCGCCACAAATCCCACACCGGGGACAAGCTGCTGCACGCCGTCGAAGATCGCGACCCCGTTCGGGGCTGCTGAGGACACCAGCGTCTCGCCCGCGTCGTCACCACGGATCAGATTGTTGTCCGTCAGCGTTACCGACCGGATGCTGGTCACATTGCCTTTGTCCTGCTGGAAGTATTGCGCTGTGAATTGTTGGAGCATGGCATCGTCCTCCTTTGCTGCGGCGATCATTCGACGTGATCGCGTGTCACGCTTGATTGCGTGTCACAAAGAGCCGTTCGTCTTTGCGGGGCTGGAAGTTTCGCTGCTTAAATCACGATCCGGTGTATCGAGCGTGATCGGCACGGGTCATGGGTCTTTGCTGCATGTCTATAGTCAGCAGGATGCCCAGCCCCTGCCCGGGCCTGCCACCCCCCTTCGGTTTCGCTACCGCGAAATGCATCACTACACCGCCAGGTGGTTTCTGTGACGAACACATGTCCTGTCTAAAGGGTCGTTCGGAACGTCCGATTTTTGGGAAACCACAGCACCGCACATTACCGTCCATTAAGGGCCGAACGCGTTGCTGCGCCTGAAAACAGCATCGCCTCGCTGCCGGATGTATGAATGTTGCAGAAAGGCTCCAAGCCGCCATTCGGTTGTGCTCCATGGCCTGCTGACACTTCAAGGTCGACCAACGACACACCCGGCCCAAAGCCGCCACTCGGGACGCCTGCGGCAGCGTAGTGCGTTTTGGCCAAATTGGCAGCTGGTGCTCGTCTGTCCGCCTTACTGCTGCTCATCGTATTTATTCCAACGGAAGTAAGGTCACATCGGCAACGCTGTGCTGCCTGACACGATGGGTGTCAAACAAGCTAAGTCAAGTTATCGTTAGTCCGCCAGAACTCCATCGATCTTAGCCTGAGGGCCACACACAGCCAGACTAATAGTGATCCAATCGACCCAGTCGTCCGTAGACGCCCTATATATCAACGTAATCGATCTCACGGGAGTGACACCTTATGATCCGCAGAACCTTTCTTGCACTGACCGCCGCAACCGCATTCGCAATGCCTGTTTTCGCAGGTGGGCACTCCAAAGACATCGTCGACACCGCAGTTGCCGCGGGGTCATTCAACACTCTCGCCGCCGCGCTGACGGCTGCTGGACTGGTCGAAACGCTGAAGGGCGAAGGCCCGTTTACGGTCTTCGCACCGACTGATGCTGCCTTCGCCGCATTGCCGGCAGGCACGGTGGAAGACCTGCTGAAGCCAGAAAACAAGGACAAGCTGGTTGCAGTGCTCACCTATCACGTTGTTCCGGGCAAGGTCATGTCGACCGATCTGACCGAAGGCATGACTGCCGCGTCAGTTCAAGGCTCGGACGTCACCATTACTCTCGAAGGTGGCGCCAAGGTAAACGGCGCAGTCATTTCGACGGCTGATGTTGAAGCATCGAACGGGGTGATCCATGCCATCGACACGGTCATTATGCCGCCGATGTGATCTGCCTTAGGTCTCAGGAGCGTGGGGTGGCGAAAGCCGCCCCTTTTCTATTTTCACGGTGCAGCACTGTGGCCCGCCATACAGACAAAGAAACGGACAAGCCTGTGACCCGGTTGCAGAGCGATTTGCGATAAGCTGGCTTGGTAGGTGGGACCAGGAGCACCTGGATCTGCCAATTTTGGGGTCGACTAAGCCACCCCTTCGCCAGAGACATCCATCAGTCCGGTGTGTGGAAAGTTAACGAGGCCCAGTCCGAATGCCAGACCGGCCCGACATCGACATCGTCATTTGGCAAGGCCCGCAGGTTGACGCTGTCCGCAAGATATTCCATTCCCTTCAGTACCGGCACGGTCACGAGTCCATCAGCATCGGTACGGTGCAGCGTGATGGTCACCGTTCCATCGGGCGATGTCTGAAACAGCTCCAGCTGTGCGTCTGGGCGGGCCACGCCGTCCAGCAGCACCAGCAAAGGCATTCCCGCCGTCAGATCGTCGGTATAGGGGTTCGCCAGAGCGACGATCTCGATCACCATATCCACTGCCCGATCAGCCCCCGCGCCAGACCCCACGGCGACTAGGCTCTTGGCATGTCGTCGGTAGGTTTCTCGAAACCCCGTTTTCCGCAAGCCACGCGCCGTGTGGTCGGTGACGGCAGTGCGGAAATCCTTGTGGGCGACAAAGCGCTGAAACTCAGCGAAATCGTCATATGTTGCCACAGCGTCGTTGGTTTCATGCACAACCACGGCCAGTCCATCCTGCCGGGCATCCATCACGAGCGCCGGATTGTCGCCCATGCGACCTTCGACCGGGCGGACGCCGTCACTCTGAATGACCTCGAACCGGTCAATGTCTTGCGGCAGATAAGACAGGACATGCCCCTTCATCTCGGACCCGACCCGCAACCGAACCTGCATCACGCCGTCGCGAGCAACAGTATAATCTTCTGGTGACAGCCAAAATTCGTGAGCTTTTGCCATCGCCGTGCTAAATGCTGTGACCATCGCAGCCAGCAATATCGGTAGCCTCATCATGCCCTCCCTCGTTCTCTCGTCAGTTTGTAAGCTGGCCCGTTGTGTCTGTCTGTCAATGGGTTTGGCCCTGCCTGCCACCGCACATGAAGTTCGTCCCGCAGTTACCGACGTGACCGTCAGTGCAGAAACGATCGAGATCATCTTGCGCGCCCCGATCGAGCCGCTGATCGCGGGAATGGACCTTGCCGGGCTCGAAGATACCAATCTTTCCCCGCTTTCTGATCGCTATGATGCCTTGAGGGTCGCAGAGCCCGCCGAGCTAGAGGCAGCCTTGCGTGCCGCCTGGCCTGAAATTGCCGCACGGATCACCTTGCTTGCGGGCGGAACTCGGCTCGACCCGCAGATCGCGGGCGTGTCCGTGCCCGAGGTGGGCGACATCAGCCTGCCGCGCGACAGTGAACTGCGCATCACCGCAGCGCTGCCGCCGGATGGCACGCCGGTCCAGATTGGCTGGGATGCCAGTTTTGGATCGGTCGTCGTGCGTCAGATGGGTGGTGGCGCAGATGCCTACACAGCCATCCTTGCGGGCGGTAACCTCAGCACTGCCCTTCCGCGCGCAGGCTTTGCCACCGAAGGCGCGCTTCCAGTCTTCGCGCGGTTTGTGGTCTCAGGGTTCGAACACATCATTCCAAAGGGGTTGGACCATATCCTGTTCGTCCTCGGGCTATTCTACTTCGCCATGCGCCTCGGGCCGCTCCTATGGCAGGTTACTGCCTTTACGCTTGCGCATACGGTGACTTTGGCGCTTGCAAGCCTGAAGATCGTCAATGTCCCGGCTACCATCGTCGAGCCTATGATTGCCGCCTCCATCGTCTATGTGGCGGTAGAGAATATCTTAGGTGGTAAAACCGAAAACGTTGGTAGGGCGCGGGTCGCTGTTGTCTTTGGATTCGGGTTGTTGCACGGCCTCGGTTTCGCTTCCGTCCTCAGCGATGTGGGCCTGCCAGAGGGGCGCTTTGTGATCGCCCTGATCGGGTTCAACATTGGGGTCGAACTGGGCCAGCTTGCGGTGATCGCCATAGCGTTCCTTTTGTTCGCCATGCCTTTCGGGAGGCAGCCCTGGTATCGTTCAGTGATTGCCATCCCGGCTTCATTCCTGATCGCCGGGATCGGCGCTTGGTGGACTTTCGAGCGGGTATTTCTCTAAGCCGACAGGTCAGGGCAGGCCCCAGGCCGCCGAAACCCGAGATGTGACGTCCGTAACGGTTTGAGCACCCACCTCGAGATCCGCATTAGCTTAGACTGAGTGCATAGTTGTACGCGCGCTTTTTTGATCAGTGGTGATCGGAGCGCCTCAAAGACAGCGCGTACTCTGATGTCGGAACCCTTGAGCGCGCATAGAGGTGAAGCGGTGCCGCATGCGTCGCAACGCGCGACTTTGCGTTGTCACGAGGAAGCCGTNCAACGCGCGACTTTGCGTTGTCACGAGGAAGCCGTTTGGACCTGTCGCGGTTCCGTTCCGGTCTTTTGAGAGCAATACTCGCCATCAAGGAGACCGGGCAAGGACTTCGCAGCCTATGTGAATGTTGAGCGCGAGGAAGACCTCCAGGCACATGATGCGCGAGTTGACCTGCCCCCCGGAAGTTCCCTCGCTGTGATGTAGAGTCTGCCCAACCTGAAGGAGCAGACGACATGAGGAAAAGCCGTTTTACCGAAGCGCAAATCATTGGGATGATCAAAGAGCAGGAGGCTGGCTTGCTGACGGCCGAGTTGTGCCGCAAGCATGGGCTGAGCCCTGCGACGTTCTACAAGCTGAAGGCCAGGTATGGCGGGATGGACCTGTCCGACGCCACACGCCTGAAGCAGCTTGAGGACGAGAACGCCAAGCTGAAGCGCCTGGTGGCAGACGTCATGCTCGACAATGTGGTTCTGAAGGACCTGCTGGGAAAGCCCTGACGACACCGGCCGAGCGGCGGGACGCGGTGCTGCGGGCAATGAAGGGTCATCCGATCTCTCAGCGCCGGGCCTGCGTCCTGATCGGTGTCGATCCGAAGACCGTGCGGCGCGAGCATCCGCCCGACAACCCGGAGATCCGTGTGGAAATGAACAAGATCGCCAAGAAGCGGCACCGGTTTGGCTATCGGCGCATCGGCATCATGCTGGAACGTGTGGGCATGGTTATGAATGAAAAGAAGCTCTACCGGATTTACCGCGAAGAAGGGCTGTCGGTGCGCCGCCGTCGTGGCCGCAAACGGGCTCGCGGCAGCCGCACACCTATGCCGGTGCCGTTGCGCCCGAACCAGCGCTGGTCGCTGGACTTTCTGTCGGACACCTTCGGGGCATGCCGGAAGTTCCGCATCCTGGCGGTCAACGACGACTGCTGCCGCGAAAACCTCTGCCTGGTCGCCGATACCAGCATCTCGGGGGCCAGAGTGGCGCGGGAACTCGACGCCTTGGTTCGCATCTATGGCAAACCGGCTTGTATAGCCAGTGACATGGGACCGAGTTCACCAGCAAGGCCATCCTGAAGTGGGCCAACGAGAACGGCGTCGAGTGGCATTACATCGACCCCGGCAAGCCCCAGCAGAACGGCTATATTGAGTCCTTCAATGGCAGCCTGCGCGACGAATGTCTCAACGAAGAGATCTTCGACAGCCTGGCGGATGCCCGCCGCAAGCTGGCTCTCTGGCGCTACGACTACAACAATGTCAGGCCACATTCCTCGCTGGGCAACCAAACCCCAGCAGAAGCGCGTCGGGTGCTTGAGCAATTTGATGGCTCCGCGCCCGACGCGCTTGCCACCCCCGAAACCGATGACTATCAAACCCAAGGACTCTCGTTATGACCGAGGGACGACCGGGGGCAGGTCAATAGGTATAAGCATTCTTACCAAGGATCGCCGTAGCATCCAGTCCGCATCCTAAGCTAAAGGCCCGCTTTTCAGCGGGCCTTTGGACAGCAGTAAAGTCGCAATGCTGCGCTCAGAACTTCGCCTCATAGGTCAGGCGCAGACCCACGTCATAGGTGTCAGACCGGGCTTTGCCCGCATCCACGTCCAGCGCAACATAGCCGGTGCCGACAGGGCCTGCCACACCGAAGCCGAAGCGCGGATAGAAGAAATCATCCGACGCGCTCAGGCCATTGTCGGTGTAGCCGTAATCAATCGCGCCGCTGATATAGGGCAGCAGGCCGGTACTTCCCAGCGCAACAGCACTTTCGAACCGCGCCCCGACAGAGGCGGTGTGGCTGCGCAGATCCGTGGCCGCCACTGGCCCATTGGTGCCGGTGTAGGCAGGCTGATCCTCGACCGAGGCATTCAGCCGGGCAAAGGGGCGCATCGTGCCCGTGGACAGCGCATATTGCCCGCTCAGCATCAGCCCGGCCGACACGCGGTCCGATTTGAACGTTGTGCCTGCCGTTTCGGTTTCCGGGCGCGCATAGGCCAGATAGGCATCAAGGATCAGATCCCCGGCAAAGCGACTGGCGAAATAGGCACCGATGGCCGGGCTGTCCACGGTCGCCTCGCCCAGACCGTCGTCCAGATCGGTGCGGCCATAGGCCAGCAGCAGACCGGCCAGCATGTTTTCGTTGATCAGCCGGTCAACACCCAGCGTAAGATCGGCCGAAAACCCGTCCAGACCGCCGTTGAAATTGCGCAGCTCGCCCGAGACCCAAAGGTTGTACTCTGCGGTTTCCAGCGCCGAGCGGGTCGCGTTTTGGGTCGAAAAGAACATGCCGGACCGGCTGACTGTGTTGCTGCCACCAGCCCCCAACCGGCTGCGCGTGTTAGCCGCGATGCCGTTGGAGATTGCCCGCGACTGGCTGGCCGCGCTGATGGTTGCGGCTTGCGACACGATGGTGTCGGACGCGGGGGCGGCGGCGGGGGTGCAGGTGATGGTGATGGTCAGATTGGACTGATACATAGAAAAGGAATAGACATTTACGCTGACACCATCCACCGGGGCAGTGTAAGTTGCCGTATCAGATGTTGATCCGCTCAGAATGGTGCTGAAATTACCCGGAGAATTGGCAAAAACGTACACATCACTGTACTGTCCAGATACCGACACCGTCAGTGTATCCCCGGCGTTCAGGGCAACAGTTGTATATTCATGATTGGAATAGGTTTGTGACCCGAAGCCTGCGCAGGACTGTCCATCGCTAGGGGCCGCTTGCGCGCTCAGTGGTGCAGCCGCCACCAGCGCTGTCAGCGAGCAGTTTCGCAGTGTCTTGAGAAGTGTCATGTCTGTTCCCCAGAGCAGAGTTGAAGCGATATAATCCGGTCGGTCTTTGCGGTGGCATCGCCTCAAGCGTGCTTGCCCTCATGACTCCATGTTAATCAGGATTAACGTATTGTTCACCCGGATTTCGGTGGCCCGATCCACAGAGACTCCGCGCCGCACGAAAATGTCACACTGGCCTGTAAACAGGCGTAAGCGTCCGGCCTGACCGCTCTGCCGCGATGTGAGAGTGACGGATAGTGTCCGCTGTAGATGGTGGACACTATGGTGGCCAAGTCGGCTTCAGTGAGGTTCTCAGAGATCGTCGAGAACTCCCCTGCCTCAATCAGAGGTGCGATGCTCATGGCCTCGTTGGCCTCCTGAAGCACTCGCATCGGGGCCTAGATCTTCTTGTACTCTCCTGGATTTCTCACAGCAGCAGCCAGGTCAACCTCCAGCTTCTTGATGTCCTCCCGGTTCTTCACATAGGCCGTGATCTCGATGAACTTGGCTCTCATCCCCTTGACGATGTCCATCATGGGCACTCCGGCCATCGAGAGCTGAACCACGTTGCCCAGCATGTTGTCCCGAGCCACCACAAACGATCTCACGATGATCGTGGTCTTGGCTTAGGACAGACCCGCGATGGCGGCCCCAGTCCCGGCCGTTCCGAGGGATCCAACCGCACCCATGACACTCGTCACGAAGGCTGACCCCATGAGCGTGTTGGTTGCCACGCCCATCACCACGCCAGCCTTGCGGTCCGAAACCTGCAAAATGCGACCAGTTATCGATGTAAGAAAACCGAGGATCTCTCTGAGGTCGCTATGAAGTTCAGGCTGGGTTCTATCCATTAGAGAAGGATAGCAGATGGCAATCGGGACCAGAAGGGGATCTGCATCGCACCACCGCGGACCTATGTCCCCACATCCTCGTCAATCCGGGGCAGGAACCAGGCCAGCACCCCGAAAAGCGGCAAGAAGGCGCAGATCTGGTAGACTGTCTCGACGCCGTAGCTGTCCGCCAGCACGCTCAGGAGCGCGGCCGCGATGCCGCCAAGTCCGAAGTTCAGCCCATAGAACAATCCGCCGATCAGGCCGATCCGGTCTGGCAGCAGGTCCATCGCGTAGATCAGGATCGAGGCAAAGGCGCTGGCCATGATCAGGTTGATCAGGATCGTCAGCACGCCGGTCCAGAACAGGTCCACATGCGGCAACAGCAGCGTAAGCGGCAGCGGTCCCAACATCGAGATCCAGATGATCCGGTAGCGGCCAATCCGGTCCCCAAGGATCCCGCCGATCAGGACACCCACTGCCGCGGCCATCAGAAACACGAACAGCATCATCTGCGAGGCGGGAATCGTCAGGCCGAACCGCTCGATCAGGTAGAAGGTGTAGAACGAGCGAAAGCTCTCGCCATAAGCGTTCTTGGTGAACATCAGGAACGTCAGCACCACGAGACCGACGGCAATGGTCGCGGGCGCATGCCGGGGAGCCGGGGCTCCCGTCGTCTTGCGCCGCGCCCGCATCGCCGCGAACTCGGCGCTGATCTGGCGTTGCTTGCTGCCAATCCAGGTCAGCAGCGCCATCGCCATGAGGGCCGTCAGCGCGAACCACGCGAGGCTGGGCTGGCCCCAAGGCACAACGATCAGCGCGGCGAAGACCGGGCCGAGCGCGCCGCCCGCCTGTCCGCCGACTTGAAACATCCCCTGCGCCAGCCCCTGGCGGCCACCGGCGGCATAGCGCGCCATCCGGGTCGCCTCGGGTGGAAGATTGACGAGCCGATGCCGATCAGCGCGACCGAGACCAGGATCATCGCATAGGTCGGCGCATAGGCGAGGCAGACCAGCCCGGACAGGGTGAACATCATCCCCACCACCGGCGAATAGGGAGCGGGGTGCCGGTCGGTGACCATGCCGATCACCGGTTGCAACAAGGCTCCAGCAACCTGGAAGGTCAGGGTGATCATCCCGATCTGGACGAAATCCAGATCGTAGGCCTCCTTCAGGATCGGATAGGCCGCCGGGATCAGCGACTGCATCAGATCGTTCAGAAGATGTGTCAGACCCAATACCGCCAGCACGGTGACGTAGGTTCCAGAACGGGGGATGGTTGTCATATCAGCAGCCTTGAGCGTCAGGGGCCGTCAGCGTCCGGGACGCCGGGCACAAGCCGGGCGATAAGTTCACACCGGGCAGATCTCTACAAGGGGCAACACAGCAGTAAGGCCGCGCCGCTGACTGTCCAAGGCACCGATCTGCCTCGAGGCTCTGGCAGCCAAGTCGATATGGTAACGGCCTGACAGAACCAATCCCCGGCCAGCCGGGACTAGCATTTGCAAATTGCCGCCGATGCCCATGAGAGTTGGTTGCTGAGAACACGTCATTCTGATCCATTCGCGGCTCCAACTTGATCGGGGTGAAATAATGATGATTAGTTCTGGGACTTCAGCGCAGTGGCCTGCGCCTGCAAAGTCGGGTGTGAGGCGCAGCATCGTTGCGGCGGACCTTATCATCGAGGGTGATATCGATTCGACTGGACCGGTCGATGTGGAGGGCAAAGTTTTGGGCCAAGTGCGGGCGCCGGACATCTTAATCGCGCCGACAGGCATTCTTGAGGGTACCGCGGTTGCCCATGACCTGGCTGTACACGGCCGAATATCGGGTGCGATCAACGCGCGAAACGTTTCGCTGACCAATACCGCGGTCGTCTTAGCCGATATTGGACATGAGACGATTGCAATCGAGTCTGGCGCGGAAGTAGAGGGAAAATTGGAGCGCATTCGCTAAAACGGGCAAGTTCCAAACCATCGTGTACGAAGTGCATCGGGTCCCTCGCATCCTTGTGCGTCATACCAGAAGGTCGATCACGTAAGCCATTCAATGGGTAGCCAACCGATTACGTTTACAACCAAGCGATTCGCGGTGGTGGAACCTGGCTCTCTGATCTCAAACGTCCGATGTGCGGTGTAGATCCAGACCTTGTTGCCGCATTGCAATTCGCCGTGCGCATCAGAAGCTCGGCACCGCCGTGATGTTTGAGGACGTCGACACCGAGTTGAAGCAACGGATCGACAGCCTGATCAAGGAACTGGAAGACCGGATCACCCTGGCCATCGCGAACGATGAACGCCTGTCGGAGACTGCCGGTGTTCTCCGCTCTATCCCGGGGATCGGCCCGGTTGCGAGTTCAATGCTGGTCGCAGAAATGCCCGAGATCGGCACCATCACCTGCGAACAGGCTGCCGCACTCACCGGTTTGGCCCCGGTCGCAAACGATAGCGGAACCCTTCGCGGAAAACGGGCCATTGCCGGTGGTCGTCGCGCCCTGCGGCACGTGATGTTCCAAGCGGCCTTGGTCGCAGCACATCACAACCCGAGCCTGAAATCCTTCGCAGAACGCCTCCGCAAAGCCGGAAAACCGCACAAGGTCATCATCACCGCGGTCGCCAGAAAGTTGGTCAATATCGCGAACGCGCTATGCAAAAAGCCGTCAAAAATGGACCGCCTCGGGGCCCTGACAGATACAGTTGCTAGGGCCGTAGTGATAACATTCGACGGCACTGGTCAAGCTTTGCGCCAATACACAAGGCATTGAAACAAGGATGCCAGTCCACTCGAACCTGCATCTATCAACCTCAATGATTTCAAACCCTTAGAAAGTAGTGGAGTTTATATACCCAACAATTGGTCGTCATTCTGGGTCAAATGGCGCTCAATTGCCCGCTGTTTCATGACAGCTACCCTTTTCACATCAGCCGCACTTCGAATAGCCGCAGGAGGCGCAGGTCATGCAACCCTCTACCATGCGCATGTCATAGCTGCCGCAGCTGGAGCAGCTTTTGCCGCGGGGGGCACCGATGGCGACGACCTCGGCATGCGGGTCAGATTTCAGGCCCATGCCTTCGCCCTCAATGAAGCCGATCTCGATCAGGTGGCGTTCGATCACACCACCGATGGCGGCGAGGATCGAGGGGATGTATTTGCCTTCCATCCAGGCCCCGCCGCGCGGGTCGAACACGGCTTTCAGTTCCTCGACCACAAAGGAGATATCGCCGCCGCGCCGGAACACGGCCGAGACCATGCGGGTCAGCGCGACGGTCCAGGCGAAATGCTCCATGTTCTTGGAGTTGATGAACACTTCGAACGGGCGGCGGTGGCCGGAGATGATGATGTCATTCACGGTGATGTAAAGCGCGTGTTCCGAGCCGGGCCATTTCAGCTTGTAGGTCGCCCCTTCCAGCGCAGCTGGTCGGTCAAGCGGTTCTGACAGGTAAATCACCTCGCCATCCTGTTGCGCGGCGGGGGCTTCGGACGGAGTTTTGTCCGACGCCTCCGACACGGTCAGCACCGATCCGGTCACATCATTGGGGCGGTAGGTGGTGCAGCCTTTGCAGCCCTGATCCCAGGCAGCCATATAGACCTGCTGGAAATCGTCAAAGCTGATGTCTTCCGGGCAGTTGATGGTCTTGGAAATGCTGCTGTCGACCCATTTTTGCGCGGCGGCTTGCATGCGCACATGGTCCAGCGGCGGCAGGGTCTGGGCGTTGACGAAATGGTCCGGCAGAGGCGCATCACCGAACTTTTCGCGCCAAAGCCGCACGGCGTAATCGACCACCTCTTCTTCGGTGCGCGAGCCATCTTTTTGCAGCACCTTGCGGGTATAGGCATAGGCGAATACCGGCTCGATCCCTGACGACACATTGCCGGCATAAAGGCTGATGGTGCCGGTGGGCGCAATCGACGTCAGAAGCGCGTTGCGGATGCCGTGCTGGCGGATCGCGTCCTTCACATCGGCGTCCATGTCGGCCAGCGCCCCCGAGGCGAGGTATTTGTCGGCGTCAAACAGCGGGAAGGCCCCCTTTTCGCGCGCAAGGTCCACCGAGGCAAGGTAGGACGACCGCGCAATGGCGTGCATCCAACGCTCGGTAATCGCGGCGGCCTCCGCGCTGCCATAGCGCGCGCCGATCATCAGCAACGCATCAGCAAGCCCGGTGACACCAAGGCCGATGCGGCGCTTGGCCTGCGCCTCGGCCTCTTGCTGCGGCAGGGGGAAGCGGCTGGCGTCCACCACGTTGTCCATCATCCGCACGGCGGTGCGGACCAGATCATCCAGCGCCTCAAGGTCAAGGGCTGCATCGGCGGCAAAAGGGTTCGCAATCAGCGCCGCCATGTTGATGCTGCCCAGCAGGCAGGCACCATAAGGCGGCAGGGGCTGTTCGCCGCAGGGGTTGGTAGCGGCGATGGTTTCGCAATAGCTCAGGTTGTTCATCGCATTGATGCGGTCGATGAAGATCACACCCGGTTCCGCGAAATCGAACGTGTTGCGCATGATCTTGTTCCACAGATCGCGCGCCTGCAGCGTCTTGTAGACTTTATCGCCG
This sequence comes from Pseudotabrizicola sediminis, assembly GCF_004745575.1. GTDB lineage: Bacteria > Pseudomonadota > Alphaproteobacteria > Rhodobacterales > Rhodobacteraceae > Pseudotabrizicola > Pseudotabrizicola sediminis. Next base: position 438,466 of record NZ_RPEM01000002.1, on the reverse strand, counting down.
AACACCAGCTCCCACGGCCCATCCGCCTTCACTGCCACCATGAACGGGTCGGTCACCAGTACCGACAGGTTGAACATGCGCAGGCGAGCCGGGTCTTTCTTGGCCTCGATGAACGCCTCGATATCGGGGTGGTCGCAGCGCATGGTGGCCATCATCGCGCCGCGCCGGCTGCCCGCCGACATGATGGTGCGGCACATCGCATCCCAGACATCCATGAAGGACAAGGGGCCAGAGGCATCGGCCGCCACCCCCTTCACCTCGGCCCCGCGCGGGCGGATGGTGCTGAAATCATAGCCGATGCCGCCGCCCTGCTGCATGGTCAGCGCGGCCTCTTTCAGCCCGTCGAAGATGCCGCCCATATTGTCAGGAATCGTGCCCATGACGAAGCAATTGAACAGCGTGACCGCCCGCCCGGTGCCCGCGCCTGCGGTGATGCGGCCTGCGGGCAGGTATTTGAAATCCTCCAGCGCGTGGTAGAATTTTGCCTCCCACTTGGCCGGATCTTTCTCGACCGCCGCCATGGCGCGGGCGATCCGGCGCCAGGTATCCTCCACCGTGGTGTCGATCGCCGTGCCGTCCTGCGCTTTCAGCCGGTATTTCATGTCCCAGATCTGTTCGGCAATGGGCGCAGCGAATCGAGACATAGTCAGGATGTCCTTTAATTTCAGCAAGTTTTGCAATGTGATGGGCATGGAGGCGGGACTTGAACCCGCAACCTTCCCGCCGTAATATTGAATTGCCGGCAAGCAAACAACACTACTCGACAACGGGCGCTCTTCCTATTGAGCTACTCCATGACATTCTAGGCGATGTGTCGTCACAAAGCCATAAACACAAAATACGCCCCTATTACGCGGCGGTCAACGCCTTGCCCTCGCCATCCGGTGGCCTATGCTCTGCCCTTCTCAACGGGGACCGAGTCGGTGACAGACCATATTCACATCCTGAAACTCTGCGTCGGAGCCGATTCCGTCGAGGATTTGCTGGACTGGCAGCGCAGCCAGCGGGCGCGCTGGCCCAAGGGCTGTGCAGTCCATGTCACCCGCATGTGGCCAAAGCGCGCAGACGAGGTGCTGGCCGGCGGCTCGCTGTATTGGGTGATCAAAAGTGTGGTGCTGGCGCGGCAGCGGATTGTGGGGCTGGAGCAGGTGACGGGCGAAGACGGCATTTCCCGTTGCGCCATCGTGCTGGACGCCGAAGTCACCCGCACCCAAGCCGTCCCCCGCCGCCCGTTCCAGGGCTGGCGCTATCTGGACCCGAAAGACGCCCCGCCCGACCTGCTGCCGGGGCGGGAAGCTGAGGAGACGCTGCCACCGGGGTTGGCCGAAGCGATGGCGGAGTTTGGGTTGCGGTGAGGGGTTACGGCGCACGCGTGTCGGTGCACCCGGAAGAGTAAACGCGGCACCGCTTAGATACCTCACAAAGCCCCAAGGAAGACTTTGGAAGCTTGCGGCTTTTGACAGGCGATGCGATGGTTTCGATTTGTCCGGGTCGGGAGAAAATGGATGCCAGACATAGCCCACTCAGCCTACGCAATGATCGCAGACATGAAGCCGACGTTGATCCCCGGCGTCTTTGCTTTTGTATCGACGACCAGTCCCGCGCTCATTGGTTCGCTGTCGTCCCATGCAATTGCGACTTTCAGGGAAGAAGAAGGACTTTCGTTGCTGGTTCCCATGGGCCTGGCTGAAAGATCAGGGGCCGAGCTTAGCCAGCCGATGCGCTGCATTACCCTCAACGTTTATTCTTCACTGGACGGAGTCGGGCTCACTGCGGCAGTGTCCAAGGCGCTGAGTGACGCGGATATCCCTTGCAACATGATCGCAGCCTTTCATCACGACCATGTGTTTGTGCCGTCTGACAAGTGTGAAAACGCGTTGGACGTGCTGGCGCAACTGCAAAGCCGGGCGCGCGATTTCCTTTAACCCATGCCTGACCTTCGGGCAGCGTATCTGGTCACCACGGCGACCAAGGTGCCGGAACATCCGCATTGCGCGATTTGGCCCGCCACGTTCCGCACTACGCAAAGCCTCCCGCCCCCTCACACCTCCTCAATCATCACCACACCCTGCATCGCCTTGATCGCCCCCTTGATCTGTGGCGTCACCGGATAGGGTTGCGGCAGGATCAGGTCGATCTCGCGGCCCTGATCGTCGGGCACGCACAGCGTGATGCGGGCGCGGTTGCGGCCCTCGACCCGGCCCAGCAGGGCAGCGAGCGACGGCACCGCCTCGGCCCGGTTCAGGTGGATGCGCAGGTCAGCGGCCCCCGCCTGATCGGCCACTGCGTCAATGGGCTGCACCGCATTGGCCAGCAGCTTGACGCCATCGCCATCGGGGTCGACCTTGACCGTCAGCACCACATTGCGCCCCGGCTCCAGAAACTCGCGCGCGGCTTCCAGCACGTCTGAGAACACGGTGACCTCATAGAGACCGGTCGGGTCCGACAGTTGCACAAAGGCAAAGCGGTTGCCCTTGGCCGATTTCCGCTCCTGCTTTGACGCGACCGAGCCTGCGATTTTCGCAATCAGCGGGCCACGTTGGGCCAGTTGCGTGATCTCGGTCAGCGTCTTCACATCCTTGCGCTTCAACGGTCCCATGTAGTCGTCCAGCGGGTGACCCGACAGGTAGAAGCCCACCGCCTGATGCTCATGCCCCAGCCGTTCCACCGGCTGCCAGTCATCGCGGTAGGGCAGGCGCGGTTCGGGAATGTCGGCCCCGGCCTCACCGAACAGCGACACCTGATTGCTGGATTTCGCCTCATGGATCGCGGCGGAATAGGCGACCAGCGCATCAAGGCCCTCAAACACCCGGGCGCGGTTGGGGTCCAATTGATCAAACGCCCCGGCGCGGGCCAGCATTTCCATCGGGCGCTTGCCCACCCGTTTCAGGTCAACCCGGCGGGCAACATCGAACAGGCTGGCAAAGGGCTTGTCGCCTCGCGCCCCGACGATCAGTTTCATCGCCTCGACGCCGACGTTTTTCAGCGCGCCAAGGGCATAGACCAGCGCACCATCGCGCACGGTAAAGGTGGCCAGCGACCGGTTCACGCAAGGCGCCACCATGGCCAGCCCCAACTTGTCGACCTCGCGTTTGTACACCGCCAGCTTGTCGGTCAGGTGGATATCGCAGTTCATCACCCCGGCCATGAATTCGGCCGGGTAATTGGCTTTCAGATAGGCGGTCTGGTAGCTGACCACCGCATAGGCGGCAGCGTGCGATTTGTTGAAGCCGTAATTGGCGAATTTCTCCAAAAGGTCGAACACCTCGCCCGCCTTTTTCGCATCGATGCCGTGGGTCTTCTTGGCCCCGTCGATGAACTTGGGCCGTTCCTTGGCCATCTCCTCGGCGATCTTTTTCCCCATCGCGCGGCGCAGCAAGTCAGCCCCGCCCAGCGAATAGCCGCCCATGACCTGCGCGATCTGCATCACCTGTTCCTGATAGACGATGATGCCTTGGGTCTCTTTCAGGATCGGGTCGATGGTGGGGTGCAAGGATTCAATCTCGCGCAGCCCGTTCTTCACCTCGCAATAGGCCGGGATATTCTCCATCGGCCCGGGGCGGTACAGCGCCACCAGCGCCACGATATCCTCGATACAGGTGGGCTTCATGCGGCGCAGCGCGTCCATCATGCCGCTGGATTCCACCTGGAACACCGCGACCGTTTTGGCCGCGGCATACAGCTCATAGCTGGGCTTGTCGTCCAACGGGATCAGGTTGATGTCGAACGCAATGCCGCGCAGCGCCAGCAGGTCCATCGCGTTCTGGATCACGGTCAGGGTCTTCAGCCCCAGAAAGTCGAACTTCACCAGCCCCGCGGCCTCGACCCATTTCATGTTGAACTGGGTGGCCGGCATGTCCGACCGCGGGTCGCGGTACAGCGGCACCAGCTCGTCCAGCGGGCGGTCGCCGATCACCACCCCCGCAGCATGGGTCGATGCGTTCCGCAGCAAGCCTTCGATCTGCTGGGCATAGCCAAGCAGCCGCCCCACCACCTCTTCCTTCGCGGCCTCGCGCAGACGCGGCTCATCCGCCAGCGCCTTGGTGATGGAAACCGGCTTCACCCCTTCGACCGGGATCATCTTCGACAGCCGGTCCACCTGCCCGTAAGACAGTTGCAAAACGCGCCCTACATCGCGCACGGCGGCCTTTGACAGCAGCGCGCCAAAGGTGATGATCTGCCCCACCTTGTCGCGGCCATATTTCGCTTGCACGTATTGGATCACCTCTTCGCGCCGGTCCATGCAGAAGTCGATGTCGAAATCGGGCATGCTGACCCGTTCAGGGTTCAGGAACCGCTCGAACAGCAACGCATAGCGCAGCGGGTCGAGATCGGTGATGGTCAGCGCATAGGCGACCAGCGACCCGGCCCCCGACCCCCGCCCCGGCCCCACCGGAATGCCCTGATCCTTGGCCCATTTGATGAAATCGGCCACGATCAGGAAATAGCCGGGAAAGCCCATGCCTTCGATCACGTTCAGCTCGAAGTCGAGCCGCGCCTGATACTCCTCCACCGTCACCGCATGCGGGATGATGGCAAGCCGCCTTGCCAACCCCTCATTGGCCTGACGGCGCAGCTCGTTCACCTCGTCATCGGCGAATTTCGGCAAAATGGGCTTGCGCTTGTAGGCGGCAAAGGCGCAGCGGCGCGCGATTTCCACCGTGTTCTCCAATGCCTCGGGCAGATCGGCGAACAGGGCGCACATCTCGGCTTCGGACTTGAAGTAGTGCTGTGGGGTCAGCCGCCTACGCGGCTGCTGCTGATCGACATAAGCGCCCTCGGCAATGCAGATCAGCGCGTCATGCGCCTCGTACATCTCGGCTTTCGGGAAATAGACGTCATTGGTCGCCACCAGCGGCAGGCCCATGTCATAGGCCAGCTCGATATGCCCCCGCTCCGACCCGGCCTCGGCGGGCGGCAGCTTGCCCCCCTCGCCCGGATGGCGCTGCAATTCCACATACAGCCGGTCCGGAAACGCCGCCGCCAACCGCTCCAGCAGCGCGCGCGCCCGTGCCATCTGCCCGGCCTGCAGTAACCGGCCCAGCGGCCCATCCGGCCCGCCAGTCAGGCAGATCAGCCCCCCGGCATGAGTGGTCAGATCCTCCATCGTCACATGCGGCAACTGCCCGTCGCCGCGCAGATACAGGCAAGAGTTCAGCTTCATCAGGTTCATGTAACCCGCATCGTTCTGCGCCAGCAGAACCACCGGCGCAGGCGCACGCGGCCGCTCCCCCGGCTGGGCGGGGTCATGCGCCAGACTGACCTGACAGCCCACAATCGGCTGCACGCCAGCCCCTTGCGCCGTCACCGAAAACTCCAGTGCGGCAAACATGTTGTTGGTGTCGGTCACCGCGATGGCAGGCATCTGCGCCGCCACCGCCAGCTTGACCAGCGCTTTGACCGGCACCGCCCCTTCCAGCAAGGAGTGTTCGGTGTGCACCCGAAGGTGGATGAATCGCGATGCTTGTGTCATGGCCATAGCCTAGCGAAGCATCCGGGCGGGGGAAAGGGCGCCTCATTCTTCGGCAAATCCCGATGGTGCTTCAAATGCGGGCCATGATATATATCTTGCGTTGTAGCCCTTCGGCTTGCTTGATGATCTGACAGGGACATAAGGGGTGCATGCCCGTTTTACGCCGCATCGGGCGGGTATGCGAAAAACCTCGAACGGGGAGAAGGCGGCGGACGAAACATATATGTCGCAGATTGCGTTTCACCTGAACGGAGCGCCTGTCCGCGTGTCCGCCGAGGCGCCCACGCGGACGCTTCTGGACTGGCTGCGCGACACCCGCGGGCTGACCGGCACCAAGGAAGGCTGCAACGAAGGCGATTGCGGGGCCTGCACGGTGATGGTCACCGATGCCACCGGCAGCCGCGCGCTCAACGCCTGCATCCTGTTCCTGCCGCAACTGGGCGGCAAGGCCGTGCGCACCGTCGAAGGCATCGCCGGACCGCAGGGCCAGCCGCACCCGGTGCAGCAGGCGATGATCGACCATCACGGCTCGCAATGCGGCTTCTGCACACCGGGGTTCATCGTGTCGATGGCAACCGCCCACCTGAACGGCGCCACCGACCATGATGACCAGCTGGCCGGCAACCTGTGCCGCTGCACCGGCTACGCCCCGATCATCCGCGCGGCCAAAACCGCCGAGACCGCCCCGGTGCCAGACTGGATGAGAACCGATCGTGACATCATCTGTTCCCAAATATCCCCGGGGGGTGAGGGCGAAGCCCGAGGGGGGCAGGCAGCCCCCCTGCCCGGCTTCCGCCCGCGCACCAGTGACGACCTCGCCGCGTGGTACCTCGCCAATCCCGATGCCACCCTGATCGCCGGGGCCACCGATGTCGGCCTGTGGGTGACCAAACAGCTGCGCGATCTCTCCCCGGTGGCCTTCCTGTCGGGCATCACCGATCTGCAACAGATCGAAGATCACGGCGACACCCTGCGCATCGGGGCGGGCGTCACCATTGCCGATCTGCGCGCGGCACTCGCCCCGCGTTTTCCGTCTTTCGGCGAGCTTTTGCGCCGCTATTCCAGCGAACAGGTGCGCAATGCGGCCACCATCGGCGGCAACATCGCCAATGGCTCGCCCATCGGTGACGGGCCCCCGGCGCTGATCGCCCTTGGTGCCACCCTGCACCTGCGGCGCGGCGATACCCGGCGCGACATGCCGCTGGAGGATTTCTTCATCGCCTACCGCAAGCAGGACCGCCAGCCCGGCGAATTTGTCGAGGCGGTGACCATTCCCGCCACTGCCCCGAACTTGCGCTGTTACAAGCTGTCGAAACGCTTCGATCAGGACATCTCCGCCGTCTGCGGCTGCTTCAACCTGACCGTGACGGATGGCACCATCACATCGGCCCGCATCGCCTTTGGCGGCATGGCGGGCACGCCGAAACGGGCCGCGGCGGTTGAGGCAGCCCTCATCGGCCACCCCTTGACACCCGCCACCGCAGACGCGGCGGCAGCGCTGATGGCGCAGGATTTCGCGCCCTTGTCCGACATGCGGGCCAGTGCAGCCTACCGCCTGACCACCGCGCAAAACATGCTGCGCCGCTACGCCCATGATCTGGCCGGTGTTCCGGTGTCCGTTCTGGAGGTGCGGGCATGAGCATGGGCAAACCCCTGCCGCATGACGCGGCCCCGCTGCATGTGACCGGACAGGCGCGCTACGTCGATGACATCCCCCTGCCCGCCAAAGCGCTGCATCTGGCCTTTGGCCTGTCGACCATCGCGCATGGCGAGGTGACGTCGCTGGACCTGTCGGCCGTGCGCGCCGCCCCCGGTGTGGTGGCGGTCTACGGGCCGGAGGATTTTGACGAGGTGCCCGATTGCAGCCCTTCGGCGCATGACGAGCCGATGATCTCCACCGGGCCGGTGCTCTACCTCGGGATGCCGCTGTTTCTGGTCGCGGCCGACAGCCATCTGGCAGCCCGCAAGGCTGCGCGATTGGCAAAGGTAACCTATGCCGAAAAGCCAGCCCTGCTGACGGTGGATGATGCGCTGCTGGCCGACAGCAGGTTCGAAGACGGGCCGGTGATCTGGGTCAAGGGCGATGCCGCCCACGCGATTCAAACCGCCCCTCATACGGTCGAAGGCCGGTTCGACGTCGGCGGGCAAGAGCATTTCTATCTGGAAGGTCAGGTCGCGGCAGCCCTGCCGCTCGAAGGCGGCGACCTGCTGATCCATTCCTCCACCCAGCACCCGACCGAGATCCAGCACAAGGTCGCCCACGCCCTGCACCTGCCGATGAGCGCGGTGCGGGTCGAGGTGCGGCGGATGGGCGGCGGCTTTGGTGGCAAGGAAAGCCAGGGCAACGCGCTGGCCATCGCCTGCGCGGTGGTGGCGGCCCGCACCGGTCGCCCCGCCAAGATGCGCTATGACCGCGACGACGACATGATGATCACCGGCAAGCGCCACGACCTGCGCATCCTCTACCGCGCCGGGTTTGACGACCGGGGCCAGCTGACCGGGCTGGAATTCACCCACCTGCTCCGCTGCGGCTGGGCGCAGGACCTGTCACTGCCGGTCGCCGACCGGGCCATGCTGCATGCCGACAACTGCTATCACCTGCCCCACATCCGCATCGAAAGCCACCGCCTGAAAACCCACACCCAAAGCGCCACCGCCTTCCGCGGCTTTGGCGGGCCGCAGGGGATGGTGGGGATCGAGCGGGTGATGGACCATGTGGCGCACACGCTGGGCCGCGATCCGCTTGAGGTGCGGCGGGCGAATTTTTACGCCGCGATGGCAGGCGGGGCTTTGCCAGGCGGCGAAGTCGGCTTGGCCGAAACGGCTCCCGACCGTCCGCCTGTGGATGACGAGGTGGATCTGACCTCACGCGGGGCGGTTGCGGCCCCCCCCGGGGGCGCTTCGCCCCCCGGACCCCCCGAGGATATTTTTGAACAGATGAGGGCGGGCGAGCAGACCACGCCTTATGTCATGCCGGTTGAGGACTTCATCGGGCATGAGCTGGTGGCGCGGCTGGTGAAGACATCGGATTACGCCGCGCGGCGGGCGGCGATTGCGGCATGGAATGCCGGGTCGCCGATCCTCAAGCGCGGGATTGCGCTGACGCCGGTGAAGTTCGGAATTTCCTTCACCCTGACGCATCTCAATCAGGCCGGGGCCTTGGTGCATTTGTATCAGGACGGCTCCATCCACCTGAACCATGGCGGCACAGAAATGGGCCAGGGCCTGTTCCAGAAGGTGGCGCAGGTGGCGGCGGGGGTGTTCGGGGTGGACCCGGGGCGCGTGAAGATCACCGCGACCGATACCGCCAAGGTGCCCAACACCAGCGCCACCGCCGCCAGTTCCGGGTCAGACCTGAACGGCATGGCGGCGCGCGCGGCCTGCATCATCATCCGCGACCGGATGGCCGATTTCATCGCCGGCAAGCATCAGGTTAAGCCTGACACCGTCCGGTTTCAGGATGGCACGGTGCGGGTTGCGGGCGAGGTTTACGGCTTTGCGCAGGTCGTCGCCTGGGCTTACCTCGCGCGGGTCAGCCTGTCCTCGACCGGCTTTTATGCCACGCCAAAGCTGCAATGGGACCGCAAGGCCGGCAAGGGTCGGCCCTTCCTGTACTTCGCCTATGGCGCAGCGGTGACCGAGGTGGTGATCGACACCCTGACCGGCGAAAACCGCATCCTGCGCGCCGATCTGCTGCATGACACCGGAACCAGCCTGAACACGGCACTGGATATCGGGCAGGTCGAGGGGGCTTACGTTCAGGGCGCGGGTTGGCTGACCACCGAAGAGCTGGTCTGGGACGGCAAGGGGCGGCTGACGACCCATGCCCCCAGCACCTACAAGATCCCGGCCTGTTCAGACCGTCCGCCCGTGTTCAACGTGGACCTGTGGAACCGGCCCAACCGCGAAGACACCGTGGGCCGGTCCAAGGCGGTGGGCGAGCCGCCGTTCATGCTGGGCATCTCGGCGCTTTATGCGCTGTCGGATGCGGTGGCGGCCTGCGGGCCGGGCTATCCGGCGCTGGACGCACCGGCCACGCCCGAACGGGTGCTGGCGGCGGTGCAGCGGGTGCGGGCGCATGTTTGATCCGGGCGGTCTGGCGTCGGCTTTGGCCACCCATGGCCACGTGGCGCGGGTGGTGATTGCCGCGCATGACGGGTCTTCCCCGCGCGAAACCGGAGCGGCGATGCTGGTCTGGGAGGGTGGCCAGTCGGGCACCATCGGGGGCGGTGCTTTGGAATGGGAAGCAGCGGCTGACGCACGGGCGATGCTGGCGGCAGGCGGTGGCAGCCGGGTGCGGCGGGTGCCTTTGGGGCCGGCGCTGGGCCAGTGCTGCGGTGGCGCGGTGACCTTGCTGACGGAAGTATATGCCGCCGTGCCCGTGGCCGAAGCTGGGGTGATGGCGCGCAGTACGGACGGGCGGGCGATGCCGCTGGCGGTGAAACGCCTGCTGGACCGGGCGCGGGCGCAAGGCGTCATGCCAGAGCCGCAGCTGGTGCAGGGCTGGTTCATCGAGCCCGTGGCAGCCCCCGCGCGCGATCTGTGGATCTGGGGCGCGGGCCATGTAGGCCGGGCGCTGGTGGGGGTGCTGGCCCCCCTGCCGGGGCTGCGGATCACTTGGGTCGATGTGGCGGCGGACCGCTTTCCGGGCACCATCCCCGATGGCGTGACCGCCCTTCCTGCCGTTGATGCAGCGCGGCTGGTGGCGCATGCGCCCCGCGACGCCGAGCATCTGGTGCTGACCTATTCCCATGCGCTGGACCTTGATCTGTGTCACCGCCTGCTGGGGCATGGCTTTGCCCGCGCCGGGGTGATCGGCTCGGCCACCAAATGGGCGCGGTTCCGGTCGCGGCTGGCAGCACTTGGTCATGCGCCCGCCGCAATCGCCCGCATTGATTGCCCCATCGGTGACCCAACGCTCGGCAAACATCCTCAGGCCATCGCCATCGGCGTGGCGCAGGCCGTGCTGTCGCACACAGTCCTCCCCCTGATGAAGGAGACCGCCCTATGACACGGCCAGACCTGCTGCGCGTCGAGGGGGTAACAAAGGCCTATCCCGGCGTGGTTGCTAACAGCGATGTATCCTTTGCGATTGCCGAAGGCGAGATCCACGCCCTGCTGGGCGAGAATGGCGCGGGAAAATCCACGCTGGTCAAGATGATCTACGGGCTGGTGAAGCCCGACTCGGGGCGGATGACGCTGCGCGGCACCGCCTATACCCCGGCAGAGCCGCGCGCCGCGCGGGCCTCTGGTGTGGCCATGGTGTTCCAGCATTTCAGCCTGTTCGAGGCGCTGAATGTGGCCGAAAACGTCGCACTCGGCATGGAAAACCCGCCGCCGATGAAGGAACTGGCCAGCAAGATCAGGTCGGTGAGCGAGGAATACGGCCTGCCACTGGACCCGGGCCGCATGGTCGGCGATCTGTCGGCGGGGGAGCGGCAACGGGTGGAAATCGTGCGCTGTCTGCTGCAGGACCCCAAGCTGCTGATCATGGACGAGCCGACCTCCGTCCTGACCCCGCAAGAGGTGGAAATCCTGTTCCGCACCCTGCGACAGCTGTCGGCGGAAGGCACCGCGATCCTGTACATCAGCCACAAGCTGGAAGAGATCCGCGCGCTGTGCGACGAAGCGACGATCCTGCGGCGCGGCAAGGTGGTGGCCACCTGTACCCCGCGCGACCGGTCGGCGCGCGAGATGGCGGAACTGATGATCGGGGCCACCCTGACCCCGCCGGAACGGGCGGGCGGCACCAAGGGGGCCACCGCGCTGGAGGTGGTGGATCTGTCGGTCGCCTCTCCCATCCCCTTTGGCACCTCGCTCAAGAACGTCAGCTTCACGGTGGCCAAAGGCGAAGTGCTGGGCATCGCCGGGGTGGCGGGCAACGGGCAGGACGAATTGCTGCTGGCGCTGTCGGGCGAGGTGCGCGCGGCGCAGGGCGCGGTGAAAATCGACGGCAAAGGCGTGGGGCACACGGGGCCAAACGACCGCCGCGCGCTTGGCCTTGTGGCAGCACCCGAAGAACGGCTGGGCCATGCGGCGGCCCCCGACATGTCTCTGGTGGAAAATGCCCTGCTGTCGGGCGCCCTGCGCAAAGGCCTGACCAAGAATGGCTTCATCGACTGGGCCGCGACCGAGGCCTTTGCCGCCGAAATCGTCAAGGATTTCGACGTGCGCACGCCGGGCACCCATGTGGCGGCGCGGGCGCTGTCGGGGGGCAACCTGCAGAAATTCGTGGTGGGGCGCGAGCTGAGCCAGACGCCAACGGTGATCGTCATCAACCAGCCGACATGGGGCGTCGATGCGGCCGCCGCGGCCAGCATCCGGCAGGCGATCCTTGACCGGGCCGCAGGGGGGGCGGCAGTGGTGGTGATCAGCCAGGATCTGGATGAACTGCTGGAAATCGCCGACAGCTTTGCCGCGTTGAACGAAGGGCGGCTGACCACGCCGCGCCCGGTGGCGGGGCTTACAATAGACGAGATCGGCCTGATGATGGGCGGGGCGCATGGCATGGAGGTGGCGCATCATGGTCACTGACCACAGCGCCGCAGGCGGCAACAAGATGAGTATTTCTGCCAAGATGAAAGGGCGGGTCCATGCTGAGGCTTGAAAAAAGACCCTCCCCCAGCCGGTTCTGGCAAGGAGCGACGCCCATTCTGGCGGTGGTGCTGACGATGATCGCAGGCGGGCTGATGTTCGCCGCCCTGGGCAAGAACCCGTTCGAGGCGATCCGCACGATTTTCTGGGACCCGTTGTTTCACCCGCAATTCGCCAGCTATTCACGGCCACAACTGCTGGTGAAGGCGGGTCCGCTGATCCTGATCGCCATCGGGCTGTCGCTGGGGTTCCGCGCCGGGATCTGGAACATCGGGGCCGAGGGGCAGTATATCATGGGCGCGCTGTTCGGCGCAGGGGTGGGGCTGGCGTTCTATCCCGCCGATCTGTGGTTCATCTTTCCGCTGATGGTGATTGCGGGGGCCTTTGGCGGCTGGATCTGGGCGATGATCCCGGCGATTCTCAAGACGAAGTTCAACACCAACGAAATCCTCGTCAGCCTGCTGATGGTCTATATCGCGCAGAACTTCCTGTCGTCGATGTCGCTGGGCCTTTTGCGCAACCCCGAAGGCGGCGGCTTTCCGGGCAGCCGGAACCTGAGCCAGTATCCCGCCGCCTCGAACCCCGAGCTGATTGCCGGCACCGGCATGCATTGGGGGGTGATCGCGGCCTTCATGGCGGTGATCGCGGCCTATATCCTGCTGCAACGCCACATCCTTGGCTTTCACATCAAGCTGGCCGGGCAAGCCCCGCGCGCCGCGCGCTATGCCGGGGTCAACCCGACCGGGCTGGTCCTGCTGTGCATGGGCATCTCCGGCGCTCTGGCCGGGCTTGCGGGCCTGTTCGAGGTATCGGGGCCCGCCGGGCAGATCAGCATTGATTTCAACGTGGGCTACGGTTTCACCGCGATCATCGTGGCCTTCCTTGGCCGTCTCAACCCCATCGGCATTCTGCTGGCGGGGCTGTTAATGGCGCTGACCTATATCGGCGGCGAGCTTGCACAGTTCATGCTGGGCCTGCCTGCCGCCGCCATTCAGGCGTTTCAGGGGATGCTTTTGTTCTTCCTGCTGGCGGTCGATCTGCTCAGCAATTACCGCATCCGCCTTGCCCACAAGAAGGAGGCCATCTGATGTTCGGAGGCATTGATCCGGCGCTGCTCATCGCATCGCTGATGGTGGCCTCGGTGCCGATCATCCTCGCTGCCATCGGCGAGTTGGTGGTGGAACGCGCCGGGGTGCTGAACCTTGGGGTGGAAGGCATGATGATCATGGGCGCGGTCTGCGGCTTCATCGTGTCGGTGCAGTCCGGCAGTGCGGTGCTGGGTTTTGTCGGCGGGGCGCTGGGCGGCGCGGCGATGGCGCTGATCTTCGGCCTGCTGACGCAGTTCATGCTGGCCAATCAGGTGGCCTCGGGCCTTGCGCTGACCCTGTTCGGGCTGGGGCTGTCCTCCTTGATGGGGCAAAGCTTTGTCGGCATCCGCCCGCCCAGCACGGGCGCGGTGCCGCTTGGCCCGCTGGCCGATATTCCGTTCTTTGGCCGCGTGTTGTTCAGCCATGACTGGGTGGTGTACGCCTCTATCGCATCCGTCGCGGCAACGTGGTGGGTGCTCAAAGCCACCCGCACCGGCCTGATCCTGCGCGCAGTTGGGGAGAGCCATGATGCGGCGCATGCGCTTGGTTACAAGGTGCGACGCATCCGCATGCTGGCGATCCTGTTCGGGGGGGCCATGGCGGGCTTGGGCGGCGCTTATATCAGCATGGTGCGGGTGCCGCAGTGGACCGATGGCATCACATCAGGCGCGGGCTGGATCGCGCTGGCGATTGTGGTGTTCGCGGCGTGGCGGCCGTGGCGCGCGCTGATCGGCGCCTATCTTTTTGGCGGTATCTCGGTGCTTCAGCTTAATCTGCAGGCGGCGGGGGCGCGTATTCCGGTCGAATACTTGTCGATGTCCCCTTATGTGATAACCATCCTTGTGTTGGTCATCATGTCATCGGGCAAGGGGAAGGCGGCGCTGAGCGCCCCCGCAAACCTTGGCCAGAATTTTCACGCCTCACGCTAGGGGCATAATGCAAACCGGGGCCGGTCAACGGCACCCATCAGGGAGACGACAATGAACAGAAGAACACTTCTCGCCACGGCAGCGCTGGGTCTTGGCCTTGCCTTTGGCAGCAGCGCAAGCGCGCAGGGCATGGACAAGGTCAAGGCCTGCTTCATCTATGTGGGGCCGATCGGCGATCTGGGCTGGACCTACCAGCACCATCAGGGCGCGCTGGCCGTACAAGAGGAATTTGGCGACAAGGTCGAGATCGCCTATCAGGAAAACGTGCCCGAAGGGGCCGATGCCGAACGCGTGCTGACCCAGATGGCGCTGTCGGGCTGCAACATCATCTTCACCACGTCTTTCGGCTATATGGACCCGACCAACAATGTCGCGGCCAAGTTCCCCGACATCAAGTTCGAACATTCCACCGGCTACAAGCGCGAACATCCCAACGTCTCGACCTACAACGCCCGCTTCTACGAGGGGCGCGCGGTGCAGGGCCATATCGCAGGCAAGATGACCAAGACCAACAAAATCGGCTATATCGGGTCCTTCCCGATCCCCGAGGTGGTGATGGGCATCAACAGCTATTACCTGCACGCCAAGAAGGTGAACCCGGATGTGCAGCTTTCGGTGGTCTGGGCCTTCACATGGTTCGACCCGGCGAAAGAGGCCGATTCCGCCAAGGCGCTGATCGATCAGGGCGTCGATGTCATCGCCGCCCACACCGATTCCACCGCCCCGCTGGCCGAAGCGGCCAAGACCAATGGTACCGTGATCGGCTTTGGTCAGGCCTCCGACATGGCCGATTACAAACCATCGCCACGGGTGGCGTCGATCATCGACAACTGGAACCCCTATTACATCAAGCGCGTCGGCGCCCTGCTGGATGGCACCTATGAACAGATCGACAGCTGGGCGGGTATCCCGGAAGGCGAGGTCGAAATCGGCGAGATCACCGATGCCGTGCCCGCCGATGTGAAGGCCGAGGCTGAAGCGATGCGCGATGCGATTGCGGCAGGCACCTATCACCCGTTCACCGGGCCGATCAACAAGCAGGACGGCACTGAATGGCTGGCCGACGGCGCGGTGGCCCCCGATGGCGACCTTCTGGGCATGAACTTCTTTGTCGAAGGCATCACCGGCGACATTCCGAAGTGACGGTCTGAACAGACCTTGGAAAGGCCCGCGCGTTGCGCGGGCCTTTTTTTGTGCAATCCGTCGCTGCGGGGCTGCCTTCTGGCCGCTGCACCCGGTATCTGTGCGGCATGACAGTTTGAAAGAGGTAGCGGGCGATGGATGCAGATGTGGTGATCATTGGCGGCGGCATTGCCGGGGTGTCGCTGGCGGCGCGGCTGGCCCCCTTCGCCTCGGTGCTGCTGCTGGAGGCAGAGCCTGTGCTGGCGCATCACGCCTCGGGCCGGTCAGCGGCGCTGTATGAACCACGCTATGGCAGCCCGGCGGTGGTGGAGCTGTCCCTCGCCTCCGGCACGTTTTTCCGCGACACGCCGGGGGTTCTGTCGCCACGCGGGTTGCTGATGGTGGGCAAGGCGGATGATGCAGCCTGCTTTGCGGCGGAATCGAGCGCGATGGCGCTGGACCCGGTCACGCTGGCCGAGGCTATCGCCATGGTGCCGGTGCTGAACCCGGAGACCGTGGCCATGGCGGCCTTTTCGCCTGAGGCATGGGATATCGACACCGACCTGCTGCTGCAGGGCTTTGCCCGCACCGCCCGCGCGGCGGGGGCCGTGCTGCAAACCACTACGCCGGTCACGGCCATCGCGCACATGGCAGGGCGATGGCAGCTGACCACCGCGCAAGGTCCGGTGACGGCCGGGGTGCTGGTCAATGCCGCCGGGGCCTGGGTAGACCTTGTGGCGCAGATGGCAGGCGTGCAACCCTTGGGATTCACCCCCTATCGCCGGTCGATGGCGCGCATTCCGGCACCGGAGGGTCTGGATGTCAGCCGCTGGCCGATGATGTTCGGCGCCGGTGAGGCGTGGTACGCCAAGCCCGATGCCGGGGCGCTGATCGTGTCGCCTGCCGAAGAGCATGCGTCAACGCCGCAGGATGCCTGGGCCGACGATATGGTGCTGGCCGAAGGTCTGGCGCGGTACGAGGACATGGTAACCACCCCGGTCACCCGGCTGCTGTCAAACTGGGCCGGCCTGCGCACCTTTGCCCCCGACCGCACGCTGGTGATCGGGGCCGACGCGCGTGAGTCTTCGTTCTTCTGGCTGGCGGGTCAGGGCGGGCAAGGCTTCCAGTCCTGCCCTGCGGCCAGCCAGCTTGCCGCCGATCTGATCACGGGGCGCACGCCGGACCTCGGGGCCGATCTGGTACAGGCGCTGTCGCCGGGGCGGTTCGGGTAGGGGCGGATCACGTCGGCGGATTTCGGCCACGGGCAGGTGCGGTTCACAGATTTGCAGGGATGACACCGCCTCTGCGTTCCGGCAAGCTTGCGCGATGAAATACACCCTGCTTCTTGTCGCCGCGCTGATCCTGTCCGCCTGTGGCAGCCCGCGCCTTGCCACCATGCAGCAGCGCGCCCCAACCCCCGCAGCCCTTTCCGGGGCGGTCACCGCGCCCAGCTTCGGCGACCGCAGGCCGCATCCATGGGACGGGCGCGCGCCGTCGGCTTACGCGGTGCATGGCACCGACACCTCGCGCTATCAGACCCCGGTAGACTGGGCCACGGCGCGGGCGAATGGCATCAACTTCACCTTCATCAAGGCCACCGAAGGTGCCGATGACGCCGACCCGATGTTCCGCGACCACTGGAACGCCGCCCGCGCCGCCGGGGTGGCGACGGGTGCCTATCACTTCTGGTATCACTGCGCGCCGGGCCGGTCGCAGGCGCAGAACTTCATCCGCCGGGTGCCAAAGGCCAGCGGCGCCCTGCCCCCGGTGCTCGATCTGGAATGGACCCCGTTTTCCCCCACCTGCACCCGCCGCCCGCCGCAGGCCGAACTGCTGTCAGAGGCGCAGGTGTTCATCGACACCGTCGCGCGGCACTATGGCCAGATGCCGCTGGTCTATGTCAGCCCCGACATCTTCGCCTCGCATGAGCTGTGGCGGCTGCGGGGGGTGGAATTCTGGGTCCGCTCGGTGGCGAACCACCCGTCAAAGGTCTATCCCGGCACCCGCTGGACGTTCTGGCAATATTCCGGCACCGGGCAAATCCCCGGCAAGGCGGGCGATGGCGATCTGAACGTGTTTGCCGGATCACCGGCAGAGTGGCAGGCCTGGCTGGCCCGCCGCGCCCATCCATAGGCCACGCCCGTATCCATCACCTCCGGGGTGTCAGCCGTCCATCCGGATGCGGGCGTTGGACGGGTCATAGGGGCTGTCCTCAACCACCACCGCATCCCATTCCTGCAGCATCATCTTGACCTTCAGCTTCGTGCCCACCTCGGCCAGATCGGGGCGCACATAGCCCATGCCGATCTGCTTGCCAAAGGCTACCGAATACCCGCCCGACGTCAGACGACCCACCTTTTCGCCGTTCAGCAGCAGCGCCTCCTTGCCCCAGGGGTCGCAGTCTTCGGGGCCGTCGATCAGCAGCGTGCAGCATTTCGACCGGATGCCGTGTGCCAGCATCGCCTCTTTGCCCTGAAAGGCCTTTGACAGGTCGACGAAACGGTCCAACGCGGCCTCCAGCGGGGTCGCATCGCGGCCCAACTCGTTGCCAAAGGCGCGATAGGACTTTTCCTGCCGCAGCCAGTTCTGCGCCCGCGCGCCGACCAGCTTCATCCCGTGCTTCTCGCCCGCTTTCAGCAGCAGCTCCCACAGGTGGCGCTGCATCTCGATGGGATGGTGCAACTCCCAACCCAGCTCGCCGGTATAGGCCACGCGGATCGCGCGCACCGGCACCATGCCAAGCTCGATGTTGCGCATGGTCAGCCAGGGAAAGCGCTTGTTCGACAACACGGTTTCGGGTGCTGCATCCTTGACGATCTCAGCCAAAATCCGCCGCGCATTCGGCCCGGCAAGGGCAAAGACGCCCCATTGCGTGGTCACGTCATGGATGTCGATATGGCCAAACTCGGGTGCCTTATCCTCAGCGCATTTGCGCAGATAGTCGCCGTCGTAATCGGTCCATGCGCCCGCCGACACCAGATAATACTCATCCTGCGCCAGCCGCACGATGGTGTATTCGGTGCGCGTCGTGCCGGTAGGGGTCAGCGCATAGGTCAGGTTGATCCGCCCCACGGCGGGCAGCTTGTTGCAGGTGAACCAGTCAAGGAACTGCGTCGCCCCCGGCCCGCGCACCAGATGCTTGGTGAACGCCGTGGCGTCGATCAGCCCGGCAGTCTCGCGGATCGCGCGTGCCTCATCCACCGCATATTGCCACCAGGCACCACGCCGGAACGACCGCGCGTTGTGGTCGAAATCCTCGGGCGCGTCCTTCGGCCCGTAATAGATCGGGCGCTCCCAGCCGTTCACCTGCCCGAACTGCGCGCCCAGCGCCTTTTGCCGGTCATAGACGGGTGCGGTGCGCAGCGGGCGGGCGGCTTCGCGTTCTTCATCGGGGTGGTGCAGGATGAAGACATGCTCATAGCATTCCTCATTCTTGCGGGCCGAATATTCGGTGGTGATCCACTGGCCATAACGGCGGGGGTCAAGCGACGCCATGTCGATCTCGGCCTCGCCTTCGGTCATCAACTGCGCAAGGTAATGCCCCGTACCACCAGCCGCGGTGATGCCGAACGAAAACCCTTCGGCGATCCACATGTTGCGTAGGCCCGGCACCGGGCCGACCAACGGGTTGCCATCGGGGGTATAGCAGATCGGGCCGTTGAAATCATCCTTCAGCCCCACGGTTTCCGATGACGGCAGGCGGTGGATCATCGACATGTATTCCGCCTCGATCCGCTCCAGATCCAGCGGGAACAGGTCGGCGCGGAACGATTGCGGCACATCATACAGGAACCGGGCGGGCGCATTGCGCTCATAGGGCCCCAGAATCCAGCCGCCGCGCTCCTCGCGCACATACCACTTGGCATCGGCATCGCGCAGCACCGGGTGCTCGGGGTTGCCGGCCTTGCGCCACGCCACCAGCGCCGGGTCGGGTTCGGTGACGATATACTGATGCTCCACCGGAATCGCAGGCAGCTTTACCCCCAGCAGCCGCGCCGTGCGCTGCGCGTGGTTGCCGGTGGCGGTGACCACATGCTCGGCGGTGATCTCGAAGGTGTCGTCGCTGACAACCAGATTGCCGCCCTGCTCCACCATGCGGGCACAGGACACAATCCACTCGCTGCCGGTCCAGCGATAGCCGTTGACCTGAATCCGCCGCTCGATGGTCGCGCCAAACTGCCGCGCGCCCTTGGCCATGGCCTGGGTCACATCGGCCGGATTGATATAGCCGTCCTGCGGATGATACAGCGCGCCGACCAGATCTTCGGTGCGCAACAGCGGCCAGCGGTCCTTCATCTGCGCGGGCGTCAGGAATTCATGATAGACCCCGGCGGTTTCTGCGACCGACGAATACAGCATGTATTCATCCATCCGCGCCTGACACTGCGCCATGCGCAGGTTGCCCACCACGGCAAAGCCGGCGTTCAGCCCGGTTTCCGCCTCCAGCCCCTTGTACAGATCGACCGAGTATTTGTGGATATGGGTCGTCGCATAAGACATGTTGAACAGCGGCAGCAGACCGGCGGCATGCCAGGTCGACCCTGCCGTCAGCTCGTCGCGCTCCACCAGCATGGTGTCCCAGCCCGCGCGTGCCAGATGGTAGGCAATCCCGTTGCCAACGGCACCACCACCGACAACAAGGGCTTTGACATGGGTTTTCATCGGGACGACTCCGGGACAGGGTGTGGGGCACAGCGTCGGGACGCTGAGGTGTGCGCCATCAATGCCTGATCGGCACGCAGACGGGCAAGATCCCCCGACCTTTGACAGACGAAAACGACATTGGCCGCAGGCGGCACACGCTTGACCGTTCGCGCGCGGCACACACCGCCGATTGCCCGGCCCATGCAAAGGTCCTGGCCTGGGGCATCGCCTGCCACGCTGCGCCATCTGCCCGCCCTGCAGCAGGCGCTGTCCTGACCAAGGCGGCACCGGGCAGGCAAACGCGCGTTTCCGCCTTGGGTTCCCTGCAAAATCCAAAACAAATTAAGGGCGCATTTGGGAACATATCCTGTGCGCGGGTGTTTGTAGTTCATACCGACGGCAGAGAGGACGGCCAGTTTCGCCCCCCCCACTTCCGTCATCGCATGAACAGGAGACGACCATGAAAACGCTTTTTGGAACGACCGCGCTGGTGATGGCCCTTGCCATGCCGGCTTTCGCCCAGACGACCCCGCCAGCTGACACCACCGCTCCGGCCGGCACCATGATGGACGGCACGACCGCCGCCCCAGCCGGCACGATGGCCGGCACCAACGCCATGGATGCTACCTCGCCCTACTTTGCAGGCATCGACCGGGGCGTGCGTGCCTCCAACTTCATCGGCAAGCGCGTTTATGTGACCGAGCAGGACACCTCGTCCATGCAGGTCGAAGCGATTGGCACAGCCGATGCTGACTGGGATGATGCCGGTGAGATTTCCGATCTGATCATTTCGCTGAACGGTGATGCACAGGCGGTTCTGGTCGATTTCGGCGGCTTCCTTGGAATTGGCGAAAAGACCGTTGCCCTGTCGATCGACAATCTGGTGATGGTGCCCGATTCGAACAGCCCCGATGACTACTTCATCGTGTTCCACGGCAACAAGGCCGAGCTGGAAGCAGCGCCAGAGTTCGACGAGGACATGGTGTTCGAAGCGGCAGCCACCGATCGCACGGTCGCAGGCTCCGACGGCATGGGCACCACCGCCCCGCTCGGCAACACCACGGGCACCGCTCCGGCTGGCGGCTCGATGGCGACCGACGGAACGATGGCGGCTGACGGCACGAATGCTGCCGGTGCGACCATGAACGACGGTGAAATGGTCGATCTGGCCACGATGACCGAAACCGATCTGATCGGCATGCGCGTTGTTGGTGCCAACAATGAAGATGTCGGCGAAATCAGCGCAGTGGCCATTGCCGCTGACGGTGCCATCGAAGGTGCTGTGGTTGATGTCGGCGGCTTCCTCGGGATGGGCGAAAAGCGCGTCTCGCTGGGTTCGGATGCGCTGACCATGGTCCGCAATGCCGATGGCACCCTTGACCACTTCCGCGTGACGATGACGCAGGAACAGCTGGAATCGCTGCCGACCTACGAAGGCTGATCCGGTTTTGTATACGAGTGACGGGCGGGGTGGCGAAAGCCATCCCGCCCTTTTTCATGCGCCGCCCTTGCCGTGCGGGTCAGCCGGTAAAGCGCCGGCCAAGCGCCGTTGTCGCGGCAAAGATCAGCGCGGCCACCACAATGATCGACGGGCCCGCAGGCGTATCCTGCCACAGCGACAGATGCAGCCCGCCCAGCGCCGCCACCGCACCGATCACAATGGCCAGCGCTGCCATCGCCTCGGGCGTGCGTGACAGCCCGCGCGCGGCGGCGGCAGGCACGATCAGCATGGCGGCAATCAGCAGCGCCCCCACCACCTTGATCGCCACCGCCACCACAATGGCCAGGGCGACCGTCAGCACCAACCGCTCACGGTCGGGGTTCAGCCCGCTGGCATGCGCCAGATCCTCGTTCAACGTGGCGGTCAAGAGCGCCTGCCAGCGCCAGGCCAGCAGCGCCAGAACCACCACCGCCCCGCCCCAGACAAAGGCCAGATCGCCCCGGCTGACGGCCAGAATATCGCCAAACAGCCAGGCCGACAGATCAGTGCGCACGCCGGGCACGAAAGACACCGCCACCAGACCAAAGGCCAGCGCCGAATGCGCCAGCACCCCCAGCGTGGTATCCATCGCCCAGCCCTTGGCCGCCAACGTGGCCACGGTCACCGCCATGGCCAGCGACACCACCATGATGCCGAAGCCCACCGGCAGATCGCTCGCCAGCGCCAGCGCCACCCCCAGAATGGCGGCATGGGCCGTGGCATCGCCGAAATAGGCCATGCGCCGCCACACCACAAAAGACCCCAAAGGACCGGTGGCCAGCGACAGGCCAACCCCGGCAAGGGCCGCACGGGTCAGAAAATCATCAAGCATGGGTATGATCGTGTTCATGAGGGTGATCGTGGCTGTGGTCATGATCATGCGTGTGATCATGGTCATGCACATGCTGGTACAGCGCCAGCGCGCCTTGGGTGCCAAGCCCGAACAGCGCGCGGTATTCCGGGGCCGAAGACACCACCTTTGGCGTGCCTTCACAGCAGACATGGCCGTTCAGGCAGATCACCCGGTCACTCGCCGCCATCACCACATGCAGGTCATGGCTGACCATCAGCACCGCCACGCCCGTGCTGCCCCGCACATCCGCGATCAACTGGTAGAACCCTGCCTCGCCCGGCTGGTCCAGCCCTTGGGTCGGCTCGTCCAGCACCAGAAGCTGCGGGTCGGACAGCAGCGCGCGCGCCAGC
The DNA here is from genome assembly GCF_004745575.1 of Pseudotabrizicola sediminis. Lineage (GTDB taxonomy): Bacteria > Pseudomonadota > Alphaproteobacteria > Rhodobacterales > Rhodobacteraceae > Pseudotabrizicola > Pseudotabrizicola sediminis. Next base: position 415,933 of record NZ_RPEM01000002.1, on the reverse strand, counting down.
AGCACCCGCTGCAACTGCCCGCCCGACAGGCTCGCCATCTGCAACGCCCCCACATCCGGCACGCCCACGCGGGCCAGCGCCGCCCCCGCCGCCCCGTCGCTCACCCGCACCGGCAGCGACAAGAACCGCCGCACAGTCATCGGCAAGCTGCGGTCCAGCGCCAGACGCTGCGGCACATAGCCGATCCGCAAGCCCGGCGCACGGCTCACCCGGCCCCGCGCCACCGGCAAAATCCCCAACAGCGCGCGCAACAGCGTGGATTTGCCCGACCCGTTCGGCCCGACGATGGTGACAATCTCACCCTGCTGCACGGCAACCGATACGTCGTGCAGCACCTCGGCCCCGCCAAAGCCCACGCAGATCCGCTCGGCGGCGATCAGGCTCATGCTGCCGCGTCCTGACAGGACGGGCACAGGCCCAGCGCCTCGACGTTCGACCGTTCGATCACAAAGCCCAGCGCAGCGGCGGCACTGTCCAACGCCGCGCGCACCGGGGCCGCCGGGGCCTCGGCCACCGCATCGCAGGCGCGGCAGATCAGGAAGGCCGGCGCATGCTCTTCGCCCGGATGCATGCAGGCGGCAAAGGCATTCAGGCGGCGGATGCGGTGGGCAAGCCCATGGTCCACCAGAAACTCCAGCGCGCGGTAGGCCACCGGCGGCTGGTTGCCATAGCCATCCGCCGCCAGCCGTTGCAGCACATCATAGGCCCCCATCGCCTTGTGGTTCTCCAGCAAGATCTCCAGCACCCGCCTGCGCACCGGCGTCAGCCGCGCACCCGAAGCGGTGGTCAGCGCCTCGGCCCGCGCCAGCACATCGGCGGCGCAATGGGCGTGGTCATGTGCGGCAAAGGCCAGATCGGGGGCAGCACAGCCGGGACAATCGCTGTCGGTATGGTCATGCGGCATGACGGGTTCCTTGCTGGGTTGACCAGTTATGATATAACATACATAAGGCCCATAAAGACATCCAGAAAGGCCCCCGCATGCGTTATATCATATCCCTTCTCTTGGCCAGCACCGCTCTCCCCGCCTTGGCCGAGGTGCCCCGCGTGGTGACCGACATGCCGCCGGTCCACTCTATTGTCGCCCAGGTCATGGGCAATCTCGGCCAGCCGGACCTGCTTTTGGACCGCGGTGCCAATGCCCACAACTACCAGATGCGCCCCAGTCAGGCCGCAAACCTGGCGCGTGCAGGCCTGATCGTCTGGATCGGGCCAGAGATGTCGCCTTGGATGGAACGCGCACTCGACGGCCTGTCGCCAGATGTGCCACGCCTTGGCCTCTTGGCGGCGACGGGCACGCACCGCCAGATTTACGGCGACACCGGCGCGCATGATCATGATAACCACGCCGCCAAAGCAGGTGCCCAAGCACACGACCATGACGACGCGCACCACACCGGGCACGACCATGACGCGCATGATCACGCCACAGAGGCCAGCGCCGAAACCCATGAGCACGATCACGAAGACCACGCCGGGCAGGATGACCACGAAGGCCACGACCATGCCGGCACCGATCCGCATGCCTGGCTCGACCCGGCCAACGCGCAGGTCTGGGCCGGTCTGATCGCGGCAGAGCTGTCGCGGATCGACCCTGAGAATGCGGCGACCTATGCCGCGAATGCCGAAGCGGCCAAGGCCGGGTTTGCGGCACTCGACGCCGAACTGGCGGCAACGCTGGCCCCCGTCGCGGGCAAACCCTTTGTCGTCTATCACGACGCCTACGGCTATTTCACCAGCCATTACGGGCTGACCGTGGCCGGATCGGTGGCGCTTGGCGATGCCAGCTCGCCCGGTGCCGCGCGGCTGCGCGACCTGTCGCAAACCGTGGCGGCAGGCAGTGCCCTGTGCCTGTTCCCCGAAGCGCAGCACGACCCCGCACTGGTCACCCAGATGGCAGATGGCTCGGGCGCCCGCGTCGGCGCGGCGCTGGACCCCGAGGGCAGCACGACAGAGCCCGGCCCAGACGCCTACGCCACAATGATGCGGGCCCTGGCGACCACTCTGGCAGACTGCCTGAACGGCTGATCCTGCCCTGACACAGGCAAAGGGCCGGGGTCACCCCCGGCCCTTTTGCCACTCACCCCTCGACCCCGCCCAAGCCCGCCGCACGGAACCAGCGGATGATCGCAAACCGTTCTTCCGGCTCCATATAGCTCAGGTTGCCCGGCGGCATGGCATGGCTGACGCCCGATTGCATGTAGATCCGCCGCGCCTCATGCGCGATCTGCGCCGGCGTTTCCAGCACCACGCCCTTGGGCGGCCAGACCATCCCTTCCCACGACGGCTCTGCCGCATGGCACATGCTGCACCGGCCCTGCACAATCCCCACCACATCGTCAAACCCTGCCGCAGCCGCGTGCTGCAACGCCGCGCCCGACAGCGCCGCCTCCGGCTCGGGCACCGTGCGCAGGGGTGCCGTGGACAGCCAGGCAATCATCAGGAACAGGATGGCTGTCAGCCCCCATGTCCAATGCGGGTTGCCCTTGCGCGCGTGCTGTGTGTTGAACCAGTGCCGGATCGTCACCCCCATCAGGAAGACCAATGACGCGATGATCCAGTTATACTCGGTCGCAAACACCAGCGGGTAATGGTTCGACAGCATCAGGAAAATCACCGGCAGCGTCAGGTAATTGTTGTGCGTGCTGCGCTGCTTGGCGATCTTGCCATATTTAGGGTCCGGCTTGCGTCCGGCCTTCAGATCCGCCACCACGATGCGCTGGTTGGGCATGATCACCATGAACACATTGGCAGACATGATCGTGGCGGTGAAGGCGCCAAGGTGCAAAAGCGCCGCGCGGCCCGAAAACACCTGCGTGTAAAACCACGACATCCCCACCAGCACCACAAACAGCGCCACCATCAGCACGGTCTGATCGGCATTCACGAACACCCGGCACAGCGTGTTGTAGACCAGCCAGCCAAAGGCCAGCGACGCCAATGAGATGCCCACCGCCTGCCACACCGCCAGATCCATCACGGTCGGGTCGATCAGGAACATCTCTGCCCCCAGATAATAGACCAGCACCAGCATGGCGAACCCCGACAGCCAGGTGGCGTAACTCTCCCATTTGAACCAGGTCAGATGCTCGGGCATCATTTCCGGGGCCACCAGATATTTCTGGATGTGATAGAAGCCCCCGCCATGCACCTGCCACTCCTCGCCATGCGCCAGCGGCGGCAGGCTGGGGGTTTTCCGCAACCCAAGGTCAAGCGCCACGAAATAGAACGACGATCCGATCCACGCGATGGCCGTGATCACATGCAGCCAGCGCACGCCGATTTCCACCCATTCCCACATCACCGCCAGATCATACATCGCACGCCCTCCTGCCTGTTCTTGGTGCAAACGCTATACCAAGGCTGCATCTTCTGTTAATCCTGCGAAATACCGCATCACTTTCAAATGCCGCCGTATAATGGGATGTGCCCAGATGTCCTACGTCAACACCATCCGCATGTTCGTCCGTGTCTATGAATTGAGCAGCATGAGTGCGGCGGCCCGCGATCAGCGGACCTCGCCCGCCGTGGCCTCGGCCCGGATATCGGAACTGGAAAAGCACCTTGGCGTGCGCCTGTTCAACCGCACCACCCGCAGCCTGCAACCCACCGAAAACGGCCGCATCTTCTATGACGGTGCCATCCGCATACTGGAGGCGATCGAGGATGCCGAATCCGCGGTGATGGATGTCACGCAAAACCCGCGCGGCACCATCTTTGTCGCGGCCCCGCTTGGCATCGGCCGGCGCTTCATCGCGCCGCATGTGCCCACGTTCAAGGATCTCTATCCGCAGATCGACGTGCGCCTGCGCCTGTCTGACCGGGGGGTGGATGTGGTCAGCGAAGGCATCGACGTGGCCTTTCATCAGGGCATTCTGGACGACAGCACGCTCAAGGTCCGCCTGATCGCCGATTGCCAGCGGGTGCTGTGCGCCGCCCCTGATTACATCACGCGCCGGGGCATGCCCGAAGACGGCGCCGCCCTGCTGCGCGACCGGCATGATTGCCTGAACCTGCGATACCCCGGCGCCAAGGAATTTCAGTGGACCCTGATCACCCCCGACGGCCCGCGCCGGTTTGAAATCACCGGTCCCTACGAATCGGATGACGGCGATGTGCTGACCCAATGGGCGCTGGCCGGGCGCGGCATCGTGATGAAACCCCGCTTCGAAGTGGCCGATCATCTGCGCGCGGGCACCCTGCTGCCCGTGGCCGCCGCCACGCCCCCGATCCCGGTGCAACTGTCCAGCCTCAGCCAGCACCGACGGCTCAAAGACCCCAAGGTGCGGCTGTTCACCGATTACATGGCGGCCAAAATCAAGGAAGAACTGCGCCGCGCGACCGATGGCCCCGACGCACCGCAAGACAACGCAACGCAAGACGCCCGCACCGGGGATGGCGCGGGCGTCTGATCGTCACTTGCCGGGCAAGCCGCTTACTGGATCTGCTGGCCGTTCACAAAGATCGACCCGCCTGCCCGCGCCTCGATCTTCGATGTCAGCACGTCATCCCCGGCAGGCTGGCCGAACATCGCCATCATCATCCGCGCGCCCATCGCGTCTTCCTGTGTCATCACACCCATCGCGATCAACCCGTCGATCAGCTTGTTGCCTCCCTCCAGCCGCACATCGGCGGTGCCGAGCGGCATCGGCGGGCCACCCATGGCCACCATCGCATTGTCGAAGGTGAACGCCCCCGTCGCGTTGGCCACGGCCCCAAGCGCCTGAACCGCCAGCGTGCGGATATCCAGCGTCAGCAACTCTGGCGTGGTGGCCGGCGGCACGCCGGTTTCCCCCGCCAGCATCAGGTCCAGCACATCGACCTTCGCCGTGCCGCCCAGATCCAGCGCCACATCCAGCGGCCCATGCTCCAGCACATTGCCCGCGTCGATCATCCCCCAGGCCGCATCATCCAGCACCAGATTTTCCACCGTCAGCTGCAAGCCATAGTCGCCCGCTTGCGCAGCGGCGGCCACCGGCATGCTCAGCCCAAGGCCAAGGGTGCCGCCGGTTGCACTCACCGGCATCGGCATCATCGGCGGGCGCAGGGTCACGTCAAACCCTTCGACGCTGGTCGAGATGTCCACCACATCGGCATTCGCCGTCACCGAGGTGGTCCCCGGTGCCGCCGAAAACGCCACGCTCATCGGCATCATCGGGTTGTTCTCGACCAGATCGCCGGTTGATACGCCCTGCGTCGCCTCGAGGCTGATGCCAAGACCGGCGCGCACCGCCGCGATGAACGCAGGCGTGTCCTGCAGCGACATCAGGTTGATGCCCTCGGGCAGGGTCAGCGCGCCGGTCAGCGCCAGATCGGCGGTGTCGCTGACCTGCGCAGAATCGATGCCAAGGGCCGGGTCTTTCTGCGTGATGTTATAGACCAGCTGGTCTGCCGACATTTCCAGCGCCAGCGCATCGGTGCCGCGCGTATAGCGCCCCCCGGCGGCAATCAGATCAAAGGTGCCGTCAAACAGGTTGGCCCCTTCGACGATGTTCACCGCAACGGTCAGGCTTTCGGCGTCAAAGCCATAGCCCAGCCCGCCCGCATCCTCGAACGCGCTGACCGACAGCTCGTCATGCGTGATCGTCACCTTGCCCGGCCCGGTGTTTTCCAGCCGGATCTCACCGGGGAAGAACGCCACGCTGCCATCGTCCTGCTCGACAATCGAAACCTCGGAAATGGTGGCGATCGCCGGTTTGCCGTCGGGGGTGATGGTCACGCCGTTCAGCGTCAGCTCCCCATCCCCCGCCACTTCCGTCGCCACGGTAATCTTCATCCCGCCCTCAACGGCGGCCGCCTGCAGATCGGCCCAGACCTGATCGGCCGTCAGCGCCGCCTGCGCCGTGCCACACATCAAAAGCGCCATCACCGGCGCCGTCATCAAAACATTGGTCCTGAACATGCCACTCTCCAGAAAAGTGCTATCGTTGTCGCAAGACAAAACCGCTTTCCGGCCTCGGACGCAAGGTCAGGTTTTCCGGGACTGGATCAACTGCCGCGATAGGTTGAATAGGCGAAGGGCGAAATCAACAGCGGCACATGATAATGCTGGTCCGCGTCGGGAACCCCGAACCGTATCGGAATTTCGTTCAGAAACAACACCTCACCCGTCGATTGCCCGCTCGCGCGCAGGTAATCCCCGGCAAAGAACACCAGCTCATAGGTGCCCGCCTGCAGCGCATCGCCCGTCAGAAGCGGCGCATCGGTGCGGCCATCACCATTGGTCACAACCTCGGCAATTTTCTTGTGCGAATTCCCGCTGACCCGGTACAGCCAGATTTTCACCCCCGCCGCCGGTTTGCCCAGCGCCGTATCCAGCACATGTGTCGAAAGCCGCCCCATCGCCCGTTCCTTCCTGTGATCCGGCTTGTATCACAGCACGAAACGCGCCCCGATACGACAGCCTGTGCGCAGAATATGTCTTTCTCGAATTTCTTGATAAAACGCCGCAGATTTCGCGTCTATCCTTCCGCAAAGATTGAAAGTGAGGTGCCCGGTGACCCGCTACCCCCGAGATTTCCGTGGCCACGGCCCCGATGCCCCTGATCCGCAATGGCCCGGTGGCGCAAAGATCGCCATCTCCCTTGTGCTGAACTATGAAGAGGGCGGCGAGAACAACCTGCTGCACGGCGACGCGCAGTCCGAAGCCTTCCTGTCCGACATCGCCGGGGCCGCGCCGTGGCCGGGCCAGCGGCACTGGAACATGGAATCGATCTACGACTACGGTGCCCGCGCCGGGTTCTGGCGGCTGCACCGCCTGTTCACCACGCGCGACCTGCCGGTCACGGTCTATGGCGTCACCTCTGCGCTTGCGCGCAACCCCGAACAGGTGGCGGCGATGCAGGCGGCGGGGTGGGAGATTGCCAGCCACGGCCTGAAATGGGTCGATCACCGCGACATGCCGCAAGATGAGGAACGCGCCCAGATCGACGAAGCCTTCCGCCTGCATCAGGAAGTCACCGGCGCGGCCCCGCAAGGCTGGTACACCGGGCGCTGTTCGATGAACACCGTGCGGCTCACCGCCGAAACCCGGAAACTGGCCTGGATCTCCGACACTTACGACGACGACCTGCCCTATTGGATGGAACTAGGCGACCATGACCAACTGGTCATCCCCTACACGCTGGAAGCCAATGACATGCGCTTCGCCACCGCGCCGGGCTACATCACCGGCGAGCAGTTTTTCCAATACCTGAAAGACACGTTCGACACCCTCTATGCCGAAGGCGAGGCAGGCCGGGCAAAGATGTTTTCCATCGGGTTGCACAACCGCCTGATCGGCCGCCCCGGCAAGGTTGCCGGTCTGCAACGCTTCCTCGACTATGCCATGGGCCACGCCGGCGTCTGGTTCCCCCGCCGCATCGACATCGCCCGCCATTGGGCCACAACCCACCCGCACCAGCGCATCGAGCGCCCCAGCCAGATGACCAAGGCGCGCTTCACCGAACGCTTCGGCGGCATCTATGAACACTCCCCATGGATCGCCGAACGCGCCCATGCCCTCGAACTCGGCCCCGCGCATGATTGCGCCGCCGGGGTCCACTCCGCCCTGACCCGGATGTTCCGCAGCGCCAGCCCCGCCGAAAAGCTGGCCGTGCTGCAGGCCCACCCTGACCTTGCAGGCAAACTCGCCGCCGCCAAACGGCTGACGCCCGAATCCACCGCCGAACAGGCCAGCGCCGCGCTCGACGCCCTCACCGATGCCGAACGCGCGGCCTTCGAACGGCTCAACACCGACTATGTCGCCAAGCACGGCTTTCCCTTCATCATCGCCGTGCGCGACAACACCAAGGACAGCATCCTTGCCGCCTTCCACGCCCGCATCGCCAATGGCACCGCCACCGAATTCGCCACCGCCTGCGCCCAGGTGGAACGCATCGCCGCCCTGCGCCTGAAAGACCTTTTGCCATGACCCAGTATTACGCCCCCAAAGGCGGCCTGCCGCCGCAAACCCAGCTGATGACCGGCCGCGCCGTCTTCACACCCTCCTACGCCGTCATCCCCAAAGGCTGCTTTTCCGACATCGTCACCAGCGCCCTGCCCGGTTGGCGCGACACCCGGCTGTGGCTGATCGCCCGCCCGATGAGCGGGTTTTCCGAAACCTTCAGCCAATACGTGATGGAGGTCGCCCCCGGCGGCGGCTCCGACGCGCCCGACCCCGAGGACGGGGCCGAGCACTGGCTGTTCTTCACCGAAGGCCAGGCGACCCTGACCCTCGACGGGCAAAACCACGTCCTGCAAGACGGCAGCTACGCCTATATCCCCGCAGGCACGCGCTGGACCCTGCAGGCGACCGGGCAAACCCCCGCCCGCTTCCACTGGCTGCGCAAACTCTATGAACCCGCCCCCGGCATCGCCCACCCCGACCCCATCATCACCAACGAACGCGATGTCGCTTTGTCCTTCATGCCCGGCACAAACAACGTCTGGGGCACCACCCGCTTTGCCGACCCGGCCGATCTGCGCCACGATGCGCATGTCAACATCGTCACCTTCCAGCCCGGCGGCACCATCCCGTTTGAAGAAACCCATGTGATGGAACACGGGCTTTACGTGCTGCAGGGCAAGGCCGTCTACAAACTCAATCAGGACTGGGTCGAGGTCGAGGCAGGCGATTTCATGTGGCTGCGCGCCTATTGCCCGCAAGCCTGCTATGCGGCCGGCCCCGGCCCCTTCCGCTATCTTCTGTACAAAGACGTCAACCGCCACGCCAAACTGCGCGGCCCCGGCGCCTTCGGTACGCCAAGGTAATCCCACCCCTTGCCCATTACCTGTTCCCAAATATCCCACGGGGGTCTGGGGGTGTGAAACCCCCAGTCTCCACCAGCCAAAGGGCGCACCCGATGCCGGTCATCACCCCGACCCCCCTCACCGCGACAGCCTTTGCCCCCTACGGCGACATCCTCGACGCGACGGGCGATTTCCGGCTCATCAACGCGGGCCTGTGCCAGCGCCACCATGACCGCGCCACGCTCGACTTCGGCGCGCAGGGCCGCGCAGGGATTTCCGTCTTCATGGCCGCCCCTCGCACCCTGCCCTACACATTCGACCTGATCGAGCGTCACCCCGACGGATCGCAAGCCTTCATCCCGATAAGCCAGCACCCGTTTCTGGTCATCGTCGCCCCCGGCCCCGATGCCGCCCCCATCGCCTTCCTGACCGATGGCACCCAAGGCATCAACCTGCACCGTGGCGTCTGGCACGGCGTGCTGACCCCGCTGCACGCGCCGGGCCTTTTCGCCGTGGTCGACCGCATCGGCCCCACGCCGAACCTCGAAGAACACCGTTACCGCGAAAGCTGGACGGTCCGCGCGCCCTGAGGAGGGGGCGCCTCTGACCGTCCGTGCCACAGGGCCGCACCGACGGGTCGACCAAAGCCCAAGGGAGAGATAACAGATGACAAGTTCCGCAATGGGAACGCCGGAGCAACTCCGCGATCCCGACTACATGCCGCCACTGGGGCGGGCGATACCACTGGGCATTCAGCACGTGCTGGCGATGTTCGTCTCGAACGTCACCCCCGCCATCATCGTCTGCGGGGCGGCGGGCATCGGTTTTGGGTCCGATCAGGCAGCACTCGGCTTTCCGGACATGACCTACATGATCCAGATGTCGATGCTGTTTGCCGGCATCGCCACCCTGTTCCAGACCATCGGCGTGGGCCCCATGGGCGCGCGCTTGCCGATCGTGCAGGGCACCTCATTTGCCTTCGTGCCGATCATGATCCCTGCCGTCGCGGGTCTCGGCTCGGCAGGGCTGGCCGGGTTGATGACTGGGGTGGTGCTGGGCGGCATCTTTCACTTCTTCCTCGGCTTCCTGATCGGCCGCATCCGCTATGCCCTGCCGCCGCTGGTCACCGGGCTGATCGTGCTGATGATCGGTCTGGCCCTCGTCAAGGTCGGCATCCAGTACGCCGCAGGCGGCGTCCCCGCGATGGACGCCGGAATGCGCGCCATCGCCGAAGCCAAGGCCGCAGGCGTGCCGGTGGACATGGATGCAATCCGCTTCGGCAGCCTCAACCAATGGTTCCCGGCGCTGGTGGTGATCTGCGTCACCCTCGCCATCAAATTCTTCACCCGTGGCTTCATGGCGGTGGCCGCCGTGCTGGTCGGCATCCTTGCGGGCTATGTCGTGGCCCTGTTCATGGGGCAGGTCAGCTTCACCGCCGTGGAACGTGCGGGCCTCTTCGCCCTGCCCAACCCGTTCCGCTGGGGGCTGGAGTTCAACGCCGCCATCATCATCGGCATGTGCTTCATGGCGCTGATCTCGGCCATCGAAACGGTGGGCGACGTATCGGGCATCACCAAAGGCGGCGCGGGGCGTGAGGCGACCGACAAGGAGATCGAAGGTGCCACCTTCGCCGATGGCGCAGGCTCTGCCATCGCCGGCATCTTCGGCGGCTTGCCCAACACGTCCTTCAGCCAGAATGTCGGCCTGATCGCCATGACCGGGCTGATGAGCCGCCATGTCGTGACCATCGGCGCGATCTTCCTCATCGTCTGCGGTCTGGTGCCCAAGATCGGCGCCGCCATCAACACCGTGCCAATCAATGTGCTGGGCGGCGGCGTCATCGTGATGTTCGGCATGGTCTGCGCCGCAGGCGTCAGCATGCTGTCGGATGTGCAATGGAACCGCCGCAACATGGTGATCTTCGCCACCGCCCTGTCGGTCAGCCTTGGCCTGCAACTGGTGCCCGAAGCGCTGCAACATATGGGCCAAACGGCGCAGATCCTGCTGACCTCGGGCCTGCTGCCCGCAGCCGCCATCGCCATCACCCTCAATCTGGTGCTGCCCGAAACCGCGGGCGAGTAACGCCAGCCTGTCACAAGCCGCCCCTGCGGCTTGTGACCCCCGCCACAGCTTCGGATCACAGGTCACCCAAGGGGTGCGGCGCGCCACCCGGTCATAAACCCCGCGCGCCCGCGCGCTGACAAACAGATCATCCAGAAACCTGCCGGATCATGGGTCCACCCCCAGACGCGGCTCCGCATCGTCTCGGTCTGGTCCATCCGGTAAAACGCCGCATACCCGGCCTACAGCGGCGACCACGCGGCCAGATCAGCCGCCTGCGGTTATCGTACCAGCATCACATCTTCCGTTTGCCACAGCCTTGACACCGCCCCGGCGCACACAAGGCACTGTCATTTTTTCCTGACACATCTATTCTCCCCCCATCGCGAAGGAGGCCCCATGTTCGACCACACCAACCCCGGCCCGCAGATTCCCACCCTCCCCGGTGGCCCGCGTGACGGGCTGTGCACCGACTGCGGCATCTCGCGCCTTGGCGATGGCCGCGCCTGTGGCCGCGCCTGCCAGTTCATCGCCCCCGACTACCAAGGCTTGGAACAGGCAGCGCATGGCCGCGCCGCCAACCCCGAAACGGACGAGGCGTTTTTCGGCGTCACCCACACCATGCTGCGCGCCCGTCTCACGCCCCCCGCCCCCGGCGCACAATGGACCGGCATCACCACCACCCTCGCCGCCACCCTGCTGGAACGCGGGCTGGTCGATGCCGTCCTGACCGTGCTGCCAGACCCGGCAGACCGCTGGAAACCCCTCCCCGCCATCATCACCAACCCCGCCGATATGGCACAGGCGCGCGGTATGCGCATGGGCTGGGCCCCCACGCTGGCCCTGCTCGAACCCGCGCGCGCCGCTGGCCACACACGGCTGGCGATGATCGGCATCCCCTGCCAGACCTACGCCCTGCGCGCGCTCGAGGCGGAACTGGGCCTTGACGCCCTTTATATCATCGGCACCCCGTGCTCCGACAACACCACCACCGCGAACTTCCACACCTTCCTGAACCTGCTGGACGCGGCCCCCCAAACCATCAGCTACCTCGAATTCCGCGCCGATTTCCGGGTCGAACTGCGCTTTGACGATGGCCGCAAACCCCGGTTCATCCCCTTCCTGCAACTCCCCATCAGCCAGCTGCCCGCCGATTTCTTCCCGATGACATGCAAGACCTGTGTCGATTACACCAACCGTCTGGCCGACATCACGGTTGGCTACATGGGCGGCGACGGTGACCAATGGATCATCGCGCGCAACCCGCGCGGCGCGGCCCTGCTGGCACTGATCGAAGGCCAGCTGACCACCGCGCCGCTCACCTCCTCCGGCAAACGCGAGGCGGCGGTGAAGGGCTTCATGGAAAACACCGCCCGCGCCGCCGGCGGCCTGCCGCTGCGCCGCATGCCCAACTGGCTGCGCCCGCTGGTCAGCGTGCTGCAACGCCGCTTCGGCCCCAAGGGCCTGGAATTCGCCCGCGCGCGGGTCGAGATGAAGGCGGTGGAAACCATCCTCCACCTGCGCCGCACCCACCCGGCGCGGATGAAAAACATGATCCCATCCCACGTCTGGGCCATCGCCGCCCGCTACGGCCTGACGCCCGGCACAGATGAAACCCGTCCCCCCCGCCCCTGACGGCAGGAGTTTGGGGGCAGCGCCCCCATCAGCGGAGCCGAAGGGCGAATGCCCGCAGGCGACACAAAAACCGTGCACCGAAGGTGCTCAACCAGATCACGCTCCGGGCAGATCACGCTCCGGGCAGATCACGCGCGCGGCAGATCACGCCATCCGCAAGGCCACATCCAGCATCCGGTTGGAAAATCCCCATTCATTGTCATACCAGCCGAACACCCGCAGCAGCCCGCCCTGCGTCACCCGCGTTTCCGGCGTGGCCATCACAATGCTTTCCGCCCTTGCGCGCAGATCGGTCGACACCAGCGCACGGTCGGTCACCCCAATCACCCCGCCCGCCGCATGAAACGCCGCATTCACCCCGGCAACCGTCACCGGGCGCTCGGTCATCACCGCCAGATCGACGCAAGACACGCTGGCCACCGGCACCCGCACCGCCGACCCCTCGATCCGCCCGGCAATCTGGGGCAGCACGGCATCCAGCAGGCGCGACGCGCTGGTGGTGGTCGGCACCATCGACAGCGCCGCCGCCCGCGACCGCGCATAATCCGCGGCCGGGGCATCCACCGTCGGCTGGCTGCCGGTATAGCAATGGATCGTGGTCATCGACCCCGTCACCACCCCCCATTCGCGGTGGATCAACCGCGCCAAGGGGGCCAGCGCATTGGTGGTGCAGGACGCGTTCGACACGATCGCCTGATCCGCCAGCGCATCGTCATTCGCCCCCAGCACAACCGTCACCTCCGCCGCCTGCGACGGACCCGAGATCAGCACCCGCCGCGCCCCGGCCCGCACCCCGCGCGCAGCCACCTCGCGGCTGTCCGCCCGCCCGGTGCATTCCATCACCACATCCACACCCTGCAGATCCAGACCCGACAGATCCGCCACCCGGTGCAACGGAATCGTCCGCCCGTTCACCACCAGCGCCCCGGCCTCCAGGCCCACCGTGCCGCGCCACGGGCCAAACACACTGTCATACTCAAACAGATGCGCGCACATCTCTGCAGCGGCGATGTCATTGATCCCCACCACCTCCAGCCCCGGCCACTGCGCCGGGTCAGCCGCCCAGGCCCGCAGAACCGACCGCCCGATCCGGCCAAATCCGTTGATGAAGACCCGCATGCCGCCCTCCGTTTTCAAGCGGCAGGATCAGCACGCCCCTGCCGCGCGCGCAAGCGCGGCTTTGTCACCCGGACAAGGTTTCCGACCCTGACCCCGGCCTATACCTCAACCACCATCCCCTGCCCGCGCTCTTCCGCGCGGCGCACAGCCATCGCCGCCACCGCCAGATCCTGCAGGCCGACACCAGTGCCGTCAAACAGCGTGATTTCATCCCCAGACCGCCGCCCCGGATGTGCCCCGGTGATCACATCGCCCAAAGGCGTGATGGCCGTCGCATCCAGCAGGCCCGCCGCCACCGCATGCTGCGCCTCGCCGATACTCACCGATTGCGCGATCTCATCGGTAAAGACCGAGGCCCGGCCCAGCAGCGCCGGTTCCACCTCCTGCTTGCCCTTCGTATCGGTGCCCATGCAGGCCAGATGGGTGCCGGGGGACACATGCGCCTCCAGCAGGCTGGCAGCGGGGGACGAGGTGATGGTCACAATCACATCCGCCTCCGCCATCCGCTCCAGTGGCACCGCCTCGAACGGCAGCCCCAGCTCAGCAGCAATCGCGCCCAGCCGGTCCAGCATCTCGGGGTGCAGGTTCCAGCCGATCACCCGATCAAACTGCCGCACCCGCGCCGCCGCGCGCAGCTGAAACCCGGCCTGATGCCCGGCCCCCACCATGCCCAGCACGCGCGCATCCCGCCGTGCCAGCCGGTCGATGGAAATGGCCGACGCCGCCGCCGTGCGCAGCGCCGTCAGCAACCCGCCACCCACCATGGCCGTGGGCCGCCCCGTCTCGGGGTCAAACAGGAACACCGTCGACTGATGGTTGATGATCCCCCGCGCCGCGTTGCCCGGAAAGTACCCCCCGGCCTTCACCCCCAGCTGCCCGCCCGCGCGGTCAAGGCCCGACTTGAAGCCGTACTGACGCCCCTCGCCCAGCGCCTCGCGCACCACGTCGAAGTTATAGGCCTCGCCGCGCGACATGGCGGCAAACACCGCCTCGACCGCCGCAAAGGCATCCTCGGGGGACACAAGCCCCGCAATCAACGCTTCCGGCACAATCCTCATGCCCGCACCCCACCTGCCCGCACCAGCGTCATGACGTTTGCCATACGCGCGCCATACGCGGGCCAGACCCAAACCATATGTTCGATTTTCATCTCAATACGCCTTGCCCCGCGCAGACACCGGCCAGACCACCTCGACCTTGCCGCCCCGCACGCCCACGTACCAGTCATGCACATTGCAGGTCGGATCGCAGTGCCCCGGCACCAGCCGCAGCTTGTCATTCACCTTCAGCACCCCCGCCGGGTCATCCACCACGCCATGCTCATCACTGCATTTGACGTATTTCACATCCGTCCGGCCAAAGATCACCGGCAGGCCCGAATCCACCGATTGCGCCTTCAACCCGGCATCCACAATCGCCTTGTCGGGCTTGGCATGCGACATCACAGAGGTCAGGATGAACAGCGCATTCTCCCATTCGCCCTGATCAATCCGCTTGCCGTCCTTGTCCAGAATCCGGCCATAATCGGCATCCATGAACGCATAGCTGCCGCATTGCAATTCGTTGTAAACCCCTGAAGTGCTTTCGAAATAATAGCTGCCAGTGCCGCCACCGCCGACAATGTCACAGTCCAGCCCCACCGCCTTCAGCCCGTCCACCGCGTCCTTCACCTGCGCCACGGCTAGGCCGATCTTGGCCTTGCGGTCCTCATAGCTGTCCATGTGCTGCATCGCGCCCTGATAGGCCTGCAGCCCTGCGAATTTCAGCCCCGGTGCCGTATCAATCGCCTGCGCGATCGCCACCACTTCCGGCGTGGTCTTCACTCCACATCGCCCCGCGCCGCAGTCGATTTCCACCAGACATTCGATGGTCGTGCCATGCCGCACCGCCGCCGCCGACAGGTCGGCCACATTGTCCAGCATATCCACGCAAACAATTGTTCTTGCACCCAATTTCGGCATCCGCGCCAGCCGGTCAATCTTGGCCGGGTCGCGCACCTGATTGGACACCAGCACATCCTTGATGCCGCCGCGCGCAAAGACCTCGGCCTCCGATACCTTCTGGCAGCACACGCCCACCGACCCGCCCAGCCGCTCCTGCAGCAAGGCTACATCGACCGATTTGTGCATCTTGCCATGCACCCGGTGGCGCATGCCATGGGCGCGGGCATAGTCGCCCATCTTCTTGATATTGCGCTCCAAAGCGTTCAGATCCAGCACAAGGCATGGCGTCTGGATGTCGGCCTCATCCATCCCCGGCAGGGCCGGAATGTCATAGCCCACTTCAAACCCTTCGAAATCTGCGTGCTTGTTCATGGTGTTACCCTTTCATCCAAGGCAAAGTGTCCAGATCGACGTTTCCCCCGGTGATGATGACGCCAACGCGCCGCCCCCGGAAAACATCCTTGTTTTTCAGAATGGTAGCAAGCGGCACGGCGCAGCTTGGCTCCATCACGATCTTCATCCGCTGCCACGTCAGCTTCATCGCCTCGATGATCTCGTCTTCGGTGGCAGTGAAAATATCGGCCACGTGTTTCGAGACGAAATGCCAGGTCAGGTCTTTCAGCGGTACCTTCAACCCGTCAGCCACGGTTTCGGGCGCATCATCGGCAATGATCTTTCCAGCCTTGAAACTGCGATAGGCATCATCAGCATTCAACGGCTCGGCGGCGTAAACATCTACCCCGGGTGCCACCGCGCTCATGGTCAGGCAGGTGCCCGAAATCATGCCGCCCCCGCCAATCGGCGCGATCACGCAGTCCAATTCCTCAACCTGTTCAAGCAGTTCACGTGAACAGGTGGCCTGCCCGGCAATCACGCGAGCGTCATTGTAGGGGTGCACAAACTCGCCCCCCGTCCGCGCCTGCACCTGGGCAAACACCGCCTCGCGGCTGCTGGTGGATGGCTCGCATTCCGTGATCACCCCACCATAGCCCCGCACCGCATCTTTCTTGGCCTGCGGGGCCGTGCGCGGCATCACCACGTTGCATGGGATTCCCCGCCGCCCCGCCGCATAAGACAGGCTCAGCGCATGGTTGCCGCTGGAATGGGTGCAAACCCCTGCCCGCGCCTGCTCTTCGCTCAGGCCAAACACAGCGTTGCAGGCCCCGCGCACCTTGAACGCCCCGGCCTTCTGAAAGTTCTCGCATTTGAAGAACAGTTCGGCCCCGGTCAACTCGTTGAAATAGCTCGACGTCAGAACCGGCGTGCGGTGGATATGGGGACGGATGCGGTCATGCGCCGCGATCACATCGTCAAAGGTCGGCACATACATCTGGGGCAGATCCTTCATCTTGTTATCCCTCTCCTGTTCTCAAATACCCTCGGGGGGTCCGGGGGGCAGACAGCCCCCCGGCCTTTCGGCCTCACTCCGCCGCCATGGCCATCGCCACAGATGAGCCGCGATAATACTCCTGCGCCGCTGCCACGCCCGACCCAAGCGTGACGGGCCAGCCCAGATCGGCCATGCACATCTCGGCCGTGGCAAGGCCCGACAGGACCATCACATCGGTCAGCATGCCTAAGTGGCCGATGCGGAACACCTTTCCCGCCACTTCCCCCAGACCGACGCCAAAGGCCACGTCGTATTTCTCGGCCGCCAGTTTCACCAGATCGGTGCCGTAGCAGCCTGCGGGCACCATGACGGCGGTGACCGTGTCGGAGTAAAGATCGGGCGCCACGGCGCAGGGCGTCATGCCCCAGGCCGCAACCGCGCGGCGGACCCCGGTCGCAAGGCGGTGGTGGCGGGCGTAGACGGCGTCCAGACCCTCATCCTCCAGCATCTCGATCGCGCGGGCCAGACCGGCGATCAGACCAACGGGCGGGGTATAGGGAAAACCGCCGGCGGCATAGCCTTTCAGCATGTCTCGGAAGTCAAAGAAGGTGCGCGGCAGGGTGGCGGTTTCCATTGCGGCCAGGGCTTTCGGGCTGACGCCAAGGATCGCCAGACCGGCGGGCAGCATGAAACCCTTCTGGCTCCCCGCCACCGCGATATCGACGCCCCACGCGCCCATCTCAAACGGCATCGACCCGATGGACGACACGCCGTCAACCATCAGCATCGCGCCATGGCCTGCCGCGTCCATGGCGCAGCGCAGGCCGGCGATGTCCGACCGGACGCCGGTGGCGGTCTCGTTATGGGTGGCCAGCACCGCCTTGATGGTGCCGGTGGTATCGGCCCGCAGCGCGGCTTCGATCTGGCCCAGCGGCGCGCCTTCTCCCCATGGTGTCTCGATGATCTGCACGCGCAATCCGTGGCGTTGGCACAGGTCGATCCAGCGGTGGCTGAACATCCCAAATCGGGCGGCCAGAACGGTGTCGCCGGGCGACAGGGTGTTGGTGATCGCAGCCTCCCACCCGCCGGTGCCGGTGGAGGGCAGAACGATGACCTCGCCTTCGGCCATCTTCAGCACACGGCGGACCCCCGCCACCGCAGGCCGGAACAGCCGGGCAAAGGCGGGCGAGCGGTGGTCCAGCGTGGGCATGTCGCAGGCCTTGCGGATGACCTCGGGGATATTGGTCGGGCCGGGGATGAAGACGGGGTTCTGGGAATACATGGCGGCTCCTCCAAGCGCTGTTGTCCCGACTATAGGGGAGGCAACGCAGTGCGCCAATTTTTTCGAAAAGGTTTTTCATTTTTCTACCGACATGCTATTCTTGCGCAATATCAAGTCATAAGCGTTTTTCATCACAACCCCCAAGGGATGAGACATGGCCAATACCCCCCGCCCGCGTGGACGCCCCAAGGCGTTTCATGACAAGACCGACCAGAACACCGTGCAGGCGCTGGACCGCGGGCTGGCGCTGTTGGAACTGGTGGCGGCGCGGCCCGGATTGTCACTGTCGGAACTGGCGGCGGCCAGCGGCGAGGCGGTGGCGACGGTGTTCCGCGCACTGGTCACCCTGCAGGGCCGCGACATGGTGGAGGCCGAGGAAGGCGGGCAGTTATGGCATGTCGGCCCCGGTGCGTTCCGCGTCGGCAGCACGTTCCTGCGCCGCACCAAGGTGGTGGAACGCGCACGGCACCCGATGGACATGCTGATGCGCGACAGCGGCGAGACCGCCAATCTGGGCATCGAGGCCGGGGATGAGGTTCTGTTCCTGTCACAGGTGGAAACGCACGAGGCGATCCGCGCGTTTTTCCCGCCCGGCACCAAGGCCCCGATGCATGTGTCGGGCATCGGCAAGGCGCTGCTGGCCTGGTATGGCGAGATCCGGGTGCGGCGGGTGATCGAGCGCAAGGGGCTGGAGCGGTTCACCGACCTGACGCTGGGCACCGAAGCGGACCTGATGCGCGATCTGGCCGCCATCCGCGCACGCGGCTATGCGGTGGACGATCAGGAACGCGCGCCCGGCATGCGCTGCGTGGCGGCCCCCATCTTCAACAGCCACGCCGAGCCGGTGGCGGGGCTTTCCGTCTCTGGCCCCGCCTTCCGCATGGCGCTGGACGATACTGCGCGGATCGGCGCGCTTGTGCGGGCTGCGGCGGATCAGGTGACGCAAGCCACCGGGGGCGTGTTGCCCCAAGGCGTCAGGTAAAGGTGTTGTCGCGCGGGAACCCGCGCGGGGCCATCTTGCCCGCCCCGGCGCGCGGCCCCAGCCATTCGGCCAGATCGGGTTCCGACCGTGTACGCCCGGCGGGGTCTTTCCAAGTCAGGCCATCGGCCAGCGTGAAGGTGATGGCATCCGACAGCCCGCCATCCTTGTACTTTTGCAGCCGCACGCCCTTGCCGCGCGCCATTTCGGGCAGCTCGGACAACGGGAAAACCAGCACTTTGCGATTTTCACCGACCACAGCCACATGATCGCCGCGCGCCACGGTGACGACCTTTGTGGTCACGCCGTCGCGCACGGTAAGCACTTGCTTGCCCGCGCGTGTCTGGGCCAACACCTCTTCGGACGGCACGATGAACCCGTCCCCGGCAGAGGAGGCCACCAGCAGTTTCTGCCCCGGCTGGAAGATCGTAAGGTAGACGATTTCGGCGTCATTGGGCAGATCGACCATCAGGCGCACGGGTTCCCCCATGCCACGCCCACCGGGCAGGTTGGCCCCGATCAGCGTGTAGAACCGGCCATTGGCGGCGATCAGCAGGATCTTGTCGGTGGTTTCGGCATGGAAGGCAAAGCGCGGGCCATCGCCATCCTTGAACTTTTGTTCCGCCGCCAGATCGACATGGCCCTTCATCGCCCGGATCCAGCCCATTTTCGAGCAGATCACGGTGATCGGTTCGCGTTCGATCATCGCCTCGAACGGCACATCCTCGATCACGCCGGCTTCGGCAAAGGCGGTGCGGCGGGCGCCGAGTTTCGTGGCCTTGCCGAATTGCTTGCGGATGGCTTCCAGCTCGACGCCGATCTGCTTCCATTGCAAACGGTCGCTGTCCAACAGCTCGGCCAGCCCGGCGCGTTCCTTCATAAGGGCATCGCGTTCGGCGATCAGCTCCATCTCTTCAAGCTTGCGCAATGACCGCAGGCGCATGTTCAGGATGGCCTCGGCCTGCACCTCGGTCAACTCACCCTCACCCGGGGCGGGGGCGGTGTAGTCCTTTTCCGACATCGCGCGGGCATGGGGCTTGCCCCAATGTTCGCGCATCAGGGCGGATTTGGGGTCGGCGTCATAGCGGATGATGTCGATCACCCGGTCAAGGTTCAGGAAGGTGATGATGAACCCTTCGAGAATCTCCAGCCGGTGGTCGATCTTTTCCATCCGGTGTTCCGACCGGCGGCGCAGCACGTTGCGGCGGTGGTCAAGGAAGGCCTTAAGCACCTCTTTCAGGCTGCAGACCTTTGGCACCTTGCCGTCGATCAGCACGTTCATGTTCAGGCTGAAGCGGGTTTCCAGATCGGAATTGCGGAACAGCGTGCCCATCAGCATATCGGGGTCGACCGTTTTGGCGCGCGGTTCCAGCACGATGCGGACATCTTCGGTCGATTCGTCGCGCACATCGGCCAGCAGCGGGATTTTCTTGGTCTGGATCAGCTCGGCCAGTTTTTCGATCAGCTTGGATTTGGCGACCTGATACGGGATTTCAGTCACCACAATCTGCCAGGTGCCCCGGCCCAGATCCTCGACCTCCCACTTGGCGCGGGTGCGGAAGGAACCGCGGCCCGTCTCATAGGCATCCAGCATCACCGAACGCGGTTCCACCATCACGCCGCCGGTCGGGAAATCGGGGCCGGGGATCAGATCGACCAGCTCCGTCGTGGTGATGTCGGGGTTGCGCAGCATCGCGTGGCAGCCCTGAATCAGCTCGTCCAGATTGTGCGGCGGGATGTTGGTGGCCATGCCGACGGCAATACCGCTGGACCCATTGGCCAGCAGGTTCGGAAAGGCGGCGGGCATGACGACAGGCTCTTCCAGCGTGCCATCATAGTTGGGGCGATAGTCGACCGCGTTTTCGGCCAGCCCTTCCATCAGGGTTTCGGCAATCGCGGTCAGCCGCGCCTCGGTATAACGCGCGGCGGCGGGGTTATCGCCGTCGATGTTGCCGAAGTTGCCCTGACCATTCACCAGCGGGTAGCGGACGTTGAAATCCTGCGCCAGACGCGCCATCGCGTCATAGATCGCGGCGTCGCCGTGAGGGTGGTAATTGCCCATCACGTCGCCAGCGATCTTGGCCGATTTGCGGAAAGCGCTGGTGGCCGAAAGCCGCAGTTCGCGCATGGCAAACAGGATGCGCCGGTGGACGGGTTTGAGCCCGTCACGCGCATCGGGCAGCGCACGGTGCATGATGGTGGACAGCGCATAGGTCAGATACCGCTCGCCAATGGCGCGGCTCAGCGGCTCGGCCATTTCGACAGGTTCGGTCTTGGGCGGATCGGTGTTGTCTGACATGGGCGTGGTGTAATCTGCAGTGCGCTGCCGGTCCAGACCGAAATGCGGGCGGCATGTCAGGGGTTCTCGGATCGGGACGTCGGGGGATATCAGAAATGTCGGGAACTTTTTGCATCACAGCGGGTTGAGGCGGTGTGATGACGTGTGAAGATGGCCTTCACACAGCTTTTTGCCCCAAGAATTTCAGGTGCCCGAATGATCCGAATGCTGTTGCTGCTCTGCGCGGGGCTTTTCCTGACCCTTCAGATCGGGGGGCAGGACAAGGGGCAAATGCGCTTTGGCCTGACAGAGGCGGCGCGGACACCGGCAAGGGTTGTGGTGCCGGTTGCGGATGAAACGATGGCGATGGATGCGCCGTCAGGGGCTGCTTTTGCAGCACCGGTGGCCAGTGCCCCCCAGACCGTCCCTGCCCCGGAAGAGGCAATGGTGCTTGCGTCGTTTGGCGCGGCACAGCCGATCATGCGGCAGGCCGCACCCGTGACCGGGGCCGAGACCGCCCCAGACGGCGCGGTGTGGTATGTGACCGGGCGATCGGTGAACGTACGCATCGGCCCGTCGACCCGGGATGATGTCCTGGGCCGGTTGACCCGCGGGGAAGCCGTGACCGTGGTTGCGGTCGAAGACAATGGCTGGGCACGTGTGCGGCTGGAAGGCGATGGCGTCGACGGGTTCATGTCGATGTCGTTCCTGAGCGACAGCGCGCCATAGACTCTGGTCCCAGTCAGCAAAACCTATCCGCAATACCGCTTTGCGGACCGGTCGTTTCGCCCTAAGCAGGGAAAAAACGAACGGGCAGAGCATGGGACAATCAATTCTTATCACCGGATGTTCTTCGGGCATCGGGCTGGATGCAGCGCGCGGGCTGCGGGCGCGGGGCTGGCGGGTGTTTGCCAGTTGCCGGCAGCAGGCCGATTGCGACCTGCTGCGCGCCGAAGGGTTTGACAGCCCCCGGCTGGACTATGCCGATGAGGCCAGCATCGAGACCGCGCTGGCGCAGGTGCTGGAAGCGACGGGCGGCACGCTGGATGCGCTTTACAACAACGGGGCCTTTGCCTGCCCCGGGGCAGTGGAAGACCTGCCGCGCGGCGCGCTGCGCGAGATTTTCGAGACCAATCTGTTCGGCACCCACGACCTGACCCGCCGGGTGATTCCGGTGATGCGGGCGCAAGGGCATGGGCGGATCGTGAATTGCTCGTCCGTGCTGGGGCTGGTCGGGATGAAATGGCGCGGGGCTTATGTTTCGACCAAATTCGCGTTGGAAGGATTGACCGATGTGTTGCGCATCGAGATGCAGGGCACCGGCATTTCAATCAGCCTGATCGAACCTGGCCCGGTGACAAGCCGGATCCGCACCAATGCGATTGCGCATTTCGAAAAATGGATCGACTGGGAAAACTCGGCGCGCGCGGCGGAATACACGGGCCTGCGCGGGCGATTGTATGAAGACCGGGGGCCAGACCGGTTTGAGCTGCCCGCCAGTGCGGTGACGAAAAAACTGATCCACGCGCTGGAAAGCCCCCGCCCCCGGGCGCGGTATTATGTCACAACGCCGACCCATCTGATGGGGTTCTTGCGGCGGGTGCTGCCAACCCGCGCGCTGGACTGGCTGATTGCCAAAGGGTGATGTGACCGGGGCAAAGGGGCCACCTCGGGGGGCATCGAGCCCCCGCTCGGTGGCGTTGCCACGGAATGCGGGGGAGGTCGGTGACAGGTCTTTGGCGTGACGCGGCTGTGACGGCGGATGCTCCGCGGGGCGTATTTTGAAAGCTGCCAATACAGGTTACGGGCCTTTGCCGGTGAACCTTTTCCGGATACTTTCTGCAGAGTGTCACTGCGGGTGGCCCCGCGTGCAAAATTGGCCTTCGCTTTTGCGCGATTGACGCCTAAGTCATGCGGACAGGAAGGGGATACCCATGCTTGATGATCCGCTGTTCATTCTGGCCGCCTTTGCCAGCCTTGGGGTTCTGATCATTCTGATGATCGGGATCGGAGGCTTTGCCAAAGGCGGTGATTTCAACCGCAAACATGCCAACCGGCTGATGCGCTATCGTATCGCGGCGCAGGCGGTTGCGGTTTTGCTGATTGTCGGGTTCGCCTATCTGCGCAGCAAAGGGAGCTAGGCATTGGTCGTTCTGTCGAAAATCTACACAAAGACCGGCGATGCCGGGGAAACTGCGCTGGGCAATGGCGCGCGGGTCGCCAAGCACAGTTTGCGGGTGTCGGCCTATGGTACGGTGGATGAAACCAATGCCACCGTCGGCCTTGCCCGCCTGCACGCGGATGCCGACATGGATGCGGCGCTGGCCCGGATTTCCAACGACCTGTTCGATCTG
Organism: Pseudotabrizicola sediminis; assembly: GCF_004745575.1. GTDB lineage: Bacteria > Pseudomonadota > Alphaproteobacteria > Rhodobacterales > Rhodobacteraceae > Pseudotabrizicola > Pseudotabrizicola sediminis. The sequence continues at coordinate 392,222 of NZ_RPEM01000002.1, read as the reverse complement.
GGGGCCGACCTGTGCACGCCCGACATGCACAAGGACAAGGATCTGTCCTACACGCCACTGCGGATGATCGAGAGCCAGGTCACCCGGCTGGAGCATGAAATTGACGCCTATAATGCCCGCCTGACACCGCTGCGCAGCTTCATCCTGCCGGGCGGCAGTGCTTTGGCCGCCCAGCTGCACCTGTGCCGCACCATCTGTCGGCGGGCAGAGCGGCTGGTGGTGGAACTGGGCACGCTGGAAGAGGTGAACGCCGAAGCGGTCAAGTACCTGAACCGTCTGTCGGACTGGTTCTTTGTGGCCGGGCGTATTGCCAATGACGATGGCCGCGCCGATGTGCTGTGGGTGCCGGGGTTGACCCGCTGATCGGGGGAAACGTGGCGTTCCCGCGACCGGGCGCGTCGATTTTGCACTGTCACGGGCGGGTCAGACCCGTTAGTTACCCAAGCAGAGAGCTTGAACCCATAGGAGATTTGCGTCGATGAAGGTGCTGGTGCCCGTCAAACGTGTGATCGACTACAACGTGAAAGTGCGCGTCAAAGCGGACGGTAGCGGTGTCGATCTGGCCAATGTGAAGATGTCGATGAACCCTTTCGACGAGATTGCCGTGGAAGAGGCGATCCGGCTGAAGGAAAAGGGTATCGCGACCGAGGTTGTCGTGGTGTCGATCGGGGTCAAGCAATCTCAGGAAACGCTGCGCACCGCGCTGGCCATGGGGGCGGACCGCGCCATCCTGATCGAGGCGACCGACAACGTGCAGACCGACATCGAGCCGCTGGCCGTGGCAAAGCTGCTGGCGGCGGTGGTCAAGGAAGAAGCGCCGGGTCTGGTGCTGTGTGGCAAGCAGGCCATCGACAATGACATGAACGCCACTGGGCAAATGTTGTCGGCGCTGCTGGGCTGGAGCCAGGCGACATTCGCCAGCGAGCTGGTGATTGACGGCGACACGGCACAGGTGACGCGCGAGGTTGATGGCGGGTTGCAGACGATTTCCGTGAAAATGCCGACAATTGTGACGGTTGACCTGCGCCTGAACGAGCCGCGCTATGCGAGCCTGCCCAATATCATGAAGGCCAAGGCCAAGCCCTTGGCCGCCAAGACCCCCGCCGATTACGGCGTGGATGTTGCCCCGCGCCTGTCGGTGGTGAAAACCGTCGAACCCGCAGGCCGCAAGGCCGGGATCAAGGTTGGCTCGGTGGACGAGCTGATTGCAAAACTCAAAGACGAAGCGGGGGTGATCTGATGGCTGTTCTGCTTCTTGCCGATGTGAATGACGGGCAACTGGCCACCGATGCGGTCGCCAAGACCGTAATGGCGGTAAAGTCGCTCGGCGATGTGCATATTCTGGTCGCGGGTCAGGGCGGTGAATCCGCTGCTGCCGAGGCTGCCAAGCTGGATGACGTGGCGCGGGTGCTGTTCGCTGCTGACGCCGCCTATGAACACGGGCTGGCGGAATCGACCGCCGCGCTGATCGTGTCTTTGGCCGGGGATTATTCCCACATCGCCGGGGCTTCGACCGCGTTTTGCAAGAATGTGATGCCGCGCGTGGCAGCGCTCTTGGATGTGATGGTGCTGTCGGATGTCACTGCGGTGATTGACGCCGACACGTTTGAACGCCCGATCTATGCCGGCAATGCCATCCAGACCGTGAAGTCGTCTGACGCGACCAAGGTGATGACCATCCGCACCGCAAACTTTACCGGCGTGGGATCGGGTGGCTCTGTCGCGGTAGAGCCGGTGAGCGGCCCGGTGGAGGCCCTGTCGTCCTGGGTAGAGGACAAGGTGGCGTCCAGCGACCGGCCAGACCTGACCAGTGCAGGCATTGTCGTGTCGGGCGGGCGTGGCGTAGGCTCGGAAGAGGACTTCAAGCTGATCGAAGGGCTGGCCGACAAGTTGGGCGCTGCCGTCGGTGCAAGCCGCGCAGCGGTCGATTCGGGCTATGCACCGAACGATTGGCAGGTCGGGCAGACCGGCAAGGTTGTGGCACCGAAGCTCTATGTCGCGGTGGGGATTTCGGGTGCGATCCAGCACCTTGCCGGGATGAAGGACAGCAAGGTGATCGTGGCGATCAACAAGGATGAAGAGGCCCCGATTTTCCAGGTGGCCGATTACGGGCTGGTGGGCGACCTGTTCACCCTTGTGCCGGAGCTGACCGAAAAGCTGTAAGGCTTTGACACTGTGCATTTGCGGCGGGCACCCCATGCGGGTGCCCGTTTGCGTTTACAGCAGACGCAAAAGCTCTGGCCCCAGCTGATCAGCGATCTGGCGGTGGACGGCCGGGCCGGGCAACGACTGTGCCGCCGGTTCATCCAGCGCTGAAAAAGCCATGCCGGACGTGCCGCGCGCCAAGGCCGCAGCCGAGGGCGCGATTTCAAGATAGCAGGTCGCCCGGACGCGCAGGGCAGCGACCATTTCAGCATCGACAAGCAGCGGATTCTGGGCCAGATCAGACCGCCGCCCCGGCATAGGAGGCGGGGTATCGCCGATCCACAGAAGAAGGGTCGGGCAGGGCAGCGAGGCCAGCAGCGTTTTCATCCGGGCGACCCAGGCGGTGCGCAGCTCTTCGGCCACCACCTCGAACCGGTCGGCCGAGAGCGCTTGCAGGGCGTGCAGCATGTGACGGGTGAAACTGAATTCGGTAAAAACCACCTCGTCATATAGGTTGCGCAGGACCGGCGAGGCACACAGAAACCGGTCATTGCGACGGGCGTGCACCGAATAGAAACGGTTGCTGAGGTTTTGCGCGCCCACGATCTGCACCACGGCCACTTCGGCGCGCGCCGCGATGTCGAGCAGGCCGGGGTCTTTGAGGTACAGGTCGAGCCCCGCATTGACGACGCCCAGATTGACCACACGCAGGCCGGTTGCCGAGTCGACCAGCGCCGGAAACGGCTCGGGCACGAATTTGCCATAGGTCTCCGTGCCGCCCAGCATGACCACATAGGGCCGGTCCAGATCGCGGCGCGGACCACGGAACGTGACCCGGGACGCGCCATACCGACATGGGTAATAGTCGAGCGCACCGGCGCCCGGTTTTTCATATGTCATTACACCCACCACAATTTTAGTCACCCGCGGGCAGATTCACAGGTTTCCGTTACCAATCCGCTAATTGCGGGATTTGAGGCAAATGCGCTGCAACGCAGCGCCCTTGCCCCGTCGGGGTGCCGCGCCTATGGTTGCGCCAAAAGTAGAAAAAGGACATCCGGGATGGACATATCGAGCGTGGGCGTGGTTGGGGCCGGGCAGATGGGCAATGGCATTGCCCATGTCTTTGCCCTTGCCGGATATCATGTGATCCTGACAGATGTGAACGAAGCGGCGCTGACCAATGCCATCGCGCTCATCGACCGCAATATCGAACGGCAGGTCACGCGCGGCAAAGTCAGCGCCGAAGACAAGGCGGCCGCCATGTCGCGGATCAAGACCACGCTGGTCCTGGCCGAAGTCGGGCCGTGTGACCTGATCATCGAAGCCGCGACCGAGCGCGAGACGGTCAAGCAGGCGATCTTCGAAGACCTATTGCCGCATCTCAAGCCGCACACGATTCTGACCTCGAACACCTCGTCCATTTCGATCACCCGGCTGGCCAGCCGCACCGACCGGCCGGAAAAGTTCATGGGTTTCCATTTCATGAACCCGGTGCCGGTGATGCAGCTGGTGGAATTGATCCGGGGCATCGCCACCGATCAGGAAACCTGGGATGCGATGCATGCGGTGGTGCGCAAGCTGGGCAAAACCGCTGCCAGTGCTGAGGATTTCCCCGCCTTCATCGTCAACCGCATCCTGATGCCGATGATCAACGAGGCGGTTTATACGCTGTATGAGGGGGTTGGCTCGGTCAAGTCGATCGACGAATCGCTGAAACTGGGGGCCAATCATCCGATGGGTCCGCTGGAACTGGCGGATTTCATCGGGCTGGACACCTGCCTTGCCATCATGAACGTGCTGCATGACGGGCTGGCGGATACGAAATACCGGCCCTGCCCGCTGCTGACCAAATATGTCGAGGCCGGCTGGCTGGGCCGCAAGACCCAGCGAGGGTTCTATGACTATCGCGGCGAAACGCCGGTGCCCACACGTTGAGAACATTCGCGCGTGCCTTCCGGCGCGCGCGGTTATGTCCCCAGGTCAAGCGTATGCTGGCGCAGCCAGGCCAGAAAACCGCGCGGGTTGCCTTCCCACTTCGCCAGTTCGGACGCCGGGATGGCGGCCCCGATATGGGGGCGCTGTGGTTTGAACAGGGCGCGCTTGATTTCATAAAGCAGCAGGCCCTGACGCAGGGTATCGGACAGTTTGTTGGCGATCAGAAACACCCGGCTGTTCTGGCCGGTGAAATGCACCGGCACAATGGTGGCCCCTGAACGCTGGATCATCTTGTGGGTAAAGACATTCCATTCCGATTCGACCGCAGGGCCGAAGAAGCCTTCGGACATCGCGACCTTGCCCGCGGGGAACAGGATGATGACGCCGCCGCGCTTGAGATGCTCCATCGTCTCGTTGCGCATGACCAGCCCCGCCTCGCGCGCATTTTCTTCATGCGGGAAAGGCACCGGGATCATGAATTCCTCGACCTCGGGAATGCCCGTCAGCAGGGAACGGGTCAGGATCTTGAAATCTGACCGCACCCGGTTAACGATTTCGGCAAGAATCATGCCGTCGACCAGACCATGCGGGTGGTTTGACACCACAACAACCGGGCCGGTTGGCGGAATATGCGCCACCTCTTCCGGCGGGGTGTCGATGCGGATACCCATATGGCGCAAGGCCTTGGGCCAGAACGGCGAGCCGAAAGGCGCCCCCGCGCGTTCAAACTCGCGGATCAGCCGCAGCAGGGTGATTTTGGCGGTCAGCCATTCGATGGCGCGGATTGCCCCGGCCTTGACCGGGTTGGAAAAACTGCCGGCATAGGAAAGGCGGCGCATGTCATAGGGTCGCTCCGGCAGCCCGCGACGGGCCCCGTTGCGAATATGGGTCTCTATCTGCGGATGTTCGGTCACGATCCGTCGGCCTTTCTGCACCACTCAGTGGCTCAGTACTCTTCTCCGAAGCGGTTGGCCACCAGCACGCTGAGCGCCTCGGCCAAAGGGTCCGCCTCGGCCCCCGTGGTTCGTATCTCAATAGAGGTTCCGCGAGAAGCTGCCAACATCAAAAGCCCCATGATGGAATCACCCGACACGGTCATGCCGTCCTTGGTAACCTGCGCCTGTGCGTCATGCGCTTCGACCACTTCGACGAACTTGGCGCTTGCCCGGGCGTGAAGGCCCTTTTCGTTGACGATATGAAGCGTTTTATCCACCAAATTCAGGCCCCTCCGCCCAGGTCGAGGCTGTTGATGTATTTGCGCCCGGCATCCAGCGCCGCGGCCACCGCCGTTGCCACCGGAACGTCGCGGGTTTTGGCGAGTTTGATCAGCATCGGCAGGTTTGCGCCATAGATGATCCGGCGGTCGGGGCCGCAGCAGGCCATGAGCGACAGGTTGGAAGGCGAGCCGCCGAACATGTCGGTAACCACCACAACGCCTGCGCCCTGATCAACCGCATCCGCAGCGCCGCAGATCTCAGACTGCTTGGCGGCGCGGTCATGGTCATCTTCGATGGAAATGGCGCGCATGCCGATTTGCGGGCCGACGACATGTTCGACGGCGGCGAGATATTCGCGCGCAAGGCCGCCATGTGCCACGATCACGATTCCGATCAAACGCAGTCCATCCTTGTTGCCTGCACGCCCGTGGCCGATGGATCGGCGGCCGCCCGTCGTTCCAGTTCCCGATGCCGTTTTGACACTGCCCAGCCAGACTCTGCAAGGGTGTCAGCCATCATTTCCGCTACGGCAACAGACCTGTGTTGCCCGCCAGTACAGCCGAAGGCAATGCTGACATGCGAACGCCCCTCATCCAGATGGGCCGGAAGGAGAAAGGTGATCAACCCACTCACCCTTTGGGTGAATTCGGCAAAGCGGGGGTCGGCGCGGATGTGGTCCACCACCTGCGAATCGCGGCCATCATGGCCGCGCAGGGCCGGCTCCCAATGCGGATTGCGCAAGAAACGGCAGTCGAACACCAGATCGACCCCGCGCGGCACGCCACGTTTGTAGCTGAAGCTTTGCACCGAGACCGACAGGGTCGGCCCCTGCCCCCGGGCAAACCAGCGCGCAACTTCGGCCTTAAGCCCGTGCACGGTCAGATCGGTGGTGTCGATCAGGTGGTCGGCGCGGGCCCGGATGGGTGCGAGCAGGTCAATTTCACGCTCGATCCCGGCTTCGGGGCTGTCGCTGGGGGCAAGCGGGTGGCGGCGGCGGGTTTCGCTGTAGCGCTGCACCAGAACGGCGGGCTGGCAATCAAGATAAAGCACCGTCAGCTGCACGCGGGGATCGCGGGTCAACCGGTCGATCAGTTCGATCAGGCTGGAGGCGGCAAAATCGCGGTTGCGGACATCAAGGCCAAGGGCGAGCGGTTGCGCGGTCGGCGGCCCGTCGATCAGACGGGGAACCAGCGACAGTGGCAGGTTGTCGATCACCTCATACCCCAGATCCTCCAGCGCGTTGACCGCAGTGGATCTGCCGGCCCCGGACGGGCCAGTCACCAGAACCACCTCATGGTCCGTTGGGTGAAGATGAGCGGTATCTGCCACGTTTTCCAGCCTGCTAATCCTGGCGCCCATACAGAAGATAGTGTTTGAGCGAAGAAGGAAAATGGGCCGATTTGCTGCCAAGTACAAGGGAAAGCCGCTGTCGCATTATGGTGATATGCTGATAAACAGGCAGACGGTCGGTTTCTGCATGGTCCAGATCGACCACAAGCGCCACGGTGGCCTGCGCCAGATGCGGCACGTTGAGAAGGCCAACACCCCGCGCTTCGATCAGCCCGGAAATGGGCGCGGGGCAACTGGCGATGATCTGCGTGCCGTCCAGGGTCAGCACGGTCTGGTCATCGGCCACCAATGTCGCCCCGATGGCCATCAGTTGCAGCGCCAGTGAAGATTTGCCGCTGCCCGATGCGCCGGTCAGCAGGATGGCGCGCCCCTCAAAGGCGACGGTGGTGGCGTGAAGGATCAGCGGTGCCGTCATGACCCCGACCTGCTCCGACCTCAGACCGGCAGGCCGACGATGAACCGTGCGCCCAGCGGGTCAGAGGTGGCATCGGCGTTGGTGGGGCGGATGTTTTCGGCCCAGATCACGCCGCCATGCGCCTCGACGATCTGCTTGGAGATCGACAGGCCAAGGCCGGAGTTATTGCCGAACTGGCCCTGCGGGCGTTCGGAATAGAACCGCTTGAACACCTTGGTCAGCGCCTGTTCGGGAATGCCGGGGCCGGTGTCTTCGACCACGACCAGCACACGGTTGTCGCGCTTGCGGGTCCAGACCCGCACGGCATCGCCTTCGTCGCAGAACGACACCGCGTTGGAGATCAGGTTGACAAAAACCTGCGCCAGACGCGCCTCCAGCCCGGAAATCATGATCGGGTCCGCCGGGAAATCGGTGATCAGTTCGACCCCCTTTTCGTTCGCCTGCTGGCCCAGATAGTCGCACAGGTTTTGCAGGGTCTTGGTCAGGTTGAAATTCTCTTCCTCTTCCTTGACCAACTCGCTGTCGAGCCGCGAGGCATTGGAGATGTCACTGACCAGACGATCAAGGCGGCGCACGTCATGGTCGATCACGTCCAGCAGACGGGTGCGCTGGTCGTCGCGTTTGGCCAGATGCATCGAGGCCACGGCAGAGCGCAGGCTGGCCAGCGGGTTCTTGATTTCATGTGCCACATCGGCGGCGAATTGTTCATTGGCGTCAATCCGGTCGTAAAGGGCGGCCACCATGCCGCGCAGGGCCACCGACAGCCGCCCGATTTCATCGGGGCGCCCGGCAAGATCGGGGATGCGGATGCGCCCCGGCTGCATCTTGCGCGCATCCCGGTCGTGGCCCAGTTCGGCGGCGGCGGCCAGATCCGACAGCGGGTTGGCGATGGTAGAGGCCAGCACAAGGCTGAGCCCGATGGACACCAAAAGCGCCACCAGAAACATCTGCAGGATCTGTTCGCGTTCGTTGCGCACCAGTGCGTCAATCTCGCCCTCGGCGCTGATCAGAGCGACGACGGCCAGCACCTCACCGGCCCGTTCAACCGGGCTGACCACCGAAAACAGCGCGCCGCCTTCGGCACCGGTGCCAAGGTTGACCGCCGTCTGCCCGGCCATTGCCCGTTCAAACAGGGCGCGTGCCAGGCTTTCGGGCTCTATGGCCGCGCCCCGCCCGCCATTAGAGGCCACCAGCGCAGAGGCATTCTCCCAGACCGCATTCAGAAAGTCGGTGATCAGGGTCGACTGATCTTCCCCGTCCACCGGAACCCGCGTTCCGCCAGTGGCGGACCCCACCACGCGGCCACCCTTTTCGATCACAAGGATCGAGGTGCCAGAGCTGAGGCTGATATCCCCGATCGATTGCGCAAAAAGGCTGTCCGGGCCCATATCGACCACGCCTTGGGCTGGCAGGCGCGCCTCGAACACATCGGCGACCAGTTGCGCCTCGGTCACAAAGGCCTGTTCGCGCTGCACCACAAGGCTGTCGCGGAACGGGTTGAGGAACAATACGCCCGCAACCAGCACCAATAGCGCCATCAGATTGAAGATGATGATCTTGCGCGCCAGCGGCGAACGGTTCAGCGACACCAGGCTGCGCCGCCCCCGGCTTTCGCGCAAAACCGGGTCGGCCGCCTCGGGCGAGACCCAATCCTCACTCAGAAGGACGTCACCGCCCTTTGGGTTCTGTGGATCCCTGGGGCCGGCCTGGGGCATAGCGGTCATGCTTCGTTGTAGCGATAGCCAATGCCATACAGCGTTTCGATGGCCGAAAACTCATCGTCCACCGAGCGCATTTTCTTGCGCAGACGCTTGATATGGCTGTCGATAGTGCGATCGTCGACATAGACCTGATCATCATAGGCCACGTCCATCAGCTGATCGCGCGACTTGACGAAGCCGGGCCGCTGGGCAAGGGCCTGCAACAGCATGAATTCGGTCACGGTCAGGGAGACATCGAGCCCCTTCCAGCTGACCGAATGGCGCAACGGGTCCATCCGCAGGTGGCCGCGTTCCATGATCTTGGTTTCTTCGGTGACCGCCACCTCACCGGTGGCGATGGCATCCTGACGGCGCAGCAGCGCCCGGATCCGTTCGACCAGCAGCCGCTGGCTGAACGGCTTTTTCACATAGTCGTCGGCCCCCATCCGCAGGCCGAGCACTTCGTCAATCTCATCATCCTTTGACGTCAGGAAGATGACCGGCATGCTGGTCTTCTGGCGGATGCGCTGCAACAGATCCATCCCGTCCATGCGCGGCATCTTGATGTCCAGCACGGCCATGTCGGGCATGCGGCGTGTGAACGCATCATAGGCCGACTGACCGTCATTATAGGTTTCAACCTCGAACCCTTCGGCTTCCAGTGTCATTGCGACCGACGTCAGGATATTCCTGTCGTCGTCAACAAGGGCGATCCTTGCCATGGTGTGAGTATCCTTGTGACTGCCCGTATACGCTTATTTTTGCACCATGATCCGTGGAACCGTTAACGGAATCAACAACGAACTGCGAATCACCTCGGTTTCGGTTCCCATCTGACAAGATAATTGCCAAGGAATGGCTAATTTGCCTCACTTCCATGACCAGATGGGAAATGGTTGCGCTAAACTGCGGATGGTTGCGCTAACTGTGGTGATGCCGCCTGTTCCGAAACGTCATCGCTGTGTTATACGCGACTTGTGTCGACCAATGGCCCTGGGCGCCACCGGTATCCTATTGGCCCGGATACCGAATCTGACCGAAATCAGTCCGCGCTGCGGTGCGGGCAACGGGAGCTTGCAGGATGAACCACGGACGCGCGAACCCAAAACAGACCCTTGAGGCACAAGGCATCACAGGTCTGGGCAACGTCTATTACAACCAGATCGAGCCTGCCCTTGTCGATGCCGCGGTGTCGCGCGGTGAAGGGCGTCTGGGCAAGGGTGGCGCGTTCCTGTGCTCGACCGGGCAGTTCACCGGCCGGTCGCCCAAGGACAAGTTCGTGGTCCGCACCCCTTCTGTCGAAAACACGATCTGGTGGGACAACAATGCGCCGATGACGCCAGACGCCTACGCCCTGCTCAAGGCCGACATGCTGGCGCATCTGAAGGGGCGCGACATGTTCGTGCAAGATCTCTACGCCGGGGCCGATCCGCTGCACCGGCTGGATGTGCGGGTGGTTGCGGAACTGGCCTGGCACGGGCTGTTCATCCGCCACCTCCTGCGCCGTCCCGCGCAAGCTGAACTGGATGGCTTCACCCCGGAATGGACCATCATCAACATCCCCAGCTTCAAGGCCGACCCGGCCCGGCACGGCTGCCGCACCGAAACCGTGATCGCGCTGAACTTTGACGAAAAAACCGTGCTGATCGCCAATACCGCCTATGCGGGCGAGAACAAGAAATCGGTTTTCACCATCCTGAATTACCTGCTGCCCGAAGCGGGTGTGATGCCGATGCATTGCTCGGCAAACCATGCCATCGGCAATCCGGTGGATGCGGCGGTGTTCTTCGGCCTGTCGGGCACCGGCAAGACCACGCTGTCCGCCGCGCCCGACCGCACGCTGATCGGCGATGACGAACATGGCTGGTCGGATCGCGGCATCTTCAACTTTGAAGGTGGCTGCTATGCCAAGACCATCAACCTGGACCCCAAGGCCGAGCCAGAGATTTACGCCACCACCTCGCGCTTTGGCACTGTGGTCGAGAACATGGTGTTCGACCCTGAAACGCTGGAACTGGACTTCTCTGACAACTCGCTGACCGACAACACCCGCTGCGCCTATCCGCTGGAGGCGATTTCAAACGCGTCGGATACGGGCTTGGGCGGCCACCCAAGACATGTGGTGATGCTGACCTGCGACGCCTTTGGCGTGCTGCCCCCCATTGCACGGCTGTCGCCGGCGCAGGCGATGTATCATTTCCTGTCGGGCTTCACCTCCAAGGTGGCAGGCACCGAGCGGGGGGTAACGGAACCCACGCCAACCTTCTCGACCTGTTTCGGCGCGCCCTTCACGCCGCGCCGGCCCGAGGTTTATGGCAAGCTGTTGCAGGAAAAGATCCTGAAACAGGGGGCGACCTGCTGGCTCGTCAACACCGGCTGGACCGGCGGGGCTTACGGCACCGGCAAGCGGATGCCGATCAAGGCGACCCGCGCCCTGCTGACGGCGGCACTGGATGGTTCGCTGGCGGGGGTTGAATTCCGCCGCGATCCGAACTTTGGCTTTGACGTGCCGGTTGCAGTCTCGGGCGTTGACGCCACGCTGCTCAACCCGCGCACGACATGGGCCGATGCGGGTGCCTATGATGCGCAGGCGCGCAAGCTGGTTGAGATGTTCTCGAAGAACTTCGGGCAATACGTGCCCTATATCGACGACGATATCAAAGCCGCCGCCATCTGCTGACTGCGCACAGACAGCCCTACGTTTGCCATACCTTAAGCATACGTAGATCATACCCTGACCATACTCAGCGCCCGCGTGTCACCCACGCGGGCGCTTTGCATTTGCGGCTTGCCGGATATTCCAGCGCAGAGCACGTCTGCCTCAGATCACCAGCGCCTGTAGCACCAGATTGAGCCCGGTCACCACCAACAGGGCTTGTGTCCAGCGCCGGAACCGTGCCTGTGGCAGCCGGTCCTGCAACTGGTAGCCCAGCACCATCCCGACCTGTGCAGGCACCACCAGCGCCGCCGAAAACGCCAGCGTCTGCGCGTTGGCCAGCCCGGTGCCCAGATGCGCGGCCAGCAGCGCCACCGCGCCGATCAGGAAGACCACGCCCTGCGCCCGGATCGCCTCCAGCTTCGGGGCGTTGATCGACAACAGGTACACCAACAGTGGCGGTCCCCAGATGCCCGACACCCCGCCGTACAGCCCGCCAATCACCCCCAGACCCCATTCGGCACGGCTGCGATGCTCCAGCCGCAGAGCCAGTGGCACCCCGGCCAGTTGCAGCGCGGCAAAGGCCGTGACCGGCACGCCGAGCAGCAACAGGTAGGCCACCCGTGGGATCTGGTCGAAGACCTGCGCCGAAATGGCAATAAAGACCACCGTGCCGATCAGAAAGCGCCGATACTGCCAGGCAGTCGCCCGCGCCGGGGCGACGCCTTGGCGAAAGGCCTGGCTCAGGTTGGTGATCAGCGTGGGCAGGATCAGCCCGGCCAGCGCCACCTCGGGCGGCAGAAACGCGGAAAAGGCCGAGATCATGATCAGCGGCATGGCAAAACCGATGGCGCCTTTGACAAAGCCGGCAAACAGGGTCACGGCCAGCGCGACCAGAAGCGGCCAAAGGCCCTGCCCTGCAGAGATATGGAGGATGAATGCGTCGTTCATCCCGCTTGCATCGCGCGCGGGGACGGAAATGAAAACCCCTTTGGCAAGCGCAGAAAGAACTAGTTGCGGCTGCGACGCTTTGCCCGCGACACATTCGATCAGTTGACGTAGTTTATGTTGAAATTAAGTTGCGCTGCACCTGCAAAGTGATTAGCTCGGACTCATCCACAGACTCAAGGACAGGACTCTCGCCATGGCCCATGACGGACAGACCCAACCGACCTCGCCGTTGCTGGCAGACCTGCTTGGGCTGACCGCTCAGGCCCTGCCCGAGGTGGAGGCCGTGTTCACGCAAGGGCGCGAAAACCTGCGCGCCATGGTGACGGTTGCGGGCAAAGTTTCGGCCCCCGCGATGGAAGAGCATCAATACGCCGCCCATGCACTGTCCTGGCTGGCGACCTATACCGAGGCGCTGCGGCAGATGCAGGCCTGGGCGCTGCGACTGCAAGATGATGGGCGGTTCGCCGAGATGGAGGGGCTGATCCTGCAGATCGCCTATGGCGAATACCTGAATCAGATCCATGGCGGCATCCCGATGAGCCAGGGCGAAATCGCGCGCCTGCAGGATCTGGGGCTTGAGGCCGCGCCCTTTGGGGCGGCGGCGCAGACCCTGATGGCGCAGGGCAACACAAGTGCCGCCCGCGCGGCGCTGGTGGCGCTGATGCGCGACAGCCGGGCCAATGCGACCTTTGGCGCGACCGGGCTGGATGACGAGTTGGAGATGATCCGCGACCAGTTCCGCCGCTATGCTGCCGAACAGGTCACGCCCTTTGCCCATGAATGGCATCTGAAGGACGAACTGATCCCGATGTCGGTCATCGACCAGCTGGCGGAAATGGGCGTGTTCGGGCTGACCATCCCCGAAGAATTCGGCGGCTTTGGCCTGTCGAAGGCCAGCATGGTCGTGGTGTCGGAAGAACTGTCGCGCGGCTACATCGGCGTCGGCTCGCTTGGCACCCGGACCGAGATTGCGGCCGAGTTGATCCTGTGCGGCGGCACGCCCGAGCAAAAGGCGCAGTGGCTGCCCAAGCTGGCCAGCGGGGAAATCCTGCCGACGGCGGTGTTCACCGAACCCAACACCGGGTCGGACCTTGGGGCGTTGCGCACCCGCGCGCGGCGTGACGGCGAGGATTGGACGATCACCGGCAACAAGACCTGGATCACCCATGCCGCCCGCACCCATGTGATGACGGTGCTCGCCCGCTCTGTCGACGCGACCACCGACTATCGTGGGCTGTCGATGTTTCTGGCTGAAAAGACCCCCGGCACGGATGAGGCGCCGTTTGCCGACCCCGGCCTGTCAGGTGGCGAGATCGAGGTGCTGGGCTATCGCGGCATGAAGGAATACACCGTCAACTTTGATGATTTCAAGGTGAAGGGTGAAAACCTGCTGGGCGGAGTGGAGGGCCAAGGCTTCAAGCAGCTGATGCAGACCTTTGAGTCCGCCCGCATCCAGACTGCCGCCCGCGCCATTGGCGTCGCGCAAAACGCGCTGGATGTGGGGATGAGTTATGCCGAGGACCGCAAGCAGTTCGGCAAGCCGCTGATCGACTTCCCGCGCGTGGCGGGCAAGCTCGCGATGATGGCGGTTGAGATCATGGTGACGCGGCAGCTGACCTATTTCAGCGCCTGGCAAAAGGACCATGACAAGCGTTGCGATCTGGAGGCAGGAATGGCCAAGCTGCTGGGGGCGCGGGTGGCCTGGGCGGCGGCGGACAATGCCTTGCAGATCCATGGCGGCAACGGTTTTGCGCTGGAATACCAGATCAGCCGCATCCTGTGCGATGCCCGCATCCTGAACATCTTTGAAGGGGCCGCCGAAATTCAGGCGCAGGTGATTGCCCGGCGGCTGCTGGACTGAGGGGGTATGCATCATAGGGGGGCCAGGGTGTGATATTGCTTTATATCAACGCCTTGACCTGTCAGCGGCCATAGGCATTTAACGATTGACCATAGGGATGATCCCGGCTGTGTGCGTTTTCAGGCGGCGCTTCCACGTTGGCTGCCCAGACGGGGGTGCAACCGGCCCGAGATGGCCCAGGCCACCAGCATCCCTACACCAGAGGCAGCGAAGATGCCCGGCAGCGGCGCCACCAGTAGCACCAGCCAGGCAGCACCGGGCGTCAGGATGCCCGACACATCGCGGAAGCTGGAATAGACCGCCGACATCTCGGTCCGTTCCGACGGTTTGACCGCCATCAGGAAGGGCAGTCCGCCGACGATATCCAACAGCACCAGAAACACTGCCGCGGCCATGCAGGCCGCGACTGTGGCCCATGGCAGCGGGGCGAACAGAGCGGCGGCGATGAACAAGAGGCCGCAGGCACCGAAGGCAAAGCGCACGGTGCGGCGCACCGAGGCCGCGCGGGCATGGCGCAGCATGACGGGCGAAGCGAACAGCAGCGCGTTGGACAGCGACAGCGCCACACCGCCGACCTTGTCGCCCAAGCCTGCCTCGATGCAGAAGATCGGCAGGTAGACCACATAGACCCACCAGCCACACGACCGCATGACCGCAAACAGCCAGCCGGCGATCAGGCGCGGTTGTGCAAAGAAACGGGACAGATAGGCCAGCGGGTTGGCGGCAGGGCCTTTGGAGCGGCTGATCTGCTTGCCATTGCCCAGACGAAGCACCCAGAACGCCACCAGAAGCGCAATCGCGCAGCCGCCCGCCACCAGAAACGGCAGCGGTGCCCAGACGCTGCGCAGCCAGACCCCGAGCAATGGCCCCACCGCCCATGGCCCGGCGGAAAACACCATTTGCATCGACTGGCTGCGGCCAAGGTTCTGGCGATCGATGTAGTCAAGGATATAGGCGTTCAGGCAGACAAAGGTGGTCGCCGTGGCCATGGCAAGACACATCAGCGCCAGTGGCAGCGCCCAGCCGGTGCCGATGATCGCGAGCCCCATGCCGACCAGATAGAGCCCGCAGCCCAGCGTATACATCCAGCGGCGCGGGATGTGGCGGGTTGCCCATGGCACCATCAACCCCCAGATCATCGACACGATGCCGGCGACGAAATAGGCCGATGACGTCGCCTCGGCACTGCCAAGCGCATCATAGACCGCCAGAGGCATGGCCGACACCAGCATGCCGCGAACGGCGGATTCGATGCCTGACAGCAGTGCGAAACTCTCAACCCGGGGGGTCGGCGCGTGTTTCAGGTGGAGGGGGATGAATTTATTGGCCATGTCATGTCCTCGCGCCATCTGCCCAAGGATCAGGCGGCAGGTCTGTGTCGGGGGCGACATTGCGGGTCGTTTGTGACGGGTGGGGCGGCTTCACGGCACATGGCCCCCTGACCCGCCGCCTCAGGGGGTGGCGCGGCTGATGCGGGCCAGCAGGCGGTTGCGCGATTCGGGCAAAGCGGTGGAGCGGGCATCGTTGGCCAGTTCGCGGGTCAGAAAATGACCGGTGATGGCAAGGGCCTGCGCCGCCTCGGCCCGGGTGACAGGCCCCTGCCCCATCAGTGCCTGCGGCAGCGGAAGGAGTTTCGGGGCCCAGTCACCGGCAGCGGCGCGGCTGACAGCGCGGCCGGTGCGCGGGCTGACGAAAGCCAGATCGTCGCGCTGGCCAGTGATGGCGCAGCGCGAAAGGTCAAGGCCGAAGCCGATTTCATCGAGCAGCAGCAATTCCCAGCGCAGGTAATCGCCAAGCCAGTCGGCCCCGCCCGCCATCGCATCCATCAGCATCTGGGTGCGGCGGTACAACTGTGGATGCGGGTCGCGTTCGGCCAGACTGATGTGCAACAAGCCGCAGGCCGCGGTCAGGCCCGCGAGCGCCAGCGGGCTTTCCAGAACGGCGGCGCGCGACTGCACGGGCTCGGCCAGAAATACCCCGATCTGATCATCCAGCCGCGCCCGCCATGTCAGATCCAGCTGCGCGCCGGGTTGCAGCATTGGTGCCCGCTTGCGCGAGGCTCCGCCGCGCACCACGCCGAAATGGCGGCCATGGCCGCTGGTAAACACCTCGATGATTGCGGAGCCTTCGCCATGCAGCCGCATGGAGAGAAGGATGCCGTCTTCGCGCCATTCCATGGCTGATCTTTGCAGGGGCGGAGGGGCGCAGCAAGAGGGGGCTTGCCGCCCGCGCCTGACGGTGCAGATTGGGGGGATGAGAAAACCTGTGTCCAACGCGGCCCGTCTGGGTGCCCTGAGTGTCTTTGTGTTGGCGGCGCTGTCGCTGCGCCTGCAATTTGATGCCAGCCGGATGATGCCAGGCAGTGGACCTGCGACCGCCACGCTCTGGCTGATGGCGGGTTATTTCACCGTGCTGACCAATCTGCTGGTGGCTGTGCTGACGGGACTTGTGGCGATGCGCTGGAGGGTGCCGGGGGGTGTGGCCTTTGCCGGAGTACTTGCCATTGTGATGGTAGGACTGGTCTATCACTTGCTGCTGGCGGGGTTGTCCGATCCGCAGGCTCTGGCGTGGTGGGCGGATCAGGGGCTACACACGGCAGTACCGGTTCTGACGCTGGCGTGGTGGCTGGTGTTTGCGCCCGTGCCGCGGTGGCAGGCCCTGACCGGCGGGTTGATCTGGCCCGTGGCCTATCTGATCTATGCTTTGGTGCGCGGTGGTGTGACCGGGTTTTGGCCCTATCCGTTTGTGGATGTGGCGCGACTGGGTTGGGGCGGCGTGGCGCTGAATTCTGCCGGGATGGTGTTGGCCTTCGCCGGTGTCGGGATGACGCTGATCGCGCTAAAACGGCGGCTAGGTTAGACCGTCTTCCTCCAGCAGGGTGCGGCCTGTCTTGTCTTCCAGCTCGATCACCCACAGGTCAGGGTCACGCTGTCCGGCGCGGCTGAGCAGGGCATCGACATCGCGCTCGGCCCCCTCAGACATCAGCCGCCAGATGCGCGCGCCGGTGGCCATGTCATAGCCGCGCTCAAAAGCGCGGGCGGTGCCATCGAGCAGAGCCACCTTGACCAGCACGGTGCCCGCCGTGGCGTCACCCTTGCGGGTGACATAGGCGGGAATGTCGGCAAGGCGCAGGCGGTTGAGATAGGCGGAAACCCAGAGGTCAGCCTTGAGCCGGATATCGGCAGCCAAGATCAGTCGCCGTCTTTGAAGTCTAGACCCATTTCCGAATAGCGCTCTGGCTCATCCAGCCAGTTCGGGCGGACCTTGACCTGCAGGAACAGGTGGACAGTGCGGCCCGGAAACTCCGAGATATCGGCGCGGGCGGCTGAGCCGATGGCCTTTATCGTCTCGCCCTTGTTGCCCAGCACGATGCCCTTGTGGCCGTCGCGCATGACATAGACGATCTGGTCGATGCGGGTCGATCCGTCGGTCTTGTCCTCCCACTTTTCGGTTTCCACCGTCAGTTGGTAGGGCAGTTCTTCGTGCAGGCGCAGGGTCAGCTTTTCGCGGGTCATTTCGGCCGCGATCATGCGCATCGGCAGGTCGGCGATCTGGTCTTCGGGATAGAACCACGGGCCTTCGGGCACCTGCCCGGCAAGCCATTCGCGCAGGTCTTTGACGCCATAGCCTTTTTCGGCGGAGATCATGAAGGTTTTGGCAAAGGGGAAGGCTTCGTTCAGCTTTTCGGCCAGCGCCAGCAGCACTTCGGCCTGGACCCGGTCGATCTTGTTGATGGCAAGCGCCACGGGCTGGCCCTGCGGCATCTCATCGCGCATGCGGTCGATGATGGCCGAAACGCCTTCGGTCATGCCGCGATGCGCCTCGATCATCAGCACGATCACATCGGCATCGGAGGCACCACCCCATGCGGCCTTGACCATGCTGCGGTCGAGCCGCCGCCGGGGCCGGAAGATGCCGGGTGTGTCGACGAACACGATCTGCGCCGGGCCCTCAATGGCCACGCCCCGGATGCGGGTGCGGGTGGTCTGCACCTTATGCGTCACGATCGAGATCTTGGCCCCGACCATGCGGTTCAGCAGGGTCGACTTGCCGGCATTGGGTTCGCCGATCAGCGCGACGAAACCGGCTCGGGTGGATATGTCTGTCATGTCTCTTGCTCCAGCCTTGCCAGCAAAGCGCGGGCGGCCTGTTGTTCGGCGATGCGTTTGGAGCCTGCGCAGGCGGTTTCGCGCGCGCCGTTGTCCAGCGTCACTTCGACGGTGAATATCGGTTGATGGTCCGGGCCGGTGCGCCCGGTCTGTGTATAGGCAGGCGGGGTCATGCCACGGGCCTGCGCCCATTCCTGCAGGGCGGTCTTGGGGTCGCGGGCGTCATGGTCCACAGTTCCAATGCGGTCGGACCACAGCCGCAGCACCATGGCGCGGGCGGCATCGAACCCGCCGTCCAGATAGACGGCAGCAATCAGCGCTTCCATCGCGTCGCCCAGAAGCGCTTCTTTGCGGCGGCCCCCGGACAGCATTTCCGACCGGCCCAGCTTCATCACCTCGCCCAGCCCGATGGCGCGGGCAACGTCGGCGCAGGTTTCCTTGCGCACCATGGCATTGAAGCGCGGCGCAAGCTGGCCTTCACTCGCAGCCTCATCGGCCCCCAGCAGCGCCTCGGCCATCACAAGGCCCAGCACCCTGTCACCCAGAAACTCCAGCCTCTGGTTGTCGGGGCGGGTCTGCGACGACAAGGACGCATGGGTGACCGCGCGGACCAGAAGATCGGGCGTGTGGAAGCTGTGCCCGATCCGGCCTTCAAAGGCCTTGAGGTCCGCTGCCAGCCTCATTCCACCGCCTTGAAGAACCGGTCAGACCGCCAGGTCCAGAAATACAGCATCGAGCGGCCAGCAGATGAGAACATGATCCGGTCGGCGCGACCGATCAGGTGGTCGGCTGGCACAAAGCCTACCCCACCCACGGCCTGCACAAAGCGGCTGTCCTGCGAGTTGTCGCGGTTGTCGCCCATGAAAAAGTAATGTCCGGCGGGCACGGTGAATACATCGGTGTTGTCGCCCGCGCCATTGGTGTCGATGTTGAGCACATCATGCGTGCGACCGCCGGGCAGTGTTTCGCGCGATTTAGATTTGGTGCAGGTATCGCCCTGCCCCACCGGACCGTTCTCGCAGCGCGGCAACTGGCCCATCGGGCCCTGCTGTTCATAAAGCTCACTGAACACGCCCACATCTTCCTGCGGCACCTCGGCCCCGTTCAGATAGACCATGCCGCCGCGCATCTGCACGGTATCGCCGGGCATGCCGATCAGGCGTTTGATGAAATCGCTGCCGTTGACCGGATGGCGGAACACCACCACGTCGCCGCGTTCGGGTTCGCTGAAGAACAGGCGGCCAGAGAAGGGGCAGGCGGCAAAGGGGCAGGAATAGCGGCTGTAGCCATAGGCCATCTTGTTCACGAACAGGAAATCACCGATCAGCAGCGTGTCCTTCATGCTGCCCGAAGGAATCCAGAACGGCTGGAAAAACAAGGTGCGGAAGACGCCTGCAATCAACAGCGCATAGACCACCGTCTTGATCGTCTCGACGATGCCGCCGTCTTCTTTTGCCTTGCTGGCCATGCTGTGTTCACCTTGCTGCTCTTCGGGCCGCTACATGCGCCCGCATGCCCGCCGAGTCAAGTTCAGCCCGGCGGTGCGGGCTCTGTCACCGGGCGGGCCTCGATCACCACAAAGGCCTGCGCCCAGGGGTGGTCATCGGTCAGGGTGACATGGATCACCGCCTCATGCCCCGGCGGGGTCATCTGGCGCAGCCGGTCGGCGGCCCAACCGGTGACGTGCATGACCGGCTGGCCGGTCGGCAGATTGGTCACCGCCATGTCCTTCCACGCGATGCCCATGCGCAGCCCGGTGCCCAAGGCTTTGGAGCAGGCCTCTTTTGCGGCCCACCGTTTGGCATAGGTGGCGGCCACGCCATGCGGACGGCTGGCGGCCTTGCGCTGTTCACGCTCGGTGAACACCCGGTCGCGGAAGCGGTCGCCAAAACGGGCGAGGGTTGCCTCGATCCGCTCGATATTGGCCAGATCGCTGCCGATGCCCAAAATCATTGCGCCGACGTCTCAGGCTTGCGCTGCCGCCTTGGTTTGCACCTTTTCCCAATACTCAGCTTGTCGCGATCCACCGCCGATGCCACCCTTACAGCCCCCGCGCCGCATCCATCAACCGGCGCATCTCGGCGATGGCCGGCCCAAGGCCCATGAACACCGCCTCGCCGATCAGGAAATGGCCGATGTTCAGCTCCATCACCTGAGGGATGGCGGCGACGGGGGCGACATTGGCGAAGGTCAGGCCGTGACCGGCATGCACTTCGAGCCCCAGGGAATGGGCAAGCCCTGCGCCTTGATGCAGCGCAGCCAGTTCGGCCCCGGCCTCTTCCTCGCGGCCCTCGGCGTGCAGGTCGGAGTAAAGCCCGGTGTGCAGCTCGACCACGGCGGCTCCGATGCGGGCCGAGGCCTCGATCTGGCGCGGATCATGGCTGATGAACATGCTGATCCGCGCACCGGCGCTGCGCAGGGGCGTGATGAAGGCGGACAGCCTGGTTTCATCCCCCGCGACATCCAGCCCGCCTTCGGTCGTGCGCTCTTCGCGCCGTTCTGGCACGAGGCAGACGGCATGTGGCCGGGTGGCAAGGCAGATCGCCTGCATCTCATCGGTCGCGCCACATTCGAAGTTCAGCGGGATGGTGATGCCTGCCTTGAGCGCCGCCATATCGGCATCGCGGATGTGGCGGCGGTCTTCGCGCAGATGGGCGGTGATGCCGTCGGCCCCTGCCGCTTGGGCCAGCAGGGCCGCGCGCAGCGGATCGGGCCAGGCAGAGCCACGGGCGTTGCGCAGGGTGGCCACGTGGTCAATGTTGACCCCGAGCCGGAGTTTGCTTGCGTGTATCATAGGCGGCCTCCTGATCTTTGGGGCAGAGGTTAGGCTGCGGGCGGGGTGTCGTCATCCCCTTGTTTTGTGCCCGGTACAGGGTCTTTTGCCGCATCCCCGCCGCGCTTGGCCAAAGCGGCCAGCCGTTCCCGCAGCAGCAGGCGCTTTTCACTGCTTTCCTGGAACTTGTCCGCCCGCGCTTTCTGGTAGGCCTCGACCAGCGGAATGGTGATGTAGTAAAAGATCAGGCTGAGCAGGATGCCCGGCCCCAGCGCGCCAATGAAATAGGGCAGGTAGATATCGGACCAGAATTGCGCAAGGCCGTCCCAGTGCATGGTTTCGGGGCCAAAGATCGCAAGGAAATTGTGCCACAGCTCTGATCCGGCGCGGGCAAAGCCATCGCCGATGGCTTCGGCGCTCAGCGGCGTGTCGATCCCAAGCATCCAGTGGCCAAGCGAAATTGCCCCCACCGCAAAGAATGGCGTGGTGATCGGGTTGGAGTTGAAGGTGGCCAGCAGGGCGGCAAGGATATTGCCGCGCATCAGCAAGGCCAGCCCCCAGGCGCCCAGAAACTGCAGGCCCGGCAGCGGCAGAAAACCGATCAGGCTGCCCGCAAACACGCCGCGCGCAATCCGGTGCGGGCGGTCTGGCAGGCGGCGCATGCGATGAATGACATAGCGGGTCGCGCGACGAAAGCCGCCAGTAGGGTAAAACATCTCGCGCAGCCAAGCCAGCCAGCCGCGCGGGTCGCGCCTTTTAAAAACCACGTCGTTCCTCGCTTAAACCAGGTCCGCTGCGCAAGACGGCGCAGACCTAGCATGACAAAAGCCGCAATACATGAACTCGATGTGACTGGCACGTCAGAAATCGTCCACCGGGGACAGTGTTTCGTGAACGCGGGCGGGGGTGGTTCAGTTGCCACCCGAGGCACCGTCATCGGCCGATTGTCGGGCGCGCAGCCGAGCGGCTGCGCGTTCGCGCAGTTTTTCGGCCCGGTCCCGCCGCTTTTTCTGGCGCATCTTCTGATACCCGAGGATGACTGGCAGGCTGACATAATAGCAGATCGTGGCCGCGATCAGCCCCGGCAGCAGGCCGCCGATCAGATAGGGTTTGAACAGGCCATAGTAAAAGTGGCGCAGCTGGCCCCATTGGGCGGGATCGCCCGTAAAGGTGGCCAGAAGGTTCGACCAGATCTCGCCCCCGGCATTGGCGAAGGCCGACAGGATCAGCCGGGCCGGAACAGCATCGACGCCGGTGCCGAGGAACCAGTGACCCAGCTGTACCGAAGAGACAGCGATGATCGGGAAGGTGATGGGATTGCCGAAGAAAGTGGCGAAAATCGCCGCGATCATGTTGCCGCGCATCAAAAAGGCCAGCAGGGCCGAGGCAAAGAAGTGCAGGCCGAACAATGGGGTGAACGAAATAAACACCCCGGCAAAAATGCCGCGCGCAATGCGGTGGGGCGGATCGGGCAGACGCGACAGACGGTGCCAGACATACTGGCCCGCGCGCAGCCATCCGCCTTGCGGATAGACCAGCGCCTTGAGCCGTTCTGGCCATGACCGTTTGTTGCGGCGACGAAACACCACCGTTCAGCCCCCTTTCCCTGCCTTCCCTGCCTGCGCGGTTGCGCTATGGCTTGCGGGTTTTATCGCGATGGCGTGAAACCTGGGCAACATCGGTTTCAGCCTCAAGCGCCGTCATCACCATATGCAGATGCTCGACATCGCGAAGATCAACATCGACAATCAGACGATAAAAGTCCGGCTTGCGGTCTGTAAACCTCAGGTCAGAGATATTGGCGCGCTGCTCGCCGATCAAGGTGCAAATGCGACCCAGCACGCCTGCGTCATTGGCAATGGTCATTTCCATTGTCACAGTATGTACGGCGGCATGGCGGCCCGCGTGCCAGGCGAGGTCGACCCAGCGGTCTGTCTGCTCCTCAAACTCCTCCAGCGCGGGGCAGTCGATGGCATGGGCCACCACCCCTTTGCCGCGATAGGTGATGCCGACGATGCGTTCCCCCGGTACCGGCTGGCAACAGGGCGCGCGGCGGAAGGCCTGATCATCGGACAGGCCCAGAACCGGGCGAGTGGCATCGACCACTTCCAGATCAGCGCGGGCGAGTTCAGGATACAGCGTTTCGACCACGCGGCGCGCGGTAAGCTCTGCCGAGCCGAGCCGGGCCAGCAGGTCTTCCTGATCGTTCAGGCCGAGCATCTTTGCGGCGGTGCGCAGGGCTTTTTCCGATGCCTTCTTGCCCACATGGTCAAAGGCGGCGCGGGCCAGTTCCTGCCCCAGCTTGATAAAGCGGCTCTTGTCCTCTTCACGCAAAGATTTGCGGATGGCGGCCTTGGCGCGGCCCGTGGTCACGATATCGATCCAGCTGGCCTGCGGGCGCTGGCCTTCGGCGGTGATGATTTCCACCGACTGGCCGTTTTTCAGCCGGGTCCACAGCGGCACGCGGATGCCATCGACCTTGGCCGACACGCAGGAATTGCCGATGCGGGTGTGGATCGAATAGGCGTAATCCAGCGGCGTCGCCCCGCGCGGCAGCTGCACCACATCGCCCTTGGGCGTGAAGCAGAACACCTGATCGGAATACATCTCCAGCTTGACGTGTTCGAGGAACTCGTCGTGATCACCCTCGTCAAAACGTTCGGTCATTGACGCGATCCATTTGCCGGGGTCGATGGCAAAGGGGTTCTGGGCGCGCACGCCTTCGCGGTAGGACCAGTGGGCCGCCACCCCGGCCTCGGCCACCTCGTGCATTTCGCGGGTACGGATCTGCACCTCGACCCGCTTGCCGTCGCGGCCCGAGACCGTGGTGTGGATCGAGCGGTAGCCGTTGGTCTTGGGCTGGCTGATGTAATCCTTGAACCGGCCCGGCACCGAGCGCCAGCGCTGGTGGATCACGCCAAGGATGCGGTAGCAGTCGGCCACGGATGCGCAGATGATGCGAAAGCCGTAAATGTCGGACAGGCGCGAGAAGGCGAGGTCTTTTTCCTGCATCTTGCGCCAGATCGAATAGGGTTTTTTGGCGCGGCCATAGACCGTCGCCTCCAGTTCGACCTTTTCCAGTTCATACCGGATGTCGGCGGTGATCTTGTGGACCACGTCGCCCGCTTCGCGCTGCAGGGTCAGGAAGCGTCGGATGATGGAATTGCGGGCATCGGGGTTGAGCACCTTGAAGGACAGATCCTCCAGTTCCTCACGCATCCATTGCATGCCCATCCGCCCGGCAAGAGGGGCGTAGATCTCCATCGTCTCTCGGGCTTTCTGCGCCTGCTTGTCCAAATTCATGCTTTTGATCGTGCGCATGTTGTGCAAGCGATCAGCCAGTTTGACCAAAATCACCCGCAGGTCTTTTGACATGGCCATGAACAGCTTGCGGAAGTTTTCCGCCTGCTGGGTTTCGGTGCTGGACAGTTGCAGGTTGGTCAGCTTGGTGACGCCATCGACCAGTTCGGCGACCTCGGTCCCGAACTGGCGTTCGACCTCGGTGTAGGTGGATTTGGTGTCTTCGATGGTGTCATGCAGCAGCGCTGTCACGATGGTCGCATCATCCAGCCGCTGTTCTGTCAGAATGGCGGCGACGGCGACGGGATGGGTGAAATAGGGTTCACCCGATTTGCGCATCTGACCTTCGTGCATCGCCATGCCGTAAGCATAGGCGCGTCGGATCAGATCGGCATTGGTGCGCGGATTGTAGTTCCGGACAAGGGCGATGAGGTCTTCTACGTCGATCATCATCGCCCCTGATGCGGGGTTCTCCCCTTAGAGTTCGCCGATCAAAGCTCGCCCTGTGCTTCCATCAGAGCGCGCAGCAGCTTTTCTTCGGACATGTCGTCCTGCATCGGCCGGTCGATTTCACCCGACATCAGCAGAGCCATCTGATCATCTTCCGGTTCATCAACCTCGATCTGGGTCTGATGGCTTTCGATCATCCGCTCGCGCAGCGATTCTGCGGCCTGGGTTTCATCGGCGATCTCGCGCAGGGCGACAACCGGGTTCTTGTCATTGTCGCGATCCACGGTAATCGGCGATCCGGCCTGGATTTCGCGCGCCCGATGGGCGGCGAGCATCACCAGTTCGAACCGGTTCGGAACCTTGTCAACGCAGTCTTCAACCGTCACGCGGGCCATGGACGACTCCAGTAGGGTTTGGGGGCATGGAAAGGGTGTACTTACGCGTGATACCGGGACTTGACAACCCCGGATTCAGCCGATCACCCGCACTTCGGCGCGATCTTCGGGCGAAAGCGCATCAAGCATCTGCAGGACGCTGCGCTGCAACAGGGGATGCACCCAATCCGGCGCGATCTCGGCCAGGGGCACCAGCACAAAGGCGCGGTCCTGCAGGCGGGGGTGCGGCAGGATCAGCTGATCCGGGGTCAGACGCGCCTGATCCGCAGGCGGCAGGGCGCGCCAATGGTTTTGCGTGGCGGCGTCAGGCAGAACGAGATCAGCCAATGCCAGCAGGTCGATGTCGAGAGTGCGCGTGCCCCAGCGGCTGTCGCGCCGACGGCCAAACTGCGCCTCAATGTCATGCAGGTGGCGCAAAAGCGCCTGTGGGCCAAGGCCCGGCGGAACGTCCAGCACGGCCGCCGCATTCACATAGTCGGGACCAGAGCCTTTCGGAAAGGCCGGCGTCTTGAACAGGCGGCTTTGGTGCCTAACTCTTGTAACGGAACTGTTGAGGCACTCCAACACATCCGTGATGATCTGGTCAGGTGAAAACCCGCCAAAAGACAAATTGGCACCGAGCGCAACCAGAGCTTGCAATCTGTTTTGCATGATAGTGTTACACTTTCGTATAGACCAGCTTGCGGCGAGACGTTTCGGACTGATATCAAAACTTGTCCTTAGACAGCGCTGATTTCGATTACCAGATTAACACTTACACTTACCGACCGACCACTCACTTGTTGGCGCGACGGGGACAGAATTTTCGAGGGGACAACTAGATGTTTTACAAGGACGAACGGCTTGCGCTGTTCATTGACGGATCAAACCTTTACGCAGCGGCCAAAGCGTTGGGGTTTGATATCGACTACAAGCTGCTGAGGCAGGAATTCATGCGGCGCGGCAAGCTGCTGCGCGCGTTTTATTACACTGCATTGCTTGAAAACGACGAGTATTCGCCGATCCGTCCGCTGGTGGACTGGCTGCACTACAACGGCTTTACCATGGTGACCAAACCGGCCAAGGAATATACCGACAGCCAGGGCCGGCGGAAGGTCAAGGGGAACATGGATATCGAACTGGCCGTCGATGCGATGGAACTTGCGCCGCGTGTGGACCATATCGTTCTGTTTTCCGGAGATGGGGATTTCCGGCCGCTGATCGAGAGTCTGCAGCGTCAGGGTGTGCGAGTGTCGGTTGTGTCGACCATCCGCAGCCAGCCGCCGATGATCGCGGATGAGCTGCGCCGCCAGTGCGACAATTTCATCGAGCTGGAAGAGCTGCGCGACGTGATCGGCCGCCCACCCCGCGAACCGCGTGCCTTTGGCGAGCGGGAAGACACTGGCGAAATGGTGAAATGACGAAAAACGGGGCGCTGCGGCGCCCCGTTTTGGTTTTCGTGCCTTGGCCCGGACCCCGACCCGCATGAGGGCTGGAGTAGACCCGCCAGACAGGCGCGGCACCGGACCGGGTGGACCTCAGAAGCCCGGCACGCTAGATCCCGCGGGATGACACGGATGTTTCACATGAGGCGGGCGGCATCCCCGCCGCGGCTGCGCGTTCTATGCTGACCAGCACGTCCTTGTTGGGGCTGTTTGTGGCGGCGTTGCTGGCCGCGACGCCGATTCCCTTTCAGTCCGAGGTGGTGTTCCTGGCGCTGATGGCACAAGGCACGGTGCCGCTATGGGCGCTGGTTCTGGTGGCGTCGGTCGGGAATATCCTTGGGTCTTGCGTGACCTATGCGCTTGGCCGGGGTCTGGGCGGGGCGCGGGGGGCGCGCTGGCTGGGCTTGACGCCGGAGCGGCGGGAAAAGGCGGAACGCTGGTTCGGGCGGTGGGGGATCTGGGCGCTGCTGTTCAGCTGGGCGCCGGGCGGGGATTTCATCGTTGCACTTTCCGGCGCGCTGCGGGTGTCCCTGCCCCGGTTTCTGGTGCTGGTAACGATTGCCAAGACGGCGCGCTATGCCGTGGTGGCGCTGATCGGGCTGGGGATCTGGGGGTAAGGGCCGCATCGGGGGCTGGACCTGCGGGCCGGTTCGCCTTACCTCTGATGTGACCCTGACGCCAAAGGCCCGCCATGACCGAACTGCCACCACTGCACCTTTACCTCGCAGCCCCGCGCGGGTTTTGTGCCGGTGTTGACCGGGCGATCAAGATTGTCGAACTGGCGCTGATCAAATGGGGCGCGCCAGTCTATGTGCGGCATGAAATCGTGCACAACAAGTTCGTGGTCGATGCCCTGCGCGCGCAGGGCGCGGTGTTCGTCGAGGAACTGGATGATTGCCCACCCGACCGCCCGGTGGTGTTTTCCGCCCATGGTGTGCCCAAGGCGGTGCCGGCCGAGGCCGCGCGGCGCGAGATGATCGCGGTGGATGCCACCTGCCCGCTGGTGACCAAGGTGCACAACGAAGCCGCGCGCCACCACGAGGCCGGGTTGCAGATGATCATGATCGGCCATGCGGGCCACCCCGAAACCGTGGGTACCATGGGGCAGTTGCCCGATGGCGAGGTACTGCTGGTCGAGACGGTGGCCGATGTGGCGGGGCTGCAGGTGCGCGATCCGGAAAAGCTGGCCTTCATCACCCAGACCACCCTGTCGGTCGATGACACGGCGGATATCGCGGCGGCGCTGAAAGCACGCTTTCCGGCCATCCATGCTCCGGCGCATGAAGATATCTGCTATGCCACCACCAACCGGCAGATGGCGGTCAAGGCGATTGCGCCGCGCATTGATGCCCTGCTGGTGATCGGCGCGCCGAATTCATCCAATTCCAAACGGCTGGTCGAAGTCGGATCAGCAGCGGGCTGCGCCTATGCCCAGTTGATCCAGCGCGCCACGGATATCGACTGGCGCGCGCTGGAAGGCATCCGGTCGGTTGGTATCACAGCAGGGGCCTCGGCGCCCGAGGTGCTGGTGAACGAGGTGATTGACGCTTTCCGCGCTCGCTTTACGACTACGGTGGAACTGGTTGAAACCGCGCAGGAAAACATCGAATTCAAGGTGCCGCGCATCCTGCGCGAACCGGCGTGATCCGGGCTGCCGCAGGTCGCGCCCTGTCCTGAAAGGCACACCCGGCGCAGGCTGCCGGATGGCAGTTTTTGAACCAATCCGCTGCGGGCATGCCCGAGGGACGGGGGCGAGCCCAGGTGTCGCGACGGGCCCTGCGTCATGCCCCAGCCGTGACCCTGCGGCAACGCCAGAGCGGATTTGCAGCCGAAGGCTGGACGCCGCCCCGGATCACCTTATGACCTTTGATCAAATGATGTGATGCAGGTGGTGCGGTGGAGCCTATTCCAAGAACGGCCCTGATCCTTGGGGTGGCAGGGTTGTTGCCTTTTGTGTGGGGGGCGGCCACTGCCCTGTCGCCGGGGCTGGCGGGTTGGGGCGGGCGGTTCATGGGGCCGCTGTTCATTGGCACCTATGTCAGCCTGACCTATGGCACGGTGATCTTGTCCTTCATGTCGGGCGTGCTCTGGGGCTTTGCCACGCGCGCCACCGGACCCGAGGCAGCGGTGGGCTATATCCTGTCGGTCGCGCCGGCGCTGTGGGCGTTTTTCATGGTGAACGGGACCCCGGGCGACGCGGCGGTAAACCTGTTTGCCGGGTTTGTGGGGTTGCTGATGCTGGACTGGCATTTCTGGAAGATGGGCACCGCACCCGACTGGTGGCTGCGGTTGCGCGTCGGCCTGACGGCGGTGGTGCTGGCCTGCCTGGCGGTGCCGATCGCGCTTTGACCCGAGGGCTTCGGTTCAGGGCCTTGAACGCCGGTTGACCCAGCCTGCGGCCCGGCCTATCCGGGGCCACAGTCACAAGGATGCGCCCATGCCCCAGCTTTACGCTTATACCGACGGAGCGTGTTCCGGCAATCCCGGCCCCGGTGGCTGGGGCGTCTTGATGATCGCGCGCGACGGCGACGCGGTCGTGAAACAGCGCGAACTGCAGGGCGGCGAGGCCGACACCACCAACAACCGGATGGAGCTGATGGCGGCGATCTCTGCGCTGGAGGCGCTGTCGCGCCCGTCGGATCTGATCATCGTCACCGACAGCGCCTATGTGAAGAACGGCGTCACCACCTGGATTCACAGCTGGAAACGCCGGGGCTGGAAAACCGCCGACAACAAGCCGGTGAAGAACATCGAACTTTGGCAACGGCTGGAGGCGGCGCAAGAGCGGCACACGGTGGAATGGCGCTGGATCAAGGGTCATGCGGGACATGCGGAGAATGAGCGCGCTGATGCGCTGGCCCGCGCCGGGATGGCCCCGTTCAAGCCGGGCAAGCCATGACGCTGCTGTGGCTGCTGCCATTCCTCGATTATGCGTCGGTTGCGGTGTTTGCGCTGACCGGGGCCTTGGTGGCCAGCCGGGCGCAGCTGGATATCGTGGGCTTCATCTTTATCGCCAGCCTGACCGCAACAGGCGGCGGCACGTTGCGCGACGTGATGCTGGACCGTGATGTGTTCTGGATCGTCGACCCGATGATGCTGGGGATGGCCACGCTGGCGGCAGTAACCGTGTTCTTTGCTGCCCATCTTCTGGAAAGCCGCTACCGCGCGATCCTGTGGCTGGACGCCTGCGCCTTGGCCGTGGCGGTGCCGGCCGGGGTGGCGGCGGCGGTTGGGGCCGGCATGGGCTGGCCGGTGATCCTGATCATGGGGATGGTCACCGGCTGCATGGGCGGGCTGATGCGCGACGTGGTGTGCAACGAAGTGCCCTTGGTGTTGAAACAAGGCGAATTGTATGTCTCGTGCGCCTTTGCGGGGGCGCTGGCGGCGATTGTGGCAGAGCGCGCCGGGGCCGAGGATGGGCTGGAGCTGTTGGCCTGCGCAGCAGTGACGTTCACTCTGCGAGCGGGCAGTCTGGTGTTTGGTTGGCGCCTGCCGGTGTACCGGCCCCGCCCGGCCCGAACCCTGCCGCCAACGCGTCAAGACTTGCGCGACAAGTGAACCGCCGTTTATGTTGGGTGGATGTCACGTACAAAACTCATCCCCGATAGTCTTATTTTTTTGCACATCCGCGCCTTGATGCTGCAATCGGGCGAGCGGGCGGCCAGTTTTGGCGCGGTGGCGCGGGTCACCGGGTTGGCGGCACCTACACTGGTGCAGCGCTATGGCTCGCAAGAGGGAATGGTGCGCGCCGCGCTGCTGGATGGCTGGGACGCGCTGGACCGCATCAGTGATACCGCCGAGGGGCAGTCGGACCTGTCGGTCAAGGGGGCGCAGATGCTGGTCAAGGCTTTGGGCGACGACACGGGTGATGCGGCGGTCCTGCCGCTGCTGGTCCGGCATCTGGATGACCCGGTCCTGCGGCACCGGGCCATTTCCTGGCGGGTGCGCGTGGAACAGGCGCTGGCGGTGCGCTTGGGCGGCGGAGCCAAGGGGCGCGAGGCGGCGGCGCTGCTGTTTGCCGCGTGGCAAGGGCAATTGCTGTGGCAACCTGCCGGAGACAAGGGATTCAAATTGAAAGACGCGGTGAAGCGGCTGACCTGACAGTGAACGCGGTTACTTGGGCGGGGAGGTGTAGGCTTTCCACAGCCAGATCAGCAGCAGCGCGCCAAGAACCGCACCGACAAAGCCTGCCATCCAGCCGGTGATGGTGATCAGAAAGCGCAGCGCGAAGCCGCCGATCAGTGCACCAAAGACGCCGATGGCCACGGTGGTCAGCACATCGGTTTCAAGCTTCATCATCCGCGTGGCGATAAACCCTGCGGCGGCACCGATGATGATCAGGGCAATGATGGGCATGTTCGGCCTTTCGGTTGTCCCACTCAATATGGGGGGCCGGCGGCGGAAAGGCTAGTCCAGACGCTCTGGCAGGCGCAGGCCCTTGAGAACTTCGGAGGCGGGCATCGGGCGCTTGCCTTCGCGCTGCGCCTCTGTCACCTCGACCGCGCCGGTGCCGCAGGCGATGGTGAAGCCGTGCAGCACCTGCCCCGGCGCGCCGCTGCCAGCAGCGACGCGGGAGCGCAGAAACTTCACCCGCTCGGCCCCGATTTGCACCCACGCGCCGGGGAAGGGCGACAGGCCGCGGATCTGGCGGTCGACGATCGTAGCAGGTTGGGCGAAGTCGATCCGCGCCTCGGTTTTGTCGATTTTCGCCGCGTAGGTTACGCCTTCAACGGGTTGCGTCTGCGGGATCAGAGCGGGCAACTGGTCCAGCGCCCGCAAGATCAGCGCAGCCCCCATGGCAGACAGCCGGTCGTGAAGGTCGGCGGTGGTTTCCGTCGCATCAATCAGCGTTTCCTGCCGCAGCAACACCGGGCCGGTGTCCAGCCCCGCCTCCATCTGCATGATGCAGATGCCGGTCGTTTCATCCCCGGCCATGATCGCACGGTGGATCGGCGCGGCCCCGCGCCAACGCGGCAGCAGGCTGGCGTGGATGTTCAGACAACCAAGGCGGGGGGCATCCAGCACCGCTTGCGGCAAGATCAGGCCATATGCGACGACGACGGCGATATCGGCCTGCAGCGCAGCAAACTCCGCCTGATCGGCGGGGTCTTTCAGCCGCGCCGGATGGCGGACCGGCAAGCCAAGGGCCAGTGCCTTTTGGTGCACCGGGCTGGGGCGGTCAGCCTTGCCGCGCCCGGCAGGGCGGGGGGGCTGGGTGTAGACGGCGACGATCTCGTGCTGCGCGGCAAGGGCTTCCAGCACCGGGACGGAAAATTCAGGCGTGCCCATGAAGATGATATTCATAGCCGTTTGCGTGCCTTTTCTGCCTTGGCAATCAGCATCTTGCGCTTGAGCGGCGAGAGATGATCGAAATACATCTTGCCCGCCAGATGGTCGACCTGGTGCTGCGCCGAAGTGGCCCAAAGGTTGACGAAATCACGGTCCTCGATCACGCCATCGGCGTTCAGATAGCGCACCGTCACCGCGCGGGGGCGTTTGATGATCGCAGAGACGCCGGGCAGATTGGGACTGGCTTCTTCATGCTCGCGCATTTGCCCACTGGCGTGCAGGATTTCTGGGTTGGCCATGCGGATGGCCTGCCCTCGGGCGTCGGAACAATCGACAACCGCCAGACGCAGCGGCACCCCGATCTGAACGGCGGCGAGGCCATAGCCAGGCATGGCATCCATCACCTGCACCATTTCGTCCCAGATCGCACGGATATCATCGGTGATGCCCGCCACATCGGCGGCGGGGGTGCGCAGCACCGGGTGGGGCCATGGGATACAAGGGCGGGTCATGTGGGGTTTGCGTCCAGATACGCCGCTTCCACTGCCGTACGCAGGTCGGGGGCCAGGCGGTCAAAGGTGACGATGCCGTCAAGGTGGTCATATTCGTGTTGCGCGCAGATCGCGGCAAAACCAGTCAGCACCTCATCCTGCGCCCGGCCATGCTGATCGGTCCAGTTCATGCGAATCTGGGTGGCGCGGGGGATATCGGTGGCGATGCCGGGAATCGACAGGCAACCCTCGGACCCGGTGGCGATATCATCCGAGCGCCACAGGATCTGCGGGTTGATGATGATGCGGGGGGAGGGGGTACCTTCTTTCCACGTCACGTCCATCACAAACAGACGTTTGAGCACACCAACCTGCGGCGCGGCAAGTCCGCGACCGGGAGCAGCATACATGGTGTCAAGCATGTCGATGGCGAGTTGGGTGACATCTTCCTCCCCAACCGGCAGGCATGGGGTGGCAAGGCGCGGATCGGGCCATGTCAGGATGGAAAGAACCGGCATCCTCAACCCTGCCGCGCGCGTTCGCGCTTAAGCTTTTCCATCTTGCGGGTGATCATCTGGCGCTTGAGCGGGCCCAGATAATCAATGAACAGCTTGCCGTTCAGATGGTCGATTTCATGCTGCACACAGGTGGACCACAACCCGGCAAACTGTTCCTCCTGCTCCGACCCGTCCAGCGCCTGCCACGCCACCCGCACCTCGGCCGGGCGACGCACTTCGGCGTATTGGTCAGGGATCGACAGGCAGCCTTCCTCATAGATGGACAGGTCTTCCGACGACCAGACCACGCGCGGGTTGATCAGCGCCATCGGGCGCGGCGGACCGTCCTTGATGCAATCCATCACCAGCACGCGTTGCATCACGCCGATCTGCGGTGCGGCAAGGCCGATGCCGGGAGCGTCATACATCGTCTCGAACATGTCGTCAGCGAGCCTACGCAAATCGCCGTCAAAGACTGCCACTGTCTCACAGGGCTTCTTGAGGCGCGGATCGGGATGGATCAGGATGGGGCGGATCATGGGGATGATTTACGGTGCGGGGTCAGTTCGCGCAAGGGGCAGAGGCCGCAAGGAGAATGGTCCGGCATATGCCGCGTTTGCAGATCAATTCACCGCATGACGGGGTCAGATCGGGATGACTTCCCCGCAAAACGTCTATAACCGGAACGAGCGACCCACAGGAAAAGGCGATTTCATGGATTTCGACGATCAGATCAACCGCTTTGGCACCCATTCGGTAAAATGGGACATGATGGAGCGCCTGTATGGTGTGCCCGCAGACAAGGGGTTGTCGATGTGGGTGGCGGATATGGATTTCCGCCCGCCGGCTTGTGTGCAGGCTGCGGTCGAAAAAATGGCCGCGCATGGGGTGTACGGCTATTACGGCGATGATGCCGGCTACCGCGAGGCGATCCGCTGGTGGATGCAGACCCGCCACGGCTGGGCGCTGGACCCCGACCATATCTTCACCACACATGGGTTGGTCAATGCGACCGGGCTGGTGGTTGACGCCTTTACGCAGCCCGGTGACAGTGTGGTGCTGATGACCCCGGTGTATCACGCTTTTGCCCGCACCATAAAAGCGGCGGACCGTGTAGTGGTGGAATGCACATTGGCGCTGGTGGCCGGGCGCTATGAGATGGATTTCGCCGCATGGGACGCGCAGATGACCGGGGGCGAGCGGATGCTGATCCTGTGTTCACCACACAATCCCGGTGGGCGGGTCTGGACGGCGGATGAATTGCGCGGCGTGGCGGACTTCTGCAAACGGCATGATCTGATCCTGATCTCGGATGAGATACACCATGATCTGGTGATGCCGGGTCACAAGCATCATGCGATGCCGCTGGTCGCCCCCGATTGCGCCGACCGGCTGGTGATGCTGACGGCCTCGACCAAGACCTTCAACATCGCGGGCGCGCACATCGGCAATGTCATCATAGCCGATCCTGCCCTGCGGGCGAAGTTTGCGGCGCGGATCATGGCTTTGGGGATTTCGCCCAATTCCTTTGGCATGCACATGGCCGAAGCCGCCTATTCACCCGAGGGGGCGGTCTGGGTCGATGCGCTGGTGGCTTATCTGGATGGCAACCGGCGGCTGTTCGACGAAGGCGTGAATGCCATTCCCGGCCTGCAGTCGATGCCGCTGGAGGCGACCTATCTGTCTTGGGTGGACTTCACCGGCACAGGGATGGCCCCCGCCGAGTTCAAGGCGCGGGTGGAAAAGGCGGCGCAGATCTGCGCCAACCATGGCGAAACCTTTGGCGCCGGCGGCGAAAGCTATCTGCGGTTCAACATCGCCACCCCGCGCGCGCGGGTGGAAGAGGCAGTCGCACGGTTGCAGTCGGCATTTGGCGATTTGCAGTAACGCACAAGAGGCCGGGGCCATCGGCCCCTGCCCCGCCATCGGTCAGGCGCGCGGCAGATAGGCCACGGGCGCGTTTTCATCGCGCCAGAAATCCAGTGGGGCCTTGTCCTGTACGGCGGTGGAGCGTTTGAATTCGCAGACCAGATCGCCGTTTTCCAGACTGGAAGCGACAATCAGGCATTGAAAGATGTGGTTGGACCCGTCGTACAGATCGACCAGCCCGCGCAGATGTGGCGCAAGGTCGCCATCGAGCACAAATCCATCGTGCCAGAAGCGCAGCACCGGGAACACCGCTTCGCCCACCTGAACCCGCAGACGGGATTTGCGCTTTGCCTCGCGCTTGCGGGCGGCATCCAGCCCGTCACGAATGTCTTGCGGCAGAAATTCCAGCACAGCTTCCCCCCCCCTTAAACCAACTCTTAACAGTCTGCGCCATCATTGGTTAAAATCAAGTCAATCGGGTGACAGTGGACCAAGAGGCCTGAAATCGAACTGAAGAACCGGCATTTCGGAGCGGATTGAAACAACGCCCAGGCCTGCAACCCCTGTTATCGCGCGAATCGGCGGTGTAATCCGTGCCAATGTCCGGGACTCCCCCGGCAAAAGGGGGATATGCCGCAATGATCCTGTTCTTTGCCATGTTGCTGGATGCCGCCTTTGGCGAGCCACGCGCGATCTGGGACCGGGTTCCGCATCCTGCGGTGCTGATGGGCCGGGTGGTCGGCGTTCTGGACCAGCGGCTGAATGCGGGTGCGCGGCGCCGTGCAAAGGGGGTGGCGGCGCTGGTGATGATGGTGCTGGGGGCCTATGCGCTGGGGCATCTGATCGCGCTGGTGCCGGATTTCGGGGTGTTGGAAGGGATCGCGGCGGCAATCCTGCTGGCACAGAAATCGCTGGTCGATCATGTGCGCGCCGTGGCCAATGGCTTGCGCCAGTCGCTGCCTGCAGGGCGGCGGGCGGTGGCAATGATCGTCGGGCGCGATACAGCGGCGCTGGAAGAACCGGGCGTCGCGCGGGCTGCGATTGAAAGCGCGGCGGAAAACCTGTCGGACGGGGTGATCGCGCCCGCGTTCTGGTTTCTGGTGGGAGGCTTGCCGTTGATGCTGGTCTACAAGATCACCAACACGGCGGATAGCATGATCGGCCATCGCACTGAACGGCATGAAGAGTTCGGCTGGGCCTCGGCCCGGTTTGACGATCTTTTGAACTTGATCCCGGCACGGTTGACGGCGGTGCTGATCGGGGTGTCGCACGGGCGGCTGGCGGCGCGACCTGTCTTGCGCGACGCGCCCTTGCACCGCAGCCCGAATGCGGGCTGGCCCGAGGCGGCGATGGCCGTGGTGCTGAATGTCGCGCTGTCGGGACCGCGCGCCTATCACGGGGTGATGTCGGACTTTCCCTGGGTCTGGCCCGAGGGGCGGCGCGATGCGGGGCCGGGCGATATCGACGCGGCCTGTCGGGCGCTGTGGCGGGCCTGGGGGCTGATGCTGTTGCTTGTCGCTTGCGTGGCGCTGATCTAGGGTTTGCGCCATGCGTATTGCCCTTGCCCTGCTGCTGATGAGCAGCCCCGCCATCGCCGCACCCTGTGGAGGGGCGCTGTCCGATTTCACCGCCGCGATGACCGCCGAAGCGGTGGCAGCTGGCCTGCCGGAAGACGCGGCCCGCAGCTATCTGTCAGGGGCGCGCATTGATGAGGGCGTGTTGCGGGCCGACCGGTCGCAGGGCGTGTTCCGGATGAATTTCACCGATTTTTCCCGGCGGCTGATCTCTGCCGCGCGGCGGGAACGGGGGCGCGCACTTGCGGCAGAGCATGCGGCGATCTTTGACCGGGCAGAGGCGGAATACGGGGTGCCGCGCGGCATCTTGCTGGCGTTCTGGGCATTCGAGACCGATTACGGCGCGGTGCAGGGTGATTTCAACACCCGTGATGCGCTGGTGACACTGAGCCATGATTGCCGCCGGCCAGAGCTGTTTCAGCCGCAGATCCTCGCGGCGATTGCCCTGCATGCCAAGGGTGACCTTTCGACCGATACCACCGGGGCCTGGGCGGGCGAGATCGGCATGGTGCAGATGCTGCCCGCCGATATTCTGGCGCGCGGGGTAGATGGCGATGGCGACGGGCATGTGACCTTGAAGACATCGGTATCCGATGCGCTGCTGTCGGGCGCGCGGTTGCTGCAGCACCATGGCTGGCGGGCGGGCCAGCCTTGGCTGGCCGAGGTTGCGGTGCCGGGCCAGATGGACTGGGCGCTGTCGGGGCTGGGGGTGCAACTGCCGGTGGCCGAGTGGCAGGCGATGGGGGTTGCGGGGCGTGAGACGCTTCCAGATGGGGTGGGGTCGCTGATCCTGCCGCAGGGACGACTTGGCCCGGCCTTTCTGGCCTATCCGAATTTTCACACGCTGTTCGACTGGAATCAGAGCTTTACCTATGTGCTTACCGGGGCCTATTTCGCCACACGGCTGGAAGGCGCGCCGGTCTATGCTGCGGGCAACCCCGAGCCGGGTCTGGACGAGAGCCAGATGATGCGGCTGCAGGAAAAGCTGGCCGCGCTGGGGCATGACGTAGGCCGCATCGACGGCATTCTGGGGTCAGGCACCCGTGCAGCGGTGCAGAAGGAACAGGCGCGGCTGGGGATGCCCGCCGATGCCTGGCCAACGCAGGCGCTGCTGGACGCGCTGTGACCTGACGGAGCGGCTGCGCCGCACGCGTGTGTCTCGGCAAAGGCAAAGGGCCTTTGCCTCGGGCTTGGAGTGCAATCCCCGGCTCGCGAACGCCCCCAGAGTACTGAATTCGCAAGTACAGGGCTTTGCGGTCAGTAGCCTTCGCCCGGTTGGCGTTGGGCGCGGCGCCAGCGAACCATCTGTGCGATCGCTTCCTCGGCCAAGGCGGCCCAGAGGGAGAGCCTTTGCGGGTCATCCGACGAGACCAGCATCGACAGCCGGGTTTCACCGCTGCGGATGTCCATCGGGGCATCGGGGTGGGTGGCGTTCCACTGCGCGCGTTGCGCGTCAGAGGCACGGACCGGCCAGTGCAGGGCAAGGCACCACTGATCGCCCTCTGGCGTGGCGGTGAAGTCGACCGAACTGGCCCAAAGGCGGGCGTGCAACACATCGCCTTCAACCTCGACGGCCAGAAAGCCTGCGGTCCGTAGCGCAGTGATCATGCAACCAGTGCCTCGGCCTTCTTGAGGTCAACACTGACCAACTGGCTGACGCCCTGTTCGGCCATGGTGACACCGAACAGCCGGTCCATCCGCGCCATGGTGACAGCGTGGTGGGTGATGATCAGGAAGCGGGTTTCGGTCCGGCGGGCCATCTCGTCTAAAAGGTCGCAGAAGCGGGTGACATTCGCGTCATCCAGCGGCGCGTCCACCTCATCGAGCACGCAGATCGGGGCGGGGTTGGCGAGGAAGACGCCGAAGATCAGCGCGAGTGCGGTCAGGGTCTGTTCGCCCCCGGACAGCAGCGACAGGGTGGCGAGTTTCTTGCCGGGTGGCTGGCACATGATTTCAAGGCCAGCCTCCAGCGGGTCATCGGATTCGACCAGAACCAGCCGCGCCTCGCCGCCGCCGAACAGGTGGGTGAACAGCGTGGCGAAGTTCTGATTGACCTGTTCAAAGGCTGTCAGCAGACGCTCGCGGCCTTCGCGGTTCAGGCCCGAGATGCCTGCGCGCAACTTCTTGATCGCCTCTTCCAGGTCGGTCTTTTCCTTCAGCAGCGTGGCGTGTTCGCCTGCCACTGCGGCCATATCCTCTTCCGCGCGCAGGTTCACCGCACCAAGCGCTTCGCGCTGACGTTTCAGGCGCTGCACCTCGACATCGAGGGTTTCGGCGTCTGGCATCTTGTCAGGATCGACCTTGAGCGAGGCGAGCAGCTCTACCGGGGTACAGTCGGCGTCTTCAGCGATGCGCTCGGCGGCATAGGCGACGGTTTCGCGGGCGGCGTCATTGCGGGCCTCGGCCCGGGCGCGGGCCTCACGCGCCTCGCCATTGAGGCGGTCGGCGTCGCGCTCGGCCAGTTGCGCTTCACGCAAAGCGGTTTCGGCCTCGGTCAGGGCGTCGGCGGCTTTGCGGCGACGGGACTCGGCAGTGTCGATGGCGTCGGACAGTTCCTCGCGTTTGGCCGCGAGTTCTTCGGGGGCGGCGCTGGCCTCTGCCAACTCTTCCTCCGCTTCCGCCCGGCGACCGGCTAGTTCGGCGCTGCGCTTTTCCGCCGTCTCCAGCCGGTGTCGCCAGCCGGACATTTCCTTGGTCGCCTCTTGCCGGCGGCGTACGCGCGCCTCGCCTTCGCGGCGCAACTCGTCATGGGCAGAGCGACGGGTGAGCATGGCCAGACGGGCGGCCTCGACCGCGACCTTGGCGGCCTCCACCCGGTCACGAGCGGCGTCAAGGTCGGGCAGGTCGGTGGCGTTCGCCTCGGCCTCGCGCAGGCGGGTGCGGGCGGCCATCGCCTCATCTTCATAACGGGCGACAGCGAGGCGGGCAGAGTCCAGTTTACCACCCGCGATGGAGGCTTCGGCCTCGGCCCGACTGGCGGCGCGGTTGGCTTCGGTCACGCGGGCATCTGCGGCGCGGCGGGCGTCGCGGGCCATCTGGTCGGCGCGGGCCAGATCGGCAAGGCGGGTCTGCAACGCCTCATGCGCGCGCTTTGCGCCTTCGGCACGGGCAGAGACCTGCTCCAGATCCAGTTTCAGCTGCACAAGGCGGTTGAGTTGTTGCAGACGGGCAGCAGCGGCGGAGGGGGCATCTTCGGCGGCGGCACGGAAGCCATCCCAGCGCCAAAGGTCGCCTTCAAGGCTGACAAGGCGTTGCCCGGGTTGCAGGTTGGGTTGCAGGGTGGCCCCGTTCGCACGTTCCACAAGGCCAATCTGCGACAGCCTGCGGTCGAGCACGTCTGGCGCCCCGACATGGCTGGCAAGGGGCTGCGCGCCCATGGGCAAGGGCGCGGTATCATCATAGCCGGGCAGCACGGCCCAGCCCGACCGGGCATCGGCGGCAACTTCGGGCGCGCGCAGATCATCCGACAGGGCGGCCCCGAGCGCCTTTTCATAACCCGGCTCCACCGAAAGCCGGTCTAACAACTGGTGACCTGCCTGCGATTCGCGGTCCACCAGACGCGCCAGAGCCGCGACTTCGGCACGCAGGGCATTGGCCTCGCCTTCCGCCTCGCCACGGGCGGCGCGGGCTTCGGCCTCGCGGCCCTGTGCTTCGGCGCGGGCGGATTCAGCCAGTTCAAGCGCCTCTTCGGCGGCTTCGGCCAGGGCGGCGGCGTCTTCCTGCCCTTCGGTGGCACCGGCATAGGCCTCGGTCGCGGCCTCCAGCGCTTCGGCGGCAGCGTCAACCATGTCCCGCGCGCGGGCGGCTTCGGCCTCGGCCCGGCCCACTGTGGCGCGGGTGTCCGACAGCAGGCGCTGCACCGACTGGTGGCGGGCGGCGAGGCGGGCGGAATCCTCGGTGGCCTGTGACAGCAGGGTTTCACGGTCGGACAGGATAGCCCCCGCGTCGCGCGCGGTGTCCGCCGCCTCGGCCAGCCGGTTGTCGTGGCCGTCATGCGCGCGCAGAAGCTGCTCCACCTCCCAGTCAAGCCGACTGATCGTCTCGCCCGCGTCCCGGTTCAGCCCGGCCTCACGCTCCATATCCCGGTCAAGCTGGGTGATGCGGCCGCGCAGGGTGTCGATCAACTGCATTGCCCGGGCTTCCTGATCGCCCAAAGCGTCGCGTTGCAGGACAAGGCGCTGCAGGATTGCCGCCGCCACCGCCTCTTCCTCTCGCTTCGGTGGCAGGGCGTCTTCGCGGGCCTCGCGCGCCTTGCTGGCGGCGCGGGTGACAGCATCGGCCTTGCCTGCGGCCACCAGACGGTCACGCAACTGCGCCTCGGCCTCGGCCCGGGCCAGATCGGCCTCGCGCCAGCGGCGGAACAAAAGCATGCCTTCGGACCGGCGCAGGTCTTCGCCGATTTCGCGGTAACGGGCGGCTTGCCGGGCCTGACGGGTCAGGGTGGCAACCTGTTGGGCCAGTCCTTCGAGCACGTCATCGACGCGCAAAAGGTTCTGCTCGGCGCCGGACAGTTTCAATTCAGCTTCGTGCCGCCGGGCATAAAGACCCGAGATGCCGGCGGCCTCTTCCAGAATGCGGCGGCGCGATTTGGGCTTGGCGTTGATCAGCTCCGATATCTGCCCTTGCCGCACCAGCGCCGGGGAATGTGATCCGGTAGAGGCATCGGCGAACAGCATCTGCACATCGCGGGCGCGCACATCCTTGGCATTAGCCTTGTAGGCGGAGCCCGCATCGCGGGTGATCCGGCGCACGATCTCGATCGTGTCGGCGTCGTTGAACCCCGAAGGGGCCAGCCGGTCCTGATTGTCGATCACGATCGACACTTCGGCAAAATGCCGTGCGCCACGGGTGGCAGCCCCGGCAAAGATCACATCCTCCATCCCGCCGCCGCGCATCGCGGTGGGGCGGTTTTCGCCCATGACCCAACGCAGCGCCTCCAGCAGGTTCGACTTGCCGCAGCCGTTTGGCCCGACCACGCCGGTCAGCCCCTCATGGATCACCAGATCCGTGGGGTCGACAAAGCTTTTGAAGCCGTTGAGCCGGAGCCGGGAAAAACGCACCTGTGCCTCGTTGAGTCGCAAGATGGCAATGGTTGGGTATCCATGGGGGCAGAGTCAACAGGGCTGCCCCCGCATCTGGCGGTCAGAAGCTGGTTATCCCCAAGATGTTGGCCCCTTGCAGGGCGGGTCGGTTTGTCGTTCTGTGGTCTGGCAGTTGAAGCGCAAGGCAGATGCCCGTCCAGATGACCCCCACCCGAGCGATTGATCCGTATGACTGGACCGGCATTCTTCACCTGATCCGGCAGGAATTCGCCGCGATGGAGGGGCGGATTGATCCGCCCTCGTCCATGCTGACGCTGACCGCCGAGGTGATTGCCGCGCAGGCCCGAACGGGCGAGGTCTGGGTGATCGGCGCGCCGCCGGTGGCCTGCATGGTCCTTACGATAAGGCCGCAGGCGCTGTATCTGGGCAAGCTGGCGGTGGCGGGCACGCATCGGAGAAAGGGTCTGGCGCGCGTATTGATGGAGACGGCGGCGGCACGGGCACGCGCGTTGGGTCTGCCGGTGCTGGAACTGCAAACACGGGTAGAACTGGTCGAGAACCATGCCGCCTTTCGTGCCATGGGATTTGCCGAGGTCGGACGCAGCAGCCATCCCGGACATGACCGGGTGACCACGCTGACCTTCCAGCGCGCAGTCTGATCCGAGGGGGACGGCCAAGGCCAAAGCCGCCCTTTCCTTTTGCGCCAAAGGTCTTACGCTCGACCAAAACAGACAAAGGCCGCGCCGATGCTTCACGCCCTGATCGCAATCCTGACCTTTCAGCTTGTCGGCGAAACACTCGCCCGCGCCTTGCCTATGCCGCTGCCCGGCCCGGTGCTTGGCATGGTGCTGATGCTGGCGGCGCTGGTGGTGTCGCCCCGCTTTGCCGCGCTCGTGCGCCCCACGGCGCAGGGCATCCTGTCACATCTGTCACTGCTGTTCGTGCCCGCCGGTGTCGGAGTGGTCGGCCATTTTGCCACTTTGGGCGGCCAGACGGCTGCCATCGGGCTGGCGGTGGTGGTGTCCACCATTCTTGCCATTGCCGTGGCTGCGCTGACATTTGCAGGCGTTGCCCGCCTGACCGGATCGCACGATGACTGATTTCGCCGATATCTGGAGCTATCTGTCACAAGGCCCGCTGTTGTGGCTGACCGCGACACTGGCGGCTTACACACTGGGGGATGCCTGTTTCCGGCTGGCGGGGCGCACGCCGCTGGTCAACCCGGTGCTGATCGCGGTGGCGGTATTGGCGCTTGTGCTGCATCTGACCGCCACGCCCTATGCGACTTATTTTGAGGGCGCGCAGTTTGTCCACTTCCTGCTGGGTCCGGCGACCGTGGCGCTTGCCCTACCGCTTTATGACAGCCTGCCCCGGCTGCGACGCGCGCTGTGGCCGGTGCTGGCGGCGCTGGTCGCAGGCTCGCTGACCGCGGCGCTGTCGGCACTGGCCATCGGGGCGGCGCTGGGGGTGGACGCGACGGTGCTGGCGTCGCTTGCGCCAAAATCCGCGACCGCACCGGTGGCCATCGGCATCGCCGAGCGGATCGGCGGGTCGCCGACGCTGACGGCCGTTCTGGTGATCCTGACCGGCATCACCGGCGCGGTGGTGGCCACGCCACTTCTGAACCTGCTGCGGTTGCGCGACTGGAGGGCGCGCGGCTTTGCCGTGGGGCTGACCAGCCATGGCATCGGCACCGCCCGCGCCTTGCAGGTGCATCCCACCGCCGGGGCCTTTGCGGCGCTTGGCATGGCGCTAAATGCCATCGCGACGGCGCTCGTCGCGCCTCTTGCCCTATCCGTCTTTTCTCAAGGATTGCCATGACCCCGACCCTTCTGGGCCTCTGCGGCTCACTTCGCGCCGCCTCCACCAACCGCCTATTGATGCTTGAGGCCGTGCGCGCCTTTGGCGAGTGCAGCTTTACCGAAGGTATCCTGCGCCTGCCGCTCTACGACGGCGATCTGGAGGCTGCGGGCATGCCGCCCGAGGTGCTGACCCTCGCCGATCAGATCGCCAGCGCC
This sequence comes from Pseudotabrizicola sediminis, assembly GCF_004745575.1. GTDB lineage: Bacteria > Pseudomonadota > Alphaproteobacteria > Rhodobacterales > Rhodobacteraceae > Pseudotabrizicola > Pseudotabrizicola sediminis. The sequence continues at coordinate 348,758 of NZ_RPEM01000002.1, read as the reverse complement.
GATGCGGTCATCATCGCCACGCCGGAATACAACAAGAACCTGTCCGGCGTGCTGAAAAACGCGCTCGACTGGGTCAGCCGCACCAAAGGTGCACCGTGGCGCGACAAGCCAGTGGCCATCCTCTCGGCCGCTGCAGGCCGCGCAGGGGGCGAGCGGTCGCAATTTTCCCTGCGCCATTGTCTTGTACCGTTTCGCCCGCGCTTGCTGCCGGGGCCCGAGGTGTTCATCGCTAACTCGGGCGAGGCCTTTGATGAGAAAGGCCATCTCAAGGACGAACGTGCCCGGAAAGGGTTGACCGAACTGATGCAGCTTCTGCGCAACGAGATGGCCCGCTGATATTTTCAGTCTTTAATTATCCCGGGGGTCCAGGGGCAGAGCCCCCGGCGCTTTCCGCAAGACCAACGCCTACAGCGAAGCCTCCACCCGAAATCCCTCCGGCACCCTGTCCACCCCGTCCAGCACCAGATCTACCATCACCTGCGCGACCTTGGGGGCCATGCCAAAGCCGATCTTGAAGCCACCGTTGGCCACATACTCCCCCACCCGTCCCGGCCATGCGCCCAGCATGGGCGCGCGGCTGCGGGCGCGGGGGCGGATACCGGCCCAGCGTTCCAACACCGGCGCGCCGCGCAAGGCGGGCACAGCGGCAATCGCGCGGGCCAGCAGCGTATCGCAGTGCGCGTCGACCGACACCGGATCGTCCCACTGGTTTTCGGACGTAGAGCCGATGGCCACCGTGCCATCCGCATGCGGCACGATGTGCAGCCCGTCGACCTGCATCTGCGGCAGATCGCTTGCAGCATGGGCCAGCAGCAGCGCCTGCCCCTTGACCCCCGCCCCGACCTTGCGCCCCAGATCCTCGTTCAGCGCCAGCAGACCCGCATGGCCGGTGGCCCAGATCACCGGGCCAGATGTCTCGGCGTCGCCAATCATGACTTCTCCTCCCTTGGCGCGGATCGCGGCAACCAATGCAGTGCTGGCCATGCGCGGGTGCAGGCGGGCGGACAGGGTATCGTGGATCAGCATGCCTGTCGGGCTGTGTGGTTCCCATTCCGCCCCCGTCGCGGGCACCACCTGCCACTGCGCCCGGCCCTGCCACAGGGCCTGCGCCTCGGCCCCCCGCTCGGTCGCGCGGTCCAAGGCCTCGGCACTGTCCAACGGTTGCAACCGGCCCAGCCGGGCATAGCCGGCGGGCAGGCCGGAAGCTGCGGTCACGCCGGACCAGAAGTCTTCAGCCATCAGCAGGCTGTCCAGTTGGAACGCTTTCTTTTCATTCCAGTTTTCCGGCACGTGCGGGGCCAGTGCGCCGACCACGCCACCCGATGACCCGGCGCCAACGCGCGTCACCTCTATCAGCCGCACCCGTGCGCCGCGTCGTGCCGCCTCCCACGCGATGGACAGGCCAAAGATGCCGCCACCCATAACCATCAGATCGGGTCTTGTCATTTGCTGCGCCTTCTGACCATGGATCGCCCAAGCTGAGGCATAGGGCAAATGTCGGAACTCGAACAGGGTGCAGGTCTGGACTGGCGCGACGGGGTGATTCCGGTGTCGCGCCGCTTTGATGACCCGTATTTTTCGCTGCATGACGGGCTGGCCGAAACCCGGCATGTGTTTCTGGCGGGCAATGGCCTGGCAGACCGGCTGTGCGACGGGTTCCGCATTGCCGAACTAGGCTTTGGAACCGGGCTGAACCTGTTGGCGGTGCTGATCGCCTGGGCAGGCACCGGGCGGGCGGGTACGTTGCGCTTTACCAGTTTCGAGGCCTATCCGATGTTCACCGATGACGTCGCCCGCGCTCTGGCGCATTTCCCGGAAGCACAGGCGGTGGCGGCACCGTTTCTGGCACATTGGGCCAGTGGGGCGCGGCGGTTTTCCCTGCCGGGGGTGGAGGTTGAGGTGATCATCGGCGATGCCCGTGCCACCCTGCCCGCGTGGCAGGGCTGCGCGGATGCATGGTTTCTCGATGGGTTTTCGCCGGCAAAAAACCCCGAACTGTGGTCATCCGAGATCATGGCAGAGGTCGGGCGGCATACTGCGACGAGTGGCACCTTTGCCACCTATACCGCTGCGGGCCATGTGCGCCGCAGCCTGACCGACGCCGGGTTCACCGTAACGCGCCAAGCCGGACACGGGCGCAAGCGGCACATGACTACCGGTGTGCGATGAGCCGCAACCCCCGCCTGGGCATCTGGCTGATGATTGCCGCTGTAGCCACCTTTGCCGCGCAGGACGGATTCTCACGCTATCTGGCCACCGAATATAACACGCTGATGGTGGTGATGGTCCGCTACTGGGTGTTCGCGGGCTTTGTCCTGCTGCTGGCGCTGCGTCGGCCGGAAGGGATGCGCACCGCTGTCGCCTCACGCCACATGACAGCGCATGTGGCGCGCGCGCTGCTGCTGGTGGGCGAGATCTGTGTGATCGTCTGGGGCTATACCCTGATCGGGCTGATCGAAAGCCATGCGGTATTCGCGATCTGCCCACTGCTGATCGCCGCGTTTTCCGGCCTGATTTTGGGCGAGCGGATTATCTGGCAACGCTGGCTGGCGATTGGTGCAGGCATGGTGGGGGTGATCGTGATCCTGCGACCCGGCTTGGGTGTATTCACTCCGGCGGCCCTGCTGCCGCTGGCCTCGGCGGTGATGTTCGCGCTCTATTCGATCCTGACCCGGCTGACGACACGGGACGAGCCGACATTCGCGTCGTTCTTCTGGCCCGGTGTGATCGGGGCCGGGGTGATGACCGTGGCGGGCCTGCCGAACTGGCAGCCGGTGTCCCCTGCCGATATGCCGCTTCTGGCGATCTACACCGCGCTGTCGATCTTGTCGCATTGGCTGCTGCTGAAATGCTATGAGCAGATCGAGGCCGCGCGGGTGCAGCCCTATGCCTATCTGCAGATCGTCTTTGTCACCCTGATCGGGCTGACGGTTTACGCCGAAACCCTCAGCCCTCTGGTGGCGTTGGGGGCGGGCATCATCATTGCGGCGGGGATTTATGCCCTGTCGCTGGAACGGGTGGCGAAGACATGAGCGTGGCACAGAACACCAGGCTGGGCATCTGGTTGATGATCGTGACCACGATAATCTTTGCGGTGCAGGACGGGCTGTCGCGCCATCTGGGCGGGACATACAACGTCTGGATGGTGGTGATGCTGCGCTACTGGTTCTTTGCGGCCTTTGTCATAGCCTTGGTCTCGCGCGCGCCGGGGGGCATAAGGGCCGCGGTGCGGTCGCGGATGCCAAAGGTGCAGATGCTGCGCGGTGTGCTGCTGGCGCTGGAGATTTGCGTCATGGTGCTGGGGTTTGTCGCGCTGGGGCTGGTGGAAAGCCATGCGGTGTTTGCGACCTACCCGCTGCTGATCGCCGCATTGTCCGGCCCCATTCTGGGCGAGACGGTGGGCTGGCGCCGCTGGCTGGCCATCGGCGTCGGCTTTGTCGGCGTGGTCGTGATCCTGCAGCCGGGGTTCGGTGTGTTCCGGGTTGAGGCGCTGATCCCGCTGGCGGCCGCCACAATGTTTGCGCTGTACGGTCTGCTGACCCGCTATGTTGCGCGGACAGATGCGGCGCTTGTCTCGTTTTTCTGGACCGGGACGACAGGCGCGGTTGTTATGACCGCCATCGGCATCTGGCACTGGGAACCGATGACCGGCGCGGACATGGGCTGGATGGCGCTGCTGTGCCTGAGCGCGGCCTCATCCCACTGGTGCCTGATCAAGGCCTATGAGGTGGCCGAAGCCTCGGCCATCCAGCCGCTGGCCTATCTGCAACTGCCGTTTGCCTCGCTGATCGGGCTGTTCGTGTTTGGCGAGGACCTGCGCAGCAATGTGGTGGCCGGGGCCAGCATCGTGGTGGCGGCGGGGCTGTTCACCCTGTGGCGGCAGTATGTGAAGTCGCGGCAGCGGGCCTGACGTGTGGGACTTGCAGAAGGCGCCTCCGGCGGGAGTATTTGGCAAGCAGCAATCCGGAAGGCTCAGCCCTTGAGTTCTGCGGTGACGCGGACAGGGCCGGGCGTGCCGCGCAGTTTGGCACGGTAGAGGATAACGCCTTCGACAACGCGCATCACATAGGTCCGCGTCTCGGTAAAGGGGATCGATTCCACCCAGTCCACCACATCAACATCCGGGCTGCGCGGATCGCCATATTCGGTGATCCAGCGGCGCGGGCGGCCGGGGCCGGCGTTGTAGCCGGACGCGACCAGCGCGATCGAGGGGCCGAACTCGTCAATCAACTGCTTGAGGTAAGCGCTGCCCAGAATGGCGTTATAGCCGGGGTCGCGCGTCAGACGGCCCGCATCAAAGGGCACTGATACCTTGGCAGCCATCATCTTTGCGGTGCCGGGCAACAGCTGCATCAGTCCGCGCGCATCGGCGGTCGAGCGGGCAGCGGGTTCGAATTCGCTTTCACGCCGGGCAATGGACAGGGCAAAGGCGCGGCTGACGGCAAGGCCATCGGGCACCAGATCGGTGATCGGATAATAGGCGCGCGGCAGGATCACGCTGCGTTCCGCCGCGTGTTTGCCGACCAGCACGGCGATATGCGGCTCGTTCAGGGCAAGGGCCATGTCGCCTAGCTGGTCCAGCCCTGTGGAATCGAGGCTTTCGGCCAGATGCAGCCAGAAGCGCTTGGCCAGATTGCGGTCACCTGCCCGCAGCGCCAGCAGGGCGGCCTGATGCACCGACGACCGTGTCCATGCGGCCTGCCGCCAGTCGGCGGGGCGCGGCGGGTTGATCAGGTTTGCATCCAGCGGCTGACCAAGCCTTTCAGCGGCCAGAAGGCCATAATAGGCGGTCTGGTGGCGGGCGGCGCCGTTGTAGGCGCGCTGCGCCGCGTCGCCTGAACCCGCCGCCTCATGTGAGCGGCCCTGCCAGTACAGCGCGCGCGACAGCGAGATCGGCGTCGCAACCCCGGCTTCCAGCTTGCGGAAATGCTCAAGCGCGCGGGTGGGGTCGTTCAGGCGGCGCAAAGCGATGAAGCCGGACAGAAACTCCAGATCGGCATAGCCACTGCCAGAGGTCAGGTGATGGGCAGATGCGACGCGGTACGCCTCGGAAGGCCGGTTCTGGCGCAAAAGCCAGCGGGTCAGGACGGCGCGTCGCGCCGCCCAAGCCTGCGGGTCGCCAAGCGTGGCGGCAGAGGCGCTGCGTTCCAGGATGAGTGGCAGCGCTTCGTCATACAGGTCGCGCTTCATGCGCCAGATGAAGCGGTCAAAGGCTAACCCCGGATCGCCCGCGCGCGATGCCGGCACCGCATTGATCAGCGCATTAACCCCCGGTTCCGCAGTTTGCAGAGCCATCCGCGCCTTGGCCAGCGCCTGCCAGTCGGCGGGCAGTCGCGGTGACAGACGCTGTGCCTCGGCCCGGCGCTCTTGCCACAGCAGGCGGTCCATCCGCAGCTCATGCACCAATGCGACCGATGCCGGAGACAGCGCGAGCAACGCCGCCTCCTCTGCAGGCGCAAGCACAAGCTCTGACCACGCCTCCATCGCGCGGTCCTCGGCCAGATCGGTGCGCCCAAGCGCTTGCAGCGCGCGGATCAGCGCGATGGCCCCCTCGCCGGTTTTCGGCGTGCTTCCGGCAAAATAGGCGACCACCCGTTCGGGCGAGGCAGAGCGCGCCACGGCGGTTTCGCCCTTTTGGTGCAGGAAGGGCAAACCGGGCCAGTCGGGGCGGCGCTGCAAAAACGCCTCGTAATCGCCCAGAAGACCATCACCCGCGCGCAGCTGGCTCCACGTCACCAGATCGCGCGCAACCGCATGCGGGGCGATGGCGGTGGCCCCCGACCAGTCCTTGGCGGCAATGCGGGCCAGTACCTGTTGCATCGCCTGCGTTTCATCCGCGCGTACCGGCGCTGTCAGCGCCAGGGCAAGCGCAATGGGGGCCAGCAAGACTGAAATGGTGTTTTTTGATCTTCTGCTCATGGTGCAGATTCTGCCCCATCGGGCCGGAGCCGACAACCCACGATCCTGTCACCGCTGGGCCAGACCGGCGCGCGAAACGCTGCGCTTGGCAATCCGTCGCGCCCCGGATAATCAAGGCGGGATTTTCAGCCCAAGCGACTCGACCGCCTCGCGTCGCTGCAACAGGAGTCTGCGTGCCATGATCAAAGGGTCCATCCCCGCCTTGGTTACGCCGTTCAAGAACGGCGAACTGGATCTGGATACGCTTAAAAAGCTGGTCGACTGGCAGATCGCCGAAGGCTCGCACGGGCTGGTGCCGGTGGGCACCACCGGCGAAAGCCCGACACTGAGCCATGAAGAGCATGAGGCGGTGATCGAGGCGGTGGTCAAGTTTGCCGCCGGTCGCGTGCCGGTGATTGCCGGGGCCGGGTCGAACAACACGGTCGAAGGCATCCGCCTGATCCGCCATGCCGAACGCGTGGGTGCTGATGCCGCGCTGGTGGTGACGCCCTATTACAACAAGCCGACACAGGCCGGGCTGGTCGCGCATTACACCGCGCTGCATGACTGCTGCACTCTGCCGATCATCATCTACAACATTCCGGGCCGGTCGGTGGTGGATATGTCGCCCGAAACCATGGGTATGCTGGCCCAGCTGCCACGCCTGATCGGGGTCAAGGACGCCACCGGCAAGATCGAGCGGGTGTCGATGCAGCGCGAGACCTGTGGCAAGCAGTTCATCCAGCTGTCGGGCGAGGATGCCACCGCATTGGGCTTCAACGCCCATGGCGGCACCGGGTGCATCTCGGTTACGGCCAACGTGGCTCCGCGCCTTTGCGCCGAATTCCAGAACGCAACACTGGCCGGCGATTACCGCACCGCCCTACAGATCCAGGACCGGCTGATGCCGCTGCACGAGGCGATCTTCATCGAGCCGGGGTTGGCCGGGGCCAAATACGGCCTGTCCCTGCTGGGCCGCTGCACCGAAGAGGTGCGGCTGCCGCTGGTGGCACTGACCGATGGCACCAAAGACAAGATCAAGGCGGCTATGCGCCATGCGGGGCTGTTGAACTGACCTGCTGCGCCTCGGGCTGGTCGGTTCAGGGGGGCTGTCTGCCCCCCCCCCCTTCGCGCGGGTGCCAAATTCCCCCCGAAGATATTTGTGAACAGATGAATGGTAGCCCGGGGCGGACCGACGATGTTCCAGAACGATAATCTACGTGGCGCGGCGTTCATGATCCTGTCGATGGCGGGGTTTGCCGTCGAGGATATGTTGCTGAAAGCCAGCGCCCGGGTGATGCCGATGGGTCAGGCGGTGCTGATCGTCGGGCTGGTGGGGATGGGCGTGTTTGCGCTGATGGCGCGGCGGATGGGGGAGCCTGCGTTTCACCCGGCGCTGCGCACGCGCGGGCTGGCGATCCGGTCGGGGTTCGAGGTGTCGGGGCGGCTGTTCTATGCGCTGGCGATTGCATTGACGCCGCTGTCCACCACTTCGGCCATCCTGCAGGCCTCGCCTTTGGTGGTGGTCGGCGGGGCCGCGATCTTTTTTGGTGAGCGGGTGGGGTGGCGGCGCTGGACGGCGGTGGCGGTAGGCTTTGTCGGCGTGCTGATCATCATCCGGCCCGGAATGGACGGGTTTTCTGCACTGTCACTGCTGGCGGTGGGCGGCATGCTGGGGTTTGCCGGGCGCGATCTGGCGACGCGGGCAGCCCCGAAAGTGATGTCTAACAGGCAGTTAGGAGTGGCGGGCTTTGCCATGCTGGCCTTGGCAGGGGTGATCATTCTGGGCTGGACCGGAGGGGCAGTATGGCCGGATGCGCAGGGTTGGGGCCTGCTTGCGGGCACGGCGCTGTTTGCGGTGCTGGGGTATCATGCCCTGACCTCGGCGATGCGGACCGGCGAGATCGGTTTTGTCACGCCGTTCCGCTATGCGCGGCTGGTGTTTGCGATGGTGCTGGCAATGGCGGTGTTTGGCGAACGGCCCGATCTGGCAACGCTGATCGGCTCAGCTCTGATCGTAAGTTCTGGAATTTACACGCTTATCCTGGGCAATCGGCGGGGCGCGGTGCCGCCTTCGCCCCTGCCCTGATCTGTCTTCGCGTGCGGCCATCTGGACTTGGGGCTGCACCGCGCTTATGTGACACGAATGGTCAAGATATCCGATCCCAATTCCAAGCTGATTGCCGAGAATCGCCGCGCGCGGTTCGACTATCATATTGAATCCGATCTGGAAGCCGGGATCATGCTGCAAGGGTCCGAGGTGAAGTCGCTGCGCAAGGGCGGGTCGAACATCGGCGACAGCTATGCGAGCGTTGAGGGCGGCGAGCTGTGGCTGATCAACGGCTATATCGCGCCCTATACCCAGTCGAACCACTGGGACAGCCACGATGAACGCCGCCGCCGCAAGCTGTTGGTTTCAAAGCGTGAATTGGCGCGACTGTGGAATTCGACCGCGCGCGAGGGCATGACCATCGTGCCGATCAAGATGTATTTCAACGAGCGCGGCATCGTGAAGATCAAGCTGGGCGTGGCCAAGGGCAAGAAGCTGGCCGACAAGCGCGAGACCAGCGCCAAGCGCGACTGGGACCGCCAGAAAGCCCGCATCATGAAGCAGAACCACCGCGATTGAGGTGCGCCGTTCGGCGGGGCTTTGGCCGGGCTGAACGCGGGTGTTTCCGGGTATGGCGAGCGTATGATCTGCGTATGGCTTGCGTATGGCAAACGTCATGACGTGTGTGCGTAGGGGAAATGAAGGACGTTCCCCGGAGAGTCCGGGCTTGAGTGTCCGCTCCGTCCGCACAGCGGACATTCGTGCGATGCACGGTGAAGGTCTGAACCCACGTCATTTCAATGGCCGCAGCTCTCATCTGCCGCCAAACTAGACGCGCGCATCGGCCAAAACCACGCCCCCGCTGCCTGCGCCCTTGCCCTGCCTGCCCCTGCCGATATAAGCCGGGGCTGACCCGTGTGGAGCATCGGCATGGCAACCCTCGTGACCCCTTCCCCCAGTGACGACCCCAGAACGCTGGTGTCGACCGGTTGGCTGGCGGCGCATCTGAAAGACCCGGATCTGCGGGTGCTGGATGCGTCGTGGTTCATGCCCGACTCTGGCCGCGATGCGCGGGCGGAATATGGTGCCGCCCACATTCCCGGCGCGCGGTTTTTCGACATTGACGAGATCAGCGACCAGCGGTCATCCTTGCCCCACATGGCCCCGCCGGTGGAGAAGTTCATGAGCCGGATGCGCGCCATGGGTGTGGGCGACGGGCATCAGGTGGTGGTCTATGACGGGGCGGGGCTGTTTTCGGCCGCGCGGGTCTGGTGGACATTCCGGCTGATGGGCAAGACGGATGTGGCGGTGCTGGATGGCGGGCTGCCGAAGTGGCTGGCCGAAGGGCGCGAGGTGGAAGACTTGGCCCCCGTGGTGCGCGACCGGCACATGACCGTCAGCCGCCAGAACCAGCTGGTCAAGGATGTGACGCAGGTGGCCCATGCCGCCAAGCTGGCACAGGCCGAGATCATTGACGCCCGCGCCGCCCCCCGGTTCCGGGGCGAGGTGGCGGAGCCACGGGCGGGGTTGCGGTCGGGCCATATTCCGGGGTCGAAGAATGTGCCCTTTGCCACGCTGCTGAACGCGGATGGCACGATGAAGCCCCCTGCCGAGCTGCAAGCGGTGTTCGAGGCTGCGGGGGTGGATCTGACACAGCCTGCGATCACCTCTTGCGGGTCGGGGGTGACAGCCGCGATTCTGAGCCTTGCGCTGGAACGGATCGGGCACCGCAGCCATGCGCTCTATGACGGATCATGGTCCGAATGGGGCATGTACGAAGATCTTGCCGTCGCCAAAGGATAGGCCAATGCTGGAAACCCTGAACCCGCAACCGCAGGACAAGATCCTGCAACTGATCGCGATGTACCGCGATGACCCGCGCGACACCAAGATCGACCTTGGCGTCGGCGTCTACAAGGACGCGACCGGCCTGACCCCGGTGATGCGGGCGGTGAAGGCGGCGGAGAAGCGGCTGTGGGAGGTGGAGGTGACCAAATCCTACACCGGGCTGGCCGGTGAGCCTGCGTATAACGCGGCCATGGTCGGGATGATCTTGGGCGCGGGTTTTGCCGAGCGTGCGGCATCGGTGGCCACACCGGGCGGCACCGGGGCGATCCGTCAGGCGCTGGAGCTGATAAAGATGGCGTCGCCGGGGGCCACGGTGTGGCTGTCGAACCCGACATGGCCGAACCATCCGTCGATCATCAAGTATCTTGGCATGAAGATGGCTGAGTACCGCTATTTCGACGCGGAAACCCGTGGCGTGGATTTTGCGGGGGTGCTGGAGGATCTGGGGAAGGTTGCCAAGGGCGACATCGTGTTGTTGCACGGTTGCTGCCACAACCCGACCGGGGCGAACTTTACCGCTGACCAGTGGGCGCAGGTGGCGGGGGTGCTGGAGGCGCGCGGGGCCATTCCGTTCATCGATCTGGCCTATCAGGGCTTTGGCGACGGGCTGGAGGAAGATGCGGCGGCGACCCGGATGATCGCGACGCGGTTCCCGGAAGTGCTGATCGCGGCGTCCTGTTCCAAGAACTTCGGCATCTACCGCGAGCGGACGGGGGTGCTGATTGCGCTGACAGACCCTGCCCGCCGGGCGGTGGTGCAGGGGAACCTCGCGTTCCTGAACCGGCAGAACTACAGCTTTCCGCCCGATCATGGCGCGCGGCTGGTGACGATGATTCTGGAAGATGATGCGCTGCGCGCCGACTGGAAGGCCGAGCTGGAAGAGGTTCGGCTGAACATGCTGACCCTGCGCAAGACGCTCGCCGAAGAGCTGCGCAAGGCCACCAATTCGGACCGCTTTGATTTCGTGGCCGATCATCGCGGCATGTTCAGCCGGCTTGGCCTGACCGAGGCGCAGGTGGCTGTGCTGCGCGAGACGCATGGGATCTACATGGTGGGCGACAGCCGGATCAACATTGCCGGGCTGAATGCGCGCACGGTGCCGATATTGGCGGCGGCGATTGCGAAGGTCGCTGGCTGATCCAAGCCGCTGAATGCTGAGAAAGCCCGCGCCGGTCGCGGGCTTTTTCATGCGCTGTGGAGCGGCCAGCAAAAAGGCCCGAACCTTTCGGTCCGGGCCAGAGTTCAGGCTGACTGGGAGGAGGAGGCGTCAGCCTTTGGTAAACTCGGGGTACGCTTCAAGACCCAGTTCGGCCTTGTCCAGACCCATCATCTCGTCTTCCTGGGTCGGACGCAGACCCATGGTGGACTTGAGGATGACCCAGACGATGGCCGAGGCCACGAACATGAAGATGCCGATGGCGACAAAGCCCATGAGCTGCGTGCCAAAGCTGGTGCCTTCGGTGTAGAACGGAACCGCCATGGTGCCCCAGAAGCCAGCCACCAGGTGAACCGGGATGGCACCGACCACATCGTCGATCTTGAGCTTGTCGAGCAGCGGGACGACGACCAGAACGATTACGCCACCGATGCCACCGATCCACAGGGCACCGAACAGCGACGGGTCGAGCGGGCCGGCGGTGATCGACACAAGGCCTGCCAGAGCGCCGTTCAGCACCATGGTCAGATCGACCTTCTTGTAAATGAGCTGCGACAGGATCAGCGCCACGACGGCACCGGCAGAGGCGGCCATGTTGGTGTTGGCAAAGATGATCGAGACAGCATTGGCATCAGCCTCGGTCCCCAGTGCAAGCTGCGAGCCACCGTTGAAGCCGAACCAGCCCAGCCACAGGATAAACGTGCCAAGGGTGGCAAGGGCAAGGTTGGAGCCCGGCATCGGGTTGACGCGGCCTTCCTTGGTGTATTTGCCCAGACGGGGGCCAAGGATCAGCGCACCGGCAAGGGCTGCAAAGCCGCCTGCTGCGTGGACAAGGGTGGAGCCTGCGAAGTCAGAGAAGCCTGCTTCGGACAACCAGCCGCCGCCCCACTGCCAGGACGCCTCGATCGGGTAGAGGAACCCGGTCAGGATGACGGTGAAGATCAGGAACGGCCACAGCTTGATGCGCTCGGCCAAGGTGCCCGACACGATCGACGCGGTGGTGGCGCAGAACATCAGCTGGAAGAAGAAGTCGGATGCGACCGAATAGCCGGTGGCAACATCAGGGTCACCCGCCAGCGATTTGGCCGAGAACAACTGACCGACATAGCCGGTCATCGTCCAGGCATCGCCCGGGTACATCAGGTTGTAGCCCACGATCCAGTACATGATCGACGCGATGGAAAAGAGCGCGATGTTCTTGGTCAGCTGCATCGTGACGTTCTTGGAGCGGACCAGCCCAGCCTCGAGCATGGCAAAGCCAGCCGCCATCCAGAACACCAGAAAGCCGCCGATCAGGAACAGCAGGGTGTTGAAAATGAAGGCGTTATCAATGGCTGCCGGTGCGGCATCGGCCACAACCTCGGCCGCCTCGGCGGTGGCATCCTGCGCCCAGACGGGCAGGCTGGCGAACAGCGACACACCCAGTGCCGCGATGCCAGAAAGTTTCATGGAGGTGTTCATCTTTTGCGTTTCCCCTGTCCCCAACGCGTCAGAGCGCATCGTCATTGATTTCACCGGTGCGCACGCGCACGGCATGCTGGACATCCAGCACGAAGATCTTGCCATCGCCGATCTTGTCGGTTTTCGCGGTCACACGGATGGTTTCGACGACCGCATCTGCAAGGCTGTCACTGACCACGATCTCCAGCCGGACTTTCGGCACGAAGTTCACGGCATATTCGGCACCGCGATAGATTTCGGTATGTCCAGACTGGCTGCCGAAACCCTTGATCTCGGTGACCATCATGCCGCGCACCCCGATGGTGGTGAGTGCTTCGCGCACTTCCTCCAGCTTGAACGGCTTGATTGCTGCAATGATTAGTTTCACGTCCTTCCCCTTCGTTTCTGTGGGGCCCGGGGGTGGGCCCTTGCAAATAACAAGCCGCCTTTCGAACGGGCAGAACAAGAAACCGGCGGCGGATGTTTGCCTGAAAGCGCGGCTTACTGCACAAAATTTATACTTATTGTGCGCTTTGATTAAAAATTAGGCTTATCACATATCTGAATCGTGACTCCGCGCTCTCCACAATCGGTAAAATCCGGACTAGAGTCGGGCAAAAGAGCACGTGAAAGCGGTTGGGCAGGCTATGGCGACATCGGGCAAAGGGCGCGGATCTCTGACCGCAGACAAACGCTATGGGGCGGCGCCTGCAAGGTCCGGCTCGGGCGGCGGTGGGCCGCGCAAACCCGAGCCCCGCAAGCCTGCGCCGCGCAAACCAAGGCGCCAGCACGGGCTGGTGGTGGGGCTGATCCTTGGGCTGTGGCGGCTGATCTGGCGGGTGCTGTGGGGTGTCACCTGGCGCGTGGGCGCGGTGGTGGGCATGGTGCTGGGGCTGACCGTGTTCTATTTCTACAGCCAGCTGCCCCCCGTGGCCGAGCTGCTGGACGGGCGCGCGCGCGGGTCTGTCACCATGCTGGACCGTGACGGGCAGGTCTTTGCCTGGCGCGGCGAGACGTTTGGCGGCCAGATCACGGCAGAAAACGTCTCACCCCATCTGCGCAACGCGGTGATCTCGACCGAGGACAAGCGGTTTTACCGCCATTTCGGCGTCAGCCCGCGCGGCATTGCGGGCGCCGTCCGCATCAACCTGAGCGAAGGGCGCGGGCCGTTGTCGGGCAACGGCGGGTCCACCATCACCCAGCAGGTTGCCAAGCTGCTGTGCATCGGCGTGCCCTACAACCCCGCCGACTGGAAGAATGAGGCCGCATACGAACAGGACTGCCGCAGCGGCGGGGTCTGGCGCAAGGTCAAAGAGATCCCCTACGCGATGGCGATGGAGGTCAAGTACACCAAAGAGCAGATCCTGACGATCTATCTGAACCGCACCTATATGGGCGCAGGCGCGCGCGGGTTCGAAGCGGCGGCGCAGCGCTATTTCGGCAAATCCGCCAATGAGGTGGGGCCCGCCGAGGCCGCCATGCTGGCCGGATTGCTGACCGCGCCGTCGCGCTTTGCGCCCACCAACAACCTGCAGCGGTCGCAGGAGCGGGCCAATGTGGTCGTCGCGCTGATGGAGGAACAGGGCTATCTGACGCCTGCACAGGCGGCGGATGCGCGGGCCAACCCGGCGCGGCTGTCAAAGGCGGCAGAGACGCAATCGGGCGGGGCCTTTGCAGATTGGGTCATGGAATCGACGCCCAGCTTTCTGTCGTCGCACACCACCGAAGATGTGATCATCCGCACGACGATGGACCAGCGGTTGCAGAAGGCGTCGGAAGAGGCGTTGAGGTTCATTTTTGAGACCAAGGTGAAGGAAGGGTCGAAAGCGCAGGCGGCCATTGTGGTGATGTCTGCCGATGGCGCGGTGCGCGCCATGGTCGGCGGGCGCGAGCAGGTGGCTGCGGGCAGCTTCAACCGCGCGACGCAGGCCAAACGGCAGACCGGGTCCAGCTTCAAGCCCTTTGCCTATGCGGCGGCGATGGATCTGGGCTTTACCCCGGCGGATTATGTTGAAGACACGCCGCTGACCATCAACATTCCCGGATCGGGGGCCTGGACGCCGAAGAATTACGACAACCAGTTCAAGGGGATGATCACGCTGAGCCAGGCGCTTGCCGAAAGCCGCAACATCCCTGCCGTCCGGGTATCGGAAGCGGTGGGGCGTGATGAGGTGCGGAAGGTGGCGAACGGGTTCGGCATCGTCTCGGCCTTGGCCGATGGTCCGGCGCTGGCGCTGGGTGCGTCGGAATCATCCTTGCTGGAAATGTCGGGGGCCTATGCCGGCATTCTGAACGGCGGGTCGTCGGTGACGCCCTACGGGCTGGTGGAACTGCGGTTGCAGGGCGAGGATGACGTGCTGCTGGGTGCTGCCGGCGGGTTGGGAGAGCGGGTGATCAGCGAGGATGCGGCGCTGTACCTGACCTATATGATGAACCGGGTGATCGAAGACGGCACCGGCACGCGGGCCCGCATTCCCGGCTGGCAGGCGGCGGGCAAGACCGGCACGACCCAAGCGGCGCGCGATGCGTGGTTCCTGGGCTTCACCGCCGATTATGTCGCGGGCGTCTGGATGGGCAATGATGACAACGCGCCCCTGACCGGGGTGACGGGCGGTGGCCTGCCAGCGGAAATCTGGCGCGAGGTGATGGTGCGGGTGCATGACGGCCTGCAACCGCAGCCGCTGGCGATGCTGATCCCCGAGCCGAAATCGCCGCCCGGTGGCTATTACGCGCCCTCGCCCAATGTGATGGCCGACGGACAATCGCCCAGCGCGGGGCCGCAGGACAATTTCGACACTGGCGGCGGCTGGCAGGCAGAAATGCCGACGCAGGATGTGATCATCTATGACGGGCCGGTGCCGGATGACTGGGTCAATGAGGGGCCGGTGATGGAGGGTGGCGATCTGGTGAACCAGATCCTGCGGGACGTGCTGGGCGGGTTCGGGAACTGAGGGGAGCTGTTTGAGGGGCTTGCAACACAGGGGGAAAGTTGCCCAATGTGTTTGATCGCAGCGGGTTAGATTTCTCAAGCGAATTTTTTTACGCTGTGTTGCACTATGGCATGGCGGGGGCCGCCCCCGGTGGAGGGAGACATCTTCGGCTGGTATGTTTTTCAGGAATTCCCCCCAAAACCAAAACGCCGGCCCGCCGCTTTTGCGGGGGTCGGCGTTGGTGTCTTGACGTTGCGCCGCGCCCTCAGGCCGATTTCATATCCTCGATCAGCCCGTTGATGTCGCCCCGGCGGCGGTCGAGCATGGCGCCGATTTCGGTGCGTTCGCTGGCCAGCATGTTCACGCCTTCGATGATGATGTTGAAGAACAGATCCTTGCCGGATTTGTCCGACACGTGCCAGCGCAGGTCGAACGGGGCCTGGCCGCGCAGTTTGGCGACCGAGATCACCTCGAAATAGCTTTTGACGGCGCGGGCGCCCGTCACCTCGATCTGGCCGCCGATGAATTCGCGGAAGCGCGCGCCGTATTTGCGGGCGATGTAGCTTTGGTAAGCGGTGGTAAAGGCGGTGAGTTGCGCGCGCGACGCCCCGCGTGCGGCGGGACCGAGGGCGGAACGGGAGATGGTGGGCACATCGGCGTAGCGGGCGAAGATGCGTTCAAAATCACCGTACATGGCAGAGGCGGATTTGCCCGAGTTGATGGTGGCGTTGACATCGGCCACGGCCTTGCCGACCAGAGCGCGGGCCTGATCGACCGTCAGGGCGGCGGCGGGCAAGGGCATGGCAAGGGCAGCCGCGCCGCCGACCAGGCCGATGCCAAAGCCGCGACGTGTGATGATCAACCTGTCATTGGCCATAGATATCCTCATACGGGTCTTCAAAGGCATCGTCCCCGGCGGTGCCGGTGGTTTGCCCCAGTTCAAAGCGACGGTTTTGCAGATAGAGCAGACGGGACTGCGCATAGCTGTCTGCACTGTCATACAGAACCGAGTCGACTGTCGAGGAATAGCGCGCCCGATCACCAAGGCTTGATGCCAGCTTTGCCAGCGGCACGATGTTCTCTTCGGGCTTGGGCAAAACATAGCGCAGCGGGTTGAGCGGGATATCGACAATCTTGCCGATCATATCGCGCTCCGTTGACGGGCCGAGGAAGGGAAGCTCGACGTAATTCCCCTCTCCGGCGCCCCAGACATGCAGGGTTTCGCCGAAATCGGTGGGCTTGCCGTGCAGCCCGATGGCGGTGGCGGGGTCGAACAGGCCGCCGATGCCGACAATGGTGTTCAGCGCAAAGCGCAGGGTGTTTTCGGCGGCGAAATGCGGGCGGCCCTGCAGCAGGTTGTTGACCACGGCACCGGGCGCATCAAGGTTCTGCGCGAAATTGATCACGCCCTGCATCACGGGGCCGGGCGGGCCGTCGCCAAAGGCGCCGGACACCGGACGCAGGATGGCGTTGTCGACGCTGCGGTTAAAGGCGTGGATCTCGCGGTTTTCGGCCTCCATCGGGTCGGTGAAACCTGCCGGAGCGGGCTTTTGCGCGCAGGCGGCCAGCAGGACCAGCGCGGCGCAGGCAAGGATGCGGGAAGAAGAAAAGATCATGCGTCAGGGCCAATCATTTTGCCAGCAGGTCGGGCGTTGCTGCGCGGCACACCCGGTGGGTCGGTCTGCGGTCTTGTGGTTTTGATATAGGCCGGGGCGTTGGATTACAACGTGCGCCCGGCAATCCGGCGGGCTTTGGCCGGAAGTGTGGCGCCTTGGCGGGCGTGGCAGGCCGTTGATATGTCGTGTGATAAATCATCGCGGCCTTGCCGCCGCCGGGTGGGGCCGTTAGCTTGCGGCAAACCAAACGGAGGAACCACCGATGTCGAAGATCGAAGCCCGCCTTGCCGAACTTGGCGTCACCCTGCCCGATGCGCCTGCCCCGGCGGCGAATTATGTGCCTTGGGTGATCAGCGGCAAACAGGTGTTCATTTCGGGCCAGATCAGCCAGACGGCAGCGGGTCTGATCAAGGGCAAGCTGGGGGCGGATCTGACTGTCGAACAGGGGGCCGAGGCGGCGAAGGCCTGTGCCATTTCGCTGCTCGCGCAGGTGAAGGCGGCGACGGGCGGCGACATTGACCGGGTGGTGCGGCTGGTGAAGCTGGTGGGCTTTGTGAACTCGGGCCCCGATTTCGTGGACCAGCCGAAGGTGATCAACGGCGCGTCGGATTTCATGGTGGCGGTGCTGGGCGATGCCGGGCGACATGCGCGGTCTGCGGTGTCGGCGGCGTCTTTGCCATTCGGTGTGGCGGTAGAGATCGAGGCGGTGTTCGAGATTGCCTGACATGACGCGCCCCGCCCTGCCCGCCGGTTTCCTGCGCCTGCCGGTGACGCACCGCGCCCTGCATGACCGCGCACAGGGGCGGACCGAGAACAGCCCTGCCGCAATCCGCGCGGCGGTGGCGGCGGGCTATGCCATCGAAGTCGATGTGCAGCTGTCGGCCGATGGCGTGGCGATGGTGTTTCATGATGATGATCTGGACCGGCTGACTGCAGAGCGTGGGCCGGTCTGTGCCCGCACCGCTGCCGATCTGGGCCAGATGGAGCTGACCGGTGGGACGGATACCATTCCGACGCTGGGGGCCGTGCTGGGCATGGTGGCGGGCCGGGTGCCGCTGCTGATCGAGATCAAGGATCAGACCGGGGCGATGGGCGAAACGGACGGGCGGCTGGAGGCTGCGGTGGCGCAGGCGCTGGCCGGGTATGGCGGCGAGGTGGCGGTGATGTCGTTCAACCCGCATGCCGTGGCGCAGATGGCGCGGCTGGCGCCGGATGTGGCGCGGGGGCTGACGACGTCGGCGTTCGATCCTGACGACTGGGCGCCGGTGCCTGCCGAGGTTTGCGACCATCTGCGCGAGATCCCGGATTTTGACCGGGTGGGGGCGACATTCATCAGCCATCAGGACAATGACCTGACCCGCCCGCGCGTGCTGGCCTTGCGGGCGGCGGGGGTGCCGGTGCTGTGCTGGACCATCCGCACGCCCGAACAAGAGGCGATGGCGCGGCGATACGCGGCGAATGTGACGTTTGAGGGCTATCTGAGCGCGCTGCCCGCTTGAATTTGCGGGCGGGCGGCACAGTCTATGCGGGCAAGCCCGGCGCCACAGCATGTCCGGCCAAGCCCGGAGGGGCGGACCCATGACCGAGATCACCCTGCACCAGAGCCTGACCGAGATTGACGCCGCCGAGTGGGATGCGGTGGCGGCCCCTGAACAGGCGGCGGGGCGGCCGGTGGACCCGTTCACCACCTACCGGTTCTTGCACGCACTGGAGGCGTCGGGGTCGACCGGCGCGGGGACCGGGTGGACCGCGCATCCGCTGGTGCTGCGGACGGCGGGGCGGATCGTGGCGGCGGTGCCGATGTATGCGAAAGGCCATTCACAGGGCGAATATATCTTTGACCACGGCTGGGCGCAGGCGTTTGAACGGGCGGGCGGACGCTATTATCCCAAGCTGCAGATTGCGGTGCCGTTCACGCCCGCCACAGGGCGGCGGTTTCTGGGCGATGCGGCGCACCGCGAACTGTTGCTGGCGGCGGCGATTTCGGTCGCGGCAAAGAACCGGCTGTCGTCGCTGCACGTGACCTTCTGCACCGGCGAAGAGGCCGAGGCGCTGGCCGGGGTGGAGGGCGCGTTGCACCGGGTGACGCAGCAGTTTCACTGGGAAAACAACGGCTACGCGTCGTTCGACGATTTCCTTGCCCAGCTGTCGAGCCGCAAGCGCAAGATGATCCGCAAGGAACGCGAGACGGCACGGGCCTCAAACCTGACCATCCGGGCGCTGACCGGCGAGGCCATCGAGCCTGCGCATTGGGATGCGTTCTGGGCGTTTTATCAGGACACCGGGGCGCGCAAATGGGGCACGCCCTACCTGACCCGCAAGGCGTTCACCCGGTTTCATGACACGATGCGCGATGACATTCTGCTGGTGCTGGCCTTTGACGGGGACCGACCCGTGGCCGGGGCGTTGAATTTCATCGGGCGCGATGTGCTGTTCGGCCGCTATTGGGGCTGTGCCGAAGATCACCCCTGCCTGCATTTCGAGCTGTGCTATTATCAGGCGATCGACTGGGCAATTGCCCATGGCTTGCAACGGGTCGAGGCCGGGGCGCAGGGTGAACACAAGCTGGCGCGCGGTTATCTGCCCACCCCGGTACATTCGCTGCACTGGATTGCCGATGCGGGCTTTCGCGATGCCGTGGCGCGCTATCTAGATGAGGAGCGCCGCGCGGTGGATGAAGAGATCGAGGTGCTGACGCAATACGGCCCGTTCCGCCGGGTGCAGTCTGAAGACTGACAGCGCGGCGCGGGAAGACCAGAGAAATCGCAGACAGGATCGGATGATATGACAGACAAGACAGAGCTTGATCGCGACACCCTGCTGCCGCTGTTCGGCACCGGCTGGAAAATGGCAGATGGCAAGGACGCGCTGGACAAGACGTTTCTGTTCAAGGATTTCAAACAGGCCTTCGCCTTCATGACACAGGTGGCAGAGGATGCCGAGGCGCTGAACCATCACCCGGAATGGTCGAACGTCTACCGTACCGTCAAGGTGCGGCTGACCACGCATGATGCGGGCGGGCTGACCGGGCTGGATGTGGATCTGGCGCGGCGGATGGACAAGGCGGCGGGGTATTGAGCCTGCCGCTTCGCGGCAGCGCCCCCCACCCCTGCCGTCGGTGGCGTGCCCCACCCCCCCCACAAGGGGGAGGGGGCGCGCCGTTGACAGTGGCCTGACGGATCAGATGGCGGCCAGAAGCGCTTCACCGCCCGAGATGTCGCAGGTGCCCGGTGCCTCTTCCAGATGCAGCTGTTTCACAACGCCATCCTCGGCATAGAGCGCATAGCGTTTGGAGCGCGCGATCAGGCCGGCGGGGGCGGCCGAAAAATCGAGCCCCATCGCCTTGGTGAAGGCGCTGTCGGCATCGGCGAGCATGGTGACCCCGGCTGCGGTGGCGCCGGTGGCTTCACCCCAGGCCTTCATCACGAAGGGATCGTTGACCGACACGCAGATGATGTCATCCACGCCCTTGGCGGTGAACTGGTCCTTGGTCCGGATGAAGCTGGGCACATGGGCCGAACTGCAGGTCGGCGTGAAGGCACCCGGCACGGCGAACAGCACCAGCTTGCGGCCCTGTGCCAGATCTTGCAGCGACACCTGTTCCGGGCCTTTGTCGCCAAGCTTGATCAGGGTGGCCTCTGGCAGCGTGTCGCCAACAGAAATCGTCATGGTCATGTCCCTCTCGCGTTGCGTTTGCTTGTGCGCAGGTTATAGGGTCCGCCCCGTTGGGCGACCAGAGGAATATGGCCATGCATGTGGTAATCATCGGGGCGGGACAGGCCGGTGCGGCGCTGGCGGCAAAGCTGCGGGGCCTTGGGCATGCGGGGCCGATCACCGTGATCGGTGAGGAAGCAGCCCCGCCCTATCAGCGGCCACCGCTGTCGAAAGCCTATCTGATGGGCCAGATGGCGGCTGAACGGCTGTGGCTGCGCGCGCCGGAGTTCTGGGCCGATCAGCGGGTGGAACTGCGGCTGGGCACGCCGGTGACGGCGATGGATACGCTGGCCAAAACGGTGACGGTGGGGGCAGAGGTTATCGCCTATGACGCGCTGGCGCTGACCACCGGGTCAACGCCCCGCCGCCTGCCCGGCGCGATGGGCGGCGATCTGGCCGGGGTCTATACCGTGCGCGGGCTGGCCGATGTCGATGTGATGCGGGCAGAGTTCCGGCCCGGTCGCCGGGTGGTGATTGTGGGCGGCGGCTATATCGGGCTGGAAGCGGCGGCGGTGGCGGCAAAGCTGGGGCTGGATGTGACGGTACTTGAGATGGCGCCACGGATCTTGCAGCGGGTGGCCGCACCTGAGACTTCGGACTACTTCCGCGCGCTGCACACCGCGCATGGGGTCAGACTGCTGGAATCGACCGGGCTGGAGCGGTTGCTGGGGATGGACCGCGTCACCGGCGCGCGGCTGTCCGACGGGCACGAGATTGCGGCGGATTTCGTGATTGTCGGCGTGGGGGTCACGCCGAACACCGCGCTGGCAGAGGCCGCCGGGATCACCATCGACAATGGCATTGCCACCGATGCCTGTGGCCGCACCTCGGCCCCGGATGTCTGGGCGGCGGGCGATTGCGCGTCGTTTCCATGGGGGGCGGGGCGGCTGCGGCTGGAATCGGTGGGCAATGCGATCGATCAGGCCGAGGTGGTGGCGGCCAACATCCTTGGGGCCAATGCGCGCTATCAGGCGGCCCCTTGGTTCTGGTCGGATCAGTATGACTGCAAGCTGCAGATCGCCGGGCTGAACACCGGCTATGACCACATCGTGACCCGCCCCGGCGAAGGCGGCGCGGTGTCGTTCTGGTATTATCAGGGGCTGCGCCTGCTGGCACTGGATGCGATGAACGACCCCCGCGCCTATATGGTGGGCAAGCGGCTGATCGAGGCAGGCCGGTCGCCCGACCCCGTTTTGGTGGCCGACCCCGCCACCGACCTCAAGGCGCTTTTGCGATGAGGATCATCGGCGGGCGGTCCCGGGGCTTGCATCTGGCCCCCGTGGGGGCAGGCGATGCACAGGCACAGCTGCGCCCGACATCAGACCGGGTGCGCGAGTCGATCTTCAACCTGCTGATCAATGGCGGGCATGGCAATCTGGTGCAGGGGGCGCGCGTGCTCGACCTGTTCGCCGGCACCGGCGCGCTGGGTCTGGAGGCACTGTCGCGTGGGGCGACCTCGGCCACATTTGTCGAACAGGGCAAGGTGGCGCTGGCCCTGCTGACCCGCAACATCGCGCTGATGCGGGCAGAGGGTGAAACCGAGGTCCGGCGGCGCGATGCCACCCAGCCGGGGGAAAACCGCGGCACGGGGTATGATCTGGTGTTCCTTGATCCGCCCTACGGCAAGGGTTTGGGCGAAAAAGCCATTGCCGCCTGCGTTGCGGGCGGCTGGCTTGCCCCCGCTGCGGTGATCGTCTGGGAGGAAGGCACGGCCCCGCTGCCCCCCGCCGGGCTGGACCTTATTGACCAGCGCCGCTATGGCGATACCCATGTGACCTTGCTCAGGATGCCCGGATGACCGCCACAATCATGCCCGCCAAAGCCGTGATCTTCGACTGTGACGGGGTGGTGGTCGACAGCGAGGGCATGACCTTTGATCTGCTGGTGGGCGAATTCGCCGCCCACGGGTTGCACCTGACGGTGGAGGTGATCGCGCGCGATTTCATCGGCGGCACGATGGCCGATGTGGCCAACCGCGCCCGGGCGGCGGGTGCGGCACTGCCCGACACCTGGGTCGATGATTTTTATCAGCGGCTTTATGCGCATCTTGCAGGGGGCACGCCACTGATCCCCGGCATCCTGCCGGTGCTCGATGCGCTGGAGGCGGCGGGCATTCCCTTTGCCATGGGGTCGAACGGGTCAGATGAAAAGATGCAGATCACGCTGGGCCAGCACCCCGGCCTGATCGCGCGCTTTGGGGGCCATCTTTACTCCGGCCAGACCCTTGGTGCACCCAAGCCCGCGCCGGATCTGTACCTGCATGCCGCCCGCGCGCTCGGCGTGCCCCCCGCCGATTGTGTGGTGATCGAGGACAGCCCCACCGGGGCACGGGCCGCGCAGGCCGCCGGCATGCGCTGCATGGGCTATGCCGCCCACACCCCGGCAGAGAGGCTGAGCGCGGTGGGGGCAGAGCCGTTTTTCGACATGGCCGACCTGCCCCGCCTGATCGGCCTGCGCTGACCTCTGGCTTTCATCTGTTCTGAAAAATCCCCGCCGGAGGCACCTCCGAGCCGGTTGTGGCGCAGCCACAGAGGCGAGAGAAAAAGAACGCGCGCGACAGCGCGCTCAATTATCTTAAACCTGCTTCAATCTGCCGACCGCAGCACCTGCGCCGGGCGGGCGGCAAGCGGGCGCAGCGCGAAGGCAAGCCCGGCGCCAAGGGTAGCCACCACCCCGCCCGCCACGATGGCCAGGGCAGACACCGGTTCAAACCGGTAGGGGCTGTCCATCACGAACACCATCACCGCCCAGCCTGCCAGCCCGCCCGCCACGATGGCAACCAGCCCGGCGGCGGCACCCATCAGGGCCGAGCGCAAGGCAAAGCTGGCCAGAATGCGGCCCCGTGTGGCGCCAAGGGTTTTCAGCACCGCTGCCTCATAGACCCGCGCGCGTTCGCCTGCGGCGGCGGCCCCGATCAGCACCACAAAGCCGGTCAGCAGCGTGGCGGCTGCCGCCCAGGCGGTGGCGGTGGCGATGGCCCCCAGTGCCTCGGTCACGCGGTCGATGGCATCCTTGACGCGGACAGCGGTGATGTTGGGATAGGCGCGCGACACATCGCGCAGGATCGCGGCCTCGGCCTCCGGTTCGGCATAGACCGTGGCGATGTGGGTGTGCGGGGCACCGGCAAGGGCGGCGGGGTTCAGCGTCATCACAAAGCCCATGCCGCCGGTCGAGAAATCAACGTCGCGAAAGCTGGTGATGGTGGCGGTGATGTCGCGGCCCAGAATGTTGGTGGTGATGGTGTCGCCGAGTTTCAGCCCGATCTCGGCGGCGGATTCGGCGGAAAAGCTGACTTGTGGCGCGCCGGTGTAATCGGCGGGCCACCATTCGCCAGCGGTGATGGTGGTGGTTTCCGACGGCGTTGCGGAATAGGTCACGCCGCGGTCACCGCGCACCACCCAATGCTCGCCTGCCACCTCGCGCGCGGGGCGGCCGTTGATCTGGGTGACCACGCCGCGCAGCATCGGCGCGCTTTCCACCCTGCTGACGGCGGGGTCATCGGTCACACGGGTCAGGAAGGCATCAATCTGGTCGGGCTGGATGTCGACGAAGAAGTAGGAGGGTGCGCGCTCGGGCAGGTCCTGCGCGATGGCAAGGCGCAGGTTGGCCTCGATCTGGCCGACGGCGGCCAGAACCGACAGGCCAAGACCCAGCGACAGCACGACGCTGGTGGCTTCGGCCCGTGGCCCACCGATGGCAGCCAGCGCCAGCCGCAGCGCCACCCGGCCCCGCGCCAGCACCGACCGTGCAAGGCCATTGGCCGCGCGGCGCAACAGCCACGCCGCACCCGCCAGCACCGCCAGTGCCCCGGCGATCCCGGCGGCAGAGCCGAGTGCCAGAGCGGGCACCCCGGAAAACAACACCGCGCCGCCGATCAGCAGCGCCAGCAGCGCCGCCACGGCGATGGCCGCAGGCCAGCCGGCCCAGCCCCCCCGCCCGGCCCCACGATAGAGCGCCGCTGCCCGCACGCTTTGCGTGCGCGCCAGCGGCCAGAGCGTGAACAGCAGCGCCGTGGTCAGCCCGTAGAACGCGGCCTCAAGCAGCGGCATCGGATAGGGGCGGAAAATCACCGGCAATGGCAAGGACGCCGAAATGATCGGGGCCAGCAGCATCGGAATCGCCACCCCCAGCACCAGACCGATGGCCACGCCAACCCCGGCCAGCACGGCGATCTGCATGAGATAGATACGGAAGATCATCCCGCCTTCGGCCCCCAGCGTCTTGAGCGTGGCGATGGTGGACACCTTGCCATCGAGATAGGCGCGCACTGCCGATGACACGCCGACGCCGCCCACGGCAAGCCCGGCAAGGCCGACCAGAATGAGGAACGACCCCATGCGTTCGACAAACCGCTCCACCCCCGGTGTGGCACGGCGACTGTCCTGCCAGCGCACGCCATTGTCGCGGTAAAGCGCCTCGGTCCGGTCTTCCAGCGCCTGCAGATCGCTGCCCGCAGGCAGCAGCAGGCGGTATTCGGTTTCATAGAGCGACCCCGGCCCGATCAGCCCCGATTGCGCAAGATCCGCGGTCAGCACCATGGTGCGCGGGCCAAGGGTAAAGCCTTGCGTGGCAGAATCGGGTTCACGGACCAAGACGGCACCAAGCCGGAAGTCCTGCACGCCAAGGCGGAAGGTATCGCCCACGGTCAGGCCAAGACGGTCGACCAGCACCCGGTCCATCACCGCGCCGGGCAGGCCATCTTGCGGCACAAAGGCGTCGGCCAGCGGCATTTCGGGGTCGAGCACCACTTCGCCCAGCAGGGGATAGGCTGCATCAACCGCCTTGATCTGCGTCAGCGCGGTATCGTCGCCGCGCACGGCCATCGAGTTGAAATCGACCACCTCAGACACTTTGGTGGCGATGCTGTCCATATAGGTGCGCTCGGCCTCATCCGCGAAGCGGTAGGTGAATTCCATCTGCGCATCGCCGCCCAAGAGCACCGCGCCCTGATCGCGCAGACCGGCTTCTATCGCGGCGCGGACCATGCCGACCGAGGCGATGGCCATGACCCCCAGCGCGAGGCAAGCCAGGAAAATGCGGAAACCGCGAAGGCCCCCGCGCAATTCGCGCCGGGCCAGACGCCATGCCAATGGCCAGCCGGTCACGCCCGTCATTCCGCCGCTGCCTTCATCCGGTCTTCGCCCACGATCCGGCCATCGGCCAGCCGCACCACGCGGTCACAACGCGCGGCAAGCTCTGGCGCGTGGGTGACCAGCACCAGCGTGGCCCCGTGGCGGTCGCGCAACCCGAACAGCATGTCCATGATCGCGGCCCCGTTGACGCCATCCAGATTGCCGGTGGGTTCATCCGCCAGCAGGATCGCCGGGCGCGGGGCGGCGGCGCGGGCAAGGGCCACGCGCTGCTGTTCGCCCCCCGACAGTTGCGTCGGGTAATGGTCCATCCGCGAGCCCAGGCCCACCGACTGCAATTCGGCCTCCGCCCGCGCAAAGGCATCGGCCACACCGGCCAGTTCCAGCGGCACGGCGACGTTCTCCAGCGCGGTCATTGTCGGGATCAGGTGGAAAGATTGGAACACAACCCCCATATTGCCTCTGCGAAAGCGCGCGAGGGCATCTTCGTCCAGGGCGGTCAGATCCGACCCCAGCGCCAGTACCGACCCCGATGTGGCGCGCTCCAGCCCGCCCATCAGCATGAGGAGAGACGATTTGCCAGACCCGGACGGACCGATCAGCCCCAGCGTTTCGCCTTGTGCGACGCCGAGCGTGATCCCTTTCAGAATCTCGACCGGCCCGGCATTGCCTGCCAGTGTCAGCGTCGCATCCTTCAATGCCAGAACGGTCTGACCCATGGTGTTTTCCTTTATTCTGTCCCCTGTTGCATATGGCGCAAAATGCTGCATCCGCAACCTGACGTTTACGTTAGCCCTGCCGTTTTCCGTCGCAGGGGCAGCCTATGCCGAACCCGTAACCATTTTCGCGCTGGGGGACAGCCTGACGGCAGGCTACGGATTGCCCGATGGCGAGGGTCTGGTGCCGCAGCTGAACCTGTGGCTGGCCGAACAGGGCGCGGATGTGACCGTATTGAACGGGGGGGTGTCGGGCGATACCAGCGCCGGGGGGTTGTCGCGGCTGGCATGGAGCCTGACGCCCGAGGTCGATGCCATGATTGTGACCCTTGGCGGCAATGACCTGCTGCGCGGGCTGCAGCCGTCTGTCACCCGCGCGAATATCGAAGGCATCCTGACCGAGGCGCAGGTGCGCCAACTGCCGGTGCTGCTGATCGGGATGGAGGCGCCGGGCAACTTTGGCCCGGCCTACAAAGAGGCCTTTGACCAGCTGTATCCCGAGCTGGCAGCGCAATACGGCGCGCAGCACATCGGCAGCTATTTCGGGTTGATCGACCCCGATGCGACCGACCCCGGCCAGATTTCGGAATTCATGCAGGCGGATGGCATCCACCCCAATGCGGCAGGCGTGAAGCGCGCGGTCGAAAGCCTTGGCCCGCAGATCCTGACACTGGTGGATCACCTCGACTGACCCTGCCGATTGCTGCTTGCCAAAACCTCGCGCCGCAGGCTTCCCCACCTTCCGCAGCGCGAGGCATGAAAATTCCGCGCAAGGGCTTGATGCGCGTGTCGGGACCGGTCAAGGATATGCGGCCCCCGGCCCCGACGGCCCGGGTGAGGACCGTCCCATGACCCTGATTGATGATCTGACAACGCTGCTTGGCCCCGCCCATGTGCTGACCGGCGGTGATATGGACCGCCACGCGCGGGACTGGACCGGAGCCTATCCGGGAGAGCCTGTTGCTGTGGTGCGGCCCGGTGATACCGCGCAGGTCGCGGATTGCGTGACGCTTGCCGCCCGGCATGGGGTGCCGGTGGTGCCGGTGTCGGGCAATACCGGGCTGGTGGGGGGCACTTATACCAAAGGCGGGCTGATGATCAGCCTGGAGCGGATGAACCGCATCCGCGATCTGAACCCTGCCGCACGCACGGCCACGGTAGAGGCGGGGGTGATCCTGTCGGCCCTGCATGATGCGGCGGCGGCGCAGGGGTTGTATTTTCCGCTGTGGTTCGGCGCGCGCGGGTCGGCGATGATCGGCGGGGTGCTGTCGACCAATGCGGGCGGGTCAAACGTGCTGCGCTATGGCTCGACCCGGTCCTTGTGTCTGGGGCTGGAGGTGGTGCTGGCCGACGGGCGGGTGCTGAACCTGATGTCGGCGCTGCACAAGGACAACTCGGGCTATGCTTTGCGGGATCTGTTCATCGGGGCCGAGGGCACGCTGGGCATCATCACTGCGGCGGTGATGAAGCTGGTCCCTGCCCCGCGCGCCCATGCCACGGCCACGCTGGCGCTGGGCAATCTGGCGGATGCGACGGTGCTGCTGAACCGGCTGCAAGAGGCGTCGGGCGGGCTGGTCGAGGCGTTTGAATTCATGCCCGCCAGCTATTCCCGCCGTCTGGCACAGGTGCGGCCCGATCTGGGCTTGCCGTTCGGCGAGGTGCCCGAGGTGACGATCCTGACCGAGCTGGGCGCGACCTCGCCCGCCTTGTGCGAGACGCGGGAGGATGGGTCGGTGCCGCTGACCGACCTTCTGGAAACCACCGTGGCGGGTCTGATGGACGAGGGGCTGATCACGGATGCCATCGTCGCGCAATCCGAGGCGCAGCGCGGCGCGATGTGGGCGCGGCGCGAGGCGGCGGCCGAGATCACCTTTGCCAGGCGCCCCTTCGTGGACACCGATATTGCGGTGCCGCTGGACCGGGCGGCGGATTTCCTGACCGAGATCCACAAGCGCCTGCAAGCAGTGGAACAGGCGCATGAACCCATGACGGTGGCGCATCTGGGCGATGGCAACCTGCATTTCACCGCCTTCCCGGTGGACGGATCGAAAGCCACCTATGACCGCGTGATCACTATGATCGAGGATGTGGTCGCGACCTTGGGCGGCAGTTTTTCGGCAGAGCATGGCGTGGGCCTGTCCAAGCGGCCATCCATGGCGCGGCGCAAGGACGGCGTGGCGCTGGATGTGATGCGCGCGGTCAAGGCGGCGCTGGACCCTGCGGGGGTCATGAACCCCGGCAAGGTTATTCCGGCAAAGGACAGCGACGCATCGTGACAGCGCTTCACACGGTTTTTGCCACGCCGGTGTTTCGCATGCTGGCGGGGGTGATCGGGTTGATGGGGCTGATCAATGCCTCGCTTTACCCCTATCAGTCGCTGATCGGGATCGAGGTTCTGGGCCTGCCCGAGGCGGCGTTTGCGCTGGTTCTGGTGCTGGCCTCGGTTGTGGCGGTGGTGACATCAGTGCTGTTGGGCATTCTGTCGGACCAAAAGGCGAACCGGCGGCGACTGGCGATGATCACCGCGCTGATCGGGGCGCTGGGTGCTGCACTGATGGTGTTTGCGCCCGGGCCGGTCAGTTTTGTGCTGACCAACGGGATTTTGCTGCCGGTTGCGTCGTCGATCTTTGGTCAGGCCTTTGCGCTGAACCGGCTGGCCAGCCAGGGCTTTCCCGATCAGCGTGAGGGCATACAGGCGACCGTGCGGGCGGCGATGTCGGTGACATTCCTGTTGATGCTGGTGTTCTGGACCTTTGCCTTTGGTTGGGGCGCCGATGTGATGCTGACCTATGCGACCGGGGGCTTGGCCAGTCTGGCACTGCTGGCGCTGATCTGGGGCTATTGGCCGCGTGACGGGCAGACCGGCTGGGCCGATCAGCCATCGGGTCTGCGGCTGGGTGCGGCGCTGGCGCAGCTGGCGCGGCCCGAGGTGGCGCTGCGGCTGCTGTGCCTTGGGGCGGTGACGTCTTCGGGTGTGCTGTACATGATCCTTGCGGCACTCGTGTTTTCCGAAACGCCGGGGCGGACGGCGGCGGATACCGCGCTGTATGTGGGTCTGGTGGCGGGGTGGGAGGTGCCGTTCATGCTGCTCTTGCCGCGCTATCTGGCGCATGTACCCCGGCCCACGCTGATTTTCTGGGGCACGGTGCTGTATGTCAGCCACCTGATCGCGCTGCCGTTTCTGGCGGAGTCGGCATGGATCTGGGCCATGACGCTGCCGGCGGGTCTGGGTGGGGTGGCGATGCTGATTTTGCCGATCTCGTATTATCAGGATCTGATGGTGGGGCGGCCCGGCACGGCGGCGTCAATGCTGGCGCTGCAAAAGCTGGTGGCCGATGTGATCGCGGCGCTGGCCTTCAGCGCGGGGCTGGCCATTGGCGGCTATGCGTTGACGGCGGCCCTGGGCGGCGGCATCGCCATTCTTGGCGCACTGGGGCTGTGGCTGGCGGACCGGGGGCGGATCAACCCGGCGCTTGCGTGACCCGCGCCAGATAAGCCAGCGTGGGCGGTATCGCCTGCACATCCTTTGACGGGGTGCTGATGCGGGCCACGCCGCGCGCCAGAGCGCCAAGCGGTGCCATCAGCCGCACCAGCCGCGCCACCGCGCGCCACAGCCCGGCCGGGGCGGCGGCGCGGTAGGCGTTCAGCGCGGCATCGAGTTCCGGGCCGGGGGCGATACCCCGGTCATTTGCGAACCAGCTGTGGGTGAAGATCACCACATCCAGCGCCCGCACCATCCGGCTGCGCCTGCGGTTGCGAAATCGTTCAAGGTCGATCAACCGCAGCTCGCCCCGCTGCCAGCAAAAGTCACGCAAGGCAGGCCGGCCATGCGAAAACCCGGCGCGGTGCAGACCCGCCAGCGCGGCCCCTGCGGCGGCAAAGGCGGCGATGCGGTCAGGCATGGGATGGGTCGTGTCTTTCAGCAGGGTTGACAGCGTGGGGCCAAGATCGGGCAGCAGCAGGTAATCGGGGCCTTCCGCCATCACCTGCGCCACCGGCACGCCGCGGGCGTGCAAGAGCCGCAACGCCTCGCGTTCGGCAACAAAGGCCGACAGGCCATTGCCCTTTTGCAGCCGCATCCGGCCTGTGGCCTGTTCGACCCGCTTCAGCCAGACCCGCCCGCCACCCGGCAGCGCCAGCGCCTTGATCCGCTGCGGCGGCTGCGACAGGGCGGCTTGCAGGGCAGTCGCCACGGGTTTGGGCAGGGGAGTGTGGTCAGGCTCGGTCATCACCGGAATGTAACACCGGGATGACAGAAATTTAAGGGGTAGTAACGACCCGGCTCAGCGCCAGCTGAAAAATCCGGCGGGGGCCTTGGCCAGCAGCTCTTTGGCCAGGTCGGTGCCCAGTGCGGCGGCATCCGATACCGGCCCCCTGCGCTGCCCGGTGATCGATTCCGACCCGTCAGGCCGCAGGATCTCGCCGCGCAGATGCAACGTACCGCCGTCCAGCGTGGCCAGCCCGGCAATCGGGGTTTCACACGATCCGTCCAGCGCAGCCAGCATGGCGCGTTCGGCGGCAAGGCGCAGGCCGGTGGGGGTATCGTGAATCGCGGCCAGCAGGCTGGCAGTCGTGCTGTCCGCCATGCGCCGTTCGATGCCGATGGCCCCTTGGGCCACAGCGGGCAGCATGTCTTCGGTCTCGATCGCCGAGCGGGCCATATGGGCCATGCCCAGCCGATTCAGCCCGGCCATGGCAAGGAAGGTGGCGACGGCGACGCCATCTTGCAGCTTTTTCATCCGGGTCTGTACGTTGCCGCGAAACTCGACCAGCTGCAGATCGGGCCGTTTCAGCCGCAACTGCGCCCGGCGGCGCAAGGACGACGAGCCGACGACCGCGCCTTGCGGCAAATCGGCCAGACGGGCCACATGCGGGCTAACAAAGGCATCGCGCACATCTTCACGCGGCAGGTAACAATCGAGGATCAGCCCATCTGGTTGCAGCGTGGGCATGTCTTTCATCGAATGCACCGCGATGTCGATGCTGCCATCAAGCAGGGCCTCTTCAATCTCACGCGTGAACAGGCCCTTGCCGCCGATGTCTTTGAGCGCCTTGTCCAGGATCTGGTCGCCCATCACCTTGATCACGCAGATTTCAAAGGCGGGTTCGGGCAGGTCAAACGCCGCCATCAGGCAGCGCCGCACCTCATGCGCCTGCCAAAGGGCAAGCGGCGATCCACGGGTTCCGATCTTGAGGGGTTGGGCGGGGGAGGGCAGGTTTTGCGTCATGGGGACAGGCATACTACTGTCATCTTTGCCTGACAACTCTTGACAACGCGGGGCGCGCATCGGACCCATGGGGCAAAGGAGCCCCATATGACCGAAAAGACCATCCTCCGCGCGCTTGCCGGCGAAACCCTTCCCACCCCGCCGATCTGGATGATGCGTCAGGCGGGGCGGTATCTGCCCGAGTATCGCGCAACGCGGGCGCAGGCCGGGGATTTCCTGTCGCTGTGCTACAATCCCGAACTGGCCGCCGAGGTCACGTTGCAGCCGATCCGGCGCTATGGCTTTGATGCGGCGATCCTGTTTGCCGACATTCTGCTGCTGCCCCAGGCGCTGGGGCCGAAGCTGTGGTTTGTCGAGGGCGAGGGCCCGCGGATGGAAACCACGACCACGATGGACCAGGTCAGGGCGCTAAAGCCGGTGAGCGCCATCGACGAGACGCTGTCGCCGATTTATGAAACGGTGAAGATCCTTGCCCGCGAACTGCCCGCCGAGACCACGCTGATCGGCTTTGCCGGGGCACCGTGGACGGTGGCCACCTATATGATCAACGGGCGCGGATCGAAGGATCAGGCGGCGTCGCATGCCTTGATGCGTGAAGACCGCGAGACGTTCACCGCCATCCTTGACCGGATTGCCGAGGCGACGGTGGAATACCTGTCGGCACAGATCGAGGCCGGGGCCGAGGTGGTCAAGCTGTTCGACAGCTGGGCCGGCAGCCTGAAAGGGCAGGATTTCGAAGATTTCGCTGTGGCCCCCACCGCCCGGATCATCGCGGCGCTGAAGGCGCGCCACCCGGATACGCCGATCATCGCCTTCCCGCGCGAGGCGGGGAATGGCTATGTCGGCTTTGGCGCCAAGACCGGGGCGGATTGCGTGGCGGTCGACGACAGTGTGACGCCGGAATGGGCGGCGGAGCATGTGCAGAAAGATGGCTGCGTGCAGGGCAACCTTGCGTCGCGCCACATGGTCACCGGGGGCGACGATCTGGTGCGCGAGACCCGGAAGGTGGTCGATGCGTTCCGCAAGGGTCCGCATATCTTCAACCTGGGCCACGGCATCACGCCGGATGCCAACCCCGACAACGTGCAGTTGATGATCGACACGGTGCGCAGCGCCTGAGCCGGTGGGGGTGGCGGGGTAAACCCCGCCCTACCGTTTGTGATCCGGGCGGGGGTGCCAGGTCTGCGCTGACACCTGCGGCTTGGGTAGGGCGGGGTTCACCCCGCCGCCCCTGTCAGGCCACGCGCCTTCAGGCTTTGAAAATCGGGCCGTAGATCGCGCGCAGCGCCTCCAGCGCTTGTTCGGCGTCTTCGGTCTGTGGGCCGATGCGGATGGCGATGGTGGCAGCCCAACCGAAGCTGGCGATGTGGTCGGGGTGGATGGTGACGGTGAGGCCGCGTGCATCCTGGATGATCGACTGCACCGCGTCTTCGGCCCCGAAATCTTCGTCGTTCACCGCGAACCAGACCGGCCCGCCGCCAAGCGGCTGCCGGAACAGGGCATAGGGCTCGTCTTCTTCTTCGCCTTGCGCAAAGCCTATGAACAGCATGCCGTCTTCTTCATCTTCGACAACCGAAGCGTAAGCGGCATGGATGGTGATGTCGGGCGTGGGAAGGGTCATGCGGGTCAGGTCCTTGTGAACAGCCAGAGCGCCACGGCAACCAGAGCAAGCGCCATAATGCGCCGGGTTAGCCTGACACGGTCGCCTTGCGCAAGCCATCCGGCGGCCGTGCCTGCGGCCGTGACGATGCCGCCATGGATCAGGGTGGCGACGGCGACAAAGGTGAAGGACAGCGTCGACACCTCGGCAAAGCGGGCAGTGGGGGAGAGAAAGCCGGGCAGCACGGTGACGTAGAACACGGCAGCCTTGGGGTTCAAAAGGTTGGTGATCAGGCCGCGCCGGAACTGCGCAAAAGCCGAGGCCCCCGGCTCTGCGCCGCCCTCATGCGAATCGGCACCGCGCCATGTGTCCCATGCGATCCACAAAAGGTACGCGACCCCGGCCCAACGCAGGGCCTGATAGGCAAGCGGTTGCGCCTGCAACAAGGCGGCAAGCCCAAGCGCCGCCAGCAACCCGATCAGCGACAGCCCCAGACAGACGCCCGCCACGACGGCATAGCCAAGGCGGCGGCCTTCGGTGGCGGCCAGCAGGGCCAGCCAGGCCATGTTGGGGCCGGGCGTCAGCTCGATCAAAAGCGACGTGAGCGCAAAGGCAGGAAGCTGGCTCAGGTCCACTTGGCGATGGGCGGCAGGCTCATCAGCACGGCATTGGCATCATGGCCGGTTTCCAGCCCGAACTTGGTGCCCCGGTCGTAGACAAGGTTGTATTCGGCATAAAGCCCGCGATGGACCAGTTGCGCCTCGCGGTCGGCATCGGACCATGGGGTGGCGATGCGGCGTTCGGTCAGCGGCACGAAGGCGGGCAGGAAGGCAGAGCCCACGTCTTGCGTGAAGGCGAAATCGGCCTCCCACGAATCGGAATCGCTGCCGCCGGTGTTGAGGTCGTCATAGAAGATGCCGCCGACCCCACGGGCACGCCCCCGGTGCGGCACGAAGAAGTATTCATCCGCCCAAGCCTTGAAGCGCGGGTAATAGGCCGGATCGTGGGTGTCGCAGGCGCGTTGCATCTCGGCGTGGAAATGCGCGGTGTCTTCGGCATATTCCAGTGCCGGGTTCAGGTCGGCGCCGCCGCCGAACCACCACGCGTGGGGCGTCCAGAACATACGGGTGTTCATGTGGACGGCGGGGCAATGCGGGTTGACCATATGGGCGACAAGGCTGATGCCAGAGGCCCAGAACCGGGGGTCGCTGTCCATGCCCGGTACGCCGCGTGCGGCCATGGCCTTTTGTGCGCGTTCGCCAAGCGTGCCATGCACTTCCGACACGTTGACGCCGATCTTTTCGAACACCCGGCCACCGCGCATCACGCTCATCAACCCGCCGCCGCCATCGGCGCGGGTGGTGGGGGTGACCTCGAACCGGCCGGGGGTGCCGGTGCCGTGGCTGTCTTCCAACGCCTCGAACGAGGCGACGATGCGGTCGCGCAAGGTGCGGAACCATGCTGCGGCACGGGTCTTTCGGGCATCAAATTGGTCGGTCATTGGTTGGTCCCCTCGCCTGTTGCCCCTGCCTAGCAAATGGCTGCCGCCGCGCCAACATGGCATTTGCCGCAGAGGGCGCATATACTGTTGGTCCAGCAACCCCGGGAGGATTCCATGCGCCGAAGTCTTGTTGTTCTGGTGCTGCTTGCCGCCTGTGGCACACCGCAAGAGCGCTGCATCGCGCGTGAGACGCGGGACGTGCGGGTGCTGGACCGGCTGATCGTGGAAAGCGAAGGCAATCTGGCGCGCGGCTATGCACTGGAAGAGGTGGTGACCTATCGGGATCGTTGGGTTTATTGCCCGCGCCCTGCCCCCCTGCCCGCCGCAGAAGGGGAACCTGCGCCACCACCGCCACCGCCGCAGCTGTGTCTGGATGAGGTGCGCGAAACCTCGACCCGGCCTAAAGCGATTGATCTGCGGGCCGAAGCGCACAAGCTGGCGTCGATGCAGGACAAGCGCGCGAGCCTGCTGCGCGCGGCGGGGCCGGGCATTGCGCAATGCCGGGCGGAATTTCCGGAATAGCGGTCAGTAGGCGGGGATGACCACGCGGTCGAGCAGACCGCGCCCGCCATCCACCCGCAGCACCTGCCCGGTCATGAAGCCCGACGCGTCGGAGGCCAGAAACTGCATCACCTCGGCCAGTTCGTCGGGCGAGGCGATGCGGCCCAGCGGGGTGCCGTTGACGATAGAGTCGCGCCAGTCGGGCGAGTCTTTCAACGATGCCTGCAGGCTGGCGCTCATTACCGAGCCGATGGCGACGGCATTGACACGGATGCCCCTTGGCGCAAGCGCCACGGCCAGCGACCGGGTCATCTGATCCACCGCGGCAGAGGCGATGGAATAGCCCAGCAGGCCGGGCTGGGTCTGGCAGCCGGCAATCGAGGAAATATTGATGATCGCGCCGATCAATCCTTCGGCTTGCGCTTTTTCCGCCTGCGCGATCATGCGTTTGGCGGTCATCTGCGACAGGCGCAGGCTGGTCATCACGTTTTCCTGCCACAGCATTTCAACCGCGTCGTCTTCGACGTTCAGCGGATCTGACACCGCCATGCGGCGGCTGGCGTTCACCAGAATGTCGACCCGGTCAAAGGCGTCAATGGTGGCTGACAACAGGTTGGCGATGGTCAGCTTTTGCCGCAGATCGCCGGTGAACATGCGCACCGGGCCTTCGGCGCGGGCCTCGGCGCCCAATTCTGCCGCCAGCGTGTCTTCGTCGATGTCGACGAACATCACATTTGCGCCCTTGGCCTGAAAATGGCGGGCGACGGCCAGGCCGATGCCTTTGGCCGCCCCGGTGACGATGGCGGTTTTGCCGGTGATGGAAAGGGACATGCGTTCCTCGGGGTTGGGGAGGGTTTTGGCTAGCGTGCCCGGACCGGGTGGCTGGCGCGGGTCAACCGGAAGGCAGGGTCAGTGCCGATGTCTTCGACCTGCCGGAACAGGGTTGTCAGCGGCTGATGATAGGGCAAATGGCGGTTGGCGACCAGCCAAAGCGTGCCATCAGGCACCAGCATGGCTGCCGCTGCCCGTAGAAACGCCACACCCAGCGCGGGGTCGGCATCGCGCCCGGTGTGGAACGGCGGGTTCATCACCACCGCATGCGCCGGGCGTTGCGGTTTGAAGCTGCGGGCGTCGGCCCAGTGAAACCGGGCGCGCGAATCCTCGACATTGACCTGCGCGCAATCCAGCGCGTCCTGCTCTGCCTCGACCAGATCCAGTTCCGTCACGGTTGAGCGGGTGAGGATGGCGCGGGACAGATAGCCCCAGCCGGCACCAAGGTCGATCACGCGGGCACCCAGCTTTTCCGGCAGTGCCTGCGCCAGCAGGACCGACCCGCGATCGGGCGCATCGGCAGAGAACATGCCCGGCAGGGTCTGAAAGCCACCGTCGATCAGGCGGGGGCGGGCATCCCACCCGGTCAGATCGGCCCCGGCCTGCAGCACGAAGATCTTGCCATGCGCCTTTGACAGCGGGCCGGACATCGTCAGCCCCATGGCGCGGCAATCTTTCAGGATGCTGTCGATGCCATCGGTTTTCTGACCATCCACCGCGACCGGGCCGCCCGGCACCACC
The DNA here is from genome assembly GCF_004745575.1 of Pseudotabrizicola sediminis. Lineage (GTDB taxonomy): Bacteria > Pseudomonadota > Alphaproteobacteria > Rhodobacterales > Rhodobacteraceae > Pseudotabrizicola > Pseudotabrizicola sediminis. The sequence goes on along the minus strand of NZ_RPEM01000002.1, from coordinate 311,898 downwards.
TCGACCATGGCGCGCGAGATCAGGGCGCGGGCGGCATCGCGCGACCGGGGCAGACAGACGATGGCGGCGGCATAGGGCGGGCCTTCTGCCGCCTGATAGCCACGGGCATTGAACCATTCGGCATCGGGGCGGAACCCGGTAGAGACATGGACGCGGGCAATGGAAATGCTGGAAAGATCATCGCCTTCGCGGGGGCGGTAAATGACGACCGGCCCGTCCGGCGGTAGGACAAGGGCACCGCTTTCAAGCGCGAAATCAAGGCGTGCAGAGCGCATATACGGGCGGAACAGGCGCGGGGCCTATTCCTTCTCCATCGTGCATTGCAGGGGGTGTTGGTGGCGGCGGGCGAAATCCATCACTTGTGCCACCTTGGTTTCGGCCACTTCAGCGGAAAACACACCCACAACGGCGAGGCCCTTCTTGTGGACGGTCAGCATGATTTCAAACGCCTGAGCGTGGTTGAGACCAAAGAACCGTTCCAGCACATGCACCACGAATTCCATTGGCGTGTAGTCATCGTTCAGAAGCATCACCTTGTACATCGGCGGACGCTGGGTGCGGGTCTTGGTCTTGGTCAGCAGCCCCGCGTCATCGCCCGGCCCATCGGTCTTGTCCGACATGGAATGGGGAAAGTGGGTCACGGGCGGTGCCTCATGCTAAGAAGATTCGGTTGGCTGGGTTCATCGCGCAATATAGAGGATTTTTGGCAATGGGAAAGGGCATCCCCCACAGGATTGCGACAAAGAGGTAAAGCGGGCATGAACCACGGCACGCAGAAATGACAAAGACCCTGACCACGATCGGGTTTGATGCAGATGATACCCTGTGGCAGAACGAGGCGTTTTTCCGTCTGACACAGGCACGCTTTGCCGCGCTGCTGGCTGATTATGCGGCGCAGGATCATCTGGAAGACCGGCTGCTGGCGGCAGAGCGGCGCAACCTTGGGCACTATGGCTTTGGGGTGAAGGGCTTTGTCTTGTCGATGATCGAAACCGCCATCGAGGTGACGGATGGCAAGGTGCCTGCATCTGTCATCAGCGATCTGATGGCGGCGGGGCGCGAGATGCTGCGCCATCCGATCGAGCTGTTGCCCCATGCGCGCGACGCTGTTGAAGCGCTGGCCGGGGATCACCGGCTGCTGCTGATCACCAAGGGCGATCTGCTGGATCAGGAACGCAAGCTGGCGCAATCGGGTCTGGGTGATCTGTTCGACGGGGTGGAGATTGTGTCGGACAAGACGGCGCGGGTCTATGCCGCGATCTTTGCCCGCCATGCAACGCAGCCCGCGCAGGCGATGATGGTGGGCAATTCGCTGAAATCCGATGTGCTGCCGGTGCTGGATGTGGGCGGATGGGGCGTGCATGTGCCGCATGGCCTGACCTGGGCGCTGGAGCATGCCGAGGCCCCGCAGAACCATGCGCGCTTTCATTTGTTGCCCGATCTGCAGGGGCTTCCCGATCTGGTGGAAAAGCTGCAAGGCAGCCACAAGATATAGGGCGGGTGCGCAGGGAACCGCCTGTTTTGCCACAAGGTGAGGATAAAGACCAAACCCCTTGAATTTCCGGGGTTTTGCGGAATCATCTGCTGTGTTAGCGTTGCCGCAAATCACGCCCCACAATAACAATCGGGGCGGGCAGTGGCAGAGCAAGGAACTTCATCGTGACAACGCTTATGGGGCGATACGCCCGCAATTTCGTTTGTCTGGTGGCATTTATCGTGGTGGCGGCTTGTTCGTCATCGCAGCCGTCAGGTGCAGCACCCTATGCCGCAATCGTACAAGACGCCCGAACGGGTGAAATCCTGCTTGCCGAGAATGCCGACACAAGGCTGCATCCGGCATCGCTGACCAAGATGCTGACGCTGTACATCGCGTTCGAGGAAATCCAGCGTGGGCGGTTGAGCCTTGATACCATGGTCACGGTATCAAAAAATGCAGCATCCAAACCGCCATCGAAGCTGGGGCTGAAGGCGGGGCAGAAAATCTCGGTCCGCCATCTGATCCGCGCGGCGGCGACCAAATCAGCCAATGACGCGGCCTCGGCGCTCGGCGACCATATCGGCGGATCAGAGGCCGGGTTTGCCCGGCGGATGGATGCGACGGCCAAGGCACTGGGCATGCGCAATTCGACCTTCAAGAACGCAAACGGGCTGACGGCCAGCGGGCACCTGTCGACCGCGCGCGACATGAACACGCTGGGGCGGCGGTTGTTCTTTGATTTCCCCCAATATTACAACATCTTCTCGCGCCGTTCGACCGATGCCGGCCTTGCCACGGTGCGCAACACCAACAGCCGGTTTCTGGACGCCTACAAGGGTGCTGACGGGATCAAGACCGGCTTTACCAATGCCGCCGGGTTCAACCTGACCGCATCGGCGGAACGCGGGAATGTGCGGATCATCGCCACGGTGTTTGGCGGCACGTCGACTGCGGCGCGCAATGCCAAGGTGGCGCAGCTGCTGGACATTGGATTCAAACGCGCCCCGGCAAATGCGCCCACCCAAGTGCCGCAAGCCCCGTCCTATTCAGCGCATGTCGAAGCGCTGATGGCCGAAGCCGATGGGTTGCCGGAGGTTGAAGGCGGCGCGGGCAAGACGATTCGCCTGCAGATGGCCGTGGCAAAATCGCCCCGTCCGGCGGCGCGGCCGGATGCCGGACGCGTGGCCGCGACCGAACTGGCGGTGGCCGCGATTGAAGACAGCATCGCGGCGGCTTTGGCCGAAGCGGTGGCCGCACCGCCACCGCCCGGCACGCTGGATGCCCAGGCGGTTGCCATGGCCGATGGCGCGGCAGTGACCGGGCCCGCGATTGCGCCGCCGCCCCCACGGCCCGAGTCGCTGGTGGCAGAGGTTGTGGCCACAGAGGCCCCGGCGCAGGTGGTTGTGGCCGCTGCGGTTGACGTGCCCCCGAACACTGCGCCAGAGGCCGGAACGCTGGACGCACAGGTCGTGGCGCTGGGTGGCGCGGCGACGTTGGATGGTCAGGCTGAACAATTCGCAGCGCTGCCTGACGGCGGGATGGTGGACGACGGGTTGATGGTCTCTGCACCGGTGCAGGTGGCGGCCATGGCCATGCCTGCCCCGCCGCCCGCGCCGAAACGCAATGCGCCGATCTTTGACCGCGTGGCTGATGCCCCGCAGGCGCAACCGATGGACGAGCCGGTGGTGATCCGGCTTTCCACCTCAAGCGCGCGGCACTGGGGGGTGACTCTGGGACGGTTCAATTCGCGTTCCGAAGCGGAGCGGTTGCTGCTGAAGACGCAGCTGGCCGAAAGCGCAACGCTGAACGACGGGCTGCGCAAGGTGGTTCAGCGCGGCGGCGGTTATGAGGCGAATTTCATGGGGCTGACGCAGGATCAGGCTGATCTGGCCTGCCGCCGGTTGCAGGCCCGTGCGGTGCAATGCTTTGCGATGGGCCCATGAAGGCGGCGTGGGGTTGGGTTTAGCCCCCTACCCCAGACATGGCTTGCAGCGGCAGTCGTGAGTCGTGGGGCGATGAACGCTGTCAGACGCCGCCGGCGGATGTGATTTGCAAGCAGCAATGCGGCATCGTGATCGCTTTGGCGGGCCGGGCTGCTCGGCAACCGCTGACCCTGCGAAGGTGAAGACGCCTTAAGGCTTCGGCTCTTCCGGCTTTGGCTTGTCGTCGTAATCCTTGGTCAGGATGCGATTGGCGTCGCCTTCGGGGTCGTCGAATTGCTTGGTGCGCATGGCCCAGAAGAAGGCGGCCAGGCCGAGGCCGCCAAGGATCAGCGAGACCGGGATGAGCAGGCCGAGGATTTCCATTATTTCAGTCTGAGTGCGTTGAGCGAGACGGTGATCGACGACAGCGACATCGCCAGTGCCGCCGCCAGCGGTGTGGCAAGGCCAACCAGCGCCAGTGGCACAGCCACCACATTGTACAGCGCCGAGATGCCGAAGTTTTCGCGGATGCGCTTGGTTGCTTGCCCGGCGATGCGGACGGCATCGGCGATGGGAGCCATATCCTGCCCCAAGAGCACGATGTCAGAGGCCACGCGGGCGGCATCGAGCGCCGAAGCGGGCGAGATCGAGACATGTGCGCCGGCAAGGGCGGCGGTATCGTTCAGGCCATCGCCCACCATCAGCACCTTGTGGCCCGCGGCGGTGAGTTGCGCCACGGTTTGCGCCTTCTCGGCAGGCAATGCGCCTGCGGTCCAGTCGGCAATTCCAAGCCGGTCGGCCAGCGCGCGCACTGCGCCCGGCGCATCGCCTGAAATCAGCTTGATGGTCTTGCCCTGCGCCTTCAGCGCGGCGATGGCGGTTTCCGCGCCGGGGCGCAGACGATCTGCGAAGGTAAAGGCGTGCGCGGGGCCGGTGCCGGTGCACAGGTAGGTAGCGGTTACATCCAGCCCCTGCCCGCCGCACCATTCGGCGCGGCCAAGGCGGACGCGGGTGCCGTTCCAGACACCCTCGACCCCGTAGCCGGGGACTTCACGGATGTCTTCGACCCGCTCGGGGCGCAGGCCATCACGGCGCGCAGCTTCGGCGAGGGCCATGGCCAGCGGGTGCGAGGAGGCGCTTGCAAGCGCATAGGCCACCTCGGTCGCGGCGCGGGGGTGGGTTTCCATATTGGTGGGTTCCGGCATGCCCATGGTCAGGGTGCCGGTCTTGTCGAACACCACGGTATCCACCTCGGCCAGACGTTCCAGCGCGGTGCCTTGTTTGATCAGCAAGCCCTTGCGAAACAGCCTGCCGCTTGCGGAGGTCACCACGGCGGGCACGGCAAGGCCAAGGGCACAGGGGCAAGTGATGATCAGGACGGCGGCGGAAATGTTGATCGCGTAGCGCAGATCGCCGCCGGTCTGCCACATCCAGAAGCCAAAGGCGGCAAAGGACAGGATATGGACCAGCGGGGAGTAGAGGGCTGCGGCGCGTTCGGCCAGGCTGGTGTATTTCGTGCGGGCGGATTCGGCGACGGCGACCAGATCGGCCATGCGGTGCAGGCTGCTGTCCTTGCCCGCCGCTGTCACCCGCAGGGTGAGCGGGCCGGTCAGGTTCACTTCGCCTGCCGAGACGATGCTGCCGACACCGGCATAGACCGGCAGCGATTCGCCGGTCAGCAGCGAGCGGTCGAGTTCTGAGGTGCCTTCGGTGACCACGCCATCGACCGGCATCCGGCCACCGGGGCGGACGCGGACCAGATCGCCCACGGCAACGTCGGTGATGCCGACCACGGATTCCACCCCGTCGCGCAGGACGGTGGCGCGCGGGACCTCCAACGCTGCCAGTTCCTCGGCGGCAGAGCGGGCCACGGCGCGGGTGCGGTGGTCGAGATAGCGGCCCAGCAGCAGGAAGAAGGTCAGCATCACGGCGGCGTCGAAATAGGCGTGATGGCCGGACATCCATGTTTCAAACAAGGAGATCGATGAGGCGAGAATCAGCGCGAGGCTGATCGGCACATCCATGCCGAGCCTGCCCGCACGCAAGCTGCGCCACGCGGACTTGAAGAAGGGCTGGCCAGAGAACACCACGGTGGGCAGGGCAATGACGGCGGATATCCAGTGGAACATGTCGCGCGTGGCATCCTCGGCCCCCGACCAGACGGCCACGGACAAGAGCATGATGTTCATCATGGAAAAGAACGCCACACCCAGCCGCATCAGCAGATCGCGGCCCTGACGGTCGGTTTCGGTGCTGGACAACAGGCCGGGGTCAAGCTCATGCGCCTCATACCCGGCACGAGCGGCGGCGGCGATCAGGGTATCGGCGGTGACGGAGGCGGCGGCATCGACGCTGATGCGTTTCAGCGTCAGATTCAGGCGGGCCGAGGTGACGCCGGGCACCGCTGCCATCGCGCGTTCAAGCGTCGAGATACAGACGGCGCAATGAGCCAGCGGCACCGACAGCATCAGCCGTGCCGATGCAGGCTGGGCCATCTGGGCCAGCCGTTCCGCCGAAGGGGCAGCAACGCAGGCCGGGCAGGCCGACAGGCTGGCGCGCATCGGATCGGGCGGGGTCAGTGGGCCTGCGGCGACGGTCATGGCCTTAGCCTTTTACCATGATGCTGACGCGCTGCGAAAACAGCGTGCCATCGACGGCGCGGGCCTCAACCCGCAGCAGCCACTTGCCGGGTTCCAGATCCAGTGGGGTGGTCCAGAGGTTGGCGGCATAGGTAAAATTCGGTGTCTGGTCGTCGCGCGCGGCGGTGGAACGGCCGACCAGCACTGACAGATCGGTGATCTGTGCCGGCTGGCCATCGGAATCAGTGAAGGCCAGATAGAGCCTGCGGTCAGCGGCATCGTAGTCTGGCGTCATCGTCCAGTTCAGCTCCTGCTGCGCGGCGCGGATGGTGTCGAACTTCTGGCTGGCGACATAGGAATTCTTGACCTCCAGCCCCGGAAAGGTGCTGACGGCCTTGTAGGCCATCAGGAAATTGACCGCCATGATCACGCCAAAGAAGCTGACCATGACAATCGCCATCTTGCGCCCGGTGAATTCGGTCATTTATTCGTCCTTTCCATTGAACACGGTATCATGATGGACCCGGTTCGTTGTGCCCAGTTCTTCAAACCACATCCTGACCTGTGTGCGGTCTTCGCTGGCGGGCTGTGATCCGCGCGGGGCGTTCAGATAGACCCGCTGCGACAGGGTTTCGTTTGCGTTGACCGTGACCGACAGGCCCGACAACCCCTCCAGTTCCGCGCGCATGCCCGAATCGAAGGGGACCGAGATGGTGAACACGGCATCTGCCCCCTGCTTGTTGCGCAGCCGCACGTCATAGGCGTTGCGGATCGTGCCGTCGGACAGGGTGACAAAGGTCGGGTTACGCACCGGGGTGACGTTCACGTCGATGGGCGAGCGCAGGAACAGCGCCACGATCAGCCCGGCACCGATCCCGGCCCAAAGTACAGTGTACAGCATGGTGCGCGGGCGGAACACGTGTTTCCAGACCGAGATCGGGGCGTCGCCGCCGCGTTCGGCGGTTTCATCCGTCAGCGCCATATAGCCGATCAGGTCGCGTGGGCGGCCGATCTTGTCCATCGTGTCATTGCAGGCGTCGATGCACAGCCCGCAGGTGATGCAGGCCAGTTGCTGACCATCGCGGATGTCGATGCCCATCGGGCAGACGTTGACGCAGGCCATGCAGTCGATGCAGTCGCCCTGCCCTTCGGGGATCTTTCCCTTGTGCAGGCTGCCGCGCGGCTCTCCACGCCAGTCGCGGTAGGCGATGGTCAGGGTGTCTTCGTCCATCATGGCGGCCTGAATGCGCGGCCACGGGCAGGCGTAGATGCAGATCTGTTCGCGGGCAAATCCACCAAAGGCAAAGGTGGTGGCGGTCAGGATCAGGATGGTCAGATAGGCCACCGCGCCGGCCTGCCCGGTAAGCAGATTGCCAAGCAGGGTCGGCGCATCGGTGAAGTAGAACACCCACGCCCCGCCAGTGGCCATGGCGATCAGGAACCAGGATGTCCATTTCACCGCGCGCTTGCGGACCTTTTCACCATTCCACTTTTGCCGGTGCAGACGGATTCGGGCGTTGCGGTCGCCTTCGACCCAGCGTTCGACCAGGATGAACAGATCGGTCCAGACCGTTTGCGGGCAAGCATAGCCACACCAGACCCGCCCCGCAGCACTGGTGAACAGGAACAGGCCAAGGCCGGCCATCACCAGAAGGCCCGCGACGAAGTAGAATTCGTGCGGCCAGATCTCGATCATGAAGAAAAAGAACCGGCGATGCGCCAGATCGAGCAGAACCGCCTGATCGGGCATATTGGGGCCACGGTCCCATCTGATCCACGGCGTGATGTAGTAGATGCCCAGCATCAGCCCCATCAGCCACCATTTCAGGCTGCGGAACCGGCCATAGACGCGGCGCGGAAAAATCGGCTCACGCGCGGCATAAAGGCTGGGGGGTTCGGTGGCGTCTGGGCTGCTCACGACGTGGCTCCGATGTCTGGCTTGGTCTTTGGCCTTACTGCACCAAAGCGTCGGGCAGGGGATTGACCTGAATCAAAATGCGTATCGCAGATGCAGGTTTCGATGTGGCACATAAGCGCGGCAGGGCTTCGGAAGTAGGGAGATCATCGGGGGGGTGACGGAACGCCGCATCGCATCAGATGAGGCTGGGGTGCGGGGCAAGCTCCTGCGGCCCTGACGGAACCCCCGGACAAGGCTGTGACCTTGCCCGGGGACTGTGCGTGTTTACTGACCACCACCGCGGCTGTGGACATACAGTGCCACGGCGCGAATTTCGTCTTCGGGCAGTTTGTCGTTCCAGCCGGGCATCACACCAAAGCGGGCGTTGACGACCGAATAGGTCACGGCGTCGCGCGAGCCGCCATAGAGCCAGATCGCATCGGCCAGATTGGGCGCGCCCTGGGTGACGTCGCCCGAACCGTCTTCCATGTGGCAGGCGGCGCAATTGTCCAGATAGACAGCCTCACCCGCCGCGGCCAGCGTGGCGTCATGGTCCTGCCCAGACATCTGCAGGACATATTCCACGACTTCGGCGACCTGCGGACGTTCCAGAATCTCATCCGCGCCAAAGGCGGGCATCTGTGACCAGCGCGCATCCGGGTGCGTGGTGTTGCGGATGCCATGGGCAATGGTGGCGTAGATGTTTTCCACATCGCCGCCCCAGAGCCAGTCATCATCCAGCAGGCTGGGGTATCCCTTGCCCTCAATCCCGTTGGCGCCCGACCCGTGACAGGTGGTGCAATTGGTGCGGAACACGGCAGCCCCGGCATTCTGGGCAAAGGACATCAGGTCAGGGTTGGCTGAGACCGTTGTCAGATCGGCATCGACCAGCGCCTGTTTGATGGTGGCGTTGGCGTCATCAAACCGCTTGATCTCTGCCACCACATCGGCGCGGGTCGAGGCCCCGAGCAGCCCCGGGGTGGCCTTGGTGATCATCGGCCACGCCGGATAGGCGATGGAATAGCCGATGCCCCAGACGATGGTGGCGTAGAACACCCAGACCCACCAGCGCGGCATCGGATTGTCGAGTTCTTCGATTCCGTCCCAGATGTGGCCAGTGGTTGGCACATCTTCGGGCTTTTGCGTTACTTTCTTGGCGCACATGGTGTCACGCCTCCTTTACGTGGGGCTTGGAGTCATCCGCCGGGGCGGGTGTCTTGTCATTCCGGAAGATCGAATTCGCGACATCGTCATGCACCTTGCGGCTGCCGGGGCGGAAGGCCCAGACGATCACCCCAAGGAAGATGAGGAACAGCGACAACAAGGCCCAGCTGTCGGCAAATTCACGCAAGAAGCTGTAGGTTTCCATATCGGCCCCCTTTACCGGCTGGCGTCTGGCGTGAAGGTCGAGAAATCGACCATCGTGCCAAGGACTTGCATATAGGCGATCAGCGCATCGGCTTCGGTCAGCTGGGGCTGGCCATCAAAATTGCGCACGTTTACGTCGGCCCCGTTCGGCACCGCCGCCGCGCCATAGCGCGACTGCAAGCCGGAAGAGTCGCCGTTGGGATCAACCTGCGCCATGAAATCGGCGCGGGCGTTTGCGATCATGTCTTCGGAATAGGGCACGCCGACCATTGCATGGGTGCGCACCACATCTTCCATGTATTTCCCGTCAATCTCGCGGTTGAACAGGAAGCCATAGGGCGGCATCAGAGATTCCGGCACCACCGATTTGGCGTTCATGAAATGATCCTGATGCCATTCGTCGGAATAGCGCCCACCCACCCGGGCCAGATCCGGCCCGGTGCGTTTGGAGCCCCACTGGAACGGGTGATCATACATCGATTCCGCCGCAAGGCTGTAGTGGCCATAGCGCTCGACCTCGTCCCGCATCGGGCGGATCATCTGGCTGTGGCAGTTGTAACAGCCTTCGCGCAGATAGATGTCACGCCCGGCCAGTTCCAGGGGGGTGTAGGGGCGCACCCCTTCGACCTTTTCGATCGTGTTCTCAAGATAGAACAGCGGAACGATCTGGACCAGACCGCCGATGGACACAACCAGCAGGCTGAGCACCATCAGTAGCGTGGCATGGGTTTCGATTGCCTTGTGTTTGTCAAGAAAAGCCATTGTCCTGCCCTCCGGTCATTCAGCAGGAACAGCCGCATGTGACGTCACCTTGGCAGGTTGCGCACGCACGGTCATCCACAGGTTATAACACATGATCAGACCACCCGAGAGGTAGAGTAGCCCCCCCAGCATCCGCACCACATTCATCGGGTATTTGGCGGCCACGGTATCGGCAAACGCGTTCACCAGATAGCCGTTGGCATCGACTTCACGCCACATCAGGCCTTCCATGATGCCCGACACCCACATGGCGGATGCGTAGAGCACGATGCCGATGGTGGCGAGCCAGAAGTGCCAGCTGACCAGTTTGAGGCTGTAAAGCCCGCCACGGTTCCACAGGCGCGGGGTCAGGAAGTAGAGCGCGCCAAAGGTGATCATGCCGTTCCAGCCTAAGGCGCCGGAATGCACGTGGCCGATGGTCCAGTCGGTGTAATGCGACAACGAGTTCACGGCCTTGATGCTCATCATCGGGCCTTCAAACGTCGACATGCCGTAAAAGCCGATGCTGACCACCATCATCCGGATCACCGGGTCGGTGCGCAGCTTGTCCCAGGCGCCCGACAGCGTCATCAGACCGTTGATCATGCCGCCCCAGCTTGGCATCCACAGGATGACCGAGAACACCATGCCAAGGGTCGAGGCCCAGTCGGGCAGCGCGGTGTAGTGCAGGTGGTGCGGACCGGCCCAGATGTACAGGAAGATCAGCGCCCAGAAGTGGATGATCGACAGCTTGTAGCTGTAGACCGGGCGTTCGGCCTGTTTTGGCACGAAATAATACATCATCCCGAGGAAACCGGCGGTCAGGAAAAAGCCCACCGCGTTGTGGCCATACCACCACTGGATCATTGCATCCTGCACGCCAGAGGTGACCTGCACCGATTGCGAGCCGAAGAACGACACCGGAATGGCCATGTTGTTCACCAGATGCAGCATGGCAATCGTGATGATCATCGCCAGCAGGAACCAGTTGGCTACGTAGATGTGGGGTTCCTTGCGCTTCATCAGCGTACCGGCGAACACCGCAAGGAAGGCAACCCAGACCACGGTGATCAGGATGTCGACATACCAGACGGGTTCGGCATATTCCTTGGACTGGGTGCCGCCAAGCACATAGCCGGTCGCCGCAAGCACGATCACCAGCTGCCAGCCCCAGAACACGAACCAGCCCAGATTGCCGCCCCACAGCCGCACGGCGCTGGTGCGTTGCACGATGTAGAACGACGACATGATCAGCGCGTTGCCGCCAAAGGCAAAGATCACCGCACTGGTGTGCAGCGGGCGCAGGCGGCCAAAGTTGCCCATACCCTGCAATGCCTCGAAGTTCAGCCAGGGCCACGCAAGCTGGCTGGCGATCACCACGCCGACCAGAAATCCGACGATGCCCCAGAACGCTGTGGCAATCACGCCAGCGCGCACCACCCCGTCCATATATTCGTTGCGGTTGATGATTTTCACCTCGTCCATGCCGCGCAGCACCACCAGAAAGGTGATGCCAGCCGCCAGCATGATGGTCACCGCGTTGACCAGGTAAGCCAGGTCACGGGCGTAATTGGCCGCTATTGCCGCACCTACGGCAAGCAGGCCAAGCACGACCAGTTTCAGATAGTCCCACATATCGCGTCCCTTCGTCTTTGGCTGGATCCGCCCCCGGGATGATTCGGGGGACTGTCCGCGCGCTTTCCGACTGAACGTCTTGTGCGGGAGAGGGCGACAGGTGGTCCTTGATCCATATCAATCAAGGCTGACCTTCTATTTGATTAAGGTCAATGCGACGTCATCACTCAGCCCACAATATCTGCGACAGGACCGGAACTCAGGGACACCGGCAAGAAGGAGGACCGCCATGACCTACAAATCCATTTTCACGGTTGCCACCCATGCCGGGCAGGTGCCGCAGACCATCGCGGCAGCCGCAAAACTGTGCGCGCAGACCGACGCGCATCTGGATGTTCTGGCGCTGGGGGTTGACCGCACGCAGATCGGATATGCCTACATCGGCTCTGGCGCTGTGTTGTTGCAGGTCGCGCAAGAGCGCGCCGAAAGCGATGCCCGCGATCTGGAGGATGCGGTCAAGGCGGCCGTGGCTGCCGAATCCCCCGGTCTGCGCGCCAGCGTCGAGGCGGCGGTGACCCAGTTCGGCGCGATGATCGACCTGGTGTCGCAGCGCGCCCGCTTTGCCGATCTGGTGGTGCTGGCGCGCCCCTATGGCAAGGAACAGGGGGCCGAGGCCGAAGCGGTCATCGAAGCCGCGATGTTCGAGGGGCGGGCCCCGGTTCTGGTTGTGCCGGACAGCGGGCTTGGGCGGGCGGCGCCCCGGCGCGTCGTGGTGGCCTGGAACCAGAGCCGCGAGGCGATGGCGGCGGTGCGCGCGGCACTGCCCTTGCTGAAACAGGCCGATCAGGTGGCGATCACCGTGATTGATCCGCCGGTGCATGGGCCGGAACGGTCAGACCCGGGCGGCATGCTGTGCCAGATGCTGGTGCGCCACGGGGTACGGGCCGAGGTGACGGTGCTGGCCCGCAGCCTGCCGCGCGTGTCGGATGTGCTGCTGCGCCATGTGCGCGACAAGGATGCCGACCTGCTGGTGATGGGGGCCTACGGCCATTCCCGTTTTCGCGAAGCCATCCTTGGCGGTGCCACGCGCAACATGCTGGAACAGACCACCGTGCCGGTGCTGATGGCGCATTGAACGGTGCGCTGCCGGGGGCGGTCAGCCCCCGAAGACCGACTTCAAGGGCCCGCGTGGATGCCGAAGCAATCCTAGACCAGATACCCGCCATCACTGTCGTCCCCGGTTTCATCCATCAACGCATCCATCGACGGGATCGTGACCTGACGCTTGCCGTCCAGCGTGATGATGCCATCACGCTTCAGCGCGCTCATCTGGCGGCTGACGGTTTCCAGCGTCAGGCCAAGGTAGTCTGACATCTCTTCGCGTGTCAGCGGCAGATCAAAGGTCATCGTCGCTGCAGTGCGGGGCTGTTTGAGACTGGCATCGCGACGGGCGATGATGGCCAGCAGACTCGCGATCTTTTCCCGCGCGGTCTTGCGACCCAGAAGCAGCATCCATTCGCGGGCGGCGTCCAGCTCGTCCAGCGTCATCTCCAGCAGGCGCTGCGCGATATGCGGCGTGCTGCCCATCATCTCCTCGAACGGTTTGCGGCGGAAGCAGCACATCACCAGATCGGTGGTGGCGGTCACATCATATGCGGCATAGGACCGACCGGGTCGGCCGACAAAATCTGACGGCAGCAGCAGGCCGACCATCTGGCGACGGCCATCTTCCATGGTCTGGGTCAGGGTGGCGATGCCGGTCACCACCGAGGCCACGAAGTCCATTTTGTCACCGGACCAGATCACGGTCTGACCAGCCTGATAGCTGCGGTAATATTTTATCTGCTCCAGCTGTGCCAGTTCATCCGCTTCGCAGCGGGCACATACAGCCCGGTGCCGGATCGGGCAATCGCCGCAATCCTGCATCTGAGTTCGGATTTCACGGTGGACGGACATGGCCACCCTTTCCCTTTTTGATCTGCATCAAGGCAGATCTGGTTTTGTGCGGCGAAGATACGGGAATGACATATGAACCGCAACTCGCCCGACTTGGACTGTTTGACGCGCGCGTGCCGCGCTATACCAGCTATCCCACGGCCCCGCATTTCGGCGGTTCGGTGGATCATACGCTGTTTACCACTTGGGTCGAGGCTATTCCCGAAAATTCGGCGATATCGCTCTATCTGCACGTGCCATTCTGTCGCAGGTTGTGCTGGTTCTGCGCCTGCCGGACACAAGGCACGCAAAGCGATGATCCGGTCATCGCCTATGTCGCGACGCTTTTGGCCGAGATTGCCCTGTTGCGGCACCACCTGCCGCGCGGAGTGACGCTGTCGCGGCTGCATTGGGGTGGCGGTACGCCGACCCTGCTGCCCGCAGCCCAGATCGAACGGCTGGCGGCTGCGGTGCTGGAAGCGGTGCCGTTGGGCGCGGGGGGCGAGTTTTCGGTCGAGATCGACCCCAACGAGATTGATGCCGCACGGCTGGATGCCCTGGCGGCGGCGGGGATGAACCGTGCCTCCATCGGGGTACAGGATTTTGACCCGCTGATCCAGAAAGCCATCGGGCGCGAGCAAAGCTATACGCTGACATTGGCAGTGGCAGAGATGATCCGGGACCGGGGCGTGCACAGCCTGAACGCCGATATCCTGTATGGGCTGCCGCATCAGACCATGGCGCGGATGTCCGATTCGGTGCGCAAACTGCTGACGCTGTCGCCTGACCGGGTGGCGCTGTACGGCTATGCTCATGTGCCATGGATGAGCCGGCGGCAGCAGATGATTCCGTCCGACAGCCTGCCGACCCCGCAGGAACGTCTGCGCCTGTTCGAGACGGCGGCAGAGCTGTTCTGCGGTGATGGCTATACAAGCGTCGGCATCGACCATTTCGCGCGGCCCGGTGATGGCATGGCACAGGCGCTGAAGGCGGGGCGGTTGCGGCGGAATTTCCAGGGCTACACCGATGACACCGCCCCGGTGCTGATCGGGCTGGGGGCCTCGTCGATCAGCCGGTTTCCGCAGGGCTTTGCGCAGAATGTCAGCGGCACGTCGGATTACACCAAGGCGATCCGGGCGGGGCGGTTTTCCACCCATCGCGGCCATGTCTTTGCCGGCGAAGACCGGATGCGCGCCCGGATCATCGAGGCGCTGATGTGCGATTTCCATGTGTCACGCGCCGAGATCCTGCGCGATTTCGACTGCGCGCCGGACCGGCTGGATGCGATGCTGCGCGATGCGTCAGAGGCGTTTGGCGGAATGGTCACGGTGGATGCGGGCGGGCTGACGATTCCGCCTGCCGCACGCCCGCTGACGCGCATGGTGGCGCGGGCCTTTGATGCCTATGACCAGCACGGGGTGCCGAACAAGGCGCAGCATTCCATAGCGGTCTGACGGGGCGGGTCTTACATTGCGCGCGCCCTGCCCTTAGGTTTACGGGCAGGAGACACCGCCATGCATCATTTTTCCCTGCTTGATCTTTCCCCTGTGCCCGAGGGCAGCAGCACCGCGCAGGCTTTGGCCAACACGGTTGCCCTGGCGCAACTGGCCGAGGCCGCGGGCTATCACCGGTTCTGGCTGGCCGAACATCACAACATGCCGGGTATCGCCTCTGCCGCCACGGCCATTGTGATCGGCCATGTGGCGGCGGCGACAAAAACCATCCGGCTGGGTGCTGGCGGCATCATGCTGCCGAACCACGCGCCGCTGATCGTGGCTGAACAGTTCGGCACGCTGGAAACGCTGTATCCGGGCCGGATTGATCTGGGCCTTGGCCGCGCGCCGGGCACCGACATGGCCACGGCGCGGGCCCTGCGCCGCCACATGGCCCCGGAAGACAGCTTTCCGCAGGATGTGGTGGAGCTGATCGGCTATTTCGACACTGCCACAGAGGGAACCGCCGTGCGCGCCATCCCCGGTGAGGGCACACAGGTTCCGGTCTGGATTCTGGGCAGCAGCCTGTACGGCGCACAACTGGCGGCCTATCTGGGGCTGCCTTATGCCTTTGCCTCGCATTTCGCGCCCGCGATGCTGGAAGATGCACTGGCCACCTATCGTGCCACCTTTCGCCCGTCACGCTTTCTGGCGCAGCCCTATGCGATGATGGCGGCAGGGGTCTGTGCGGCGGATACCGACGCCGAGGCGCAATATCTGCGCACGTCGCAGATGCTCGCCTTTGCCCGGCTGCGCACCGGCAAGCCCGGCAAGCTGCCGCGCCCGGTACACGATATCGGGGCGCATATCCCGGCCCCGGTCATGGCGGGGGTAGAACAGGCGCTGTCGGTGGCGGCGGTGGGGTCGCGCGCGACGGTCCGGCGCGAGCTGGCGGCGATGCTTGCGCGCTATCAGCCCGATGAGCTGATGGTGACCGGCATGATCCATGACCATGCGGCGCGGCTGCATTCGTTTGCGATTGCGGCAGAGGTATTGGGGGATCTGTCACAGGCAAAGGCCGCCTGAGTCGGATCAGGGCGCGAACCGCTCGACAAACTCGACCATGCGCGGCAGGCAGATGCCGCGCAGGTCATATCGCGTCTGGGCGGTTTCCCGGGCGGCACGGCGCAAGGCACCGTAACGCCCGGGATTGGCCAGCGTGTCGATCAGCGTTTGCGACCACGCAGAGATGTCGAAAAAATCGACCAGCAGGCCGTTTTCGCCATGCGTGATCACCTCCTGCACCGGCGCGGTGTCTGAGCCCACCACCAGACAACCGGCGGCCATCGCCTCCAGCATCGACCATGACAGCACGAACGGGTACGTCAGATAGGCATGCACCCGGCTGACCTGCAGGATGGTGGCAAAGGTGGCATATGGCACCTTGCCCATGAAATGCACCCGGTCCATCGGCAGCTGGCCCTGCACTTCGGACAGTATCTGGTTTTTCCAGCCTTTGGCCCCCTTTGGCGGGCTGCCATAGCTGACCTCATCCCCGCCGACGATCACGGCATGGGCTTCGGGGCGGGCGCGCAGGACGGCAGGCAGCGCGCGCATGAAACTGTGATAGCCGCGGTAAGGTTCCAGATTGCGGCTCACGAAGGTCAGAACTTCATCCCCCGCGCGTAAGCTGCGGCCATCGGGCAGCGTAAGGCTGGCCTGTGGGTCAGGGTGCAGGGCGGTGCAATCTATGCCGTCATGGATTACCCTGATCATGCTGCGCAGGGGGGCTGGGTAGGTGCTGGCCTGCCATTCCGTTGGCGCAAGCCCGGCATCGGCATGGATCAGCGCCTGCCCCAGATGCGCGGCGCGGCCTTGGGCGATCAGGATCTGGTCGAGGCCATAAGGCAGGAACTCCGGGTCGAAACCCACATCGGCCCCGACCCCGCGATAGTAGAATTCGGCATAGACGATCAGCTTTGCCTGTGGCCAGATTTCCTTCAGAAACAACGTCTCGCCCCAGCCGGAGTGGCCGAAGATCACATCGGGCGCATAGCCCTCGGTCTCGCGCAGTTGCGCGCAGGCACGGGCGACGCTGACGCCCCGGTCGGACATGACGGTGTAGTTTCGGCCCAGCCGGGTTTTCGCTGGATCGACCCTGTCGGGGGTGTGCTTGTAGCGCAGGGTGCGAACCGGTGACCGGCGGGTGTTTCGCGCATCGGTCAGCGCCAGCACATCATGGCCCCGCGCCGCCAGTTCCGGGGCCAGATGCAGAAACTGCCCCGGAAAATTCTGGTGCAGGAACAGGATCTTCATGCCCCGGCCTGCGACGCTTCCCCCGGCATCCTGCCAAAAGCGGCCAGCATCAGCGCGCGGGTGTAGTCTGAGGCAGGGGCATCAAACACGGTCCGGGCATCACCGAATTCCACCACATCGCCCGCTTTCATCACCATCACCTTATGCGACAGCGCCCGCACAACGCGCAGGTCGTGGCTGATAAAGATGTAGGCCAGCCCCCATTTGCGCTGCAGATCGCGCAGCAGGGCCACGATCTGCACCTGCACGGTCATGTCGAGCGCCGAAGTGGGTTCGTCCAACACCACCAGCTTCGGGCGCAGGATCATGGCGCGGGCGATGGCGATGCGCTGGCGCTGGCCCCCGGAAAATTCATGCGGGTAGCGGGCCATGGTGGCGGGATCCAGCCCCACCTCGGCCATGATTGCGGCGACCTTTTCGCGCGATGTGGCCGGGGTGTCGGTGCCGTGCAGCGCCAGCCCTTCGGAAATGATCTGCTCGGCGGTCATGCGCGGTGACAGGCTGCCGAACGGGTCCTGGAACACCACCTGCATGTCACGCCGCACCGGGCGCAGGGCAGAACCTGACAGGGCCGAGATGTCACGGCCCAGCACCATGATCGGGCCGGTTGATGGCACCAGCCGCAGGATGGCCAGCGCCAGCGTGGTCTTGCCCGACCCGCTTTCGCCGACGATCCCAAGCGTTTCCCCGGCGCGGACCGACAGGGTGGCGTCGTTCACGGCCTTCACATGGCCAACCGTCTTGCGCAGGAAACCGGCGGTGATGGGGAACCAGACGCGCAGGCCTTGGGTGCTGACCACCTCTGGGGTATCTGCCGGTAAAGGGTCCGGCAGGCCGGTGGGTTCGGCCGCCAGCAATTTGCGGGTATAGGGGTGCTGCGGGTTTGCAAAGATTTCCGCCGTCGGGCCTTGTTCGACAATCTCGCCGCCCTGCATCACACAGACGCGGTCGGCGATGCGGCGCACGATGCCAAGGTCGTGGGTGATAAACAACAGGCTGAGGCCTTCGGACCGTTTCAACTCAGCCAGCAGATCAAGGATCTGCGCCTGAATGGTCACATCAAGCGCGGTGGTCGGTTCATCAGCGATCAGCAGGTCCGGCCCGTTGGCCAGCGCCATGGCGATCATCACCCGCTGCCGCTGTCCGCCCGACAACTGGTGCGGATAGGCCCCAAGGCGGCTTTCGGCGTCGCGGATGCCGACTTTTTCCATCAGGTCCAGAATGCGGTCGCGCGCGGCGGGCCCCGCCAGACCCTGATGCAATGCAAGGCTTTCGCCCAGCTGCTTTTCGATGGTGTGCAGAGGGTTCAGGCTGGTCATCGGTTCCTGAAAGATGAAACTGATGTCATTGCCGCGCACGCGGCGCAGATCGCCTTCGGAGGCACCCACCATCTGCGTGCCCTGATAGGTGACAGAGCCGCTGACAATCGCATTATCGCCCAACAGGCCCACGGTCGACAGCGCAGTGACCGATTTGCCGGAGCCGGATTCGCCCACCAGTGCCACGGTTTCGCCGTTGCCGACGGTGAAAGTCACACCCTTGACCGCGTCGATGACCCGGCCATCCTGACGGAAGCTGATCTTCAGGTCGTTGACCGCAAGCACGCTCA
Source organism: Pseudotabrizicola sediminis (assembly GCF_004745575.1). Lineage (GTDB taxonomy): Bacteria > Pseudomonadota > Alphaproteobacteria > Rhodobacterales > Rhodobacteraceae > Pseudotabrizicola > Pseudotabrizicola sediminis. The sequence continues at coordinate 293,046 of NZ_RPEM01000002.1, read as the reverse complement.
TTGAAAGGTCTTTCGCGGGTCAAAGGCATCGCGGACGCCTTCAAAGATGAAGACCAGAAGCGACAGCATGATGGCAAACGTGAAGAACGCGGTGAAGGCCAGCCATGGCGCCTGCAGATTCTGCTTGGCCTGCTGTGTCATCTCGCCCAAGGACGGCGATGAGGACGGCAGGCCGAAGCCCAGAAAATCGAGCGCGGTGAGCGCGCCGATGGTGCCGGTCAGAATGAACGGCAGCAGGGTCAGCGTGGCGACCATCGCATTGGGCAGCACATGGCGGAACATGATGACCCGGTCGGGCACGCCAAGTGCGCGAGCGGCACGGACATATTCGAAATTGCGCGCCCGCAGGAATTCGGCCCGCACCACGCCCACCAGCCCGGTCCAGCCGAACAGCACCATCAGGAACACCAATATCCAGAAGTTCATCGTGAAGATCGCGGCCACGATGATGATGACGTAAAGTGTGGGGGTGGCCCCCCAGATTTCGATGATGCGCTGGAAGATCAGGTCGGTCAGGCCGCCGAAATAGCCCTGCACCGCGCCTGCCGCGATGCCGATCACGCTGGTCAGCACAGTGACGATCAGCGCAAAACTGACCGAGAGGCGAAAGCCATAGATCACCCGCGCCAGTACATCGCGGGCGGTATCATCCGTGCCCAGCCAGTGCTGCGCATCAGGTGCCGATGGGGCGGCTTTGCCGATGTCGTTGATGGTGTTGTAGCTGTAGGGCACCGGGGCCCAGATGATGCGGCCCTGCTCCACCGGCTCGCCTGCGGCGGTGCCTTGCGTCGTGGCCTCGGCTAGAATGCCTTCGGGGTCGTCCCAGCACGCTTCGGACCCGGCGGCCAGGATCAGGCAGCGGACCTCGACATCCTTGTATTTCGCCTCGGTCTGGAAATCGCCGCCGAAGGCGGTTTCGGGGTAGAACCGCGCAAAGGGCGCGTGCCATTCACCGCGAAACTGCACCAGAAGCGGTTTGTCATTGGCAACCATCTCGGCGCAGAGCGAGATGCCGTAGAGGATGGAAAACAGGATCAGCGACCACCATGCCCGGCGGTTGGCCTTGAAATTGCGCCAGCGGCGCTGGTTCAGCGGGGACAGGGCCATGGCTCAGCCTCTCCGCTCGAAATCAATGCGGGGGTCAACCCAGACATACATCAGGTCCGACAGGATGCCGACCACCAGACCGATCATGCCAAAGAAGAACAGCGTGCCGAAGATCACCGGATAATCCCGTTCCACCGCCGCGCGGAAGCCAAGTTGGCCAAGGCCATCCAGACTGAAAATCGTCTCGATGATCAGGCTCGATCCGAAGAACACCGACAGGAACAGCGCCGGAAACCCTGCGATCACGATCAGCATGGCGTTGCGGAACACATGGCCATAGAGCACGCTTGATTCCGACAGCCCCTTGGCGCGGGCGGTCATCACGTATTGCTTCTTGATCTCGTCCAGAAAGCTGTTCTTGGTCAGCAGCGTCAGGGTGGCAAAGCTGGCGATGGTGGAGGCGAGCACCGGCAGCGTGATGTGCCACAGGTAATCCAGCACCTTGCCGATCATCGACAGCTGGTCAAAATTGTCCGACGTCAGACCGCGCAGCGGGAACCAGCGGAAATAGCTGCCCCCCGCGAACAGGACCAGAAGCAGGATGGCGAAGAGAAAACCGGGGATGGCATAGGCCGCGATGATCACGCCGCTGGTCCATGTGTCGAACCGCGACCCGTCGCGCACCGCCTTGCGGATGCCCAGCGGGATCGAGATGGCATAGGCAATCAGGGTGGACCACAGGCCAAGCGTCAGAGACACCGGCAGTTTTTCCCAGACCAATTCCAGCACGCCGATGGACCGGAAGTGGCTTTCGCCGAAATCGAAGCGGATGTAGTTCCACATCATGATAAAGAACCGCTCCCACGCCGGGATCAGCTCTTTTTCGCATTCCGGCGCACGGGCCGACGGGGTGCCGGTAAATCCCGGTTCGCAGACAAAGCGGGCAAAGCCGAACTGCACCTCCAGTTCGGCCAGAAAACCGGGGTCAAGGCCTTGCGCGCCGACATACCCAGAGTCGTTGCCCTGTTGCCCGATGCCCGCATCACCCGCACCGCTGATCGCCTGAATGGGATCGCCGCCGCCGTCAATCCGGGCCAAGACCTGTTCGATCGGCCCACCCGGCACAAACTGGGTCAGGCCAAAATTGATGATCATGATCCCGATCAGAGTCGGGATGATCAGAAGCAATCGCCGGAGGATATAGGCGCCCATGTGGCCTGCCTGCCTGTTGTTCTTGTTATCGCAGGACGCCGGCTGCCCGAAGCGCCTCTGCCTTTTCTGCGTTGTACCACCAGAAATCCAGTTCGCCCAGAGCATAGGGCGGCAGCGTTTCGGGGTGCTCGTACATGTTGTAATAGGCGATCGTGTGGACATCCTTGTACCACTGCGGCACCCAGAACCGTTCGGCCCGCAGTACCCGGTCCAGCGCCTGTGTCGCGACCGTCAGATCGTCGAGCGATTGCGACGCCATGACCACATTGATCAGCCGGTCAACAGCGGGGCTTTTCAGGCCCATGATGTTGAAGGCCGAGACATCGGCGGTTTCCGACCCGTAGAACTGCTTGAGTTCCGAGCCGGAAATGTAGTCGGACCGGGCATTGCCGGTGATCATGTCGAAGTCATAAGATGGCGGGCGGGTCCGCGCCTCCATCTGGGCATTGTCAACGCGCGTCAGCCGCGCGTCTATGCCCAGCGCCTTCAGGTTCTCGATATAGGGGTTCATGATGCGGTCAAAACTGGGGCTGTCGTTGAGCATTTCGACCGAGAGCACCTGTCCGGCGGCGTTGCGGCGCCTGCCGTCGCTGCCCACGGTCCAGCCCGCCTCGTCCAGCAGGGCGCTGGCGCGGCGCAGGTTGGGGCGGTCCAGCTGACGTTCGCCCGAGGTGGGGGCCATCACAGCCTCGTCGGTCAGGATGGTGGCGGGTAACAGCCCTTCATCGACCAGCGGCTGCAGGATGGTGGCCTCGGCCGGGGTGGGGGTGCCGATGGCTTCCAGCCAGGTGTTTTCCCAGATGGAATCGATGCGGGCGTAGATACCGTAGAACAGGGTGGCATTGGACCATTCGTAGTTGAACATCAGCCCGATGGCCTCGCGCACGCGCGGGTCCTGGAACTTTTCCCGCCGCAGATTGAACAGAAAGGCCTGACCCGGTGCCTTGCTGCCATCGGCCAGTTCCGCCTTGACGATCTGGCCGTTCGCCACTTCGGGGAAATCAAAGCCGGTGGCCCATTTGATCGAGCTGGCCTCGTTGCGGAAGGTGTAATTGCCGGCCTTGAAGCCTTCGAACGCGGCGTCGTAGTCGGAATAGTATTCGATGCGGATGGTGTCGAAATTGCCGCGCCCTTGGTTCAGCGGCAGGTCCGCGCCCCAATAGTCGGGGTTGCGCACCCATGTGACCGATTTGCCCACATCAATGCGGCCCGGCACATAGGGCCCGCTGCCCAGCATGGGCGTCATCGTGCTTTCTTCCAGATCAAGCGCATTCGCCTCGTAATGCGCTTTGGAAATCACCGGCAGGCCACCCATGCTGGCCGGCAGATCGCGGTGCGGCACATCCGCCTTGAAGGTGAATTTGATGCGGTGCGGACCCAGCACCTCCACGCTTTCGACCTGTGTGGCCAGAACAGTGCGGAAATCGGTCAGGCCCTTGGCCAGAAAGGTCTGATAGGTGAACATGACATCTTCGGCTGTCAGCGGGGTGCCATCCGAGAACGTCACCTCGGGGCGCAGGTTGAAAATCACCCAGGACCGGTCTTCCGGATACTCCAGCGTGGTGCACAGCAGGCAATAGGATGCACCGATTTCATCTGCGGTGCCGGTCAGGATCGCCTCGTAGGGGGCAGATGACAGGCCCGCCGCTCGGCCCTTGATCGAATAGGGGTTCATGCTGTCGAAGCCGCCAAAGGCCCAGACCGAGATTTCGCCGCCCTTGGGGGCATCGGGGTTGACGTAAGGCAGATGGGTGAAATCGGCGGGCAGCTGCAATTCGCCAAAAGTGGAAATGCCATGCGCGGTGATGATGGTATCCTGCGCCCAGAGCGGAGCCGCCGCGAACACAGCTCCTGCCAAAGCTGCAAATGTGCCATATGTCTGTGCCATCTGACCTTCCCCTTGTCTGTCATGGCCGCTTTGATGCGGCTTTAGAACATTAGGGGAAGTAAAGCGCGGTTTGTCGATGGCTCAAGTGGCGATTGCGTGATCAGCGCAAGAATTCGAAACGGCCGCCCCTTTCGGGACGGCCGGTGCAAGCATTTTGGGCCGAAGCATCAGCCCCGGTATCGGTACCGGATCAGTTGGTGGTGGCCAGATAGGCGATCAGATTGGCGCGCTCATCCGGGCGGGGCAGACCGGCAAAAGCCATCTTGGTGCCCGGGGCATAGTTGCGTGGGCTGAGCAGGAACGCGTCAAGGTTTTCCGGTGTCCAGGCTTCCGACGCCATGCCGACCAGCGTATCGGAATAGGCATAGCCCGCCGATGCGGCCTTGGCCTTGTCAACGATGCCGTTCAGATGTGGGCCAACGCCATCAGCGCCGTCCAGCTTGTGGCAGGCGCGGCATTTTGCGAAGACGGATTCACCCGCTGCAGCATCGGCCGCGGCGTATATCGTGGCAAAATCCGGTGCATCTTCGGCCATTTCGGCCGGGGCGTCAGACGCGCCCGTGTCAATCGCATAGGCTTGTTGATGGCCTTCGCCATGACCGCCGCCCGTGGTATACAGCGCAGTTGCCGCCCAGCCGCCCAGCAAAAACACCAGAAGCGATCCGCAAACCGCCCCCAACACCTTGGTCATCGTCATCGTGTCGAACATGTCGCGCTTTCCCTTGGCATTCTCGTTGCAGGGCTTCTACCCGCTTCCCTATACATGTTTCAAGGTGTAGGTGCGCGACCATTCGCCCCTTTTTGTCCACCTTTATCTATCGGAGCCCGAAACATGACCGGTCGGATCGCATTTCAGGGCGAACTTGGTGCCTATTCGCATCAGGCCTGCCAGCAAGCCCGCCCGGGGATGGAGGTGGTGCCCTGCACCACTTTCGAGGATGTAGTCGAGTTAACACGGTCGGGCGACGTTGACCTGGGGATGCTGGCCGTAGAGAATTCGACCTATGGCCGGGTGGCCGATGTGCACAGCCTGCTGCCGAAATCGGAGCTGCATATCGTGGACGAGGCCTTTGTGCGGGTGCATGTCAACCTGCTGTGTGTGCCGGGTGCCGTGCTTGCCGATGTGCGTGAGGCGCATGGCCATGTGGTGATCTTGCCGCAATGCGCCCGGTTTCTGCGCAGCCATGGCATTGTGGGCCGTGTCAGTTCCGACAACGCCCGCGCCGCGCGCGAGGTGGCTGAAGCCGGGGACAAGACCCGCGCCGCCCTGGCCAGCGAACTTGCGGCCGAGATTTACGGGCTGGAGGTGCTGGCACCGCATATCGAGGATCAGAAGAACAACACGACGCGGTTTCTGGTGATGAGCCGCGATGCCGATCACAATCGGCGCGCGCCCCAGATGATCACGACCTTCACCTTTCAGGTCCGCAACATTCCTGCGGCCCTTTACAAGGCGCTTGGCGGCTTTGCGACCAATGGCGTGAACATGACCAAGCTGGAAAGCTACATGGTTGGCGGCAGTTTCATTGCGACCGAATTCTATGCCGATATCGAAGGGCATCCAAAAGACCCCAACGTGGCGCTTGCGCTGGAAGAGCTGCGGTATTTCACCCATAACATCACCATCATGGGCGTGTATCCTTCAGACCGCGCGCGCGGCTGATTGCGCTCAGCCATCGCGCATTCAGCGCGACCGCGATGCGGCAAAGCGTGTTTGCAATTCGGTGGACAGCTGCTCCATCCGATTGTTCAGTCTGGTCTGAACCCGGCCTTTCGCAAGTTTCATCGACTGCAGGAACAGCCGCGCCGCCAGTGTCAGCGGGCGGACGTCGGTGTGCAGCACCATGCGGGTGCGTTTTGGCGACAAAGACACCAGTTCGATCGACAGATCGCCTTCGATCATGCGGCCCCTGCCGGTAAAGGCCAGCTTCGCCCCGGGGTCCTGCCCGACCAGCCGGATATCGACAGCGCGGTCTTTTCCGCGAAAGCGGAAGCCCACATGCCAGCCCATGCCGACACCTGCGGCACGCAACTTGTCTGTCCGATGGACCTCGGCCCCCCGCCGCATGGCAGCGCGTTCCCATGCCTCAAAATCGGACAGGGCAGCGTAGACAAAGTCGATCGGAGCCTCGATGTCGGTTCGTGACGAAAAATGCATCCTGCTGTCCCTGTCTGGATGGTCGGGGTCAGGGAAAGTTCCCCTCACCCTTTCGGACCGTCATCGCCCGTTCGCGTGAATCTGAAGTCAATCCAGCCGGTCTGCAAGCCAGTTATGGATCAGGAAATGGGCAATCGCGCCCTTTCGGGCCGGCTTTATCAGCGGGTGGGTGCCTGCCATCACCGAAACCATGTCTTCGCGCGTCACCCATAAGGCGTGTTCGATTTCATTGGGGTCAAGCGTGATGGCGTCGCTAACCGCCTCGGCCGCGCAGCCCAGCATCAGGCTGGCGGGAAAAGGCCAGGGCTGGCTGGACAGATAGCGCACGGCCCCCAGCCGGATGCCCGCCTCTTCAAATACCTCACGCCGGACGGCGGCCTCGACCGTTTCTCCGGGTTCGACGAATCCAGCCAGACAGGAATACATACCTTCCGGCCAGCCGGGACTGCGGCCCAGCAACGCGCGGTTGCCATGGGTGACCAGCATGATCACCACAGGGTCGGTGCGCGGGAAATGCTGTGCGCCGCAAGTAGGGCAACTGCGCTGCCAGCCCGCCATGGCCGGGGCGGATGCCGCGCCACACACCGCGCAGAAGCCATGGCTGCGATGCCATTGCAGAATTGCCTTGGCCGTTGCCGCCAGTTCGGCCTCGCGCGCGGTCAGGCCCAGCATGGTGGCGCGCAGTTCCGCAAAGGCAAAGCTGTCGGGCAGGGCCGGGTGATGTTGCTGGCTGGAGTCCAGAAATCCTGCCTGCACCGCTTCGGCTCCGGCTTCGGGTTGCCAATCGGTGATATCGGCGGCAAAGCAGGGCTGGTCGTCGTCAAAGCCCAGAAACACCCGCACCCCGGCGTGGTGCAGCACCATCGAATCGCATGTGACCCAGCCAAGCCCCCCTGCCTGCACCAGCGGCTTGCCGCGCCAGACCGGAAGCACCCGCCCCCGCGCCAGCAAGGCGGCCTGCGCCTGTTCATCGCCGCGCAACTCTGCCGCACGGTTCAGGCCTGATCCGCCAAAAGTCACCGTTTCTGCAAATCTCATCCTGCCTCCCCGACCAGTCCTGCCCCTGCGGGCCCCGGCCTGTGATGCCATGATGCGCCGGGCGCGTAAATCAGGAGCGGCACGATAGTGTCAGAATGCAACTTATCCGTGCGGATGTGGCGTCAGAAAAATTTTCTCACGCCAAGCACTTTCCTTTGGGTTATCCAGATCTAGGGTATGGTATTGATTGAAGAACCGTTGAAAATAACGCCAGAATGACGATCAGTTTCACGAGTGCCATCCCTGTTGTGGATCAAGGGCCCAGCGCGGCGGACGCGCAGGTTTGCCTGAGGGTTATTGCGACCAGTGATCTGCACATGCACCTGTCTGGGCATGATTATCATGCCGACGCCACCTGTGTGCGCAAGGGACTGTGCCTGACCGCTTCGCTGATCGCAGAGGCAAGACGCGAGGTGCAAGATCCGGTTCTGCTGGACAACGGCGATTTTCTGCAGGGCAGCCCTCTGGGAGATTACGTGGCGCAGGTAAGCCTGCGGCCCCACCCCATGCTGCAGGCGATGGCGCATCTGCGATATGACGCGATCAATCTGGGGAACCACGAATTTTCGCACGGGATTCCAACGCTGGCGGCGGCGTTGGAACAGGCCCCCTTTCCGGTCCTGTCTGCGAACACCCTGCCCCTTAAGCCCAACCCGGTTTCACCGCTGATTAGGCCCTGGACGCTGCTGGAACGGCACCTGAATGACCAGAACGGACAGTCGCATCTGGTGCGGATCGGAGTCATCGGCGTGCTGCCCATGGATACCGCCATCTGGGACCGTCAGGCGATCGGGGGTCAGGTCGGGATGGACCCGATGATCGAAGCCGTCGCCCGCCACGTTCCGGATGTGCGGGCAGCCGGGGCCGATGTTGTTGTGGTTCTGGCCCATTGCGGGGTCGGGGCCGCCCTGAATGGCAACAGGCCACAGGACGAGGCGCTTGAACTTGCCAGGCTTGACGGGGTGGATGCGCTTGTCATGGGGCATGTCCACATGGTTTTTCCCGGCCCCGGCTTTGCAGCAGTGCCGGGAGTAGACGCGGATGCGGGAACCCTGCACGGCAAGCCCGCGGTCATGCCGGGATTTTTCGGCTCACATCTGGGGGTGATCGACCTCGATCTGATGCACAACGGCACATCCTGGCGCGTAGCCCGGCACCGGGTTGAAGCACGTCCGATTTCTACCCGCGCGACCGATGGCACGCCTGTCGGGCTGGTCCCCCCGGATGAAGCCCTGACGGCCCTGATCCACCCTGCGCATGAGGCGGCCCGGGCCTGGACGCGCGAGCCGATTGGCCATACCGCGCGCGCCATCCACAGCTTTTTCGCGATGGTGACCGATTGCCCGTCGGTCCAGATCATCAATCAGGCCCAGAGCGCCTATGTGATCGAACGGCTGGCGAACGGACCCTTGGCGCATCTTCCGGTGCTGTCCGCGACGTCCCCCTTCCGGGCGGGCGGCGTGGGCGGTCCCGAGAATTACACCAATGTCCCGCCCGGAGAAATCCTGTTGCGCCACGCCGCCGATCTGTACCTGCATCCCAATACCATCATGGCGTTGCGCATCACCGGGGCTGGTCTGCGGAACTGGCTGGAATGTGCAGTGCGCGGTTACCGGCAAGTGCTGCTGGGAGGTGTGGATCAGCCTTTGTTCGGGTTGGACCTGCCCTCGTTTGTCTATGACACCATCGGCGGTCTGACCTATGAGATCGACCTGTCTGTCCCACCGATGGACAAAGGCGGTCAGCGGATCTGCGACCTGTGCTGGCAGGGCATGCCGCTTGATCCGTCACAAGAGTTCATCCTTGCCACCAACAGCTATCGCGGGTCGGGCAACGGTGGCTATACCCGACGCGAAAGCGCCGGTGTGGTGCTGGACGAACAGATCGCCAACCGGGACATTGTCATTTCCCATATCAGACGGGTGTTGGCCCAAGGCGGATCATCCATGGAACCTGACCGTCCCGGCTGGCGGTTCCGGCCAATGCCCGGAACCTCGGTCGTGTTTGACACCAGCCCGCAGGCCGAACAGCATCTGGCAAACCAGCCCGATCTGGCGCTGACCCCGCTGTTCCGCACCCGGGACGGGTTCCTCCGGGTGCGACTGTCGCTATAGACGGCGACGTGGCTTTCTCATCCGGTGGCAATCTGCTACCCCGGTCCGGAACGGGATCGCTTGTCCCTGCACCAAGGGGAATGATCCGTGTTTGATGCCGTGTTCTTTGACCTTGACGGAACGCTGGTCGACAGCGAGCGTCTGACCGTGCAAACCGGGGCGGCTGCCTTTGCGGCGCAGGGGCATTCGGATGTCGAGGATCTGCTGCACGCGCTGGTCGGAATTGATCAGGTGACATCGGCCGGGATGATCCTGTCGCGGTTTCCGGGGCTGGATCTGGACCGTCTGAACAGCACCTGGCAGACCGCGTTTCTGGCGGCTCAGGCGGTTGATCTTCTGTTGAAGCCAGGCGCATCCGAGATTGTTCACGGCTTGCGCAACAGTCATGCGCTGGCGCTGGTCACCTCGTCGCGCCGCGATCCGGCAGAGGTGCGGCTGGTCCAGGCCGGGCTGCGACCGGCCTTTCATGCCGTTATAACCCGCGATGATGTGACCGCGCCAAAGCCGCATCCCGAACCCTATCTGCTGGCCGCATCCACGCTGGGCGTGGACCCTGCCCGCTGTCTGGTGTTCGAAGACAGCGAACCGGGGGCCGAAGCCGCATTTGCCGCTGGCATGACCGTGGTTCAGGTGCCCGATATCATCCCGGCCTCGGGACGCTTTGCCCATCACGTCGCCCGCAGCCTCGCCGATGGGGCCCGCTGGGCCGGCGTCTGGAGCTGACAGGGCGCGATCTGGGGCTTGCAAACATCGCTCCCCTGCCCTATCTGACGCGGTGAGAGGTTGGCGCGGGCGAGCGCCTCGCCAACCCGGTCAGGTCCGGAAGGAAGCAGCCGTAACGAGCCCCGCTTGGGTCGTTGTCCAGCCTCTCACCCTACCCCCTCCTAGCACCTTGAAAATGCAAGAGACCCTTAGTTTGTAAGGGCATCTTCTACAAATCTTGCTACAAGCGTTGCTACAAGCGGGGTGTCGGAGGGGACATGAAATACGTCCAGCAAGTCAGGGGAAAGTGGATCGTTCGCATCACGGTTCCGCCGGAGCTACGTGACATTATAGGCCAACGAGAGCTAGTTGAGAGCGACCTGCCGTCAGACGCCAAGACCCGCGAAAGGCTCGCGCACGGAATCATCAACCGCTTCTTCGCTAGGATAGACGAGGCTAGGCTGATGATCGACGCTCGAAAGAGTGCGCCTTCCGTCACCCTGTCCATGGCGGCTAAGAGCTACTATGCAAACGCAATCGCCACCGACGAGCAGGTGAGGGCGACCATGCCCACTATAGCGGAAATCGACGCGGAGAAAGAGCGGGCGCTCGACAGGCTGGCCGCTGAGCAGCGTAGCACCGGGCACACATCTGTCTCCGTCATCAATGCGACAACGGATTTTGAATTGAAGGCAGGTGCACGGCACTTCTACCAAAACAGCCGAACCAAGCGCCTCGCCGCGCTTCGTTCCAGCTTCAGAACCGGTGATACGCGCTGGATCGAACCTGCTGTAAAACAATATGTCGACGCCAATCACCGCCACCTTCAGCGCGATACGCAGGAATGGCGAGCCTTAGCAGACGCGCTGACCCGATCCGAGATCGAGGCCTTGGAGCGCACCCTCGAACGCGATCGAGGCGACTTTTCGGGTCGGCCAAGCGATCCGTTGCTGACGGCACCAGACCCCGAGTCCGGCCTCGTGCAGACCGTTGGCGGCAGGTCCGGTGGCCTGACCCTCACAGAGGCGCTGGCAGCCTTCCACGACGAGCGCACGGCCGGAGGCAGCACACTGGCTCCGAAGACGATGGAAGAGCATCGAAACGCGGTGCGCATGTTCAACGAGTTCATGGGCGCCGATGTCGCTGTCGGCTCCATTTCGAAGAAGAACGTGATCGACTATAAACAGGCGCTCTTGAAGACGCCCAACCGATACACCATGCGCTTCCCCGGCCTCACCCTGCCCCAGGCGATCAAGGCGAACGCCAAACTGGCCGAGCCCATCCCGACGCTGGCACCGAAGACGATCAACATGAAGTGGTTGTCGCACCTGTCCAGCATCCTGCAATGGGCATCGAACAACGACCACGCTGACACAAACCCTGCGAGGGAGGTTCGCGTGGATACTGGCAGCAAGGTTCATCGCGAGCCGTCTTATCTGCCGTTCAGCAAGAATGAGCTCAAGAAGATCTTCGGGTCCCCGATCTTCGCAGATCCCAAGGCCTACGGTCTGAACCAGTGGGCGCTCCTGGTAATGCTCTATACGGGTGTCCGAAACTCGTCCGAGATGGCACGGATGCAGCTGGCGAACATCTACGCAGAGCAGACCATCCCGGTGTTCTACCTGGCTGATGCCTCGAAAAACCAGCGGAGCAAGCGCCTTGTCCCGATCCATGACGACCTGGTTCGCCTTGGGTTTCTAGATCACGTAGAACGTCTGCGAACTGCCGGCGAAACGCTGCTGTTCCCGCAGTGGGCCAAACGACCCGACAAGGTGAATGACTGGTTCAACAACACGTTCCTGGTGAACATCAGCCTCAAAAGCAAGCAGAAGGTCTTCTACAGCTTCCGCCACACCCTCGCGACGGAGCTGGCGCGGGCGGGTGTCCCGCGCGAAGTGTCGAAGATGATCTCGGGTCACGCTCCGCAGGACATCGCGTCGGTTTACATCCACGCGACGCCCATCACGATGATGGCTGATGCCCTCAACAAGGTGAAGTTCGAGCTGCCGATACCCGGTCTGTGATGGGGTCATGTTCGAATTCCTCAGTTTCTCGAACGTGACGCCGCGGTCATGTTATCCGCCGCGCCCGAAGGCCAGCATGAGTTCACTGCGCTTTGTAGCGTGCTCGGACTCTTTGGCAGGCTAGGACGAGGTGGCAATCGTCCAAGGACAGCACCACCACCGGGTTATCATGGACGAGGCTAGCTATGCCTCGTTTCATGCCCTCCACAGCGCTGGCCAGCACGGTCACCTCGTCAATTGCCCCCTGTGCCCCGGGGATGAGGACGCTGCCACCAGGCAAGTCTATCTTCAGATCTTCACCCATCGAGCTGAAGGTGGCGCAGTCAGTCGCGCGCTCTCTGCGCTGCCCCACAGGTCGTGACATCGGGTCCAGATGCCGCAGGCCCTCAAGAAGGTCTACCACCTGCACACGGACTGACTTCGTTGGCGGGACGTCGTCTGAGCGCATCGACATGGTCGTCATCCTTCAAACCTCAGAGAAATAGTCCTCGTCCACCGTGTTGATGGTGTAGGTGCTGCGCGCACGGACGCCGACGCCATACTGGATCATCAGGCCGGCGAGGCGCTGGCCGTTGATCAGGCGGATGCGGTGCTGGACTCGTTCGATATAGCTGGTCGCGTCGCGTGAAAAAATTCGACGTGGTGACGAAGACCCCCTTCGTCGCGCCCTCGCCTGTCAGAGAGCCGCCGAAGCGCTGCAGGTCCGGTCGGCCGACCTTGTAACTGGGGTCGTAACGCTTTGCCTGGATGTAGATGGCATCGAGCCCCAGAGCGTCTTCGTCGATTACCCCGTCGATCCCGCCATCGCCCGTGGCGCGTGTCATGCGACCGTTGCTGAGATCGCCGCCCCCATAGCCCATCGCGGCCAGCAGATCGAGGATCAGCCTTTCGAACCGGATCGGGTTCATCGCCTGGAGCAGGCCCTGCAGGTCGTCACGGAGTGCGGCATTCATCACCTTGTGGGCGGAGGCCATCGCGTCCTCGGGTATCTGTGTTCAGAAGAGCGCCCGCATGTCGCTGAGAAAGCCATAGCTTCGCTCGTAAACTCCCGAATGAAGCTTCCAGCACCTACGTTGTCGGGCAAGGCACTTGAACACTATTGACCGCTACTATGAACGGCCATACCTTTTCTGCGCAGTGGCACTAGTGAGGAACCGAAGAGTGACGCTATCCAGGGACTCGTTGCAGAGTGTTATTCGTAAACCCAACCTTCCCGGTGCGCGCCCCGCATTTGTCAGGCTTTCAACATTAAGCGTCCTGATCTTGGCATTGACTGCGGGGTGTGTCAGTGAGCAAGCCTCCTCTGGAAATGTGGGCTCGACGGGAGAGGTATTATACCTCACTTATGTTACCTGCGTTGAAAAGAATGCGCGCGAGATCAAGAACGGGTCAGGCGTCGATGCAGCTCTAGAGCGGGCGCACAGTAGCCCTGAGTGTCAAGGACACTTTGATGGATATATTTCATACCTTATCAAGAGATCGCAGGCCAAAACTGGATTTTCTCGTGTCGATCAATCCGTCAAGCCAGCGGTGGCAAATGGTGTCAAAGTCGAAGCCTTTTCTTTGATAAAGTCTTACGGGCTTTAGAGTTGGTGGAATTCAAAATGAAGATCACGATCATTGTCGCTATAGCGTGTGGATACCTGTGCCAGGTTGCTCCTGTTTACGCTGACGCTAGTGTTGCAACGCGGGCCGCACTAGATGAGCATGGCCGTATCCAGCAAGGGCTGAGCAGGACCATCGACTGGAAGGCAGCTTTCGCAGGTGTGAAGCAGTTACCAGGTCAAAGCTGCCAGCGTGGAGCTGCACAGTGCCGTGTCGTTGATGATACTGCCTTAGAAAAAAAATCTTCAGCGCAAGCTTACAAAGCGGCCGTTCTATTGAACCCAGATCGGAAGATCCGTACGTCCCAAACATCTGGTCTAGCGCAAAAGTATTTGACGTTAGCATTTGAAAGTGGGGAATATAAGGGGTACATAGCACCCGCGCAGTACCCACAGGATTTGATAAAGGAGTGCGTAGCTTTAACAAGGGCATTGTCCGGCGTCAAAAACACTGCAACTTGGCGTAAAGGCGCAGAGTTATCGCCAAATGCTTCAGGGCTTTATCCAGATATACCGGTAGGAACGCCACTCGCCACTTTTGATCCTACGACTGAGCTCTATTACTCAGAAGGGAAGACAGTGAAAGGAGAATGGCAGCATACTGGGATATTCTTGGGATATATTTCTAATGTAGATGGCGATGTAATCGGGATTGCTTTGGTGGATCAGTACCAGATAAGTGGATCAAAGCCAGCTGGAGTAAGTGACTATTATTTTGGAGATACAAAGTCTTTCTTGAAGAACGCTAGTAACTACTCCGTGGTTAAGTAGAGCTATGGTGAGTTTTACCTATAAATTATTGAATTTCTGAACAGGACTTGTTATATCGGTGACGAGAAGGGAAATTACGACATCACAGAACAGTCTCGCTAAGAACACCTCGACTACCGCGGGGTCTTATCACGGAAGCAGGCAAAGCCTGATCGGCGAGACGCGAATGTTTATCGATGCAGTCACCGAGTGATCGAGACGCCGCTTAGCCCCGGATCCTGATGCTGCCAGAAGTCATAATTGTCGACGAGGGCGGTCGCTGGTGCCAGGATGGCAGCGATCTATCGGTCTGCAAAGTTCCGCTCAGCAAGCGCATCTGCGGCCTGAGCCAGAAGATTTTTCATGATGATCATATTCTGCGCGGTCATGGCCGCGCGTCTGCATCGGAAGGTAGAACGACACCGCAACATCCGGCGCGGCGTCGATCAGGTCGGTCAGGCATACCGACTAGGTGGGTAGAGAAAGGCCTCTGTAACGTCGTGGATGAGCCGCAGCGCCCTTTTCGCGGTATGCCTTCTAGGGATGGAGGGTCTGGCATCCCCAGTCTGCCACCACCCGAGCCAACCCCATCGCTGACGCATCATTCTTCTAGGACTTCGCATCTCCATGCATGTCGCAAGCAGTTCAGCCCTTCGACACCCCTCCCCATATCCGTGACGCCTCAGGCTACCAAGTTCGCGCTGAACAACCCCCATGCCATTGATTTTGCGTTGAAACGGCGCGGTTTTTCTCGCCATGGCTTGCAGGGTTTTGTATGATCTGCGGCGAAACCCTGCAATTTCGGTTCTGGCCATGAAGCACCGCCCGCGCCCCCAGGAACAAGACGATCTGCTGCGCCCGCGTCTGGTCGACATGATCGATCCGCGACATGAGTTGGTGAAGCTTTCGGCGCTGATGGACTGGGAGGTGTTCGAGCGAGAGTGGGCGGGGTTCTTTCCGTCGCAAAAGGGTCGGCCCGCGACAGAACCGCGGCTGGTGGCGGGGCTACTGTATCTGCAGCACGCCTATCGGTTGTCGGACGAGGCGGTGGTCGCGCGCTGGGTCGAGAACCCGTATTACCAGCACCTCACCGGCGAGACCTTCTTCCAGCATCGCTTGCCCGTCGACCCCTCCTCACTGACCCGTTGGCGTGGTCGCATTGGCGAGGAAGGCGTCGAGTGGCTGCTGGCCCAGACCATCCGGGCTGGCCAGAAGGCCGGGGCCATCGACGAGGACAGCTTCAAGCGCGTGGCAGTGGACACGACAGTGATGGAAAAGGCCATCGCCCACCCCACGGACTCCCGGCTTTATGAGCGGGCGCGTGAACAGATGGCCGTCCTGGCGCAGGAGGCCGGGGTGGAGCTGCGCCAATCCTACGCCCGCCTTGCCCCGTGGCTGGCGCTGCAAGTGGGCCGCTACGCCCATGCCAGGCAGTTCAAGCGCATGCGCAAGGCATTGAAAAAGCTGAAGGGCTATACCGGCCGGGTCATGCGCGACCTCCGCCGCCACCTGCAAGACATCCCCGAAGGCAGCCTGCGGGACCGGATCATTGCAAAGCTCGCCTTGGTGTCGCAACTCTTGCACCAAGCACCCAAGGGGGCGGACAAGATCTACGCCCTGCACGAGCCGGAGGTCGACTGCATCTCGAAAGGCAAGGCCCGGGTGCGCTACGAGTTTGGCTGCAAGGTCAGCGTGACCACCACGTTGGACGAGGGCTTCGTAGTCGGGATGCGCAGTTTTGCGGGCAACCCATACGACGGTCACATCCTGAGAGAGGCGCTCGAACAGGTCACGATCCTGACCGACCAACGCCCCGATCTGGCAGTCGTCGACCGCGGCTACCGCGGCCATGGAGAAGACAAAACCCGCGTCCTGATCAGCGGCACGAGGCGCGGGCTGACGCCAAAACTCGTCGCAGACCTCCGCCGACGAAGCGCCATCGAAGCCGAGATCGGCCACATGAAAACCGACGGCCGCCTGTCGCGATGCCCGTTGAAAGGCATCATCGGCGACGCCGTCTTCGCCGTGCTCTGCGCCTGCGGCCACAACATTCGCAAGATCCTGGCCCACCTCAGGGCTTGGCTTGCGCTGATCATAGCCGAAATCTTGCCGGCCCCAACCGCCACGGATCGGAGAGATCGGGCCCTCAAACCGGCCTGATCACATTGTTCAGGCTGAACCAGATAGACCCGAACGCCGCCCGGCCCTGCTGGCCATGATAGCGACGTCCTGAGCAGTCGGTCCATCGACCCCAGAACGACGCCGTTCCCCATTTCTCTGCGCCAGCAGAGACAGCCAGAGCGAGCCACTGAGCGTCGCTGTGGCGCGGCCGGTCCTCCCACAAGCGAAATCTACCAGACCCCTTTCAAATCGACTCTCCGTGAGTCTGCGCGTCAAAGGAGCGCCTGTCAGGTCTGGTTTGAAAGGTCACGTCCGTCAAGGTGTCACTACCATGAGGGGCAAACGGCTGCCGATTTCTAGGAACTATCCGCACTACCCTTCACAGGTATCTTGACACAGGACGCTCGAACCGCGCGATAAGTGATAAGCGATTGAGCAGTAGGACCAGCCGGCTCAGTCAGGGATGACATGCGGCTAGGAACTCGATAGTTGGAAGAGGGTTGTTACTTGCAAGGCAATCAACTGAAGGATCATCCGCCATGGGCATTATTTGGACTATCATCATCGGGTTTCTGGCAGGTGTGATCGCAAAGTTCGTGATGCCGGGTGACAAAGAGCCCTCTGGGTTCATCCTGACAACGATCTTGGGGATCGTCGGAGCTTTCGTGGCAACCTTTCTTGGGCAATCCCTCGGTTGGTATTCACAAGGTGAAGGCGCAGGTCTCATCGGTGCTGCTGTCGGCGCGATCATCGTCCTAGCGATCTGGGGCTTCATGAGCCGTCGCGCCTAATTTCACTCATTTAGTAACCTAGGAGCTTTTCATGTCTCGATCGTCGCCTTCTCTCCTCGCCTTGCTCGGCCTCGTGGCAGTTGCAGGATATCAAAACCGCGGTCGGATAAGTGATATGTTGTCCGATGCTCGCCTAGGTTCTTCGTCCGATACAGCCGGCCGTGCGGACACTGAACGCAGTGGTGGTTTTCTCAGTGAAGTCAGCGGCCTCTTCAGTGCGGGTTCGGCAGGCAGCACTCTGTCGGCTGGGCTCAGTGACCTGGTCAACCGCTTCAAAGAAACCGGACGGGCAGACACTGCAGAGACATGGGTCTCGTCGCAGCCGAATAGGCCCATGGATGTAAGTGAACTTGAGTCGGCCATCGGTCAAGAGACACTGGACGAGCTGAGCCAGAAGACCGGCCTTTCTCGCTACGAACTCCTCCTTCGACTGAATGCAGCCCTTCCAAAGGTCGTAGACCGCTTTACACCGGACGGTCGCCTGCCAAACGAAACAGAGGCCAGCACATACGGCTGAATACGTGCACCAATGGTGTATCGTCGTCGGGCGGAAGGGTTTGGAGATCGTTTGAGGCTCTTGCGTAACGTCTGGATCGCAGAACGTAGCTCGCTTTTTCAGCATCTGGTGGGCACATGGATCAAAAGTGTGCTGATGGAAGACGAACCTTCGCCTGTTTCACTCCCTGCAAGCGCTTTTCTTTTGCTTGCTGCCTTAGCTGGGCTAGCTGCTCTCAAGAGGAGGCTAGCGTGGTCCCTGATGCTGTCGAGCGTTCATCGCAGCAGCAAATAGGTGAGCCAGTTATCGAGTCATCGATCGATCCCAGAACGCTGCCTTTCCACAAGTTCCCACGAACAGCATCAGTCTAAGCCCGCCGAAGCGACTCACTGAGGGCCGTTGTGGCGTGGCCAGCCTCACCACGACAAAAACGTCTGGACCCCCTTCAAATCGACTGTATGCGAGTCTTTGGGGCCAACCTTATAGCCAAAGATATGATCAGCCCGTCAGACGTGTCGTGTGCACGTACAATGGTGATTGGACAGCTCTGCGAGGATGAGATTGGCGAGAGACTGACAGCCGGGAAAGTCTGATTAACGGACGTTTCCGCGACGAAGCAGGCCGATGACGCGCACGGATACGCACATCACCGGCCCGCTTGTTATCCCTCTCACCGGATAGCTTGCTTATATCAGATCCAGAGCGAACAGTGAATCCCTCGCGAGTGCCGATCATGGCATTCGACGTGACCGGTGAAGCCGTTTCGGTCGACACTTTGATCGAACCTCCCCGACGGCGAACCTCAGCCTGCAGATCATTAAAGTAGACCTTTGCCACCCGCTTCATCGGATCGCTGAGCATGAACGGATGGTCGATCCCCAGATAGTCCGCCGTTCGACTGGCATCTTTCAAAAGGTAATCGGACCATCCAGCAGCATTGTAGAGCGGCACCATATCGAGCTGACGTTGACCTCCGAGTGCACCAGACGCTGGTGAAGCAGCCTTTCGCAAAGCATTGCGAAGCCGCGTCAGATCATCACTGGAGAAACCGGACGTGTGTATGACACCATGCAGATGCAGACGGCTGCCATCACGCTCGGGCGTCACTTCGAAGACGAAGGCATAGGGCAAGTTCCTGAAGCCGGCCGCCGCCAGATGATGATGGAGGTTCTGCCTCATACGAAGACGAGGATCATCGTGGTCCACAAGCATTGATTCACGCCGAATACCGAGGTTCAGCGTAACAGCCATGCCTCTTACGGCTGCTGTGCTCCAGATCGCTGCAACCAGTTTGTCGCGCGGGTGCATCTTGTCCTTCCTGCCTTTGCTCTTTGTGCCAGACCAGGTCTTTTTGAGGGCTGTTCGATCCAGTTGAGCTGCCACTCGTCGCGGTTGGCGCACAATGGATAGCTTTGTAGCTGCGATCCTGTAGACGGCGGCTCTTGAGCTTTCCTGCTGTAGGGATGAACAGTCAGAAGATCTGGGAACTCCGTCGTCTTCCTCATAATGTGGGTGGTGAAGGACACTGGGGAGGTGGTCAGTATGCTGGTCGACGGGTGTCTGTAGGGACGTGTCATCTGCATACTGACAGGGGTCGCTACATCCCTCCGCAATCACCTTGGTTTCCTCAAGGAAGCCATGCTGATCAACATCCGCGCCCGCGACAATACGCGGTCGCAGATTTTCACCATAAGATCCATGGCCGATGCCGTCCAGGTCGTTGGACATGGGGGGAGAGGCGATCGAAAGATCGCGGAGAGAAGACGCCAGGATGGCATCGGGATCAGCGCCGAAAGCGCCGCTGCAAATCGTGGTCATGGAAGCATCCAGGGGGAGAGGAAAGTGCGCGAAGCTTTCTATGCGGACATTCCGCAAACTCAGCCTCAGTTGGCTTTATGCTTCGTGCTTGATTCTTCGCTCTAGAACACTGCGATCCGGTCTCACTGGACCTCTTGCAAATTGAGCTTACGACGATGCGAACAAATTCGCAACACAGCTGTTGCGATAATGACGCACAGCTCCATCGGCTGGTCGAGTTTCTCTTGTGATCGACAATACTTTGATGCGGGAGGGTTACGAAACGGACCATGACGGAAAAGATGAACCGCGGCCGCTCATGCCCTCCACCTGGTTCTTCTCGCGTAGAACACGTGTGCAGTGACTGAGGTGCAACTGCGCGAAAGCCCAAGATGATGCCAGACTCGCTGTGGCGACCGCTGAGGTGCATCCGCATCTTTGTCGGCCATTCACCTAGCGTCAACTATGTAGGTGCTGCCCTGGACCGCCCCAGAGCGCCTGCAAAAGTCGCAGACGGGCTGGACAACAAAAGCGATCCCTTCTGCGCTTTGTCGCTCGACGATCTCGGACGCAACAGGCCTTCCTTTCAAGGAGCAATCCACCGTAGTCAAGCTGAGCAACGTCAGTCGCCAATGATGCTCACGACGTGGCACGCGTCCCGATCGGATCGTCCGTGGTCAGAATCCCAGCTGTATTGACCGTCAGATTTCGAAGGCGTGACGGCGATTTTCGATTTCGTTGACCCATACCAAAGTCCGTCGCTTCGGGAAAAACGCGTTTTCAGGGTCCGAAAACGGTAGAAGTGGTTAAATGAGACTTCGTGGACCCAATAAAATAAGGGAATCAGAGGTGCCGTCAGTTAACTTTTCCATGGTGACGGGACTTGGAAATCTTCCATTTCCAGCGCGAAATCTTACCTTTTCTCGCGCTAATCTTACATCCGAGGCACAGTATGTGACATTTTACTTTCCGACTATTTTTGTTGGAAAGCACCAATGTTAACGTCTGGGCCATGAAATAGCGCCCACACAACATTGGATCTAGCGCGCTTCGAACCTACCAGATTATAGATCACATGATAGCCATTACTAGAACGATGAACATCTTTCGACTAACATGTGAGCCATGATACCGAATCTCGACACAGCTTCAGACATTCGCGAGGTTATCCGAGAGCGGGCCCGGTCGCGGCGTGTTGCGCTCAACCTCACACAGGTGGAATTGTCGGCGCGGTCTGGCGTGCCTCTCGGAACGCTCAAGCGCTTCGAACTGACAGGAGAAGTGGCGTTCACAACCCTGCTCGCGATGGCGGAAGCTCTCGACGCTCTGGATGGGTTTCACAGCCTGTTTCCCATACCTGAAGCCCGCACCCTTCAAGATGTTGAGCGTCAGTCGCAACCACCGAAGCGGGTTCGCGCGCGAAAGAAGATCACATGACCCGCCGCCTGTTGGTTTCTCTGGAGTTTGACGATCAGTCATCATCACCTGTCGGAACGATGGGCTGGGACGCTGCGACACGCCAGGCTGTCGTTGAGTGGGACACCACCTTCGCTGCGCAGCCATTGCCCTTGAGCCCTCTGCTCGTCAAGAGCCACAACAGCCTCCTGAGGCCGCAGGGACGCGCTTTTGGTGATCTACCCGGTCTCTTTGGTGACAGCCTGCCAGACGGCTGGGGGCGGCTTCTGATTGACCGGGAGCTGGCAGCGCGTGGTCGGCGGTCAGTTGATATCTCAGACATGGATCGCCTCGCGATGATCGGCCGTGCTGGCATGGGTGCGCTGACCTATCGACCGGAGGTGCAGCCAGACGCCGTTGAGGAGATCAGCCTTGACTGGTTTGACCGACTGGTGCCCAAAGTGGGTGGCGCTGCGACAGCGGACGATCTGGAGCGTTTGCGTATGATGGCCGGCGGGTCTCAGGGCGCTCGACCGAAGTTCGTGGCTCAGCTTTCGGACGACGGATCGCGTCTGCGCAGCCACCGGATGACAGCGGAGGCGGGCTGGCGTCATGTGCTTGTCAAGAGGCGCGCACTTTCAGATTCAGAGGGTGCAGTCGAGGCCGAATCTGCGTATGCGACAATGGCTCGCGCCGCAGGGATAAACATGACACCGGTGCAGGTGATCCGCGCAACGTCGGGTGAACCCTTCTTCGTCACGGACCGTTTCGACCGCGATGTTGCGCAGCGTCTGCACATGCAGACTGTAGCTGCGCTGTTGGACGTCGACTTCCGGACTGCGACCCTCGACTACATCGAATTGATGAAGGTGGTGCGTCTCATGACCCGCGATCAGCGCGCGGTGGAGGAAATGTTCCGCCGAATGGTGTTCAACATCCGCACCCTTAACCGCGATGATCACCTCAAGAACCACGCGTTCCTGATGGACAAGACTGGTTCATGGTCTCTTGCGCCCGCCTATGATCTCAGCTTCAGCAGCGGTCCTGGCGGTGAACATACGCTGCTTGTGGCTGGGGAAGGCCGTAGACCGGGGCGGGTACAGATCAACGAGGTGGCCGCGAAGGCGGGGATCAAGCCGAAGCGGGCCGCAGCGATCGTTGAGGAGGTGGATAACTCGGTTGCGAGGTGGTTGGATGTGGCGGATAAAGCTGAAGTTCCTGCAGGCCGCCGGACGGAAATTCTTACCGTTGTGACCGAGGCGCTGAATTGGTAAACCCTGACGCCTGCCCAGATTGCGTGTAGGGCGGAGAGCAGACAGTCGATGTGTGAAGCCCCACCGACCACCCTGGGCAGGAATTCGGACGGTCAGGAGCCAAGGCAGCATACGTTCGCAGCAGGGGCATCACTCCAGCTTGCGACGCAGTTCATCAGGTTGCATGCTCGTCAGGTGCTCAATCATTAGAAAGATCAACCACTGCCGTCGTTCCATGTCCCTCGCAAGCTTTTGTTGGGTGATAGACTGGTGCCAGAACCGGGACTGCTGTCTGAACCTGGCGTCGCAATCGTTTTAGCCGAGCCAGGGGCGGGAAAATCTGCCCTGCTGGCAAGTCTTGCTGCGCGGTTTGGCACCAAGCCAGTCAAAGCCAGCATCTTCGAAAGAACAACTGCGCCCTGCATCGTCGTCGATGCCTTCGATGAAGTTGCTCGCATTGATCCGACAGGCCTTCATCGCGCTTTGAAAGAGCTGCGACATACGGGAGCTAATCGCACAATCCTTTCGAGCAGATCCGGGGAGTGGAGCGACGCAGACACCCGTCTGCTGCATGACATCCTGGGTATCGAGCCGATCCTCGCCAGATTGGTCCCTTTTGATCAAGACGAGCAGGCTCTGCTCTTTCGCCATCGCCATCCAGGCGCCAGCTTCGAGAATTTCCTCTCCGATGCCGCCCGCCACGACCTAACTCATCTCCTTGGCAATCCAGAGTTCCTGAACCTGTTCGCGGATGCGTTCGTTCAGGCCGGAGGTCGATTCACGAACCGAGATGAGATCTTCGGCGACGCGGTTCGCTATCTGGCTCGCGAGACAAATAGGTCAGTTTCTACACGTGACGCGCCTACAGCTGAGCAACGTATCGCTTGGGCGGACGAAGTCTTTGCGCGCCTCCTGTTGTCAGGTTCCGATGGGGTTTCAATGGCTGCAATCGCCGAAGGCCCAACATTCCCCCATCTCGCTGACCTTGGCCTGCCCGACCAACGACTCCCCTCAATACTCGATACCCGCCTTTTTAGACCGGCCGCTGGCGCTGACCGGCATGAACCTGTTCACCGCATTGTTGCAGAGCACTGCGCAGCCCGGGCGCTTGTCCAACGGGTTGACGATCCTGCAAATACATTCACTGTGAAGCAGTGTCTGAGCATCATAGCACCCAACGGTGCCACCCGCGATGACCTTCGTGGTCTCCTTGGTTGGATGGCGGCATTGGGAAGCCAGAATGTCCAGGATGCGGCAATCGATGTTGACCCCTATGCAGTCCTCTCAAACGGGGATCCATCGCGTCTCTCGGTTAGGTCCAGACATCGACTTCTTGAAGCCCTCGGCAAACTGGAGGCCGATGATCCCTTCTTCCGCCGTGTAGATCGCTGGCGAAGTTTCAGTGCCTCGGGGTTCTTTTCTCCTGACATCGTTGATGCGATCCGCCCAATGATCGTTCGCGAAACCGGAGGTGACTTGCGCGCGCTGCTGCTCGAGCTTCTGTCGGGTTCGCCTGCGGTCACTTCGCTGCGTCCAGAACTGGAAGCGATCGTGCTGGACGACACTGCCACACCGCAGTGCAGGCACGCAGCGTTCGATTGCCTCTCAAGGGAACAGCTCGACCTGGCACCGATGGTCGATCCACTTATCGCGTCTGGCACGAACGAGGTCCTGCGTCTCGCTGCAAAGATCTTTACCCACATGGGGGTCAGACGCCAACCTCGCGAAAAGCTTCGGGACCTGCTTCTGGCCTGCGCCAACTTGTACCCGACGGATCCAAGAGAGCGCGAACGCGTGATCGGATCACGGTACTTCATACGAATTCTAGTGCGGGACTTCGACGCTGATCTGTGTGGTTGGCTGCTTGACGAGGTTACACAGGGCTTGGCGTGCACTTGCGGTGCGCGTTCATGGGAATGTCACTGCCGAGATGGCATCAGCAAAATTAGTGGGCATCTCCTTGACCGATTCTTCGACATCGCCGAGGCGCCGCGGGATCCTGCGAGGATCTGGAGCTGGCTGAAACCACTTAACTTCCATCGCAAGGCCAGTGCCAAGGACAGCCCAGCAGTCCGTGTCCTGCAGGAGGACCATGACCTGCGCCGTGAAATTCAGCGGCTGACGTTCGACGGGCTAAAAACGCGGGAGGTCATGATTGACCAAGGAATCGACCGCTATGGACACGCTGGCCTCTCCCTCCTGCGCGACGATTTTCGGCCCTTGATGGACTATGCGTTTGCCACGGATAATGTCGAGCTTTGGGACTTCTTTTCGCCATCGCACCATTTCTACGCCGGACCGAGGGAACGAGGTCCGAACGATCTGCGGCAGCATGCGCGATGGCAAGCGCAGCAGAAGCCAGCATTCCTCGAAAGGTGGGCACTTCGGCAGCGCAGGCAGTTCGATTATTGGCAGCAGAACAGCGATCGACGCTCTCGCTTCCAAGCCCGTCGGCGCCGTCGAGATCGTGCAGATGAAGGCAAGGCGGTCAGATCACTGACTCGAGATCGCGGCATTATCGAAGCAGGCCAACACAAAGGCTGGCTGACCTACATCGCGCGCTCTTACTTGGTTCAACCGAATGACATGGACGAGCTTACGCGCGGGTTGATTGACGTAGACGCGTCCCTGAGGAACTATCTCCGCAATGTCGGCGATGACATCCCGACCTTGGAACAGTGTGCGTTGGGCACCACACGCGCAAGCGTAGTCAGGCTCCATGCCGCCTGTGTCGCCGAGTTCAGAGCCATCGGTGACCTGTCGAATATTGATCGGCGTGTCCTTGCGGCGGTCCGAACAGATATCGGTGGATACAATTGGGGCACTGAGGGTGAACGCGAGCGCTTCGAAGGGGCCGTCGACGCATCGTTTTTTGGTAGTGAGCCTGAAGCAGACGCATTCATAACAGGGTATGTCGAAGCCCAGCTCGCTTCGGGCAGCGAAACCGCCGACGTAAGCTGGCTGGAACGCAAGGAAACGTTCCGTAATCTTCTGCTAACACGTCCTCTGGAATGGTTGCGCAAGTTTCCGGTCATCGCGCACCATCCCTTGAATCGCCTCTTCGATATGGCTTTTCGTTACGGGGATCGTGAAGACCTGCTTGCATTGATCCGGGAACGCTGTGCAGATCTTGACTACGGCATGCTGCCCCACAGGCTTGAAGCGCAACGGCGCTTTTGGTTCCTTCGCCACTTCTGGTTCGTGGATGACGATCAGTCAGCTGTCTGGTCGGTTCTGGATCGTGATCCGGATTTCATCTTCGAACTCGAACACATCAGAAGTGAGCAAAGAGGCGACGATGCAACGTGGCCCGACCTGAGTGCCGCGAAAATCGCGCGAATCTTGGACACGTTCATCGACCGCTGGCCGCCTGTCCCACTTCCTTCAAGTTGGGGCACTGGTAGCCCGAAACCTGAAACCGCCTATCGCTATCTGAGTGACATCGTCTACATGATTGGACGGGATACGACGGACGCTGTCTTGCTGGTTCTGGATGGCCTTCTCGCCGATCCTCGGATGGCACCGTTTCATAGAAATCTGCGAAGCATCCGGGCGGCGAGCAAGCGCACAAGATCCCTACGCGACTTTACTCCAGCGAGCGCTGCAGCCGTCAGAGCTGCACTTGATCAGGGACGGCCAGCCAGCGTTGAACACATGCGCCGCATCGTTTTCGAGTACCTTGGACGCTTGCAGGAAGATATCCACGGCGGCGATCTTGGAGTGATCGATCAGTTCTACGAGAAAGGGCAGCGCCTCGGTGAGAACGCCGCCACGAAGCGTATCGTAAATTGGCTGAGACCCCGCCTTGAGCCCCTAGGTTTCGTGGATGTGATTGAACATCAGCTTGCCGACGGCAATCGATGCGACATTACAGCCTCCATCCAGACGCCCGCAGGGAGAAAGATGCTGGTTGTGGAAGTCAAAGGCCAATGGAATGCCGAGCTCTTCACGGCCGCCCAGATGCAACTTGCAGAACGCTACACGGTACATCCAACGGCAGAAGAACAAGGTCTCTATCTGGTCCTCTGGTTTGGCGCCGATGAAAAGATCGCAGGTCTGAAGAACCGCGCGAACTTGCAGGTTTCTGATCTGAAAAAGAAGCTTGAAGAAGGCCTGCCCGTCGAGCTTGTTGGCAAGCTTGATGTAGTGGTTCTTGACCTCGCGAGGCGGTGAAACCAGAGTTTACGGCAACCGCGCTTGAACGGCGGCTTTGGGTGATGGACCCATTAGCACAAGGTTAGCTCGACCGTCCTCTAAGGCCGATAGCGCTCATCGCTTTACCGGGAGGTGGAGGATTGAGCCGCCCCCGACCTGCCGACACCGCCAGCACCCCCATCGCATTCACGTGAATTCTCTAGGACTTCGCATGTCCCACCAGGTCGCTCAAACTCCCACCCGACCAGCGTTCTCGGTCGCGGTAAGTATGTCAGGTCACCAACCACATGAGCGAGACCATGACGAACCCGTATCAAAACACCGCAACCGCTAAGCTAATCGCTGACCGTGTCCGCGACCTGTCGCACCGCAAGACCCAAGCCGAGATCGCTTCGGAGGCCGGCTTCGCGAACGCGAACATGATGACCTTCCTGAAAAACGGGAGGAACAAGGTGCCGCTGGACAGGGTGCCGTCTTTGGCGAAGGCGCTCGAGGTCGATCCGGCCTATCTTATGCGTCTGGCGCTGGACCAAGCTGTCGGTGCAACAGCAGCGAAGGCGATCACGGACATCTTCGGTTCGCCTGCAACCGAGAACGAACGCGGATGGCTCGCTGAGCTGCGTGACGCGTCTGACAACAGTGACCCAAGGCTGACCGCAAGGTCACGCACCGCACTGAGGGGGATCTTTGGCAAATGACCTCTTCCAGCGACGATGGTGTATTCACGCTACCAACGGCCCCGTCAGGGCAATGGGACCATCTAACCGCAAACGAAAAGGCGTGGATCGAGTTCATCAGAATCATCTCATGTGGCAGCGATCCAAAGATCACGCCAAACCGCGTTCGCGCGTTGACGAAGCTCCTAGACGCGGGATGAGGCGTCGGCGTAGGAAAGGTCAGCCGGTTCCCATTCATCTAGAGATCGCTTTGAATAGGGGCTGGCTACTCTTTCTGTGATACCCTTCATCTGGCGCTTTGCTAAAGAAAGCGTCAGCGTGGCGGTCATGCTACAAATGGCGCGTCACGAGTTGCTACAAACGGACGCAAACTTGTGCCGCAAGCATATGAAATAAGTAAGAAAATATTTTCACCTGAGTTGTCCAGCCTCTCACCCAACCACCCCCTAAGCATGTGATGACTAAACTCCTTCGACCAAGGCGTTGGAACCGCACATGAGCATGAAGCCAGCCCTGCATTGACCCAGCGATAACCTGCCGTGGGCTAAAATATGCGGTGCTCTGCGGTTGCAGGACGCGGGTGTGAACCCTTGAGAAAGGCGGGCGCATCTGGTGGCGCGGGCCTTTCTTCCTGGCTATGGACTGTTCCAGACAGGCGCATTTTTTCGCCCTTACGGGGTTTTATTATGATTTCTCTCCCGACACGCCGCCTTCGCTTTGGCCTGATCATGCATGAGAGACTCCGGAAAATTGAGCAGATGAAAAAAGCGGTAGGGCGAAAGCCCTTAAACAAGCGATTGTCGGTCCGGCTGCGGGACGACAGGAAAAGCGCGTAATCCGCAGAAGCATCCGATCAGGGGGAAATTCCCTTGTGTCGGATCGCAGTGCGCTTTTGCGCCAGAATGAATGCCCGCGCCGCACTGCGAAGACAGGGTTGCCTAGGATCGGATATCGATCAAGAGGTTTCGCAGGCCTGAAAGCCGCTGTGCGGTCAGGTCGGGATCGACCGACTGCTCGGGGTTTATGCGTTCCGGTTCCCACAGGTGCCCATCTGTCACGTGCCAGCCAGACCCCTTTGCGGCGCTGTGGGCCCTTGAGGTTCAGACAGAACGCGGGTGCTGATTGGGTAGTTTGCCGCAGGCCGCGCTATTGCATGGAGTGTCTGACTGTCTATATCGAAGCAGTCCTTAGGAGACAGTGATGCAAGACGATCAGCGCCTTAGAAAGCCCGCGATGCTGAATGGCCTGCGGCACCGTTGCCCGAACTGCGGTGAGGGACGGCTGTTCACAAGCTATCTGAAGGTTGCCCCGGCCTGCGAGGTCTGCGGCCAGAGCTTTGCCCAACAAAGGGCCGATGACGGTCCGGCCTATTTCACCATTCTGGTGATGTGCCACATCGCCGGTTTCATGCTGCACTTCATGATTGTCTACAGTGATTTCGGCCCGATGGCGACGGCCCTGATGATCAGCGCGGTGGTGCTGGTGGGCAGTCTTGCGATGTTGCCGCGGGTCAAAGGGATCATGATCGGCTGGCAATGGGCAGACCGGTTGCACGGGTTCTAAGCGAAACCCGGTGCGTAGCGGGCCACGTGTCTGGCACCCGAGCTCATTCCATCGTGCGGTGACGCGCAGTGACAGCCCTGACGCTACAGTCCTCATCAGACGCGACGTGTACCGGGGACATCTGACGGTTCCGGGGGCCATATGATCGAAATGGTGCAGACAGCACCGTTTCGGGCATCTGAACACATGTGGCACTTGCAACCGGGCTGACGCGGGTTGCTGTTGCCGTGCCGGATACCACAGGCATCCCTGTCTGATCACAGGGCCGTGACACAGCGGCGGCCTTGGGGCATACAGAAACCACCGCCAAAGACCATAGGACCGACATGAGCCGCGAAGATCAGCCCCCTACCGGCAGCCCCACCATCCGCACCATCGCCATGCCCGCCGATACCAACCCGTCGGGCGATATCTTTGGCGGCTGGCTGATGAGCCAGATGGACCTTGCCGCAGGAAGTGTGGCGGCGCTGACCTCGGGCAAGCGCAGTGCCACGGTGGCAGTGGATGCGATGATCTTTCACCGTCCGGTCAAGGTGGGGGATGAGGTGTCGATTTATGCCACGCTGGTCCGACTGGGGCGCACGTCGATGACAATCCATGTCGATACCTGGCGCCGCCCGCGCGCCAGCCCACTGAGTGAAAAGGTGACCGAGGCGAATTTCACCTTTGTCGCGCTGGATAATGCGGGCAGGCCGGTGCCGATTGCCGCCGGGGGCGATGGGGCCCAGACAGAGGGGCTCTGACTGGCGCGCATCGCCTGAGGCCCGGCACCGGCCTGTTGCCCGAACCGGCACCACGGGCTATGACCACGGACAAAGCAGATGAGGCAGTATCATGACCCCCCCGCCCAAACCCGCAATCCCCAAGCCAGTTGTGCTGTGCATTCTTGACGGATGGGGGCTTGGCCCGGTGCGCGAGTGGGATGCGCCTGCGCTGGCGAAGACACCCAGTTTCGACGCGCTGATGGCGACCTGCCCGCATTCCACACTGACCACATTCGGCCCCGATGTCGGCCTGCCAAGCGGGCAGATGGGCAATTCCGAGGTAGGGCACACCAATATCGGCGCGGGCCGGGTGGTGGCGATGGATCTGGGCGCGATTGATCTGGCGGTCGAGGATGGCAGTTTCGCCGTCAACGTCGGCCTGCTGGAGTTTGCCGCCAAGGTAAAGCACGCTGGCGGCACCGCACATCTGATGGGCGTGGTGTCGGATGGCGGGGTGCATGGCCATATCAGCCATGTGCTGGCGGCGTGCCGCGCCCTGACAGATCTGGGCGTGCCGGTGGCGCTTCATGCGATCACCGACGGGCGCGATGTGCCGCCGTCTTCCGCTGCCGGATTCATGGCGCGGCTGGTGGCAGGGTTGCCCGAGGGCGCGCAGGTGGCCACCGTGACAGGGCGGTACTGGGCGATGGACCGTGACAACCGCTGGGAC
This sequence comes from Pseudotabrizicola sediminis, assembly GCF_004745575.1. GTDB lineage: Bacteria > Pseudomonadota > Alphaproteobacteria > Rhodobacterales > Rhodobacteraceae > Pseudotabrizicola > Pseudotabrizicola sediminis. Next base: position 262,827 of record NZ_RPEM01000002.1, on the reverse strand, counting down.
CGGGTGGCGCGGGCCTATGCGGCGATGGTGCATGCAGACGCTGAGCGTGTGTCAGATGCCGAAGCCGCCGTGGCGCAATCCTATGCCAAGGGCGAGACTGATGAATTCCTCGCCCCTACGGTCATCGGAAAATATGCCGGAGCCAAGGATGGTGACGGCCTGTTCTGCCTGAACTTCCGGGGCGACCGTGCGCGCGAGATTCTGGCGGCGATGGGGCAGCCGCAGTTTGAGGCCTTTGACGTGGGCACCCGCCCCGCATGGTCGGCAATGCTGGGCATGGTGGAATACTCGCAGGCGCATAACGCCTATATGGCCACCGCCTACCCGAAACGGGTGATCGTGAATTGCCTTGGCGAATGGGTGGCCGCACAGGGCAAGACCCAGTTCCGGTTGGCCGAAACCGAGAAATACCCGCATGTGACGTTCTTTCTGAACGGCGGGCGCGAGGTGCCGTTTGAAGGCGAGTCCCGCTTCATGCCGCTGTCGCCCAAGGTGGCAACCTATGACCTGCAACCCGAGATGAGCGAGCCGGAAGTGGCCGACCAACTGGTGGCGGCGATCGAGGCGGGCCATGACCTTATCGTGGTGAACTTCGCTAACCCCGACATGGTGGGCCACACAGGCGTGCTGGAGGCGGCGATCCGGGCCTGTGAAGCGGTGGATCATGGCCTTGGCCGTGCCATTGCCGCCCTGAAGGCGTGCGGCGGCGCGATGATTGTTACCGCCGACCATGGCAATTGCGAACAGATGTGGGACCCGGTCACCAATGGTCCGCATACTGCGCATACGCTGAATCCGGTTCCGGTGATCGTGATGGGCGCACCAACGGGGTCGCGCCTGCGCGACGGGGGAAGGCTGGCCGATCTTGCGCCAACGGTGTTGCAGTTGATGGGTCTGCCGCAACCACCTGAAATGACCGGGGTAAGCCTGCTGACATGATCCGCGCTGCCGCCCTTGGCCTATTGCTGCTTGCCCCCCCGGCGCTGGCGCAAGGGGTGGCTGATCAGGCGGCCACCGCTTCGGCCAGCCTGCAAGAGGCGGTGGCAGCTCTGGAGGCGGCAACCAGCGCACGCGACCGGGTGACTGCGCTGACCCGGACCATCCGCGCCTATGAAGACGGGCTGGGTGCCCTGCGTGAGGCGCTGCGGCAGGCCCATCTGCGCGAAACCACACTGAACCTGCAGTTTCAGGCCAAACGCGACCGCGTGGCGCAGCTGGTGGGGGTCCTCAGCCAGATGGAAAGCCGCCCCGGCCCGCTCTTGTTGCTGCACCCGTCTGGCCCCTTGGGCACGGTTCGATCGGGCATGATGCTGGCCGATGTGACCCCCGCCTTGCAGGCCGAGGCCGAAAGCCTGCGGGCGGAGCTGGCCGAGTTGCGTGACCTGCGGGCGCTGCAACAGGCCGCCGGCGAAACTTTGGCCAGCGGGCTGAGCGTCGCACAAGAGGCGCGGACCGCGCTGTCGCAGGCGATGTCAGACCGCACCGAATTGCCCCGCCGCTTAACCGAAGACCCGGAAACCCTGCGCGGGTTGTTGCAAAGCGCCGATACGCTGGATGCCTTTGCCTCGGGCCTCGCCCTGGATATTGGCGACACCAGCAGTTTTGCCGATGCCAAGGGGCGGCTGCCGCTGCCTGTGTTGGGCACGGTCCTGCGCCGGCCGATGGAATCCGATGCCGCCGGGGTGCGCCGCCCCGGCCTGACCCTGGCAACCCGCGCGCGCGCGCTGGTGACCACGCCCTGGCCCGCAACGATCCGCTACCTGGGGCCCTTGCTCGACTACGGAAATGTGATCGTACTGGAGCCCGGAGGGGGCTATCTATTGATCCTCGCCGGGCTGGAAACAGTCTATGGGCAAGTGGGAGAGGTTCTTGGCCCCGGCGCGGCCCTTGGCCTGATGGGCGGGGGCGAACCTGGGGTTGCCGAATTTCTGGCAGCCACGCAAGAAGGTGGTGGCGTGCAAGGCACGCAAACGCTCTATATGGAGCTGAGGCAAGGGGCAGACCCGGTCGATCCGACCGAATGGTTCGCCGCATTGAGAGAGTAGGACGAGGCATGAAGAAGTTCGTAATGGCCGCAATCGGCGGCACCGTGGCCGGGGTCGTCCTTACGACACAATTTGCGGCCCCTCTGATCGCGCAGGAAAACAGCCGCAACGCCAATGTCTACGAACAGCTGGATCTGTTCGGCGACATCTTCGAACGCGTGCGTGCACAATATGTCGAAGAGGTCGACAGCAAAGAGCTGATCGAGGCAGCCATCAACGGCATGCTCACCTCGCTGGATCCGCATTCCGGCTATCTTGCGGCTTCTGACTTCGACGACATGCAGGTGCAGACCCGCGGAGAGTTCGGCGGCTTGGGGATCGAAGTCACGCAGGAAGAGGGCTTTGTAAAGGTGGTGTCGCCAATGGACGACACCCCGGCAGACGAGGCCGGAATCGAGGCCGGCGATTTCATCACCCATGTGAACGGCGAATCGGTCCTTGGTTTGCAACTGGATGCCGCCGTCGACCTGATGCGCGGCCCGGTCGGGTCCGAGATCATCATCACCGTGGTGCGCGAAGGCGTGTCAGAGCCATTTGACGTTTCGATCATCCGCGACACCATCAAGCTGGTCGCCGTGCGCAACCGCGTGGTGGGCGAAACCGTGGTGCTGCGGGTGACCACGTTCAACGACCAGACCTATTCGGGCCTGCAGGAAAACCTGCGCACCGCCGTCGAAGAGGTGGGCGGCATGGAAAATGTGAACGGCTTCGTCATCGACCTGCGCAACAACCCCGGCGGTCTGCTGACACAGGCGATCAGGGTTTCCGATGCCTTCCTCGACAAAGGGGAAATCGTGTCGACCCGCGGGCGCGAACCCGTCGACAGCGAACGCTTCAATGCGGAACCCGGCGATCTGGCCGAAGGCAAGCCGATTGTCGTGCTGGTCAACGGTGGTTCGGCCTCGGCGTCCGAGATCGTGGCAGGGGCATTGCAGGATCACCGCCGTGCGATCGTGGTCGGCACCAAGAGCTTTGGCAAAGGCTCGGTTCAGACCGTCATCCCGCTGCGGGGCGATGGCGCGATGCGCCTGACCACCGCGCGTTATTACACGCCGTCGGGCCGGTCGATCCAGGCCCTGGGCGTGATGCCCGACATCGTGGTCAACCAGCCGCGCCGCGACCCGGCCGCCGTAGCGGCGCAAGAGGAAACCAGCGCCCTGCGCCCGCAGACGTCGGAAGCTGATCTGCGCGGCACCTTGTCCAACGATTCGATGTCTGAAGACGAGCGCAGGCTGCTGGAAGAAGAACGCGCCCGCACCGAAGAAGCGGCCAAGCTGCGCGATGAGGATTATCAGCTGGCCTATGCCATCGACATCCTGCGCGGACTTGCCGCTGTGGCACAATAAGGTCCGCTCTTGGGATGACTTGAAACGGCGCAGCGAGCGGATCGCTTGCTGCGCCAACAGACCGGAATGGCGGAGCTGATGTCGATCGACCCCGAAACCCTCCCTTACCGCCCCTGCGTCGGGGTGGTGCTGATCAACGGCGAAGGTCGCATCTGGACCGGCCAACGGCTCGATTCGCCCTCTCCCGCCTGGCAAATGCCCCAAGGTGGTATTGACGATGGCGAGGCACCCCGCGACGCCGCCCTGCGTGAGCTTTGGGAAGAAACCAGCGTCACCTCCGATCTCGTCGAGATCATCGACAAGACCAAAGGCTGGGTCACCTATGATCTGCCACCAGAGCTTCTGGGCAAGGTCTGGAAGGGCAAGTTCCGCGGGCAAAAGCAGAAGTGGTTCCTGCTGCGCTATCTCGGTCACGACGATCAGATCAGCATTGACCGCGAACACCCGGAGTTTGCCGCATGGAAGTGGATCGGCGCCGCAGAGATGTGCGACGTGATCGTCCCCTTCAAACGCGCGGTCTATGACGAAGTGGTTCAGACCTTCCGCGCCCATCTGGCGGACTGACATGCCGGCGGCTATTGCCCCCCACCGCTGCATAAGCGGCACCGTTGGAATTTGAGTGATTGGAAAAGGTGCAAATCAGCAGATGCTGCGCCCAAGCCTCCGGCACCGGTCCAGGGCGCACAAAGAGCTTTCCACGCGACCGGGGCGACTTGCTCCGTGGCAACGCCGTCGCGGGTGGCTCGATGCCACCTGCGACGGCCCCTGCGCTCCGGTCACAGGGGCTGGCCTGACAGCAGGCGCGGCAGATCGCCGGACAGGCCGGCGGCTTGCCGGATGAAACCACGGCGCAGGCGCGGCAGCGCGCTGATGGCACCCATGCCAAGATCGCGTGCCATCCGGAGCGCCGGGTTGTCGTTGGAAAACAGCCGGTTGACGCTGTCCATTCCCAGTGCCAGCGTGGTGGCGTCGAACCGCCGCCAGCGTTGATAGCGCTCCAACACATCGGCGGCACCGATGTCTTCGCCGCGACGGGTCGAATCCACCAGAACCTCGGCCAGCGCCGCCACGTCACGCAACCCGAGGTTCAGCCCCTGTCCGGCAATCGGGTGGACGCCATGGGCGGCATCGCCGACCAGCGCCACACGCGGCGCGATGAAGCTTTGCGCCAGGCTCAGCGACAGCGGATAGGTGAAGCGCGCGCCTGCCAGCGTGATCTCCCCCAGAAAATCACCGAAACGCGGGCGCAGGACGTCCAAATACTCCGCATCCGCAAGCGCCTGGATGGCGGCGGCCGCACTGTCGCTTTCGCTCCAGACGATCGAGGAATGGTGACCTCCGGCCAGCGGCAGGATCGCCAGCGGACCTGCGGGCATGAAAAACTGCTGGGCGATCCCCTGATGGTCTTTCTCATGCCGGATCGCGGTAACCAGTGCGGTCTGGCCGTAACCCCAGCCAACCCGGGTGATCCCCGCGCGAAGGGCCGTGCCGGACCCGCGTCCGTCGCAGCCGACCAGCAGGCGCGCGGTCAGGGTCTTGCCAGAGGCGAGGGTGACGGTGACGCCGTTCGGAGATACCTCCTGTGCCACAACCGTTTCGCCTGACAGCAGGGTCAGGCCGGGGGCAGCGTCCATCGCCTCCAGAAAGGCGCGGTAGAGGTGGCGGTCTTCCAGCATGAAGCCCATCGGGCCTTCTTCAATCTCGGCAGAGTCGAAATGCAGAAAGAAGGGGGCCGCGCCCTGCCCGGCAATGCCGTCAGAGGCTTTGATCTGCAGAATTGGCTGCACCCGGTCGGCCACCGCAGGCCAGATGCCGATGGCAGTCAGCAGGCGTTTCGAGGCAATGGCCAGCGCATAGCTGCGCCCGTCAAAACCCGCTTCGGCCCGGGCAGGGGCGGGGCGGGTATCAACCACAGTCACGCTCAGCCCCGATTGCGCAAGCGCAAGCGCCAGTGCCGGGCCGTTCAATCCCCCCCCGGCAATCAGGATGTCGCTGTCATATGTCATGTCACGGACTATGGGGCAAAGATCCGAATTGTCCATGCGCCGCCTTGCCGCTAGCGTTGCGGGAAAACAGGGCGGGCAATGGCATGGCAAAGACTTGGGCGAATATGACAGCGGCAGAGCTGGGCGCGGCGATCGGCGCGGGCCGGATCAACCCGGTGGAGTTGTGCGAGATGCAGCTGGACGCGATTGACCGCCATCCGCTGCGCGACCGGATCTATGCGCGGGTGACGCCCAACCGCAGCAGGTCCGAGGCGATGGCGGCCGCCGCGCGCGCCAAGTCGGGTCTGCGGCGCGGGGTGCTCGATGGCGTGCCCGTCAGCTGGAAAGACCTGTTCGACACTGCGGGCCGCCCGACCGAGGCCGGATCGGCCCTTCTGCGCGGGCGCGTGCCGAAGGCGGATGCCGAGGTGCTGCGGATGACAACGCTGCAAGGGCTTGTCTGCCTTGGCAAAACCCACATGTCGGAACTGGCGTTTTCCGGGCTGGGGCTGAACCCGGTGACCGCGACGCCACCTTGCATCAATGACGAGGCGGCGGTGGCGGGGGGGTCATCCTCGGGTGCGGCGGCCTCGGTCGCTTATGGCCTCGCCCCGGCGGCAATAGGGTCGGATACCGGCGGGTCGGTGCGGATACCGGCGGCGTGGAACGATCTGGTGGGGCTGAAGACCACGCATGGCCGATTGTCGACCAAGGGTGTGGTGCCCTTGGCCCAGATGTTCGACACCGTGGGGCCGTTGGCCCATACGGTCGAGGATTGCGCCCTGCTGCTTGCCGCGCTGGAGGGCGGGCGGGCGGCGGATCTTGCCGGGACCAGCCTGTCGGGCGCGCGGCTGTTGGTGCTGGAGACGGTGGCGCTGGACGATCTGCGCGCAGCACCTGCGCGCGGGTTTGATGATGCGCTGGCCCGGCTGGCGCGGGCGGGCGCGCGAATCGAACGCGGCGTGGTGCCCGACCTGACCGAAGCGATGGGCTTGTCGCCGATCCTGTTCACCGCCGAAGCCTATGGCATCTGGGGCAAGGTGATCGAGGCCGCCCCCGAAAAGATGTTCCCGCGTATTCTGGAGCGGTTTCGCATGGGGGCCGGGTTCAGCGCGCCGGATTACGTGGCCGCATGGCGGCGCTTGCACGCCCTGCGCGCGATTTGGGCACAGGCGGTGGCGGGGTATGACGCGGTGGTGGTGCCGACCGCACCGATCCTGCCGCCCGATGCGGCGCGGCTGATGACCGACGATGCCTATTACGTGTCAGAAAACCTGCTGGCGCTGCGCAACACGCGGATCGGCAATCTGATGGATGGCTGTGCGCTGACCCTGCCGACCTCGGAACCGTCCTGTGGCATCAGCCTGATGGCAGGCCCGATGCAGGAGGAACGGCTGCTGCGACTGGGGGCAGCGGCAGAACGCGCGCTGCGCTAGCAACAAGCGGCGCAAGGGCGGGCGAAAAAGACACAATCCCTTGTGGCTAACCCCAAGGCTTGGCGGCTTTTTCTGGACCCGGCGCGGATCACTGGCTATCCTTGGTCAAAACGGGGCGATACGACCCCGAACATGAGGCAGATATGGCGTTTCCAGAGCGGTTTCTGAACCTGCCGGAGTATGCGTTTCCGCGTTTGCGGACGCTGCTGGATGCGCATGCGCCGGGCGGCCCTGCTGTTCACATGACCATCGGCGAGCCGCGCCATCCGATGCCCGCGTTCGTCGGGCCGATTTTGGCGCAGCATCTGGATGGCTTCGCGGTCTATCCGCCGAATGACGGCACGCCCGAACTGCTGGCAGCCATCGCCGGATGGGTGCAGCGACGCTATGGCGTGGCGCTTGCCTCCGATCAGATCATGGCGCTGAATGGCACGCGTGAGGGGCTGTTCAACGCGGCCATTGCGCTGTCGCCGGAAAGCAAGGGCGGAAAACGGCCGGTCATTCTGATGCCGAACCCGTTCTATCAGGTCTATGCCGTCGCGGCGCTGACCGTTGGGGCAGAGCCGGTTTATGTGCCTGCAACGGCAGAGACCGGATTTCTGCCGGATTACGAAGGCCTGCCTGCCGATGTGCTGGACCGGGTCACGGTGGCCTACCTTTGCTCGCCCGCCAATCCGCAGGGGGTGGTGGCCCCCGCCGATTATCTGGCGCGGCTGATGGCGTTGGCAGAGCGGCACGATTTCCGCATTCTGGCCGATGAATGCTATTCCGAGATCTGGCGCGATGCGCCACCGCCCGGCGCCCTGGCCGTGGCGCAACAAACCGGCACCGATCCCGAGCGGGTGGCGGTGTTTCATTCGCTGTCCAAGCGGTCGAACCTGCCCGGGCTGCGGTCGGGCTTTGTGGCGACGGGTGCGCAGAACATGGCCCGCATCCGCCAGCTGCGCGCCTTTGCTGGCGCACCCTTGCCGCTGCCCATTCAGCGCGTGTCAGAGGCGGCATGGAGCGATGAGGCGCATGTGGCCGAAAGCCTTTCGCTATATCAAGACAAGTTCTGTATGGCGGATGAGGTGTTTGCCGGACGGCACAACCGGGTGGCACCGGAGGGCGGATTCTTCCTGTGGCTTCCCGTGGCCGACGGCGAAGAGGCCGCTTTGAAACTGTGGCGCGAGACAGGGGTGCGGGTGTTGCCCGGTGCTTATCTGTCGCGCGACGTCGGGGGCGACAACCCCGGCAAAGCCTATATACGGGTGGCCTTGGTCGCCCCACAAACAGAATTGCAGCACGGGCTGATCCGCCTTCGTGACTGCCTCTATCATTGAGGACAGGTAAGGTCATGGCATCCATCAACATGCGTCAACGCGACCCTCTTCTGGACCAGGACACCGCCGCCATGCTGGAACGCCGCGGGCGGGAGCTGATGGGGCTGGGACTGTTGGCCGGGGCGGTGCTGTTTGCGCTGATGCTGGGGAGCTATTCGCCGGAAGATCCGGGCTGGATGGTGGCAACGGATGAACCTGCCAACAACATGCTGGGCCGGTTCGGCGCGGCGGTGGCATCTACGCTGATGATCATCGGCGGCAAGGGCGCATGGATGTTGCCGGTGATCCTTGGCGTCTGGGGCGTTCGCTTCGTCACGCATCGCGGGGCTGACCGGGCTATGGGGCGCATCGTGTTCGCGGTGATCGCCGTTGCTCTGGCCTCGGTTTTTGCGGCAACGCTGGTGCCGGGGGCGGGCTGGCCGCATTCGTTCGGGTTGGGCGGGTTGTTCGGCGATACCATACTGGGCACGCTGCTGGGTGTGGCCCCGGTCAGTGCGGGGGTCGGGCTGACGCTGTTTTCGCTCATCCTTGGCGCGCTGCTCGGGGTGATGGGGCTTTGGGTCACTGGCTTTACGCTGGTGGAGCTGGCGGTCATCGGGCGGTTTCTGGCGGTGGGCTCGATCTTTGCCTATGATACGGTGATCCATCTGGCCGGGCGCGGCACCAGCCGCGCGGCGCATGCGCTGGCTGAACGTCGGGCAACCCGGGCCGAAGCGGTGACACAGCGCGCAGCCACCCGGTCGCAAGACTGGTATGACGCAGAGGAAGCCGAGCCTGCCAGGGGTGGCACGCGCAATGCAGCGATCTATCGTGGCACGGCCGACCTGCCTCAGCCCGCCAAGACTGCCGCCGAATGGGGCCGGCCGTCGGCGCTGCGCGGCACCCTGCGCGCCGATCCGCGATATCCTGAACCGATGGCAGAAGCGGCCTCTTATGCGCCCCCGCGCGAAAAGGCCGGGTTGCTGGCCCGGATGCCCCAGATGATGCGCCGCGCCGCCGAGCCGGAGCCGGAACTGGTGGAACCAGAGCTGCCCCCGTTTTCCGATGATCTCGCCCCGAATGATGACCGGATCAAGGCTCGAATCTCGGACGCGATCAAGTCGCGGATGCGCCACCCCGGCCCGGTGCTGAACCCCGCGACCACCGCCGCACAGGTCCGGCGCGAACCCCCGGTGGCCCGCGGCCTGACCCAGCGGTTGCGCGGGCCGCAGCCGCTGATCGCCGATACCCGCCGGATGCCGCCGGTGGTGGCTGTCGGTTTGCCGCCGGAACCGCCCCTGACCATGGCGCAGGTGGTGCCTGCGGCCCGCGCGGCTGTGCCCCCTGCCCCGCCACAACTGCCGCCGATGCCACGCACCTACGTGCCCGTGGCGAAGTCGGATGCATATGAAGATCCGGCCAATATCTTCACCCCCGATCTGTCGCCCGCCTTAGCCTATGCCGATGAGGACGACGACTGGCAGCAAGAGGATGATGACGCCGCGGAATATGGAGCTGTACCGGTCACATCCTACGCCGCTCCGCGCATTCCGGTGGCCGAAGTGCGCAAGCCGGTGGTGCAACATATCGTGAAAAAGCCGATGACCCCGTCACGGCAGGCGATTGCCGAAAGCCAGCCCCGCCTGCGGTTTGATGAGGCGGTAAGCCAGCCCTATGAACTGCCGCCCCTGTCGCTGCTGTCCAGCCCGTCAACCGTAGAGCGCTTTGCGCTGTCGGATGAGGCGCTGGAAGAGAATGCGCGGATGCTTGAATCGGTGCTGGATGACTACGGGGTGAAGGGCGAGATCGTCAGCGTGCGCCCCGGCCCGGTGGTGACCATGTACGAACTGGAACCGGCACCCGGCCTGAAGGCCTCCCGCGTCATCGGCCTTGCCGATGACATTGCGCGCAGCATGTCGGCGCTGAGCGCCCGCGTGTCCACCGTGCCGGGCCGGTCGGTGATCGGCATCGAATTGCCCAATGCCACCCGCGAAAAGGTGGTGCTGCGCGAGATCATCGCCGCCCGCGACTTTGGCGACAGCAACATGCGCCTGCCGCTGGCCCTTGGCAAGGACATCGGCGGTGATGCGATTGTGGCCAACCTCGCCAAGATGCCCCACCTTTTGATTGCCGGGACTACAGGTTCCGGGAAATCGGTGGCGATCAACACCATGATCCTTTCGCTGCTCTACAAGCTGTCGCCCGAGGAATGCCGGCTGATCATGATCGACCCCAAGATGCTGGAACTGTCGGTTTACGATGGCATCCCGCATCTGCTCTCCCCTGTGGTGACCGACCCGAAAAAGGCGGTTGTCGCCCTGAAATGGGTCGTGGGCGAGATGGAAGAGCGCTATCGCAAGATGTCGAAAATGGGCGTGCGCAATATCGAAGGATTCAACGGCCGGGTGCGCGAAGCGCTGGCCAAGGGCGAGATGTTCAAGCGCACCATCCAGACCGGGTTTGATGAGGATACCGGCGAGCCGGTGTTCGAGACCGAAGAATTCGCCCCCGTCGCGCTTCCCTATATCGTGGTGATCGTCGACGAGATGGCCGACCTGATGATGGTCGCCGGCAAAGAGATTGAAGCCTGCATCCAGCGGCTGGCACAGATGGCACGGGCATCAGGCATCCACCTGATCATGGCGACGCAGCGGCCTTCGGTGGATGTGATCACCGGCACGATCAAGGCGAACTTCCCGACCCGGATTTCGTTTCAGGTCACCAGCAAGATCGACAGCCGTACCATTCTGGGCGAGCAGGGGGCCGAGCAGCTTTTGGGCATGGGCGATATGCTCTATATGGGCAACGGTGCCAAGATCACCCGGATTCACGGCCCCTTCGTAAGCGATGAAGAAGTCGAGGAAATCGTCAACCATCTGAAATCCTTCGGCCCGCCGGTCTATATGTCCGGCGTGGTCGAAGGTCCGGATGAGGATTCGGTCGGCGACATCGACGTGGTGCTGGGCCTGTCCACCGGCGAGGGCGGCGATGATGCGCTCTATGATCAGGCAGTGGCGATCGTCGCCAAGGACCGCAAATGCTCGACCAGCTATATCCAGCGCAAACTGGGGATCGGCTATAACAAGGCCGCAAAACTGGTGGAGCAGATGGAAGAGCAGATGGTGGTCACCGCCGCCAACCACGTTGGCAAACGCGAAATTCTGGTGCCCGAGACCTGAGAGGGTTTGTCAGTCAGAACCGCAAAACGCGCCCCCATCCGGGGCGCGTTTTGCATTGCGCTTACCGCATCGCGTTCAGACCGGCATCCTGCAAGGTACAATCCCGGATCACATCCGCCCCACAGCGGCGCGGTTCCAGATCGCGGGTCAGGCAGATCCGTACCTCCTGAATCATACCGGCGCGGCAGGTGACCGTAACCTGATCGCGGGTCAGCCCCGGGTTGGCCTCGAGAAACGCGCCTTCAATCACCTGTGCCGGAACTTTCAGATCCTTGGTGATCTGCGGGAAAACCGGCGAGATTGCGATCGAGGTGAACGCCGTACGCGCAAGCGTGTAGTAGGCCTTCGCGGACAGCCCCGAACAACGGCCATGTTTCTTCCATTGGTAAAACGCCGCCCCTGCCCCGCCGAACACATCGGCCATCGCCGCTGTGTCGCTGCGCGACGGGTCCGCCGCCCCGGTGCGGCAATAACTGGGCCAGCCGCGTTCATGTTGTGGCCACAACCCGTGCAGCACAAAGGGCGTGCCCCGGCCCCGGTCGCATTGCGGATCGCGGCGCGCATCGCCTTCCAGCGCGCACCAGTTGGCAGACCAGGACAGCGCCATCACGTAATAATCAAAGTCGCCCGCCTGCTCTCCCTCGGCCCGCGCGCCTGCGCTGCCTGCGCAGATCAGCGCCAGTGCCAGCCAAAGCCCCCGCATTTTCGCTTCCCCTATCCGTCAAAACCGCCTATATCACCCTTGAATTCCCCGACATCGTGGAAATCGCAGGCCAAGGCCTGCAGCCGTTTTCCCGGCACGGGACAGATTTGTAAAGGAGTTGGGCATGAACAAGCCGCTCATGGCAAAGGCCACCGCCGTCTGGCTTGTGGACAATACCACCCTGTCATTCAAGCAGGTCGCGGATTTCTGCGGCATGCACGAGCTGGAAGTGCAGGGCATCGCCGATGGCGACGTGGCCCCTGGCGTCAAGGGCTTTGACCCGGTTGCCAACAACCAGCTGGACGCGGGCGAGATCGAGAAGGGTCAGAAAGACCCGCTCTACAAGCTGAAGCTCAAGTTCAACGCGGCGGCTGTCGGCGAAGAAAAGCGCCGTGGCCCGCGCTACACCCCGCTGTCAAAACGCCAGGACCGTCCGGCCGCCATTCTGTGGCTGGTCAAGTTCCACCCCGAACTGTCGGATGGTGCCATCGGCAAGCTGGTCGGCACCACCAAGCCGACAATTCAGGCGATCCGCGAACGCACGCATTGGAACATCAACAACATCTCGCCAGTTGACCCGGTTGCGCTGGGGCTGTGCAAACAGTCAGAGCTTGACACCTCGGTTCAGGCCGCGGTGCGCCGCCGCGCTTCCGAAGGTGTGGTGATGAGCGATGACGAACGCCGCAAGCTGGTGTCGACCGAACAGTCTCTGGGCATGTCGTCAGAGCCGAAGATGCCTTCGGGGCTGGAGGTGTTTACCCGGCCCGAAAAAGAAGAAAAGCCCGCCGATTTTTCGGACGCGGAAAGCTTCTTCAATCTGCCGCAGCAGGATGATGACGAAGACGATGACGAGGATGACGCACCGCGTCGCTGAGCGCAGCCACGACTGCCACCAAAATAGCAAAGGCACCCTTCAGGGTGCCTTTTCGGTTTTGCAGGTGGACTGTTTTCTGCTTGCCCGACCCGCGCTTTGATCCGCCCCGTCTCAGACCCGGCGGCGGGCGCGCAAAGCAGCGCCAATGGTGCCGTCATCCAGATAGTCAAGCTCGCCACCCACCGGCACACCCTGCGCAAGGCTGCTGATCTGCACGCCCGAAGCAGCCAGAGCATCGGCGATATAATGCGCCGTGGTCTGGCCATCAACGGTGGCGTTCAGCGCCAGGATTACTTCCGAAACGCCCTCATCCAGCACCCGTTCCGCCAGATCAGGGATGCGCAGATCGTCAGGTCCGATGGCATCCAGCGCGGAAAGTGTGCCACCCAACACGTGATAGCGGCCCTTGAATGCGCCGCCGCGTTCCATTGCCCACAGGTCGGCAACGGTCTCCACCACGCAAATCTCTCCCGTCACGCGGCGCGGGTCGTCGCAAATCGGGCACAGATCGGTGGTGCCGACATTGCCGCAGACCCGGCAATCCTGCGCAGTCAGTGCCACCGTTGCCATCGCCTGCGCCAGCGGGGCCATCACCATGTCGCGGCGCTTGAGCAGGTGTAGCACCGCGCGCCGCGCCGATCGTGGTCCAAGCCCCGGCAGCCGCGCCATCAGCGCGATCAGGGCGTCAATCTCGCGCGGCGGGCCTGACACGGATCAGAACGGCAGTTGCATGCCGGGGGGCAGACCCAGACCGTCGGTCAGCTTGGCCAGTTCCGCCCGGCTCCGCTCGGCTGCCTTGCCTTGGGCATCCTTGATGGCGGCAAGGATCAGATCCTCGACGACCTCTTTCTCCGACGCGACAAAGATCGACGGGTCAATCTCCAGCCCGGTCAGCTCGCCCTTGGCGGTGGCGCGCGCACGCACCAGCCCGGCACCGGATTCGCCGATCACCACAATGCGGGACAGATCCTCCTGCATCTCGGCCATCTTCGTCTGCATTTCCTGCGCTTTTTTCATCATCCCGGCCATATCGCCAAGACCGCCCAAACCCTTCAGCATCGTATCTTCCTTTCAACTGTCCTCGAACGGATCCCATTCGTCTTCGACTTCCGGCAGCGCCTCGGCGGCAGCGGCCTGAACCAGATCTTCTGCCGACCGTATCCCGGCGATCTTTGCGCCCGGAAACGCCAGCATCACCGCCTGTACCAGCGCGGTCTGCATCACCTCGGACTCGGCCTGCACGCGGGTCGCATCGCGGGCCTCGGCAATCGTGGGCTGGCCACCTTCCGACACGACCGACACCCCCCAGCGCTGACCGGTAAAGGCCTGCAACCGCTGGCCCAGCCGCGCAGCAAGATCGGTGCCTGCCTTGGGGGAAGGCTCAAACTCGATCCGGCCGGGGGCATAGCGCACAAGGCGCACGCCTTCCTCCACCTCATAGAGCAGCTTCATGTCGCGCCGGTCGCGGATCAGGGCCACGACCGCGTCAAAACTCTGGTAAACCACCTGCTCGGCGGCAAGTGCCATCGCCTGCCCGGCGCCGTTCATCGACGGCCCGCGCATCGGCGCAGATGGCGCGCGCATCACGGCCCCGTGGACAGAACTGCCACCTGCCGGGGCACCGCCCGCCACCGGCCCGCCCGGCCCTGACCCCTGCCCGGCCTGCAATCGCCGGATCAGAGTTTCCGGATCTGGCAGGTCAGCCACATGGGTCAGGCGGATGATCGCCATCTCTGCCGCCATCATCGCATTGGGGGCCAGCCCGACCTCTTCAATCGCCTTCAACAGCATCTGCCACATCCGGCTGAGCGACCGCATCGGCAGGCGCTTCGCCATGTCGAGGCCCCGCGCACGTTCATCCGGTGGGGTGGTCGGATCTTCGGCCGCTTCTGGCGTGATCTTGATCACCGATACCCAATGCGTGATCTCGGCCAGATCACGCAAAATGGCCATCGGATCGGCCCCATCGGCATATTGCCCGGCCACTTCGGTCAGCGCCGCCGCAGCATCGCCCTGCATGATCAGGTCGAACAGATCAAGCACCCGGCCCCGGTCGGCCAGCCCAAGCATGGCCCGCACCTGCAGCGCGGTTGTCTCGCCCGCGCCATGGGCAATCGCCTGATCCATCAGGCTCATGGCATCGCGAACAGACCCTTCTGCCGCACGGGTGATCAGCGCCATGGCATCGGCGGCCAGTGACGCCCCCTCCAGCCCTGCAATACGGCTCAGATGCGCCATCATCACCTCGGGCTCGATCCGTTTCAGATCGAACCGCTGACAGCGCGAAAGCACAGTGACTGGCACTTTGCGGATCTCGGTGGTGGCGAAGATGAACTTCACATGCGCCGGGGGTTCTTCCAGCGTCTTCAGCAGCGCGTTAAACGCGCTGGTCGACAGCATGTGCACTTCGTCGATGATGTAGATCTTGTAGCGCGCCGAAGCCGCCCGGTAATGCACTGAATCGATGATTTCGCGAATATCGCCCACGCCGGTGCGGCTGGCGGCGTCCATTTCCATCACATCGACATGCCGGCCCTCTGCAATCGCGCGGCAAGGCTCACACACCCCGCAAGGCTCGGTCGTCGGGCCGCCCGTGCCGTCCGGCCCCACACAGTTCAGCCCCTTGGCAATGATCCGCGCCGTGGTGGTCTTGCCCACCCCGCGCACGCCGGTCATCACGAAGGCATGGGCGATCCGGTCGGCGGCAAAGGCGTTTTTAAGCGTGCGCACCATCGCCTCTTGCCCGATCAGATCGGCAAAGGTGGCAGGCCGGTATTTCCGCGCCAGAACCTGATAGGATTTCTCGGGACTGTCGGACATACTGCCTTCCGGGGTTACGCTTGCCCCAACCTAGGCGCTGCCGCCCGCCGCGTCCACCCGAAGGCCAGAAGATGACCCTTGAGATTGCAGAAATTCCTGCCCTTGGCGGCACCCTCGCGCTCTGCCCGATGCCGGGGCGGGCGGGCGACTACGCGGGTGACCTTGAAACGCTGCTGGCATGGCAGCCCGCGCTGGTCCTGACCATGACGTCAAAGCTGGAACTGGCGACCAAGGGCGCGGGAACCCTGCCTGCCGATCTGGCGGCGGCGGGCATCGCATGGGCGCATCTGCCAGTGCCGGATTTCGGCACACCAAAGCGGGAAGCCGCCGCACTCTGGCCCGGCACATCAGTTCGCGCCCGCGCTATCTTGGCCGGTGGCAACCGGGTGCTCGCCCATTGCATGGGCGGCTGTGGGCGGTCCGGCATGGCGGTGCTGCGGCTGCTGACCGATGCTGGTGAAGACCCGGACGCCGCGCTCACCCGCCTGCGCGCCGCCCGCCCCTGCGCGGTGGAAACCAAGGCACAACTCCGTTGGGCCACCCAGGGCTAAAGCACATTTTCAGTCCTCAAGTATCTCGGCCGAAGGCTCCCTGATCCGGCCACCCGCACCTACGCCCGATGATAAGGTGCGCCCGCAAGGATCGACGCCGCCCGATACAGCTGCTCACACAGCATCACCCGCACAAGCATGTGCGGCCAGACCATCTTGCCAAAGCTGATGGATGCATCGGCCCGCGCGCGCAGGCCCGGGTCAATCCCATCTGCCCCGCCGATCACAAAAGCCAGATCCTGCCGCCCTCCGTCGCGCCAGCGCACCAGCATGGCGGCAAACTCCGGGCTGCTGACCAGCGCGCCGCGTTCGTCCAGTGTTACGAGCAGCGCGCCTGCCGGAATCGCGCGCGACAGCAACTCGGCCTCGGCACTCATGCCGCCACCGCGCTTGTCCTCAACCTCATGTTCCGTCAGCGGCCCAAGCGACAGGGCCCGGCCCGAGCGGTCAAAGCGTGTGGTATAATCGTCGATCAGGTCGCGCTCGGGGCCGGACCGCAGCCGGCCCACGGCGCACAGATGCACCCGCATCCGCTCAGACGACCGACCCGCGCAGCGCGTCGCCCGACGGCAGCCACATCTTTTCAAGCTGATAGAAGTCGCGCACTTCTGGGCGGAAGACATGGACGATGACATCGCCTGCGTCAATCAGCACCCAGTCGCCGGTTTCCTTGCCTTCCATCTTGCAGACAAGGCCAAAGCCTTGCTTGAGCCGGTCGGCCAACTTTTCGGCAATGGCCGCAACTTGACGCGACGACCGGCCCGAGCAGATCACCATGTAATCGGCCACGTCCGACCGGCCGCGCAGGTCGATCTGCACAATGCCTTCGGCTTTGTCGTCATCTACGGATGCCAACACTGCCTCAAGCAGGTGTTCCGGGGTGTAGTCCGGGCCGCTTGCGCGGTTTGCCCGGGGTCCGACCGGAAGCCCGGTCGCAGGATCTGAGTGAGACAGGACATCGTCCTCCATCTGACGCGCCGATCCACCCCCGGCGCCGGGACAGCCCTAGGGTAGCACCCTTGGGGCGCAACCTCAACAAATCGGGGCAAGCCGGGGGCCATAGCGCCGATTCCGGGCGCGCGCAAGCGAAGACGGTCATGGAACCTTGCCTGACACGGGATTTCGGCGTATGAAACGCGCCATGACCGGGTTCATCTATTTCAACATCACCGACCATGCGCGGCTTCCGGCCCGCTTTTTCGGCATGACCCGCAGCGTGCTTGCGCGACTTTGACGTAAAGCCGCGCCCAGTGCGGCGCTGTCCCCTGCCCTATTCCAAAAGCCATCCCAGCATAAGGTGAGAGCCATGACCGCTCCGCGTACCCTTTACGATAAAATCTGGGACGACCATGTCGTCCATCAGGCCGAAGACGGCACCTGCCTGCTCTATATCGACCGCCATCTGGTGCACGAGGTCACCAGCCCGCAGGCCTTTGAGGGCCTGCGCATGACGGGCCGCATCGTGCGCGCGCCGGAAAAAACCATCGCCGTGCCCGATCACAACGTGCCCACCACGCTGGACCGCGCCAATGCCGCGACCATGACCGAAGACAGCCGGATTCAAGTCGAAGCGCTGGACAAGAACGCGCGTGATTTCGGCATCAACTACTATCCGGTGTCCGATGTGCGTCAGGGCATCGTGCATATCGTCGGCCCCGAACAGGGCTGGACCCTGCCCGGCATGACCGTGGTCTGCGGCGATTCGCACACCGCGACGCATGGGGCGTTCGGGAGCCTTGCGCATGGCATCGGCACGTCGGAAGTGGAGCATGTTCTGGCCACCCAGACGCTGATCCAGCGAAAAGGCAAGAACATGAAGGTGGAAATCACCGGATCGTTGATGCCCGGCGTGACCGCCAAGGACATCACCCTGTCGGTGATCGGCGAAACCGGCACTGCGGGCGGCACCGGCTATGTCATAGAATATTGCGGTCAGGCCATTCGGGAACTGTCGATGGAAGGCCGGATGACGGTCTGCAACATGGCGATTGAGGGTGGCGCACGCGCCGGTCTGATTGCACCCGATGAAAAGACCTTTGCCTATTGCATGGGCCGTCCGCATGCGCCGAAGGGCGCGAAGTGGGAGGCAGCGGTCGCTTATTGGAAGACCCTGTTCTCGGATGACGGCGCCCATTGGGACAAGGTTGTCACCCTGAGGGGTGAGGATATCGCTCCGGTGGTGACTTGGGGCACCAGCCCCGAAGACGTTTTGCCGATCACCGGCACCGTGCCTGCGGCGGGTGATTTCACCGGCGGCAAGGTCGAGGCAGCACAACGCTCTCTCGACTACATGGGTCTGACCCCGGGGCAGAAGCTGACCGACATCGCCATCGACACCGTGTTCATCGGATCCTGCACCAACGGCCGGATCGAAGATCTGCGGGCAGCCGCAGCCATTCTGAAGGGCAAGAAAATTGCCGTCAAACGTGCCATGGTGGTGCCGGGGTCCGGCCTCGTGCGGGCGCAGGCGGAAGAGGAAGGTCTGGCGCAGATCTTCATCGACGCAGGCTTCGAATGGCGTCTGGCAGGCTGCTCGATGTGTCTGGCGATGAACCCGGATCAGCTGACACCGGGCGAGCGCTGTGCCGCGACCAGCAACCGCAACTTTGAGGGCCGTCAGGGCCGGGGCGGGCGCACGCATCTGATGTCGCCCGCGATGGCGGCGGCGGCGGCGATCACCGGGCATTTGACCGATGTGCGCGAGATGATGGCGGAAACCGTCTGACCACGTGGCAAAGGGATCGCGCGGCCCTAGCGCCGGCGCGATCCCTTTGTCAGCAGCAAGACCAGCGCGTTCAGCGTGATCATGACCAGACCTGTCAGCTCGAAGATCACGTTGAACCGGATATCCCTGACCCGCAGATTGATGATCTCGTTAAAATGATGAAACCCGACCGCCCTGAACGCGACAAAGCCTGCCACAACGATCAGGCCCAGCAGGGCCAGCCCGTTGCGCCGCAGGTCGCGTCGCATGTAGTAAAGACTGGCGGTCAGCACGATCAGGATAAGCGCCAGCAGCGCGAGTATCACAGTGCGCTGAAACGGGCGGCGGTCTTCGTACCAGCCCTGCAGCCGGGCAATACAGCGGCCGGTGGCGGTCAGCAGGGATTGCAGGTCGAGCTGCTTGTTCACTGCCAGAAAAGCCATCGCAAGGCACAGCAGCGTCCAGAACACCTGCGCCCGGGCCGATCCGCCCCGGCGGCGGATCACTACCCGAAGGGCAAGAACCGCGCAGGCGACATAAGCCGCCACTGTGAACCAGCCCCAGAAGGTCGGATCCCAAATGGTGGGCGACCATCTGTTGAACACACAGGCGCGCAGAAGAGAGACGTTGATGGTCTGAAACATAAAGGCAATTCGATCCTTCCGGGTCGTGCAATCTTAACAGCGTCAGCGGCTTAGCCAAGCCCTGTCGGCACCCAGCATCAAGGACCACCCCATGGACAAGTTCACCACCCTGACCGGCATTGCCGCCCCGATGCCCCTGGTCAACATCGACACCGACATGATCATCCCCAAGCAGTTCCTGAAAACCATCCAGCGCTCCGGCCTTGGCAAGAACCTGTTTGACGAAATGCGCTACACTGAAGGTGGGGCCGAGATTCCGGATTTCGTCCTGAACCAGCCCGCCTATCGCAGCGCCGAAATCATCGTCGCGGGCGACAACTTCGGCTGCGGCTCCAGTCGCGAACATGCGCCTTGGGCGCTGCTCGATTTTGGCATCCGCTGCGTGATAGCCACCAGCTTTGCCGATATCTTCTATAACAACTGTTTCAAGAACGGCATTCTGCCAATCGTGATGCCGCAGGAGGTGGTCGATGTGCTGATGACCGATGCACGCAAGGGCGCAAACGCCCGGATGACCGTTGATCTGGAAACGCAGACAGTCACCACCTCGGACGGGCAGAGCTTCGGCTTTGATGTGGACAGCCATCGCAAGCATTGCCTGCTGAACGGGCTGGACGATATCGGCCTGACACTGGAAAAGGCAGCGGCCATCGACAGCTTTGAGGCAAAGACGGCGACTGTGCGGCCTTGGGCCTGAAAACCATTGATCCACAACATCTTGGGCCGCCCCACAGGGCGGCCCTTTTGTTTTCGCAGTCTTGATGCAATCGGGCGACACATTGGCCGCGAATGTGCCACAATATTTAATCAATCATGTCCAGACGATTGCGGGCCGCCGGGAAAGAAGGCACAAATTGGGCGAGAAAAAGGCTACCCGTCAACAATGGCGGGAAATCTTCGGAACAAGGCCCCGGCACCGCATCGGGTCCGACCGGGTGGAAGGTGACAAAGCAGTGGTCTCGCGATTCTCGGGCGCTTTCTTGAGGGCGGTTCTGATCATCCTGGTGGTGATCACGCCCTCTGTGATCCTGACCGATGTGTCCAGTGACGCCAAGCAGATGGCGGCACTGGTGGCCCTGTTTGCTGGCTTGCTGACCTTTGTCGAATACAACACCGAAGCCCCCAGCCTGATCGAATTCCGCGATGCGCCGCCCTTCAACCGGGTCCGGGTTACGATGCTGTTTCTGACGGTTCTGTGTCTGTCGGTGATGGAAAGTGGCCGGGCAGAGAATACCAGCCTGAGCGCGCTGATGCAGGCGATTGGCCAACTTGTCGGGCAGTCACTGGATTTCCCCTATTCGCCCGTTCGCCTGGCCAAGCTGATGCTGGCGGGAACCGCTACACCAGAACAGGTACAGGCGGTGCGCAATGCGGCGGGGGTGGCCTATCTTACCTCGCTGATCTCGCTTGCCGCCTTCGTCACCGTACTGAAAATCGGCGGCTGGCCGATGCGGGACCGCATGTTCAACGTCTGGATCAACCTGCCCACCTTTGACCCGACGGCGGGTGATCTGGTAGAACGGTTGGAGCGGGACGCGCGGGTGAACATTATCCTTGGAATTCTGCTGCCTTTCATCATTCCTTTTGTCGTCAGCCTGTCGTCATCCGGCGTCGATCCGGATAGCATGACCGCGTCGCAAACCTTGATCTGGACAATGACAGCATGGGCATTTCTTCCGGCAAGCCTGTTCATGCGCGGGATCGCCATGGGGCGCATCGCCGATATGGTCCGCCACATGCGCCGCGCGCAGGGCGCAGCGGACCGATCGGCCACGGCGCGCGCCTCGCGGGCGTTCTGATCGCTTTGCTGCTGCTTTGTCCGCCTGCGGCGGCCGAGGCACTGCGGGTGGCGTTCTGGAACAGCAGTCTGAACCGCGCGGGCCCGGGCCTGTTGCTACGCGATCTGCTTCAGGGGAAATCCGACGATCTGGCGGTCGCAGTTGCGGCGATTGAAGCGATAAACGCAGATGTGCTGGTGCTGTCGGGGTTTGATTATGATGCGGGCGGGCTTGCGCTGAATGCGCTGAATGGTGCCCTGCAGCAGCCTTACCCCCACAGCGCCGTCTTGCGCCCCAACACAGGCATTCCCAGTGGCTTTGACCTTGATGGCAATGGGCGCAGGGACGAGGCGCGCGATGCCATTGGCTTTGGCCGGTTTCCGGGCGAAGGCGGCATGGTGATCCTGTCGCGGCTGCTGTTTGATGCCGCGCAAAGCGTCGATCACTCAACGCTGCTGTGGCGCGATCTGCCAGGGGCCGACCTGCCCCCCCTGCCCGAAGGCGCGGCAGAGGTGCTGCGGCTGTCAACCACCGGGCATCATGATACTGCGGTTGTCCTGCCGGACGGGCGCAGGCTGCACCTGCTGACATGGCACGCCGCTCCCCCGGCCTTTGAGGGGCCGGAGCGGCGCAATACGCGGCGCAACCATGACGAGGCCGCGTTCTGGCTGCATTTGCTGAACAGCCCGCAGGCCCCGCCGGAACCCTTCGTGCTGCTGGGGCAGGCCAATGTCGACCCCGACAAGGGCAACGGCAACCCGGCGGCGATCCGCGCGCTGCTGGCGGATGCGCGACTGCAGGATGTGCTGGCGGGCGATACGGTGGATTATGGCGGCACACTGGGGCCGTTGCGGGTCAGCTATATCTTGCCCTCGGCTGGCATCACGGTGACCGGCGCCGGCCATGCACCGGTGCCAGAAGGTGCCAGACACCACCCGATCTGGGTCGAAATCGCCCCCTGAACGCTCGCTTTTCCCAAGGACCGCTTGACCCTGTGCACCCCATTGGCTACGCCGCAGGCAACCCAAAAGACAGGAGCCCTTGTGATGGCCAACCCTTCCCTTCTTATCCTCGCCGGTGACGGCATCGGCCCTGAAGTCATGGCCGAAGTGAAGAAAATCATCGGCTGGATGGGCGCGAAACGCGGCGTCAGCTTTGATGTGACCGAAGATCTGGTCGGCGGCTGCGCCTATGATAAGCACGGCGTGCCGTTGCACGACGACACCATGGCAAAGGCGCAAGAGGTTGATGCCGTGTTGCTGGGTGCCGTGGGCGGCCCGAAATATGACAGCCTTGATTTCAGCGTAAAGCCGGAGCGCGGCCTCTTGCGTCTGCGCAAGGAGATGGACCTGTTTTCCAACCTGCGCCCGGCCCAGTGCTTTGACGCCCTTGCCGACTTCTCCAGCCTCAAAAAGGAGGTCGTCGCCGGTCTGGACATCGTGATCGTGCGCGAACTGACCTCTGGCGTGTACTTCGGCGAGCCGCGCGGGATTTTCGTTGAAGGCAATGAACGTGTCGGCATCAACACTCAGCGCTACACCGAGTCAGAAATTGCCCGCGTGGCACGGTCCGCGTTCGAGCTGGCGCGCAAGCGTGGCAACAAGGTCTGCTCGATGGAGAAGGCCAATGTGATGGAATCCGGCATTCTGTGGCGCGACGTGGTGCAGGAAATCCATGACAAGGAATACCCGGATGTTCAGCTGTCGCACATGTATGCCGATGCAGGGGCCATGCAGCTGACCCGTTGGCCCAAGCAGTTCGACGTCATCGTGACTGACAACCTGTTCGGCGACCTGCTGTCCGACCTTGCCGCCATGCTGACAGGCAGCCTTGGCATGTTGCCTTCGGCCAGCCTTGGCGCGCCAATGGCCAATGGCCGGCCCAAGGCGCTTTATGAACCCGTGCATGGCTCTGCCCCCGACATTGCGGGCACGGGCAAGGCGAACCCGATCGCCTGCATCCTGTCCTTCGCCATGGCGCTGCGCTACTCCTTTGACATGGGCGAAGACGCCGCCCGGGTCGAGGCTGCGGTGGAAAAGGTGCTGGCGGATGGATTGCGCACCGCCGATCTGATGGGCCCCGATGGCGGCACGCCCATCAGCACCACCCAGATGGGTGACGCGATTGTGGCGGCACTGGACGCCAGCCTCTGATCCATTGATGACAGAGTGCGAGAAGGCCCGCCATCAAGCGGGCCTTTGTCGTTTTATCTGTCGGGAGGCGTTGAGCCTTGCTTCAGTTTCTGCACATATTGCTAGCGCAAACAGGTTTGGCGCTTTGACCACCTGCTGCCAAAGGGAGAGACTGTGGGACACAATCTGAAAGGCGCTCTCTATGCGCTGCTCGCCTTTGCGATCTATGCCACCCATGATGTCGTCATCAAGTTTCTGGGCGAGAGTTACAATTCGTTCCAGATCATCTTTTTTGCCGGTCTGATGGGCTTTCCGCTGATCTCGTTCATGCTGATGAGCGACCGGACCGACGGCAATCTGATCCCGCGCCATCCGTGGTGGTCGTTGCTGCGGTCACTGACCGCCGTTTCGACGGGGGCGGCGGCGTTCTACGCGTTTACCGTGCTGCCGCTGGCACAGACCTACGCCATCCTGTTCGCCATGCCGTTGCTGATCACCGTGCTGGCGATCCCGATGCTGGGCGAAAAGGTCGGCCCCCGCCGGGGGATTGCCGTGGTGGTCGGGCTGATCGGCGTGCTGATCGTACTTCGCCCCGGATCGGCGGATTTGTCCTTGGGTCATCTGGCGGCGCTGTTGGCGGCGCTGACCGGGTCGCTGACCTCGGTGATCGTGCGCAAGATCGGGGCCGAGGAACGGTCTGCCGTCCTGATGCTGTATCCGATGGTGGCGACCTTCCTGTTGACCGGGGCGGCAATGCCCTTTGTCTATGTGCCAATGCCGCTGGAACATCTGGCGCTGACCGGGGTGATTGCCGGGCTGGCCTTTGTTGCCGCCCTGCTGTCGATCATGGCTTACCGCACGGCCCCCGCCATAATCGTGGCTCCCATGCAATATTCGCAGATCATCTGGGCGGTAATCTTCGGTGCTTTGCTGTTTGACGAGAAGGCGGATTTCTACACGCTGGTCGGGACCGGGGTGATCATCGCATCCGGCATCTACATCGTCATGCGGGAAGGCACCGGCAGCGTGTCCATCAACAGCCCCGTTCTGTCGAACAAATCGCGGCCCGAAACCGGGTTGATGCCGCGCATCAGCCTGCTGTTGCGCAAGCGCGCAGACTAGCCGCGCTCGCCCTCTTGCCAAGCGCAAACGAAGGGTTTAGAGCGCCAACGACGGTCGGAGCGTAGCGCAGTCTGGTAGCGCACCTGCTTCGGGAGCAGGGGGTCGGAGGTTCGAATCCTCTCGCTCCGACCAATATTTTCCCGGATGATCCGCACCAAATGAAACTTGGCTGACGGCCGTGCTGTTCGGCGATTGATGTGGTTTATCCACCAGGATAGCTGGAAACGCTATTGGCAAGCGCGGGCGGATCGCAAACAGTGCTCGGGCGTCGGTTTGCACCCTCCTGGCCACCCTGTCGGTGGTGGGGCGCGACCCAAGCGCGAAAAGCTTGTGGACCCCGAAAGGACTGTGAATGCTGACGATGACGCCCTTTGCCGAAATTGCCCTGCTTCTTGTCATGGCGGCAGTCATCGGGTTGGTGGGCACAATTATGCGCCAGCCGCTGATTGTCAGCTTTATTGCCGTCGGGCTCATCGCGGGGCCATCGGCGCTCGATCTGGTGCATTCGGATGAACAGATCGAGCTCTTGTCGGAACTGGGCATTGCCGTTCTGCTGTTTCTGGTGGGGATCAAGCTGGATGTGAAACTGGTCCGCTCGCTGGGCGCCGTCTCGGTGCTGACCGGGCTGGGGCAGGTCGCCTTTACTGCGTTTTTCGGCTATCTGATCGGCTTGGCCCTTGGTCTGGGCTCTGTGACCAGCCTCTATGTGGCAATTGCACTGACGTTTTCGTCAACCATCATCATCGTGAAACTGATGTCGGACAAGCGCGAGATCGACTCGCTGCACGGCCAGATCGCGCTGGGGTTTCTGATCGTGCAGGATCTGGTCGTGGTGCTGGCGATGATCGCGCTGTCGGCCATCGGCATCGGCGGGTCAGAAGGGGGCGGCGGGTCGGTCTGGACCGTGCTGGTATCGGGTGTCGCGCTGGTGGCCTTGGTTGTGCTGTTCGTGCGCTACATTGCCGACCCTCTGACCGAACGGCTGGCCAAGGCACCCGAGCTTCTGGTGATCTTTGCCATTGCGCTGGCGGCCTTGTTCGCGGCAGTGGGTGACGCCGTGGGTCTTGGCAAAGAGGTGGGCGGGTTGATGGCAGGGGTGGCGCTGGCCTCGACCCCTTACCGCGAGACGATTGCGGCGCGTCTGGCCCCGCTTCGCGATTTTCTGCTGCTGTTCTTTTTCATTGCGCTTGGGGCCACGCTGGACCTATCGCTGCTGGGGACCCATGTGATCGGCGCGGTGATCTTTTCGCTCTTCGTGCTGATCGGAAACCCGCTGATCGTGCTGGCGATCATGGGGGCCATGGGCTACCGCAAACGCACCGGGTTTCTGGCCGGGCTGACCGTGGCGCAAATCAGCGAGTTTTCATTGATCTTTGTGGCGATGGGGGTCAGCATTGGCCATGTGCCAGATGATGCGCTTGGGCTGGTGACCATGGTCGGTCTGGTGACGATCGCCATATCGACCTACATGATCACTTATTCGCACAAGCTCTATGCAGTGTTCGAGCCTTACCTTGGTGTGTTCGAACGCAAGGGCACGCCCCGCGAAACCGGCGACGGCGGGTCGCACAAGACCGAGAAGTATGCGGTGATCCTGTTCGGGCTGGGCCGGTTTGGCACCGCAATCGGGCTGCGGCTGCGAAATCGCGGCATCAAGGTGCTGGGCGTGGACTTCAACCCGCAGGCGGTGAAGCGCTGGCGCGAACTGGGTCTGGATGCAGAATTTGGCGATGCCACAGACCCCGAGTTTCTGGCGGACCTGCCCCTGCGCGGGGCCGATTGGGCGGTATCGACCGTACCCATTCACCTGACAGGCCTGAGCCACGAAGACATTCGCCGCACTCTGATTCAACTGACGCGTGCGGCGGGCTTTTCCGGGCGCATCGCGGTCGCCTCGCACGGGTCGGCGGAATCTCAGATCTTGCTCGACGCAGGCGCAGACACCGTGCTGGAACCGTTTCAGGATGCGGCTGACCGGGCGGTGGACCTGCTGTCGGGGGCCGTGGCGGCGGAACGCACCGACATTCCCGAAATTTCGACCGAGGGGCGGGCCTGACGCGGCGGCACGCTGGTGCCTAGGCCTCGACCTTCAGCACAATCTTGCCGGTGTGGGCCGAGCTTTCCATCCGGGCATGCGCCTGCGCGGCCATTTCCAGCGGAAATTCGCTATCCATCACCGGAGTGAAATGGCCGGCCGCGATCATCGGCCAGACATGGGTTTCCACTTCACGCGCGATGCGGGCCTTGGCGGCATCCGATTGCGGGCGCAGGGTGGACCCGGTGATGGTCAGGCGGCGCATCATCAGTTCGGCAAAGTTCAGCTCGATCTTGGGGCCTTGCAGAAAGGCGATCTGCACCAGGCGGCCATCATCGGCCAAGGTGCGGATATTGCGCGGCAGGTATGATCCGCCGACCATATCCAAGATCAGATCGGCTCCGCCCATGGCCTTGATTTCGGCCGCCCAGTCCTCGGACTTGTAATTGAAGGCGCGTTCGGCCCCCAAAGCCTCACAGGCGCGGGCCTTGTCATCCGTGCCTGCGGTGGTGAAGACGCGCGCGCCAAGGGCACGGGCGATCTGGATCGCGGTGGTGCCGATGCCCGACGCGCCGCCATGAACCAGGAACCGCTCTCCCCCGCGCAAGCCCCCGCGCATCACCCCATTGGACCAGACCGTAAAGCAGGTTTCCGGCAGGCAGGCGGCTTCCTTCATCCCCATGCCGTGGGGCACCGGCAGGGCGTGCGATTCGTGGGTGGTGACATATTCTGCATATCCGCCACCGGGCAGCAGGGCACAAACCTTGTCGCCGATGCTCCACCGGGTGACGTTCGGCCCCAGCTCCACCACCGTCCCTGACGCCTCCAGCCCCGGCAGCGGCGACGCGCTGGCGGGCGGCGCGTACAGACCGGCGCGCTGCAGCGCATCGGGGCGGTTGACCCCGGCATAGGCCACGCGGATGACGATCTGGCCGTGACCGGGCACCGGAACCGGCATCGTGGCGGGGCGCAGCACATCCGGGCCGCCGGCTTCGGTGATTTCAACGGCGCGCATGGTATGGGACAGGGTCATGTGGGAACTTTCAATCAGCGGTCGTTCAGCGGAAACGGTCCATCATCTTGCCCGGCAGATCGTCAGGGATGTCAGGCTTGCGGATCTTTTCCATCAGTTTCATCGGCCCGGCAAGCAAGGCTTTGGCGACCGGGTTTTCGCGCAGGCTGGCTTTGACCTTCTCGATGCTCATGACATTTTCGATCCGGCGATCAAGGAAATCCCAGGTTGCCTGATGGCCCGGGGTGTCATCGCCCAGCCAGAACAGCACCGTTGAAGAATAGACCGCCGCCAGAGTGGCGCGTTTGGTGTACCAGTTGATGTCACGGCTGGTGTCGCCCAGTGCGTCCCAGATCGCATCCGACGTGCCCCAGATTGCCCGTGCCCCATCGGCGGTATAGATCGGCAGCGCAAACAGGGTCGATCCCCGGCGCACCGCCTCCTTGTCCTCCACCAGTTCCAGCCGCTGGCGGACAGCGGCGGCAATCCGGTCGCGGTAGCGCAAGCTGGCCAGATCGGTCGCGGCCAGCCGCGCCCGCATCAGCGCATCGCCGCGCCGGTGATAGGCCAGCGCCAGATCAACCCCGCCACGCGGGAAAAGTGACCGCGCCAGTGCCTCATGCACGCCCGTGTCGGCAATCGCGGCGCGCAGAGTGGTTTCAGACCAGCCGTCGAACGGCACATGCAGCAAAGCGGCATCCAGCACACGATCTGCGGGGGTGGGTGTGGTCTCGGTCGTCATGTCGTCATCCTTTGCGTCACGGCAGTCAACAGGGGCGGTGGACAGGGGCCATTTCCTTTGTTATAGCGCAGCCTGCCTGCACAAACAGTGCAACTCTAACCTAGGAAGGTGGTGACAACCACATGCAGGTCAGCGTCCGTGACAACAACGTTGAGCAAGCCCTCCGGGCCCTCAAGAAAAAGCTCCAGCGCGAAGGCGTGTTCCGCGAAATGAAGCTCAAGCAACATTTCGAGAAACCCTCCGTCAAAAAAGCGCGAGAGCAAGCCGAAGCCGTTCGCCGTGCGCGCAAGCTTGCGCGCAAAAAGGCATTGCGCGAAGGCGGCGTTTAAGTCGTTCTTGGAATGCTGGGCCGGGGCTGTATGCCTCTGCCCCACGATCAACCCCCGTCCGCAAGGCCGGGGGTTTTTTATGTGGCCATGTCAGGCAACGCGCCGGGTTTTGTACATGGCCTTTGCGCTTGATTGATCTTCAGTCACAAAATGCCCCACCAGATCAATCATGGTCGAGGTTGCCGTATCCAAGGACTGGCACGCAGTCGTGGTTTCCTGGAACATGCTGGCGTTCTGCTGGGTCACCTTGTCCAGATCGGCGATGGCGACGGCAATTTCGGTCAACGAAAGCGATTGGCTGGATGCGGTATTGGCGATGGCCGTGACCTGTTCAGCCGCAGCGACCACGCTTTCGGTTATCACGCCCAGCACGGCGCCGGTCTGCCCCACCAGATCGACGCCATCGCGCACCTGACGCCCGGCTTCTTGCACCAAGGACGAAATCTCCTTGGCCGCTTCGGAACAACGCTGCGACAAGGCCCGGACCTCGGACGCGACCACGGCAAAGCCGCGACCCGCCTCTCCGGCACGCGCCGCTTCAACGCCTGCGTTCAGAGCCAGCAGGTTTGTCTGGAAGGCGACCTCACCAATGACGGAATTGATGCGGGCAATCTTTTGCGAACTTTCATCGATCCGGTGCATCGCCCCGATGGCCTGTTCGATCACCACGCCACCGCTTTTGGCTTCGGTCCGGGCGCGCGCCGTTGATGATGCCGCGTCTGATGCCATCTGTGCCGATTTGCGGACAGCCGCCGAAAATTCGGACATCGCGGCCGACGTTTCCTCCAGTGTGGCGGCCTGACGTTCGGTTCGCACGGCAAGGCTTCCTGCAGCCGTGCTGATGACAGACGCCTCTTCCCTGATCTGCCCGGACATGTCTGCAACCTTCATCAGCGCGGCGCGAAGACGTTGGACCGCAGCATTGAAATCGACGCGCAAGCTTTCGTAATCCGGAGGAAAAGCGGTTGTGATCGTGACCGACAGATCGCCTTCGGACAAGCGCGCAAGGGCCGCCCGCAAGGCGCTGGCGACCGATTGCTGTTCCTGCAGGGCGGCGCTGCGGCGGGCTGCTTCCTGAGTCTGGAGCTCGATCGCATCGCGGTGAGCGGCCTCGGCACGCGCGCTTTCCTGATGGGTACGTAGCTGCGCCGCTTCAGCGACCGCGCGCAGGTTTTCTGCTTCTACACGCTGCATTTCGGCGTGCTCGCGCGCCACTTCGGCGGTGGCAAGCATATCGGACGTTGTCTGTCTGGCGCTTGCCAAGGCTTCCTCCCGCTCCGCCGCCTGGGCCTGCATGCGCAAGCGGACCAGTATGGCGAAAACGAGCGCGGCACTTTCAGCACTGACCACCGCACCGTGCAAGAGCGTGCGTGCCATGTTGGCCCAAAGGTCGAACGAGGGGTAGATCAGCGCGGGAAACAGCAGGCTGACCGACAGGTGATGCAGAACGATAAGCCCTGTGGCCGCCAGAATCGCCCTGACATCCACCATGAGGATCAGGGTCGCAAGAGCGGCGAAAAAGGTCATGTGCATATCGATCTGCCAGGCATGTCCGGCAAAGGCGGTGGTCAGGGCAATGGCCTGACCGATCACCGCAAAGCTGACGCCCAGGCGCGCTGTCGGCCCGCCGGAGCCAAGGCCCACCCATCCGACCGCAAGGAAGGCGGCAGACGCGAGAGGGGCAACGAAAAAGCTGTTTCCGGTGAACCACGTCGCGGCGAGAACCACTGGAAACAGCCCGGTATAGGCCGAAAGCAGGTTCCGGCATGCGCTGACCTGGCTTTTGGAAAAGTCGTCATCGTGCTGTTTCACACATTCGCTCCACACAAAGAGGCAAGACGTTGCCCGTCGAAAACCCACCAGGCACCGGCCTCAACCAGCCGGGGAAAGAAGCTTGGGTCGTCGCTCACGACAAAACGGGCGAAGGGCGCGGTTTCCGGCCCGATTACCCGCCCCCCGGATGCCAGGACAAGCAACCCTGCATCCAGCCAGGGCGGTAGGATGACCAATGCAGGAACGGACACTTGCGGCGGACCCGCCAACAAGTTCGCCACCGGGGCAAACACACCGACGCAAAGCGTGGCGACAATCAGTATTTTTTGCATGGACCCCTCGAATCTGAAGTCCAAGGTCGTCCAAGCCCCTTAATATTCAGCAAAGATTGCTATCCGCGCAGGCGCTCAGGCCGCAATCGCAGTGGTCTTTACCACGGTGCGCAGCGCAAAAGAGGATTGCATTTGCCGCACTCCGGGCAGGCGTGACAGGAACTGCCGGTGGATGCGGGCAAAATCCTCGGTATCCTCGGCCATGATCTTCAACAGGTAATCGGCGGAGCCTGCCATCAGATGGCATTCCAGCAGATCGGGCACCCGCGCCACCTCGCGCTCGAACGCGTCAAGCAGGTCTTCGGCCTGACTTTGAAGGGTGATCTCCACAAACACGGTTGTCAGCCGCCCCATTTTCCGGGTGTCGAGCAGGGCGACGTAGCCCGCGATATAGCCCTCCTCCTCCAGCCGCTGGGTGCGGCGGTGACAGGCCGAAGGCGACAGGTTCACCCGTTCAGACAGGTCGGCATTGGTGATGCGGCCATCGCGTTGCAGCACGTTCAGGATGCGGCGGTCTGTTGCGTCAAGGTCCATGGTGGTGGCAGTTTCTTTCGCGAGACAGGGGTTATTTGCCAGATTCTACCACCACCCCCCCCATCTGTCGCGGAAAATTCAAAGAAGTGACGGCCGAACGGCGCGACACTGGACGGTATAATCACCATAACCAACAGGGAATCATCATGAAAATCGGTTGCCCGAAAGAGATCAAACCACAGGAGTTCCGCGTCGGCATGACGCCCGATGCCGTGCGCGACGCGGTGGCGCATGGCCATTCGGTGCTGGTGGAAACCGGCGCAGGGGTTGGCGCAGGCTTTACGGATGATGATTACACCACGGCAGGCGCGCAGATCGCGCCGGATGCCGAGACGGTGTTTGCCGAGGCTGGCATGATCGTCAAGGTCAAGGAGCCGCAGGCGGCAGAGCGCAAGCGACTGCGTGAAGGGCAGGTGCTGTTCACCTATCTGCATCTGGCGCCTGACCCGGACCAGACCCGCGATCTGTTGGAGTCGGGCGTGACGGCAATTGCCTATGAAACCGTGACCGACCGTTCTGGTGGCCTGCCGCTGCTGGCCCCGATGTCAGAGGTCGCAGGGCGGCTGGCCCCGCAGGTGGGCGCATGGACGCTGCAAAAGGCCAATGGCGGGCGTGGGGTGCTGCTGGGCGGCGTCCCCGGGGTGTTGCCCGCCAAAGTCGTGGTGATCGGCGGCGGCGTGGTCGGCACGCATGCGGCGCGGGTTGCGGCGGGCATGGGGGCGGATGTGGTGGTGCTGGACCGCTCGCTCAACCGGCTGCGCTATCTGGATGATGTGTTTGCGGGCGTGTTCCGCAATACATATGCCAGCGGCGCGGCCACGGCAGCGGCGGTGGCCGAGGCAGATCTGGTGATCGGCGCGGTGCTGATCCCCGGGGCGGCGGCCCCGAAACTGGTCAGCCGGGCGCAACTGGCGACCATGAAGCCAGGGGCGGCGATTGTGGATGTGGCGATTGATCAGGGCGGATGCTTTGAGACCAGCCGGGCCACCACGCATCAGGATCCGATCTACGAAGTGGATGGAATCATGCACTATTGTGTCGCCAACATGCCAGGAGCTGTGGCCCGCACCTCGACCCTTGCGCTGGGCAATGCCACCCTGCCCTTCCTGTTGGCGCTGGCCGACAAGGGCTGGAAAGCCGCCTGCGCCGATGATCCGCATCTGAAAGCCGGGCTGAACACCCATGCCGGGCAGCTGACCTATGCCGCGGTGGGAGAGGCGCTTGGCCTGCCATCGATCAGCGCTGACAAGGCGATAACGCTTTGATTCAAAAGGCCCCTGCCAGTGCAGGGGCCTTGTTTTCCTTGGCTAGACGCTGCGCTGTTGCAGGGTGTCGCGGATCTCTTTGAGCACATCCAGCTCGGTCGGGCCGGGGGGGACTGCGGCGGCTTCTTCGGCCTTTTCGCGGCGCACCACCTGCGCCTTGAGGCGATTCACCGCCTTGACCAGCAGGAACACTACCCAAGCGATGATCATGAAATTGATGATGGCGGTAATGAACGCGCCATAAGCGAAAACCGGCACCCCTGCCTCTTTTGCGGCGGCAAGCGAGGCCGGGTTTGTGCCAGACAAGTCTATGTAAAGGTTAGAGAAATCGACGCCGCCGGTGATCAGGCCGATGATCGGGTTGATCAGGTCGGACACCAGTGAGTTGACGATTGCCATGAAGGCCGCCCCGATGATGATGCCCACTGCAAGGTCGACGACGTTGCCTTTGGCGATGAAGGCTTTGAATTCATTGATCATAGTCACGTATCCCCTTTTGGCTGCCGCCTTGCCGGTGGCTTGCCTGATCCCACGCGCCCACGCGCGCCGACTTGCTTATGCCACAGGCTGTTGCGGTTTCGCAGGGGGAAAAAGTGCGCCGCAGGCCCTGAGATGACGGTATGATCTGCCTATGGCAAACGTATGGCTTGCGTATGGGTCAGGGCAGGCTGCGAACCATACTGACGGCGCGGGAAAAGCCAAAGACGTGGCGCAGCGGGCCAAGCGTTTCACTGCGAAACGCGGCGAAGCCCAGGCGTTCGTACAGGGCACGCGCACGGATGTTGGTGTCGATCACCTCCAGCCGGATGGCGGGGTAGCCCCGCCGGACCGCCTCGGCCATCAGCGCGACCACGAGCGCGCTGCCGATCCCGCGCCCGCGCTGGTCCGGGGCGACGCAAATGCCGTCGATCAGAAAGCGGTCATTGTCGGCATCGGTCTGCAACAGGCGCAGAAGGCTGCCGCGCCACAGGGCCCCGATGCGACCATAGATGACCTGTAAATCCGGCACCTCGCCGCCCGCGAAACTGCCCTTCGGCGACTTGAACCCGGCGATGCCCAGCAGATGACCGTCATCCGACACCGCACAGATGCAGTGATCCGCCCGCATCACCCGCACCAGGAACGCATGCGCCCGAGCCTCTGGCCCCATCACCCGGCCCAGCTTGCCGCCAAAGGCCTGCCAATACAGGGTTGCGGCCTGCGGTTTCAGGTGTTCGGGTAGGCCAAGACTGACATGCACCGGTTTGTCCCTTTTCAGCTGCGTTCAAAATGCCTAAGCCGTGGGGGACGCCCGGTAAAGGCCAAAGCCATGACCCCCATCCGATCTGCCTTCCTGCGCGGCTGTCTGGCCTCTGCGCCTTTTGTGATTGTCGTGATCCCCTTTGCGCTGCTGTTTGGCGTGGTGGCCACCGAAGCCGGGTTGAACCTGCTGCAGGTGATGCTGTTTTCGTTCAGCGTTTTTGCGGGTGCGTCGCAGTTTGCCGCCGTGCAGCTGATGCAGGATCAGGCCCCGGTGCTGGTGGTGCTGGCGACGTCTCTCGCCGTCAATCTGCGGATGGTGATGTATTCGGTGGCGATGGCCCCGCATCTGGGCGCGGCCCCCTTTGGCACGCGGGCCTTGATGGCGTATTTTCTGGTGGACCAGAGCTTTGCCGCCAGCCAGATCGAGTTCGAGCGCCGGCCCGATCAGCCGCTGGCCGACAAAGTGGCGTTCTTTTTCGGCACCGTGACACCGATTGCCCCGATGTGGTTTGCCGCCACCTTTGCCGGGGCGTTGGTGGGCGAGGCGATCCCCCCGGAATACGCGCTGGATTTTGCGGTGCCGATCACCTTTCTGGCGATCTGCGCGCCGATGCTGCGCAGCATCCCGCATGTGGTGGCGGCGGCGGTGTCGATTGTGGCGGCGCTGGTGCTGGCCGGGCTGCCCTATGGCACCGGGCTGCTGCTGGCGGCGGTGCTGGCCATGGCGGCGGGGGCCGGGGCCGAAGTGGCGCTGACACGGAAAGGGGTGACGCATGAAGATTGATCCGGCCACCTTCTGGATCGTGCTGCCCGCCCTGGCGATCGGCACCTATCTGATCCGGCTGTCGTTTCTGGGGGTGCTGGGCAACCAGCCACTGCCTGCGGGCTTGCGCCGCGCGCTGCGCTATACGGCAGTGGCCATCCTGCCCGGGCTGGTGGCACCTGCGGTGCTGTGGCCCGCCGCGACAGGGGGCGAGACCGACCCGGCCCGGCTGGCGGCGGCCTGTGTGACGCTGGGGGTGGGGATTGTCACCCGCAGCGTGATCGGGGCGATCCTTGCCGGGGGTGTCACGCTGTATGCGGTGCTGTGGCTGTAAGGCGTTCTGTCTGACCGGGGCCGGTCAGACAGAGACCCATCAGTCCAGAACGCGCGGATCGTCGGCCTGCACAAGCAGCACACCGTGGTTGTCGTCGGCATCCGAGTCGGTGATCTTGCGGCTGGTCACGCCCGGCAGTTTGGCAAAGGCCTGCATATATTTGGCGGGATACCAGGTGGAGGGCAGCGATTCAAAGCCCGGAACATCGGCAAGAATGGCCGAGATCGACCTGGTGCATTGCGCCTTTGGCACAGCGCCATAGGCTTTGGCCCGCTGCGCCACCAGTTCCGCCACGCCGGGCGAGACGATGATAGTCTGTTCGACCACATCGAACGTCTCACGCGCGTGATAGTCGATGTAGAAGGCGACCATTTTCGGCGTCATGCCGAAATGCACATCGTTGCGTTCAGGCAAGCGCGGATGATGCCAGGTGCCAGCCGGGTCGAAGATGATGCGCTCGGACCCGTTGATCAACAGACCGGAATGCGCGCCCGACCCGTCGCGTGTGGACAGCACCGTGAACAGGGTGATCGACGGCGGCCCGTTGTGCACATAGCGCGCCTGCGCCACTGCCTCGTCGGTGGCCCACTTGGGTTCGGCCACGCAGGCGGCAAGCGTCAGCGTCGCCACAAGGGCGAGGATCAGGCGAAGCATATGAATGTGCCTTTCAGGCGTTGACCAAAGCCATGAAAATCAGAATGCCAATGCTGATGCCGGCCCCCCATGTCACCAGACGAATGAACCCGGCAAAGGTTTTTTCCTGCGCGGTGGTATCCATGCTGCCATGCTTGTGTTCGGCCATGATGTCACATCCTTCAAAGGTATTTGCCTGCTGATACCCGATTCAACGGCCCCTGTCACGGGGCGGGATGTGCGACAAACCTGACTGT
The DNA here is from genome assembly GCF_004745575.1 of Pseudotabrizicola sediminis. GTDB lineage: Bacteria > Pseudomonadota > Alphaproteobacteria > Rhodobacterales > Rhodobacteraceae > Pseudotabrizicola > Pseudotabrizicola sediminis. The sequence continues at coordinate 226,956 of NZ_RPEM01000002.1, read as the reverse complement.
GACATGCAAGATTTTAACGGCGCGTGACCGCCTTACACCCTGTGCCACAGCCAAGCGCCCTGCGCCGACAGGGCGCGCGACACCCGGCCCTGATGCAGCAGGTGGTTCAGATGCGCGACTGATTCGACCAGCGCCATGCCATAGGCCGGGCCGGTGATGTCGCGCTTGAACAGCGGCAGAAAGCAATCGGCGGCGGTGCGGGGGGTGGCGAGGTGGGCGGCCAGACGGTCGAGCGCGCCGATGTGGTTGTCGATCATCTGGGTCAGCCGCAGCGGCAGGCCGGTGAAGGGCAGTTTGTGGCCGGGCAGCACCAGCTGGCTGTCCTGCGCCAGCGGCTGAAACCGGCGGCAGCTGGCCAGCCAGTCGGCCAGCGGGTCGGCATCCGGTTCGGTGGGGTAGACCCCGATATTGGCCGAGATGCCGGGCAAGAGCTGATCGCCGCCAAGGATCAGATCGCCCGACCAGAAGGTGGCATGATCCGGCGCATGGCCAGAGCCGAAACGGATGGTCCAGTCGCGCCCGGCCATGCGAAGGGTGCCACCATCGGCCAGCGGGCTGAAGCCCAGCGGCAGGGGGGCCACCACATCGCAGAAGTTGAACGGCCGCTGCGTGGCGCGTTCGGCCAGCATTTCCGGGGGCATCCCGGCGCGCTGGTAGAACTGCATCGCCTCTGGCCCCGGCAGGGGTTGTTCGTCGAGGGTAAGCATCCGCGCGTAAAGCCAGGCGGTGCGCGGCATCAGCAGCGCCGCGCCCTGCGCCTGAAACCAGCCGGCAAGGCCGACATGATCGGGGTGGTGATGGGTAACGATGATGCGGCGCACCGGGCGGCCCGCCAACGGGCCATCCAGCAGCGCCTGCCAGATCGCCCGGCTGCGGGTGCTGGCCAGCCCGGTGTCGATCACCGTCCAGCCGTCACCCTCATCCAGCGCGTAGACGTTGACATGATCCAGCACCATCGGCAGCGGCAGGCGCATCCACAGGATGCCGGGGGCGACCTCTATCGCCTGTCCTTCACCCGGGGCGTCGGGAAACGGGTGGCGGATGCCCGTGGGGCCGTCAGCGGTCATGCAGCGAAGTCTTCGGGGGTCAGCGCATACAGGTCTTCCGCCCCGATCCGGGTCTGGGCGAGCAGGCCGGAATGCTCTGGCAGCAGCCGCTTGATCGCCACCCGGGCAAGGGCGGCGCGCGGGCCGGTGCCGCCGTCGACCAGTGCGGATTTCAGGTGGAAATGGCTGCCAAGCACCAGCGCAAAGGCGCGCAGATAGGGCACGGCCCCGGCAAAACGGTCGGTCAGGTCTTGCGTCAGCAAGGCTTCCGTCGCCTCGCGCAGCGATTCGCAGGCCTGCCAGACATCTTCGGCCACATCAGGCAGGGCGGCGCGGGCCGATTGCGCGCCCATTTCGATTTCGCGGATCAGGCGGAAGGCGGCCTCGCCATTGTCGGCCATCTTGCGGGCCACAAGGTCCATCGCCTGAATGCCGTTGGTGCCTTCATAGATCGGGGTGATCCGGGCGTCGCGCAGGAATTGCGCGGCCCCGGTTTCCTCGATAAATCCCATGCCGCCGTGGATCTGCACGCCTTCGGACGCGACCGCCACGCCGACATCGGTGCCGTAAGCCTTGGCAATCGGGGTCAGAAAGGCGGCGCGCGCCTTCCAGCCCGCGTCACCGGTGGCGTAGGCCATGTCGATGGCCACCGCGCAGGACAGGCCGATGGCGCGGGCGGAAAACACCTGCGCCTTCATCGTGGCCAGCATCCGGCGCACATCGGCATGGCCGATGATGCTGGGGGTGGCGGGGTCGGCCGTGCGGCCCTGTGTGCGGGTCATGGCGTAGTCACAGGCTTGCTGATACGCCGCCTCGGCCACGCCCACGCCTTGCAGGCCCACGCCAAGCCGGGCGTTGTTCATCATGGTGAACATCGCGGCCATGCCCTTGTGCGGGGCACCCACCAGCCAGCCTTTGGCGCCATCGAACTGCATCACGCAGGTCGGGCTGCCGTGGATGCCCAGCTTGTGTTCCAGACTGACCACCGACAGGCTGTTGCGCGCGCCGGGGTTGCCATCGGCATCGGGCAGGAATTTCGGCACGAGAAACAGGCTGATGCCCGCCGTGCCGGGCGCGCCATCCGGCAGACGCGCCAGCACCAGATGAATGGTGTTGGCCTGAAAGTCCGAATCCCCCCAGGTGATGTAGATTTTCTGCCCGCTGACCGCATAGCTGCCATCGCCATTGGGTTCTGCCTTTGACCGCAGCGCGCCCACATCAGACCCGGCCTGCGGTTCGGTCAGGTTCATGGTGCCGTTCCATTCACCCGAGACCAGTTTGGGCAGATAGGTGGCCTTCAGGTCATCGCTGGCATGATGCTCCAGCGCCTCGATCTGGCCCTGGGTCAGCAAGGGGTTCAGCTGTAGCGACAGGCAGGCCCCTGAAAACATGTCATTCACCGCGCTGGCCAGCGTCAGCGGCAGACCCATGCCGCCATGATCTGCCCCGGCGGTGATCGCCACCCAGCCGCCAGCCGCCATCGCACCATAGGCCTCGGCATAGCCCGGCGACGTGCGGACAACGCCGTTTTCCAGCCGCGCCGGATGGGTGTCACCGGCGCGGTTGACCGGGGCCAGCACCTCTGCCGCCAGACGGCCTGCCTCTGTCAGCACAGCCTCGACCGTTTCCGGCGTGGCCTCGGCAAAGCGGCCGGTGGCCGCGACCTGAGCGAAACCGACCACATGATGCATCAGGAAACGCAGGTCGGACAGGGGGGCGCGGTAGGGCATCGGAACCTCGGGTATTGGCAGCCTGCCTTGGCAAAGGCGACGGGCAAGGGTATGGGCGTTGCACATAGGTTAGCTACGGTGGCCAACCTCTCAAGCCCTACGCTGCGTCACATGACATTTGAAACGCAAGACCTGATGCCCTCGGACGAAGGGCTGGCGCAGGCGGCCACGCTTTTGCGGGCGGGCGGTCTGGTGGCGATGCCGACCGAAACGGTGTACGGGCTGGCGGGCGATGCAAGCAACAGCGTGGCGGTGGCGCGGATCTTTGCGGCCAAGGCGCGGCCCACGTTCAACCCGCTGATCGCGCATGTGACCGGGCTGAAGATGGCGGAAACGCTGGCGGTGTTTGATGATCGGGCGCGGGCGGTGGCGGCGGCGTTCTGGCCCGGGGCGCTGACCCTGGTGCTGCCGCTGCGGCCAGATGCGGGGCTGTCGCCGCTGGTGACGGCGGGGCTGCCCACGGTGGCCATCCGCTGCCCGGCACATCCGGTGGCGCAGGCGCTGTTGCTGGCCTTTGGCGGGCCGCTGGCCGCGCCTTCGGCCAACCCGTCGGGCCGGGTGTCACCGACGCGGGCCGATCATGTGCGGCAGGGTCTGGCTGGGCGGATCGACGCGGTGCTGGATAGCGGGGCCTGTGCGGTGGGCATCGAATCAACCATTCTGGGGCTGGACGGCGCGCCCACCCTGCTGCGGCCCGGCGGCATTCCGGTGGAAGCGCTGGAGGCGATGCTGGGGCCGATCGCTATCGGCGGTGATGCACACAAGCCCAATGCGCCGGGCCAGTTGGCCAGCCATTATGCGCCCGAGGCCGGGGTCCGGCTGGGGGTAACGGTGCCGATGCCGGATGAGGTCTGGGTGGGCTTTGGCCCCGGCTGTGCGGGGGCTGCGCTGTCGCTGTCGCCTGTGGGCGATCTGGTGGAGGCGGCGGCGGCGCTGTTCCAGACCCTGCGGGAGGCCGACATGCTGGCCGGGCCGGGCGGGCGGATTGCGTTTGCGCCGGTGCCGGAAACCGGCCTTGGCCGCGCGATCAATGACCGCTTGCGGCGGGCCGCAGCCCCCCGCCCCCCGGTTCAGCCTTAGTCAAACACGCCCATCACCCGGCCAAAGAGCATGAAGGCGCGGGCGGTGCGGGTTTCGGCAAGATCGGAAATCTCGGCGTCTGTCGCGTTCTTTTCGAACTGCTGGAACATCCGGTCAAAGGTGCGCAGGAAATGGTGGCCCGCATCGCGGAACACCGGGTCTTCGCGCATCCGCCCCGCTGTCAGTGCAAGTGATGAGCGGTCGCGCACGCCGCCGATGGCCGCAATGCCGCGCCCGCGTTCGCCCGCCGCAAAGCGCCGCCACAGCTCTGGCCGGGCGCGGTCGGGGCGCAGGTCATCCATATAGATGCCCTCCTGGCTCATCAGCGTCAGCACATCCTGCGCGGCGCGGATCAGCTTGGCCACGTCCCGGTCTTCCAGCGCCAGACGCAGCGCGCGAAAGCCTTCGCGGTCATCGGGGTTTTCGGGAAACTGCAGGGCGCGGATGAAATCGGCCACCGACAGGGGCGGCCGCATTGCATCAGCCGGCGTGCCAAGCGCAAGGCCCGGCTGCTCCTCGGCGGGCGAGGCGGCACGCGGCGGGATCAGCGCGGCCTTGCGGTCAGCCGAGGCTTGCGTCAGCCCCGCATCGCGGCGCGAAGAAAAGGTGGCCAGCGCGGTTTCGGTCTGCCGGGCAATGTCTTCCAGCTTTTTCTCGACCGACGGGCGCAGGGCGGCGGCCCCGGTCTGCTGGCTGCTGATATAGGCGTTGCGCATGGCATCGACCGAGGCTTGCAGCCGTGCGGCCTCTGCCCGCAGCACCCGGACCGACCGCAGCGTGGTGACCGCAGCCCAGAGCAGGGCCAGCGGCAGGAGCACCACCAGCACTGTCATCAGCAGACCCGATGTCCCGGCATCTTCGGGCGCGGTCAGCACATAGATGACCACGGCCGCGATCCAGACCAGCGCCAGCACCACAGCCACGATTTCGGTCATCGCAAAGCCGGGCTCTTCGCTGCGCGCAAAGGCCACGGGGTCGCTGGGTTTGTCGGCATTGTCGGGCATTGTCGCCTCGTTCCGGGGGGCACAGGCTGGGGTCAGGCGCGGGGGTCAGACATAGCGGATGCTGAGCACTTCATAGCTGCGGTCACCGCCGGGGGTTTTCACCTCGACGCTGTCGCCTTCGTCCTTGCCGATCAGCGCGCGGGCCAGCGGCGAGCGGATGTTCAGCAGGCCGCGTTCGATATCGGCCTCGGTCTCGCCCACGATCTGATACTTGCGTTCCTCGTCGGTGTCTTCGTCCACCAGCACCACCGTGGCCCCGAACTTGATCGAGCCGGACAGTTTTGTCGGGTCGATCACCTCGGCCAGCGACAGGATGCCTTCCAGCTCCTTGATGCGGCCCTCGATGAAAGACTGCTTTTCACGGGCGGAGTGGTATTCGGCGTTTTCCGACAGATCGCCGTGTTCACGGGCCTCAGAAATGGCGCGGATCACTGCCGGGCGTTCCACCGATTTGAGGATTTTCAGCTCTTCATCCAGAGCATCATACCCACCGCGGGTCATCGGAATCTTTTCCATCGTCATCTTCCACGAAAAGGGAGGCCACGGCCCCTGTGGGGGGCCATGGCCCGTCACGCATTGACCAATACCCAAGCGGATGGCGGCATGAATTGCAAGGGGGCATGGCGCACAGAGGCGGAAGCATGTCGCCCCCGGAACAGAAGGCCGCCTGCCGGGGAGACATAAAGTTGCGGCGATGCTGCAATGCGGAACCGTGATGTTGCGTTACGGTTGACCATGGGTCTGCCATCGGGCAATGACGAAGCCAGCAAAATCAACAGATCAGACACCGGCCTGCCCGGCGAGCGGAGACCTTAGGATGAGCCAGATCGCACGAGAGAAGATGGATTATGACGTGGTGATCGTGGGCGCAGGTCCGGCGGGCCTGTCTGCGGCGATCCGGTTGAAGCAGCTGGATGCCGATCTGTCGGTGGTGGTGCTGGAAAAAGGGTCAGAGGTGGGCGCGCATATCCTGTCGGGCGCGGTGCTGGACCCGTCGGGGCTGGACGCGCTGCTGCCGGACTGGCGCAGCATGGGCGCGCCGATCAAGACGCTGGTAAAGGAAGACAATTTCTACATGCTCGGGCCTGCCGGGCAGATCCGCATCCCGAACTTTCCGATGCCGCCCCTGATGAACAACCACGGCAATTACATCGTGTCGATGGCCAATGTCTGCCGCTGGATGGCAGGCGTGGCCGAAGGGCTGGGGGTCGAGATTTTTCCCGGCATGTCCTGTTCGGAGCTGGTGTTTGACGGGGATCGCGTGGCCGGTGTGGTGGCGGGCGAATTCGGGCGCGACCCGGCGACGGGGGAGCCGGGGCCATCTTACGAGCCGGGAATGGAGCTGCACGGCAAATACGTGTTCCTGTCCGAAGGCGTGCGCGGGTCGCTGGCCAAGCAGGTGATGGACAAATACGAGTTGTCCAAAGGCCATTGCCCGCAGAAATTCGGCCTTGGCATGAAAGAGATCTGGGAGATTGACCCCGCCAAGCACCGGATCGGCACCGTGACCCACACCATGGGCTGGCCGCTGGGCAAGAATGCGGGCGGCGGATCGTTCATCTATCATCTTGAAAACAGTCAGGTTTATGTCGGCTTTGTGGTTCATCTGAACTATGAAAACCCGCACCTGTACCCCTATATGGAATTCCAGCGCTTCAAGCATCACCCGATGGTGGCCGACCTGCTGGCGGGCGGCAAGCGTGTGGCGTATGGCGCGCGGGCAATTTCCGAGGGCGGTTATCAGTCTATGCCAAAGATGGTGGCCCCCGGCGTGGCGCTCTTGGGCTGTTCGGTCGGCATGGTCAACGTGCCGCGCATCAAGGGCAACCACAACGCCATGCTGTCGGGCAAGGCGGCGGCCGAGGCGGCGCATGCGGCCATCAAGGCGGGGCGCGCGGGCGACGAGCTGAGCGCCTATGAGGCAGATGTGCGCGGCGGTGCCATCGGCGCAGACCTGAAAAAGGTGCGCAACGTCAAACCCCTGTGGTCGAAATACGGTCTGATCGCCAGCCTGATGGGTGGGGGCTTCGACATGTGGACCAACACGCTTGGGTTTTCGCTGTTCGGCACGCTGAAACACGGCAAATCCGATGCCGCCGCCACGGGGCTGGCGAAAGACTTCGCGCCGATCGACTATCCGCGCCCCGATGGCAAGCTGTCGTTCGACCGGCTGACCAATGTGGCCTACAGCTTCACCAACCACGATGAGGCGCAGCCGTCTCATCTTAAGCTGCGCGACCCGTCAGTTCCCATCGCCGTCAACCTGCCGAAATATGCCGAACCGGCGCAGCGCTATTGCCCGGCGGGGGTCTATGAGGTGGTGGCCGAACAGGGCAAAGAGCCGCGTTTTGTGATCAACTTCCAGAATTGCGTGCATTGCAAGACCTGCGACATCAAGGACCCCAGCCAGAACATCGTCTGGACCACGCCGCAGGGGGCGGGCGGGCCGAACTATCCGAACATGTGAGGCAGGCCATGAACGGGCCGGAGCGGACAGACATTCTGGCGTTCATCGAGGCCCGCTGCGGGCGGCGGTTGACCCTTTCGCAAGAGGCCGATGTGCTGGCCGCACTCGACGCGGATGGCGACACCGCCACGGCGTTCATGGACAGTTTCGCGGCAGCGTTCGGGGTGGACCTGACCGGCTATGAGCCCCGGTTCCACCACCGCGACGCGGCAAGCATCCTGCGCCCAGGCTGGCCGTTTGCGCCGCCGCATCTGTTCGGGGTGCGTCTGCCGGTTGCGGTCAGCACGCTGGCACAAGCGGCGCAAAGCGGGCGCTGGCCGGTGATCTATCCGGTGCTGACCGTCGCCCCGTCGCGGCAATGGCTGAACGTGCCGCTGATCCTGATCGGGCTGCCTGTTCTGGCCGCTGCCGGCATCGCCGTGCTGCGTGTGCTCTGACATTTGCGCGATCATTGCCTGAACCCGCCCCCTGCCATTGCCAGCGGCGAGGCCGACCGCTAGCTTTGCGGCGGTGAACCTATGAAAAGTGCCCCAATGACCCATGCCTTGCCGCCCCGTCTGACTGCCCTTTTGCTGGCGGCCCTGATTTCCGTGCAGCCGGGCGCGCTGATCGCGCAGACGCCCCCCACCACGCAGGCCATGGAACCCGGCGATGCCGGGGCCTATCTCGCGGCGCGCTCGGCGGCGGTGCAGAGCGATTTTCGCGAAGGCGCGCGCTGGTTTGCCCGCGCGCTGGAAAGCGACCCGAACAATCCGGGGCTGCTGGAAGGGGCGATCCTGTCCTATATCGGGGTGGGCGATCTGGCGGCATCGGCCGGTGCCGCAGCACGGCTGACCGAACTGGGCGGCCGCAGCATCGGGGCCAACATCGCCCTTCTGGTCCGCGACGTGCAGGCCGAGGATTACGATGCGATCCTCGCCCTGCCCGAGACGCGCAAGATCGGCAATCTGCTGGATGATCTGACCCGCGCCTGGGCCGAGTTCGGCAAGGGCCGGATGTCGGAAACGGTGGCGGCCTTTGACACCATCGCCGCGACCAACGGGCTGAAAGCCTTTGGGCTGTATCACAAGGCGCTGGCGCTGGCCGCGGTGGGTGATTTTGAAAGCGCCGACAACATTCTGTCGGGTCGGGCCGAAGGGCCGCTGGTGGTCAACCGCCGGGGCATCATCGCCCATGTCCAGATCCTGAGCCAGTTGGAGAAGTTCGACGAGGCGCTGGCCCTGCTGGACCGCAGCTTCGGTGTTGAACCTGAGCCGGGACTGCTTGCCCTGCGCAGCGCGCTGGAAGCGGGCACGCCCTTGGCCTTTGATGTGGTGCGCAGCGCCAGGGAGGGCATTGCAGAGGTGTTCTTTTCCGTGGCCATCGCGCTGAACGGTGAGGCTGAAAATGGCTATACCCTGCTGTATGCGCGTGCAGCCCTTGACCTGAACCCTACCCATACCGAGGCTGTGCTGTTGTCGGCGGGTCTGCTGGAATTGCTGCGACAGTCCGAACTGGCCGGTGAAACCTATGCGCTGCTTGCCCCGGATCACCCCAGCTTTCATGCGGCAGAGATCGGGCGGTCGGCCACCTTGTTCGCGCGCGACCAGCCGGATGAAGCGGTGGCCGTGCTGCAGGCGCTGGCAGAAAGCCACCCCGGTCTTGTGATGGTGCAGATGGCTTATGGCGATGCGCTGCGCCGGGTGGACCGGTTCGAAGACTCGGCCACCGCCTATGATGCCGCCGTGGCCCTTGTGTCAGAGCCGCAAGACCGCCACTGGGGCCTCTTTTATTCCCGCGCTGTGGCCCATGAACGATCCGGTCAATGGGAGAAGGCCGAAGCGGATTTTCGCAAGGCGCTGGAGCTGAACCCGGATCAGCCGCAGGTGCTGAATTACCTTGGTTACAGCTTTGTCGACCGGGGCGAGAACCTAGAGGAAGCCCTTGGCATGATCGAGCGCGCGGTCGCCGCCCGCCCGGATGCAGGCTATATCATCGACAGCCTTGCCTGGGCCTATTTCCGCCTTGGCCGCTATGACGAGGCCCTTGCCCCGATGGAACGCGCCAGCCTGCTGGAACCGGTCGATCCGGTGGTAACCGACCATCTGGGTGATGTGTATTGGGCGGTTGGGCGGCAGCTGGAAGCGCGGTTCCAGTGGCGGCGCGCGCTGTCGTTCGAGCCGGTGGAAAAGGATGCAACCCGCATCCGGCGCAAGCTGGAAGTGGGCCTCGATGCCGTGCTGGTCGAAGAGGGTGCGCCATCCCTGCAAGCGGTGGCGAATGGCAACTGATCTGCCCCCTACGTTTCCTGACTGCACGGTTACCGAATTCGCGCCCGCCAAGATCAACCTGACCCTGCATGTCACCGGGCAACGCGCTGATGGCTATCACCTGCTCGACTCGCTGGTGGTGTTTGCCGATGTGGGTGACCGTGTGACGGTGCGCGCGGCAAAGGCGCTGGCGCTCACGATCACCGGGCCACAGGCGGCAGCGTTGCCGGTAACGGACGACAATCTGGTGCTGCGCGCGGCGCGGCTGATGCAGGGCCACGCGGCGATCACGCTGGAGAAGGCTCTGCCGGTGTCATCGGGTATCGGCGGCGGGTCGGCGGATGCCGCCGCCACCCTGCGGGCGCTGGCGCGGCTGATGGATCTGCCCTTGCCCGAAGACAGCGCCGTGCTGCGGCTTGGGGCCGATGTGCCGGTCTGCCTGCTGGGCCGCGCCGTGCGGATGCAGGGGGTCGGGGAACGTCTGACCCCGGTGCCCGATCTGCCGCAGGCCTGGCTGGTGCTGGTCAATCCGGGGGTGGCAGTGGCCACGCCAGAGGTGTTTCGCAGGCTGGCATCCAAGGATAACCCCGCGATGCCGCCGCAGATTTCCCCGTTTCCGACCCTTGAAGGGTTTGTGGCGTGCCTGCAAACCATGCGCAACGATATGGAGGATGCCGCGACCGCCATTGCCCCGGTGATCGGTGCCGTCAGATCGGCGCTGTCAGCCCAGCCGGGGTGCCTGCTGTCGCGGATGTCAGGGTCAGGGGCCACCTGCTTTGGCCTGTTCGCAGCGCAAGATTCGGCACGCGCCGCCGCAAGGGCCATCCAGTCGGCGCAGCCCCGATGGTGGGTCGCCCCGGCGCGGATGCTCAGCTGATCCGTTCCACCACGTAATCGGCCAGTTCGGCCAGCATGTCGCGCAGGTCGTGTGCGGGCAGATCATCCAGCGCCGCACGCGCCTTGGCGGCCCATGCCAGCGCATCCTGGCGTGCCGCCTCCATCGTGCCGTGGCGGGCCATGATCGCGCGGGCCTGATCCAGATCGCCCTCGCGCTGGTCGCCCTTTTCGATCACCCGTTCCCAGAACGCGCGCTCTTCCGCCGTGGCCACAGCCACCGCCTTGATCACCGGCAGGGTCAGCTTGCGTTCGCGGAAATCATCGCCGGTGTTCTTGCCGATGGCCGCATCGGTGCCGCCGTAATCCAGCAGGTCATCGACGATCTGAAACGCAATCCCCAAGGCATCGCCATAATCATACAGCGCCTGCACCTGTGCAGGCGTGGCGCCGGCGATCACACCGCCGACCTCGGTCGCCGCAGAAAACAGCGCCGCCGTCTTGCCGCGCACAACCTTGAGGTAAATGCCTTCATCGGTGCGCAGATCCTGCGCGGCGGTCAGTTGCAGCACCTCGCCTTCCGCAATCACCGCCGAGGCGTTGGACAGGATCGCCAGCACCCGCATGTTGCCGGTTTCGGTCATCAGCTGAAAGCTGCGGGCGAACAGATAGTCGCCGACCAGCACGCTGGATTTGTTGTCCCACAGCAGGTTGGCGGTAGGCCGGCCGCGCCGCTGGCTGCTTTCATCCACCACATCATCATGCAGCAGGGTCGCGGTGTGGATGAATTCCACCGTCGCCGCCAGATGCACATGATACGGCCCGTCATAGCCACACAGCCGCGCCGCGGCCAGCGTCAGCATCGGGCGCAACCGCTTGCCGCCCGCCTCGATCAGATGGGCGGTGACTTGGGGAATCCGGGGGGCATGTTCGCTGGCCATGCGGTCACGGATCAGCAGATTGACGGCATCCATATCGCCTGCCAACCATGCAGACAGCCGTTCTTGCGGCTTTTGCGGTGTCTGCTGTGCTGCAATCTGATCCAAACTCATCCCCTGCCTGCTCCACTCTCGCCTTTTCACAGAAAAGGCCATAAATCTGGGCTTATGAAAGAACTTTTGCGCACAACGGATGTCACGGTGATCGCCTATGCACAGGCCCTGCTTCAGGGCGAGGGTATAGCGACCTTTGAAATGGACGTCCACATGAGCATCCTCGATGGCAGCCTTGGCATATTGCCGCGGCGGTTGATGGTGCGCGATTCAGATCTGTTCATCGCGCGCACCGTGCTGCGCGACAACGAGATCGACTTTGGGTTTTAGGAAACAGACCCGCGATGTTTGACGATGCCGACCTGACCGACGACAAGTTCCTGTGCGGCAGGTTGACCCTGCTGCAACCGGTCAGGGGATATCGCGCGGCAACCGATCCGGTCTTTCTGGCCGCCGCCTGCCCGGCACAAACCGGCGAAAGGGTGCTGGACATCGGCTGCGGGGTCGGGGCGGCAAGCCTGTGCCTTGGCGCGCGGGTGCCCGGCGCGCTATTGTGGGGGCTGGAGGTGCAGCCCGGCTATGCGGCGCTTGCCCGGCGCAATGCGACGCGCAACGGCATTGACATGCAGGTGCATGATGGCGATCTGGCGCAGATGCCCGGCCCGCTGCGGGTGGATTTTGACCATGTCATCATGAACCCACCCTATTATCCGCCCGCCGGCACAAGGTCGCCGGTGCCGGAGCGCGCCCGCGCGATGCAGGTCGATCTGCCGCTGGGCGATTGGGTGCTGGCCGGGGCCCGCAGGCTGGCCCCCGGCGGCTGGCTGACGCTGATCTGCGGCACCGATGGTCTGCCCGCCGTGCTGGCGGGCATGGCGAAACTCGGGTCCATCGCCGTGTTGCCGCTGGCGCCCCGCGCGGGGCGCACCGCGCTGCGCATCATCGTGCAGGCGCGCAAGGGCGGGCGTGGCCCGTTCCGGCTGCTGGCCCCACTGGTGATTCACGCAGGGCAAGCCCATGACGGCGACCGCGAGAATTACACGCCAGAGGCGAGCGCCGTTCTGCGCACAGGAAGTGATCTTTTGGCGCGATTTCGCTGAATGCTTTGCAAATGCTGCTGTGCAGCGGTCGATTTAGGGCGACACGACTCGGCTCTTGTGATGCAATTGTCATACTTGAACCGACCAAAGGAGGGTTAAGATGACCGTTGCTTCGCACCTGCAGGAACTGCGCCGCAAGCATGAGCACCTCTCAGACATCGTGGAACGCGAACAGCGCAGTCCGGCAACGGATGCCCTGAAAATCTCTGACCTGAAAAAGCAGAAGATGAAGCTGAAGGAAGAAATCACCCGCCTTGCGCAGGCATAGGACCACGCAGGCATAACTGCCCTCAGGGCTTTGGCGCAGCGGCGCTTGCACGCGCCGCCAGCGCAGCGCCCCCGGCAATCAACAGCGCTGCCACCCCGATAACGGGGGTGGCAGGCGTTATGCCCGCGGCAATCAGCGCCAGCGTGGACAGCAAGGGTGCCGCATAGGACGCGACACCCAGCATCTGAATGTCGCCTTTTTTCATGCCGATGTCCCAGGTAAAGAACGCCGCCCCCACCGGGCCAAGACCAAGCGCCAGAACCGACAGCCAGCCGAGGGTGGAGGCAGGCCAGACCGTCTCCTCCAGCGCCAGATGCGCCACCAGCGAAAGTGCGGCCGTGGCCATGCAAAACACGGTCACGCTTTCCGTCGGCACCTTGCCCAGACGCCGCGACAGCACCGAATACCCCGCCCAGGTGATCGCACAGCCAAAGCCCAGCAGCAGACCGGGGGCCGAAGCCCCTGTCAGATCAACCCCGCCGCGCAGCACGATCAGCGCCGCCCCGGCAAAGGCCACCAGCGCACCGATGATATGCTGCGGGCGCAACCGCTCGCCCGGCAGCAGCCCCGAGAACAACACGATGAACAAGGGCCACAGATAGGCGATCAAGCCGGTTTCCGCCGTGGGCGCGATGCGAAAGGCGGTGAAATACAGGAAGTGATAGCCAAAAAGGCCAACCGTGCCAAAGGCATACACCTTCCACGACACTTGGCCCAGCACCCCGAACCCGCGCCGGGCCGTCCAGATCAGGCCCAACCCGCCGCCGATTCCAAAGCACAGCGCGTTGAGCAGAAACGGTGGCACCGGTGCCGATCCGATGGTGAAAAGCGCCAGCAGCGCCCACATCAGAACCGCCGAAAACCCGATGGCCGTGGCCCTGCCCTGTGTCACGACTCTGCCCCTTTGCACCCGCCAACCGGCGCAGACCAGACGCCAGCCGCACCGCAAGGTCAAGCCCGGCATTGCGCCTTGCGGGCAGCGGCATTGCGCAAACTGCATGGACTCTGGGCTTGCAATACACTGATCGGACAGGCATTTTCAAAGGCAGGGAGGACATGTCCATAAAAGGAATGTCCGATGTTGGAAGAATACGTAAGACAGGATCACGATGCCATCATGCGCGAAGCCCGCGCATTGCGTGCGCAAGCCATGGCAGACATGATGCGCAGCGTCATCAGCTTCTTCCGCCGCAAGCCAGCAGGCAGCATGGCGAAAGTCTGAAAGAACAGGGCCGCCCCACAAGGGACGGCCCTTTCATTTTGCCCGGACGGATCAGACGAAATACTGACCGCCGTTCGCGGTGATGGTGGCACCCGTGATAAAGCCCGCGTCGTCGGCGGCCAGAAACACCACGCAGCGCGCGATTTCTTCGGGTTCGCCCAGACGGCCCACCGGGATTTGCGGAATGATCCGCTCGTTCAGCACCTTTTCGTCGATCGCGCGGACCATCTCGGTGCCGATATAGCCGGGGCAGATGGCGTTGACCGTGATGCCGGCGCGCGCGCCTTCTTGTGCCAGCGCCTTGGTAAAGCCCAGATCGCCCGATTTTGCGGCGGAATAGTTGGCCTGACCGGCCTGCCCCTTCTGTCCGTTGATCGAGGAAATGCTGATCACCCGGCCAAACTTGCGGTCACGCATGCCCGACCACAGCGGATGGGTCATGTTGAACAGCCCGCTCAGATTGGTGTCGATCACCTCTTTCCACTGGGCGGGGGTCATCTTGTGGAACATCGCATCACGGGTGATGCCTGCATTGTTGACCAGCACATCGACCGGACCCAGATCCGCCTCGACCTGTTTGATGCCGGCGGCGCAGGCGTCATAATCAGCAACGGACCATTTATAGGTCGGAATCCCGGTCTTTTCGGTAAAGGCGTTCGCCGCCTCTTCATTGCCGGCGTAATTCGCGGCAACAGTGTAGCCAGCGGCTTTCAGCGCCACGGAAATCGCCGCGCCAATCCCGCGCGAGCCCCCCGTAACCAATGCAACACGAGCCATGGTATCCTCCCTATTCTGGCATCTCTTGAAATATACGTATCGCTAAGCCAATGGGCGCGCAAGATTATTGCGCGCCCATTGTGCAGTTGCAGCGACGAATTGTCTTAGCGCTCCAGACACATGGCAACGCCCATGCCCCCGCCGATGCACAGGGTCGCCAGACCCTTTTTCGCATCGCGCCGCGCCATTTCATGCAGCAGCGTGTTCAGGATGCGGCAACCGCTCGCCCCGATCGGGTGGCCGATGGCAATGGCACCGCCGTTGACGTTCACGATCGACGGGTCCCAGCCCATGTCCTTGTTCACGGCACAGGCCTGTGCGGCAAACGCCTCGTTCGCCTCGACCAGATCAAGGTCGCCGACCGACCAGCCCGCCTTTTGCAGCGCCTTGCGCGACGCATGGATCGGGCCGACACCCATGATCGACGGGTCAAGCCCGGCGGTGGCATAGGATGCGATCCGGGCGATCACGGTCAGCCCGCGCTTGGCCGCCTCTTCTTCCGACATGATCAGCACGGCGGCGGCCCCGTCATTCAGGCCCGAGGCGTTGCCCGCCGTCACCGAACCATCCTTGGCGAAGGCCGGGCGCAGCTTTGCCATGCTGTCCAGCGTGGCACCGTGGCGGATGTATTCGTCCTGATCCACCACCGTATCGCCTTTGCGGGCCTTTACCGTATAGGCGATGATCTCATCGGCGAACTTGCCGGCCTTTTGCGCGGCTTCGGCCTTGTTCTGGCTTTCCAGCGCGAACTGGTCCTGCATGTCGCGCGAAATCTGCCACTGGTTGGCGACGTTTTCCGCCGTCTGGCCCATGTGATAGCCGTTGAAGGCATCCCACAAGCCATCGCGGATCATCGAATCGATGAAATTCAGATCGCCCATCTTCTGCCCGGCGCGCAGATGCGCGACATGGGGCGACAGCGACATGTTTTCCTGCCCCCCGGCCACAACGATGCGCGCATCGCCCAGCTGCACATGCTGCGCCCCCAGCGCCACCGCCCGCAGGCCCGAGCCGCAGACCTGGTTCAGCGACCATGCGCTGGCCTCTTTCGCCAGACCGGCCTTGATATGGGCCTGCCGCGCGGGGTTCTGGCCCTGACCTGCGGTCAGCACCTGACCCAGAATGGTTTCCTCAACCTCGGCCTTGTCGATCCCGGCACGCTCTACCACGCCTGAAATCACGGCGGCCCCCAGATCATGCGCAGGCACATTGGCAAAAGCGCCATTGAAGCTGCCCACTGCGGTCCGCCCCGCGGCAACGATTACGACATTGGTCATACGATCTCTCTCCCTAGGCCAAGGCGACAGAGGGCCTTTCCCCTGCCTTCTCTTTTGACCTAAGCCGCTGTGCACCAAAGCGCAAGATTCTTGCGGTGCCGGTGTGACCTTACGTCATCAAGGGCAAGCGTCAGGCAAGGTGGCGGTCTTTGGCGGCCCAGTCCGGCAGCACTGTTGGCATGCCAAACAGGTAGCCCTGCATACAATCCACCCCCAGCGCCTGCAGATACTCGGCATCGGCAAGAAGTTCGACAGATTCGGCCACGCACATCATGTCGAACTGCCGCGCAATCGCCAGAAGGGCCGCCGTCACCACCTGATTGTCGGCATCCGCATGGATGTTCCGAATGAAATGACCGCTGATCTTGACGATATCAAAAGAGAATTCCTTGAAATAACGAATGGCGGTAAAGCCTTCGCCAAAATCATCCATCGCAAAGGCAATGCCTTCGGCATGCAGACTTTCCATGAAGGCGACCACGATTTCCGGCATCAGAATGGCAGAGCTTTCGGTGATTTCCAGAATCAGTCGTTCCCCCACACCGGGATGCGCGCGCAGGATGCTGCGCAGAATGGCGGTCCATTTCGGATAGCCGATGGACCGGGCCGACATGTTGACCGCCAGACGGATCTGCGGTTGCTGCACCAATGTCGCCAGCCCCATGGTCAGCGCGGCGCAGTCAATATCGCGCGCAATCTGATGCGCCTCGACCGCAGGCATGAAATCGCGGGCGGGAATAACGCGGCCTGCCGGGTCAAGCACGCGCATCAACCCTTCGTAAAACCCGATCCGGCTGGTGTCGGCGGACAGGACCACCGGTTGATAGGCCAGCCGCAACCGGCCCTTGCCCATCGCATCGCGCACCATGGCAATGGTCTGACGGTCCCGTTCCGAAACCGCAACGGCCAAAGGGCTGCTTGCGGCCAGCGGCACATCCGGAAGCGGGATTTCGTTGTGTCGCATCAGGCAGCGCCCCTGTATCAAAACCTTGCCGACGATGGCACCACGTGGGTAAATCTTGCGTAAAGTTTCACATTTTGTTCCAATTGTCCGAATGACGGGACATCGGGTGACCAAAGATGAACGGCGATGCACAAACACGTTGCGGCTGGTGCGGGACAGAGCAGATTTATGTGGACTATCATGATCATGAATGGGGCGTGCCCGAACGCGACAGCCGGGCTTTGTGGGAAAAGCTGATCCTTGACGGCTTTCAGGCGGGTCTGAGCTGGATCACGATCCTGAAAAAGCGCGACAGTTTCCGCACGGCGTTCGAAGGGTTTCGGCCGGACATCATTGCGCATTGGGGCGAGGATGACATCACCCGCCTGCTGGCCAACCCCGGCATCGTGCGGCATCGCGGCAAGATTGCCGGCACGATTCTCTCGGCCCGGGCCTTTCTGCGGATAGACCAGCGGGACGGGTTTTCCAACTTCATCTGGGCATTTCAGGACGGAAAGATCCCGCAAAACCAATGGCAAACCCTGTCACAGGTGCCCGCCCAGACCCCTGTTTCGCAAGCCATGTCAAAGGCGCTGAAGGCCGAAGGCTTCACCTTTTGCGGCCCGACCATCGTCTACGCCTTCATGCAGGCGACCGGCATGGTCAATGACCATCTGGTAACCTGCCCCTGCCATGCAAAGGTGGCGGCCATGGCGGGCTGACCGGAGCGCCCTTGCACCCAGCCCACCACCCGCTAAAGCTGTCGCCGATAAAGGGGGCAGAATGGCCGTAGACCTGACTTCACTGGCCGATGTGCTGGCCTTGCGCTTTGATGACATCATCGACGTGCGCGCGCCCGCAGAATTTGCCGACGACCATCTGCCCGGCGCGATCTCGCTGCCGGTGCTGGATGATGCCGAGCGGGCGCGGGTGGGCACCATCTACAAACAGGTCTCGCCCTTTGATGCGCGCAAACTTGGCGCAGCGCTGGTGGCGAAAAATGCTGCCGCGCACCTGATGGGGCCGCTGGCCAACCGGCCCGGTGGCTGGCAACCGCTGGTCTATTGCTGGCGCGGCGGCCAGCGCTCGGGGTCTTTCGCCACCATCCTGTCGCAGATCGGCTGGCGGGTGCAGATTGTCAGCGGCGGCTACAAGACCTGGCGCCGGCTGGTGGTCGACGCGCTGCAAGCCCCGATCCCCGGCCCGGTGATCGTGCTTGATGGCAACACCGGCACCGCCAAGACCAGCGTGCTGGCGCATCTGGCGGACATGGGGGTGCAGGTGATCGACCTTGAAGGGCTGGCCTGCCATCGCGGATCAGTCTTCGGGGCCATGGGCGCGCAGCCGTCGCAACGCAGGTTTGAAGGGCAGCTGGCCATGGCCCTGGCCCGGCTAGACCCCACCCGTCCGGTGGTGGTCGAGGCGGAAAGCTCGAAGATCGGCAGCCTCAGCCTGCCACCCAACCTGTGGCGCGCCATGGTGCAGGCGCCGCGCATTGCCATCGCCGCCCCGCTTGCCGCCCGTGCCCGCTATCTGACGCAGGCCTATGCCGATATTGCCGCCGACGCCCAGCGCCTTGGCGCGGTCATCGACCGGCTGAAGCCCTCGCATCCGGCGGAACGCATCGCCGAGTGGCGCGCGTTGGCCGACGACGGCCAGTTCGCCGCCCTCGCCACCAGCCTGATGCAGCACCACTACGACCCGCGCTATGCCAAACACCGCGCCCGCAGCATGCAAGGCACCACAGAGATCCAGACCCAAACCCTCGACCCCGACACCCTGCCCGATCTGGCCCGCCGCATTGCCGACGCCATCCGCCCGCGCTGACCCCTGCCGGTTTGCACCTTTCTGAAATACTCCCGCCAGAAGCGCATCCGCCCCACGCGCCGTCAGCGCAGAACAATCCGCCCCGGCCCTGCCGTCACCTGCCCGATAACCACCGCCAATTCCCCGGCGCGGCCCATCGCGGCCAGCACCTCATCGACAGCGTCGGCGGGCAGGCACACCAGCAACCCGCCACAGGTCTGCGGGTCAAACAGCAGGTCCAGCCTTGGGCCGGAACCGCCCTCCACCTGCCCGCCCACCGCCGCGCGGTTGGCGGGCGCAAGGGTTGACGCCACACCCTGCGCCGCCAGCCCTTCGGCCCCCGGCAGCAGCGGCACATCGGCCAGCGACAGCGTGGCCCCCAGACCCTCCGGCTCCAGCATCTCCCACAAATGCCCCGCCAGACCAAAGCCGGTCACATCGGTCATCGCGTGCGCGCGCCCGCGCAGAATCGCCGCCGCCGGACCCAGGGGGCGGGCCATGCTGGTGATGCCGCCCGCCCAGATCTCGCCCAGCATCAGCCCGCCAGTCAGGTCCAGATCCGCCTGCACCAGCGCCATCTCAGCCGCCAGAACAACGCCGCTGCCCAGCGGCTTGGTCAGCACAATCGCATCGCCCTCCCGCGCCCCGCCCTTGGTACGCGCGGCCCCCGCCAGCAGCCCGGTCACGGTGAAGCCCACGGTCAGCTCATCGCCCACCGACGAATGCCCGCCCACCACATCCGCCCCCGCCGAGCGGAACACGGCGCTCGCTGCCTGCATCACCTCGGCCAGCATGTCGGCCTGCAACCCATCGGACAAGCGCGGCAGGGTGATCTGCGCCAGCGCCGCCTGCGGGTCCGCCCCCATCGCCCAGACATCACCCAGCGCGTGCACCGCCGCCAGCCGACCCATCAGCGCCGGGTCGTGGCTAAAGGCGCGCAGATGGTCGGTGGTGATCACCTGATCCTGCCCACCCACGCGCAGCAGGGCCGCATCATCCCCCGGCCCCGACAGAACATCCATCCGCGCCGGCGCGGGCACATTGCCCAGCGCCACCCGTAACGCCCCCGCCCCCACCTTGGCCCCGCAGCCGCCACACATCGGCTTGTCGCCCATCGCCTCACGCATCCCAAAGGCATGCGCCTTCGGCAGCGCAGGCCGGGCCATCGCCGGATACGCGGCAAACTTCGCCATGAACTTCGCGTCGATCCGGTCTTTCACCCCCCACAGCCACCCCCCGCCTGCCCGCAGGCCGAACTTGTCGGCCACGGCGGTCTTGCCGCCCACCGACACCAGCTTCAGATAATCGCGCTGCGGGCGGTATCGGCGCATCGCGCCACCGGATACCGCCGCGCGCAGGTTGTGCAGCAGGAACGGCGCCTCCCGCACCGCAAACACCCCTGCCTTGGGCCGGGGCGCATGGGTCAGGTGCGCACAATCCCCCACTGCAAAAATCGCCGGGTCCGAGCTTTGCAGCGTCGGCCCCACATCGACAAACCCATCGGTCAGCGCCAGCCCGGTCTGCGTCAGCCAGTCCTGCGGACGTGCGCCTGCCACCGACAGCGTGAAGTCCGATGCCAGCCGCCGTCCATCGGTCAGCACCACCGCATCCGCCAACACCTGCGCCACACTGACCCCGGTGATCAGCGCCACCCCATGGTCGCGCAACGCCGCCAGCAGCGTGGCCCGTGTGCCGGCAGACACGCCCGTAAGCGCCTCTGCCCCCCGGTCCAGCAGCGTGATGCGGGGCACCTTCCCCAGACCCCGCAACCGGTGCGCCGAGGCCAGCGCCAGTTCGACCCCGCCGACACCCGCACCGATGATGGTCAGCTGCGGGTCAGACCCCGCTGCCGCCACAAACGCCTCCCACCGCGCGGCATAGGCCCCCAACGGCTTGGCCGCGACGCCATGTTCGGCATAGCCCGGCACATCGGGCAGATCCGACGCGATGCCGATGTCGATGGATGCCACATCATAGCGCAGCCGCCGCCCCGAGGTCAGCACCACCTGCCCCGCCGCGCGGTCGATGCCGCAGGCGCGGTCAAGGATCACCCGCGCCCCGGCAAAGCGGGCCAGCCGCACAAGGTCGATCATCATCGCGTCGCGCGTGTAATGTCCCGCAATCGCCCCCGGCAACATGCCGGTGTAGGGGGCGACCGGCCCGGGGTTCACAACCGTCACCCGCGCCCCCGCCAGCGGGTCCATCCCCCACATCCGCAGCACCAGCGCATGCGCATGCCCGCCGCCGATCAGCACGATATCACGGGTCAGGGCAAGCGGCGGTATCTGCATGCAAAAGGTCTCTCTGGTCAGCGCAGCACCGACCCTACGCGCTTCCCCGCAGAAGGGCGAGGGGGTTGCGCCCCCTCACCGCGCAACACCCCTTCGCCGCCGTTAGCGCCGCTTGCGCAGTACCTTGCGTTTCAGCTTGCTGTCCTTGGCCGCCGCCTGCCCCGGCTTGCGCGGATTGAACCGCCCCCGGCGCGGCGACGACTTCGGCATCGTCCCGCCCTCGATGTTCAAAAGGTCCAGTGTGATGCCGCCCGTCACCGGCGTCGCCTCGGCCAGCCGCACCGTTACCCGCTGGCCAATGCCGATGGTCATGCCGCTATCGGCCCCGGTCAGCGTCTGGCTGTCCTGATCATAATGGAAGAACTCGCGCCCGATGCTGCGAATGGGGATCAGCCCGTCGGCCCCGGTCTCGTCCAGCTTCACGAACAGGCCAAAGCGCTGCACGCCGGAAATCCGCCCGGTGAACTCTGCCCCCACCCGGTCGGCCAGATAGGCGGCAAGGTAGCGGTCGGTCGTATCACGCTCCGCCGCCATGCTGCGCCGCTCGCTGTCGGAAATCAGCTTGGCAGTTTCCTCCAGCGTTTCCACATCCGCCACCGACAAGCCATCCTTGCCCCAGCGATGCCCGGCAATCAGCGCCCGGTGCACGATCAGGTCGGAATAACGCCGGATGGGGCTGGTGAAATGCGCGTAATTCTTCAAGGCCAGCCCGAAATGGCCAAAGTTCTGCGGGAAATAATAGGCCTGCGTCATGCTGCGCAGGGTGGAAATGTTCAGCAATTCGTCAAACTCGGTCCCCTGCGCCGCCGCCAGCAGCGTGTTCAGGTGCCGGGTCTGCAACACCTGCCCCTTGGCCAGCACAAAGCCCGACGCCTCCGCCACCTCGCGCAGACTGTCCAGCTTTTCGGGCGTGGGTTCCTCATGCACCCGGAACAGCAGCGGCTGTTTCAACCGCACCAGCTCTTCCGCCGCCGCCACATTGGCAAGGATCATGAATTCCTCGATCAGCCGGTGCGCGTCAAAGCGTTCCTTGAACGACACCGCCTTGACCTCACCGCTGTCAGACAGCTCGATCTTGCGCTCCGGCAGGTCCAGGTCCAGCGGCTGGCGCAGCGCGCGGGCATGTTTGGTCGCAGCATAGGCGGCATACAGCGGCTTCAACACCCCCTCCAGCAGCGGTTCGGTCACCGCATCCGGGGCGCCATCAATCGCCGCCTGCGCCTGTTCATAGCTCAGGCTGGCGACCGACCGCATGATCCCGCGCACAAAGCGGTGGCTGACCTTGGCCCCTTGCGCATCCAGCCGCATCCGCACCGCCAGACAGGCGCGGTCCACGTGCTGATGCAGGCTGCACAGATCGCCCGACAGAATATCGGGCAGCATCGGCACCACCCGGTCGGGGAAATAGGTGGAATTGCCGCGCTTGCGCGCCTCGCGGTCCAGCGCCGATCCGGGGCGCACGTAATAGGCCACATCGGCAATTGCCACCCAGACGACAAAGCCCCCCGGATTGCCCGGTTCCTTGTCATGCTCGGCAAAAACCGCGTCATCGCGGTCGCGCGCATCGGCGGGGTCGATCGTCAAAAGCGCAAGATCCCGAAGATCCTCGCGCCCGTCCATCCCCGCAGGCTCTGCCCGGTCGGCCTCGGCAATCACCGCATCGGGGAACTGGTCGGGGATGCCGTGCTGATGGATGGCAATCAGGCTGACCGCACGCGGCCCCGACGGGTCGCCCAGAACGGCGGTGATCCGCGCCTGCGGCAGGCCCATGTTGCGCCGCCCGATGGCCTCGCCCTCGACCAGCTCACCGTCCGATGCGCCCAGCGTCATGTCGCGCCCGACGCGCCATTCCTTGTCCTGCCCCTTGTCGATGGGCACAATCCGCCCACCTTCGGCGCCTGAGCGGAACACGCCCAGCACCCGCAGCGGGTTGGTGCCGATATGGCGGATCAGCCGCGCCTCATACTGGTATTCGCCCACATCGACCGGCGACAGCCGTGCCAGAATCCGGTCCCCCGCCGCCAGCGCCGGATCGCCCTTCTTGGCGATGAACAGCACGCGCGGGGCCTCGCCCTCGCCGCCCCATTCCATCGGCCGGGCAAACACATCGCCCTGCGCATCCGGCCCGGTGATGATCAGGATCGACACCGGCGGCAGGCTTTCGGGGTCGCGGTAGCTGCGGCCCTTCTTGGCCACCTGCCCCTCATCCTCCAACTCGGCCAGAATGCGCTTCAATTCAATCCGCGCCGCCCCCTTGATGCCAAAGGCGCGCGCAATATCGCGCTTGGCCTGAAGGCCGGGGTTTTCGGTGATCCAGTGCAGGATCTGCTCTTTGCTGGGCAATTGTTCCATGAGCCAAGCCCTACCACGCCACTGCGGCGCAAGAAAGCCACCAGCCTTTGCCCCTTTGCCAAATCCTCCTGCCGGGGGTTTTCACACGCGCTGCCAGCGGCGCAAAGCCGCCTCATCCTCATCCTTGGCCGCCACCCAGGACTCGCCCTCCGCCCCAAGTTCCTTTTTCCAGAACGGCGCGCGCGATTTCAGGTAATCCATCAGAAACTCCGCCGCCGCAAAGGCATCGGCCCGGTGCGCCGATGCTGTGGCGACCATCATGATCATCTCGCCCCCCGCCAGCCGCCCGTAACGGTGGATGACCAAGGCATCGACCAACGTCCAGCGGGCTGCCGCCTGATCCATGATCGCGGCAATCGCGCGCTCGGTCATGCCGGGGTAATGTTCGATCTCCATCGCCGCCAAGGCACCGCCATTGTCGCGCACAATGCCGGTAAAGGTCACCACCGCCCCGGCCCCGGCAGCGCCAGCGGCAAACCCCACCGACTCGGCCCCCAGATCAAACGGCTCTGCCTGCACGATAAGCCGCATGTCAGCCCCCGGTCATCGGCGGAAAGAACGCCACCTCACGCACCCCGGCCAGTGGCGCGTCAAAATCAGCCAGCTCCTGATCCAGCGCCACCCGCAGGCTGGTCAGATCGGCAAAGGCCATTGCATAGCGGTCTTCGCGCGCCACCAGTTCGGCAATCAGACCGGCCACGGTCTCGGCCTCGGTCGTCACCCGTTCACGCGGCAACCCGATCCGTTCGCGCACCCAGGCGAAATACACAACCTCGACCTTCACGGTTATTCATCCTTCAGAAACGGCAGCGATTTGCGGAAATAATCCCAGCCCGTGATCAGTGTCAGCACCGCCGCCGCCCAGATCAGCCCCAGCCCGACCAGCGTGGCCACCGATGAACAGCCCCGCGCCCCGCAAGACCGCAGCGGATCGGCCAGCCCTTGCGTAACCAGCCCGGCATATTGCTCGGTGGTCATGCCGCGCCGCGCGATGCCTTCCAGATGCTCCAGCCCGGTGCCCAGAAACAGCACCGCAATCGCCACCATCTGCGCTGTCGTTTTCCACTTGGCCAGTTTGGTCACCTTCAGAAGTCCGGCCTTGTCTGCCAGAAACTCCCGCAGCCCCGACACAAACACTTCGCGAAACAGGATCAGCGTGACCGGCAGGATCAGCCACGGGTTCATCCCCGAATACCCCGTGATGATCACCAGCGCGATCACCACCATCGCCTTGTCGGCAATCGGGTCCAGCATGGCGCCGAATTTCGACTCCTGCTGCCAGCGCCGGGCGATATAGCCATCGAACCAGTCGGTGATGGCAGCCACCACGAACAGCGCCAGCGCGAACCAGTCGGCCCAGGGGCGGTGGAAATACAAAAACATGACCGCGACGCCGGGCGCTGCAATCAGGCGCATCACCGTCAGGATATTTGGCAACGTCCATCTCATGCCAATTGCTTAGACTATTAACAGCGCCAGAGGAAAGCGGATTTGATCAGAATGGCAGCGGGGCGCTGAAGGTCACGCGTTCGTTTGTGGCCGGATGGTGCAGACACAGCGTCTCGGAATGCAGCATCAGGCGCGGGGCGTCGCGCGCCGCGCCCGTGGCATAAATCTGGTCGCCGATGATCACATGGCCCAGCGCCAGCATATGCACCCGCAGTTGATGGCTGCGCCCGGTTAAGGGGTGCAGGCGCACCCGCGTCTCGGTTTCGTTGCGCCCGGTCACCTCCCAATCGGTGCGCGCCGGGCGACCGTTTTCATGGTCCACCATCTGGCGCGGGCGGCGCGGCCAGTCGCTGCCCAAGGGCAGATCGACATGGCCCCGGTCACCTTCCATCACGCCCCAGACCCGCGCCACATAGGTCTTCTTCGCCCGGCGCTTCTCGAACTCCTGCCCCAGAAAGCCCTGCGCCTGTTTGGTGCGGGCAAAGATCATCACGCCCGACGTGTCGCAATCCAGCCGATGCACCACCAGCGCATCCCAATAGGCCGCCTGCAACCGGCTGATCAGGCAATCCTGCCGCCCCTCCAGCTTGCCCGGCACGCTCAGCAGCCCGGCGGGTTTGTCCACCACCAGAATATGCGCATCCTCATGCAGGATCGACAGCGGCACATCCGGCGGGTCATAGCCGAAATCGGGGATCAGACTGGGGGCATGGTCGGGGGCAATGCGCCTTGTCATACGATGCTGTGGCCCGCCGCCCGCAACCGTTCCGCCAGATGGCGTATATGCGCCGGTCCCACCTCGCAGCAGCCGCCAACAATCGTGGCACCCAGATCGACCCATTGCAGCACGAAATCGGCATATTTCTCCGGCGTCAGGTCGTGGCGGTGGGTATACGCGGGGGCATCATTGCTGTCGGGCAGCGGCAGGCTGGAAATCTCGGAAAAGCCGTTGGCATAGGCCCCGAACGGCAGCCCCAGTTTGGAAAGCTCACGCAATGCCGCCAGCATCGCCTCGGGCATCGAACAGTTCGCCAGCACCGCCGCTGTGGGATGTGCGGCAATCACCTCGGCCAGCGCCGCCACCGGCTCGCCCGACCGCAGCTTGCTGCCATCCCGGTCATCCACCGACACCGACAGCCAGACCGGCACCCCCGCCGCCTGTGCCCCCTGCAAAGCCCCGCGCGCCAGATCAATCGACGACATCGTTTCGCACAGGATCACATCGACATGCGCCGCCATCAGCCGCGCCTTTTCCGCATACAGCGCCGCCGACACCGCAACCGGCGGTGTCAGGTCGGGGCGATAGCTTTCACCCAGCGGCCCCATCGACCCGGCAATGATGCCCCGCCCATGCTCGGCCCGCGCCTGATGCGCCTGAAACAGCGCGCTCAGATGCAGCGCGTGGTAGAACGCGTCAAGCCCTTCGCGCTCCAGCCGGTCATGCAGGATGTTATAGGTGTTGGTGGTCGCCACCGATGCGCCCGCCGCAAAATACTCGGCGTGCACCTCACGCACCAGCCCGGGGTGGTCGATCATCGCCCGCGTGGCCCACAGCGGTGATCGGTCATCGCCGGCCCGCGCAATCAGCTCCTGCCCCATGCCGCCGTCAAGAAGCGTAATCTCAGCCATCATTATTCCCTTTCAGACCGCGTCGCGGAACACATCCGCCAACAGGGCGGTAAAGAACGCCTCGTCCTGCGCGGTAAAGGCCGCAGGGGTGTTGCTGTCCAGATCGAACACCCCCAGCAGCACGCCCGCCCCAGTCCACACCGGCAGCACCAGTTCCGACCGCGTGCTTGACGCACAGGCGATATGGTCCGGAAAGGCATCCACATCGGGCACGTTAAGCACCTGCCCCGTCCGCGCCGCCGCCCCGCAGACCCCGCGCGAAAACGGGATCACAAGACAGCCATGCCCACCCTGATACGGCCCGATCTTGAGCAGCTCGGGGGCAACCACCCGGTAGAACCCGGTCCAGTCACTGAAGGGGTGCCCGTGGTGCACCTCGCAGGCCACCGTCGCCATCAGCGCCACCGCATCGGTCTCGCCTTGCGTCAGCGACAAAACCGCGCTGCGCAACCCATCGTAGTCCACACTCATTTCAATACCCCAGCGCAATGCCATCCTTGCGCGGATCGGACCCAGCCGTCAGCACGCCATCCGCGCCTATCACAATGGCCTGCGCGCCGCCAAGCGGGGTGTCGGGCGTGGTCACCTGATGCCCCAGCGCCGCCAGCTCTGCCCGCACGCCATCTCCATAGCCCCGCTCCACCTCCAACGCGCCATTGGCGGCAAAGCTGCGCGGCGCGTCGATCGCGGCCTGCACATCCATCCCGAAATCGCGCATGTTGGAAATCAGCCGCGCATGCCCCGCCGGCTGATAGCCGCCGCCCATCACGCCGAAAGGCATCGTCACCCGGCCATCCTCCATCACCATGCCCGGGATGATCGTATGCATCGGCCGCTTGCCGCCCGCCGCCTCGTTCGGGTGCCCTTCGGACAGGGTGAACCCCGCCCCCCGGTTCTGGAAGCACAGGCCGAACCTGTCCGACGCAAGCCCCGCCCCAAAGCCCCAGAACACCGAATAGATCAGCGACACCGCCATCCGGTCGCGGTCCACCACGGTGATATAGATTGTGTCGCGGTGGATCGCCTCAGTCAGCGGGGCCGCGGCGGCAATCACCTTGCGCGGGTCAATCAACGCCGCCAGCTTTGCCGCCGTGTCCATGCTCAGCATATGATCCAGCCGCGCCGTCCTGTCGGCGATGAACCGGTTGCGCGCATCATAGGCCAGCTTGGCGGCCTCTGCCTCCAGATGCACGCGCGCCGCGCCAAACGGGTCCATCGCCGCCAGGTCGAACTGCGACAGGATGTTCAGCAGCAAAATCGCCGTCGCGCCCTGCCCGTTCGGCGGATGCTCCAGCAGATCAATCCCTTTGTAGCTGCCCTGCACCGGGTCGCCCCAGGTGCACTGCGTCGCGGCCAGATCGTCCAGCGTATGCGTCCCCCCCAAGGCCCGCAGGCTGGCGATCATGTCCTCCGCCACCTCGCCCTCATAGAACCCGGCACGGCCCTCAGCCGCGATCCGCCGCAGCACCTCGGCCTGACCCGGCGCGCGGAACACCTGACCCGCGCGCGGGGCGTCACCCCCCATCAGGAACAGATCGCGCGCCCGGCCCTGCAGCGCGGGCGCGTCATCGGCCCAGTCAAAGGCCACGCGCGGGGCCACCGGCACGCCCGTTTCGGCATAATGGATCGCGGGGGCCAGCACCTGCGCCAGCGGCAGGCTGCCCCAATCGGCAGACAGGGTGCAGAACGCATCCACCGCGCCGGGCATCGTCACCGATTCAATCCCGCGCAGCGGCACCGCCGTCAGCTCCCGGTCGCGCATCTCATCCGCCGACAGACCCGCCGGTGCCCGCCCCGACCCGTTCAGCGCAAGCACCCGCTCTTGCCCCGCCGGTTTCAGCAGCACAAAGCAATCGCCACCCAACCCCGTCATTTGCGGTTCGCAGAACCCCAGCAGCACCGCGCCCGCAATCGCCGCATCCACCGCATTGCCGCCCGCCTTCAGCACCTCTATCGCTGCCTGCGCGGCAAGCGGGTGCGACGTGGCGCAAACCCCGTTTTCGGCATAGACGGCCGACCGGCCCGGAAGGTGAAAATCGCGCATGGTGCCCCCTTGTTGTCGGGGGCCACGCTAATCAGCAGCGCGGCAGAGTGCAAACAGCATAAGAATCTCGGCGCCGCGAACTGGTTGGGGGCATTATCCGCAGCGCCGAGAGAAGCCGTTATGCGGCTACCCAAAAAGTATCGGCAAACTTCGCGTCCATTTCTGGGGAAAATTCAGGCAGCATTGCGTCAATTCCTGTGGTCCTGAAACAAAGCGCGGGTCACTTCGGGCAATGCTACGACGAAATCTTGAAGGTCAGAAAATTCCGCCCGCCCTCACGCCGATAGCTCAGGTCTTGCGACAGGGTGCGAATCAGGTGCCAGCCATAGCCTCCCTCTGGCAAGTCGCAGCCACCGGGCGACGGGGCGACCCATGCGGGAAGAACCGAGCAGCCGGGCAGTGGCAGACCGGCGTCCACGATCCGGCAGGTCAGTTCTGTGGCCGACAGGTCAAGCGTGACCTCAATCTCTCCCGGAGCCTGTGCATAGGCATGTATGACAATGTTGTTCAGGGCTTCGGCCAGCACAATCTGGGCGCTGTCGCGGGCATCCGCGCTCATCCGCCAGGCCGTCAACCGGGCAAACACCGCCTGCAATGCGTGCCGGACCGACATCGGGTCGGCCGCGATGACAAAGCGGGTCAGGCGTGCCCCGGCATCACACGACATCACGAATGTTGCCCGCAAGACCCGGGACATCAGGGTGAATGGTGAAAACCGAATCCATCCGGGTCAGGCGGAACACCTTGTCGACCGATGGGGTCAGGGCTGCGAGTTCCAACGGCCGGTCGGGGCCAAGCGATTTGCGCACCGCCACCACCGCGCCCAGCCCCGAACTGTCGATAAAGGTGACACAGGACAGATCCAGCACCACCCGGCCGCGGGCGGCCGCGGTCAGATCGCGCATCCTGTCCTTGAAATCAATCGCACCCGCAGCATCGATGCGCGGCTGGCGCACCCGCACGATCAGCAGGTCCGGGGTCATCTCACAGTCAAGTTTCATTCCAGCTCTCCGGCGTTCGGCAAAAGCCTAGCGCGCAAAGATTACGGACTGGTCAATGCCGGCCCGTCAGTTCAGCTGAAATTGCAACGGATAGCGCCCGTCTTCGAAATCACCGAACAGATCGCCTAGATCTGGGTGGCCCACAGGCTCGCCGGTTTCATCGGGAACCAGATTCTGTTCCGACACATAGGCGACGTAAAAGCTTTGGTCATTTTCGGCCAGCAGGTGGTAAAACGGCTGGTCTTTGCGGGGGCGGCTTTCTTCGGGAATGTTGTCATACCATTCGTCGGTATTGGAAAACATCGCGTCAACATCAAAGACCACACCCCGGAACGGATGCTTGCGGTGCCGAAGCACCTGACCGAGGTGGTATTTGGGTGTCAGTCTCAGCATCGGATTGCGTTCCCTCTTGTTGGTTATTAATCCCGATGCAAGTGCCTTGTCCACCTGACAGGCGTTGATTTAAGGAAACAAACTGTGGTCCTTATCCTCACAGTGCTGGAAATCGTGGCACCGGTCGGCCTGCTTGGTGCCATCGGGTATCTCTGGGTAAAGACCGGTCATGAATACCGGATGGAGTTCATCACCCGCCTGTCGATGACCCTGTCGGTGCCAGCGCTGATCTTCACCGCGCTGATGAAAACCGAGCTGGAGCCGGCGGCGCTGACCGCTGTCACCTTGGCCGCCATCGTGGCTTACGGCGCGCTGACCCTGATCCTGTGGGGCGTGGTCAAGGGGCTGGGGCTGGACCGGCGCACCTATCTGGCCCCGCTGATTTTCGGCAACACCGGCAATGTCGGCCTGCCCCTTGCGATGTTCGCCTTTGGCGAGGCCGGACTTGGCTATGCGGTGGTGATCTTTGCGGTGATGATGGTGTGGAGCTTTACCTTCGGCATCTGGCTGGTGTCGGGCGGTGGCTCGCCTTGGCGCATCGTCCGGGAACCGGCGATGGGGGCCACCATGCTGGGGGCGCTGTTCCTGTGGCAGGGTTGGCACACCCCGGTCTGGCTGACCAATTCGCTGACCCTGCTGGGCCAGATCGCCATTCCGATGATGCTGATCACCCTGGGCGTCGCCGTGGCGCGGCTGACGCCGGGCCGGCTGGGCCGGGCGGTCTGGCTGTCGCTGATGCGGGCTGTGCTGACCGTGGCGGTCGCGGTGGCGGTGGGCCGCTTCTTCGCGCTGGACCAGGTGGCCTTTGCGGTTCTGGTGGTGCAGATCAGCACGCCGGTCGCGGTCACCTCCTACATGCTGGCCGAAAAATACGGGGCCGATGCCGATGCGGTGGCGGGCCTTGTCATCGCCTCGACCCTGCTGGCCATCATCACTTTACCGCTCACTCTCGGATTTCTGATCTGAACGGCCGCTGTGCCCCATTTCCCCCGCAGCATATTTGCCCTATCATCAAGATAATAAAAATAAACGTGCGAGTGGCAAATGAGCAGACTTCTCCGCGCGTCGATGCTTTTGTTGTTGCTGGCCGCATGCGGCGGCGGCAGTGGCAAGTTCTCGGCGCCCCGTGATTTGGAAAACGCCTGCGCCATCGTGCGTGAGCGTCCGCAGTACTTCCGTGCGATGCAGGCGACCGAACGCAAATGGGGTGTTCCCATTCATGTGCAGATGGCCACCATCCATCAGGAATCGAAATTCATCGGCAACGCCCAGACCCCGCACCAGTTTGCGCTGGGGGTCATCCCGATGGGGCGGCAATCTTCGGCCTATGGGTATTCACAGGCACTGGACGGCACCTGGGAAGAATATCAGCAGGAACAGAACCGCCGCTCTGCCCGGCGCGACCGGATCACCGACGCCACCGATTTCATGGGCTGGTACATGGACCAGACCCAGCGGCGGCTGGGTGTGCCAAAGACCGATGCGCAGCATCAGTATCTGGCCTATCACGAAGGGCGCACCGGTTTTGCCCGGCAAAGCTATCTGGCCAAGCCCTGGCTGGTCGATGTGGCCGCCCGCGTCCAGAATCGGTCAAACATGTATGCCAGACAGCTGGCCAGCTGCGGCCGCGCCTGACATCGCAAAAACGGGCCTGCGCCCCGGACGCGGCCTTTACAGGCCGCGTTTGCGCGTTTCCGCCGTGATGTCGAAATAGGACGCCGGCATCGACCCGCCCTTGATCATCTCGCCCAGAATCACCGTGGTCTTGTTGCCCACGTCATCGGTGATGATCCACTGGCGCAGCTCCACCGGGCCGGCAGTGAACACCAGCTCGATGGTGCCATAGGCCGGGTTTTCCGGATCTTGCGCGATCACCCGCGTGGTGTTCTCCACCTCGCGGTGACCGACAACCATGCTGGCCCGGCCCAGATTGACATCCGCCGCCAGTATAAGGTTCAGCGGCGTCCGGCGCAGCGGGTATTGCTCGGGCGGCTGGTTGGATTTGGCGTCAAAGATCGCCACCTGACTGCCCCCCGCCATCACCAGCGACCGGTCGGGCGGCGCATATTCGAACCGGATGCGCCCAGGCCGCCGGATGAAAAGTTTGCCAGTCGCAATGGTGCCATCACCGTTCACTTGCGTGAAATCGGCCTGCACCGTGGTCAGCCCGTTCAGATAGGCGGAAAGATCAGCCAGCGAAATCGGCGCAGCGAAGGCCGGTGCGCCAAGCGCGAAAAGGGCGAGCGGGGCCAATATGGCGGTTCTGCGGTTCATGCTATCCATATAGTCGTGCGAAAGCCGTCCTGAAATCCCCCCCGCGCTGCCATGCTGTCACGACAGGGCGAGGGGCTGTAACACAGCGATCAGTCGCCGGGATCAGTCGTTCAGAAAACGGATCAGCGAGGCGTTGAACGCGTTGGCGTGGCTTGCATTCACGCCATGCGGGGCACCCTCGATCAGCGCGGTCGTGCTGTGCTTGATATGCGTGCCGGTGCGGGCCCCAGATCCGACAAACGGCACGATTCCATCGGCATCGCCGTGCAGCACCAGTGTCGGCACCGTAACCTTTTCCAGATCATCACGGAAATCGGTGGTGCCAAACGCCGCCATGCACTGCAGGGCCGCCGAGGGGTCTGATTGCTCGCACAGGGCAATGGCCTCCTGCCGTTCCTCCTCCGACACCTTCAACTCACCATCCGCAGAAAAGAAATCGCGGCTGAACTGGTCGAAGAACGCCGCGCGATCCTTGCGCAAGGCGCTTTCCATCTCTTGCGCGGCCTCTTCGGTCAACGGCCCCTGCAGGTTGTCACCCGACCGCAGCATGAACGGTGTCACGGACGAGGCAAAGACCACGCTGCGCAACCGGTCTTCGCCGTGGTTGCGGATATAGCGGGCCACCTCGCCGCCCCCCATCGAAAACCCGACCAGCGTCACATCCTTCAGATCATGCGCCTCGATCAGGTCAGACAGGTCCTGTGCAAGGGTATCATAGTCATACCCACCCTCGGGCTTGTCGGATTGCCCAAAGCCGCGCCGGTCATAGGTGATGACGCGAAAGCCTTCGTCGACCAATGCCGGAACCTGATGCTCCCACGCCTTGCCCGAAAGTGGCCAGCCATGGATCAGAATGACGGGACGACCCTCGGCAGGGCCGGCCGTTTCGACATGCAGTTTCACAGACATAAATTTCTCCAGCGTCATGACGTCCTGAGGATCAGGGCTGCAAAGGTAACGCTGTGATCATCCGTCAGTTCCTGCAGCGCCCCGTATCACAGGGCGCTTGCCGCCATCCTTGCGATGTAATCCGCCGTCATCAGGTCCAGATGCGCCCCGCCGCCGTTCTTGGCAATCGTGATCTCGTCGTCGGACCGGCGCACATATCCCGCCGGATCATCGTAGAAATCGGCGATCACATCCGATTCGGACAAGGCCCCGCTGCGGATCGGCTCTATCAATTCACCGATATGGCCAATCGTGGTGGCCCGGCTGTCCACAAACAGCCGCGCCCGCACCATCGCGTCATCATCCACCTCGCGCATGGCCGGGGTATAGGCCCCGATCAGGTCCAGATGCTGCCCCGGTTGCAGCCATGCCCCCTTGATCAGCGGTTCCTTTGCCATGGTGGCCGTGCAGATGATATCCGCCTGCCGCACCGCCGCTTCCAGATCCTCGGCCACCGGCAACCCCATGGCTTGCGCCGTGGAACGGTTCCGGCTCCACACCGTAAACTCCGCCTGCGGGAAGGCACTGCCATAGGCGCTGACCATCGACCGCGCCACCGTCCCCGCCCCCACCAGCAGAATTCGGCGCGAGTCCTTGCGCGCCAGCCGCCGGGCCGACAGCAGCGAATCGCCCGCCGTCTTCCACTTCGTCACCAGATGGAAATCGACCAGCGCAGTCAGCACGCCGGTGCGGTCATCATACAGCGTCACCGCCCCGTTCACGCTCGGCAACCCCTGCGCGCCATTGCCCGGAAACACCGTGGCCACCTTCACCAGCTGCCCCAGCCCATCAATCCACGCGGCACGGTTCAGCAGCGTATCCCCGCCACGATACAGCACCATATCGCGGATTTCCGCCCTCGGGCGCCTGTGCCCCGCCTCCAGCGCGGCCATCAGCCCGCCCCACGTCAGCCGCGCCTCGACCTCCGGCCCGATGATCCGCACTGTCACAACCCCGCCTCCGTTTTCGTCAGCAATCCCTCGTCCACCAGCCGCCCGGCCCATCCCTGCCAGCCGGTGAACAGATGCACCCGCCAGCCCCGCGCCGCCGCCGCCTCGATGTTTTCCGCCTTGTCATCGGTAAAGATCAGCCGGTCCGGCGCGAGTCCCGTCGCCTCTTCCAGCTGCCGGTAAATCTCCGCCTCCGGCTTGATCACCCCCATCCGGGCCGAAACAAAAGCCCGGTCGAACTCGTTCAGGAAATCATACTGGCTTTGCGCAAAGGTGAAACTGTCATCGCCGAAATTGGTCAGCGCCAAGACCGGTACCCCCTTGGCCCGCAACGCCCGCAACAGGGCAATCGACCCCTCGATCCGTGGCGACGCCATGTCGATCCAGTTGTGATACCAGCACAGGATATCCTCCGCCCACTCGGGATGCGCCGCCGCATGCGCCTCCACCGTCGCCCGGAACGGCGCGCCCGCATCGATGGCCACGTTCATCGCCTCGATCCCGGTCTCGGCAAACAAGCGCCGCCGCCCGGCCTCACCCAGACGGGCATCGTAAAACCCCTCCGGGTTCCAATGCATCAGCACATTGCCGATATCGAAAACCACCGCTTCCGGTCGTGTCACTTTGCACCCCTGCCTTGCCGAAATACCCCGTTCACGCGCCACCCATCCGCTGCGCCGCCCGCACCAACCGGTCCAGCGAATCCAGAAACCGTGACCGGTCCGCCTTGGAAAACGGCCGCCCGCCACCCTGCCGGAACGGATCGGCGCTGCGCAGATCCTGCATCAGATCGCGCGTCGCCAGCACCATGCCGATATTGGCGGTGTTCAGCTCTTCGCCATTGTGCTTGACCACCCGCGCCCCCGCCGCCACGCATTTCGCGGCCAAGGGAATATCCCCGGTCACCACCACATCGCCGGGGCCACAGCTGTCGGCAATCCACTTGTCCGCCTCATCCGGGCCGGCGGCCACGAACACGCTCTCCACCAGCGGGTTCGGCGATGGCCGGATGCCGCCATTCGACACCACCAGCATCCGCACCCCATGCCGCGTCGCCACCCGCTCGGCCTCGGCCTTCACCGGGCAGGCATCGGCATCAATGAACACCCGTGTCATCGCTCAGCCATACAGCGCTTTCGCATGAAAGCCGATATGCTCCTCCATGAAGGTGGACACGAAGAAATAGCTGTGGTCATAACCCTTCTGCATCCGCACCGCCCCGCCCTGCCGCCGCGCTGCCATCGCCTCGGCCAGCGCCTCGGGCTTCAACAGATCGACAAACTGGTCCGACGTCCCCTGATCCACCAGAATAGGCCCGTCAAACCCGCGCTTGCGCATCAACAGCGTGGCGTCATGCGCGGCCCATGTGCTTTCGTCCTTCCCGAGGTAAGCCGCAAACTGCTTGCGCCCCCAGTCGCCAGCGGTCGGATGGCAGATCGGTGCAAAGGCCGACACCGACTTGAACCGCCCCGGAAAGCTCATCGCAATGGTCAGCGCGCCATGCCCGCCCATCGAATGCCCCGTAATCGCCTGCGCCTCCTCGGCCAGCGGAAACGCGCTGAACAGCAACCTTGGCAGATCCTCGGTCACATAATCCCACATCCGGAACTGCGGGGCCCAAGGCTTTTGCGTCGCGTTCACATAGAACCCCGCCCCCTGCCCCAGATCAAAGGCCGCATCATCCGCCACCCCCGCCCCGCGCGGCGAGGTGTCGGGAAACACCACCCCCACGCCCGCCTCCGCCGCCCAGCGCTGCGCGTTCGATTTCACCATCGCATTCTCGTGCGTGCAGGTCAGACCCGACAGAAACCACACCAGCGGCACCGGCCCGTCCTCGGCCCCTTCGGGCAGGAACAGGCCAAAGGTCATCTCGGTCCCCGTGGCGGCGGATGCATGCGAATACACCCCCTGAACCCCACCAAACGCCCTGTTTTCCGATACCGTCTTCATCCCGTTCCTCCATTCACCAAGGCAATCACCGCCGTCACCGTCAGCACCGATGCCGCCGTCGACAGCAAAATCGCCGTCGACACCCGCTGCGGTGCCACGCCAAAATGCGCCGCCAATATATACACATTCCCCGCCACCGGCAGGGCGGCTGCCGCAATCATCACCCCCGCCGCATAGCGCTCCACCGGGAAAATCACCAGCGCCGCCACCGCCACCGCCGCCGGATGCAGCACCAACTTGGCAAACGCCAGCCACACCGCCACCTGCACCCGCTCTGCCGCGCGCCCTGCCAAAGACGCCCCAATGGCAAACAACGCCCCCGGCGTCGCCGCCGCCCCCAGCGTGGTCATGAACTCATTCACCGGCCCCGGCACCGCCCAGCCCGTCGCCCCCCAGGCAAGCCCCAGCACGATCGACACGATCATCGGGTTCTTCAAGAGCCCCAGCCCCAGCACCCGGAAAATCCCAAGGCTCATCCGGCCTTCACGCCGCGCCGTGATCACCAGCGTGATCACGCTTGAAAACACGATCAGATCCACCGCCAGCACCAGCAGAACCGGCCCCGCCGCCGCCGCCCCCAGCAACAGCACCAGCATCGGCACCCCCAGAAAGCCCACATTGCCGATTACCGCGCATTGCGCCTCGACCGCCGCCTCCTCCACCGACACGCCGCGCCACAGCGCCACGCCGGTGGCCAGCAGGTACACCAGGACCGACGCCGACAGATAGGCAAAGACAAAACTCCACTCGAAAATCTGCCCCAGCGACAGATTGGCCGCAAAGCCGAACAGCATCGCCGACAGCGCAAAATAGAACACGAATTTCGTCAGCGCCGCCGTCGCCTCGGCCCCGAAGAACCGCGTGCGTCCGGCCAGATAGCCCAGCCCGATCAGTGCAAAGAACGGCAGTGTCTTCAAAAGGATCGGCAGCATAGGCTCACTTTCGACACAGGTCCCCGCAGGCTTTCAGAAACCCCCCGCCCCCGCAACCCGCCCCCTGCAAATATCCCGCCAAAGATCCGGCCCCCCCGAAACATACCGGTAGAAGCTCACCCCTCTCCCTGCCCCATCTCCTGTTCAAAAATATCCTGGGGGGAGTCGCGCCCTTCGCGCGACGGGGGGCAAAGCCCCCCCGCCCGGAGGGCGCGCGGCGCAAGCCGCGGCCCGACACATCGCGTGCGGGCGGCACGCCCGCTCCGCAAGATCACATCTGGCCGGAAGACCCCGGGATCACATCGTCTCCAGACAATGCCGCCGGAACGCGCGCTTGAGCATATCCAGCTCCTGCCGCAGCAAATCCACCTCGGCGCGCAGGTCATCCTCCATCGCCACCCCGGTGATGATGGTGAAATGCGCCAGCGTCTGGTCACTCCCCGCCTCGCGGATCAGAAAGGTCTGCACGCCCTCG
Organism: Pseudotabrizicola sediminis; assembly: GCF_004745575.1. GTDB lineage: Bacteria > Pseudomonadota > Alphaproteobacteria > Rhodobacterales > Rhodobacteraceae > Pseudotabrizicola > Pseudotabrizicola sediminis. Next base: position 189,473 of record NZ_RPEM01000002.1, on the reverse strand, counting down.
CTCAGCACCTCTGCCGGCACCGGCACCCGCACCGCCCAGTCGCCGGCCCGTCCGGTCACAGGCTCGACCACCACACCGGAGATCGGCTGCTCCAGCAGCAGCACCTCCAGCGTCGGCTGGCTTGCCACCCCACTCAGCACGCCTTCCCAGATCCCGGCCCGGATACGTGTCTTGGTCAGCCGTTTTTCCAACATCCCTGCCTCACAATTCAGCGCACCTAAAGTTCAGCACGGGGCCGACGACCAAAGGTCACGTCGCGCAGGATGATCTGGTTCATCTCCGGCCCTTCAAAGATCAGGTCCACCCACAGCCGCTCCACCCGCTTTTCGTTGACCTTGGTATAGGCAAGGTCAAACTCGACCATCACCTCTTCATCGCCCAGCGGCAGCTCGCGCACGATCTGTTCGACGTTCGGCCCGTGCTTGATGTTCAGCCGCGCGAAAATCTCCAGCGGCTTTTCCATCTCGACGATCACGTCCAGCCGGATCAGATGGCGCAGCTTCAGCCCAACGGCGGCTTCCGGCGGCAGATCCAGCACCAGGCTCAGGAAAGACCCGTCAAAGCGGAACACGTCCATGCGAAACCCGAACGGGGCCAGATCGGCAGGCCGCGCATTGCGGATCTGCCGCACAGTCAGTTCCGATTGGCGGCAATCGTGAAACACCGTCGCGCCCTCACAGACCAGCGCCCGCCCCGGCACGCTTGAAAACCCCGGCACCGGAATCGGCCCCCGCCACAGCATCGGCCGCCAGGACCAGTCCGTGCCCAGCGGGCGGCGCATGGCGTTCGACCCGATCACCGGCAGCGCCAGCCGGTGCTCCGCCTCATGGATAACCCGGTCCAGCTGACGGCGGATCGCCCGCGCCCGCCCGCGCACCGCACTCAGGGTTTCAAGGTCAAGGCTGGACGCCCGGTCGGCCACAGCCCCCCAGCGGCGCTGCACCCGGCGCTGCAACACCCGGTCAAGAAACGCATCAAACCTGCCTGCCATGTGCTTTCGCGCAACCCCACCCGAAAAAGCCCGCCGATTGTCCACGGCGCAGCAACGATTCCCTTATTGCCGGAAAACACCAAGACTCCAAACACTTTGCAGGCGAGGACTCGCAACCCGATGCGCCGGGGCTGCGCTCCCCCCGGCAATCAGCCCGGGGCCTCAGCGATTGGCGCGGCGCAGCGCGCGGCTCGTGCTTTCCACCAGCTTGCGGCTTTCCACCTCATCCAGATCGGGGCCGGACACCTTGATGCTCACCGTGCGCCCGTTCAGCGCGGTCATGCCGCGCCAATAGGTGCCGATCCCCCGGTCGGCCACCCGGAACAGAAACAGATCGCCCAGACTGCGGGCCGAGGTCACCGCCACATCCGCCGCCCGCCCCCGCCGGCTCAGCGATTTGCGTCCGGCCTCTGACGCAAAGAACGCCGCCATCTCGGCCCCGCCCGAGGCCATCACCGCCGCACTCCCCGCCCGGCCAAAGGTAACAGAAATCACCGCAGGCGGTGACTCTGCCTGATCGGTGCAGCGCCCCAGCAACACCGCCACCGCGCCACCCGTCTGCCGCAGCGTCGCCGGGTCCGGGCAATAGCCCGCCGGACCCTGCACTGTAATCTCCTCTGCCCGCAGAGTCACCGCCTTCGGCAGCGCCGTCTCGGCCCACAGGGTCAGGGGCTGGCACAAGGCCAGCCCCAGAACCAGCCTACTGATCCATGTAGACATGCTTTTCAGCCTTCGCCCCCGGATGCGTGACCGCACCCCAGCGCGCGCCGCCGACCAGTTTCGCGTATTTGTACAGCGCCCCGGTGGCATATTGCGTCTCGCGCGGGCCTTTCCAGTCCGCCTTGCGCGCGGCCAGTTCGGCATCGGTCAAGGCCACCGACAACTCACCGGTCAGCGCGTTCAGCGTGATCACATCCCCGTTGCGCAACAACGCAATCGGCCCGCAATGCGCCGCTTCCGGCCCGACGTGGCCCACACAGAACCCGCGTGTCGCACCAGAGAACCGGCCATCGGTGATCAGTGCCACCTTCTTGCCCATGCCCTGCCCCGACAGGGCGGCGGTGGTCGACAGCATCTCGCGCATCCCCGGCCCACCTGCGGGGCCTTCGTTGCGGATCACAATGACCTCGCCTTCGGCGTATTCGCGGTTCTTCACTGCCTCGAAGGCGTCTTCCTCGCATTCAAACACCCGCGCCGGGCCGGTGAACACCTGCTCGGCCTCTGACATGCCCGCCACCTTCACGATGGCACCATCGGGCGCAAGGTTGCCCTTCAGGCCCACCACGCCGCCGGTCTGGGTGATCGGGGTCGACACCGGATAGATCACGCGGCCATCGGCCTCGCCCACAATCTCGTCCAGCGACTCGCCAATGGACTTGCCGCTGACGGTGATGCAGTCTTCATGCATCAGGCCCAGCTTCATCAGCTCTTTCATCACGATCGGCACGCCGCCAACCTCGTAAAGATCCTTGGCTACATATTTCCCACCCGGCCGCAGATCGACGAAATAAGGCGTGTCGCGCATGATGTCGCAAACATCGAACAGGTCGAAATCAATCCCCGCCTCATGCGCAATCGCCGGCAGGTGCAGCGCGCCATTGGTGCTGCCCCCGGTGCAGGCCACAACCCGCGCCGCATTTTCCAACGACTTGCGCGTGACAATGTCCCGCGCCCGGATGTTCTTTTCGATCAGGTTCATCACGGCCACGCCAGACGCCTCGCCGTACTGGTCGCGCGATTCGTAAGGTGCCGGCGCACCGGATGAATTGAGCAACGCCAGCCCGATCGCCTCTGACACGCAGGCCATGGTATTGGCGGTATACTGCGCGCCACAGGCGCCACTGGACGGGCAAGCCACCCGCTCCATGATCTCCAGCTCGGCATTCGACAGGGTGCCCGCCTGATTCTTGCCCACCGCCTCGAACATGTCTTGTACGGTGATGTCCTGGCCCTTGTATCGGCCTGGCAGGATCGACCCGCCATAGATGAACACGCTCGGCACGTTCAGCCGCACCATCGCCATCATCATCCCCGGCAAGGACTTGTCGCACCCGGCCAACCCCACCAGCGCGTCATAGCAATGCCCGCGCATCGTCAGTTCCACCGTATCGGCAATCGCATCGCGGCTGGCGAGGCTGGACCGCATCCCCTCATGCCCCATCGCGATGCCATCGGTCACGGTGATGGTGGTGAACTCGCGCGGCGTCCCGCCACCCTTTTTCACCCCATGCTTCACGATCTGCGCCTGACGGTTGAGCGAGATATTGCACGGCGCCGCCTCGTTCCAGCAGGTGGCAACCCCAACCCAGGGCTGGTGGATCTCTTCTTCGGTGATCCCCATGGCATAGAAATACGACCGGTGCGGCGCGCGCGCCGGGCCTTCGGTCACATGACGGCTGGGTAGCTTCGACTTGTCGAAACGCGTGTTCGTGGACATGGGCATCCTCCCGTTTTAACTGGCTGACAACGGGATAATGGGCGAACCCATCGGGGGCAAGCCGCGAAAACAGGGAATCATGGGTAGGGCGGGGTTCACCCCGCCACACCTTGCGCCAAAGGCGGGGTGAACCCCGCCCTACCCCTGAACACCCAACACCGGCCCTTCCCTCCGCCGCCCGTTTGGCTACTGTGCCACCCCATGACCGCACACCGCATCCATGCCATCGACCTTGCCCGCACCCTCGCCCTGCTGGCGATGGCGGGGTATCATTTCACGTTTGATCTGATGCTCTTTGGCCATCTGCCCCCCGGCTATGTATTTCAAGGCCCCTGGCCCCTCATCGCCCGCGCCATTGCCTCCAGCTTCCTGTTCCTCGCCGGGGTCTCGCTCTGGCTCGCCCACGGCGACCGCATCCGCTGGCCCGCCTTCTGGAAACGCTTCGCCATGGTCGCGGGCGCGGCAGCACTGGTCACCATCGCCACCTATTTCGCCATGGGCTTTTCCTTCATCCGCTGGGGCATACTGCATGCCATCGCGGCGGGCAGCCTGATCGGGCTGGCGTTCCTGCGCATGCCAGCCCTTCTGACCATCGCCGTCGCGGCCGCGGCCTTCGCCGCCCCGCATCTGCTCCGGTCCGAGGTGTTCAACGCCCCGCACTGGATCTGGCTGGGCCTATCCACCCAAATCCCCCCGATGATGGATTATGAACCCCTGCTGCCATGGCTCTGCCCGGTCCTTATCGGCATCGCCACCGCCAAACTGATGACCCGCGCAGGCGCCTGGGACAAGGTGCGCCGCTGGCAGCCCGGCCCAATGGGCAAGGCCGCTCTCTGGCCCGGCAAGCACAGCCTTGCGATCTACCTGATCCACCAGCCCGTGCTGTTCGGCGCGGTCTACCTGTTCACCCGCTATCTTTAGGGCCGCCATGCACCCGCTCCCCGACCAGCCCGACCTCTACGCCGCCCTGCGCGCCAGCGGTGCCGCCCCGCAAGACCTGCACGCGCTGATCCAAGCCAGCCCCGCCCCGGTCGCCGCCCGCCTGCGCGCCGCCGATCAAGGGCTGCTCAGCGCCATCCTGCGGGCCGGCCTTGGCCAGCCCGCAATCCCGACCGCCCCGCAGATCATTGCCCATCTCAAAGACCTGCACCCCCACCCTCTGTTCAACCCCGATGTCGCCACCAGCCGCACCCTCGCGCTGCTCACCAACGGCGAACACCCAGACATGCCCGCCTTTTCCGACCGCGCTTTTGATGCGTGGTTCGCGGCCAAAGACGTGCCGTATGGCATCGGCACCTATGGCGAAGACCGCTCGGTCTACCGCACTGCCCAGTTCGCCGACGCCATCAGCCCGGAACGCCGCACAAGGCACCTCGGAATTGATGTCTTCGCCCCCGCCGGAACCCCGCTCTACGCCCCCCTGCCGGGCCGTGTCCTGCACCTAACCTACAACGCCGACCCGCTGGATTACGGCCACACGCTGATTGTGGAACACCGCGCCGGGACAGTCGCGTTCTACACCCTCTACGGCCACCTGGCCGCCACCCTGCCCACTCTGCTCCAACCCGGCGCACAGGTCGCCGCAGGCCAGCACATCGCCGACCTTGGCGACTGGCATGAGAACGGCGGCTGGGCCCCGCATGTGCATTTCCAGATCATGACCGACATGCTCGATCAGACGGCTGGCAACTTCTACGGCGTCGGCCACAGCAGCCTGTGGGATGTCTGGCAGTCCATCTGCCCCGACCCCAACCTGATCCTGCGCCTGCCCCAAAGCGCGTTCACCCTGCCGTAAAGCTGATCCGACCCTGCGCACACACGTCATGACGTAAGCCATACGCAAACCATACGCCCGCCAGACACGATCCTTACGCCGCTGCCGATTGCAAATCCCGCCCCGTGCCTCTATCTGAAACCAAAGACCGGCACCCGAAAGGCCCGCCCGCATGAACTGGATTTCGAACTACGTCCGCCCGAAAATCAACTCGCTCTTCTCACGCCGGGAAGTGCCGGAAAACCTGTGGACGAAGTGTTCTGAATGCGGAACCATGCTGTTCCACCGCGAACTGGCCGAGAACCTGAACGTCTGTTCCAACTGTGATCACCACATGGCAATCAGCCCGCGGGATCGGTTCAAGTCCTTGTTTGACACGGGTATTTTCACCGAAGTGAAGGTGCCGGAAGTGGTGGTCGACCCCCTGCACTTCAAGGATCAGAAGAAATACCCAGACCGCCTGAAAGCCGCGCAAAAGGCGACAGGCGAGAAAGAGGCGATGCTGGTCGCCGAAGGCGAAATGGGCCGCACGCCGGTGGTGGCCGTCGCGCAGGATTTCAGCTTCATGGCCGGGTCCATGGGCATGTACGTCGGCAACGCCATTCTGGCCGCCGCCGAACGCGCGGTTAAGCTCAAACGCCCCCTCATCCTGTTCTCCGCCGCAGGCGGTGCCCGCATGCAGGAAGGCATCTTGTCACTGATGCAGATGCCGCGAACAACCGTTGCAGTTCAAATGCTTAAAGAGGCACGGCTGCCTTACGTCGTGGTGCTGACACACCCCACAACGGGCGGAGTCACGGCCTCATACGCCATGCTGGGCGACGTGCAGATCTCGGAACCCAACGCGCTGATCTGCTTTGCAGGGCCGCGCGTGATTGAACAAACCATCCGCGAAAAGCTGCCCGAAGGCTTCCAGCGCGCCGAATACCTGCTGGACCACGGCATGCTGGACCGGGTGACCCACCGCAAGCAGTTGCGGGAAGAGTTGATCACCATCCTGCGAATGCTGACCAACCAACCCCCTGCAATCAAAGGCGATTTACCCGCCCCGCCCCCCGAGCTCGCCGTTGTGGCCACCCCGCCAGCCCCCAAAGCGGGTTGATCTTGGCACCCGGTTCCGACGTGATTCTCGACCGGATGATGACCCTGCACCCCAAGGTCATCGATTTGACACTGGGCCGCATGCACCGCCTGCTGGCTGCCCTTGGCAACCCCGAACGTAATCTGCCCCCGGTGATCCACATCGCCGGAACCAACGGCAAAGGCAGCACCCAAGCCATGATCCGCGCGGGGCTGGAGGCATCGGGCGCGTCTGTGCACGCCTATACCTCGCCCCATCTGGCCCGCTTTCACGAACGCATCCGGCTGGCGGGGGAATTGATCAGCGAAGCGGCATTGGCAGCCCTTCTGGACGAATGCGTTCAGGCCAACGGCCCGGAATCCATCACCTTTTTCGAAATCACCACCGCCGCCGCCCTTCAGGCCTTCGCCCGCACCCCTGCCGATTTCACCTTGCTGGAGGTGGGCCTTGGCGGGCGGCTGGATGCGACGAATGTGATCGACGCACCCCGCCTGACCCTCATCACGCCGGTCAGCATCGACCATCAGCAATACCTTGGCGACACGCTGCCAGAGATCGCAGGCGAAAAGGCCGGGATCATCAAGCGCGGCGTGCCGGTGATCGTCGGCCCACAAGACCCGGACGGGCTGGCGGTAATTGAAGCGAAAGCCGCCCGTATTGGCGCGCCAGTGCTTGCCTATGGCCAGCATTGGCATGTATCCGAGGACCGGAACCGCTTGATTTTTCAGGATGAAACCGGCCTGCTGGATCTGCCCCTGCCCAACCTGCCCGGCCCGCATCAGATTCAGAACGCAGGCGCGGCCATCGCCGCCTTGCGCGTCCTTGGCCGGGACGAGGCCGCCTGCGAGGCTGCCGTGACCCGTGCCGTCTGGCCCGCCCGCATGCAGCGCCTGCGCCGTGGACCGCTGGTGGACATGGCCCCCGATGTCGAGCTTTGGCTCGACGGCGGCCACAACCCGGCGGGGGGGCAGGCAATTGCAGCGACCCTCGCGCGCATGCCCACGCGCCTCACCTATCTGATTTGCGGCATGCTCAACACCAAGGATGTCACCGGCTACATGCGCCCGCTGGCCCCGCATGCCACGCATCTTTTTGCCGTGTCGATTCCGAATGAAAAGAACACGTTACCGGCCCAGACCACGCGAGACGCGGCGCTGTCGGCGGGTCTGCCCGCGAGCGCCGCAGCTTCGGTCGCCGATGCCCTGTCGGCCATCATTGCCATCAACCCCACCGCCCGCGTGCTGATCTGCGGCTCGCTTTATCTGGCGGGGGCCATCCTGCGGGAAAACGGCTAACCCTTTGGCGCCGCACCATAACGCGCCATGAACATCTCGACCGCGCCGCGCACGGACCGGCGCACGCGGTCATCATTTATCTGATGATCCATGCGAAACAGCAGCTTTTCTGCCAGCGATGCCTTGCACAGTTGAATGAACTGCTCGGCCGCAAGATCCAGATCGTCGATCTGCAGCGCCCCGTTCTGCACCAGATGATGCAGGTGATGCACCAGCCGGTCATGGATCAGCCCCGGCCCGTTCCGGTAAAAGTCGCGGGCCATCTCTGGAAAACGCGCACCTTCGCCGCTGATCAGGCGAAAGGCGTTCTGCCCGAAGTCCGACATCATGAAACCGGCGATCCGCTCTCCGGCCAATGTCAGCATGGTCTCGACTGACATCGACGGATCAATCCTTGCTTCGACATCATCGGCCTGCCGCTGACATTCCTGCGCGCAGATTTCCTTGAAAAGCAACTGCTTGTCGGGGAAATAGGCGTAGAGCGTGGCCTTGCTGACCCCGGCCTCGCGCGCAATGTCATCGACTGACGCACCGTCAAACCCGTCGCGCACAAAGATCGTGCGGGCGCCTTCCAGCACCTGATCAAACTTGCGCCCACGACGCACGCTCTGTTCTGCAGCCTCAGTCATACTCACCCCGTTTGCCCGAACATAGGTCACGAAGACGCGTGTCGGCAAGGTGCCCATCCGGTCATGTCACTTGCAGGCCGGCCCCGTTTGGGTGGCCGTCTCGCAGCCTTTGGTTGAACTGGTGGCTTGGTCATCCTGCGGCCAGGTCAGGTTCGGAAGATCAATGACCACGCCAATGGCAAAAGCTGGCGCGGCTGTCAGCGACACGGCCAGGGCGAGAAGAACGGAACGCATGGGATTCTCCATAAGTGAACTGATGGGTTCAGATTAAATGAACCATTTGGTACGGCAATTCAATATATAAATGAACCGATCAGTTCATTTTAAGATCTTGCATTTGATCAGGCGCAAGTTACTTTAGAATCATTCCAGAAAGTGACAATCATGCTCTCTGCCCTGACCTTTCGCCGCCGGTTTTCCGATCTGTCCGAGCAAGAGGTGCTGGCACTGGCCATTTCCTCGGAAGAGGACGATGCCCGCATCTACCGCAGCTATGCCGAACGTCTGCGCGGCACATATGATGCAACCGCCATGGTGTTCGATGGCATGGCAGCCGAAGAAGATGACCACCGCCGCCGCCTGATCGACCTGCACCGACGGCGCTTTGGCGAGGTGATCCCCCTGCTGCGCCGCGAACATGTCGCGGGATTTTACGCAAGGCGTCCGGTCTGGCTGGTGGAAAACCTGTCGCTCGACACCATCCGCGCCGAGGCCGAGGCGATGGAGAAACAGGCCGAGGCGTTTTATCTGCGCGCCGCACAAGCCAGTGCTGATGCCGGAACCCGCAAACTGCTGGGCGATCTTGCCGCTGCCGAGGCAGGGCACAAAACAAGGGCCGGAACGCTGATCGCCGAACACGTCGACCCCGAGTCCGAAGATCAGGAAAACCGCGCCGCCAAACGCCAGTTCATCCTGACATGGGTACAGCCGGGGCTGGCGGGGCTGATGGATGGCTCTGTGTCGACCCTTGCCCCGATTTTTGCCACCGCCTTTGCCACACAGGACACCTGGACCACCTTTCTGGTCGGCAGCGCCGCCAGCGTCGGGGCCGGCATCTCGATGGGGTTCACCGAAGCCGCGCATGACGACGGCGTGCTGTCGGGGCGCGGCAGCCCTTGGAAACGTGGTGTGGCGTCAGGCGTAATGACCACGCTTGGCGGCATGGGCCATGCCCTGCCCTATCTGATCCCCGATTTCTGGACCGCAACAAGCGTTGCCATTGTCGTGGTCTTTGTCGAACTTTGGGCGATCGCCTGGATTCAGAACCGGTTCATGGATACGCCTTTCCTGCGCGCGGCGATGCAGGTGGTTCTGGGCGGCGCGCTGGTGTTCGCGGCGGGCGTATTGATCGGCGGGGGGTGACGTGTGGCGGGCGTCGCAGATCAGCCGCCCAAATGCAATTCACCCCGTGCGGCGGCAAGATCCATCTGGCGTTGGCGTTCGCGGAAACGGGCGCGGTCTTCGGGCGTGTATTCGTCTACACAGGCAGAGCAACACACGCCTTTTTCATAAACGGCATCGGCGCGCCCCTCGGGCGTGACCGGGCGGCGGCAGGCCCCGCAGCTTTCGTTCTGCCCCGGGATCAGGCCGTGCCCGACCGACACTCGGCCATCGAACACATAGCATTCGCCCTGCCACAGGCTGTCTTGCTGCGGCACCTCTTCAAGGTACTTCAGGATGCCACCCTTCAGGTGGAACACATCCTCTATCCCCTGCGAGATCAGATAGTTGGTCGATTTTTCGCAGCGGATGCCGCCGGTGCAGAACATGGCGATGCGCTTGTTGTGAAAGCGGTCGCGGTTTTCGGCCCACCATTGCGGGAACTCGCGGAAGCTGCGGGTATTGGGATCAACCGCGCCGGCAAATGTGCCGATGGCAACCTCGTAATCGTTGCGGGTGTCAATCACCGCTACGTCAGGCTGGCGGATCAGGTCATTCCACTCCGCCGCCTCGACATAGTGACCAACCCGAGCCTTGGGGTCCACATCGGGAACACCCATTGTCACGATCTCGCGCTTCAGCCGCACCTTCATCCGGCCGAAGGGCATCGCATCGGCAGTACTTTCCTTCCACTCCAGATCGGCGCAACCCGGCAGAGCGCGGATATGGGTCAGCACGGCATCAATCCCATCGCGCGGGCCTGCAATCGTTCCGTTGATCCCTTCCTGCGCCAGCAGAAGCGACCCTTTTACGCCCTGCGCTGCGCAGAGCGCGGCCAATGGCGCGCGCAAAGCCGCCGTGTCGGAAAAGCGGGTGAAGTGATACAGGGCTGCGATGATCATCATGCCCGCGCAATAGGCCAAGCACCGCGCCGGATCAAGCCAGTGCACCCCGGAACCGCATCGGCAATTGACACGATGGCACCGATCCCTACCACTAAGGCAACCCACAAGCGGAGGCCAAGATGCACCCATCCAGCGACGCGCTGATCGTGATCGACGTTCAGAACGATTTCTGCCCCGGCGGCGCGCTTGCAGTGGCAGAGGGCGACGTGATCCTGCCCGGCATCAACGCCCTGATGGCCGAGTTTTCTGCCGTGGTGCTGACCCAGGACTGGCACCCGCAGGACCACAGCTCGTTCGCCGCCAACCACCCCGGTGCCGCCCCATTCAGCCTGACCGCAATGCCCTATGGCCCGCAGGTGCTTTGGCCGACCCATTGCGTGCAGGGCAGCATGGGGGCTGCCTTCCACCCCGCCTTGCAGGTGGAGCGCGCCGATCTGATCCTGCGCAAAGGCTACCGCACTGGCATCGACAGCTATTCGGCGTTCTTTGAAAACGACCGCAGCACGAAGACCGGCCTTGATGGCTACCTGCGCAACAGAGGCGTGTCGCGGCTGATCCTTACCGGTTTGGCCACCGATTTCTGCGTGGCCTATTCCGCGCTCGACGCCGCCCGTCTGGGGTATGAGGTTACGGTGCGACTGGACCTGTGCCGGGCCATTGATCTGGACGGCAGCCTTGCCGCGATGCTGGCCAGACTGGCCGTCGAGGGGATCGCACTGGAAGGTTAAAAGCGCCGACAGAACTGGACAGTGCGCCGTGCAGTTGATTTAACGGCTCAAACTGCCGTGCAGGAGCTGCAAAATGGTCGAAATCGCCACCCGCGTCCACAATCACAAGTGGAAGATCGACCCCATTGTCCGGTCGCTGCTGGATACCGATTTCTACAAGCTGCTGATGTGCCAGTCGGTGTTCCGCAACAAGCCCGAAACCACTGTCACCTTCAGCCTGATCAACCGCACCAAGAGCATCCGCCTGGCCGATCTGATCGACGAAGGCGAGTTGCGCGAACAGTTGGACCATATCCGCACCCTGCGCCTGTCGCGCGGGGAAAGCACCTTTTTGCGCGGCAACACCTTTTACGGCAAGCGCCAGATGTTCCGCCCCGATTTCATGGAATGGTTCGAAGGGTTGCAACTGCCACCCTATCATCTGGAAAAACACGACGGCCAGTACGAGCTGACGTTCGAGGGCAAATGGCCCGAGGTGATGATGTGGGAAATCCCCGCGCTCGCCGTGCTGATGGAACTGCGCTCGCGCGCGGTGCTGCGCACCATGGGGCGGTTCGAGTTGCAGGTGCTTTATGCACGCGCCATGACCAAGCTGTGGGAGAAAATCGAAACGCTGCGCCGGATTGACGGGTTGAAGCTGGCCGACTTCGGCACCCGCCGCCGCCATTCCTTTCTGTGGCAGGACTGGGCAGTGCAGGCGTTGATCGAGGGGATGGAGGGCAAGTTCATCGGCACCTCCAATTGCCTGATCGCCATGCGGCGCGAGGTCGAAGCGATCGGCACCAATGCGCACGAGTTGCCGATGGTCTATTCGGCGCTGGCCAATTCCGATGCTGAACTGGCGCAAGCCCCCTATCAGGTGCTGGCCGATTGGCATGAAGAGCATGACGGCAACCTGCGCATCATGCTGCCCGACACATATGGCACCGAAGGTTTTCTCGCCCGCGCGCCCGAATGGCTGGCGAAATGGACCGGCATCCGTATTGACTCGGGCGATCCGGCGCGCGGCGCGGAAACCGCGATCCGCTGGTGGAAAGACCGGGGCGAAGATCCACAGGACAAGCTGGTGATCTTTTCCGACGGGCTTGATGTCGCCAAGATCGCCGAACTGCATGCGCAATTCGTGGGTCGGGTCAAAGTGTCGTTCGGCTGGGGCACGATGCTGACCAATGATTTTCGCGGTCTGGCCCCCGATGATGGGCTGGCCCCATTCAGCGTGGTCTGCAAGGCGGTTGCCGCCAACGGCCGCCCCACGGTCAAACTGTCGGACAACCCGAACAAGGCCATGGGTCCCGCCGACCAGATCGCGCGCTACAAACGGGTGTTCCACGTGGGCGAACAGGCCCCGATGGACGTGGTGGTGTAGCGCCAGCCGGGAGCCTACCCCAGGCAGCGGCGCGCAAACATCACCGCCCGCGCAATATGGCTGGCATGCACCGGATGACCGGGCGGCAGGCGCGGTGCGGCCCAGCCGACCGAGGCCAGCACCCGCGCAAGGGTCATCGCGTCAACCATGGCCAGATTTCTTGTGCCGTAGCCCTCGCAAAGCGCCGCACGCAGATCGGCGTAGCATGGTTCATAAAGGTCCTGGGACAACACCGTGCCCAGATCGTAAAGCGGCGCCCCGAAGCCGCAATCGTCAAAATCGATCAGCGACAAGGTCTCGCCTTGCACCAGAATATTTTCGCGCAGAACGTCGGCATGAACCAGCCCTTCGCGCACCCCTTGCTCCGCAAGCCTGTCCGCAACCCAGTCGCGCGCTGCAACCAGAACGGACGCATCGGGTGGTGTCAGCTGAGGATGTTCCCAGAACCGACCCCAGTTCGGCTCTTCGCCAACCAAACCCGCCGCATCCCATCGCGGGCGGGTGCACCAGTCCGGCAGGGTCAGGGTCGCGGTAACCCGGTGAATTTGGGCCAGCAGGTGGCCAAGGGTGGCGTGACGGTTGATCTGCACCGACACCGGGCCGGCAAGGGGCACCCCTGCCTCTCCGAACGTCTCGCCCTCCAGCCAGCACAGTACCGATGCCGCGCGCCCGCCGGGCAGGGTTGCCACAACGCCACCATCCGGCATTTGCAGGGGCACCGGCACCGGCAGGCCCGCCCGTGCAAGTTCCGCGCACCACCACAACTCCGACCGGATCGTACCAGGCCATTGATAGCCACGCCGATGCAGGCGCAAGGCAGCTCGGCCCTGCGGGGTTTCAATCTCGTACACCTCGTTTTCGCGCAGGCGCAGCGGGCGCACGACCCTCCCGCCCCACAGCGCTGCCGCGATCAAAGCTTCCGTCATGCCACGTCCAGTGCGGCCTGTAGCGCATCGACCAGCAGATCCGCCTCCGCCCGGCCAAACACCAGCGGCGGGCGAATCTTGAGCGTGGCCCCATTCCGCCCGATCCGGTTCAACAGGAACCCGCGCGCCACCATATCCTCCACCAGATCCGCGGCGAATTCCCCGGCCCCCTCACCGCCGAACTCAAGGCCAAAGAACATCCCCACCCCGCGCACATTCTCGATCCGCCCATGGCGCAGCGCCCCCAGCCGCTCAAGCAGGTAGGCCGAGGTGGCAGCCCCCCGCGCCTGCAACCCCTCGTCCTCGATTACATCCAGAGTGGCCAGACAGGCCGCCGCCGACACCGGATTGCCGCCAAAGGTGTTGAAATAGCCAAACGCCTCGCGGAACGCCGCCATCACCCCGGGCCGCGCCAGACAGGCCGCCACAGGATGCCCGTTTGCCATCGGCTTGCCGACCGTGACCGCATCGGGCGCAAAGCCCAGCCAATCATGCCCCCAGAAATGGCTGCCCACCCGGCCAAACCCCGGCTGCACCTCGTCACACAAGATCAGCCCTCCGGCCTTGCGCACCAGTTCAACCGTAGGGTCCAGAAATCCCGGCCCCACCGCAGGCAACCCTTCATTGGCAAACACCGGGCACAGCATCAGCCCGGAAAACCCGAACCCCGCCGCCTCCAGATCTTCTATCGCGCGCGCCACATGCGCCGCAAAGGCCGCAGGCTGTGCCGCGGCGCTCCCTCCAAGCGGAGCCAATGTCTCGGGCGACGGCACCAGCCGCACATTCGGGGCCCGCCCGCCAATCGGCGGGCGGCGGGTGGAAAGCTGGCTCACCGCCGCTGTATTGCCATGATAGGTGGCATCGGTCGCAATGATCCCGGTCTTGCCCGTCACCGCCTGCGCCATCCGCAATGCCAGATCATTCGCCTCCGACCCGGTGCAGACCATGATTGCCTGCGACACCCCATGCCCCAGCGTTGCGGTCAATCGCTCGATATAATCCAGCACCAGATCGTGGTGATAGCGGGTATGGGTGTTCAGCATCGCCGCCTGCTGAGCAATCGCCGCCACCACGCGCGGATGACAGTGGCCGACATGCGCCACGTTGTTGTAGCAATCCAGATAGCGTTTGCCCTGCGCATCCCACAGCCACACACCCTGCCCGCGCACGATATGCACCGGGCTGCGATAGAATGTTGGCACATTCGGCCCCATCAGCCGCGCCCGGCGCGCTTCAAGAGTCTGGGCGTCCATCATCTCAGCCATCCTCGCCCTCCACCCGGCCACGCCCGGCCTTCACATCGCCGCGCACCGCCTTGGCTTTCAACCGGCGCAGGGTGCTGCCATAGGTCGGTCTGGTCGCTACCCGCCGCTTGGGGGCCACCAGTGCCGCCTTTATCATCTCCACCAGCCGCTCGCGCGCCAGCTCGCGGTTGCGGGTCTGGCTCCGCGTCTCCTCAGCCCGGATCAGGATCGCCCCGTCCAGCGTCCAGCGCCGCCCGGCCAGCTTTTTCAGCCGCGCCTTGACCGGCCCGGACAGATGCGGCGACCGTTCGGCCTCGAACCGCAACTCAACCGCCGTCTCAACCTTGTTGACGTTCTGCCCCCCCGGGCCTTGAGACCGGGTGAAATTTTCGCTCAGCTCCCAATCGGCCAGCGACAGTGTATCTGTAATCCGCAACATGCGCCTACCATAGCAAAGGCCCGCCGCAGCGAAAGCCCGATCATTTTCTGTCTGAAAATACTCCCGCGCGGTGCGCAACTTCCGAGGCGGCGCGCAGGCGCCAACGAGATAAAAAGCCTGCGCGCCTTGCGCGCTCAATTTGGCCACCGCCGGTCACGCGCGGCACCAGAAACGAGAAAGGATCGCCGGTGTACGGCGACCCTTTCCGAGTTCAAGGAGATGGGCCAGTTAGGTAACCTGTCCCAATCAAAGGTTCGTTGACTAAGGGGTTGCCCCTAGAAAACACCCCCCATGACTGTCCCGACACGTCTCTCCAATATCACTCTAGACACTGGATCACCTCCTTTCAATTGGTTGCCGATAAGCAGAGGGTGCCACAGATTTTGTGGCTGTCAAATGCTTTTACGCAATCGGTGCGGTCAATTTTCTGACAATGATGCGGAATGGCAAAAGTGCCACCAAAGCGAGCAAAAGCTTGACGCCCCAGTCCGCCACCGCCAGCGACACCCACAGCGGTACAGCCGGCCCCAGACCCAGCAAGGGCAATACTTCATTTGCCCAGCTCACATCATTGCCCGGTTCCAGCCCGGCCAGCGTTGTTGAAAACGCAATCGAGAAGAACAGCGCCGTATCGACCGATGATCCGATCAGGGTCGAGATCAATGGCGCGCGCCACCAGACCCCGCCGCGAAAGCGATCAAACACCGCAACATCCAGCAATTGCGCAGTCAGGAACGCCACGCCGGACCCGATGGCAATCCTCCAGGTCACCAGCGGCCCAAACTCACCCATGATCTGTGTGCCGATCAGCGAACAGGCCACGCCAACAGCAAAGCCGATGAACACCACCCGCCGCGCAGCCTGCGCGCCATACAGCCGGTTGGTCAGGTCCGTCACCAGAAAGGCCAGCGGATAGGTAAAGGCACCCCAGGTCAGCCATTGGCCGAACAGAAACTGCACAAGAATATTAGAGGCCACGACAGTCGCGGCCATGGCAACAATGCCAGGCAGAAGTTTTTGCATCATGTGATCCGTTTTTTATGCAAGGTCGCGGAAACTTGCCCCCCGATGGGTTGGGGACGCGCTGCCCTAGTGCACCGCGCCCCCCCTGTCAATCCATCTGGCGGTCAATCCACCAGACGATACTCCACGATCTCTGTCCGTTGCAGCGGCAGAAAGTTATCATCCGAAATCATGGTCAGCCGGATTGCATCGCTGGCATCGCGCCAGACCGACAGCCCTTCCAGATTGTCATGGAAGCCGGTTGCAGATTGCAGATGCATCCGTTGGTCGCTCAGCGCCTCGGGCCCCACCTGGAACGAGCGCACCCGGCTGGCAAATCCGGCCAGCCCGTGAAACGACCGCTCCAGCACATACAGCCGCCCATCCGGCCCGAAATCCGCCGCAACAGGCAAGAACACACCGTCACGCGGCAGATCAAACGGTTGGCTCCAAACGCCTTCTGCATAGCGCCAGACGGGGAAGTCCGGGCCCGTTGTGTCACCACGCTGGCCGGTCAGCAGCCGGATCCGCTTAGCCCCCCCTACGTCTTCGGGAAAGGTGTAAAGCACGCCCTCCGTGTCAATCGCCAACGCCTCCAGCGCCGCATTGTGGGCAAAGTCACGAAAGGCCCTTGGCCTTGGCAGCGGCTCGGCTGCGCTGTCCAAGGTGCGGTATCGCACCACCCGCGCCACCCCCTCGAACGAGACATAGGTGGTCCCGTCCGCCGCAACCGCCATGCCTTCGCTGTCGCTGTCCTCTGCAGACAGCGGGCCGCCTCGCACCGACTTCAGCTTCGTCACCGGCCCAGCCTCAACGGCGTCAATCATGCCCTCTGCTGTCCGGTACAACCGGCCCTGCACAAAGGCGCCCTTGTCGTTCAGCGCGGTAAACCAGGTTCCATCCACCGAAAGTTCGATCGCCGAAAACCCACCAAAATGCGGGTCCGCAACCGTCCAACGAAAGGCACCAAGAAATCCCGGCGGCGCTGTCGGATTGGCACTGCCCTGCAACACCAAGGCAAGAAAAGCTGCCGCCGCAATTAGCGCGAGGCGAGAACGTCCTGACATTGCTTGGGCAAATCTTTCATCGTGAACTGGCGCGGGTGGCGCTTACGGGGTACATCGGGATCAACAGGTTTCTTCGTCGTGGCCTTTGGCGGGTTCAGGTAATCGGTGACCCACCATGTCAGTGTCTCATCGCAGCCGTTGCCGCCCTTTGACAGCTCTTTCACCGTCGGCGTCTGGGTTTCACACAGCCGTGCCCCGCGGGGGCATTTCAGGCGCACATGAAAATGGGTGTCATGCCCGGCCACCGGCCGGATCTTCTGCAACCACGGCGTATCGGCGCGCCTTGCGGTCTTGCACATCTCGATCTTGACTGCAGCCGCCACGAAAATCCGGTCCACCCTCGGGTCGGACGCCGCGGCTCTCATCACCGCATGGTGCCGAGGGGTCCAGTTCCGCGTCACCGACTTCTGATCAGCCGAGCGTACCGGAATAGAAGAGATGTTTTCACGCTCATTCCGCGTCAGAGTCAGCCGGTCCGGCGGCAATTGCCAGATGTCTGCATCCAGCCCGATCTGGTGGCTGGCGTGGCCGCTGGTCATCGGGCCGCCGCGGGGCTGGCTGATATCGCCGATGTACAGCCCGGCCCAGCCAATCTGCTGCGCCGTGCGGCTCAGATCGACCAGAAAGCTGATCATTTCGGGGTGGCCGAAGTTTCGCCCGCGCGACAGGCGCATCGCCTGCCAGCTTGGCCCGCTTTCCGGCAGTGCCACCAGCCCGGCGGCACAGCCCTTGGCGTAAGACCCCACCGGCATCGGGTTTTGCTGGCTGGGCACGGCATGCGCGCCGAACAACTGGTTCGCCAGCTGCTGCGCCTGCACCACACCGGGAAGACACAGGGCTGCGGCCAGCAACAGTGGTCTGATCATGCGGGCTCTCCATCCGGTTTCACCCAGAGTAACAGGAACAACCCGATCAGGAACAGCACGATCAACGGGGTCACGCCAAGTTGTTGGCTGCCGGTCAGGTCAGTCACCACCCCGATCGACAAGGGCGCGATGAAGGACGTGGCCTTCCCGGCCAGAGCATAAAGACCGAAGGCTTCGGTCATCCGCTCTGGTTCCGCCTGCCGCACCATCATCGTACGGCTGGACGATTGCAACGATCCACCACCCGCACCGATCAGCGCGCCAAGGATGTAGAACCCCACATCCGGCAAGATGCTGTCCGGCCCGACCGGCACGCCGAAGACGGAGTCACGGCTGACAAACACCACCGCAATCGCCACCAGCGTCAGAACAACCACATTCAGGATGATCACCGGCTTTGGCCCCACCTGGCTGTCCATCTTGCCACCCAGCCAGGCGAAAACCGCCCCGGTCAGCGCCGCGATGATGCCGAAAATCCCAACATTGGTCACCGACCAGCCCAACACCCCGGCAGCATAGATGCCGCCAAACACATACATACCGTTCAGCGCGTCGCGGTAGAACATCGACGACGCCAGATAGGCAAACAGGCTGCGCTGCTGCGGCAAACGCGCGAGGGTCAGTTTCAACTCGGGCCACGCCGCCCGCAAAGCCTGCCCAATGGGCAGGGCATCTGTCTTGCGCGGCTCTTTCACCCACAGGAAGAACGGGATCATGAACAGCGCATACCAGATCGCCACCAGCGGACCGACCGACCGCGTGCCCTCCCGTGCCTCCGGGTTCAGCCCGAAGATCGGCGCAATGCCCAGCAACGTTCGTCCCGATGTGCCCTCTGCCAGCAGCAAGAGCATGATGATCAGCGCGACAATCCCGCCCAGATAGCCAAAGGCCCAGCCATTGCCCGAGATCCGGCCCAGATCGGCACGCGGGCACAGATCGGGCAACATCGCATTGGTGAAGGTGGTAGCAAATTCCATCCCGATCAGGCCGATGCAGAAAAACAGCATCACGAACCAGACGTTGAAATCACTGGGTGCCGAATACCACAGCATCCACGCCCCGAGGACGTACAGCGCTGAAAACAGCCAGATGAACACCATCCGCCCGCCCGACTTGTCGGCCACAGCGCCCAGCAGTGGAGACAGAACCGCAATGATCAGCCCCGCCGTGCCGATGCCATAGCCCCAGATCGCCTGCGCGGCACTGCCATCGCCGATGACAGAGACCACATAGGGCCCGAAAATGAAGGTCAGCAGCAGGGTGTTATAGGGCTGACTGGCCCAATCAAAGAAATACCAGCCCCAGATCCGCTTTTGTGCTGCCGTCATCCCTGTCCCCTTTTGGCCCATGCTGGCCGTTCGGGCGATCAAGCCCCAAAAGGATGACGGGCGCAAGACGGCCCTATTGCATCGGGGGCCAGGGCCGCGCGGCATCAGCCGCGATCCAGGCGGTCACCCAATCGGGCAGCGCCGGGCTTTCAACCGGCAGACCAAAGGCCTGCGCCATTTCGGCAGGCGGCACGATGCCAGCCTTTCCGCGCTCGCCCGCCCCGGTGACGGCGGACCGGATCAGAATGTGCGACGTGCATTCGCCGCCGCGCCACATCGACTGCTCGATATACAAAAACCGCGCATCCCAGCCGATGATCCGCGTCCGCATCTCCAGCCGGTGGAACATCTTCACGCGCTTGCGATAGCGCGTGGTGTTGCCCGCCACCGCCAGCCCCCAGCCGCGCGTCTTCAGCACCTTGTGCAACCCCATCCGCTGCCCCAGCGGAATCCGCCCCAGATCATACAGCGTCAGCGTCCGGCCGTTGTTCAGCTCCATCCACGGGTCGATATCCCAGGGCCAGCAGATGTGATGGCTGATATGGGTGTCAAACAGCCCCAGTTGCGGGGAATTGCGGAATTTGAAGATTTCCTTGAACATTCGGACGTAGGGATACATGCACGGACACCTCGGTTTGACCGCTTTCCCTTGCCCCGGCTTGACGCAAAGGTCAAGCCGGACGCGGCGGAAGGCGGTTGCCCTTCGGGGGGCCGGTTGATACCACTGCCACAACAGATTGTGCCGGTTCGCGGCATAACCACATCCATGGCTTCAGAGGGCCCCGCACATGACCTCGCTTCTGCAGATCCTGCTCTTGATCCTTGATATCGCGCAATGGATCATCATCGCCCATATCATCATGAGCTGGCTGATCAATTTTCAGGTGCTCAACCTGCGCCAGCCCATCGTCTCGCAGATCTGGTATGGCATCAACCGCCTGCTGGAACCGGTGTATTCCCGCGTTCGGTCGGTGATGCCCAGCCTTGGCGGGCTGGATCTTGCGCCGCTGGTGGTGCTGCTGGGGATCTACGCGTTGCGCATCATCCTGATCAACAACGCCGCCGCCTTCCTGTAAGGTCCGGGCTCCATGCGCGATCCCCATCAGCTGCTGCAGCAAATCTTCGGCTTTCCCGGCTTTCGCCCGGGACAGGAAGAGATTGTGCAAGCCGTGCTGGCGGGCCGCAATACCCTTGCCATCATGCCCACCGGGGGCGGCAAATCGCTGTGCTTCCAGCTGCCCGCGCTGTGCCGTGAGGGCATCACGGTCGTGATCTCACCGCTGATCGCGCTGATGCGCGATCAGGTCCGCGCGCTGAAAGCGGCAGGGGTAGAGGCGGGGGCGCTGACCTCGGGCAACACCGATCAGGAAACCGAAGATGTCTTCGCCGCCATCGACGCGGGCCGGCTGAAACTGCTGTACATGGCCCCCGAGCGCCTTGCCTCCGGCGGGGCCATGGGGCTGTTGCGTCGCGCCAATGTGACGCTGATCGCGGTGGATGAAGCGCATTGTGTGTCCCAATGGGGCCATGACTTCCGCCCAGATTACCTCCGCATCGGTGAGCTGCGCCGCGCGCTCAATGTGCCGCTCGCGGCCTTCACCGCCACCGCGGATGAAGAAACCCGCGCCGAAATCGTGACCCGGCTGTTCGATGGCGTGGCACCCGAAACCTTTCTGCGTGGGTTCGACCGGCCCAACATCCACCTTGCCTTTGCCGTCAAGGACAAGCCGCGCGACCAGATCCTGCGCTTTGCCGCCGCGCGCAAGGGTCAGTCCGGCATCGTCTACACCGCATCGCGCGCCCGGACCGAGGTGCTGGCGCAGGCTTTGCGTGAGGCTGGGCATTCCGCCTGCCATTACCACGGCGGGATGGAGGCGGAAGAACGCCGCCGCGTGGAAATACGGTTTCAGCAAGAGGATGGGCTGATCGTCGTCGCCACCATCGCCTTCGGCATGGGCATCGACAAACCCGATATCCGCTGGGTCGCCCACGCCGATCTGCCCAAGTCGATCGAGGGCTATTATCAGGAAATCGGCCGCGCCGGGCGTGACGGGGCCGCCGCCGAGACCCTCACGCTTTATGGCCCCGACGATATCCGCCTGCGCCGCACCCAGATCGACGAAGGTGCCGCACCGGCCGACCGCAAGGCCGCCGACCATGGCCGGTTGAATGCCCTTCTGGGGTTGGCCGAGGCGACGGCCTGCCGCAGGCAGGTGTTGCTGGGCTATTTCGGCGAGGCCTCCACGCCCTGCGGCAACTGCGACCTGTGCGACCGCCCCGTCGATGTGTTCGACGCTACCGAATCCGTGCGCAAGGCGCTGTCGGCCATCCTGCGCACCGGCGAATGGTTTGGCGCGGGCCATCTGATTGACATCCTCACCGGCAACGCCACCGCCAAGGTCCGCGAAAAGGGCCATGATCAGCTGCCCACCTTTGCCGTGGGCCGCGACCTGTCCAAACCCGCTTGGGGCGCGGTGTTCCGCCAGATGATGGGGCGCGATCTGGTGCGCCCAGATGCCGACCGTTTCGGTGCGCTGCGCATGACTGACGCCGCCCGCCCGATTTTGCGCGGCGAGGAAAGCATTTCGCTGCGGCGTGACACCATCACCTCTGCCATCCCGCGCACCGTGGTCAAAACGCTGGTCTCAGACGAAGACGCGCCGCTGCTCTCCGCGCTGAAAGCCAAGCGCCGCGCCTTGGCCGAGGCGCAGGGCGTGCCCGCCTATGTCGTCTTTCCCGATCGCACCCTGATCGAGATGGCAGAACGCAAGCCCGCCACGCTGGACGATATGGCGGGCGTCACCGGGGTCGGGGCGAAAAAGCTGGAAAGCTACGGTGCGGCGTTTCTGGCTGTGATCAATGGCGCGAGTGAGTCGCTTCACCCTGCGCGCCAACGGCTTGCCGGTCGCCCGTCGGGCCCGATCTACGACCGTCTGGCCGAGGTGCAGCTGGCGCTTCTGCGGGGGGAGGACGGCACCGGAAAACCGCTCAGCCTGTCGCCAGGCACCCTGCGCCGCATTGCCGAAGCGCGACCCTCCACCCTGTCCGACCTTGACCGCGTGGGTGATCTTGGTCCGGCCAAGATCGAACGCTTTGGCCCGGCATTTCTGGACGTTTTGCGCGATGCCTGACCCGTTGGGGTTTACACTGCTGTGCACCACCATATTTTGTGAGGCCAAGGAAAGGGCCCGCCATGCTGATCGTGATCTCCCCCGCCAAGAAACTGAACGAGGTGCCGCAGGCTCTGCCCGATGGGCATCAGTTGACCGACCCCGAGTTTGCGGCCCAAGCGCTGGACCTGGCCACACTTGCCCGCCGCCTTTCGGTCGATGATCTGCGCAAGCTCAGCCATATTTCCGAACCGCTCGCCCGCCTGAACCAAGGTCGGTTTGCCGCCTTCAGCGCCACACCTGCGCCGGGCACGATCTTTCCGGCGGTGCATTGCTTTGCCGGTGACACCTACCAAGGGCTTGATGCCCGCACCCTACCCGCCACCGCCCTCGACTGGGCGAGCGCGCATCTGCGCATCCTGTCGGGCCTGTACGGCGTGTTGCGCCCTTTTGATGCCATTCAGGCCTATCGGCTGGAAATGGGCAGCCGTCTGACCAATCCACAGGGGGCTGACTTATACGCGTTCTGGGGCACGCGTATCGCCCAATCGCTCAACACACTGTCACAGGAAACCGGGGCAAAAGCCCTGATCAACTGCGCTTCGGTCGAGTATTTCGGGGCGGTTGACCGCAACACTCTGCATCTGCCGGTCATCACCCCGGTCTTTCTGGAAGAGCGGGACGGGCAGGCGAAAACTGTCAGCTTCTGGGCCAAACGGGCCCGTGGTGCCATGGCGCGCCACATCTGCGACAACCAGATTACCAACCCCGCCGATTTGCGTGGCTTCGATACCGGCGGTTATCGCCACGACCCCGACACATCGACCGACGGGCACATGGTGTTCCGCCGTCAGGCCCCGGCACAACAGGCGGCGTGAAGTGTCGCCCTGAACTGCCGCGCCCCGACCATAGCCGCCGCGTACGATCGGGGTAAAAGGCGGGATGCGCCGGACCAAGCCCGCGTTACTCCGGCACAACCGGTCGCACATCTGGGGGGCAATAGGCGGCCAGCACGTCCAGAATCGCGGATTTGCGCAACGGTTTTGTCAGGTACCGGTCCATCCCTGCGGCCAGAATTTCGGCGGCGTCCCCGTCCATGGCATGCGCAGTCAGCGCGACCACCGGCACAGTGCCCTGACCATCCTCGATCACCCGGATCGCGCGCACAGCCTCCAGCCCGTCCATCTCTGGCATCGAGATATCCATGAATACCAGATCGGGTGCCCAGCTCTGAAACAATTCCACCGCCTCGCAGCCGTTGGCGGCAAAGCGCAACTCGATGTCGACATCCTTGACCATCTTGGCAAAGACCAGTTGGTTGGTCCGGTTGTCCTCGGCTGCAAGCACCCGCATCTGCCGCTGCGTCGGTTTGGGTGCGGGCGGCACTGCCGCCGGCAGCTCGGCCATCGGCGCGGGTACTGCCACCGACAGCGCCTGCAGATGGCGATACAGATCGGCCCGCAGCAATGGTTTTTGCAAAACCACATTCAGCCCCGCATCCTCCCCCTCGGCGCGGGCAAGCAGCGGGTTTGATGACAACAGCACAAGCGGCATCTGATGCCCGGCCGCGCGGATCTGTCGGGCCAGTGTCACACCGTCCATCTCGGGCATGTCATGGTCGGTCAGCACCACATCAAACCGCGCATCCTGTGCAAGTGTCGTCAGCGCCTCGGCCCCAGACCGGCACAGCGTCACCGCGATGCCGTGCGGGGCAAGCTGGCGTTCCAGAATGGTGCGGTTGATGAACTGGTCATCCACCACCAGCGCGCGGCGCAGTGTGATCGGCAACCGCACCTCTGGCGCGGGTTCTGACACCGGCAGCGAAATCCGGAAGCCGAAACAAGACCCCTTGCCCGGCTCACTGTCGACCCAGACCGTACCGTCCATCTGCTCAATCAGGCGGCGGGTGATCGCAAGACCCAGACCGGTGCCTTCGAACTTGCGGTTCTGCTGATCCTCCACCTGATTGAATTCGCCAAAGACATGGTCAATGTTGGCCGCAGAGATGCCGATTCCGGTATCTTCCACGGTGACATGCACCTGCTGCACGTCCACCGCCCCTTCCGGCCCCACGACGCGCACCAGCACATGGCCCGTATCGGTGAACTTGACGGCATTCCCGATAAGATTGGTCATCACCTGCCGGATCCGTCCCGGATCTCCGACAAACCGGGTCGGCAGGAACATGTCGTAGTCGATCATCAGCCGGATTCCCTTGGCCCGCGCCCGGGGTTGCAGCAGCATCGTCACCTCGTGGATCGTACGCTCCAGATCAAAGGGTTCTGGGTGCAGGGTCAGCCGCTCCGCCTCGATCTTGGAATAATCCAGAATGTCATTGATGATCACCAAGAGCGCCTCACCCGAAGAGCGGATGGTTTCGGCAAACAGCCGCTGTTCTTCGGAAAGTTCGGTATCGCAAAGCAGTTCGGCCATCCCGACCACCCCGTTCATGGGCGTGCGGATTTCATGGCTCATATTGGCCAGAAATGCCGATTTTGCCCGGTTCGCCGCTTCGGCCTGCAGGCGCGCCGCCTCAAGCGCGGCCTGCTGCTCCTTCCAATCGGTGATATCCACCCGCAGCCCGACCCGCCCGCCATCCGGCGTGCTTTGCTCCAGCACGCGCAGCCAGCGGCCATTTGACAGCTTCTGTTCGTGGATGGACGACGGCGCCCGGTGGGCTGCGAGGCGTTCCGACATCCATTCCGCCTCTCGCCCCACGGCTTCGGCATATTTGCCGCGCGCCAGGCCGTGGCGCAGCATATCCTCGAAGGTCACGCCGGGGCGCAGGATATCGGCGGTTTCAGGATAAATGTCGCGGTATTGCTGATTGCAGGTCAACAGCCTGTCCTCCCTGTCAAAAAGTACAAAACCATCCGGGATCGCTTCTACTGCGGCCCAGATTCGCATTTGTTCGGTCATGTCGATCGCCAGTGTGGCCATGCCGCCATCAAGCGTGCGCCGGCTCATGATCCGGTAATAATTGCCATTGGACATCTGCACGACGAGGGGTTCGATCACCTCGGCCTCCAGCCGCGACAGCATGTGCGCGACCCAGTCGTCGATCGGTGTGTCGCCCAGCCGGACCAGACCGGATTCAGCGCACAGGGTCATCAGGGTCGCGTAGCTGATGCCGGGGCTGATGTTCAGGCTTTCAAAGGCTTTCAGATAGGGTGCGTTCGCAGCCACCAGCCGCAGATCGGGGTCATAGACGGCGAAGCCATCACGGATCGTGTCAACCGAGTCCCACAACCGGCGTTCTGCCACCACGGCAGCGGAATGCGCCTCTTGCAGCGCGGTCGCGATATCCGCGTTCTGGCCTTTCAGAGCTTGTGCTTCAGACTGCGCTTCGCGCGCGACAGTCCGCTGTTCGACAATCTGGTCAGACAGCGCACGCGCATGCATCGCCAGCCTTTCGTTGGCGGCAAACAATTCACGGCTTTTCTGTTCCAGCAAACGTTCAGCGGCCAGCCGGGCGCGCCGTTCTTTTGCCAAACGTTCCGTCATATCCATCGCGATCCGTTCCCCGTTCCGCTTTCTGCCGCGGGGCCATGGCGGACCATAGAGGCAGCAGCGTGAATGACTGATTAACATGACAAATAATGTCATCGGCTGCAGGGCGCTTGCGCCGCCAGACCGCCGGACGCATCATGCACCCATTCAGATGAGAGGTATTGCCATGCGGTATTTTGGCCCGGCGCTGCTCGCCTGCATGGTGTTTGCCATGCCATCCCTGGCGCAGGATTCGCCCCTTGTGCCGCAAAAGCGGGCGGTTCTGGCGCAGGACACCGACCTTCCTGGCGGCGATATCGCGCAGCTGTTCGACACCACGCTGGAGTCTTGCGAGCGCGCCTGCCTCAGTACGGCGCAATGCACTGCCTTCACCTTCAACAGCCGCAACGGATCATGCTTTCTCAAAGCCGGTCCGGGGGCGGGGGCGTTTTATCAGGGCGCTGTTTCCGCGCAGGTTGTGTCCTCCCCTGCCGATTCCGCCAGCCGTGCGGCCACGCGCCGGGGCGAGCTGAGCTTTTTGTCCGATCAAGATCTGCAAGACGCACGCGGACAGGCCGAGGCCTTCGGGCGCAAGCATATGGCAAACGGATATGCCGCCACAGATCTTAACCAGTCCGCGACAGAAGCGCTGAGCCAAGGGAATGTCGACAGCGCCATCGGCTTTGCCGGGTCCGCCGTCAGCGCGTCAGATCAGCCCGAGGCCTGGCTTGACTATGCCCGCCTGTCGCTGCTGGCGGGCAGCCGTAACCGCAATGATCAGCAAGACCTGCGCCAGCAGGGCCTGACCGCGGCCATCAACGCCTATCTGCGGGCCGAGGCAGCCCCGCTGCGGCATACCATCCTTGTCACAATGGCAGAGGCGATGGAGCCGCTTGGCCGGGGCCGCGACAGCGTTGGTGCCCTGCGTCTGGCGCAGGCACTTCAGCCGCGTGATGACACCGCAAGCGCGCTGGAAACCGCGACCGGCAAGTACGGCTTCCGCATCACCAGCCACGAGGTGCAGGCCGATACGCCGCGCCCGCGGATCTGTGCCGCCTTCTCTGACAATCTGGTCAAGGCGGGGGTGGACTACGACTCATTCGTGCAACTGCCCCAATCGGGGATGACCGTCACCTCTGACGGTGACAGCACGATGTGTGTCGAAGGTCTTGTCCATGGCGCGCGCTATGCACTGACGTTCCGGCAGGGACTGCCCGCCGCCGATGGGCAGGAAATGGCGAAATCCGTTGCCATCACCGCCTATGTCCGTGACCGTGCCGCAACCGTGCGCTTTCCGGGCCGGTCTTACGTGCTGCCGAAGGGAGTCAGCGCGGCTGTTCCGGTAGAAACCGTCAACACCGACGCGCTGGACCTGACCCTCTTCCGCGTGACCGACCGCAACCTGTTGCGCGCTTTTCAGAACGGCTACGTCAGCCAGCCGATTTCCAACTGGCAGGAAGGCGATTTTGACGGCCAGATCGGCGCGCAAATCTGGCAGGGCAGCGCCACCGTCGGGATGGACATAAACCGCGATGTCACAACCCGTCTGCCGTTGAGCGAAGCGCTGCAGGGCCAACCCGCCGGCGTCTACGCGCTGAAAGCCGCCATTTCCGGCGAAGACCCCTATGAAACTGCGGCAGCCTGGCAATGGTTCGTGGTGTCCGATCTTGGCCTGACCACCCTGTCGGGCGTTGACGGGGTGCATGTCTTTGTCCGCAGCCTTGGCACGGCGCAGGCTGTGACAGGCGTCACGGTAGAGCTGCTTTCCACCGCGAACGACATCCTCGGCACCGCCACCACCGATGCCATGGGCTATGCGCAGTTTGATGCGGGTCTGGCACGCGGCACCGGCGGCGCGGCTGCGGCGCTGATCGTGGCGCGCGATGGGGATCATGATCTGGCCTTCCTGTCTCTGACCGACCCGGAATTTGACCTGTCGGATCGCGGCGTCGAAGGCCGCGCCGCCGCCCCCCCGGTCGATGTGTTCCTGACCACAGATCGCGGTGCCTACCGGGCGGGGGAGACGGTCTACGCCACAGCGCTGGCCCGTGACAGCACGGCAGCTGCCGTTCCCGGCCTGCCACTGACTGCCCGGCTGAAACGCCCCGATGGTGTGGAATACTCCCGCGCTCTGGTCGAAGATGCGGGCGCGGGCGGCCATGTCTTCGCGATGCCTATCGGAGGCACCGCCCCGCGCGGCGTGTGGCGGCTGGAAGTGCTGGCCGACCCCGACGCCGCCCCCCTCACCAGCCAGACCTTTCTGGTCGAGGATTTCCTGCCCGAACGCATCGACTTTGACCTGTCGCTTCCCGACCGGACGCTTCGGCTTGGTGATACGCCGGACCTGACCGTCACGGCCCGCTACCTGTTCGGTGCCCCCGGTGCCGACCTTGCGATTGAAGGCGAGGTGCTCCTGCGCGCCGCGTCGGAAGTCGCGGGCCTCACCGGCTACGTTTTCGGCCCGCATGACGACCCCTTTGCCGCGCGGATGGAGTCCTTTGGCGGCGCGCGGACCGATGCATCAGGCACCGCTGTCGTCACCCCCGCCCTGCCCGAGGCCGACGCCCCCCAGCACCCGCTGGAAGCGCACTTCACAGTTCGCGTCGCCGAAGGCTCCGGCCGCCCGGTCGAACGCCAGCTGACCAGACTGATAAACCCCACCACCCCGATGATCGGCGTCCGACCGCTGTTCGATGAGGTGGTCGCCGAAGGGACAGAGGCGCGGTTCAGCCTGATCGGCCTTGGCCCGGACGGACAACCCGCCGACATGGCGGCAGAGTGGCAGATCACCCGGATCGAGACCAATTACCAATGGTATCAAAGCTATGGTGTCTGGAACTGGGAGCCTGTTGTCGGGCGCACCATCGCTGCCGAAGGCACCGCCCAACTTGGCCCACAACCGGTTGAAATCGCTGCGCCGGTGCAATGGGGCGAGTATGAGTTGCGGGTGCAGTCGGTCAACGGGGCCATCACCTCTACCCCGTTCTTCGCAGGCTGGTACGCCCCCGCCGATGTGACCGCCACCCCCGACACGCTGGAACTTTCGCTGGACAAATCGGCCTATACATCGGGCGAAACCGCCACCCTGCGCGTTGTGCCCCGCGCGGCGGGCACGGCGCTGATTACCGTGCTGGCGAACCGCCTGATCGCCATGCAGGCGGTCGAGGTGACGGAAGGCGAAAATCTGATCACCCTGCCGGTGACCGATGACTGGGGCGCCGGTGTCTATGTCACAGCCTCTGTGCTGCGCCCGATGGATGTGGCGGCTGGCCGCAACCCGGCCCGCGCGCTTGGCCTTGCCCATGCCGCCGTCGATCCCGGCGCGCGTCAGTTG
The DNA here is from genome assembly GCF_004745575.1 of Pseudotabrizicola sediminis. Lineage (GTDB taxonomy): Bacteria > Pseudomonadota > Alphaproteobacteria > Rhodobacterales > Rhodobacteraceae > Pseudotabrizicola > Pseudotabrizicola sediminis. Next base: position 160,082 of record NZ_RPEM01000002.1, on the reverse strand, counting down.
GCGGTCAGCATCGAAACCCTGTCCGACGCCGCCCCACGCGGCCCGCTTGATGTCGCGGTCAAGGTCGATGGCATCGCAGACGGTGAACCCGCATGGGTCACCATCGCGGCGGTGGATCAGGGCATCCTGAACCTCACCGCTTTCGCCCCACCCGACCCGTCGGCGCATTACTTCGGCCAGCGCAAGCTGGGCATCGGCATCCGCGATGTCTATGGCCGGTTGATCGACGGGCTGAACGGCGCAACAGGCACCGTCCGCTCGGGCGGCGACGCAGGCGCGCAAGCTCGCCTGCAAGCTCCACCCCCTACCGAAGAGCTTGTCGCCTATTTCACCGGCCCAGTGCAGGTGGGCACCGATGGCACCGCCCACACCACATTTCCCCTGCCCTCCTTTAACGGCAGCGTCAAAATCATGGCCGTGGCATGGTCGGCCAAGGCCGTTGGCCACGCCAATGCCGATGTACTGGTGCGCGACCCGGTCGTGGTAACCGCCAGCCTGCCCCGCTTCATGGCCCCCGGCGACAGCAGCCGCATGCTGCTGGAAGTCGTCCATGCCAGCGGTCCGTCCGGCCGAATGGGCCTAGATGTCACCGCCAATGGCGTCACGCTTGGCGCGGTGCCGTCGGGCTTTGACCTTGGCGATCAGGCCAGAACCGTCCTCGCCATCCCCGTCACCGCCGGGGAGGCGGGCCTTCAGACTATCATCGTCAACCTCACCACCCCAGACGGAAAGCAGCTGACCAGGACTCTGACCCTGCCGGTGCAATCCAACGACCCCGAGGTCGCCCGCACCACCCGCCTGACCCTGACCCAAGGCCAGACCCTCACGCTGGATGACACCCTGTTCACCGGCCTTGCCGCAGGTTCGGCCAAGGCCACCATGGCCATCGGCCCGCTGGCCCGGATGGATGCGCCCGGCCTGCTGGCCGCACTAGACCGCTACCCCTATGGCTGCACCGAGCAGATCACCTCCAAGGCTTTGCCGCTGCTGTACTTCGATCAGGTCGCGCAAGCGATGGACCTTCAAGGGGCCGACAATATCGCCGAACGCATCGGACAGGCGGTGGCCCAGATCCTGACCCATCAGGGGGCCGAAGGTGGCTTTGGCCTGTGGTCACCCGGCAGCGGTGATCTGTGGCTCGATGCCTTTGTCACCGATTTCCTGTCCCGCGCCCGCGCGCAGGGCTACGCGGTGCCCGACCGCGCCTTCCGTTCTGCGCTCGACTCTCTGCGCAATCAGGTGAACTACGCCCCAGACTTCGACGCGAGATCGAACGGCGGCGGCGAGGCACTTGCCTATGCGCTCATGGTCCTTGCCCGGGAAGGCGCCGCCGCCATCGGCGACCTGCGCTATTATGCCGATGTCAAAGGCGATGACTTCCGCACCGCTCTTGCTCAAGCCCAGCTTGGCGCAGCATTGGCCAGCTATGGCGACCAGCCCCGGGCCGACGCCATGTTCCGCCGCGCAGGCAACCGCCTGCTGGCCCTGAGCGCGACCGAGACGGAACAGACCTTCCGAACCGATTACGGCACCAACTTTCGCGACGCCGCCGCCATCCTCACCCTCGCGGTGGATGCAGGCACGCAGGCAATCGACCGGGACGCGCTGCTGATCCGCCTGTCGGCCAACCCCAGCACACTTTCGACGCAAGAGGCGACATGGGCGCTGATGGCCACCAACGCCCTGATCGACCGGCCGGGGCTGGCGGGCATCACCCTGAACGGTGAACCCGCAACCGGGCCGCTGGTCCGGGTGCTGACCGCAGCCACCGGGCCGGTCACTGTGCACAACAGCGGGACCGATACCCAGCTGACCGTGACCGCCTACGGCATTCCCATCAAACCGGAACCGGCAGGCGGCAATGGCTATGCCATCACCCGCAGCTATTACACACTGGCGGGGGAACCGGCGACTGTGGAAGCCCTTCACACCGGCGACCGTCTGGTCACCGTGCTGGAGGTGACGCCCTTCGGCACCGGCGAGGCACGGCTGATGGTCAGCGACCCGCTGCCCGCCGGGTTTGAAATCGACAACCCCAACCTGATTTCGGGCGGACAATTGGCCAACCTGGACTGGCTGAACCTCGAAGGCGATGTGGCGCACAGCGAGTTCCGCCAGGACCGCTTCCTGACCGCCATCGACCGCACCAACGCCGACAGCTTCCGCCTTGGCTACATCGTCCGCGCCATCTCGCCGGGCACCTTCCACCACCCTGCGGCTGCGGTCGAAGATATGTACCGCCCGACCTTCCGCGCCCGGTCCGCCACGGGCCGGATCACGATTGCCGAGTGATGCGGACCAGACACGTCTTCGCCCTCGCCGCGGGCCTGTTCCTTACCGGGCTCGCCCGCGACTGTTTTGACGACTGGATCACCGCCACCACCCTCCCGCCGCTGTCGCTGGAAACCTCGGTCGAGGTGACAGACCGCGACGGCATCCTGCTGCGCGCCTATACGGTGGCCGATGGTCGCTGGCGCATGGCGGTAGACCTTGCGCAAGTGGATGAAGACTACCGCGCCATGCTGATCGCCTATGAGGACAAGCGGTTCCATGACCACTCAGGCGTCGATTTGCGCGCCATGACTCGCGCGGTCGCACAAGCCCTGCGCAATGGCCGGGTGATTTCCGGCGGTTCTACCCTGACCATGCAGGTGGCGCGTTTGCTCGAAGCCTCCGGCACAGGCGCGGTGGCGGGCAAACTGCGCCAGATGCGCGTCGCATGGGCGCTGGAGCGCAGGCTGACCAAGGACCAGATCCTGCAACTCTACATGCATCTCGCCCCGTTCGGCGGCAATCTCGAAGGCGTGCGCGCCGCATCCTTCGCCTATTTCGGCAAGGAACCCCGCCGTCTGACACCTGCGCAAGCTGCCCTGCTGGTCGCTATCCCGCAGGCCCCGGAATCGCGCCGCCCCGACCGCGCGCATGACCGCGCCGTGGCCGCCCGCGCCCGCGTGCTGGCCCGCGCTCTGCGCGACGGCATCGTGCCCGACCATATGGCGAATGGCGCGCTGACCGAACCGGTGCCCCACGCCCGCCAGCCGTTTCCGACCCTCGCCCCCCACCTCGCCGACCGCGCCCGCAGCGCGGACCCGATCATGCACCGGCACCAGCTGACCCTGAAGACCAGCCTGCAACGCAGCCTCGAAGCCCTCGCCCGTGACGTGATCGCCACACAGGGCGAGCGGTTGCAGATCGCCATTGTCGCCGCCGACCACACATCCGGGGAAATCCTCGCCTCTGTCGGCTCTGCCGCGTTTCAGGCCGATCAGCGCGCAGGCTTTGTCGATATGACCACGGCCCTGCGCAGCCCCGGATCAACCTTGAAACCGCTGATCTACGGGCTGGCTTTTGATCAAGGCCTCGCTCATCCCGAAACGCTGATCGAAGACCGTCCGCAGCGCTTTGGCACTTACGCACCACAAAATTTCGACCGCCAGTTTCGCGGCACCATCCGGGTGCGCGACGCGTTGCAACTGTCGCTGAACCTGCCAGTGGTGCAGTTGCTTGATGCGATGGGCCCGCCGCGCCTGCTGGCGGCGCTCGACAAGGCCGCGATCCGCGCCGTGATCCCCGGCAATGAACCGGGCCTTGCCATTGGCCTTGGCGGCATCGGCATCAGCCTGACCGATATGGTGCAACTTTACGCCGCCCTCGCGCGCGGCGGCGTGGCCCTGCCGCTGACCTGGCGGATGGATGGCAGCCGCGCCGAGGGCCAGCGGCTGCTGTCCACCAGCGCCGCGTGGCAGATCGGCGACATTCTCGCCGGCCTGGCCCCGCCGCCCGGAGCCCCCACCAACCGGCTGGCCTACAAGACCGGCACCAGCTATGGCCACCGCGACGCCTGGGCCATCGGCTATGACGGGCGGCATGTGGTGGGCGTCTGGATGGGCCGCGCCGATGGCACCCCGGTGCCTGGCGTGTTCGGCGCCGATCTGGCTGCCCCTGTGCTGTTTCAGGCCTTTGCCCGCATCGCGCCGGGGCTTGAACCCCAGCCGCCCGCGCCGCCCGCGACCCTGCTGGTTTCCAACGCCCAACTGCCGCAACCGCTGCAACGCTTTCGCGCGCGGGGCAGTCTGGCCGCCGATGCCGATGCGCCCGCCGTCGCCTTCCCGCCCGACGGGGCCGAGGTGGAGCTGCTGAATGGTGCACTGATGGTCAAGGTGGCAGGCGGTACCGGGCCTTTCACCTGGCTGGCCGATGGTGTGCCGGTCGTGGTACAGGACCGCGCACGGCAAGCCTTGCTCACCCTGCCCGGCACCGGCTTTGTCAGCCTGTCGGTGATTGATGCGCAGGGCAGGTCCGCCCGCGCGAGGGTGCGGCTGCACTGATCAGCGCACTGCGCACCGCCGGGGCCAAGCGGCTCCCTCCCCATCGTGGGGGAGGGCCGGGGGTGGGGTCGCCGCGCAAAACGCGCTCAGACCCGTTCAATCGCCAGCGCGATGCCCTGACCGCCGCCGATGCACATGGTGATCAGCGCGGTGCGCGCGGCCGTCCGCTCCAGCTCGTGCAGCGCCTTGACCACCAGAATTGCCCCCGTCGCCCCTACCGGATGGCCAAGCGCAATTGCACCGCCATTGGGGTTCACCCGGGCCACATCCAGACCCAGCTCGCGGTTCACCGCAATGGCCTGCGCGGCAAAGGCCTCGTTGGATTCCACAAGATCGAAGTCGCCGGGCTTCATTCTCAGCTTCGCGCACAAGGCCTCTACCGCCGGAATCGGTCCGATTCCCATTACCTTGGGGTCCACCCCGGCATGCGCATAGCCCATCACCCGTGCCCGCGGCTTTGCGCCCGGAAACAGCCCACGCGACAAAACAAGTGCGGCAGCCCCGTCATTGATGCCCGAAGCATTGCCCGCCGTCACTGTGCCATCCTTCTGGAACACCGGGCGCAACCCCGCCAAAGCCTCCAGCGACGTCGCCTTGGGGTGTTCATCGACCGCAAATTCCACCACACCCTTGCGCGTCTCCACCCGGATCGGGGTGATCTGGGCGGCAAAAATGCCCTCGGCAATCGCCCGCGCCGCACGCTTCTGGCTTTCCAGCGCAAAGGCATCCTGCGCGGCACGACTGATGCCATATTGCGCCGCGACATTCTCTGCCGTCACCCCCATATGCCCGGTGCCAAACGGGCAGGTCAGCGCGCCGGTCATCATGTCGAGCGCTTTTGTGTCCCCCATCTTCTGCCCGAACCGCGCGGCAGGCAGGATATAGGGCGACCGGCTCATGCTTTCCGCGCCGCCCGCCACCGCGACAGTGCAGTCGCCCAACACCAGCGCCTGCACCGCCGACACCACTGCCTGCGCCCCCGATCCGCACAGCCGGTTCACGTTCATCGCAGGCACGGTTTCAGGGATTCCAGCCTGCATCGCCGCCACCCGGCTCAGATACATGTCACGCGGTTCGGTGTTGATCACATGCCCCATCACCACATGCCCTACCTGCGCCCCGCCAATCCCCGCCCGCCGCAGGGCCGAGCTGATCACTTGCGTGGCAACATCAATTGGCGACACCCCGGCAAGGGCCCCGCCAAAGCCGCCGATCGCGCTGCGCGTCGCGGACAGGATGAAAACGTCTTGCGGAAAGCTGGCCATGGGAACCTCCTGAATTTCACCAATCTTAACGCCATTTCGCGCCGGGGGGAAAGATGACGCGGCGTCGATTGACACTCTGCCCGCGCCAAGAGAATGAGAGCCGTCACAACGCGCAAACGGGCCATGATGAAAGACATGAATCGGGCAAACACCGGCCTGTTGCTGGTGGGGATCGCCACCTTTGTCATGATGGGCGCCGGGCAATCGCTGTATGGCCCGGCGCTGCCCGCCTTTGGCCGGGCGCTGTCGCTCAGCGCGGCGCAGGCGGGTTGGCTGGTGTCGGCGCATTGGATCGGCTGCGCCGTCGGTGTCGCTGCGATGTATCGCTGGGGGGCACATGTCTCGCCCCGGATCAGCCTTGGCATCATGCTTTGCGGGGCAGCCCTGATTGCGGCGGCATTGGGCACAGTGGCGACCTTTGGGGGCGCGCTGATCTTCGGGGCGGGTTACGGGCTGTCCACGGTTGTCTTCAACCCGCGCATCCTGCGGGCCTATGGCGCACGCGGCACCGCCATGGTCAGTCTGGTGAACGCCAGCTTTGGTCTGGGGGCGATTGTCGCCCCGCTGATTTTTGTCTGGCTGGGGTCAAACCCCGCCCTGGCCTATGCGCTGGTTGCAGGGCTGGCTGCGTTGATCTGGCTGGGGGCTGGCCCCGCCGGGCGCGCGGCACCGCCGCCGCAGGCCGGAAGCGCCGGCCCGTTCCGCCCGATGCTGGCGTTTCAGCTGTTCGCCGTCGCCGGCATCGGGATAGAGGCCGCGCTGATCGGCCTTGGCCCCAGCGCGCTGATCCGCTCGGACCTGTCGGAGACCGCCGCCGCGCAGCTGCTCAGCGCGTTTTTCGTGGCCTTCCTTGGCGCGCGCACTGTGCTGATCTTCACCGCCCATCTGACCGCGCCATTTCTGCTATATGTGGGCGCGATGCTGGCCGCTGCCGTCTCCGCCACACTGGCAGTCTTTGTCAGCCCCGGCGTGTTCTTTGTGGCCATGGGCATCTCGGCGGGGCTGTTCTTTCCCGGCTTCTACGTCGCCGCCACCCGCCGGATGGGCGATGACCCGCGCACCGCCCCCACCATCATCGCCGCCGGGCTGGTCGGCGGCATCGCAGCCCCGGTCTTGCTTGCCCCCGTGCTGGATCAACTGGGCAGCAGCGGCTTTTTTGGCATCCTCGCCGCTGTTTCTGCCACCTGCGCGGTTTTGAGCCTGCGGCTCTGTCGCCGCCTGCCGGAAATGCGGCACTAAGCTGGTCCCGACCCGTTACTGCGGGCCGGGGGCTACCCCTTGGGTCACTGACTCTCGGGCCGCAACGGCACCCGGCCCTTTATGGTCAGGTGGAACACGTCGGCCCCCTCGATCACAATGGCCGAAAGGGGCCCGCCATAGGCGGCAGAGGAATCGATGTTGACCCGGTTGCCGTAATGCGTCGGCGCATTGATCGCCGTATGGCCATGCACGATCAACGCCTCGAACGGGTCTGCATGATCAAGAAAGCCCTTGCGGATCCAGAGCAGATCATTCTCGGCCTGCTCGGCAATCGGAAGGCCGGGGCGCACCCCGGCATGTACAAAGATCACCCCGTCCACGCGGTGCCACGCCGGGCGACTGGCCAAGAAGTCCAGATCCTCTTGCGGGACCCTCTCCAACGCATCGGCATGGACCTTTGCCACCGGACGGTCCGCCGCATTGGGCACACCGTAGGACTCCAACGTCTCGGACCCGCCGATCTTGGGATGCAGCCAGCTGTATTCGGGGCGCAGGCCCGGATCGCTGGCCTTGGGGTCGTCCATGAACATGGTGAACAGACGGTCATGGTTGCTCTTGAGCACGATCCAGTCCTGCCCCTGTGCCAGACCTTGCCGCAAATAGCCGACCACGCCCCGGCTGTCCGGCCCGCGATCCACCAGATCGCCGACATGCACCACCTTACCCGCCCCATAGCGCGCCATGTCCTTGTCGATCAGGTCATGGACACCGCGCAGGAGGTCCAGATGGCCGTGGATATCGCCGACGGCATAGGTGTGACGGGGCTGCATGACCGGGCCTTTGCTTTAGCGGAAAGCCCGGGGGCGCTGCCCCCGGACCCCCGGGATATTTAGGAACAGATGATGAGCAATGCGGCGCGCCCTGTCATGCCCCTTCGAACACCAAAGGCTTCACCTGCAGGAACATGCCAGTCGAGTCCAGGGTCTCCACCACCTTGGGGTTGATCGGCTGATCGAGGTACAAAAGCGCAATCGCATCCTGCCCGATGGAGGAACGGCCAAGGGTGAAGTTCGCGATGTTCACCCCGTTCTTACCAAGCGTCATCCCGAGCAAACCAATGATGCCCGGCACATCTTCGTTGGTGGTGTAAAGCATGTGCTCGCCCACCTCGGCGTCGATATTAATGCCCTTGATCTGGATGAAGCGCGGCTTGCCATCCGAGAAGCAGGTGCCCGCGATCGAGCGTTCGCGCTTGTCGGTCACCATGGTCACCTTGATATAAGCGTCGAACACGCCCGACTTGTCTTGCCGGGTGGTGGAGATCTGGATGCCCTTGTCTTTGGCCACCACCGGGGCCGACACCAGGTTCACATCCGGGTTCTGTGCTTTCAGCACGCCCGCGATGACCGACTGGTTCAGGGCAGCGATGTTCATGTCCGACACCCGGCCATCGTACAGAATGTTGATCGCCTTGATCGGCTCGTCCGTCATCTGACCGATGAACGCACCCAGATGGCTGGCCAGCTTGACCCAAGGGCCCATCACGGCAGCTTCTTCGGCGGTGACGTTGGGCATGTTCAGCGCATTGGTGACGGCCCCCGTCAGCAGGTAATCCGACATCTGCTCGGCCACCTGCAGCGCCACGTTCTCCTGCGCTTCGGTGGTCGAGGCACCAAGATGCGGGGTGACGACAACATTGGGCAGGTTGAACAGCGGGCTGTCCTTGGCCGGTTCGACCTCGAACACATCCAAGGCCGCGCCTGCGACGTGGCCGGAGGTCAGGGCGGCGGCAAGCGCGGCTTCGTCAATCAGACCGCCCCGGGCGCAGTTGATGATCCGCACGCCCTTTTTGGTCTTCGCAAGGCTTTCCGCCGACAGGATGTTGCGGGTCTTGTCGGTGAGCGGCACATGCAGGGTGATGAAATCGGCCCGCGCCAGCAGCTCATCCAGTTCCACCTTGGTGACGCCCATCTGCACCGCGCGCTCATCAGACAGGAAGGGGTCATAGGCCACAACCTTCATCTTCAACCCCACGGCGCGGTCGCAGACGATGCCGCCGATATTGCCAGCCCCGATCACGCCCAGGGTCTTGTTGAACAGCTCTACCCCCATGAAGCGCGACTTTTCCCACAGACCCGCATGGGTGCTGGCATTGGCGTCTGGCAATTGCCGGGCCACGGCAAACATCATCGCAATCGCATGTTCGGCTGTGGTGATCGAGTTGCCGAACGGCGTGTTCATCACGATAACGCCCTTTTTAGACGCGGCGGGAATGTCGACATTGTCGACACCGATGCCGGCGCGGCCGATCACCTTCAGCCGTGTGGCGGCCGCCAGCAGCTTTTCGGTGGCTTTGGTGGCCGACCGGATCGCCAGCCCGTCATACTGATCGATAACGGCCAGCAGCGCATCCTTGTCCTTGCCCAGCTTGGGCATGTAATCCACCTCGACCCCACGGTCGCGGAAGATCTGAACAGCGGTTTCAGAGAGTTCGTCGGAAACGAGAACCTTGGGGGCCATTTGGGAAGTCCTTGAAATATGAATGGGGGCGGCGGGGTGAACCCCGCCCTACGGATAGGGGTAGGGCGGGGCGCACCCCGCCATCCCGGTCAGGCGGCTTGTGCCTGCGCGGCGATTTCGGCTTCGAAGGCATGGGCGATCCATGGCATCAGGGCTTGCACATCGGCGGTTTCCACCGTCGATCCGCACCAGATCCGCAGGCCCGCAGGCGCATCGCGGTAGGCTCCGATGTCGTAGGCAACCCCGGCCTTTTCCAGCCGTTTGGCGACGGCCTTTGCGAATGCCTCGCCGTCCACAATCCGCGCATCAGCAAACTTGAGGCACACCGAAGTCGTCGATGCAATGTCTGGGGTTTCCGCCAGATTCTGCAGCCAAGGGTTCGACGCGCAGAAGTCCCAGACCACCTGCGCATTGGCGCTCGCCCGATCGACCAGACCGCGCAGGCCGCCGACCGATTTCGCCCATTTCAACGCGACGAGGTAATCTTCGACTGCCAGCATCGACGGGGTGTTGATCGTCTCGCCAACAAAGATGCCTTCAATCAGCTTGCCCTTTGCAGTCAGCCGAAAAATCTTCGGCAGTGGCCATGCGGGGGTATAGCTTTCCAGCCGTTCCACCGCGCGGGGCGACAGGATCAGCACGCCATGCGCGCCCTCCCCGCCCAGCACCTTTTGCCAGCTGAAGGTGGTCACATCCAGCTTGTCCCAGGGCAGATCCATCGCGAAGGCGGCGCTGGTGGCGTCACACAGGGTCAGGCCCTGGCGGTCGGTGGGGATGGCATCGCCATTTGGCACCCGGCAACCCGAAGTGGTGCCGTTCCAGGTGAACGCCACGTCGGCATCGAAATCGACCGTTGCAAGGTCCACGATCTGACCATAGGGCGCAATCTTCACCGCCGCGTCCAGCTTCAGCTGCTTGACCGCATCGGTCACCCAGCCCTCGCCGAACGATTCCCAGGCCAGCATCTCCACATTGCGCGCGCCCAGCATGGTCCACATTGCCATTTCAAAGGCGCCGGTGTCCGACGCGGGCACGATGCCGATACGGTAGTCTGCCGGCACGCCCAGAATCTCGCGGGTCAGGTCAATGGCTTCTTTCAGCTTGGCCTTGCCGACGGCGGCACGGTGCGAGCGACCCAAAGGGGCATCACCAAGCATATCAAGGGAAAAACCGGGGATCTTGGCACAGGGGCCAGACGAAAAGCGCGGGTTTGCCGGGCGCACTGCCGGGGCGATCAGATCAGCCATGGTATCCTCACAGATAAATGCCCTTCGTTGGGGAAGGGTGTCCCGCCGCCGGGCTTACAGACCTGCCCCCTCTGGCACAAGAGGGAAAATCGTCGTAATGCGGCGCATCACTGCGCGAAAGCGACGCATTTATCCAGACGGATGCCGCCCATGTTCACCGCCACCCTGCTGACCAACCCCGACACCCCGGTGCTTGACCGGGAAACCGTGCAGGCGCTGCGCAATGCCTGGGGCGGCGGCGATGCGATCTGGCTTGATCCGGGCGTGGCCGCGGAATTTCCGGTCGGGGCGATGCCCGCCAACCTGTGGGACGCGTGGGAAGGCCTGCAGGCCCTGCGCATCGACCTGTGCGTGCAGCCCACCGCCAACCGCCGCAAACGCCTGCTGATCGCCGATATGGACAGCACGATGATCCAGCAGGAATGCATCGACGAATTGGCGGATGAGGCGGGGGTCGGTGCCTATGTCGCCAACATCACCGCGCGGGCCATGAATGGCGAACTGGATTTTGAAGCCGCCTTGCGCGAACGTGTCGGCCTGCTGCGCGATCTGCCCGAAAGCACCATTGGCCACGTGATCCGCGACCGCATCACCCTGATGCCGGGTGGCCCCGCCCTCTTGGCCACCATGCGCGCCAACGGAGCCTATGCGGCACTGGTCTCGGGCGGGTTCACTGCCTTTACCGCCCGCATCGCGCAAACGCTTGGCTTTGATGAACACCGCGCCAACACCCTGCTGGTCGCGGATGGCAAGCTGACCGGACAGGTCGCTGATCCGATCCTTGGCAAACAGGCCAAGCTTGACGCGCTGCTTCAGATCACCACCCGTCTGGGCATCACACCAGACGACGCCATGGCGGTGGGTGACGGGGCCAATGATCTTGCCATGCTTTCCCGTGCGGGCGCAGGCGTCGCGCTGCATGCCAAGCCGTCGGTCGCCGCAGAGTGCAGCCTGCGGGTGAACCACGGCGATCTAACGGCGCTTTTATACCTGCAAGGCTACCGACGCGAAGAGTTTGCCTGATGATGATCCGCCCCGCAGGGCCAGATGACGCGCCCGCCATGGCTGACCTGCTGAATGCCATCATCGCCATCGGTGGCACCACCGCGCACGAACAGCCCAAAAGCCCCGATACCGTCCGCCACGACTATATCGACGGCCCGGGCACTCTCACCTGCGTCGTCGCGGAAGAGGCCGGCCAGATCCTTGGCTGGCAAGCGGTCGACCAACACCATGGCGAGGTGCACATCGGCACCTTTGTCAGCCCGCACACGCAGGCCAAGGGCATCGGCGCACAGCTTTTCGCGCAGACCCGCGCGCTTTGCGCCGCCAAAGGCATCAACGAGATCTTTGCCGCCATCCGCGCCGACAATGTCCCCGGTCTGGCCTATTACGCCCGCCTGGGTTTCACCGATGTCGGGGCCGAACCGGACTATGCGCTCGTCACCGGGCAGGTAGTCGGTCGTATCTTCCGCAAACTTACTCTGCGCTAAGCAGCAACGGCGCATCGCCCTGCACAAAGGCAAAGCCGTTCGGCCCCAGCAGCAACCGCTCGCCCTCCAGATGCGCGGCGTGGCACGGCGCGCCCGGAATCAGCGCGCCATGCGCGGCCAGCGTCACCGGGCGGGCCGACAGGTTGAACACGCAGGCCAGCCCGTCGCCGCGCGCAAAGCCAAGCAACGGTTCGGGCAGGTTGAAGAACCGTGTCCGCCCGACGCGCAAGAAAGGCGTCGCCCGCCGGAACGCCAGCATCTCGCGGTAGAATTCCAGCACCGACCCCGCCAGCCCGTCTTGCGCCGCCACATTGCGCGCCAGTTGCGGAGGTTTCACCGGCAGCCACGGCTTCACCGTTGAAAACCCGCCATGATCAGACGCATCCCATACCATCGGCGTGCGGCAGCCATCGCGCCCCTTGTAATCGGGCCAGAACCGGATGCCCGGCGGATCGGTCAACTCGTCATACAGAATGTCCGTCTCGACCTGCCCCACCTCTTCACCCTGATACAGACAGACCGAGCCTTCAAACGACAACAACATCGCCGCCGCCAGCTTGGCCACAGCATCACCCGCGCCCTGATCAGCCCAGCGGGTCGCGTGGCGGATCACATCATGGTTCGAGAACGCCCACATGGGCCAGCCATCCGGCGCGCCCTGAAAGAACCCTTCGATCTTTTCGCGGAAATGGCCTGCCGTGAATTCCGGCCCTAGCATATCGAAGCTGTAGGTCATGTGCAGCCGCCCCGGCTGCGTGTATTCCGCCATGATCGCCACATTGCGCCACGGCGCATCGCCCACCTCGCCCACCATAGTCCGGTCCGGGTATTCATCGGTCAACGCCCGCAACCGCTCCAGCCAGCCGGCGTTTTCGGGCCGCGACTTTGAAAACACGTGATCCTGCATGTCATAGGGGTTCACCGGCGGGCGGTTGTCCTTTTGCGGCATCGGCCCGTTCGACCGCAGCTCGCGGTCGTGGAAATAGTAATTCACCGTATCCAGCCGGAACCCGTCCACCCCCCGGTCCAGCCAGAACCGCAGCACAGACAGCGCCCAGTCCTGCACTTCCGGGTTGTGAAAATTCAGATCCGGCTGGCTGGGCAGAAAGTTGTGCAGATAATACTGCCGCCGCCGCGCATCCCATTCCCATGCCGATCCGCCGAACACCGACAGCCAGTTGTTCGGCGGGCTGCCATCATGGTGCGAATCGGCCCAGACATACCAATCGGCACGCGGATTATCGCGGGTCATCCGGCTTTCGCGGAAGAACGGATGCTGGTCGGATGAATGCGAAATCACCTGATCAATGATCACCTTCAGCCCAAGCGCGTGCGCGCGCGCCACCAGTGCATCAAACGCCGCCAGATCGCCGAACAGCGGGTCGACATCGGTGTAATCTGAGACGTCATAGCCCATATCCGCCATCGGACTTTTGAAGATCGGCGACAGCCAGATTGCATCCACACCAAGCTGCGCCAGATGCGGCAGGCGCGCAGTGATCCCGGCCAGATCGCCGATGCCATCGCCATTGGTATCCTGAAATGACCTCGGATAGACTTGATAGGTCACCGATCCCCGCCACCACTCCGTCATCGCCGTCCCCTGCACCGTTTGCGCCACTCAAACCGTTTTGAATCTGGCCTTCAACCCGGAATCGGCACCTGCCCCAATTGCCCGCTCTTCGCATACAGATGTATACCACTCGCCATGCGCCAGACCCTGACCCAGATCTACGACGCCCGCATCGCCGCAGGCACCCTGCGCCCCGATCCGGCACAGCACGCCGTGCTGCCGGAGCTGGAGTCGGTGCGGCTGTGGCTGGAGGAAAACGCCACCCGCCGAACGGGCCTGTTCGCGGGCCTGTTCGCCAAGCCGCTGGTGCCGCCCAAGGGCATGTATATGTGGGGTGGGGTGGGACGCGGCAAATCCATGTTGATGGATATGTTTTGCCAGTCCACCGACATTGCGAAAAAGCGCCGCGTGCATTTCCACGCCTTCATGCAGGACATCCACCACGGCATCCACGCAGCACGGCAAAAGGGCGTCGAAGACCCCATCGCCCCGGTGGCCGAGGCGATCATCAAGGACACCCGACTGCTGTGCTTTGATGAAATGCAGATCACCGACATCACCGATGCGATGATCGTTGGCCGGTTGTTCGAGCGGCTGTTTGCAGCTGGTGTTGTCATCGTCACCACTTCGAACCGCCCCCCCGAAGATCTGTATCTGGATGGGCTGAACCGGTCGCTGTTTCTGCCCTTCATCGCCATGCTGCGCGACCGGCTGACGGTTCATGAGCTGGAAAGCCCCAATGATTACCGCCAGCACCGGCTGTCCGGGGCGCAGGTTTATTTTCACCCCGCAGGCAAGGCCCGCGCGCAGATCGACAACATCTGGACCGACCTTTCCGGCGGCACGCCCGGTGCGCCGCTGAAACTGCCGGTCAACGGGCGCGAGGTGGAAATTCCCCGCTTTGCCAATGGCATCGGCCGCGCCACCTTCTGGGAATTCTGCGCAAGGCCCTTGGGGGCCGCCGATTTTCTGGCCATCGCCGCCGCCGTCCGCGTGCTGATCTTGGAAGACATCCCGCAGCTGTCGGCCAGCAACTACAATGAGGCCAAGCGTTTCGTCCTGCTGATCGACGCGCTCTATGAGGCGCGCGTCCGCCTGATCTGCTCTGCCGCCGATGAACCCGAACGGCTGTATACCGAAGGCACCGGCAGCTTTGAATTCGAACGCACTGCCAGCAGGTTGCGCGAAATGCAGGGCGCAGATTGGGGTCAGTAAGGTGCGGGTCGACCAAAGGAAACTGGTGGGCACACATCGCTCAACATGGTGACTGCAAGGATTGCTTTGCTCTTCGCTGTCAAGTGTTGGCGTATGCTGCTCTGCAGGTATCCCTGTTAGAGGATTGCCCGCAGAGGAATGCATTTCTCACAGGCTACCCAAAATATTCCTACGAACAGGCGAGGCCTTCTTTGTAGGAAATCGTCCATCTCGCCGCAAAACCGGGGGTCCGGGGGCACTAAGCCTCCCGGACTCTGGCGCAGCGGGGCCGCAGCCCCGCTGTACCAAAATTCAGGCGTCGATCCCGGCAAACTCGTGCGTCGGCTTGCGCCCGGCCTTTTCCGTGCGGTCCAGACCCAGAAACAGCACGATGTTCTTGGCCACATACAGGCTGGAATACGTACCGATGATGACCCCAAACAGCATCGCGAAGACGAAGCCCCGGATCACATCACCGCCAAAGATCAACAACGCGACGAGTGCAATCAGCGTGGTCAGCGCGGTCATCACCGTGCGGCTAAGGGTTTCGTTCGCCGACAGGTTCATCAGGTCGCGCAGCGGCATTTCCTTGTATTTCGCAAGGTTTTCCCGCAGCCGGTCAAAGATCACCACCGTGTCGTTCACCGAATAGCCCAGAATGGTCAGCAAGGCCGCCACGATGGTCAGATCGAACCGCAGCTGGAACAGCGCGAATACCCCCACCGTCACCACCACATCATGCACCAGCGCCGCCACCGTGCCGACCGCGAACTGCCATTCGAAGCGCAGCCAGACATAGGTCAGAATGCCCGCCGCCCCTGCCCCCACTGCCATCACCGCCAGCCAGATCAGCTCGGCCGAGACTTTCGGCCCCACCGATTCTACCGCAGGAAAGCTGATGCCCGGGTCCACCGCGCGCAGCGCCGTTTCAACCTGCGCAATCGTTGCGGCCGAAATCGCCTCGGCCCCGTCCTGCGCCTGCACCCGGATCATCGCGACATGCTGGCCGGCGGGAAAGCCCGGATCGAACACCTCGGCAATTGCCACATCGCCAAGGCCCAGCCCCGACAACGCCGCGCGGTATTCCGCCACATCCACCTGTTGCGAAGATTCTGTGCGGAACGTGGTGCCCCCCTTGAAGTCGATGCCGAAGTTCAGCCCCATCACCGCCACCAGCACCAACGATGCCACAACCGCCACCACAGATGCCCCAAACGTCACCCATTGCCAGCGGAAGAAATCAAACGTGCTATGCACCGGGGCCAGCCGGATCACCCCGGCCAGCCGCAACACCTTTGGCCTGCGCCAGACCATCCAGCTTTCCACCAACAGCCGCGTCACATACACGGCTGTGAACATGGATGTGAGGATCCCCAACCCTAGCGTCACCGCAAACCCGCGCACGGCACCCGACCCGATGGCAAACATGATCACCGCCGTCAGAAGCCCGGTGATGTTGCTGTCCATGATCGCCGACAGCGCCTTGTCAAACCCCACCGTCACCGCCCGCCCCGGCGTGCGTCCGGCGCGCAGCTCTTCGCGGATCCGCTCGAAGATCAGCACATTGGCATCCACCGCCATGCCCATCGTCAGTACGATCCCGGCAATTCCGGGCAGCGTCAGCGTCGCCCCCATCACCGACAGCGCGGCAAACAGCAGCAGCATGTTGATCCCCAGCGCCACATTGGCCAGCACCCCAAACCCGCCATAGCAGGCCAGCATGAACACCACGACCGCCGCCATCCCGATCACCGCCGCGGTCTTGCCCGCATCAATGCTGTCCTGCCCCAGTTCGGGCCCGATGGTCCGCTCTTCCAGAAAGGTCATCCCGGCAGGCAAGGCACCTGCACGCAACAGCACCGCCAGTTCGGTGCTGTCTTCCACCGTGAAATTCCCGGTAATGATCCCCGATCCACCCGCAATATGGCTCTGGATCACCGGGGCCGAGATCACCGCGCCGTCCAGCACGATGGCGAAGGGCTTGCCGATATTGGACGCGGTGTAATCGCCAAACACCCGCGCGCCCGACGCATCAAAGCGGAAATTCACCGCCGGCCGGTTGGTCTGGTCAAACGCGGGTTGCGCATCCACCAGATCCTCGCCGCTGATCACGGACTCGGCCTCCAGCCGGTAGACCACGCCCGGCTCTTCCGCTGACGGCAGCAGCAGATCGCCCGGCTCTTGCCCCGCTCCCATCCCCAGCACAGAGTGAAAGGTCAGCTTTGCCGTCGTCCCGATCAGCGCCTTCAGCTCTGCCGCCGACCCTATCCCCGGCACCTGGATCAGCACCCGGTCCTCGCCCTGCCGCTGAATCGTCGGTTCCCGCGTGCCCACCTCGTCCACCCGGCGGCGGACAATCTCCAGCACCTGCTGCACCGTGCGGTCATCCGACAGTTTCTTTTCCGCGTCCGACAGCGCGATCACCAGTGCAGCACCCTCTGCCTGCACCACGAAATCACTCTGCCCCGCCCCGGTCAGCGAGGCCACCGGCGAAGCCAGCGCCCACACCGCGCCCAGCGCCGCCTGCATTCCTGCAGGCTCGGTCAGCACGACCCGTAGCGTGTCTGCCGGGGCCGCCGCGTCGCGGCGCACGGTGCCGACCTGATCGCGCAGGGGTCGCAACGCCTCGCGCACCTCGCGCCACAGGCTGTCCATGCGCGCGGCATGCACCTCGGCCACGTTCACCTCGGCCAGCAGATGCGCGCCGCCGCGCAGATCAAGCCCAAGCGCCACAAGGTTTGACGGCAACCACGATGGCCAGCCCGCCAGATCGCCCGGCGCAGGCAGCACACCCTCCGCCACCTCCGCCATTGCATCATTGTGCCGCTCCACCTGCGGATAAAACGCATTGGGCAGCGCAAACAGCAACCCCCAGATGCAGACGGCCCAGATAAACAGTCGTTTCCAGACAACAGTTCTCGACATGAGTGTTCCTCACGACCCACAGCACCTTGCGCGCCAAGGGCCAGCGCAAAGCGGGGTCAGACATAGAAAATTCAGAGAATACGCCGGCACGCGGGGCTGAACCCCGCCGTTAGGCACTGCACAGCCGTGTCAGACAACCGGCGGCGCGCGGGGTTCTGGCCGCGCATGCCCGCGCGCCAGCACCATGGTTCCTGCGGCAAGCGCGGCATGCGCCCCCAACGGCGGCACGCCTGGCGTGCCCGCCGGTGGCAGACCTAGCGCCGCATCCGGGTCGGTGGCAAAGCGTTCATCGGTGGCGCGCTGAACAAGACTTGGCTTGATCTGCGTTGCAGCCAGATCGGGGGCAGGCGTCAGGCTCAACCCTGCCTGCGCTACAACCTGCGGCAGCATCAGCGGTGCCTGCGGCGCACCCGTCCACACACAGACCATCGCCAACACCACAAACCAGGCAAGAAACGCCCGGCGGGTCACAGCTCTGATGCGCGCAATCGGCATGCCGTCTTATCTCATGCGCCGGGTGGCGTGGCAATCGGCGGCGTGAACGGCGGCCCCCCGCGCGTTTCCGGCGAACCGAAACCTTTCGCATTGTTGATCATCATCAACGTTGTCGCCGTCAGCTGCCCAAGCGCCACCTGAACAGAGGACAGCCCCGATGACCTGAACCTGCGACCATAGGTGCCCGCAAGCCCATAGGACAAAGCCGCGCCAAGGCAGGCAAGCATCCCGGCCACCGCGAACCCCTTTCCATCCAGAAGACCGCCGCCCAGCAGCACAACAACACCCAGAAAGCCGAAGACAATCCCGATGATCTTGTTCACGGCGCCCCTCTCGTCTGACAGCAGGAAATGCGCGGCAATAATCGCAAAGATCGGCGTGGTTGCGTTCAGGATCGACGCCAGACCACTGGGAATCACGGTCTGCGCCCAGAACAGCAGGCTGAACGGCAGCAGATTGTTCAGCAGGCCCATGATCAGAAAGGACGGGATGGTGGCGCCCCTGAACGGCGAGCCTTCGCCTCCGACACGAAGCACAATTGCCAGCGCCATCGCAGCAAGCCCGGTCCGCAGCAGCACAACCGTCAACGGGGGCAACTCCTTTACCGCAACAGCGCCGAAAAAGAAGGCTCCGCCCCAAAGGAAAGACAGCAGGAGCAACAGGCCCCAATCCCGGCAGGACATACGCATCAACAGACTCCGTTCTACGTTGTGCCTGAGTATGCGCCCGGACGCTGGCTGTCTGGCAGGTTTCGGACATCATCATCTTTGGCACCTCGCCAAGTCCGCATGGTCGCCATAGGCTTGTGTCATGCTTGATTTTGACACATGCAATGAGGCACGGCTGCGGCGCGACCCGGGTTTTGACGGCGTGTTCTTTACGGCAGTGAAGACGACCGGCATCTATTGCCGCCCGGTCTGCCCGGTAAAGCATCCGCTGACCAAGAATGTCAGCTACTATCCGACCGCCGCTGCAGCCGAGCGCGCGGGATATCGCCCCTGTCTGCGCTGCCGCCCTGAAACAGCACCTTTCTGCCCAGCGTGGCAGGGCACGAAAACCACGGTGGAACGCGCCTTGAAGATGATCGGGGACGGCGCATTGGACCGGGGTTCGGTCGATGCTCTTGCGCAGCGTCTTGGCATCGGCAGCCGGCATCTGTCACGACTGTTCCTGCAGCATATCGGTGCTTCGCCGGTCCAGACCGCCCAGACAGTGCGCATAGCCCGCGCAAAGCGCTTGCTGGACGAGACCACCCTGCCCGTGACCGAAATCGCGTTTCACGCTGGTTTTGGCAGTGTCCGAAGCTTCAACGCGGCCTTTCAAAAGCTCTACGGTCGCGGACCATCCACGTTGCGGCGGCAAAAACCGCAATGAGCACTTCACGCTGCTCAAATACGCCTGCCGGTCAGGCTGCGTCCGTCAGAGGCTGTGGTCAGAATTTTAAAATCTCTTAAGTTTATTTTCTAACCTATAAAATTAAATTACATTAATAACTTGCCGCACTGCTTTACACACCCCAGACCTGCCACAGCAGCCGGGCCGCCATCAGGGTGGATGTGGTCACCAACAAGGGCTTGATCAGCCGCGCCCCCACCCGCATCGCCAGCCGCGCCCCCAACAGGGCGCCCGCCGTCTGGGCCAGGGCCATCACCAGCCCCACCGCCCACCAGGTCGCCCCCGAAAACACGAACACTGCCAGCGACCCCAGGTTGGAGGCGAAGTTCAAAAGCTTGGTATGGGCCGTCGCCTTCAGCACCCCATAGCCCGCCAGCAGGATGAACCCGATCATGAAAAAGCTGCCCGTTCCCGGCCCGAAAAATCCGTCATAGGCGGCAATCAGTGGCACGGCGGTAAAGGTGAACACCCCCGGCCCCATCCGCTGCACCCGGTCCAGATCGGTCAGCCCGGGCTTGATGGCAAAGAACAGCGCGACCGCCACCAGCACCACCGGCATGATCACCCGCAGCACCTCGGCCGGGATCAGATGCGCCACCAACGCGCCGCCCGCCCCTGCAAGCAAGGCAACCAGCGCCATTCCTGCCTGATCGCGCAGCCGCACATGCCCGGCACGGGCATAGCTGATCATCGCCGTACCTGAGCCGAAGCTGCCCTGCAGCTTGTTGGTCGCCAGCGCCTCCACCGGGTTGGCACCTGCCAGCAACAGCGCGGGCACCGTGATAAGTCCGCCGCCACCGGCGATGGCATCGACAAAGCCTGCGACAAAGGCGGCCAGCACCAGCAGGGCCACAAGATCAGCAGTCACTTCAAACATTTTGGCCCCACAAGGATTGCGGGGCCGTTCTGATCCGGTGCTCCATCGAAGTAAAGGGGCGCTAAAGCGCGACCCAGTGCACACCCGCAGGCGGGATCGTTACCCCTGCCCAGTCCACCGCCACCGAGTTGTAGTTGAACCAGAACCGGTGCGTATCACTGTCACGCCGCCGCAGCCCTTCGGGCAGCAGTTCCACCTGCACCCCGGCGCGCTGACAAGCGGCGGTCAGCATCCGATCCAGCGCCATCTCGTCCGGCCAGCCCGCCAGATAATGCAGCCCACCCGAAGCCATCAGCGCCGGGAAACCGTCTTCCGACATTTCCAGAACCTGACCCGAGGTGTCCACCTTCTCACGCCAGTGCAGCAGGTTGCCACCACCAGCCAAAGGCACCGGCACATCCGGTGGCAGGCTTTCCACACGCATCACGGTGGCGTCCAGCCCCGGCAGGTTCGGCGGTAGGGGCACCGGCGTGGCGAACTCCGCTGTCTTGGCATTGCTGCGCGGGCCGATGATGCTCTGGCCCTGATGTGCGGCCAAAGCCGCAAGGAAGGGCTCCGACAGCGTCGCCACTCCGGGGGCCAGCACCAGCGGGTAAGCCGACAGAACCGCCGTATCGGGCGGCAAGATGTCCACGTTCAGCCCCAGACGGCGCAGCCCCTTGTAGATGTGGAACACCAGCCGGAAATAGTCGAAGTCCCGTCCCTGCGGCTGGGTTTGCCACGCCCAGGCCGAGGCATAGTCAAACACCAGCCCGACATCGGCCTTTGCCGTGCCCTGATCCGGCATCGCAGCCAGTTCGCGCGCGACCTGCATCGCCTCGTCATGCGCGGGGGCGGCAACCGAATCGGGCCGCAGCAGCCCGGCATGCATGGTTTCCTGCGCGAACGGGGCCTGACGCCAGCGGAAATAGCACACCGCCTCGGCCCCGTGGGCAAATGCCTCCCACGCCCAAAGCCGCGCCATCCCGGGCAGCGGATCGGGGTTGTAGGGGGCCCAGTTCACCGGGCCAGGCTGCTGTTCCATGATCCACCAGCGGCCCCGCCCGACCGCGCGATAAAGGTCGTGGTGCAGCGCTTGCAGATCAGGGTCGCCCTGCCGCACAAAGCGGACTTTATGCTCGGGTGTCGCTTCCGACCTGTCAATCAGAAACCCCAGCGGGTAGCTGTCCCAAGACGCGATATCCAGATCGGCCCCCACGTCGAAATGGTCGAAGTCAGTGATCCGGCCCATGTAGTTGTGGGCAATCGGCGCGTCGGAAAACCGCCGGATGATTTCGGTCTGAACCCGGTTGAAGCTTACCACCTCATAGCTGGCAAAGCGGCGGAAGGCCATCACATGCGCGGGGTTCGCCTCGGTCACCGTCAGGTTGGGCAGGCCGATGTCGTCGAAACGGTCGTAATCCATTGACCAGAACACATTGCCCCATGCCCGGTTCAGCGCATCGGTGGACTGATATTTCTGCGCGCACCAGTCGCGGAACGCATTCAGCGCGGCGGGCGAATAGGACAGCACAGTGTCATGGCAGGCGTATTCATTGTCGGTCTGCCAGGCCGCGACATGCGGGTTGCGGCCATAGCGCTCGGCCATCGCCTGCACGATCCGGGCGCACTCGCCCCGATAGCCCCGATGCGAGAAATCGTAGTGCCGGCGCGACCCAAAGCCACGCACCCGGCCTTGCGCGTCCACCGCCAGCATGTCGGGGTGGCGGTCGATCATCCAGCGCGGCGGCGTGGCGGTGGGGGTGCCCAGCACCACCTGCAAGCCATGCCGCCCCAGCGTGCCAATCGCGCGGTCAAGCCAGCCCCAGTCATAGTGGCCCGGCACCGGCTCCATCCGGGCCCAGGCGAATTCCCCGATCCGCACCCACGTGAGGCCAAGGGCCGCCATCCGGGCGGCGTCCTCCTCCCATTGCGGTTCGGGCCAGTGTTCAGGGTAATAACAGACGCCAAGGGTACGTTTCATGCGGATGGTCCGTGAGTGGAGGTCAGAGTAGGACGCGCGCCTCGGCGCGGCCCTTGACCGGGGTGTCGGTCATGAAGGTCTGTCCGTTGGCGGTGTTGCCATCGGTCAGATCGCGCGCGGCAGAGGTGCAATAGAGCTGGCTGAACCCAGCCCCGCCAAACGCCGGGCAGGTGGTCTGCGGGCAAGGGAAATCAAAGCTGGCCAGCTTTTCCCCGGCGGGCGTATAGCCCTCGACACAGCCACGCCCCCAGAACGCGATCCACAGATTGCCCGCCACATCGGTGACCGCCCCATCGGGATACCAGCCCTGATCAGTGAAATCCAAAGCGACCTGCGGTTCCGCAGCGGGCCAGCCATCGGCATCCAGCGCCACACGCATCACCTGATGCGTGGGGGTGTCGCTGAAATAGACAGTGCGACCGTCGGGCGCGAAGCACTGGGCATTGGGCACGGTGATGCCACCCCACAGTTTGCGCAGATCGCCCTTGTAGTAGCGGTAGAACGCGCCTGCGCCCTTGGCCTCGACCTTGGCCATGGTGCCGATCCAGAAGCCGCCCATCGGGTCGGCGCGGCCATCGTTGGACCTCGTGGCGGCATTGTCCGCCTCCAGCGTGCAAAGCGTTTCCTCAGCCCCGGTTTCCATATTGAACCGGAACAGCCGCGACTCTGACGCGATCAGCAGATCGTCTCGGCTGACCCAGCCTGCGGCGCTGACCATTTCACGAAAGTCCCACTGGCGGCTGGCGGAATGCAGGCGTTTTCCGACAATGTCGAACCATAGGAGTTCGCCGCGCTCCGGGTGCCACAAGGGACCTTCGCCAAGGATGCAGTTGGTGGCGTCGAAAACAGTCATGCTGTGGCCTCATCGTAGGCTTTGACAATGGCCTGCGCGCGCGCGGTGACCTCGGCCACCGAAAGGCCGGGGGTATAGATCGCGGTGCCGATGCCAAAGCCATTCGCACCAGCCTTGATCCATTCGGCAAAATTGTCCGGCCCTGCCCCGCCGACGGCATAGACCGGTGTGGCGCGCGGGAGCACAGCCCGCATCGCCTTGACCCCTTCGGGACCGATCAGCGAGGCGGGGAAAATCTTCAGCCCGTCCGCCCCTGCCTTCAGAGCGGCAAAGCATTCCGATGGCGTCATGACGCCGGGCCACGAATCCATGCTGCGCGCCTTGGTGGCGGCAATGACCTCGGGGTCGCAGTTGGGCGACACGATCAGCGTGCCACCGGCCGCCTGCACCGCCGCCACATCGGCCACCGTCAGCACCGTGCCCGCACCGATCTGCGCCCGGCCCGCGCATGCCTGCGCCATGGCGGCGATAGACACCAGCGGATCGGGTGAGTTCAGCGGCACCTCGATCCGCGTGATACCAGCTGCGATCAGCGCCTCGGCCACCGCCACGGCATCGGGCGAGGTGATGCCGCGCAGGATGGCAATCAGGTTGCGGTGGGTCATGGGTGTGTCTCCAAGGTCCGGGCAAGGCTGGCAAGACCCGCCAGAGTGCATTCGGTGGCGGGCAGTATGCGCGCCGTGACCCCTTGGGCCGACAGCGCGCGGGCATAGCTGCGGCACAGCGCTTCGGCCCCGATCAGGGTGACAGGCTGACCCAGCCAATAGGGTTTGGCAGCAGCAAGTTCGACGCCGATAAGCAGGCCCGACAGCCGCGCGCGGGCCTGATCCGAGGGCAGATCCGCGATCAGCCCTTCGGCCCGCAGCGTGAACAGTTGCGCGCCGATGCGGTCGGGGCGCGACAGCGCGTCGGACAGGCCGGTATCAAAGGCCGCATCGTCCCAGCCCTTGCCCGCCATCCCGTGCCGCAGGACCGAATGCTCCGACAGCAGGGCAAACATCTCGCCCGTCAGATAGGTCTGAAAGCTGACCACCTCACCCGCGCTGATATGCGCCCATTTGGAATGGGTGCCGGGCAAGCACATCACGCCGTCAAAGGCAGGGTGCAGGGCCAAGGCCCCGGCGATCTGCGTTTCCTCACCGCGCATCACATCGGCGGGCCGGGTCTGTTTCAGCCCGGGCGCGATGTAGACCGCAACGCGCGCATCCTTTACCGGAACCCGCACAAGCCCCGCCCGGTCCAGCGGGGCGCAGGGCACGGCGCGGTAAGGTGCCTCGTGCCAGCCCTGACGGCTACCGACCATGCCGCAGGCGATCACCGGCTTCACCCCGGTGCCAAGCCAGGGCGCGATCAAGGCCAGCAGCGCCGGCTCGAACCGGTCCGGGCTCAGCCGCCCCATGCCATCATCTGACATCGCCTGCGCGAGGATGCCATCCGGCCCCATCGCCCAGACCCGCAGGTTGGAGGTCCCCCAGTCAACCGCGATCCAGTCTGGCGTCACAGCCGTTCTCCCTCTACCACCCACATCGTTGCAGGCCATGCGACGGGCAGCAGAATGCCCTGCGCCATCAGCGCCCGCCCGGTCAGGGTCAGCGGCCCGTCTTTCAGGGCATTCGGCCCCCGCGATTGCGGCGGCCTGTCCGCCCCGTTGCGCAGGCTGATACGGTAGCGGGCCGCAGGGTCAAGCCCGGTCAGCCGCAAGGGGCGCGGCAGGGTCTGCACAGTCTGGGCGTTCTGCCCGGCAAAGACCACAAAGCGCGCGCCGCCCTCAGCGAGCTGCATCTCGGCGGTTACCGTGGGGTCGGCACTGTCCAGACGCAGGATGGTGCCCGCCACCATCCAGTCGCGGTTGGCCTTGTACCACGCAGTCACATCGCGCAGAATCGCCGCATCAGCATCGGAAATCTTGCGCGGGTCCATTTCAAAACCGAAATGCCGTTGCGCCGCCACCCACGCCCGAAACGCCATCGGCAAGGCGCGGCCCGTGGTATGGCTGTGCAACGCGCCGACATGGCTGCCGGTGACACAGGACGGCAGGAACAGCGCCGCGTCGTGCTGCATCCGCAACCGTTCATGGGCGTCGATACAATCAGACAGCCAGACGCGGTGCGTGCGCGCCAGAATCCCCCCATCAATCCGCCCGCCACCGCTTGCGCAGCTTTCGATCTCCACCCCCGGATGCGCGGCGCGCAACCGGTCGAACAGGTCGTAGGCACCATGGGTCTGCGCCACATCCACCACCGGCAGCAGGCGGTTGTGATCCCACTTGATATAGTCAATGTCATGCGCAGACAGGATCGCCGAGACCGCTTTGAACAGATAATCGCGCACCTCTGCCCGGGACAGATCCAGCACCAACTGGTTGCGCCCTGTCACCTGATCCGCCGGGCCAAGCACCCAATCGGGATGCGCGCGGTACAGGTCGGAATCGGGGTTCACCATTTCCGGTTCGAACCACAGGCCGAAAGTCATGCCAAGTGACTGCAC
Organism: Pseudotabrizicola sediminis; assembly: GCF_004745575.1. Taxonomy (GTDB): domain Bacteria; phylum Pseudomonadota; class Alphaproteobacteria; order Rhodobacterales; family Rhodobacteraceae; genus Pseudotabrizicola; species Pseudotabrizicola sediminis. Next base: position 134,267 of record NZ_RPEM01000002.1, on the reverse strand, counting down.
ATGCGCAATCAAGGGCTGCAAACCATCCGGCCATTTGCGCCGGTCGATGCCCCAATCGCCCAGCGAGGATGTGTCGTCATCGCGCCGCCCGAACCAGCCATCATCCAGCACGAACCGCTCCGCGCCCAAGGCGGCGGCGTGATCGGCAATGTCCGACAGGTCGGCCAGCGAATGATCGAAATAGATCGCCTCCCAGCAATTATAATGCACCGGGCGCGGGCGGGCCGGGTTGGGCCATGTGATCACGCGGTCGCGGATGTCGTGCTGAAACGCGGTGGCGATGCCGTTCAGCCCGGTGCCGGACCAGATCGCCACCAACTCGGCCGACGCGAACCTGCGACTGGGCTTGGTCTGTGCGCCCACGGGAGCACCGAACTGCACCTGACGGCGGCCGTCGGGCAATTCCTCGGCCACCATCCGGTGCCCGCCCGACCATGCGTAGTGCAGGGCAAAGGCGGTTCCTTGGGTATTGGTGCAACCGGCTTCGGGCAGGATCAGATAGGGCGGATGCTCCTGCCCCGACCGGCCAGTCCGCGACTCGCGCAGGCGGATGCCGGGGGTCCACGACACGCGGTTCAGGTGGAACTCGCGCACCCAGCGGCCATGAACATCCACCATGTGATCGGCCAACTGTGACGCGGGCAGCACGGGCGCGGCCAGCCAGTGCAGGCGGATGTCGCGGTCCGCCTCCAGCACCGTTTGCAGGGTGAACACGCCGGTGGTGTGTGCGGTGAGGTGGTGGGTCAGCGTTAGCCCCTCAGCGCAGGAGATCAGCGATAGCTGCGTGCCGGATTGCTCTGCCCGATCAAATGTGAACTGCGGTTGGAACGGCGTTCCATCGGCCTCTGCCACCATCAGACCCGGCTGGCCGGGAAAGGCGCGGCCAGCTTCGGGCGTCAGCGTCAGCGCAGGCAGTTGGTCGATCATGCCGCCGGTCAGATCCTGCCGCGCGGCTGCCACAAGCTGCGCCAGGTCCTCGCCCTCGGGCAACCGCGCACCCCAATACACCACCGCAGGCAAACCGCCGTCCGAGGTCAGCGCGAGCGTCTGGCCGCCCGCGTCCATCCGCCACTGCCTCACTTCACCGCTCCCAGTGTGAGACCCGCAATAAAGTGCTTCTGCATCATGAAGAACATCACCACCGGCGGCAGCGCCGCGAGGATGGACCCCGCCGACACCAGATGCCACTGCGCGATCCATTGCCCGTTCAGCGACGACAGCCCCGCCGTCACCGGCTGCGTGGCCGCACTGTTGGTCAGAACCGTGGCCCAGAAGAAGTCATTCCAGATGAAGGTGAACACCAACACCGACAACGCGGCGATGGCGGGGCGCATCAGCGGGATCACGATGAACCAGAAGATCCGCCACTCGGCCACGCCTTCGACCCGCGCGGCCTCGATCAGCTCGAACGGCAGCGCCTTGATGAAATTGCGCATGAACAGCGTGCAAAACCCGGTCTGGAACGCGATGTGAAACAGCGCCAGCCCATACCAGGTGTTGTACATTCCAAGGCTGAGCGTCAGATCGCGCACCGGCACCATCAGGATCTGGAACGGCACGAAATTGCCCGCCACGAACATGAAAAACACGATCAGGTTCGACGGAAAGCGGTAGATCGCCAAGGCAAAGCCGGTCATGCAAGACAGCGTGATCGCCCCGATCACTGTAGGGATCGTGACCCAGAACGAATTGAGCATGTATTGCAGCATCGGCGTGTTCCGGAACACGGTCGCATAATTCTCGAACGCCAAGGCCGACGGCAGGCCAAAGTAATTACCCTGCGCCAGATCCGACGCCGGACGGACCGAGGTCAGCGCCACCCCCAGAAGCGGCAGCAGCCACAGGAACAGCGCCACCGGAACGGCGATTTTATACAGGGTCTGCGACGGGGCCGACAGTTGCGTGATCGGGCGGGGAAACATGGCTTAGCGCTCCGTCTCGTCGCGCCACATCTTCCAGATGAAGCCCGAGATGAAAATCATCATGATGGCAAACAGCACCACCGCAATCGCGGCGCCGTAGCCCATGCGGTAGCCGTATTCGCTGAGCGCCTGTTCATACATATAAAAGGACAGTACCCGCGACGTGCCATAGGGGCCGCCGTTGGTCATGATCGACACCAGATCAAAGCTGCGCAGCGCGCCGATCACCGTGACCACCACCGCGATGAAGGTCGCCGGGCGCAGTTGCGGCAGGATCACGTACCACAGCATCCGCCAGCCCTTGGCCCCGTCCAGCCGCGCCGCCTCCACCTGATCGGGAGCCACGTTGTTCAGGCCGGTCAGGTACAGGATCATCACATAGGCAATCTGCGGCCAAAGCCCGGCCACGATGATGCCATAGGTGACAAAGCGGTCGTCGGCCAGAACGGCGGTGCCGGTCCCGGTCAGCCATTCCAGCAGGTTGTAGAACAGACCGAAATTGGGGGCATAGAACCACGAAAACATCAGGCCCACCACGACTTGCGAAATCACGAAGGGAAAGAAGAACAACGACTTGTAAAGCCGCATGCCCGCAATGGTCTGGTTCAGGAAAATCGCGATCAGCAAGCCCGCAGGCACCGCCAGCATATACAGCGCCAGCCAGATCACGTTGTTCTTGAGCGATGTGTAAAAGGCGTCGTCATCCATCAGCTCGACATAGTTGTCGACCCCGATCCAGCGCGCCTCACCCAGCCCGTCCCAATCCTGAAAGCTGACAAAGACCGACTGAAAGATCGGGATGATGACGTAGAGCATGAACATGAACAGCCCGGGGGCCAGAAACAGCCAGGGCGCAAGCCTGCGCTGGTTGGTTTTCCAATATGCGGACATGTCGCGCTCTTGTCTTCAGGGGTGGATGTACCCCGGCAAGCCAATGCCGGGGTACGGGAATATCAGACGGTGGACGCGGTCATTTGTAGATGCGCGCGCGGGCCTTCTCGAGACGGTCGAGGATCGCATCAAGGTTTTCAGGACGAACCATGAATTCCTGGAAGCCTTCCATCCCGACTTTGGCCATTTCGGCAGGCGCGTCGCGGTCAAAGAACTGGGCAATGCCCCCCGGCGTGGTCGACAGCATTTCGAACCCGGCCTGCAGGAACGGATCGTCGCCCACGGTCGCCCCGGCGTTCACCGGCAATTGGCCAAGCGCCGTGTTCAGCTTGGTCTGCACATCAGCGCGGGCGACAAAGGCCATGAACTTCTTGGCATCATCCACGTTCTTGGCCCCTGCAGGGATGAACACGGCGTCGGTCGGTGCCTCTTCGGCGCGCGGCACGTCCGGGTTGATCGTCGGGAACGGCAGGAAGCCCAGCGTCTCGTCGGTCATGCCGCCTTCCTTGAAGGCTGCGACGGCGAAGTTGCCCATCACATAGTTCGCCGCCTTGCCCTGCACGATCAGCGGCACCGCATCTTGCCAGTCAATGGCGGCGTGGTTGGCGGTGGTATAGGGCAGAACTTTCGCCCATTCGGCAAATGTCGCGCGAACGCGGTCATCGGTCCACGGCACTTCGCCATTGGTCAGCGCCTTGTGGAATTCATAGCCGTTGGTGCGCAGGTTCAGATAGTCGAAGATCCCCGCAATCGGCCACAGCTGGCTGGACCCGGTGGTCAGGCAGTCGATGCCTGCGGCCTTGAACTTCTCGCAATTGGCCAGAAACTCTTCCCATGTGGCGGGAACAGCAGCGTCGACCTGCTCATAGGCGGTGCGGTTGAAATACATGCCCCACTGGTAATAGGTGTAGGGCACCATCCACTGCTTGTCGTCCTGCGTGACGATTGGCAGGGTCGAGGCCAACTGCGTGTTCAGGTCATTGTCGGCATAGACATCCGAGATATCCAGGAACAGCCCGGCATCGACGAACGGCTGCATCCGGTTTGCCGGATACCAGTTGGCCACATCCGGCGGATCGCTGGTCAGGAAGTTGCGGATGGCGGTCTTGTAAGCCTCGCGGTCCATGATGTTCATCTGAACGTCGACATCCGGGTTCTCGGCTTCGAAATCGGCGACCAGCTGTTCCCATGCCGCCTTCGGGGCCGGATCATTGTTGTCGGTGGTAAAGGTCAGCACACGCTGCTGCGCCGACGCCGCGGTGGACAACAGCAACGCCGCTGTCAGGGCCAGAGCGCCCCTTGCAAGATGGACCATGGTTTCCTCCCTTTGGTTCCATTATTTGAAACTTAGTCTTGAATATTGAAAACTATGTCCGCTATTGATAAAGCTGTCAACTGGGAGGCGCATATGGGAAGCGACGGACATTCAGACGGAACTGTCGGCAAGGCGCTGGATGTGCTGGACATGGTGGCAGGCCATGGCCGCCCCGTGCGCTTTTCCGATCTGCTGGACCGCTCGCCCTATCCCAAGGCCACGCTCTACCGTTTTCTGCAGACCCTGACGAATCAAGGAATGCTGGCCTACGATGCGGATCTGGGCACCTATGCCTTGGGCGTGCGGCTGGTGCGGTTGGCCCATGCGGCATGGGCGCAAAGCTCGCTTGCGCCGATTGCCCGCCCGTTTATCAGTGATCTGGCCACCCTGACCGGGGAAACGGTGCACCTGGCGCAGATGGATCAGGGCCAGGTGCTTTACGTCGACAAACGCAATGCAGCCAGGCCGGTCGAGATGTTTTCACAGGCCGGCAAGGTCGGCCCGGCCTATTGCACTGGGGTCGGCAAGGCGATGCTCGCCTTCATGTCCGAGGCGGAGGTCGACTCCGCCATTGCGCGCCAATCGTTCCACCGATTCGGCCACCAGACACTGGATACGCCCGAAAAGCTGCGCGCCGAACTGGCGGCGATTCGCGTCCGGGGCCACGCTTTTGACCGCGAAGAACACGAGCCGGGCATCATCTGCTGCGCCGCACCGATTCTGGCGCGCAACGGTCGGGTGCTGGGGGCACTGTCGGTGACATCAACCACGGCGCGCAGTTCGCTGGCCGCGCTGGAGGCAGAGGCAGACCGGATCAAGGCATGCGCGGCGCAGATCGCGTCCGCGGCGGAAAGCTGGCGCTTTCCGGAACAGGGTTGAAGGGTAGGGGACAAGAATGACAGGTGTGACACTGGCCCGGGTGGTCAAGAAATACGGCGATGCACAGGTGATTCACGGGGTCGACCTGCACGTCGGGGATGGCGAATTCTGCGTCTTTGTGGGCCCCTCAGGCTGCGGCAAATCCACCTTGCTGCGCATGGTGGCCGGGCTGGAAGACACCTCCGGGGGCAGCATCCGCATCGGCAACCGCGATGTCACCCATGCAGACCCGGCAGAGCGGGGCGTGGCCATGGTGTTCCAGACCTATGCCTTGTACCCGCACATGACGGTGGCGGAAAACATGGGTTTCGGGCTCAAGATGACCGGCCACCCGAAGCCCGAGATCGACCGCAAGGTAGCCGAGGCCAGCCGCATCCTGAAGCTGGATGATTACCTGACCCGCAAGCCAAAGGCTCTGTCGGGTGGTCAACGCCAGCGGGTCGCGATCGGCCGCGCCATCGTGCGCGGGCCCGAGGTGTTTCTGTTCGACGAACCGTTGTCGAACCTGGATGCCGAGTTGCGGGTGGAAATGCGCGTCGAGATTGCCCGCCTGCACCGTGAAATCGGGGCCACGATGATCTACGTCACCCATGATCAGGTTGAGGCGATGACGCTGGCCGACAAGATCGTGGTGCTGCGCGCAGGACGGGTGGAACAGGTTGGCGCACCACTGGATTTGTATGACGACCCCGACAACAAATTCGTGGCGGGCTTCATCGGCAGCCCTGCTATGAACTTTGTCGCCGCCACCGTCGATGGCCCCGGCACCGTGACCGCCCCCGGCCTGACCGGACACACCCCCGTTTCAATGCGCCTTCCCGCACTGGGAGACGTTGTCATCCTTGGCCTGCGTCCCCAGCACCTGATGTTGGCCGAGGGCGCAACCCACCGGGTTGAGATGAAAGAGGCGCTGGGAGGTGTCAGCTATCTGCATCTCAGCGCTCAGACCGGCGAGAAGCTGGTGATCGAGTCGCGCGAAGTGCCACGGCTGCAGCTGGGCGACAGGGTGGGGGTCAGCTTCGATCCGGCGCATCTCATGGCGTTTGACGCAAAATCCGAGTTGCGCCTGCGCTAAAGCGGGGGGCATGGTTGGTTGCCCACAAGGGGCAGACCGGTGCCTAGAACATGTCCAGCAGGCGGCGCAGATAATCCCGCTCCGCCTCTGGGCGCAGCTGGTCACCGGTGCGCCGGCGAATTTCGTCCAGCAGATCCTGTGCCCGGCGATACACATCCTCGCCCTGCAACATGTTGCGGTCAGACCCGATCCGCGCGGAATCGCCCGGTTCGCGGCCCAACGGATCGCGCTGACTGTTGGGGTCGGCACGGCCAAAGGCCTCGCCCTGACCTTCGCCATTCTGTTGCTCGCGCTGTTCTAGGGCCAAAGCCTCGCCAAAGTTACGCATGCCTTCGCGCAGGGCCTCCATCGCTTCGGCCTGCCGGTCCAGTGCTCCGGGCAGATCGCCTCCCCGCAACGCGTCCTCGGCCTCGCGCATGGCGCGGCCTGCACGGTCCATCTGCTGGCGTCCCGCCTCGCCGCGTTCGCTGCCCTCGCCCGGCAATTGCCCGCGGCCCAGCTGGCCCAGCCGGTCGCGCAATTCCTGCTGACGCTCGGCCAAGCCTTCGCCGCCCTGCCCCTCGCCTTCTTGCCCCGGCTGCTGCCCGCCCGGCTGACCGTCCTGCAGATCGCGGAAAGCATCGTCCGACAGGCCCTGCTGATCGCGCAATGCCTCACCCAACTCGCGCATGGCTTGGTTGCCCTGGCCTTGTCCCTGACCCTGGCCCTGACCTTCGCCTTGGGCCACCTGCATGTTTTCCATCAGCTGGCGCAGCATCTCCATCAGCTCCTGCGCCTCGGCCATGCGGCCTTCTTCCATCAGCTGTTGCAGTTCATCCAGCATCTGCTGCAGCTGGTCGCCCGACATTTCCATGCCTTCCATGTTCTGGGAAAGCTGGCCTTCGGGGTTGCGCTGCGCCTCTTGGGCCAATTGCTGCATGTAGTCGGCAAGCGCCTGACGCATTTCCTGCATCAGTTGGTCAATCTCTTCCGGGCTGGCCCCGTTGCGGATCGCCTCGTCCAGCCGGTCTTGCGCGCGCTGCAGGCGCTCCATCGCAGACGCCAGATCGCCCTCTTCCACAAGAAGCGCGATCTGCCACAACTCTTCGGCAATCTCGTCGCGGATATCGGGGGACAGGCTGGCCTTTTCGGCGTCCAACTGCCGCATCACCACCCGCAACCGCAGATAGGCGCGCTGGTTGCGGATGAAGTCTTCGGGCTCATGCGTAACAGCCTTCAAAACCTGCGCCGAGCGGGCCGCATTTTCGCGCGTCCACAAAAGATCCCGCCGCATCTCGATCAGCGCGGCAGCCAGCGGGTCGAAAAATCGCTTGCCGGGCAGCGTCACGTTCAGCGGTGCGGCCGCACCCGACTGGCCAGCCGCATCGGTGGCCGAAAATGTCATCACCACCGGCAGGTTGGCAAAAGGGTGCTGCGACAGATCATCGATCAGGATCTCGGAAAATACCGCCCGGTCGCCGGTCACCGGCATCGGCAGGTCCAGGACCACAGGCTCGCGCGCCTCGGGCTCTGGTTCCAAGCCAAACCGGCGGTCAATGCCTGACAGATCGAGCGCGATGCTCACCTGACCCGCGACCACGCCGTAATCGTCACTGGTCGCGAATCCCTGCCGGAACCGACCATCCGCCTCACGCCCGATTTCGCCCTCCGGCGTGATGGTCGGCGCCTGATCGGGGGTGGCAGTAAAGGCCCAAGCCCGCCCGCCCGGCCCGTCAATCGTGACCGAGCCCGAGGAGTTCAGCACGAAATCGCGGGCAACGCTTTGCGCAGCTTCGGCCGGGGCATCTGCACCACCCGACACGGTTTCCGTCAGGGTCAGCGCGCCAACCTCGCCGTAGAGGCGGAACTGCATGCGGGTGCCCACCGGCACCTCAAGTGTATCTGTGGTCACATCATTCAGATACAGCGTCGGCTTGCCGGTGTAGGCGGGTGGCTGCGCCCAGCCTTCCCATGTCGGTCCCGCCGCCAAACCTCCGACCGCTCCGGGGGCAAGTGCCGCCACCGATGTCACCCGCCACAGCGAGCCAAACATCAGCGCCATGACAAAGGCAGTCAGTGCCACATAACGCAACGCAAAGGGGTCGCGCGACGATAGCCGCAGATCAGGCTCCACCGCGCGCGCCTGAGCGGCCCGCGCCGCCATCCGAGTTTGATGCGCCCGCCACACGGCAAGCGAGGCCGGATCAGCCGCGCCAATGGCCTGCACATCGGTCAGCGCCGCAATCGGATTGCCGGGCAGCCGCGAATCAAGCCGCACCAACGCCTCGGCCCGCCCGGGTGCGCGAAACACCCGCAGGCCAAGCGCCAAAGCCACCACTGCCCCGATCACCACAAGCGCCGCAGCACCCCAAAGAACCTCAATAGAAACATGATCCTGCACACCAAAGGCCAGGGCGGCCAGCACCGCCAGCACAATTGTCCACAGCGGCCAGAACGCCCGAGTCAACCGCTCTGCCCACATGCCGATGTGGGTTAACCGCAGCGGCCCCGCGATGCGTTTCATCAGATCATTCGGGTCGGAAACCGCCATGTCAGCCTTTCCAGAGGCCGAACAGGGTGTCACAGCCATGCGGGAATGGTATCGCGCGAAAGGATTTCGTCAAAGGTCGGACGCGCTCTTATGACAGCGAAGTGATCCCCTTTGACCAAAACCTCCGGGATAAGCGGCCGCGTGTTGTATTCCGAGGCCATAACCGACCCATAAGCCCCCGCACTGCGAAACGCGATCAGGTCACCTTCGGCCAGCGGGGCAAGCGCCCGCTGCTTGGCAAAGGTGTCCCCCGTCTCACACACCGGGCCCACCACATCATAGGGCTGCAGATCCTGCGCCACAGCCGGTTCCACCACCGGCACGATGTCATGATGCGCGCCGTACATCGACGGGCGCACCAGATCATTCATCGCGGCATCGACGATCAGAAAATCCCGACCCTCGCCGTTTTTCACATAAATGACCGATGAAACCAATATCCCCGCATTGCCGGAAATCAGCCGCCCCGGCTCGATCTCGATTTCGCAACCCAGATCGCCCACTGTCCGCTTGATCAGCGCGCCATAATCGGTCGGCAAGGGCGGCGCCTCGTTCGACCGCGCGTAGGGGATACCCAGACCGCCGCCCAGATCCAGCCGTTCTATGCTGTGACCTTCGCTACGCAACCGGCGGGTCAGGTCGGCCACCTTCAGATAGGCCTGCTCAAACGGTTCCAGCTCTGTCAACTGGCTGCCGATATGCACGTCGATGCCGATGACACGCAGACCCGGCAGGGCCGCCGCCTCGGCATAAACCTCCGACGCGCGAGCAATCGGAATGCCGAACTTGTTCTCACTCTTGCCGGTTGCGATCTTTTCATGCGTCTTGGCATCCACATCGGGGTTCACCCGGATTGTGATCGGGGCCACCACGCCCAGAGAGACCGCCACTTCGGACAGCGCCCGCATTTCGGGTTCGGATTCCACGTTGAACTGCCGGATGCCGCCGGTCAGCGCCAGCCGCATTTCTTCACGCGTTTTGCCGACGCCGGAAAACACGATCCGCTCTCCCGGCACCCCGGCGGCGCGGGCCCGACGATATTCGCCACCCGAAACCACATCCATCCCTGCGCCCAGATCGCCCAGCAGCTTGAGCACCGCCACATTCGACAGCGATTTGATCGCAAAGCACACCAGATGCGGCATCGGGGTCAGCGCTTCGGTGAACAGATGGTAGTGTCTGGTCAGCGTGGCCGCAGAATAGCAATAGAACGGTGTACCAACCGTTGCCGCAATGTCGGCAATCGCCACACCCTCGGCATGAAGCAGCCCATTGTGATACAAAAAGTGGTCCATATGCCCCGCAATCCCGGCTAAACTTCGCGCCTGCATCTACCCGTTGGCGCGCGTGAATTCAAACGGAACGTGGCCTAGCGCGACCGCAGGAACAGATAGAGCGGCAAGCCGCAGCTGACCCCGATGCAGAAGGTGGCCGGTATGGCGAGCAGATTGATCCAAGACTTGCGCTTCACCGTCTCGGTCACAACCCAGACGGTCAACGCAATCGCCGCAATGGTCAGATCCCAGGTCAACCCGGTTGTTGAGGCGTTGACGTACCAGGCGCCGATCAACCCCGACAGCCCGGTGCCGGTTTCGCGCATGTAGGTGACAAACCAATACATCGGGTGCACAGCGCCCCACAGAGCCAGTGCCAAATAGATCACGCGGATCGGTGTCATCGCTTGCCCTTTCATGATTTGGGTACACTTAGCGCAACATGACGGCCTGACCAGCGGATCAGTTCAACACCACGCCGACCCGCGAATCACCCGTCATGGTTACACCCGGCCGCGGGCGTTCAGGTTCACCATCAACCCCGCAGGCCGCCAGCGTTGCCAATATTGCCAACAGGCTTACCACACGTATCATGCCAAAATCTCCTGCCAGCGCGTCACCTGGGCGCGCACTTGATCGGGTGCGGTGCCACCATAAGATTGTCGCGAGCGCACCGAGTTTTCCACCCCCAGCACATCGAACACATCCGCCCGGATGCCCGCATGCACGCCCTGCATCTGCGCCAGCGTCAGGTCCGGCAGATCGCAGCCCGCGCCTTCTGCCAGCGCTACCAGCGTGCCCGTCACATGATGCGCCTCGCGGAATGGCAGATTGAGCTCACGCACCAGCCAGTCCGCCAGATCAGTTGCCGTTGAGAACCCGCTCGCGGCGGCCTGCGCCAGCACGGCGCGGTTTGCGCTCATGTCGGCCACCATCCCGGTCATCGCGGCCAGACCCAGCATCAGCGTGTCAGCGGCGTCGAACACCTGTTCCTTGTCTTCCTGCATATCCTTGGAATAGGTCAGCGGCAGGCCCTTCATCACTGTGAACAGTGCCACAGTTGCCCCCAGAATCCGCCCGATCTTGGCGCGAAGCAGTTCCGCCGCATCCGGGTTCTTCTTCTGCGGCATGATGCTGCTGCCGGTGGTCCATTTGTCCGACAGACGCACAAAGCGGAACTGCGCGCTCGACCAGATTACAAGCTCTTCGGCAAACCGGCTCAGGTGCATCGCACAAATGCTGCTGGCTGCCAGAAACTCCAGCGCGAAGTCGCGGTCGCTGACGGAGTCGAGGCTGTTGGCGGTGGGTCGATCAAACCCCAGCGCCTTTGCCGTCATGTGCCGGTCAATCGGGAAGCCGGTCCCGGCAAGCGCCGCCGCGCCCAGGGGACATTCGTTCATCCGCGCCCGTGCATCCTCAAACCGGCTGCGGTCGCGCGCAAACATCTCGACATAGGCCAGCATGTGATGGCCCCAGGTCACAGGCTGCGCGGTTTGCAGATGCGTGAAGCCCGGCATCACCCAATCCGCCCCGGCCTCGGCCTGCGCGACAAAGGCGCGCATCAGCGCGGTCAGCCCCTCAATCGCCACATCACATTGATCACGCACCCAAAGGCGGAAATCCACCGCCACCTGATCATTCCGGCTGCGCGCCGTGTGCAACCGCCCTGCAGGGGCACCGATCAGCTCTTTCAGCCGGTTTTCCACATTCATGTGAATGTCTTCCAGATCGGTGCGGAACGCAAACCCGCCCGTTTCAATCTCTGACAACACGGTGAGCAGGCCTTCCCCGATCGCCTCTGCATCGCTAGGTGTCAGAATACCCGTGGCGGCCAGCATCGCCGCATGGGCACGCGACCCGGCAATGTCCTGTGCGTAAAGCCGTTTGTCGAACCCGATCGAGGCGTTGATCGCCGTCATGATCGCGTCCGGCCCTTCGGCGAAACGCCCGCCCCACATCTGGTTGGCGGTTCTGGGATCTGCGGGTGCGGTCATGGATGCGTCTTTCGGAGGGGTTATGCTGCGGAAATCTCTGGCTGTCCTTTATACGGCCTTGGCGCTTGGTGCAAATCCGGTGGCGGCGGATGTGGCGGCCCTGCGGATCGGCGACATGAAAAAACTGGCGCTGCACTCTGCCCCGGTGGCGCTGGCAGAGGTTGGCCTGCTGGATGCCGACGACGCTCCGAAATCCATGGCGGACTATCACGGCAAATGGGTTGTTCTGAATTTCTGGGCCACCTGGTGCGCACCATGCCGGCACGAAATGCCCTCGCTCGACCGGCTTCAGGCCGCCCTGCCCGATATCGCCGTGGTCCCGGTCGCCACAGGGCGCAATGCTGTGCCCGGCATCCGGAAATTCTATGCCGAGGCGGGCATCACCAACCTGCCTATCCTGCGAGACCCGAAATCAGAGCTTTCGCGTTCTGCCAGCGTGATGGCCCTGCCGGTCACCCTGATCCTGAACCCGCAGGGACAGGAGGTTGCCCGGCTGATCGGCGATGCCGAGTGGGACAGTGACAGCGCCAAGGCGATCCTGTCGGCCCTTGCCGCGCAGTAGCGCAGACGCGCCCTTAGCACCGGATCTGCATAAGACGTTCCGCAGCGATGCTTTCGGCTGACATCACATGTAACTTCGCACCAAAGCCTGCGCGATCAGGCTCCAGCCGTCTGCGACCACAAAGAAGGCCAGCTTGAACGGAAGCGAGACAATCGCGGGCGGCACCATCATCATACCCATCGACATCAGCACCGCCGCGACCACCAGATCGATGATTAGAAACGGCAGGAACACCAGAAAGCCGATTTCGAATGCCAGCTTGATCTCACTCAGCATGAAGGCAGGCACCAGCACGGACAGCGGCGCATCGGGCAGATCGGGTGGCAACGGGCCGGGGCGCAGTTCGGCCAGCTGCGCAAATGTCTCCGGATCCAGCCTCGCCGCCATGAATTCGCGGAACGGGGCCATTGTCAGGGTGATGGCTGGCCCGATCTCCAGCTCTTCGCGGCTCAGCGGACCAAGACCGTTCGTCCAGGCTTCTGTAAACACCGGGTCCATCACATACCAGGTCAGGAACAGCGCCAGACTGACAAGCAGCATATTGGGCGGGGCCTGTTGCAACCCGATGGCCTGACGCAGAATCGACAGCACGGTTACCACAAAGGGAAAGCAGGTCACCATGATCGCCAGCCCGGGGGCAAGGCTGAGCACCGTCAGCAGCAGGATCAGCTGCACCGACCGCGCCGAAAGTGACGGCCCGTCGCCAAGGTCCAGCGTCAGTTCCTGCGCCAGCGCGGGGCTCGCCAGAGCGATCAGACACAGGGGTAGAATGGCATGCAGAGCCGCCACTGTGTGCCTCACAGCCCGCCGCGCAGGTTGGCAACTTCGATCAGCCGCACTGCGAGCTGCCCGGCCTGCTCTCCCTCCAGCTCCTGCAATTCGCCCCGCGCGATCAGCCGGTCGCCTATGTACAGTTCCACCGGGTCTTCCACCCGCCGGTCCAGCGGCAAAACAGCATCCTGCCCCAGCTTGAGAAGGTCACGCACCAGCGGCCACGCCTTGCCAACCGAAACCGTGATCTCGATCGGTACCTGTGCAAACGGGTTTGTGTCAGTCGGATCAGCCATTGGTCTCATCCTTTTCGGAATATTCAAAAAAATCATGTACGGCGCGGGTGATCCGAGCCACCGCATGATCAAGGTCGACACGGTGTTCCGCCTGCGCAAGCCGCAGATAGACCTGCCCTTCGCCCAGCGTTGCTTCCTCGACAATCACCAGTGGCACACCAGCCGCCTGTGACAGAAGCTGCTCAACCGCCGGTCGGGCGGCGGGGTTGAGCGTCACATGCAGCGGAGTGTCCGCCAGACCCTCCAGCAAAGGCATGACCGTCTCCAGCACCACCGGAGCCAAAGCCTGTTGGGCAAGCGGGGGAAGCAGCTGAGTGCAGAGCTGGGTCAGAAGCGGCTGCACCGACCGCAGGATATGCGCGCGCGCCTCCTGAAAGGTGAACCCCATCTGCTGCAGGTTGTTGGCAAGCTCAGAGTTGATTCGGGCCTGATCATCCTGACTTGCCGCCGTTGCATCCTCCCAGCCTGCTGAATAACCGGTCTCATAGGCGCGCAGCCGGGCATCTTCGATGGCCGCATTGTCCATCACAACGATCTGGCTGTTGTCCCGCTGCGACGACGATTCAAACACCTCCAGCTTCAGCGGTGGCATCAGCTGCGCTCCTCTTCTTTTTCCATCCAATTGCGCAGAATCTCGACCGACTCACTCTGGCGCTCGTCAATCAGGCGCCGCAGCCGCGACACAGGGTCGTTCTGCGGTGCCCCATAGACGCCGGCATCGTCAAAGTTGACCATCGGCATGTCGGGTAGATCGAACCCGTCAGCAATCTCCCCGGTCAAACCTGCGAAAGCGTCCGATTCCGGCGGCCCCGGCAAGGACAGGGCACCGCTTGCAGCACCCGGCAGCTCTGCGGCACCTGCGCGCTGGGTTAGCAGCGGGCGCAGCACAAACAGGCCAAGGACCAGCGAGACGAGGCCCAGAACCAGAAGCTGAATCACCGACATCAGGTCGATGGGGCCTAGCTGAGACAGAAGCCCTGCCTCTGCCAGAGCGCCTTCGGCTGGCAGCGGGCTGAATTCCATGGACTTGAGGGTCAGCACATCGCCCCGCGCCTCATCCAGACCAGCCGCAGAGCTGACAAGTTCGCGCAGATCGGCCAGTTCGGCCTCTAACCGCGGTTGCCAGCTTACCGTACCGTCTTCCGCCGTGATCTGCTCCCCGTCCACCAGAACAGCGACGGTCAGCCGGCGGATGGCACCGGGTTCGCGCAAAAGCTCTCTCTGGGTTTGCGAGACTTCGAAATTCACACGCTCGCGGCTGGTGGTGCTCTGGCTCTCGCCCGCGGCCCCTGCGGCACCATCGCCATCGGGCAGGTTGGACGCAACGGTCACACCTGCCTGCCCGTCCTTCGAGCTGTCGCTGCTCTGCTCGGTATCCGAAGAAATCGCCACCCGCGCCTGTGGGTCAAAGGTCCGCTCGGTGATTGCTTCGCGGTCGCGCACCACATCGACAGACACTTCCACAACTGCCCGTCCGGGCCCCACGCGGGCGGCCAGCAGACGTTCGACATTGTGTTTGATGTCCTGCGCCCGTGCATCGCCTGACGACGCCGCAGACATGTCTGCCTGCCCGGCGATCAGACCCGCAACCGAGTCGATGACTGACACATCATCGGGCTTCAGATTACCGGTTGCGCTGGCCACCAGGTGGCGCAGCGCATTGGCCTGCTCTGCTGAAAGCGACCCTGACGCAGTTGTCACCGTAATGCTGGCGCTCAGGGTCTGGTCGCGCAAAAAACCGCTTCTGTTGCCTTGCGAAATATGCACGCGGGCCGCCTTGATCTGCGGCATCGCCAGAATGGTGCGCGCAAGCTCGCCTTCCTTGGCGCGCCAATAGGCAGCGTCGAACATCTGCGAGGTCGTCCCGAAGCCGGTCAGCCCGTCAAGCAGTTCGTAGCCCGCACCGCCCGAGGCCGGCAGGCCCTGTCCGGCCAGTTGCATGCGCAGCGCGTCGCGCGCGGCCGACGGCACATAGATCGAATCGCCGCGCACATCATAGATGACGCCAACCTGATCCAGTGCGGTGATCACATCGCCCGCCGTCCGCCCATCCAGCCCGGCATAGAGCAGGCTTTGCCCGCCTGATTGCCCAATACGCGCCAGCGCCAGCACCGACAGAAACATCCCGACGGTTGCGGCCACCAGCACGACCCGCTTGGCCAGCGTCAGCCCCTGCCACAAGGAAACGAGATTGTTCACACCAGCCCTCCGTCTAGCAGACGTCTGTCTGCGCTTTGACTGATCAATGAAGGATGTGCCTTAACAATCGGTTAGTGACCTTTGATCTATTTTGGTCCTCGCCGAACAGAAGCGAGCCCGCGATGACCCAAGCTGACACACCGACCGAAGATCTGCCGAAAAAGAAGGGCAAGCTGCCCCTTTTGATCGGATTGGCGGGGGCGCTCGCCCTTGGAGGCGGCGGATTTTATGTAACCTATTCAGGGCTACTCCTCGGGGATCCGGGGGCGCAATCCCCGGTGTCCGGCGGGGCAACGGCGCTTCCCGATATCGTCTTTGTACCGGTGGACCCGATCATCATCAGCCTTGGCCCACAATCCCGGTCACGGCACCTGCGATTCGCGTCGCAACTGGAGGTGAGTGCCGCCCATGTCGCCGAGGTACAGCTGTTGCTGCCCCGCGTTGCGGATGTGCTCAACAGCTACCTGCGCGCCGTAGAACTGGTGCAGCTCGAAGATCCCGCTGCCCTGATGCGTCTCAAGGCGCAGATGCTGCGTCGGGTACAAATCGTGACCGGGCAAGACCGGGTGCGTGACCTGTTGATCTCTGAATTTGTCCTGAACTGAAGGGGTGCATCATGAACCTGATTGCCGATTTTCTGATGGCTGCCGGTGCCTTTTCGGTCTCGGTCTATTGTCTGGTCCTCTCCCGCCGGCTCCGGCGGTTCACTGCATTGGAATCTGCCATGGGCGGGGCAATTGCGGTGCTGTCTGCGCAGGTTGACGACATGACGAAAGCCCTTGAACGGGCGCGCGCATCGGCCCAGAAATCCGCCTCCGGGCTGGATGATCAGGTGCGCCGCGCCGAAGCGGCAGCCGCCCGGCTTGATCTGATCCTCGCCTCGATGCACGACTTGCCAGAAGACTCCGCCGCGCCATTGCAGGAGCCGGCAGAGGACAAGCGCCTGCGGGTCGTGCGCCGCCGCTCCGACCGGGCAGCGCTGAGGGTTGCAGAATGACCCTGCGCCCCACACTTGCCGGGCGGGGAACGCTGGCACTACTGGCACTTGTCCTTGCGGCGGCCGGGGCCCTACGCCTGGGGCACGGGATCGGGACCGCGATGGCGCTGCAGGCGGCCGAAGACCCGGTCGCCAGTGCGGAACCGCTGCAATGCCCCGCTCCGCCTGCCGCGCTCGCGCAGGCGCTGCGGGACCGGGACGCCGCCCTTGCGGCGCGCGAAGCCGCCTTGCAGGACAGGCTTGCCGCATTGTCCCTTGCAGACTCTGCGCTTACAGCCCGTCTGGCAGAGCTGGAAACTGCCGAGGCAAGTCTGCGGGCTACGCTCGCCATTGCAGACGGGGCCGCCGAAAAAGACCTGCAGCGGCTGACCACGGTTTATGAAGCGATGAAACCTGCCGAGGCCGCAGCGATTTTCGAAACGATGGCGCAAGAATTTGCGGCAGGTTTTCTTGGCCGCATGCGCCCCGATGCCGCTGCCGCAGTCCTTGCCGGGATGCAACTGGAAACAGCCTATGCGATCAGCGTCTTGATTGCAGGGCGCAATGCGCGCGCGCCAAAGGAATAAGGTCAGCCTTTCTTTACGCTTGGCTGCAATGATCAGGCCGAACAACAGCAGGATGGGAACCGGATGTTTGGGTTCATTGGCATTGGCGTGATCTTTGTAATGGTGTTTGGCGGCTATATGCTGGCTGGCGGCAAAATGGGGATCATCCTGAAATCGTTGCCCTTTGAGATGATGATGATCGGGGGGGCCGCCATTGGTGCCTTCCTCATTTCCAACAATATTTCTGTGGTCAAGCACACTGCCAAGGATATCGGCAAGGTGTTCAAGGGCGCGCATTGGAAGCCGTCGGATTACCGTGACCTGCTGTGTCTGCTCTTTGAACTGATCCGCCTTGCCCGGTCAAACCCGGTCGGGCTTGAAGAACACGTCGAAAACCCGGGGACATCGACCATTTTCGGGCGCTATCCGAAAATACAGAAAGATCACGAAGCGGTCGATCTGATCTGCGACACCTTCCGTGCCGCCTCGATGAATTACGATGATCCGCATCAGGTGGAAGAGGTTCTCGATAAACGGATGGAGGCGACGCAGAACCATGCGCTTCACTCCAGCCATGCGCTGCAATCCATGGCCGATGCGCTGCCCGCGCTGGGTATTGTCGCGGCGGTTCTGGGCGTGATCAAAACGATGGGGTCGATTGATCAACCTCCGGAAATTTTGGGAAAAATGATTGGTGGCGCTCTGGTCGGCACTTTTCTTGGAGTGTTTCTGGCCTATGGCATCGTGGGCCCCTTTGCCAGCCGCGTGAAAGCCGTGGTGGATGAGGATGGCCATTTCTATCAGCTGATCCGTGAGGTGCTGATTGCCAATCTGCACAACCATCCAGCCAATATCTGCATAGAGGTGGGACGCCAGAACACACCTCATTCCGTAAGACCCAGCTTCGGCGATCTTGAAGAGGCGCTGCGCGGCCTCAAGCAGGAGGCGGCATGAGGGTTTTGCTGCTGCTGTTCACCCTTCTCACCGGGCAAGCGCAGGCTCAGGCGCTGGGCGTGACGGTCAGGACGGGCGATCATGGGGCGTTTACCCGCATCGTGCTGACCTTCCCGGCGCGGGTGAGTTGGGTTTTGGGACGAACATCGGGGGGTTACGGCCTGCGGGTCGCCGGGCCAAGATTAAATTACAATCTGTCGTCGGTGTTTGATCTGATCACCAAGGACAGGCTGCGCACCATCGGGGTTGACCCGGCAAACGGCGATCTTTTGTTTGGCGTTGATTGCCCTTGCCATGCCATTCCCTTTGAACTCGGCAGCAGATTTCTGGTGATCGACATCAGGGATGGTGCGCCACCCCCGAATTCCAGCTTTGAGCGTCGCCTTGTGGACGGCACCCTGGCCTCTCCGATCCGGCCTTCGGTGCCGATACGGCCCCGCAGTAACGGCGGCTTCACTGCCACCTATGACTGGCTTGACCGACCGACGCCCGTCCAACGATCCGCACCCACGCCCCCGGCAGAACCCGAGATCGCCGGGCTGGACAGTGATCTGCGGCTGCAAGACTTCCGCACCATGTTGATTGAAGAGATGGGGCGAGGGGCCACGCAGGGCGTTGTCGAGATGCAACCGCGGCAACGACTTGCTGATCCGGCCACAGACAGCGCCATCTCTCCCCAGCCGGACAATGCCCGCGCGGCCGTCATCGAATTGCCGGGCATCGGCATCACGTCCGGGCCGGACTCGCCGCCCGATCTCATGGTGCAGGGCAGCAACTGTCCGGCACCTGCCGAGGTCGATGTCGGCGCCTGGGCGGCAACCGAGGAGGCCGCAGACGAGCTATCCCGCGCCCGTGCCGCCTTGCTCAGCGAATTTGACGTTCCGGACCGGGACAGCGTGGTGCAGGCGGTGAACACACATCTGCACTTTGGTTTTGGGGCAGAGGCGCGCCTGATGCTCTCGAGCTTTATGCCCGCCGGACAGGACACTGCGTTGCGCACAGGGCTTTCTTATCTGCTCGATGGCGATCTGCCGCCCGACAACCCGTTCCTTTCGATGCAAAGCTGTGATTCCGCTGCCGCGCTTTGGGCTCTGCTGGCGGCGCCGGAGGGGGAGGTACTTCCTTATGTCAACGGCACTTCGATCAGCCGCACCTTCCTGGCGCTGCCTCGCCACCTGCGCACGATGCTTGGGCCTGAAGTGGCAAAGCGCCTGCTGAGATCGGGCGACGGTGCCAATGCCCAGGTGGTCACGCAATCCTTCGCCCGTGCAGCACCGCAAGGGGATCCGACGATTGACCTGCTCAGTGCAGATCAGGCGCTGATCGGCGGTGCCCCCGCCGAAGCCGAGGCCGCTCTGCCCACGGGTGCGACCGGAGAAACCGCAATGGCGGCCCTGTTCACCTTGGTCGAGGCGCGGTTTCAACAACGAAAACCTATCGAAGGCAGAGACATTCTGGCACTGGAGGCGTTTTCGTTCGAACATGGAAATGGTCCGCTACGCCCCCGACTGGACCGGGCGCTAGCCCATGGTGCCGCGCTGGGGGGCGATTTTACGGCAGCCTTCGATCATGCGCTAAACTCACCCGCTCTGGAACAGGATGTCTGGATGTTGATGGGTGACGTCGGGGCCGAATCGCAGCTGCTGCTGCATGCAGTGGGGCTCGACCCGATCCGGCGAGATTCCCTTCCGCTGGCCATACGCAGCAAACTCGCGGAAAGGCTACTTGACGCCGGCCTGCCCAACATCGCGGCGAATTGGACGCAAAAGGGCGATCTTGACGACAGCCTCACCGCCCGGATCGCCTTGGCCAATGGCGATGCGCGTGGCGCATTGCAGGCATTGGCCGCAAACCTGCCCAATGCCGATGCCGATCTTCTTGCCGCCTCTTTCGCGGCTTTGGGCGACTTTGAATCGGCGGCCAACCGTCTTGAAGGTTCCGGCAACATTGCAGAGGCACAGCGGTTGCAACGTTGGTCAGGCACCTGGCCCTCCCCCGCAGATGGCGCTGACGACCCGTCAAATCCGGCGGACACAGGCGCATCAGGTTTGGCTGCCACGGACCCTTGGTCCGCTGTAGCCGGTCTGATTGACCCGGATCAAGCCATTGCCACCTCCCCACCGCTGCTGGCGGGCCAGACGCAGCTGAATCAAAGTGCTGCCACGCGGCAGGCGATTGCCGACCTTTTGGCAACCGCCCCGGTTGATGCGGCACCCTGAGCCGGGGGCGGCCACCGCCGAGACGAGGGCCAGACTACGCCCTGCTTTGTGCAGGGGCATCCCCCAGTCTAAACGCTTCTGGGCCAAACGGTTTTCAGCTGGCACCATGCCAGCACAGCCGCTTCATCTGTCCCTAGTTCCGACGCGACATCACCGGCAAACAGATCAAACCCAGCCCGGTTCTTTTCCGAAACGCAAGTCAGCACCGGTACGCCAAGCGCCATGGCCTGCGCGATCACCGGTCGAAAGCCACGGCCTTCGGACTCTTGCTTGCCGAATTTGTTCAGGATCAGAAGCTGTGGCGGTGCGGCCAGCAGCGCTGCGCCAACCCGCCCAACGGCGTCTTCCAGCCCCGCGGCATCCAGCCGACACCCCTGCGCATAGCGGCCAAGGCTTTGGCTGATCCGAACGGTGCTGCCATCGGTCAGGATCCGCAGATCCATCAGACAAGGCCGGTCCGGGTCGGTCTCGGTGTTAAGCTGCACCACACCGGCCAGCGCAACCCCGGCCGCACCCAGCCGCTGAGCCACGCGGGCCAGCAGCCGGTCGCCCTCCCCCCGCTCCGGGGCGGATACAAATGCCAGCATGTTCACCTGCCCGGTCCGCTTGAATCTTGACGGCCCTGCTTACATGATGCCCGCGAAACGCGAAAGCGCTCGCTGGGGGCAAGACAGATCATGCAGGTGACCGGGCCGATCGGCGTCATTCTGGCGGGCGGGCAATCGCGGCGCATGGGGGGGGGGCGACAAGGGCCTGCTGATGCTGGATGATCACAGCATCCTGCACCATGTGATCCGCCGGCTGTCGCCGCAGGTGCAGCGCATGGCGATCAACGCCAATGGTGATGCCGCACGCTTTCCTTTCGGCTTTCCGGTGCTGCCAGACCCGGTGCCGGGGTTCCCCGGCCCGCTGGCAGGGGTGCTGGCGGCGATGGATTGGGCGGCGGGCCTCGGCGCAGATACGGTTGTGACCGTGGCCGCCGACACGCCGTTCTTTCCGACCGATCTGGTTGCGCGTCTGCAGGCTACGGACGGCACCGCCCGGTTCAGCCTTGCCGCAAGCGGGTTTGGTGACGCGCTTGACTGGCACCCGGTCTTTGGCCTTTGGCCGACCCGCCTCCGGCACGACCTGCGCCGCGATCTGCTGACGGGGCAGCGCAAGGTGATCCGCTGGGCGGTGCAATATGGGGCCGTTCCCACACGGTTCGCTGCCGCCGAAGATCCGTTTTTCAACATCAACACGCCCGAGGATCTGGCCAGCGCTCGTGAGCGGACCCGTGATCTTTGACCGCATCGCGATACTGGACTGGTCCGCCGCCAAAGGCCCGAAACATGGCAAGGATTCAATCTGGCTGGCCGAGGCGGCGTTGGGCACCTGCACCGCCCGCAACATTGCCACACGGCACGCCGCCGAATCTGCCCTTGCAACGCTGATGGTCGACAGTCTGGCCCGGCACGAGCGCCTGCTGCTGGGCACAGATTTTGCATTTGGCGCACCAGCAGGGTTTATCGCCACTCTGACCGGCCAGGCTGATGCGCTGTCGTGGTGGGGCTGGCTGGCAGAGCGGGTGCTTGATACGCCCGGAAACCTCAGCAATTACCGCCAGATTGCGGCGCAGATGAACAGCGCGTTTCCGGGTGGTGGTCCTTTCTGGGGCAATGGGGAAAAGCTGCCCACCGCCGGACTGCCCCGGCTAAAGCCCGATCTACCACCCGGCATCGCCGTGCACCGCGCCACCGATCTGGCCGCGCGCGGGCCGGGGTCGTCACCGAAACCTGTCTGGCAACTGGCGGGCGCGGGGGCGGTTGGCGCGCAGGTGCTGACCGGCCTGCCGGTGCTGGAGCGATTGCGGCAGCGCTTTGCCGGGCAGGTCGCGGTATGGCCGTTCGAGCCTCCCACCACGCCCATCGTGCTGGCCGAGGTTTATCCATCGCTGCTGGCCGATGCTGTCCGCAGACACGTTGCGACGACCGGAATGGTGCCGGATGAGGCACAGGTCCGGTTACTGGCCATCGCGCTGCACCGGCTTGACCCCAAGGACATGGGACGCCTTTTCACCCTCCCCCACCCGTCACCGGAAGAGGGCTGGATTCTAGGGGCTGGCCACCCCGGCCTGCTGCAAAGCGGATTGACCTGACCCCTTGCGGATCAGAAACACATGCACGGTGCCCTCCTGATCCGCCGCCAGAAGGGTATCGCCCGACTGACTGCAGAAATGCGGCATGTCGATGACCGAGGCCGGATCGGTCGCCACCACCCGCAGCACCTGGCCGGGCTGCATGGCCATCAGCCGCTTGCGCGCGCGCAAAACCGGCAGCGGGCACAACAGACCCGCTGCATCCACCTCAGCATCCCAGAGCACGCTCAATCCCAATCCATCCGCGCCAGATAGCCTTCGATCAACGGCACATCGCTTGGGTTGTTCAGCTCCCAGAATACCGCGCCCGGAGCGGACACCTCGACCATGCGGATCGGATAACCGTTTTCCAGAAACCGCAGCTGCTCCAGCCCCTCAAGCCCCTCCAACGGCCCCGGCTCCCAGCTTTGATAGGCGGCCAATGCGGCGGGGCGGTAAGCATAGACGCCGACATGGTGAAACACCGGCACCTTGCCGTTGACGATGCCACGCCCGTTGGTAAACGGGATCACTTCCTTGGAGAAATACAGCGCCCGCCCGGCCCGGTCCGCCACCACCGTGGTCGCCCCCACGCGGCCCGCGCGGCGGTCCATCAGCAGGTTTTCTACCGTCTCGGGGTCACAGCGCAAGAACGGCGTCGCCATGCCGCACCCGGGGTCGGCCCGCATCGCGTCGATCAGTGCGGTCACGAAATGCGCCGGTGTCAGGGGTGCATCGCCTTGCAGGTTCACCACGATGTCCGCCGTAATGCCTGCCACCGCCACCGCTTCGGCAACCCGTTCGGTGCCATTGCGGCAGGTGTCAGAGGTCATGATCACATCTGCCCCGATCCGCCGCGCCTCGTCGGCAATGCGGTCGTCATCAGTTGCGACATAAATCGGGATCTGGCCGCAGGACGCTGCGCGCCCTGCCATGACCGACCGCTCGATCAGGCTGCGCGCCACGCCTTTGGCGCCGGTCAGCGCGACCAGCGGTTTGCCGGGATAGCGGGTGCTGGCAAAGCGGGCGGGAATGATGATGCAGGCGTCCATACTCACAGCCCCTTTGCCAGACGGTCAAAGGCGCACAGGTTTCCGATCAGCGCCTTCATATTGTGCAGGTGGATCATGTTCGGCCCGTCGCTGGGCGCGTTGTCGGGGTCTTCATGCGTTTCAATAAACAGTGCCGACACCCCCACCGCGCAAGCCGCCCGCGCCAGCACCGGCGCAAACTGCCGCTGTCCGCCAGAGGCGCCGCCAAGCCCCCCCGGCTGCTGCACCGAATGGGTGGCATCGAACACCACCGGCCAGCCGGTTTCCGCCATGGTCGGCAGGCCCCGGAAATCGGTGACCAGCGTGTTGTAGCCAAACGACGTGCCCCGTTCGCACAGCATGATCCGCCGGTTGCCGGTGCTTTCCACCTTGGCCGCGACATTTTTCATGTCCCAAGGGGCCAGAAACTGCCCCTTCTTGATGTTGATCGCCAAGCCGGTTTCCCCCGCCGCCAGCAACAGGTCGGTCTGGCGGCACAGAAACGCCGGAATCTGCAAGACGTCCACCGCCTCTGCCGCAATGGCACAATGCCTTGGTTCGTGCACATCGGTCAGCACCGGCACGCCATATTCGGCGCGGATGTCGGACAGGATGCGTAACCCCATCTCCATCCCCAAGCCGCGATTGGTGCCAAGCGACGACCGGTTCGCCTTGTCATAGCTGGCCTTGAAGATGAACCTGGTGCCCGTGGGCGCGCAGGCCTCCAGCAACCCTTCGCAAATCATCCGGGCGTGGGCCGAGCTTTCCAGCTGACACGGACCAGAGATCAGCGCAATCGGCGCATTCCCCCCAATGGCAATATCGCCCACAGTTACGGTTTGCTGATCCATCATTCCCTCACACCACGCCAATGCGCAAAAGATCATGCAGATGCACGATCCCCACTGGCCGCCCGTCCTCGCAGACAAACAGCACCGAGATTTTCGACTTGTTCACAATGGCCAAGGCCTCCGCCGCCAGCGTCTGCGGTGCCACGGTCTTCGGGCTTCGCGTCGCCACTTCACCCGCCGTGCGGTCCAGCAGCCCCACGATGTTGCGCCGCAGGTCGCCATCGGTGACCACCCCCACCAGCAGGCCCTGCGCATCAACGACGCCGGTCACGCCCATGCCGCCCGCCGTCATCGCCTGCACCACATGCTGCATCGGGGCATCTTGCGCCACCAAGGGCACCGCAGAATGCATCACCTGCCGGACCATTGTCAGCTGCGCACCCAGCTTGCCGCCGGGGTGATAGGTGCGGAAATGGTCGGCCTCAAACCGTCGCGCCTCCATCAGTGCGACGGCGAGCGCATCACCCAAACCCATCATCAGCGTGGTCGATGTGGTGGGGGCCATGCCAATCGCGCAAGCCTCGGCCAGATCGGGAATCGTCAGCCGGTAATCCGCAGCCCGCATCAGGGTGCTGGACGGATCGCGCGAGAACCCGATCAAAGGAATGTCAAAGCGCGCGCAATGCGCGATCAGGTCGCGCAGCTCCGAGGTCTCGCCACTATTGGACAGCAGAATGCAGATATCATCCGGCATCACCATGCCCAGATCGCCATGGCTCGCCTCGGCGGGATGCACGAACAGTGATGGCGTGCCGGTTGACGCAAGCGTTGCCGCAATCTTGCGCGCCACATGGCCAGATTTGCCGATGCCCGACAACACCGCCCGCCCGCGCACCTCCAGCAGCGCCGCCACCGCCCCGGCAAAATCGGCAGGCAGGGCCGCCGCCAGCGTCAACAGTGCCTCGCCCTCGATCCGCAGCACGCGGGTCGCGGCGCGGCAATGCGCCTCGGCGGTCAGGGCAGGCAATGTGCTGTCAGCCATCGGTCGGGCCTTTGTTGGGTCGCGCCTGTAGTGCCACGCACGGCTCCGCCTGTCCAGAACCGCCCCTAACGCTTCAAAAACCAGCGCGCCCCGATCTGCGCGGCAAATACCGCCAGCGCGATCCGCACCACATGATGCGTGGTCACGTAGATCGCGCTGATGTTCAGGCTCAGCGCGATCAGGCTCATCTCGGCCAGCCCGCCAGGGGCAAAGGCGAGAAAAACCGCCGAGACCGGCTGCCCCACCACGTCCTGCAACAGCAGGGCAAAGGCGTAAGCCAGCGTCATCACCGCCGCCCCGTTCAGCACGGCCAGCACCCCCGCACGCCGCAGCGTTGCGCCGGAAACGCCGGCGAAGCGGACCCCAAGGCCGGTGCCCAACACAACCTGTGTCAACGCGATCAGCCAGCCCGGAGGCACCCCTTCCACCCAACCGAGCACATGCGCCAAAGCCGACAAGATCAGCGGCCCGGTGATAATATACGCCGGAATCCGGCACAGCCGCGCCAGCCAGACCCCCATCCCGCCGCACACCAGCAGCACCAGCACGTCACGCGGGATCAGCGCCACATCGGCCCCGGTCAACTGCACCCCGGCAGCAGAGCCAACCGAATGCCCCGTCACCCCCAGAAAGATCAACGGCACGGCGACAATGGTCAGGATCAGCCGCAAGAACTGCAACACCGTCAGCAGCCGCACGTCGGCCCCCGCCTCTTCACCCAACTGCACGCTTTCAATCAACCCACCGGGCAGCGCACTGAAATAGGCGTCCACGCGGTCCAGACCGCCACGGCGAAAGACCGCATAGCCCAATGCATGCGCCACTGGAACGAACACCAAAAGTGCCAGCAGACTGGGCCCCCACCCCAATGCCTCACGGGCGACCTGCGGCGTGAAAGCTCCGCCGATCGCCACCCCGATCACTGGCACGAACGCCATGCGCAGCCGCATCGGCATGGTCACCGCGCGGCCAAACGGCCGCCAGCCCATGGCCGCCGTCACCCCCACCGCCAAGAGCGACCCCAGCAGATACCCCAGCGGCAGCCCGAAAGCCGTCGCCAGCATCCCGCCTGCAGCCCCGATTGCCAGCGTCAGCGCCAGTGCTGCGTAATCCACGCGCAGATTTACCAATGCGGCGGCCTCACATCTGTGGCAGGGGCCTCGCCCGGGCCGGCCTCGCGCTCGGCCTCACGCTCCACCAGCAGGCCAACCAGCCGCGTCAGCCGGTCAATCTCGCGGCGCTGCGCCGTCACCACGTCCGACAGATCATCAACCGCCCGCTGCAGGTGCGCCACCCGCTCCTCGATCCCGTCAACCCGGTCCATCATCCGCACCCCCCTGATTGCCCGCGTGCCGCTTGCCGCCATCCCCCCCATCCGTTACAGGATGGCCGGCAAAGATCGAAGGGCCAAACCGCCATGTCCGACGCGAAAATCCGCCGTCCCCGCGCCGAAACCCCAAAGGGTTTTCGCGATTACTTCGGCACCGAAGTAACGCAGCGCAAAGCCATGCTGGACAAGATCGCCGAGGTCTATCACCGCTATGGCTTTGACCCCTTGGAAACCAGCGCCGTGGAAACCGTTGAATCGCTTGGCAAATTCCTGCCCGACGTGGACCGCCCGAACGAAGGCGTGTTCGCATGGCAGGAAGACGAGGCCGACTGGCTGGCCCTGCGCTATGACCTGACCGCCCCCCTTGCCCGCGTCGCCGCGCAATACCGCAACGACCTGCCCAGCCCCTACCGCCGCTATGCCATGGGCCCGGTCTGGCGCAACGAAAAGCCGGGTCCGGGCCGATTCCGCCAGTTCTATCAATGCGATGCCGATACCGTGGGCGCCCCTTCGGTCGCCGCCGACGCCGAGATCTGCGCCATGCTGGCCGACGCGCTGGAGGCGGCTGGCATCGAGCGTGGCGACTATGTGGTGAAAGTCAATAACCGCAAGGTTCTCGATGGGGTATTGGACTTCATTGGTGTTGGCTCTGACGATCCAAATCGGCCCGCGATCATGCGAACAATCGATAAGTATGACAAAGTTGGCGAAGATGGCGTCCTAGAGCTGCTCACGACTGGAAGAAGAGACGCCTCTGGGGCTTTCATCGACGGAGTAGGACTCCACCTTCAAAGTGCGCAAAGCATTGTTCAATACCTGACTCAGAAGTCTGTTATCGGCGGAGACGAGTTGAATGAGCGCCGCCTAGCTTCAATGCGTCAAGCGGTTGGAGATTCCGCAGTAGGAAACGAGGGGATCGATGAGCTTGAACTGATGGTCTCACTGCTCTCAACACAGGGGTATGAAGCAGACCGGGTTTGTGTCGACTCGTCTGTCGTCCGTGGCCTCGGCTACTACACCGGCCCGGTCTATGAGGCGGAACTGACCTTCCAGATCACCGACGAAAAGGGCCGCCCGCGTAACTTCGGTTCCGTTGCCGGCGGGGGCCGCTATGACGACCTCGTCAAACGCTTCACCGGCCAGTCCGTCCCCGCCACGGGCGTCTCCATCGGGGTGGACCGCCTGCTCGCCGCCCTGCATGCCAAGGGCCGCATCAGCACCGACATCACCGGCCCGGTCGTCGTCACCGTGATGGACCGTGACCGTATGGCCGATTACATGGGTATGGTCACCGATCTGCGCAACGCGCGCATTCGGGCCGAGGTCTACCTTGGCAACCCGAAGAACTTCGGCAACCAGCTAAAATACGCCGACAAGCGCAACTCCCCCGTCGCCATCATTCAGGGCGGGAACGAGGCCGAGGCGGGCACAGTCATCCTCAAAGACCTGATCCTCGGCGCGAAAATCGCACAGAACGCCACTCTTGAGGAATGGAAGGACCGTCCCGCGCAAGTGGAAGTCCCCCGCGCAGAGTTGGTCGCCGCCGTGCGCCGGATGCTGGATCAGAACTGATGCGCAACACCGGGCAGGAACGCGTGCTTTCGGACCGCCTTGCCGCGTGGTTCACCGAACAGGGTGCCACGCTGGTCGAGGCGGACATCCTGCTGCCTGCCGAAACCCTGCTGGATCTGTATGGCGAGGACATCCGCGCCCGCGCATATATGACGCTGGACCCGGTGCAGGGCGAAATGATGCTGCGCCCCGATTTTACCGTGCCGGTGGTGCAGCAGCACATGGCGGGCGGCGCCGACCCCGCGACCTATGCCTATTCCGGCCCTGTATTCCGGAAACAGACCCATCGCGGCGACCGCCCGTCCGAATACCATCAGGCCGGAATCGAGATCTTCCGCCGCGACGAGCCCGAGGAGTCCGACGCCCGCGTCTTCGCTCTGATCGACAGCGTTTTGCGCGAAAACGGCCTGTCCCTGCGCCCGGTCACCGGCGATATCGGCATCCTGATGGCCGCCGTGCGCGGACTTGCCACTTCTGATCGCCGCAAGCAGGCGCTGCTGCGCCACATCTGGCGGCCCCAGCGCTTCCGCGCCCTGCTCGACCGGTTTTCGGGCCGCGCGCCGCTGCCTGCGGCCCGAAAGCACCTGCTGGATCGTCTGGCCAAAGGCTCGCCCGCTGATCTGATTGCACAGGCGGGCACTTTTACCGGCTTGCGCAGCGAAGAAGAGATCATGGTCCGCGCCCAAGCCCTGACCGAAGACGCCCAGACCCCGCCATTGAACGCGCCCGAAGCCGCGCTGCTCTACGATCTCCTTTCACTGCAGGCCCCCTCACGCGCCGCGCTGCACCACCTGCGCGGCATCGCACCGATGCTGCCCGCCATCACCCCGGCGGTGGACCGCTTTGCCGCCCGGCTGGACGCATTGGCGGCGCAAGGCATCGCCACCGAAACCCTGCCGTTCGAGGCCAGCCATGGGCGCACCAGCCTGGAATATTATGATGGTTTCGTCTTCAGCTTCCACGCCGACGACCCCGCCCTGCCCCCGGTGGCCAGCGGCGGGCGCTATGATGCGCTAACCGCTGTTCTGGGTCAGGGCAGATCCATCCCCGCCGTGGGCGGCGTGATCCGTGCCGGGCTGATGGCCCGCCTGATGGGGAACCAGTCATGATCAAGATCGGCGTGCCGTCCAAAGGGCGGTTGATGGAGAAGACCTTTGACTGGTTCGGCGCGCGTGGCGTAACCCTGCGCCTGTCAGGGGCAGAGCGCGAATATGCGGGCCGCGTCGATGGCATCGACGGGGTGGAACTGGTGCTGCTGTCGGCGGGCGAGATCCCCCGTGAACTGGCCGCCGGGCGCATCCATCTTGGCGTCACCGGGTCCGATCTGGTGCGCGAAAAGCTGGCCGACTGGCCGTCACAGGTGGCCGAACTGGCGCCCTTGGGCTTTGGCCACGCCGACCTGATCATCGCGGTCCCGGTGGCGTGGATCGACGTGGACACTCTGGATGATCTGGACGCAGCCGCCGCCGCCTTCCGCAAGACTCATGGCTTCCGGCTGCGCATCGCAACGAAGTATCACCGTCTGGTGCGCGACTTTCTGACCATCCATGGCGTGGCCGATTACCAGCTGATCGATAGTCAGGGCGCCACCGAAGGCACGGTCAAGAACCTGACGGCCGAGGCGATTGCCGACATCACCTCATCGGGCGAGACCCTGCGCGCCAACCACCTCAAGGTGCTGTCCGACGCCGCAATTCATGCCAGTCAGGCCGTGCTGTTCCTGTCGCACGCTGCAGACTGGACGGCGGACAGCCAGATGGCGCTTGCTGCCCTCGCAGCAAAACTGCACATAATGGTCCCGAAAACCTGACCTTGCCGGGCCTTTGAAACCGCAGTGTGTTACGTTAATCTTTGGCCGAGTGAATGAGGTTCCGATGACCCCTGCCCGCATCCTGCTGTGCCTTGCCGCCCTGCTGCCCATACCTGCACTGGCACAGGATCTTGCCTCGGCTGAGGCAATCCGAGCGGCGATTGTCGGCAATACCGTGCGCGGCTCCATGGTCGCCTCGGGCGGGTTCACTGAATACTACGCACCCGACGGGTCCATCCACGGCCCCGATTACTCTGGGCAATGGTCGATTGACGGCAACCGCATGTGCTTTGGCTATGACGGCAACCCGGCCAGCTGCTGGGCCGTCCGCGTCACAGGGCGCAGCGTGGTCTGGGTCGGCTCTGGCGGGGATGAAGGCACTGGCACAATCTTGTCCGGCAACCCCAACAACTACTAAAGAGCCGCCGCCAGCCGCGCGCCCTGATCAATCGCACGCTTGGCATCCAGCTCCGCCGCGACATCGGCTCCGCCGATGATGTGCGGCGTGATCCCCGCCGCCATCAGCGCTTCGGCCAGACCCCGCTCCGGCACCTGCCCGGCGCACAGGACAACGTCATCGACCGGCAGCACCTGTTCAACGCCATCCCGCTCGATCAGCAGGCCGGTTTCGGTGATCGCCTTGTAGTTGACCCCGCCCAGCATCTTCACCCCCTTGGCGGCCAGTGCCGCGCGGTGAATCCAGCCCGTGGTCTTACCCAGACCCCGCCCCGGCTTTTCCGCCTTGCGCTGCAACAGCCAGACCTCGCGCGCGGGTGCCTCGGGCGCAGGCACGGCCAGACCACCCGGCACCTCTGCAGGATCGCCCACGCCCCATTCGCGCCGCCACAGGGCCAGGTCTTCGGTCGGGCTTTCGCCGGACTGCACCAGATATTCAGCCACATCAAAACCGATGCCCCCGGCCCCGATCACCGCCACGCGGCGGCCCACCGCTGCGCCTTGCAACACCTGCAAGTATCCCAGCCCCCGCTCCTGGCCCGGAATGCCGGGGTCGCGCGGGGCGACACCGGTGGCGATCACCACCTCGTCAAACCCGGTCAGAGCTTCTGGCGTGGCCTCGATCCCCAGCCGCAACGTGACCGCAGACCGCTCCAGCATGGTCGTAAACCACGTGATCAGCCCACGAAACTCTTCCTTGCCGGGGACCGCGGCCGCAAGATGCAGCTGCCCGCCCACGCGATCCGCGCGGTCAAAGAGGCTCACCGCATGCCCGCGCTCCGCCGCCACCAGCGCCGCCATCATCCCCGCAGGCCCAGCGCCCACCACGGCCACCCGCTTGGGCAAGTTAGTCGGTGCATAGACCAGTTCCGTTTCATGACAAGCACGCGGGTTTACCAGACAGCTGGCCAGCTTGCCGCTGAAGGTGTGGTCCAGACAGGCCTGATTGCAGGCGATGCAGGGCGCAATCTCGTCCGACCGCCCCGCTGCCGCCTTGGCCACGAAATTAGCATCCGCAAGAAAAGGCCGCGCCATCGACACCATATCGGCCTGCCCCGCCGCCAAGACCTGCTCCCCAACCTCCGGCGTGTTGATCCGGTTCGAGGTGATTACCGGAATTGCCACATGCGGGCGCAGCCGCGCCGTCAGCCAGGTAAAGGCCGCGCGCGGCACCGAGGTGGCAATCGTCGGAACCCGCGCCTCGTGCCAGCCGATGCCAGTGTTCAGCATCGTGGCCCCCGCCGCCTCCACCCGCTTTGCCAGTTCCACCACCTCATCCCAGGTCGAGCCATCGGGGATCAGGTCGATCAAGCTGATCCGGTAGATCAGAATGAAATCGGGGCCGACCGCCTCACGCACCCGCCGCACGACCTCTACCGGCAGGCGCATCCGGTTTTCATAGGACCCGCCCCAATCATCCTCGCGCCGGTTGGTGTGGCGCACCAGAAACTGGTTCAGGAAATATCCCTCCGACCCCATCACCTCTACGCCATCATACCCCGCCTCACGCGCCCGCACGGCAGCGGTGACGATATCGGCGATCTGTTTTTCAATCCCCGCCGCATCAAGGTCCTGCGGCACAAAGGGCGAGATCGGCGATTTCACCGCAGAAGGGGCCACGCATTCCTTGCCATAGGCATAGCGGCCTGCATGCAGGATCTGCATCGCGATCAACCCGCCCGCCGCATGCACCGCATCTGTCACCCGGCGGTGATTGGCAATGTCCCCCTCGGTGAACAGCCCTGCCGCCCCTGGAAACACCCCGCCCTCACGGTTCGGGGCCATGCCGCCCGTCACGATCAGCCCGACGCCACCCGCCGCACGCGCCGCATAAAACGCGGCCACCCGGCCCCAGTCGCCGGTCTCTTCCAGCCCCGTATGCATCGACCCCATCAGCACACGGTTGCGCAGGCGGATATGGCCCAGATCCAGCGGGGCAAGCAGATGGGGATAGGTGGTCATGATGTCCTCCGGCAACTTGTGCGCAGAATGGTCGCCCACCGCGCGCTTGTCACCCGCAACGCCGCGTCACCCGCGCAGACTATCCGCCGGACTAACCGCCGGTCAGGCCGTTCAGCGCCCCGGTCGCGCGTCGTATCAAACCGTCAATCGACTGGCGCAGCGAGTCGATCATTGCAACATAGGATGCCATAGCATCGGCCGCTCCCGGAATCTGCGCCGAAATCTGCGGTGCCATCACGTACAGCGCCACAACCACGATCGCCAGCAACAGCGCCAACGCAAAGCCCGACCGGAACCCTGATCCCGAGGATGCTGCTTTGGCCTGGCGCGCCTCTTCACGGCTGACCGCCGTATCGTTTGGCCGCAGGCTGGAGTTGATCTCTTCGATATCGGGCAGCAGATCGCGCCGCGCCGCCGCGCGCGGTGGCGGCACCGCCTCGCCCTTCATCGTGGCAATCCGGCGGTCAGTGTCCGTCCGCGCCGCGGCGGTGGCCGCCGCAGCGGCGGCGGCCGACCCCACGACCGGCGACACTGGCGGCGGCAGTCCGAGATCGCCCTGCATTTCGATGCCCACGCCCTCTGCCTTGCGGGCGGCCAGCTCAAGCTCGGCCTCCTCGCGCAGGATGGCTAAAACATCGGCGTCCAGCACGCGCCTGACAGGGGCCGCGCCCGCCCGTGGTGCGGGAGGCGGTTCCGGCTCCTCATCGTCATCGGGGTCTTCATCGGGCGCTTCGGTCTGGGCAACGGCGGCGGGTCCTACCGGCACCGCTTCCGGCTCGGGCTCGCGGTACAGCGCGTCGGTCAGATCCTCTTCCGCGCTCTCGGGCATCTGAAACCAGGCATGGCCACAGTTGGAACATTGCACGTCACGCCCGGCGTCCGGAATGGCGCTGTCGTCCACCTCATACTGGGCGTCGCAGTTCGGACAGATCAGGCGCATGCCACAAAACCCTTTCCCGGATATTCCCGGATGTTAACAGACACTAGCAACGATATGGCGCAAGGCCAAGAGTTTGTCGGGCACCCCAAGCCGCTGTTCCTTTGGCGCATTCGCAACACAGGGCCTTGTATCCTGCCCGTCCGCGATTGTATCCGCACCCACTTTGCGCAATTCTGCCGCCATGCCATGGGGGGCCACTGAGTGATCGCGTTCGAGAATGTGGGTTTCAACTATGGCGGCGGCGAATTGCTGTCCGATGTCACCCTGCGGCTGGCACCGGGGTCATTCCACTTTCTGACCGGGCCTTCTGGTGCGGGAAAATCCACGTTTCTGAAACTGGCCTATGCCGAGTTGCGGCCCACCGCAGGCCGGGTGTCGATTTTTGACCGAGACGCGCGGATGATGACCCGCGACGATGTGGCGCTCAGCCGCAGGCGCATCGGCGTGGTGCATCAGGATTGCCAGTTTCTGGACCACCTGCCACTGGTCACCAATGTGGCCCTGCCGCTGACGGTTGCCAGCCGTGCAGGCGATGCGCAGGATCTGACGGCCTTGCTCGATTGGGTGGGTCTGGGCAAACTGGCCGATGCCCTGCCGCCGCAGCTGTCGGGGGGCGAGCGTCAGCGCGCGGCCCTTGCCCGCGCCATCATCATGTCGCCCGATGTGGTCCTTGCCGATGAACCCACCGGCAATCTGGATTGGGATATGTCGCTGCGTCTGCTGACCCTGCTGGTCGAGCTGAACCGGATGGGCAAGACCATCCTGATCGCCACCCATGACATGAACCTGATCCGGCAGGCAAAATCGCAGCTGGCCGCGAGGGTACTGCGCATCCAGAACCGCCGGGTGCAGCTTGCGGGGGCCGATCTGTGAAATTCGCCCTTCCCGCCCTTCTTGCGCCCGACCGGCAGGCCGACCGCGTGGTGCCACCCTCGGGCTTCACGGCGCAGTTGACCCTGTTCACCGCCGCCGCAATGGCGTTTCTGGCGGTGTTTGCGCTGGCGCTGTCGCTGGCCTCTGGTCGGCTGGCTGACCGCTGGGCCTCTGCCCTTGCGGGCACCGCGACCATCCGCATCTCTGCTCCACCGGAACAGCTGGACACTCAGGTGGCCGCTGTTCTGGCCCTGCTTGCCACCACACCCGGCATCGACACCGCCCGCGCGCTGGACACTGAAGAACAGCGCGCCCTGCTGGAGCCTTGGTTTGGCCCGGACCTGCCGGTTGAAGCCCTGCCGCTGCCCCGCCTGATCGAACTGACCGAGGCCCGCCCCGGCTATGACAGCGAAGGCCTGCGCCTGCGTCTTGCGGCCGAAGCGCCGGGCGCGGTGCTCGATGACCATACCCGCTGGCGCCGCCCGATGGCTCAGGCGGCCGAACGGCTGCGCCTGCTGGGCGCGCTGTCGCTGATTCTGATTGCCGGATCTACTGCGGCGATGATCACGCTGGCTGCCAATTCCGCCCTGTCGGCCAACCTGCCCGTCATCCGGGTGCTGCGGCTGGTGGGCGCAAAGGATGCCTATATCGTCCGCGCCTTTGTGCGCCGCTTCACCTTGCGCGCATTGTCCGGGGCGGCTATCGGCACGGTTCTGGCCATGACCCTTGTCGCTCTGCTTCCCCGCGCAGACGAGGCCGGGGCCTTCCTGACCGGACTGGGGTTTCAGGGCTTTGGCTGGCTGTTACCGCTGCTGCTGCCGCCTGTTGTCGCTGTTCTGGCCTTTGCGGCCACCCGAGCCGCTGCCTTCCGCACCCTGAAAGGGCTGACCTGATGCTTGCCGTCCGCTGGATCCTGTCTTTGCTGTTCAACATCCAGATGTATCTGGCCATGGCCGTCATCGCCGTCGTCTTTGCCCCCTGGGCGCTGTTTTCCCGCGAGGGCGCCTTTGCCGCCTGCCACACTTACTGCCGCTGGGTGATCTTCACCGCCCGCATCATGCTTGGCCTGCAGGTCGAGGTGCGCGGCACACCGCCCACAGACGAAGTGATCGTCGCCGCAAAACACCAGAGTTTCTTTGATATTCTGGTGATCTTCAACGCCATCCCGCGCGGCAAGTTCATCATGAAGCGCGAGCTGATCTACGCACCCTTCCTTGGCCAATACGCCCGGCGCATCGGCTGTGTCTTTGTCGACCGGGGCAAGCGCGGCGCGGCCATCGCCAGCATGAAAGCCGATGTCGCCCGCACCGCCACCGACCCAGGCCAGTTGGTGATCTATCCGCAAGGCACCCGCGTCGCCCCCGGCGTGGACAAACCCTACAAGGTTGGCTCGGGCCTGATCTATGACCAACTCGGCCAGCCCTGCGTGCCGGTCGCGACCAACATCGGGGTGTACTGGCCCAAGCGCGGCATCCTGCGCAAACCCGGCACCTGTGTCGTGCATTTCCTGCCCCGCATCGAACCCGGCCTGCGAGTGGCCGATTTCATGAAACGGCTGGAGCACGACATCGAAACCACCTCTGACGCGCTGCTGATTGAGGCCGGGTTCCGCAAGCCATAGGCCGCATGGCGGGAACCGGTTGCCCGGGCCGGAGTTGCTGCCTGATGACCCTTGAAAGTCTATACACCACGCTTCACTCCGCCCCACTGATGCTGCCGCTGGTGGGCAGCCTGATCACTGGTGCCCTGATCGGGGCCGAACGCGAATTGCAGCGCAAGCCTGCCGGACTGCGCACGCACACTCTTGTCTGCTTCGGCTCGGCGTTGATGATGCTGATCGCGGCACGACAGGCTGACTGGGATACGGTGCTGCTGCCCGGCACTCAGATCGTCAGCGACATGTCCCGCATGCCGCATGCCATCCTGACCGGCATCGGCTTTCTCTGCGCGGGCGTGATCTTTCGAGAAGGGTTGTCGGTGCAGGGTCTGACCACGGCTGCCTCGCTCTGGGTCACGGCATCGCTTGGCATCGTCTACGGCGCAGGCATTCTGGAACTGGCCGTCATCGGCACGCTGATCGTGTTGGCGGTGCTGGTCGCCCTGCGCGTGATACAGATTCTATTGCCGATCCATATCGGGTTGCGCGTCAGTGTGACCGCCTTGCCCGGTTTCCGATGCACCGATCTGACAAGACATCTCAAGGCCCATGGTCTGACGCCCGGCCAAATTGCCCTGTCCCGCAGCACCGATGCGGTCAGCTTGACCACCACGGTCACCCAACCCAGGCGCGGTCTTGACCTTGATGCCTTGAGCGTCGGCTTGCAGGAAAATCCGCTGGTGCAAAAAGTCTCGCTCGACCCGGCGGAATGACTGGGATGGCCTTAGGCCAATCTCAGCGCAGTGATCCCGCTCAGGATCAGCAAGATACCCAGAACCCGCACCGCATTGACCGGCTCACCAAACAGGATCACCGCCAGAATGGCGGTGCCCAAGGTGCCGATGCCAACCCAGACGGCATAGGCCGTGCCCACCGGCAGATCCTTCATTGCCAAGGACAGCAGCCAGAAGCTGGCCAGCGCGCCCAGGATGGTCAGGATGGTCGGGACCGGCCGGGTAAAGCCGTCTGAATACTTCAGCCCGATCGCCCAGCCGGTTTCCAGCAACCCCGCCAGAAGCACCAGAACCCAAGGGCTCATGCCGCCAGACCCTTGGTCCCCATCTCGACGAATTTCGACCGGCGGTCCTTGATCAGCGCCTCGGGCTTCTTGCCCGACAGCTCTTTGAGCATCGCCTCGATGCCTTTGCCCACCGCCTCGATGGTTTCCTTCCGGCCGCGCTGCGCGCCGCCCATCGGTTCCTTGATGATCCGGTCGATCACGCCCAGCTTCTGCAGATCCTGCGCCGTCAGGCGCAGGGCCTCGGCGGCTTCGCGCATCTTCTCGGCGTCCTTCCACAGGATGCTGGCACAGCCCTCGGGCGAGATCACCGAATAGACGCTGTGTTCCAGCATCGCCACCCGGTTCGCCGTGGCAAAGGCCACCGCCCCGCCCGACCCGCCTTCACCGATCACGACCGAAATCAGCGGCACGCCGATTTCCAGACATTTCTGGGTGCTGCGCGCAATCGCCTCGGCCTGCCCACGCTCCTCGGCGCCCTTGCCGGGGTATGCACCGGGCGTGTCCACCAGCGTGATCACCGGCAACCGGAACCGGTCGGCCAGATCCATCAGCCGGATCGCCTTGCGATAGCCCTCGGGCCGCGCCATCCCGAAATTCCGCTCGATCCGCGATTTGGTGTCATTGCCCTTTTCATGGCCGATCAGAACCACCGGCTGGTCGTTAAACCGCGCAAGCCCGCCCATCACCGCATGGTCATCGGCAAAATTCCGGTCCCCCGCCAGCGGCGTATATTCGCTGAACAGCGCCTCGATGTAATCTTTGCAATGCGGGCGTTCCGGGTGGCGCGCCACCAGACATTTCCGCCAGGGCGACAGATCCTTGTACAGATCGCGCAGCATCGCCTCGGCCTTCTTGTCCAGCGCCTCGGCCTCGCGGGCAATGTCCATTTCCGGATTGCTGCGCCCCATGGCGCGCAACTCTTCGGCCTTGCCTTCGATTTCGGCGAGGGGTTTTTCGAACTCAAGGTAATTCATCGGGCACTCCGTGAAGGACAGGGCACTATATGCCCCTGCCTGCCGGGCAATGCAACCGCGCCCCCGACAGACCGCGCGCAATCTGCATCAGGCTGCTTTGATGGCCCCCCGAAACAGCAGCGCCCCGAACCGCTGGTTCGGGGCGTGCATCCTCCCCAGATGCTGCGCGGGGGCCTCCTCTCCCCTGGTGCGCAGCGCGGGTATTCTTTTCAGACTGCCCGTATTTCAGGCGCTGGTTACGGAGCATTGACCACAGTGTGGCATGTTGTCAACGATTCCGACATGACCTTGCGTTACCCGGCAATCATTTCGGCCTGACGCACCACCACCTCGGCCTGTTTGATGCTGGCAATGTCTACCAGACGGCCTTTGAAGACCGTCGCACCCTCGCCGCGTGCCTTGGCTGCCTCCATTGCAGCCAGAATCTCGCGCGCCTCGGTTACAGCTGCGTCGGATGGGGTAAAGACCTCATTGGCCAGCGCGACCTGCTTGGGGTGGATCGCCCATTTTCCAACCATTCCCAGCGTAGCGGACCGCCACGCCTGCGCGCGGAACCCCTCATCGTCGGAAAAATCGCCAAACGGCCCGTCAACCGGCAAGATGCCATGCGTGCGGCAGGCCGCCACAATCGCCGCCTGCGCCCAGTGCCACGGGTCCGACCAGTGCTTCACCCCGCCTTGCAGCATGTAATAATTCTCCTGCGTCCCACCGATCCCGGTGGTCTGCATCCCCATGCTGGCCGCAAAATCCGCGGCACCCAGACTCATCGCCTGCAAGCGCGGGCTGCTGGCCGCAATCTCCTCCACATGCGCAATCCCTGCCGCACTCTCGATGATCACCTCGAAACTGATCGGCTTGATGCGTCCCTTGGCCCGCTCTACCGCAGTCACCAGCGCATCCACCGCATAGACATCCGCCGCGCAGCCGACCTTGGGAATCATGATCTGGTCAAGCCGGTCGCCCGTCTGCTCCAGCAGATCCACCACATCTCGATACCAGAATGGCGTATCCAGCCCGTTGATCCGCACCGACAGGGTTTTGTTCCCCCAGTCCACCGTGTTGATCGCCGTGATGATATTCGCCCGCGCCGCATCCTTGTCGCCGGGGGCGACCGAGTCCTCCAGATCCAGATTGATCACATCCGCCGCCGACGCCGCCATCTTTTCAAACAAGGCCGGGCGCGATCCGGGGCCGAACAACTGGCAACGGTTCGGACGGGCAGGCGGGGCGGGCTGGATACGAAAGCTCATCGGCGGCCTCAGGCAAGTTAATTTCACGACTCTGCGCCGCAGCGATAGATTATTGCGCAGCAAACCACAATCCCTTGTTTGCAATCGCAGCATCGCGCTTCAACCTTGCACCCCCTGCGGCCTCGGGCAATGAATGACAAAAGGCTGGCCGAGCACCGCATGATCACCGTCACCGCAGATACCTTCCCACTTGCCCACACCTTCACCATTTCGCGCGGGTCCAAGTCCACCGCGCAAGTGGTCACCGCGACCGTCACCCGCGATGGCCATCACGGCCGGGGCGAGGCGGTGCCCTATGCGCGCTATGGCGAAACGGTAGCCGGAGTGCTGGCCCAGATCGCCGCCACCGCCCCGTGGATCACCCGCGAAACCCTTGCCCGCGACCTGCCCCCCGGTGCCGCCCGCAATGCGCTGGACTGCGCGCTCTGGGATCTGGAGGCGAAGGCGGCGGGCAAACGGGTGTGGGATCTGCTCCACCTCCCTGCCCCGCGCGCGGTGATCACCGCCTTCACCCTGTCGCTCGACACCCCCGCCGCGATGCAGGCGCAGGCGGCGCAGAACGCTCACCGCCCGGTGCTGAAGATCAAACTCGGCACGCCTGATGACATGCCCCGCCTCGAAGCCGTCCGCCAAGGCGCCCCCAACGCCACCCTGATCATCGACGCCAACGAAGGCTGGACGCCAGAGATCTACGCCGACCTCGCCCCCCGCCTCGTTGCGATGGGCGTGGCGCTGGTGGAACAGCCGCTCCCCGCCGGGGACGACAACATGCTCGCTGAAATCGCCCGCCCCCTGCCGGTCTGCGCCGATGAATCCTGCCACGACCGCGAAAGCCTGCCAGCGCTGCATGGTAAATACGACGTCATCAACATCAAACTCGACAAGACCGGCGGCTTGACCGAAGCCCTTGCGCTGAAGGCCGAGGCGCAAGCCATGGGCTTTGGCATCATGGTCGGCTGCATGGTCGGTAGCAGCCTTGCGATGGCCCCTGCCACAATCCTTGCGCAAGGCGTGGCCTTCACAGACCTTGACGGACCGCTTTTGCTGGCCCAAGACCGCGACAACCCGCTGCTGTTCGTCGAACACGGCATTCACCCGCCGCATCCGGCCCTATGGGGATAGCATCATGACCCGCACCGTCTATGTCAACGGCCAGTACCTGCCCGAACACGAGGCCACCGTGTCGATCTTTGACCGCGGCTTCCTGATGGCCGATGGGGTGTATGAGGTCACATCGGTGCTCGATGGCAAGCTGATCGACTTTGACGGCCATATCAAACGCCTGCACCGCAGCCTGTCCGAACTCGACGTGGCCGCCCCCTGTTCGGATGAAGACCTCGTCGCCATGCACCGCGAGTTGGTGGCGCTGAACAACATCGACCAAGGCATGATTTATCTGCAGGTCACGCGCGGCAACCCCGGCGACCGCAGCTTTGTCTTCCCGCCCGCCGACCTGCCGCCAACCATCGTGGCCTTCACGCAGGATATCCCCAACCTCGCCGATGCCCCTGCCGCGAAAACTGGCTTCCGCGTCATCTCGATCCCCGATCTGCGCTGGGACCGGCGCGATATCAAAACGGTGCAACTGCTGTACCCATCGATGGGCAAGATGGCTGCGAAAAAGGCCGGGGTCGATGACAGCTGGTTTGTCGAAGACGGGGCCGTAACCGAAGGCACGTCGAACAACGCCTATATCGTCAAGGGCAACCGCATCATCACGCGCCAGCTTTCCACTGATATCCTGCACGGCATCACCCGCGTTGCCGTCCTGCGCTTCGCCGCCGAGGCGCAGTTCGAGGTGGAAGAACGCCCCTTCACCATCGAAGAAGCCCAAAACGCCGACGAGGCTTTCTCTACCGCCGCGTCGATCTTCGTCATGCCCGTGGTGGAGATTGACGGCAAGCCGGTGGGCACCGGCAAACCCGGCCCGGTCGCCCAGCGCCTGCGCGAGCTGTATCTTGATGAGATGCGCAAAGCCGCAATCTGACCCTGCGGCTGGCCCTGACCGGGCCAGCCCCTACTCCGCCTTGCCGACGTTCTTGGCAAAAGCCTCGGTAAAGGCCGCCTGTTTGCCTGCATCTGCCTCGGTCTGGTTCCGGGCCACCCACTCATCATAGGGCATGCCATAAACAATCTCACGCGCGGCAGCCTTGTCCATTTCGATCCCACGCGCATTGGCCGCTTCCTGATACCATCGGCTCAGGCAATTACGGCAGAACCCGGCCATGGTCATCAGGTCGATGTTCTGCACATCAGGCCGCTTTTCCAGAAGATGCTGCATCAGCGCGCGGAACGCCGCAGCCTCCAGTTCGGTTCGAGTCTGGTCATCAAGGGCCATGGTATCCTCCTGCCCGGACAGAATGTCCGATCCGGGCCGGGGTCGCAAGTCTTGGGTCATATCTCGGCGCGGAACAGCCATGCCGAAGGGTTCACCGCAAGCGCTGCCGCTGTCTGGCCGGCCAGCCGGACCACAGCCTCGCCATTCACCAGCAAGACGCTGTCCGTGGGCCCATCCGCCTGAATCAGGATCGTGGCGGCATCGGGATCAGCCAACAGAAGTGTCAGGGTCTCTGTCTGATGGTCAAAATCCGTGATGAGGCTGGCATCTTCGCCGTCACGCCAGGCAATGACAAACTCGTCGACGCCTTCGCCTCCGGTCAGCGTGTCGCCATCATCGCCGATCAGCACATCATTCCCCGCGCCGCCGTCCAGCACATCCGGGCCACGCTCTGCCGGATTGCCCGATATCACGCCCTCCCCGATCCGTGCCGCAATCAGATCAGCCGCCGGAAGCCCGGAATCGCGGACGAGCGCCTCGATTTCATCCGCCACTTCTGAAAGTTCTTCAGCAATCAGGTCATATTCCAGCCCGATCAATGTGTCAGCGCCTTCTCCGCCCAACAGCGAGTCTGATCCGCTGGACCCGATCAGCACATCAGCGCCAAAGCCGCCGTACAGCAGATCATTCCCGGCCCCGCCAATCAGCATGTCGCGGCCAAGACTGCCGGACAGCACATCATCGCCCGCACCACCCAGAAGAATATCATTGCCCACGCCGCCGTTCAGACGGTCAGGCCCGGCGTCTCCGTGAAGAACGTCATCGCCCTCCAGACCGTGGATCAAATCCGCGCCGCTGTCCCCCAGAAGAAGATCTGGCCCAGAGGTTCCGGCCTGAACCTCCTCTGCCTCGTCCGGCGGTGAATCATCGTCATCATTCCCGCCACCAAAAACCAGACCGCCGACCAGCAAAAGGGGAAGCAAAAGCAATAGTTCCACGGGCAACTCCACAACAAAGTGGTTTTAAGAAAACTCGATTCACTTGCGCCACATAAATGCCGCCCGTCAAGCCGTTTGAAGCATTACCCGAACCGCCCGCAACACTGGCACAGGCGTTTCTGACATTGTTGCCGTTTTCGCACCTTGCGGTTTTCAGCCTGCAACCGCGCCCAGCGCCGCCGTCAGCGCCGGAGCCAGCCGTCGCGCCCAGTCTTGCTGTTCCACGACGGACCCGATCAGGTCATTGCGCACTTCGATCAACGTGTTGTGCCGCCCCGGCTTCAGGGCGTGGCGGTCAATCGCATCTCCGGGAAGATGACCGGAATAGGGCTCGTTGTCGCCCACACACCAGTCGGGTACGGCCTGCAGCTCTGTGATCACCGCGCGCGACAGGCGTTCATCCTCGGGGCTGTGCAGCACGCCGATGTGCCAGGGCCGGGGCGGGCGGCCCTTCAGGGCCGGTGTAAAGGAATGGATCGCCAGAATGGCCCGCCCCCCAGCCATCTGTGCCAGCGCCGCATGATAGGGCCGGTACAGGCGCTGCAACCGCTCCTCCACCTGCGTCGGGCCAACATGCCGGTTCGCGGGGATGATGG
Source organism: Pseudotabrizicola sediminis (assembly GCF_004745575.1). Taxonomy (GTDB): domain Bacteria; phylum Pseudomonadota; class Alphaproteobacteria; order Rhodobacterales; family Rhodobacteraceae; genus Pseudotabrizicola; species Pseudotabrizicola sediminis. The sequence goes on along the minus strand of NZ_RPEM01000002.1, from coordinate 91,147 downwards.
TGCCGTCATACAGCTTCATGACCAGCGTGGGGTCATCTTCGCCCCGGTTCGGGTCAATCACAAGCCGGCTGAAATCGGAACAGACCACCGGGCTGTCCAGCGCCTCGCCCAGCGCAACCGACAGCCCCCGCGCGCCTACATCGTAAGCGATGTGTCGTGCCATATCTTCTGACGTGATCCCAAGCGTGCCACCCAGCCACTCCGGCACTCGGTTTGTGGCGTGATCACAGGTCACCAGCCACAGCCCCCTGCGCGCGGCCCCAAGGATTTCAAATGCCTCGTGCCTGATTTCCGGGCGAAATTCTGTCATGCTTTTTTTACTCCGCCATGCTTTTAACCGTTTAGGCGGTTTGGGCCAAAAGCGCCAGTTGCCCCGCACGTCCGATTGCTTTATCCCCATCCGTGGCCCACCACGAAGTGATAACCGAAGAAGGAACAAGGCATGAGACGCCTTCGGAATGTTAAGATCGTGGCCACTCTGGGGCCCGCATCCAATGATTATGAAATGATCCGCGCTTTGTTCGAGGCGGGGGCAGATGTGTTCCGCCTGAACATGAGCCATGGCACGCATGACGAAATCCGCGCGCGCCACGCCATCATCCGGCAGGTCGAATCCGATACCGGTCGCCCCATCGCCATTCTGGCGGACCTTCAGGGGCCCAAGCTGCGGGTCGGCACCTTTGCAGAAGAGTCCTATGATCTGGCCGATGGCGACAAGTTCCGCCTCGACCTGGATGCCACGCCGGGCGACGCCACCCGCGTGCAGCTTCCACACCCCGAGATTTTTGCTGCCCTCGAACCCGGCGCTTCGCTGCTGGTTAACGACGGCAAGATCCGCCTGATCGTCGATGATTGCGGTGCCGATTACGCCAATTGCACTGTTACCGTCGGTGGATCGATTTCCAACCGAAAGGGCGTCAACGTGCCCGATGTGGTGCTGCCGCTGGCGGCCCTGTCGGCAAAGGATCTCAAGGATCTGGAATTCGCCTGCGACATCGGCGTCGACTGGATTGCCCTGTCCTTCGTGCAGCGCCCGGAAGACGTGACCGAAGCCAAGGATCTGGTTAAGGGCCGCGCTCTGGTTCTGTCGAAAATCGAAAAGCCAGCCGCCGTGAAAGCCTATGACGCCATTCTTGCCGTGTCGGATGGCATCATGGTCGCGCGTGGCGACCTTGGCGTCGAGCTGCCGGTCTATTCGGTGCCGCCGATCCAGAAGCGCCTTGTCCGCAAGGCCCGTGCCGCTGCCAAACCGGTGATCGTCGCCACCCAGATGCTGGAATCGATGATCGAATCGCCGATGCCCACGCGGGCCGAGGTGTCGGATGTCGCAACGGCCATCTATGAAGGTGCCGACGCCGTCATGCTGTCGGCCGAATCCGCAGCCGGGAAATTCCCAATCGAAGCGGTGACCACGATGAACAACGTGGCTATTTCGGTCGAAAGCGACCCGACCTATCGCCAGATCATCGAATCCAGCCGCCAGGTGGTCCGCTCTACCGTGGCCGATGGTATCGTCGCTGCCGCGCGCGAAATTGCGGAATCGGCTGATATCAAGGCCATCGCCGTGTTCTCCCAAACCGGCACCACGGTGAACCTCGTGTCACGCGAACGCCCGCGCGTTCCGATCATCGCCCTGACCCCGTTGATCGGCACCGCACGCCGGTTGTGCCTTACCTGGGGCACCCATTGCGTGATGACAGAAGAGCAGGACCGTTTTAAAGGTGCCGTAATCTCGGCTGTGCGCGCCGCGCGCCAGCATGGCTTCGCCACAGAAACCGACCAGATCGTGCTGACCGCCGGTGTGCCGTTCAACGTGCAGGGCACCACCAACATCCTGCGCGTGGCCCCCTGTGATGAGCGGTTGATTTACAAAGCCGATCCTGAATAATCCGTCCCAGGATTATTGGGGGTAGCGATGGACTCTGACCTGATGTTCGTCATAGGGGCGGTTCTTGTCGTCCTGTCCGTACCCTCGATGTTTTCCGCCCTTGTTGACAGCCGCCCGCCCCGGGCGGCTGCCATCATTCTGCTGATCGGTGGTACGCTGGTGGTGATAGCACTTAACCAGAAGCCCGGCGGCGTGGCCCTGGCGCAGATCCCCGACATCTTCTTCCGTGTCATTGCCCGCTTTGTGAACTGACCGCTCAACGCCGTATGACTCTTTTGCCTTGCGCCCAAGGCGGGCCGCCCCTATAGGAGCCGTTCTGGAAAGCCTGCGGGGCCGGCCAACTTAGGCATGCCGAGTCGCGCATATGACGATTGGAGATCGAAATGCCCAAGATGAAGACCAAATCCGCTGCGAAGAAGCGCTTCAGCTTCACCGCGTCCGGTCGGGCCAAAGCTGGCGTCGCCGGCAAACGTCACGGCATGATCAAGCGTACGACCAAGTTCATTCGCGATGCTTCTGGCACGATGTTGCTGTCCGCTTCGGACACCAAGATCGTCAAGAAGTACATGCCCTACGACCGCTGAGGAGAGACACCCATGTCCCGCGTTAAATCTGGTGTCGTCACCCACGCACGTCACCGCAAGGTCATCAAGAAAGCCGCCGGTTACTACGCCGCCCGCTCGACCAACTTCCGCACCGCCACGCAGGCCGTCGACAAGGCCCAGCAGTATGCGACCCGTGACCGCAAAGTCCGCAAGCGCCAGTTCCGCGCCCTGTGGATTCAGCGGATCAACGCCGCCGTGCGTCTGTTCGACTTTGAAATGACCTATTCGCGCCTGATCAACGGCCTGGCAAAAGCCGGCATCGAAGTGGACCGCAAGGTTCTCGCCGACCTCGCTGTGCACGAGCCCGAGGCGTTCAACGCAATTGCCGCTCAGGCCAAGGCCGCTCTGGCCGCCTGATCCACGCGATAGTCTTTTGAAAGGCCCTGCCTCCCGGCGGGGCCTTTTGCATTTTGGGCCGACCGTCAGCTATGCGGACGCAGCGGTCGTTGTCGTTATCGCCAACTTGTTTTAGGCAACAAAGGGAAGAGCGGGCTTCTCTTATCCAATCGGGAGAGTTGAAAATGGCGACAGGTCACGTGTTTATGGCGATGAGTCTTGACGGGTTTGTTGCCCGCGAAGATTTTGGTCTTGATTGGCTGATGAAGCAAAAAACCGAAGGCGAAGATCATGGCAATGATGCGTTCATGGCCTCTGTGGATGGGATTGTCATGGGCAGCGGCTCATTTCGGACCGTGTTGACCTTCGACGCCTGGCCTTATGAAAAACCAGTTATCGTGTTGAGCAGCACGATGACGTCAGATGATGTTCCCGAAAATCTTCGCGGCAAAGTGACCCTCAGTGCCCTCGCGCCGCGGGACCTCATGCACGCGCTGTCAAATCAAGGCTGGAGACGTGTCTATATCGACGGCGGAAAGATCATTCAGAGCTTTATGCGCGAAGGATTGATCGCTGATATGACCGTAACTGTCGTCCCGATCCTGATTGGGCAAGGCAAACGCATGTTCGGCCCGCTGGATGCCGATATTGATCTGCACCTCATAAAGTCGAAGTCGTTTGCATCGGGCTTGATCACCTCACGCTACGTTGTCGCTTAGGGCGCAAAAGTTAACACTGGGTTAATTCCGCATGGTTAAGCTATTGAAATCGTGCGACTCTCACATCTGTAACACAGGGGGCATCCCCCGCCCCGCAACAGCCCGCTTCCCAAGGCCCCCATTTTCCTGTATGGCCCCGCCATCTGCGACGTGAGGCCCGCCCCCGGCCGCATGCAAAGGATAGGGGGCGGCGGCAATGGGGCCGCCATGCAAAGGGAAGACACGGCAGGGGCCGTGGGTGCTTCCATATAGGGAACGATAGATGTTCAACGTGACTCGTAAATCCATCCAGTGGGGCAACGAAACCCTCACACTGGAATCCGGCAAGGTTGCCCGTCAGGCCGACGGTTCGGTGATCGCCACCATGGGCGACACCTCCGTCATGGCCAACGTGACCTTTGCCAAGAAGGCAAAGCCGGGACAAGACTTTTTCCCGCTGACCGTCCACTACCAGGAACGCTACTACGCCGCCGGCAAGATCCCCGGTGGTTTCTTCAAGCGCGAAGCGCGTCCTTCGGAAAAGGAAACGCTGACCTCGCGCCTGATCGACCGTCCGATCCGCCCGCTGTTCGTCGACGGGTTCAACCATGAAGTTCTGGTGATCGTGACCGTGCTGAGCCACGATCTGGTCAACGAACCCGATATCCTTGCCATGGTCGCCGTCTCTGCCGCGCTGACCGTGTCTGGCGTGCCCTTCATGGGCCCGATCGGTGCCGCGCGTGTCGGCTTCTCGAACGGTGAATACGTTCTGAACCCAGATGTCGAGGACATGCAGAACCTGCGCAACAACCCGGATCAACGGCTTGATCTGGTCATCGCCGGCACCAAAGACGCCGTGATGATGGTGGAATCCGAGGCCTATGAACTGACCGAAGCCGAAATGCTGGGCGCGGTGAAGTTCGGCCATGACGCGATGCAGCCGGTGATCGATCTGATCATCGACTTTGCCGAAGAAGCCGCCAAAGAACCCTTCGACTTCCAGCCCGCAGATTATTCGGCGCTGTATGCCAAGGTCAGAACCGCTGGCGAAGCGCAGATGCGCGCCGCTTTCGCGATCAAGGACAAGCAAGAGCGCACCAACGCAATCTCGGCTGCCGTTTCGGCAATCAAGGGTGCGTTGAGCGAAGAAGACCTCGCCAACGAAAACCTTGGAGCTTCGATCAAGAAGCTGGAGAGCGCAATCCTGCGTGGCGATATCATCAACGGTGGCGCGCGGATTGATGGGCGTGACACCAAGACTGTGCGCCCGATCGTGTCGGAAACTGGCATTCTGCCGCGGACCCATGGCTCGGCCCTGTTCACCCGCGGGGAAACCCAGGGGCTGGTCGTGACCACGCTGGGCACCGGCGAAGACGAGCAGATGATCGACGCGCTGACCGGCAATTCGCGCTCCAACTTCCTGCTGCACTACAACTTCCCACCCTATTCGGTTGGTGAAGTTGGTCGTTTCGGCCCGCCCGGACGCCGCGAGATCGGCCATGGCAAGCTGGCATGGCGCGCGCTGCAGGCGGTTCTGCCGGCTGGCACCGACTTCCCCTACACCATCCGCCTTGTGTCCGAGATCACCGAGTCGAACGGCTCCTCCTCGATGGCCACGGTCTGCGGCGGATCGCTTTCCATGATGGATGCGGGCGTGCCGCTGAAAGCCCCGGTCGCCGGTGTGGCGATGGGTCTGATTCTGGAAGATGACGGCAAATATGCCATTCTGACCGATATTCTGGGCGACGAGGATCATCTCGGCGACATGGATTTCAAGGTGGCAGGCACCGCCAATGGCATCACCAGCCTGCAGATGGACATCAAGATTGCCGGCATCACGCCCGCAATCATGGAGCAGGCGCTTGCGCAGGCGAAAGATGGCCGGATGCACATTCTGGATGAAATGGCCAAGGCGCTGACTCAGGCGCAGGCCTTCAGCCAGTACGCGCCAAAGATCGAGACGATGCAGATCCCGACCGACAAGATCCGGGAAGTGATCGGCTCGGGCGGCAAGGTCATCCGCGAGATCGTGGAGCTTTCGGGTGCCAAGGTCGATATCAACGACGAAGGCATCATCAAGATTGCCTCCAGTGATGCTGCCGCCATCAAGCGCGCCTATGACATGATCTATTCGATCGTGGCAGAGCCGGAAGAAGGCCGCATCTACACCGGCAAGGTTGTCAAACTGGTCGACTTCGGCGCGTTTGTGAACTTCTTCGGCAAGCGTGATGGTCTGGTCCACGTATCCCAGATCGCAAACAAGCGTCTGACCCACCCGAACGAGATCCTGAAAGAAGGTCAGGAAGTGAAAGTCAAACTTCTGGGCTTTGACGACCGCGGCAAGGTGCGCCTTGGCATGAAGATGGTCGATCAGGAAACCGGCGAAGAAGTCGCTGAAAAGAAAGAAGAGTCGTCCGAGGCATAGTTGTCCCGGTCATGACCCGCAGAAAGCCCCGGCAAACGCCGGGGCTTTTTGGTGTGTGGCCACCAGAGGTGGTCAACGCCCTACACATGCGCGTGAGCAAGGTCACAGTGGGTGTCTTCCGAACGTATCTGTGGCAAAAGTATCCAAACATTTACGAGGAATGCTATATGCCGTCCGACCTGACTCGCCGCCTGTTTCTGTCCTCTTCGGCCGCTTTGCTGGCCGCCCCGGCGATTGCGCAATCCAAACCCAACCTTGCGACCTATGTCGTCCCGCCAGAGCACGCGCCGGTGATTGTCCGGCTGCGCGATGCCTTTGAACCGGGGTCACTGCTGGTCGATCCCAACACGTTTTCCCTGTACTGGCTGCTGGAACCGCGTCGCGCGCTGCGGTTTATCGTAGGTGTCGGGCGGGGTGATCTGTATGAGGCGGGCCAGTTCACCATCGGTGCCAAGAAAGAATGGCCCAGTTGGACGCCGACCAAAAGCATGATCGAGCGCAATCCTGACGCCTACGCCAAATATGCCGACGGTATGCCCGGTGGCCCCGGTAATCCGCTGGGCGCGCGGGCGCTGTATCTATTTGACGAGCAGCGTGGCGATACCTTCTTGCGCATCCACGGCACGCCAGAGCCCTGGACCATTGGCTCGGCGGTGTCGAATGGCTGTGTGCGGCTGGTCAATGACCACATTCAGCAGCTGTACGACATGGTGCCGATCGGGGCGAATGTCGTGCTGTATTCCAAACGCGCGGCGGCCTGACTGCCAGGGCCGGTCCATGCAGGGACCGGCCATCGGCTGCGACTGGCGCGTCTTGGCAGGAACGCCCCACACATTTCGACTTGAGGTTGCGCATCGTCTCCGCTAATTATGTTATGTTATTACACAAAGAAGCAGCCATGCGTGATCGCCTTCCCGTCACTGTCCTTTCAGGCTTTCTGGGTGCCGGAAAGACCACCCTGCTCAATCATGTGCTGAACAACCGAGACGGCCGCCGCGTTGCAGTCATCGTCAACGACATGAGCGAGGTCAACATCGACGCCGACCTGATCCGCGATGGGGCCGACCTGTCGCGCACCGAGGAAAAGCTGGTGGAGATGACCAACGGCTGCATCTGCTGCACTCTGCGAGATGATTTGCTGATTGAGATGCGTCGTCTGGCGTCCGAAGGGCGGTTTGATTATTTGCTGATCGAATCCACCGGTATTGCCGAACCGCTGCCGGTCGCCGCCACGTTCGATTTCAGGGATGAAGCAGGCGATAGTCTGTCAGACGTGGCGCGACTGGATACGATGGTCACGGTGGTGGATGCCATCAACCTGCTGCGCGACTTTTCCAGCCATGATTTTCTGGCCGCCCGGGGAGAGGTCATGGGCGAAGGCGACACCCGCACGCTGCGTCAACCTGCTAACCGACCAGATCGAATTTGCCAATGTCGTCATCCTGAACAAATGCAGCGATGCCGCGGCAGATCGGGTGGATGCGGCGCGCAAGATCATCCACGCGCTGAACCCCGCTGCGCGGCTGATCGAGGCGGATCATTCCCGCGTGGACACGCAGGCGATCTTGGGCACCGGGTTGTTCGATTTCGACCGCGCGCAGGAGCATCCGTTGTGGGCCAAGGAGTTGTATGGCTTTGCGCATCACACGCCCAAGACCGAAGAATACAGAATCAGTTCTTTCGTCTACCGCGCCCGCCGTCCGTTTGACCCGGTAAAGGTGCATGCGGTGCTGAACGGTGATCTGCCGGGGGTGATCCGGGCCAAGGGGCACTTCTGGCTGGCCACGCGCCCGAACTGGGTCGCCGAGTTCTCGCTGGCCGGGGCAGTGTCTTCGGTTGCGCCCTTGGGCGGCTGGTGGGCCTCGGTCCCGCGCGACCGCTGGCCGACCCATCCCGATGCACTGTCAGAGCTAGCGCGGCATTGGCAAGAGCCGTGGGGCGACCGGCGACAGGAGATCGTGTTCATCTGCGCGGCAATGGACCGGAACGCGCTGACGGCAGCGCTGGATGCGGCACTGTTCGAGACCGCAGATTATTCACCGCATCTTTGGGCCGGTCTGCCAGACCCATTCCCGACCTGGCGGCGGCAGCAGGGGGCGTGATGCGTAACCTGACCTCTCCACGCGCCCGGTGGCGGTCGAGCAATGCGATGGCGGCACATGACAGGCTGCCCGCGCCACTTCGGGCTTGGGCAGCAGAGGCGGCGTTGCCGTGGAGCGCCACGTCGTTGCGCAAGCTGTGGTCGCGCGCGTTGCAAGAGACGAGTTGCCCTGATGCCGCCCTTGCCCGGCTTTCCGCTGCCGAACGTGCAAGCCTGCGGCGCGAGGCGGTGCGGGTCTGGGGCGGTGATTACCCTCGATAGAAAAGGCCCCGGAGAACATCCGGAGCCTTTGGTCACTTCAGTCCACTAGACCGACTGTTTGGCAAAGCGCAGATAGGGCAGCTTGATATCCAGCTCGCCGAACTTTTCCGTGGCCTGTTCGTCATTCAGCGACAGCGCCACAATCACATCCTGCCCTGGCACCCAGTTGGCGGGGGTAGCGACCGGCACGCCATCGGTGGCCTGCACAGCATCGAGCGCGCGCAGGATCTCGGCAAAGTTACGGCCCACAGACATCGGATACGTCATGGTCAACCGAACCTTTCTATCCGGCCCGATGATATAAACCGTGCGGACCGTCGCCGTGTTGGCCGGGGTGCGGCCTTCGGTCGGCAGGTAGAATTCGGCAGGCAACATATCGTAGGCTTTCGCCACTGTCAGGCTGGTGTCGTCGATGATCGGGAAATCGGCAGGCGCGCCTGCGAAAGCTTCGATATCGCGTTTCCACTTGCCGTGATCTGCGACCGAATCGACCGAAACGCCGATCACTTTTGTTTTGCGTTTGGCAAATTCACCGGCCAGCTGGGCAACCGCTCCGAATTCGGTGGTGCAGACCGGCGTGAAATCGCGCGGGTGGCTGAAGATGATGGCGTAGCTGTCGCCGAGCCATTCGTGAAAATTGATCGTGCCGGCGGTTGAGTCGGCGGTGAAATCTGGGGCAATGTCATTGATACGGATCGACATGGACGACTCCTTCGTTTGTCAGACGAAAGTTAGTGGTTTTGGAACGTCATTGCATCCCCCAGCGGAAGAGATGCACAGAATGAGAATATCAGCCCATCTAAGTGCTGTCCGGCAAAATTATTTTTCCATGCGATCACGCAGCGGCAGCACAAGGCACCGTGCGATCTGACGGACGAAATGGTCAAATCACGGCAGACTAACCCAGGCACAGGTCGCAAAGCTGCTTGCGGCGGGGGGGCTATCGGTCCAGCATATGATCAAATTCACAGCGGGAGCACACCAATGCTGACGAAGCGCGATTTTTACATCAACGGAACTTGGGTCGCCCCGGCGAGCCCCTGCGACTATCAGGTGATCAATCCCTCGAATGAGGAACCCTGCGCGGTGATCTCTCTGGGCGATCAGGCGGATACCGATGCCGCCGTTGCTGCGGCCAAGGCCGCTTTGCCGGGCTGGGCTGCGACTCCGCCAAAGGAACGCGCCCGGCTGGTTGCGGCGATCCTTGATCAGTACGACGCCCGTCTGCAGGAATTTGCCGAAGCCATTTCCATGGAAATGGGTGCGCCGATTGATTTTGCCCTGGAAGAGCAAGCCCCCTGCCTGCCCTGGCACACGCAAAACTTCCTCACGGCATTCGAAGAGATCGAATGGGTGCGCCCGCTTGGCCCCCAGGCCCCCGGCTCTGCCGTCGTGATGGAACCGATTGGTGTGGTCGGGTTGATCACGCCGTGGAACTGGCCGGTCAACCAGATTGCACTGAAAGCCATTCCAGCGATGCTGGCGGGTTGCACCTGCGTGTTGAAGCCATCGGAAGAAAGCCCGCTGAATGCAATGCTGTTCGCCGAGTTCTGCCATGATGCGGGCATTCCATCGGGCGTGTTCAACCTGGTGAACGGCGATGGCGCTGGCGTCGGCAGCCAGCTGTCCACCCACCCGGATGTGGAGATGATTTCCTTCACTGGGTCAACCCGCGCGGGCAAGGCGATTTCCAAGGCGGCGGCCGAGACGCTGAAGCGGGTCACGCTGGAACTGGGCGGCAAGGGAGCGAACCTGCTGTTTGCCGATGCCCGCGACAATGCCGTGGAATGGTCGGTGCGCCGGATGATGGAGAACACCGGCCAAAGCTGCAACGCACCATCGCGCCTGTTGGTGGAACGCAGTATCTATGACAAGGCCGTGGCAAAGGCTGCAGAGGTTGCCAACAGCATTGCCGTCGGCCCGGCGCATGAGGCAGGTCCGCACGTCGGCCCGGTGGTCAACAAGCGCCAGTGGGAGCAGATTCAGGGCTATATCCAGAAGGGCATTGATGAAGGCGCACGGCTGGTTGCCGGCGGCCCCGGGTTGCCCGAGGGGTTCAACCGTGGCTTCTATGTCAAACCGACGATCTTTGCCGATGTCACACCCGGCATGACCATCGAACGCGAGGAAATCTTTGGCCCGGTGCTGGCCATTGTCCCGTTTGACACTGAGGAGGAAGCGATCCGCATTGCCAATGACACGCCGTATGGCCTGACCAACTATGTACAGTCCAGTGACCCGGTCCGGGGCAACCGTCTGGGCCATGCGCTGAAAGCCGGCATGGTCGAAATCAACGGCAAGTCGCGCGGGGCCGGGTCATTCTTTGGTGGTGTCAAACAGTCAGGCCGGGCCCGTGAAGGCGGCGTCTGGGGTCTGGAAGAGTTTCTCGAAGCCAAGAGCGTTTCGGGCTATGACTTTACCCTGAAAGACGCCGCTGAATAGGCTTTGGCTGTTCTGAGATCATGACCTGCATCGGTCCGGGGGCAACACCCCCGGGCCCTTTGCTTGGGTCGCACCGCCAGACCACACCTGCAGGCAAAAACAGCGGGCCAATAGGGTCTTGGCGTCGGGCCCAGACTGCGGCAAGAATGGCGCATCTGACAGGCGGGGTGCGCTGGCGCGGGTTCCGTCATTCTTTGATCGATTTTCCCCGTGGCGGGGCATGTAATTCGAATTTACATCCCCCATATCAGAACTGTGGCGCAGTCCAGCGGAGGGCATTATGGCCGATTTCAATACGCAGATTCAGGAAAGCCAGAAACAGGTGGCCGAAGCACAGGCCAAGATCAGCGCCGTGACCAGCCGGATCGAAGAGGCACGGCAAAATCTGGATCAGGGCGATGCGGCAATCGACATCGAAAATGCCACGCTGGAGGATGTTCACAAGCACACCGACCTGATGAACGCCAATATCGCCGAGCTGATCATGGGGCTGGACGATGTGACCGAGGGCTTTTCCAAGGATTTCGACGAAATGCGGTCGAAAACCGGGATGGAGAGCTTTATCGGCATCTTCAGCAACGCCAAGTCGGAATCGATGCGACAGGAACGGATGCGCACTGCCAGCATCGACGACAAGCTGCAGGACCTGATCGCCAAGTCCGATGTGATCGTCAAACTGCTGCAAGGCCAGCTTGATCTGCTCAATGGCCAAAAGGACAGCGTGGAAACGAACCTGTCGGCAACGCTGGTCGAACGCGAGCAGACCGTTGGCGCGTTGGAGGCTGTGCGGGCCGAGATTGCCGGGATGGACCCCATGATCATTGATCTGGAAAACCGGATCAGCGTCGAACAGGACGCCGCAATGCGCACCAAGCTCGAAACCCAGCTGGCCGAAATAAACACCAAGTTCAACGCGCTGGTGCAGGACGAACAGGTGCAGCTGGCCAAAAGCCAGACGCTGGAGCGCTATATCGAAAAGGGCAAAACCTGGATGGACTCCCTGCAAAATCAGGCGGCCACCCAGCTTGTGCTGATCAACAAACTGCAGACCGACACCAAGCAGCGCGTGGTGCTTTACGATGCACTGACCAGCAGCCTCAAGACCGCGCAGCAACAGGATGTCGCCCACCGGATCAACGAGATTGGCGTGAAAACCGATCAGGAGGCGCAAGCCGCCATGGCGGCCATCGGCTCGGCCACCAATGACCGTATGGCCGGGATGCTGGAGGCGCATGAAGGCCACATGGTGTTTGCCCGCAAGATCCTGGAGCAGAAGGCCAAGGCGGATGAACGTTTTAACCGCCGCTTCGCCGCGATTGTCGAAAAGCACGACAAGAATGCGTACGGGGAATAAGTGGCAAACCAGGTCAAGGACCAGCTGACAAGCGACCATACCGAGCTCTATGACACGCTGGTCGCTCGGCGCTATTTCGCCAAATTCGACCACATCTCCGGCCATCTGGGTCGGGTTTCGGGCGAGCTGGAATCCGAGGGCACCCTGACCCGGACCGAGGCGCGGGTGCTGGGGCGCTACATTACCGCCCTTGCCGCGACCTTCCGGGCGATGTCCTACAAATACCTGATGACCGGCCGCGCCGATGCTGCCCCACGCCTGACCTTTGACCGGCATGAGAGCGGTTTTCCAGTGGCGCAGGAGCTGATGATGATGGCAGTTGATGCGGCTCAGGTGGAAAAGCACCTGTCCGGCAGCGCCTCGGTCGAAGAGCTGAAGGACCGGATGATCCGGCGGATCGTCGGCGATCAGTCCTTGCCGACCGATCTGCAATTCGCGCTGTCGCAGCGGCTGTATTACGAGGCCTTGTCGCAGGGCGGGCTGTTTCTGGCCCGCAATGACCCGGATGCGCAGTGGATCGAAGACCGCAACGGCCGCCGCCAGTATCTGGTGCATTGGGCGGTCTATGACACGCAGGTCAACCTTCCGGTGGTCTACCTGATGGACCTTGAAGACAGCGGCAAGCGCCCGCTTCCCACCGATGACAGCCGCTGGCCACGCGCGCAGCATCACCTGATGGCGCAATCCACCGCCGGGCTGAAACTGCTGACCATCGCGCAGGGGTTCGATACCGATTTCACCACCCTGCACCCCAAGCGGCTGCGCCGCATTCACCTTGGCCCCATGTATTCGCACAGCTTCACCCTGCAATCCGGGCCGATCTCTGACGTGCTGGCCACCGCCCGCGCGCTGGAAGGCCAGGACTGGGCACTGGTCTGGACCATAGAAGACCTGCGCGCCGACCGGGTGGAACAGGTCAAGGAAGGCTGGTTCGGCATGATCGAACGGCAGATCTTTGCGCTCGACCCGTTCGCCGGCAAGGGGGCCGACACCGGCACCACGCGGACAGACCGCATGGTGGTGCTGCCGGAACAGCCCTATCAGGCCTTGGCCGAGCTGAACCCGCCCGGTTTCCGCGACGTGCGCAAATTCGTGGTGGGCACCGGCGGACGCATCATCGCAACACGGTAGGGGGCGGCATGACCACACGCGACACGATGGAATTGAAGGAAGAGGTAATCCGCGCGCAGTATGATGCGGCGCTTGGCCTTCTGACCGGGTTTGACCACGCACCGCGCTTGGGCAAGACGATGGCCCCTGCCCGCATCGATGAGCGTTCCCCCGGGCTTGGCAGCCGCCCTCGCTTTCGCTCCACCACGCCCGGCCTTGTCACCCGCCCCACCGCCCGCCCCGGCGGTGTGCGGCTGGTGGAACGGGTGGAGGCAGGGGCAGATGGCCTTGTCTCACCTGCACAAGCCTCGGTCCTGCATGCCTTGCGCCGCGCCATTGCCATCGCTTTGGCAATGGCGGAGACCTTTGCCGCGCAATCGCCCTTGGGCGAGTTGAAAAAGGCCAATCTGGAGGGCCGCCTGCCCGACCTGCGCCGCGCCGAATTCACTGAACTGCTGGCCGCCGAGGCGCTTCTGGTACTCTACACCTTTGCCAATGCCACCGCCTTTCTGCTGGCCCCGCTTCTGGGCAGCACGACTGTGGAAGTCGGCACGGTGGATGAAATCCTGACCGACAACGCCCCGCTCGCCCTGCAAGGTGTGCTGTGGGAGCTGGATCAGGACATCGCCACTTTTGCCACCGAGGAGCCACGCCTCGCTGCAACCGTCGCCGGTTTCGCCGAGGCGCTGATGGATAAGATTGCCCTGCGCGCTCAGACCGCCCCGCGGCTGGAGGCCTTTACCTGCGCCAGCTGGAAGGTCGAGGCGGATGGCCTGACCATCGCCGGTTTCAAGCCCGCCCGCGCAGCCAAGGGCAGCGCGCTGTCGATGCAGTTCAAGAAACCGCATGAGGTGGTCGGCAACCATATCGCCAAATACCAGTCGCTGCGGCTGGCCAAGATGCTGATGGCCTATGATTTCGACCGCAAGCTGAACCCTTTTGCCGAGTTGGGCGGTTTCATCTTCACCTTCATGGGCGACGGCAAGCCCGGCACCGGCAAGACCACGCTGATCCAGATGATGGCGGGTCTGCTGAACGACTATTGCATCAATGCGGGCTATCCGTTTCGCTATCAGAATTTCAGCATCGATCAGATCGACAGCTATCAGGGCAAATCCGGCCAAAACGCCAAGGCCTTTATCGACTCCGTGCTTGACCCGTCGGTGATCGGCTTTGGCACCATTGACGACATTGATCAGGTCGCAGGCAAACGCGGCGACCGGCAATCAAGCGCGGGGCAGCAAGAGGTGACGGCGGTATTCATGCAGGCCTTTGCCGGGGCAGCCACGGTGGTGCGCGGCAATTGCACCTTCGGCATGTTCTCGAACTATCCTGAAAATGTAGACGACGCCCTGCGCCAACGGGCCGGCGCGCGGTTTCTGGTGGATGGGCCGCAGACCCGCGAGGATTACATCGACATCCTGTCGCTGCTGCTGGGCAAGAACCATGCGATCCCCGTGGGCGACCACGACCTGTTTGCAGCCCAAGAGATCAAACGGGCAGTCGCGGCCAGTTTTGAGGGCCATGCCCGCCCGCAAGAAGATGGGCTGCTGCGTGTCTGGGACAAACTGGCCGCCGAGACGGGCCCCTTGGACACCATCGCCAAAATCGGCCGCTACCTGAAGGCCATTCAGGAGGCGGACGCGCGGTTTACTGGCCGTGCCATCAAGAACATCACAGATGCGGTGAAGGTACGGGCAATGGATTTTGAACTGCCGGATGACTGGATGGAAAGCCCCGACCTGTTTCTGTTCAAACCCTATGACGAAAAGCTGACCATGATCCGCGATCTGATGACGCCGATCACAGTCGACATGGTGATTCAGGAGGTCAACCGCTACGCCGATTCCGAGTTCCGCTATGCCGACAAATCGGATGAGGTGGCGATTGAAGGGATGGTGCGGGACTTCGGGCGGCAGGAAGAGGCGAAGCGGCGGTATTTGGAGGGGAAGGGCTAATGGCACACGAACCGGGGTGGGATTCGAAGGCAATCGCGAGAATCGCCAAAGAGAAGTATGGTGGCACACAACAGATGTTCGAGGCGCATGATTGGCCAGAGCGTGGCTCGAAAATGATGACTTCGCAACAGAGACACGTAACAGAACGCTACGGTTCGGTGCTGGCGTTCGTTGAACATCATGAAGGAAAGGAATGAAACGCCTCATTGCCAAAGGCCTGATGTTCGGCAACCTGATCGAGATCACCTCGCCCGCCCTTATCGACCGTTACAAGCGCGCGATGAAGCATCTGTGCGGGCGAGAGACTGCGCTGACAGATTTCCACATCGACATTTCTGGCTATTCGCCTGAAATCGGGGCCGAACTGGGCGATGATCTTTACCTCAACCCCAACGGGGCCAACCGGCAGTTCATCCTGCTGACCACGGCGCAGAAGCATGCGCCCCTGCTCAATGCCAAATTCTCCACCTCACGCGGGATCATCCGGCAGTTTATTGACACCAACGAAGCGCAGCTGTTTGCCCTGACCGCCCGCGATGCGGTGGCGGGGGAGTTGCAGAATTCAGTCTTTGAAATCTCGACCCCCGCCAAGCTGCTGGAGATCCGGCGCATCATGGTCGAGGCGGACACCATAGGCGGCCACGTCGCCGATGCGGGCAAGCTGGCAAAGCTGATCGACCGCTTCCGCGCCGAGCCGGATGGCTGGCGCGATGATCTGCTGATTGCGGACATGATCACTCTGGCGAGGAAGACCGGCGATGTGACGCGGGTGCCGATCCAGCTGCCACAGATGAGCTTTGAGCAACCCAATTTCTGGACCAGCCATTTCGGCGGAGTTTACGTGTTCCGCGATGTGCCGGTGCCCGCCGTCATCTCTGCCCTGCCCCGCGAAAGCCTGGGGGCGGTGCCGCTTGCGCCGGTCTTCGACCTGTCCCTGCGCAACCAGATTGCGGACTGGCTGGAGAGAAACCAGCTGGCGGAACCCATCGTTCAGGCGCGCGGCATGGATGCGGCAGCTGTGATCCGGCAGAAGATGGATTTCATTCTGGTCGAGGCCGCAGATGCCATGAACCTTGATATCGGCGACGCAAGGCGCACCGAATTGCGCAAGATCGCGCATACGCTTGGCAGCAGCCTGCCGCTTGAGTTTCAGGGCCTGGCCGCGCTTTTGCGCTGGATCGAAGCGGGTGGCACCTGGCCCCGCATCACCAGCGAACATCCTGCCTATTTCTACACCCTGCGGGCCCGGGCGCACAAAGACCGCGATCTGGTCAACATGCTTCTGTCAGACCTTGCGCCGATGGATGTGCGGCAGATGTTCATCGTGCACAAGGAACTGTTCTATGCCAGCTATGCCCGCTGGTCTGACCGCAAGCGCCAGTATGTAGCGGATTTTCTGGAACGCGAATATGTGGTCGACAAGCAAGGCGCGCGTGCAGCGCTTTTCGGCGCAGAGCCCGGCATGGATGACCGCCAGAGGCCAGAGCTGAAACCTGCCCGAAATCTTGGCCCGATCGCAGGACCATGGGGCAAATCCGGGGGGCGGCGATGATCGGATTTCTGCGGCTGATGGTGTTCTGGTCCGTCTTCGCGGCGGTCGCCTACTGGTCTTTGCTGATCTATTCCCGGTCGGTGCGGCGTGAGGCGCTGGAAAAGCAATGGGATGCTGATCCGCCGGATGGATCAACCGATGACATGCGCCGTGATTTCATTGAGCAAGGCATGGCTGCCTACGAAGGCAGCCTGCGGCGGAAACTTTTGTGGGGCGTGATCGTGCTGCCTTTCATTGCCATCGGCACGCTCTTATATCTGGTGAATTACGCGTGAGGCTGTGATGCGATATGTCAAATGGGCCTTCTGGGCCATGATCCTTACGATCTTCGGATCGTTCCTGCACTACACCTTGCCGCAGCATGATGTGGTGCGCATCGTGGGCACCTATCAGGAACGTCAGGATCTGACCGACTGGACCAGCATGTTCTGGTCGCAGCCGGATGACCAGTCCGGCACTCTTGCAAACCGTGATGTGCAGTTCATTCAATCGGTCCGGCCCAATGGCAGGCCGATGGTTTATCGCAACGAAGATACAGGCTGGCGCTGGCCGCCCTATTTTAAGTTCGATACCGCAAGCTTGCAGACTGAAGCCGATGATCTGAAGTCGAATGCCGAAGTGCCGAAATGGGCAGTGATCACGCATTACGGATGGCGCAATGAGCTGATCTCGATCTTTCCGAACGCCGTCGGCATCCGCCCGGTCGAAGGGCCTGATGTGACGATCATTCCGTGGTTCAACATCTTCTTCTTCGTGTTTCTTGGCCTTGTCTTTCTGCTGCTCTGGCGGATGTGGGCGCAGTTCCGCGAACGGGCGATCGACCCGGTTCTGACCGACGCCGGTGAGGTGTGGGACTCGGTTGACGCGCGCGCCGATGCTGCGCGTGACCGGGCCAAGGGGTTCTTTGGCCGGATAAATGCCTGGCTGGCAACCTGGCGCAGATAAGCCGCATGGGTGCCGCAGAAATTGAAACCGCCACGCAGCAGGACTGCGCGGCGGTTTTTTCATTCGTCCGACATCGAACCCGGATCAGCCCCGCAATGTACCGCCGGTGGCCTTGGTCACCTTGTCGATCACCCGTGCCGAAACCGCCTCGATTTCTGCATCGGTCAGGGTCTTGTCCGTTGGCTGCAAACGCACGGTCAGCGCGATGGATTTCTTGCCCGCCCCCATCTGCGCCTCGGCCTTGTCGCCGGTGAACTGGTCAAAAATCCGCACGGATGCGATCAGGGCCTTGTCCGCCCCCAGTGCCGCATTCACTGCCGTCAGCCCCTCAACCCGGCTGTCCACAACAAAGGCAAAATCGCGGTCCACCGCTTGCAGGTCACTGATGGCCAGCGCCGGACGGGTCGGGGTTTTCACCTTGGGATAGGGGATGTTGGCGACCAGAACGGTGAAGGCGACCGCAGCCCCCTTGATGCCCATTTCGGACAGCACCTTGGGGTGAACCTCGCCAAATGTCGCCATGACGTTGGGGCCAAGGCCAATCACACCCGACCGGCCTGGATGCCACCAGTCTGCCACTTTGCGGGTGATCTGAACCCGGACGGGAGCGCCGAGGGCGGCCAGTACCGCCTCGGCATCGGCCTTGGCGTCGAACACATCCACCGGGCGGCGGCTGCCATAGGGATCACGCGGAACAGAATGGCCGATCAACAGGCCGGTGGCTTGCAGATGCTGCTCCCCCGGTTCGCCACCGGAAAACACCGGACCGATTTCCGCCAGCGACAGATCCATGAAACCACGCGCCTGATTGCGGGCTGCGGCACGCAGCAGGCCGGGCAGCAGGTCGGGGCGCAGATGGCTCATTTCGGAAGAGATCGGGTTCTCGACCCGCACCGCATCCCCGCCGCCACCGAACAGCTTTGCCGCCGCCTCGTCGATAAAGCTGTAGGTCACGCATTCATTGTACCCCAGCGCCGCAATCGTGCGCCGTGCAATGCGCTCGCGCTGTTGCAGCGGCGTCAGGATCGGTCGCGGCACCCCCGCCACGACGCGCGGCAAGGGCCTACCAACCAGCTTGGTAAGCGAGGCCACGCGGGCGACCTCTTCGATCAGGTCCGCCTCTCCCAGCACATCGGGCCGCCAGCTTGGCGGGGCTGCCATGTCGCCCTTGAGCGTAAAGCCAAGCGCCTCTAGCGTGACCCTCTGCTCGGCTTCGGGGATATTCATCCCGACAAGCGAGATTACCCGCGCCGGGTTCAGCCGATAGGCGCGCGTCGTGTCAACTGGCGCGCCATCCTGAGCCAGATGGCTCGGGGTGCCGCCGCACAGGTCGAGCACCATCTGCGTCGCCAGATCCAGCCCCGGCAGGGTGAATGCTGGATCAACCCCGCGTTCGAACCGATACCGTGCATCCGAATTGATTTTCAGTGCCCGCCCCGTGGCGGCAATCGTGATCGGATCCCACCAGGCGGATTCAAGGAATACATCGGTGGTTTCCGGGGTGCAGCCAGACACCTCGCCGCCCATGATCCCGGCCAGAGACTCCACGCCGACATCATCGGAAATCGCCATCATGCCTGCACGTAGCGTGTAGGTCTTGCCATCAAGGGCGAGCATCTCTTCACCGCCGTCCGCCGGATGAATGCGCAGAGCTCCCTTGACCTTCGCCGCATCAAAAACGTGCAGGGGGCGGTTCAGGCCGAAGGTGAAGTAGTTGGTGATGTCCACCAGCGCCGAAATCGGCCGCAAGCCAATCGTCTTCAGCCGCTGCTGCAACCATGCTGGCGAAGGGCCGTTGCTTACCCCCCGGATCAGGCGGCCGGCAAAATGCGGGCAACCCTTCGCCCTCAGCGCCGGGTCGATCTGTACCACGACCGGGCAGTCGAACTGCCCGTCAATCTGCGGAATGGTAAGGGGCTTCAGCGTGCCAAGCCCCCGCGCAGCAAGATCGCGCGCTATGCCACGCACCCCCAGTGCATCGGGGCGGTTCGGCGTGACCTTGACGTGAATCATCGGGTCCACTGCCTCAGGGCGGTTCGCAGCGAGCCAGTCAATGAAGCGCTGCCCCACCTCACCCGACGGCAATTCAATGATGCCGTTGTGTTCGTCCGACAGCTCCAACTCGCGCTCGGACGCCATCATGCCATGCGACTCGACGCCCCGGATCTTGCCCACGCCCAGCGTGGTGTCGATGCCCGGCACATAATCACCCGGTTTGCACAATACCACCGTGATCCCGGCACGGGCATTGGGGGCACCGCAGACGATCTGCTTTTCGCCCTCATCTGTCAGCACCCGGCAGACCCGCAGACGGTCCGCATCGGGGTGCTGTTCAGCCGCCAGCACCTTTGCAATGGTAAAGGTCGCAAGCTTGGCGGCGGGGTTGACCACCTCCTCCACTTCCAGCCCAAGGTCGGTCAGGGCATAGAGAATGTCATCAAGCGACGCCTGGGTGTCCAGATGGTCCTTGAGCCAGGAGAGGGTGAATTTCATCGCAATATCCCTTGGATTTCCTGCGCCCGGGCTTAACGCAAAGCAATCACAAGGGGAAGCCGGGCGGAGTGGGTTTCCGGTTCAGAAACGCGTTGTCCCGCCAGATCAGGGCAGTTCGCCACATTCTTGCTAAGACTGCACGATAGACCTTGATCATGATGGATCCCATGCTCAACAAACCCAAGTCTCACAGATCCAGATCCCCCTGGGCCCTGATCCTGATGATCGGGTTCACCGCGCTGTGCTTCATCCTTGCCTCGCAGGAGTCGCAGACGATGACCGAGGTTCTGGTGCAGCCCCGTTAGGGCTGCTCAGCGGGAAAGGCCACCGGCCAGATCTGGCATGTCCAGCGCCGCAAAGCCGTAATGGCGCAGCCAGCGCAGGTCGGATTCGAAAAACGCCCGCAGGTCGGGAATGCCGTATTTCAGCATGGCAATCCGGTCGATCCCCATGCCAAAGGCAAATCCCTGCCATTCATCGGGGTTCACCCCTGCCGCCTGAAGAACCTTGGGGTGCATCATGCCCGACCCGAGGATCTCCATCCACTTGTCGCCTTCGCCGATCCGCAGCTGGCCGCCGACGTTGGAATAGCGGATATCAACCTCGGCTGAAGGTTCGGTGAAGGGGAAATGCGACGCGCGGAACCGCAGTTCCACCTTGTCGACCTCAAAGAACGCGCGGCAGAATTCTTCCAGCGTCCATTTCAGGTTGGCCATGCTGATGTCGCGGTCGATGGCGATGCCCTCGACCTGATGAAACATCGGGGTATGGGTCTGGTCCATGTCCATCCGGTAGACCCGGCCGGGCGCGATCACCCGCAGCGGCACACCCTGATCCATCATCGCGCGGATCTGGACCGGGCTGGTGTGGGTCCGCAGGACGTGGGGCGGGCGGTTGTCGCCGTCCGCCCGGTGCATGAAGAAGGTGTCATGCTCCTGCCGCGCCGGGTGTTCGGGGGGGATGTTCAGCGCGTCGAAATTGTACCAGTCGCTTTCCACCTGCGGACCTTCGGCCACGGCAAAGCCCATGTCGGCAAAAATTGCGGTCAGCTCTTCCATCACCTGGCTGACCGGGTGGATGGTACCGCGCGGGCGGGGGCGGCCGGGCAGGGTCACGTCCAGCCATTCGGACTGCAGCCGTTCATTCAGGGCGGCGTCGGACAGGCCTGCCTTGCGGGCGCGCAGGGCGGCGTCGATTTCGTCGCGCAGGCTGTTCATCGCGGCCCCGGCGGCCTTGCGTTCTTCGGGGTCCATCTTGCCGAGGGTCGCCATCAGGGCCGAAATCTCGCCCTTCTTGCCAAGGGCGGCCAGCCGCACCTCTTCCAGCCCGGCCTCGGAGGCCGCACCGGCCACGGCCTGAATATACTTGCCCCGGAGGTTGGTCAGGTCCATGTCACGCCCCTTTGGAATATGCGGTTTCGGGTTAGCGGCACCCGGCCAAGTATGCAAGGGGCAGGCGGGGTGCCACCTGTGTTACAAGCGGGTGGAGTAAAGAATGCCAAGAACTTAGAGTCTGATGGACCCTGCCGGCGCATGAGCATCGGCGACGTAACTCCCTATCTAATCCGGCTCACGCTTCCCCCCAAACGCAAAACGCCCACCCCTCTCGGGGCGGGCGCTTCACGAACCGAACGCGGCTCCGCTCAGCGGCGCAGGCCGAGGCGGGCGATCAGGGTGGTGTAGCGGGCCTCTTCCTTGCCTTTCAGATAGTCCAGCAGCTTGCGGCGCTGGGCGACCATCATCAAAAGACCACGACGCGAGTGGTTGTCTTTCTTGTGGCTCTTGAAATGCTCGGTCAGGGTTGCGATGCGCGACGACAGGATGGCCACCTGAACTTCCGGCGAGCCGGTGTCGTTCTCTTTTGTGGCGTATTCCTTGATCAGGCGGGCTTTTTCTTCGACGGTGATCGACATCGGAAATCTCCTTGTGCAGAAGGGTGGTGGTGCAGGCCGGGATGTCGTCCAGCAAGACCAATATGCCCCCCCAAATCCGGGGGATGCGCGCCTATAGGGGATATCGCGCGCGAAGGAAAGCCCCACTGTAGGGCGGGCCGAGCGCGCGTTAACGACGGGTTAAGATTCCGGGTCCATGTTCTGGGCGCAGCGGCAGAGCTGTGCTAGGCTTGCAGGCATGGTTTTCCAGTGCAATCCGTGGGTTGCGGGCGGCATGGTTAACGGGTTCGGGCGCGGTAAGGGGTACGGGTGATGTTGGCACTTCTGGCCATTTTGGGCGCGCTTGGGGCGGGGATCATGGCAGAAAGCCTGACCCGGGAGGCTGACGCGCCCGACGAGGCCGAGGATTTGCCGGAGGAGGAGGACGAGGGCGGGTCGATCCTTGACGCGGATCTCGGCCCTGAGTTTAGCGTAGGCGCGCCGTTGGGCTTTGTCGATGACGGGATGCCGGTGTCGGATGATATCGCCGAGCCGGAACCGGTGCCGCTGGATCTGGCAGGTGGCGCGGGCGACGACATCCTGAGCGGCGGGGCGGCGGGGGACCGGCTGTCGGGCGGTGATGGCGATGATCAGCTGACCGGGCGCGGCGGCGATGACCAACTGTGGGGCGGCGCGGGGCGCGACTGGCTGGAGGGCGGCGCGGGCGACGACAGCCTCTACGGTCAGGGCGGCGATGATGTGCTCAATGGCGGGGCGGGCGATGATCTGCTGGTGGGCGGCCGGGGCGCGGATCAGCTGGCCGGAGGTGAAGGGGATGACCGGTTGTTTGGCGGCGGCGGGGCGGACACGCTGCTGGGCGGCGAAGGGCAGGATACGCTTGACGGCGGCATGGGTCGCGATTGGCTGGCCGGGGGGGCGGGCGATGACCTGCTGATCGGCGGGGCCGGGCGCGACACGCTGGATGGCGGTGCCGGGGACGACACGCTGTGGGGCGGATCCGAAGGCGTCAGCGACGCGGCGCGAGATTGGCTGAACGGTGGCGCGGGCAATGATCTGCTCGGGCTTGGGCCCGGCGATATCGGCACGGGCGGCGCGGGGGCGGATGTGTTTCAGCTGCAGGATTTCGGGCCGGGCCTGCCGGTGGCCGAGATTACGGACTACACCCCGACGGAGGATCAGCTGGTGCTGATTTATGATGCCAGCCTGCACTCTGCCCCGGTGTTGAGCGCTGAACCGGTGGAAGGGTCCGAGGATGTGACGCTGATGCTGGATGGCGTGGCCGTGGCATTGATCCGCAACGCGCCGGACCTCGATCTGTCGCAGATCACGTTGCGCCCCAGTTAAGCCCAAAGCCGGGGCTGTTCCGCATAGCCGATATACAACGGATGCTTCGGTTGACCCGCAGCGGTCAACCCCAGATGCCACAGCGGCTGCCCGGTGCCACGTAAGAGCTGCGCCACCGCATCCCCTCGCCCCAGATAGACCCCATGCCCGCCCCAGGCGCAAACCACCCGTTCGGCCTGCCAGTCCAGCACCGACGACAGGATCGCCGCATCATTGCCCGGCCCCACCGGATCGGGTGCTGCGCGCATGACCCGCGGATCGGTCGCACGGAAGGCAAAGATGTTCACCACCCGGAAACCGCCAAACCCCAGTGCCCGCGCTCTGCGTTCGCAACGCTCCACCGTTGGGTCATTCTGCACTTCAGTGGCGGTGGATGGGTTAAGCATGACAAACAAGGCACGCGCCCCGGCCCTGTCCCAAACCCGCGTCAGCAGATAGCGATAGCGCTCGCAAGGCGAATACACCGCCACCGACGCTGCATCGCCCTTCTGGTGTGCCCGCTCGACCTGTCCATCACATTGCATTTGCAGCTTTCCCAAATACTCCCACCGGAGGCACGCGACATAAGCCACCCACGCCCGCCCCGGCAAACCGCTCCGTGGCAACGCCGCCGGGCGGGGCTCGATGCCCTGCGCGGCGGCATGCGGTTTACAGGTTAAACACCCGGCTGGGGTGCAGTTCGCCCGCCTTGTAGACACCCACCGCGACGGCGCGGCCCTGATGGCTCGCCCAGGCCTCGTCGCCCCAATCCACGTTTGAGGCCAGCACCATGCCCGGATTGCCGTTGCGCAGGCGCGCAGCGCCCTCGGGCGTGGCGGGCAATTCGGGCAGGTCGGTCAGGCCCAGTTCCAGTGGGCGCAGCAGGCTGTCAATCTCGTCCGTGCGAGCCAGTCGTTCGATGTCTGCCATGGTAGCCGCCCCTTCAGCGTCAAACGGGCCGGACCAGACCCGGCGCAGCGTGGCAACATGGCCGAGGCAGCCCAGCGCCTGCCCCAGATCACGCGCGACGGACCGCACATAACCGCCCTTGCCGCAGATCATTTCCAGATCGACATGATCCGCATCGGGGCGCGCCAGCACGGCCAGCTTTTCCACCCACAAAGGGCGGGCCACCAGATCCATCTCGATCCCTTCACGCGCCAGATCATAGGCGCGTTCACCATCGACCTTCACCGCCGACACCTGCGGCGGCACCTGCATGATATCGCCGCGAAACGGGGCCAGTGCGGCCTCGATATCCGCATCGCTTGGCCGGGTGGCGCGGGTTTCCAGCACGGTGCCAGAGGCATCGTCGCTGCTGGTAGATGCCCCGAACACCACGCGGAAGTGATAGCATTTCAGCCCGTCGGTGACGTATGGTACTGTCTTTGTCGCCTCACCCAGCGCGATGGCCAGAACGCCGGTGGCATCGGGGTCCAGCGTGCCGGCATGACCGGCCTTTTGCGCCTGAAACGCCCATTTCACCTTGTTGACCACCGTGGTCGATCCCACGCCTGCCGGTTTGTCGATGATGACCCAGCCCGAAATGGCCCGACCCTTTTTCACACGACCCATGGCTCAGTTCCTGTTGATGACGGTGCCGACCATCGGCCCCATGGCAAAGCCAAAGTCGTTGCGGCGGAGGGCCGGCGCATAAAGCCGCGAAATCTTGCCATCAAAATACAGCGCATCGGGCAGGCCCAGCGCGTCGCGGAAGAATCGGGCAAAGCGGTGAAAATTGACCTGATCGTTTGAGATGACAAAGACCGCGCGCGCACCATCGGCGCTGACCCCCACACCGTTGCGGATATAGGTACTGTCGCTGTCAGGGATCAGGCGCGGGTGCAACTGGCCGCCCAACACCAGCATCGGTCCGGATTGCGTTGCAAAACGGCAGGCGGGCGGGTTGGCGGCAAAGGCACGGCTTTCCACCACCCGGAACCGGTCACCAATGCAGAACACGCCATTGGGCAGCAGGCCAAAGTTCCCCGGCCCTTCGGCGGTGACGATGGCCGATTGCTCCGTCCCCTGTTCGATGAACAGACCCACCGGCGCACGATCAGGGTGATACATGCCCGCGTTCATGGCAAAGCCCAGCGTCTTGCCCTCGGCCGCGAGGGCCGTGTTGACCGCAGAAAAGCTGCCCAGCGGGCCGGAGGGGCCTGCGTGGAACAGGCGCAGGTCTTCGCCGGTGCCCACCTCGCACATCGTGAACGAGCTGCCTTCAAAGCGGACCGTATCGCAGGAGGTGGCACCTGCCACCTGCGGCAACAGGAGCGCAAACATGGCGGCAAGGCGCAGCATCGGCTCAGGCGTCCCGGTCGCGGGGCGCGCCGCCCTCTGGGTCCGCGTCGTCGTCCTCGTCCGGGGCCGACAGGTCTTTGACCACCTTCGGGTCAGAGAACAGGCGGCGGGTTTCGTCCAGCCGGTCAAAGGTCTCGTCCGGGCGGAATCGCAGGTCGGGCGCGTATTTCAGCGTCAACTGCGACGCGACGCGATGGCGCAGTTCGGCCTTGTTGCGGGCCAGTGCCGCAATCGCATCCTCGACCGGCACCGACCCCATCAGCGGCATCACGTAGACCGTGGCCACCTTCAGATCGGTGGAGCAGGACACCTCGCCTACCGTGATCGACATGCGGTTCAGGTCGGGATCATGGATCTCGGCACGGTTGAGCACATCGGCCAGTGTTCGGCGGATGAGTTCGCCGACGCGCAGCTGGCGTTGATTGGGGCCATCGCCCTGGGAATTGCGTTTGTTCGACATGGGGGGCATGTAAGCTGTTTTTGCCCGCCCCGCAACGGCGGGCTTTTGCCGCGCGCGCCTTCGCGCTACACCACGCGCGCGGAGCAGGCGGCCAAAAAGGAAATGACCATGCAGAATGTGCCGGGGTTGGTGGTGACAGGGGCGTCGGGCCGGATGGGCCAGATGCTGATCCGCACGATTGCGGCATCGGACAAGGCGCGGCTGGTCGGCTGTCTGGAACGGTCGGGGCACCCTTGGGTCGGGCGCGATGTGGGGGAATGCATGGGCGGGGCTGCGCTGGGTGTTCTGGTGACCGATGACCCGCTGGAGGCGTTTGTGCAGGCGCAAGGCGTGATCGACTTTACCGCGCCTGCCGCAACGGTGGAATTTGCCGCCCTCGCCGCGCAGGCGCGGGCGGTGCATGTGATTGGTACGACCGGGTTGGACCCTGTGCAGATCGCGGCCATTGAAGCGGCAGCGCGTCATGCGGTGATCGTGCGAGCCGGCAACATGAGCCTTGGCGTCAATCTGCTGGTGCGGTTGACACAAAAGGTGGCGCAGGCGCTGGATGCCGACTGGGATGTCGAGGTGGTGGAGGCGCATCACCGGATGAAGGTGGATGCGCCCTCGGGCACCGCGCTGATGCTGGGTCAGGCCGCGGCGAACGGGCGCGGGGTTACGCTGGACTCTGCCATGGTGTCGGGCCGCGACGGAATTACAGGCGCGCGAGAGCGTGGGACGATCGGGTTTTCGGCGATTCGCGGCGGCGATGTGGTGGGTGAGCATGACGTGATCTTTGCCGCCGAGGGTGAGCGGATCGTGCTGCGCCATCTGGCCACCGACCGTGCGATCTTTGCCCGGGGCGCGTTGCGCGCGGCGTTGTGGGGGCAGGACCAGAAGCCCGGTCACTATGATATGATGGATGTGCTGGGGATATAATTCATCGGTTGTGAACCAAAGCCTGCAAACCTGCGTATACAAAGTGTTCTGAAAGCTGGGGGCAAGAATGCGGGCGTTTCTGTTTGCGGTTCTGATGTCGATCCTGCCCGGTCTGGCGCATGCCAATGACTTTGCGCCGGTGCGTGACAAGGATGAATTCCTGTCACTGGTCAAGGACAAGGATCTGCGGATCGGGCTGTACAACCTGACCCTGAAGGTCACGCCGGATGGCAGGATCAACGGTAGAGCCCTTGGCTGGGCCATCAGTGGCAACTGGCGCTGGGAAGACGGGTACTTCTGCCGAGACATGGACTGGAGCGGCTATGCAATTCCGTTCAACTGCCAGCTGGTCGAAGCGCGGGATGGCCGTGATCTGCGGTTTACGGTCGACCGGGGCACGGGCAATTCGGCGTCATTCCGGTTGCGCTGAAGCGTAGCGCTTCCGTTCAGAAATCTATGGCCAGGCCCTTTTTCTCCCAGTCGCCAAAGCGAACGGGCTCGGGGCCCTTTCGGCCACCAAGCTCGGTCGGCAGCACCAAGGCTTCGGTCTGCCTCCGACGCTCTGCCGCTTCGGCAAGGGCGCGTTGCGCGGCTGGGGGAAGTTCGGGCGTGGCGGCGGTATCGGTCATGGCGGCTTTCCTGTCTGTGCTTCTTGATATACGGCGTTTGGCCAGCGAGACAAGAAGCAGGGACGTCGCAGGATGAAAGCCGGATCAGACAGCGTGACCGCACGCAGTGCCGCCGTGGGTGTGCTGAATGCAGTTCTGGGCGACGGGCAGATGCTGTCACAGGTGATATTGCCCGATGGGCTGTCGGGGCCGGACCGGGCGCGGGCGGAACGACTGGCGGTGCAGGTGTTGCGGCAGCTGGACCGGATTGACCGGGTGCTGCGGCCGCTGTTGCGCAAGGCTCCGCCCTTGGCGGTGCTGAACATCCTGCGGCTGGCGGTGTGGGAACGGGCGGACGGTGCCGCAGCACACGGCGTGGTGAACGAGGCGGTTGCGCTGGCGCGGCGTGGCAAACGGACCACGCATTTGTCGGGTCTGGTGAACGCGGTGCTGCGGGCCCTGCCCGAGCCGGTCGATCTTGCCGCCCTGCCCGCACCGCAGATGCCACGCTGGATCCGGCAGCCGCTGGTCCATGCGTATGGGCGTGACGCGGTGGTCGCCATTGAGGCGGTGCAGGCGCAGGTGCCCCCCGTGGATGTCACACCCAAGGCGGGGGCTGTGGCTTTGCCCGAAGGGGAGGTTCTGCCGTCGGGCAGCATCCGGCTGGCAAGCCCGGGGCAGATCACGCAACTGCCGGGCTATGACAGCGGTGACTGGTGGGTGCAGGACGCTGCCGCCGCCATGGCGGTGCGGTTGATGGGCGTGCAAAAAGGCGAGGCTGTGCTGGATGTCTGCGCAGCGCCGGGCGGCAAGACCTTGCAGCTGGCGGATGCCGGGGCGCGGGTGACAGCGCTGGATATCTCGGCCCCGCGCATGGCGCGGGTGGCAGAGAACCTGTCGCGCACCGGGCTGACCGCCGATCTGGTGGTGGCCGATGCACTGCACTGGGAGGCCGAGGCGCAGTTTGACGCGATCTTGCTGGATGCGCCCTGTTCAGCGACCGGAACGCTGCGGCGGCACCCGGACCTGCCGTTCATCAAGGACGGATCAGAGGTTGCGGGGCTGGTCGCCTTGCAGGCCGCCCTGCTGGACCGGGCGCTTGGCTGGCTGAAACCCAGCGGGCGGCTGGTCTATTGCACCTGTTCGCTGCTGGCAGCGGAAGGCGAGGATCAGCTGGCGGCGGCGCTGCTGCGCCATCCGGGGCTGGCGGTGGTGCCGCCTGCCCTGCCGTGGCTGCCACCTGAGTGGGTGACAGCGCAGGGCGGGGTGCGGTTGCGGCCAGACTATTGGGGCGGGATGGACGGGTTTTTCATTGCGACTCTGATCACAGCCTGAACGGGTACTACTTGCGGGCAAAGATCCGGTAATAGGCCCAGTCGGGCAGAAACTGCGACAGGCGGAACAGCCAGGAAAACATCAGCGGAAAGCTTTTCTTGAACGCGTCGCTGTTCATATGCTCGAACATCTCGCGCGCGGCCTGTTCCGGTTCCATCAGAAACGGCATCGAGAAATCGTTCTTGTCGGTCAGGCGGGTGCGGATGAAACCGGGGTTGGCGACCTGCACATCGATGCCACTGTCACGCAGATCGGCGTAAAGGCATTCCGCCAGCGACATGACCCCGGCCTTGGACGCGGTATAACCGATAGACCCGGGCAGGCCGCGAAAACCCGAGAGCGAGCCGGTGATCACCACATGCCCGCTGCCACGCGCAACCATGGCGGGTAGCACCGCGCCGATCACCCGGGCGCAGCCGGTAAAGTTGACGTCGCACATCGCCTCGACCTCTTCGGCCTTCCACTCCTGCGCCTTTGTGGGCCAGTAGACGCCTGCAAGGTAGACCACGCCATCCACCGCACCGATATGGTCGGCCGCGGACTGTACCGAGGCGCGGTCAGACACATCACAGGCGAAAGCGCTTCCCTTGCCGGCAAGGGTGGCAACGGCTGCATCCAGCCGGTCCTGTGATCGGGCGGACAGGATGACCTCGGCCCCGGCCCGGGAGAGCATTTGTGCAAGGGCCAGACCCAGCCCTTCGGAGGCACCCACAAGCCAGTAGCGTTTTCCTGTCCAGTCTCTCATCTTGTCAGTCTCCTTCATCCGGCCTGCGCGTGTCTTGGTCAACGGGGGCGGTTGGTGATGGTTCCGATTGTGTTCAGACAGACCGGACCTTGCGTTGCAGGTTCGGCAAGTGTCGCGCCCCGGTCAAGCCCTATGCGGTGGACTCCCCGGTTTCGGTGCGGGCCAGCAGGGTGATCGCCAGCAGTTTGAGCGCGCAGGGCAAGGCGGCATAGAGCAGCGAAAGGGCAAAGAGCGCGTCTTCGGTATTGTCGGCACCGGGGGTGAAGCCTGCAGCCTGCAGCGCAGGCAGCAGGGTGGCGGCGGCAAGGGCGAGCGAGAGTTTGGACATGAAGGACCACAGGCCGAAGGCAGCGCCTTCACCCTTGCCAAGAGCCGAGAGGCGGCGGGCAAAGAGGGCGGGCAGCAGGGTGAGGTCGGCACCCAGAGCCGCGCCGGAGGCGGCGCAGATCAGGGCAAAGGGGATCATGTCGCCTTCACGCAATGCAGCCGCCCAGAGAAAGGCGGCGATCGCCAGCACCATGGCGGCAAGCAGGCTGCGTTTCGCGCCGAACCGGGCGGCGGCGCGGCTCCACAACGGGGCAGAGGCCGCGGCGGAGAGGAAGAACAACAGCAAAAGCGGGCCTTCAAGGCCCGGAGCGTTGAGGCGGCTTTCGACGAAGAACAGGAACAGGGTCGAGGTAACGGCGACAGGGGCGGCGTTCAGAAGGGCGATGAACAGCAGGCGGCGGGCCAAAGCGTCGGCAAGAATGGGGCGGAACAGCGACAGGTCGGCGGTTGGTCTGTCAACGGGTCGGGCGGATATACTGCCCCATTCGCGGCGCATGGCAAGCGTGGCGAGCAGGGCCAGCACGGCGAACCCCATGGCAAAGCCTGTGAACGGCTGCGCGGTCAGGCTGCCAAGCGCCACAGGAGCAACGGCGGCGGCGGAGACGCCGAGCAGCGAGCCGGTCTCGCGCCAACCAGCCAGCCGAAAATGACCCTTGGGGCCAAGCTGGGCCGCCTTTTCCACGCCTTGGGCGTAGAACACGATGGTCAGAAAGGAAAACCCGCTGAACAGCAGGATCAGCGTCAGCGCGAACCATGCCAGCGGAGCAATGGGAGGCGTAACGGCAAAGAGGCCGATCATGGCCACGGCCATGACCATGGCGGCGACCCAGACCAGCGTGGCACGGCGTTTGCGCCCGACCTCGGCCAGCCAGCCCAGCAAGGGATCTTGCACCACGTCGATCAGCCGCAGGGCGGCGAGGGTAAGCCCGAGTGCGGTCAGGCTGGTGCCGTAGCTGTCGACGTAGAACTTTGGGGCATGAATGTAGATCGGCAGGCCCGCAGCGGCGATCATCGCCGCGAACAGCGACCATGGCCAGAGCGGCGCGGGCGTCATCTGGTGACGTCTTCGGCAGGGGGTTTGGGGTGGCTGCGGAATTTTGCGCCTTTAAGCGCAAGTTTCAGCGCCTGCCAGTGGATGAGCGCCATCACCCGGCGCGAGCCGAAGGGCCGGCGCAAACAGGCGCGCACAATGGCCGCATTGGTCAACGGCACGCGGCGGCCGGTCAGGTTGGTGAACAGCCCGCCGTCGGGGGTGGTGTAGTCGATCCAGATGCCTATCCGCTCAGCCGTGATGTCGAAGCGGAAATCATAGCCGCCCTCAACCGGCTGAAAGGGCGAAACGTAGAAGATCTTGCGCGCGGATAATGTATCTTCGCGGGTGATCGGGCCGTGGTTGTCGTGGTGAGCCAGATAGGAATGGCGGTCACCATAGGTGTTCGACACTTCCGCAATCACCGTGCGCAGATCACCCGTGTCATCGTAACAGAGCCAGAACGACACCGGGTTGAACACATGGCCAAGCACGCGCGGCTGTGCCATCAGGAGGATGCGGGCGGGGGCGGGCAGGCTGTGCGCCGCCAG
Organism: Pseudotabrizicola sediminis; assembly: GCF_004745575.1. Taxonomy (GTDB): domain Bacteria; phylum Pseudomonadota; class Alphaproteobacteria; order Rhodobacterales; family Rhodobacteraceae; genus Pseudotabrizicola; species Pseudotabrizicola sediminis. Next base: position 59,487 of record NZ_RPEM01000002.1, on the reverse strand, counting down.
CACTTCGCGCACCCAAGCGGCCCCCCTGCCCTGCCCCGGCGGGCCACCGTGGTCAGTATCCCACAGCGCCGTCAGGTTGCGGCGGTTGCGGCCAAAGAGCGCCGGGCCGCGTACCGGTGCCTCTGCATCCAGCGCGACGTAATCCACCGTGTAGCGAAAACTGTTGCGGACCGCCCCCTTGCGGCCATGGAAGGTTTCACCATGGATCAGGTCAACGCTCATGCCGCCACGCCAGAGGCGCTGCGGTGGCGCATCGCCTCGACCACATCCACCGCGCTGGCGATGCCGTCTTCGTGAAAGCCGTTTTTCATCCAGGCACCGCAGAACCAGGTGTTGGCGGTTCCGTTCATCAGGCGGATCGCCCCCTGCGCAGACAGGGCCGCCGCATCATAGACCGGATGGCGGAAAATCGTGCTGTCATAGATTAGCTCATCCCGGATAACGCGGTTGCTGTTGAGCGTGACAAAATGTGGGTCGTCTTGCGGAATCGGCTGCAGGCTGTTCATCCAATAGGTCAGGTCAATCCGTTCCCCTGGGCCGCCCTTTGGTTCGACATAGGCCCAGCTGGACCAGGTTTTGCGACGCTTTGGCATCAGGCTTTCGTCGCAATGCAGCACCGCCTCATTCGGCTGATATCGGATTGCGCCCAGCGTCGCCCGCTCTGCCAGCGTCGCGTCGGACAGCAGTGACAGTGTGTCGTCGGAATGGGTGGCGAAGATCACATCGTCAAACGCTTCCCACTCCGCACCCGTCGCGCGGACATGGACCATTCCATCCTGCCGCCGCACCCCGGCGATGCCCGCGCCAAGGCGCAGATCGACGCCCTGCCGCGCCAGAGTGGCCTGCAGGCGCTGCACATATTGCACCGAGCCGCCCTGAACGGTGAACCACTGGTGCTGGCCTTCGGTGTGCAGCAGGCGATGATTGTCGAAAAAGCGGATCATCGCTTCGGCAGGAAAATCGAGGATGTCCTTGGTGGGAGTGGACCAGATCGCACCGGAAAACGGCGTGATGTAATAGTCGCGGAAGTAATCGCCCGTGCCAAGGGCCGTGAGCAGATCTCGGATCACCATACCGGGTTTGGCCACCGCGACCGCGTGTTTGTTGAAGCGCAGGATATCACGGATCATGCCCAGAAACTTCGGGTTCAGCAGGTTCCGTCGTTGCGCAAACAGAGTATCGAGGTTGGCCAGCGCGTATTCGATGCGGCCGCCGTCGATGCTGGCTCCAAAGCTCATCTGGCTTTTGGCAACCGGCACCTCCAGCTTTTCGAACAGCGCCACCAGATGCGGATAGTTCACAGTGTTGAACACAATAAAACCGGTATCCACCGGCTGATCGCCGCGCTTTCCGGCCATCACGGTGCGGGCATGCCCCCCCAGACGCGGTGCCGCCTCAAACAAGACAACCTGATTGCTATCGCCCAGCATGTGGGCGACCGACATGCCGGAGATACCGCCCCCGATCACGGCAATGCGGCGGGGAGCAGAGGCGATGGTCTCGAACGGCATGGATCGGCTTTCACTGTACTTTATACAAGTATACGTACAGAACTGCCGACGGATCACCAGCCCGCATTTCAGCACCGCACACGGTTAAAAGTGGCTGTGCGAAAGACAAATGTCCGAAATGTGATCCGGGCACGCCTGTGCTGCGTAGACTATTCATGATGTTCGATGCCGTGAGAGCCGAGAAAACGGATGCACCTGTCAGGCCACAGCTCTATGCTGCGGGCCACAGCAGGGCTATGCGGCGAAAAGGAAATTTACGCTTGGCAGCGGATGTCGAACAGACAGATTGGTCGGCCCTGGTATTCCGAGTGCGCGATGATCAGGACAAAGCGGCATTTGCCGCCTTGTTTCGGCACTTTGCGCCACGGGTAAAGGCGTTCTTGATGAAGTCTGGGGCCAGTGAGGCCCTGGCCGAGGAATGTGCGCAGGATGTCATGGCAACGCTGTGGCAAAAGGCGCGTTTGTTTGATGCCGAGCGGGCATCGGTGGCCACCTGGGTGTTCACAATCGCCCGCAACCGCCGGATTGACGCGCTGCGCAAATCGCGCCGCCCCGAACCGGAAGATCTGCCCTGGGGGCCAGAGCCTGAACCTGATCAGGCCGAGGTGTACGAGGCACAGCAAGAGACCGAACGGCTGGGTGTGGCACTTGCCCAGCTGCCGCTGAAACAGCGGGTCCTGATCGAACGGGCCTATTTCGGCGATCTGTCGCACAGCGAGATTGCCGCAGAAACCGGGTTGCCGCTTGGCACCATAAAGTCGCGGATACGATTGGCGCTGGACCGGCTGCGCCAGCAGATGGATGTGAAGGCAACGGAAAAATGACGATCAAGCACCACCTGTCGGATGAATTGCTGATGGCTTATGCGGCGGCAGAATTGCCCGAAGCGTTCAATCTGGTGATCGCAGCACATCTGTCGATGTGTGATGAATGCCGGGCGCGGTCGATGGCCTTTGACGCCCTTGGCGGCGCCGTGATCGAGGACAGCACCTGCGAGATGTCAGCGGGCAGTCTGGAAGCCTGCATGGCGCGGATCAACGGCCTGTCACAGGCACCAGCCACTGGCATGCGGCGCGGCGACCGTGTGCTGCCGGCGCCGGTGCTGGATTATGTCGGCGGCGGGCTGGAGGCGGTGAAGTGGCGCGCGCTTGGCATGGGGGTGCGTCAGTCGATTTTGCGGATCGGCGACAAGGGGGCATCTGCGCGTCTGCTGTACATTCCGGCGGGGGCAGCGATGCCCGACCATGGCCACCGCGGCCTGGAGTTGACGCTGGTGCTGCAGGGCGCGTTCCGGGATGAGGCGGACCGGTTTGGCCGTGGCGACATCGAGGTTGCCGACGCCTCGGTCGAGCATACGCCTGTCGCCGAAGCCGGTGAGGCCTGCATCTGTCTGGCGGCAACGCAAGGGTCTCTGAAGTTCAACGCCCTGTTGCCGCGATTGGCACAGCCGTTCTTCCGGATCTGATTACTCTGCTGCGCTGGGGGCGATGACCGGCGTGGGCGGGGTGTTGGCGATTTCCTCGAAGTCGAAATTGTCCAGACGGCGGGCGCGTTTGGTGGCTTTGTCAGAGCTGATCTTGATGTCCTCGATATCCTTGGCGGCCTGGGTAAAATGCCGGTCAAGATTTTCGACACGCGTGCCCAGCCGGTCGACATCGGCATAGAGCAGCGCCAGTTCTTTGCGGATTGCGCCTGCCTGTTCGCGCATGCGGGCATCTTTCAGCACGGCGCGCATCGTGTTCAGCGTTGCCATGCAGGTGGTGGGCGACACGATCCAGACCTTGACCGCAAAGCCTTCGCGCACGATTTCTGGGAAGTTGGAATGCAACTCGGCATAAACAGCTTCGGACGGCAGGAACATCAGCGCCCCATCGGCGGTCTCGCCTTCAATGATGTATTTCTCGGCGATCGCCTTGATGTGCTGGCGCACCGCGCCGCGCATCAGGGTCGCGGCCTCTTGTGCCTGACGCGGGTTTTCGGCGCGGCGGATCGCCTCATACGCCTCCAGAGGGAATTTGGCGTCGATGACGATGGGGCCGGGCGGGTTGGGCAGGTGGACCAGGCAATCAGCGCGACGGTTATTCGATAGCGTCGCCTGCATGGTATAGGCGTCTTTCGGCAACGCTTTTTGCACGATGTCATGCAGCTGGATCTCGCCGAAAGCACCGCGGGTCTGCTTGTTAGACAGGATGTCCTGCAGGCTGAGAACATTGCCGGACAGTTTCTCGATATTGGCCTGCGCCTTGTCGATGGTTTCCAGCCGCTGCTGCAATTCTCCCAAGGACCGCGCGGTGCGTGTAGAGGTGCCGTGCAAACTTTCGCCCATCTGGCGTGACACCTCGGCCAGACGTTGTTCCATCACCTGCAGCATGGCGGTCTGGGATACCGCCTGCGCTTCGGACACATGGTGCAAGCCGCCCGCCAGACGTTCCTGCCCATCGCCCAGCTGCTGCACGCGTTGGGAAAGCCAGCCCATTTCGCGCATCAAAGGTGCTGCCATGGTGGCCGACCGTCCAGCCGCGCGCAGGATAAGCACAAGGAAGATCAACAGGATCAGCGCCGCACCGCCAAGGAGCAGCACCTCGGGGTCGGTGATCGCGAAACTCTGGCCAAAAAGGGTGATCATCTGCGTCCGAACAACCGTTCAATATCGTGGAGTTTCAGCTCGACATAGGTCGGGCGGCCATGGTTGCACTGGCCGGAATGCGGCGTCGCCTCCATCTCGCGCAAAAGCGCGTTCATCTCTTCGGCTCGCATCTGGCGGCCGGAGCGGACAGAGCCGTGGCAGGCCATGCGCGACAGAACTGCATCGATCTTTGCGCGGACATTGGCGCTGTGGCCGGTGTCGGCCAACTCGTCCAGCACATCGCGGATCAGGGCAGCGGCGTTGATGGTGCCAAGGATGGCCGGGGTTTCGCGCACGGCGATGGCACTGCCGCCGAAGGGCTCAACGGTCAGGCCGATTTCGGCGAGCGTGGGCGCGACGTCGAGGATGCGGGCGGCGTCGGTGGGGGAAAGTTCCACAATCTCGGGGATCAGAAGCGCCTGTGCGGTGATGCCGGTGTCAGCCATCTGACGCTTGAGGCGTTCGTAGACAAGCCGTTCGTGGGCGGCGTGCTGGTCGACGATGACGATGCCGGTATCGGTCTGGGCAATGATGTAGTTTTCATGCACCTGAGCGCGGGCAGCCCCGAGCGGATGGCTGGTTTCGCCTGCGTCGCCGGGCGCGTCAAGGCGGGCGGTCGGCGCTTCGGCGAAGCCTTCGGGCGCGGGGGCCTGAAAGGTGAAAGCGCGGGCAAAGGTGGCCTGTGACGGGCGATCCATCTGATAGACGCGCGGTCCGGGGCGCATCACGGCGAGCGTTTCACCGGCGACGGTGGTCGATGCGCGGTGGCCTGCCCCGGATAATGCCGTGCGCAGGCCGGTGATGATCAGGCTGCGCGCGGCATCGGGTTCGCGGAACCGCACCTCGGCCTTGGCGGGGTGCACGTTGACATCGACCCGTTCGGAATCGCAGGCTAGGTTGAGCACCGCGGCCGGGTGGCGGTCGCGCGACAGAAAGTCGAAATAGGCCACCCGCAGCGCGCCCAAGAGCAGCTTGTCGAGCACCGGGCGGCCATTGACGAAAACGAACTGCTGCGCGCCCGATCCGCGCGAATAGGTGGGCAGGGCGGCATAGCCGGTCAGGTGCATCCCATCGCGCGGAATGTCGATGCGCAGGGCATTGCTGGTGAAATCGGCCCCAAGGATGCCCGTAAGCCGACCGTGAAGCGCGTCAAAGAAATCGCCCGACTGCGGGTCGGCGCGGAAAATCACGCGCGCCTCGCCGTTCGTGGTTTCGGTCAGAGTAAAGCCGATATGCGGTTCGGCCATGGCCAGACGGCGAATTACCTCGGCAATCGCCTGCGCCTCGGCCCGGTCGGTGCGAAGGAATTTCAGCCGCGCCGGGGTGGCATAGAACAGATCGCGCAGTTCCACCACAGTGCCCCGGGAAAGAGCGGCGGGGCGTACATCGCCGATGCGGCCACCGGCCACCGTAATCTGCGCCGCGTCATGACCCTGCGCGCGCGAGATCAGCACTAACCTCCCGACAGAGCCAAGCGAGGCCAGCGCCTCGCCCCGGAAGCCGAAGCTGTGGATGTTCAGAAGATCAGTGCCGTCGATCTTTGACGTGGCATGCCGCGCGATGGCAAGCGGCAGATCGGCGCCCGTCATGCCGCAGCCATCATCCGTCACCCGGATCAGGGTCTTGCCGCCATCGGCAAATTCCACTGCGATGCGGGTGGCCCCGGCGTCGATCGCGTTTTCCACCAGTTCCTTGACGGCCGAGGCGGGGCGTTCCACCACCTCCCCAGCCGCGATGCGGTTGATCGCGGCCTCATCCAGCGGCCGAATGACCGGGCGGTCTGTGGATATGTTGGGGGTGGCCATGTTCATACCCCCAAGTCTAGCACCGCGCAGACAGAAGGGCCATAGATTCGGATTGCCCCTTGGTCAGTCGGTGGACGTGACCCCTTCGGGCTCACCCACCACGACAAAGCGCAGATCGCCCTCGCGGAACAGGGTGGCGGCCACGCGTTTGACGTCTTCCATTGTGACCGCCTCTACCATGGCGTTGCGGGTTTTGGGGTAATCCGGGGATAGACCGATCATCTGCATACCGACCAGCATACCGGCAATGGGGCCGTTGCCATCGAACCGAAGCGGGTAATTTCCGGTCAGGTAGGTCTTGGTCTTCTCCAGTTCCGCCTCGGTCACGCCCTCCGTCGCAATCTTGCGCCATTCGTCGCGGATCACCTCAACCGCCTGTCCCACCGTGCCGTTGGCCGATGAAAACTGACCCATCAGCATTTCGGCCTGATCATAGCCGATCAGATAGCTGCCGATGCCATAGGTCAGGCCACGTCTGTCGCGCACCTCGGTCATCAGCCGGGCCGAGAAACGCCCGCCGCCAAGGATTTCATTCAGGATAGAGGCGGCGAAAAAGTCGGGGTCGTCGCGCTTGATGCCTTCATGTGCGAACAGCACCGTGGCTTGCGGGCCGGGGAAGTCCTGCACGGTGATGCCGCCGGTCAGGTTCATCGGCGCGCGCGGGGGCAGCGGGGCCCCGGTGGGGGGCAGCCCGCCCAGCAGCGTGTCGAGCATGGGGCCCAGGTCTTCGGCTGTGATATCCCCCGCTGCAGCGACATAGATGCGGTCGCGGGCGATGCTGGCCAGATGCGCCGTGACCATGTCATCCCGCGTGAGGGCCGACACCGAGTCGATGGTGCCGTCGCCTGTGGTTGCGTAGGGGTGATCTCCAAATGCCATCTCGCGCAGGCGCTGGTTGGCCAGCGTGCGGGGGTCTTTGGCGTCCTGCCGCAGACCCGCAAGCACCTGCCCACGCACCCTTTCAGTCGCGTCAACATCAAAGCGTGGCTCGGTCAGGGCGCGGCGCAGCAGATCCACAGCCTGATCTCGGTTTTCGGTCAGGAAACGCGCAGAGACGCCCACCGAGTCCTGATCGGCGGAAAAGCTGTAGCTGGCGGCAAGGGAATCGCGGGCGCGGGCGAAGGCCACGGAGTCCAGATCGCCCGTGCCTTCCTCGATCAGTGCGGTCATCAGGTTGATGGCACCGCGTTTGCCCGACGCGTCCAGCGAGGTGCCGCCACGGAACCGGATTTCCAGCGCGGTGAAGGGGATATCCGGCTCTGTCACCAGCCATGCGGTGATGCCGCCGGGTGAGGTGACGGTCTGGATGTTGATTTCAGCCCGCGCGGGAAGGGCGCAGGCGATCAACAGGGTTGCGAGCTTGAGCATTTTCATTCTGCAGCCTCCGCTTCGGGCATCAGCCATCCGGTGACGGCGCGGTCGCGGTTCAGCGTGTCGCGCGCGGCCTCGACCACCTGTTCGGCGGTTACGGCTTCGAGCACATTGGGCCAATCCTGCACATCCTGCACGGTCAGACCCACGGCCAGCGCCTCGCCATAGCGGCGGGCGAGGCCATCGACGTTGTCGCGGGCGTAGATTTCACTGGCGCGGATCTGGGTTTTGATGCGGGCCAGATCGTCAGCGTCGGGGCCGGTGTCGATGAAGGTGGTGATCAGGTCATCCATTGCGGCCTCTGCCGTGGCGAGATCGACACCGGGCATCGGCACCACGACCAGGCCAAAGGTGCCGTCATCCAGCGCGGTGCCGCTGTAATAGGCCGAGGCATAGACAGCCACCGGATTGACCCCGAATTGCAGCCCTTGGGCAAACAGCGAGGTTTGGCCAGAGCCGCCCAGCAATTCGGCCAGAATGGTCAGTGCAGCCGCCTGTTCCTGCGCGCCCGGATCGCGTTCCGGGGCAAGGTAGGTCCGCAGGACGTAAGGTTCCGACACGCGCGCATCGGCCAGCGTCAGCCGGCGTTCGGCGATCTGTGGCGGTTCTGCCGGGCGGACGCGGTCGGTGATCGCATCCGAAGGGGCGAGCGGGCCGTAGTGGGTTTGTGCCATCTCGCGGACCTGCTCAGGCGTCACATCGCCTGCGACGACCAGAATGGCGTTGTTTGGCGCGTAAAACCGCGTGTAGTGGTCCAGCGCATCATCGCGGTCCAACGCCTCCATCTCGTGCATCCAGCCAATGATCGGGATGCGGTAGGGGTGGTTGAGGAACTGCGCAGCGCGCATCTGTTCCTGCAGCAATGCAGCGGGGCTGCTGTCGGTGCGCTGCTTGCGCTCTTCGATGATCACGGCGCGTTCGGTGGTAATGTCTTCTTCCGAGATCTTCAGATTGCGCATGCGGTCAGATTCGATCTGCATCATCAGATCCAGCCGATCGGCGGCAACCCTTTGGAAATAGGCAGTATAATCCCAGCTGGTAAAGGCGTTGTCATTTCCGCCCTGCGCCTCGACCGTGGCGGAAAACTCACCCGGGGCCAGCGTATCGGTGCCCTTGAACATCAGGTGTTCCAGAAAATGTGCGATGCCCGACAGGCCGGGGGCCTCATCCGCAGCGCCGGTGCGATACCAGACCATCTGGGTAACGACGGGCGCGCGATGATCTTCGATCACCACAACCTCCAGCCCGTTGTCCAGCTGAAAGGTGGTGACATCTTCGGCAAGGGCCGGGGTGGCGGCCAGCAGGCAAAGCGCAAGTGTGCGGCGCAGCATTGCGGAATAATCCTTGATCGTTGTGCGGCAAAGCTACGCGGCGCGGCGCAATGCGCAAGCCCTGCCTACGGCAATGTGACCGGCAGGGGGCAGATCAGATGCGGATCATTCGTTCTCTTTCGGCGGCGGGGCCGAAGGGGTGCGGGCCCCGCGCTGCCGCCAGCGCCACAGCTCGGCGTGCTGGTCCAGCTGCTGGTCGGCGTAAGCGCGGTAATAGACGTTCACGTTGAACAGGCGTTCCAGAACGCGGCCATTGTTGTCGCGGCGCCATTGCAGATCTTCGGCGGCAAGAGTCTGGCGGATGCCAGCCGCCACGCCATAGCGCGAGACATGGTTGACCAGCCCGGCATCAAGCCCAGCCCCGGCACCAGGACGGCCGCCAAGGGCAATGATCGCATCCGCCTCTGGCGTGGGGTCACTGCGGTTGGTGCCACCAAGGGTGGGTTCGGGCAGTTGCGCCAGATCTGCAGGCATTTCCAGTGGCTTGGGCGGCAGGATGCCAAATTCATCCGGTCCGGCGCTGGTGGAGCGGATGTTCATCAGCTGAGGCGTATCGCCACCGGCGCAGCCAGCCAGAACAGCCGCGCATGTCATTGCGAGGAGTATCCGTCCTGTCTGCATCATCGCCTCCACCAAGTCCAACGCTCTTGTCTTAACCCAATCCACTCCCCGCGTCACGGGGTCTTTCGGCGCGGTTTGCGCGGGGTCTTGTCTTTATCGCCGCCGCTGAACAACACCAGACCCGCGGCCCCGGCAAAGATGGCGATATCGGCCACGTTGAACGCATAGGGGTTTTCAAAGCCGCAGCAGGACATGTTCAGGAAATCGGCCACAGCCCCATAAATGACCCGGTCAATCACATTGCCTAGCGCGCCCCCAACCAGCAAACCGGCGGAAATCTGTGTCCACCGACCGGGATTTTCCCGCCGGACCCAAAGCCAGACCCAGGCAGATATGGCCAGCGACACCACGATCAGGCCCCAGCGCACCAGATCGGCATCATTGGCCAGCAGACCAAAGTTGATCCCCCGGTTCCACGCCATGCGGAACACAAGGAACGGTGGCACAACTTCGATCACACCACGCTCGATCAGGTTCAGGCCCTGAACCACGGCCAGTTTGGTGATCTGGTCGAGGGTAAAGGTCGCCGCCGCGACAATCCATGCCAGTTTCATCCATGCCCCCGCAGCAACTCTGTCCTGCCGGGTGTAGGCAAAACCGGGCGCAAAGGAAACCCCGGCTTCATTGCTGGACCAGATGGTGGATCACAGTGCGCAGGGCTGCGGTCGCCTGTGCGGTATCAGGGGCGCTGTCGCTGTTCGAGTTCACCGCCACGCAAGTGCGATGCCCCGCCGCATCCCGCAGTTGGACGGTCATGTTCAGGACGCCCGCCTCGGACCCGCCTTTAAAGGCCACAGTCCACGGGCCGGGCGAAACGGGGCTGGAATTGACGGCCATCAGCGGCAGATCAGCCACCCTGTCCGTCAATGCGCAGAGGCGGGTCAGGGGCACATACCAGCCCAGCCCCGGCACCTGCGGCCCAGAGGCCCTGATGCTGTCGGGCAGGGTCAGCGCGGCCTCTGCCGCGATCGCCGGGCGCTCATCCGCAGCGGCCAGCCAGTCTGACACTGCCGCCGGACCCGCCTTGAGCGCAAAAATTCCCGGGTGGTCAGCAGATCCTGCGTGGCCAGACCAAGCCGGGCCGCGATCCTGTCGCGACCCAGAAGGTCGATCAGCAGATCCGTTGCAGTGTTGTCACTTTCGGCAATCATCAGTAGCGTGGCGGTGTGCAGGGTGACAGACGACCCGACGGGCCAGTCCTGCATCAGGCCCGATGGCAATGAAGTGTTATGACTATCCAGCCGCACCACATCGGCCCAGTCGCGCTGACCTGCGGTCATCTGCCAGCACCGACAGCACGCTCAGCTTGAAGGCAGAGGCCACCGGCACCGGATAATCGGCCCCCTCGGCCGCCAGCACTTCGCCATCGCGGCTCACCAACCAAACCGCATTGTCAGCCACATCACGCAGGGCGGTGAGTGCTGCTGCAAGGTCGGTGACCAACCGTTCGGCAGGTTCCACAAACAGCCCCGCAATGCGCCCCTGCGCATCCAGCGTGATCCGCACCGGCACACGGTGGCTGGCCGTCTGCACATGCCCCCGGCCACCGGACAGATCAACCAAGAGGACCGGCCCGATTTCCGCGCGCAGACCGTCTACAAGAGCGGTGACCTGATTCTCTGGCACGGCGGTCAGAAAATCAGGGCATAGGCGACGCTTCTGCCCGAAAACAGGTCTTGCAGCACTGCCTGCGCATCCTGCGCAAGGGCTAGTACGGCACCGACCGCGCTTGCAACCAACGCGGACAGAAGGGCCGGGCGCAGCACGGATCAGTGCCGGAAATGGCGCATGCCGGTGAAGACCATGGCAAGGCCCGCCTCGTCTGCTGCCGCGATCACCGCCGCGTCGTTCATGCTGCCACCGGGCTGGATCACCGCTGTTGCCCCGGCCTCAGCGACGGTCAGCAACCCGTCGGGGAAGGGGAAGAACGCGTCGGAAGCCACTGCAGAGCCGATGGTCAGCGGTTGCGGCAGACCCAGCGCTTCGGCCATGTCCTGAGATTTGCGCGCCGCGATGCGGGTGCTGTCGACGCGGCTCATCTGGCCCGCGCCGACGCCGACCGTCGCTCCATCCTTGACGTAGACGATGGCGTTGGATTTGACGTGTTTGGCGATTTTCCACGCGAACAGAAGGTCCGCAAGTTCGGCATCGGTCGGGGCGCGCTTGGTGACGACCTTCAGGTCGGCATGGGTGAGAAAGCCATTGTCACGATCCTGCACAAGCAACCCGCCGGACACCTGTTTGAACGCAAGCCCGCCCGCGCGCGGGTCGGGCAGACCGGCGGTGGTCAGCAAGCGCAGGTTTTTCTTGGTGGCAAAGATCGCCTTGGCCTCGTCGCTGGCACCGGGGGCGATGACAACTTCGGTGAAGATCTTCACGATCTCCTCGGCGGTTTCGGCATCCAGCGGCTGGTTCAGCGCGACGATGCCACCAAAGGCCGAAGTCTGGTCGCAGTGATAGGCGCGGATATAGGCATCTTTCAGGCTGCCGGCACGGCCCACACCGCAGGGATTGGCGTGTTTGATGATGGCGCAGGCCGGGCCCTGATCGGCGGCAAACTCGGCGACCAGTTCAAAGGCGGCATCAGTGTCGTTGATGTTGTTGTAGGACAACTCCTTGCCCTGCCATTGCCGCGCAGTGGCCACGCCTTCGCGCTTTGACCCGTCGGTATAGAACGCCGCAGACTGGTGCGGGTTTTCGCCGTAGCGCAGGGTCTGCGCCAGCTTGCCTGCGAAAGACCGGTTGCGCGGGGCCTTTTCCTTGATCTCGCCCGCAAGCCAGGTGCTGACGGCGGTGTCATAGGCGGCGGTCTTGGCATAGGCCGACAGCGCCAGCTTTTGCCGGAAACCAAGGCTGGTCGCGCCATCCTGCGCCTTCAACTGATCCAGCAGCGGGGTGTAATCGGCGGGGTCGGTGACCACGGCGACGAATTTATGGTTCTTGGCCGCCGCGCGGATCATCGCCGGGCCGCCGATGTCAATATTCTCGATACAGGTGGCGTGATCGGCGCCTTTGGCCACGGTTTCCTCAAACGGGTAGAGGTTGACGATCAACAGATCAATCGGCTCGATCCCATGGGCGGCCATGGCGACCAGATGCTCATCATCATCACGCAGCGCCAGCAACCCGCCATGCACCGCCGGATGCAGCGTCTTCACCCGGCCGTCCATCATTTCCGGAAAGCCCGTCACATCGGCCACATCGCGGACCGGCAGCCCTGCCGTGCGCAGCATGCCTGATGTGCCGCCGGTGGAAATCAGCTCTACCCCCATGGCGTGCAGCGCGCGGGCCAGATCCAAGAGGCCGGATTTGTCGGAGACAGAGATCAGCGCGCGGCCGACGGGGACGAGGTTGGTCATGAGGCAGCCCTTTGGTCAGAGGGGGACCGGGGTGTCATCGCGGTCCAGATCGCGGATGGCCAGCGGAGTATCCTGTGCTTTGGCCAAGGTCCAGCCGATACGGGTCTCAATCTGGGCCGCAAAGCCCGAAAGCACGATCTGTTTTGTCGCACGCGGCTTGAGCCGCCCCCTTTCCAGATAAACCGACGGCTCCAGCGACAGTCGGGCGCGGCTGTCGTGGCGGAACACCCAGATTTCGCCCGATTTCAGGGCAACCGATACAGCGTTGCCACCCATATCGAGCGTCGAATCAGTGTCCGGGTGCAAGTGAAAGCGGATGGAGAATGCCACGCCCTGCAGCCCGGTCGCGGTCAGCACCCGTTCAAACCGGGCCTTGCCCTGCGGGTTGAGCGAGATCAGCGTGTCGGCCCCGGCGATCTGGCGGCCATCGGCAGACATTGCCAGATCGCGCGCGTGGGTCAAGCCGTGGGTCAGGGCCCAACCATCATGTGCCGCGTGGAACGCCGACCCCTCGGCGGTGGCCTGCTGGCGCAGGGTGAGGATGGCGGCGCGTTCTTCCAGCACCTCCCCCGCTCCGGCGCCAAAACGCGAGGATGACACACCGTCTATGCCAAGCGTGGAATGTGACGGCGTTGCCCGGCCCGCACGCCGCCATTCGGTGCCAAAGGGCGCGCCCGATCCGCAGTTGACCACCAAAGGCCTGCGGCCCGATGTCACCTCTACCGCCAGCGTAGAGGCATGGGCAGACCCACCGGCGCGCCCGCCGGGCGGGGCGGCGGCATCGACCAGCATAGACGTGCGCCCGGCAGAGATCCGCACATAGCCCATCGCGGGGTCGCTGCCATGGCCCACCGGCTTGTGCGGGCGGATGCGCGCCGTAGCCAGTGCCTGATCCAGCCGCCCTTCGGCCCCTTTGCCGCCGCCGTGGAAGCGGGCCAGCCCACCATCGGCATGGCGCAGCGCGCGCAGGGTAGGGGCGATCCGCTCGATGGCGTCAAGGTGGTCGTTGGGAACCGTATGGCCGGCTTCGGTCAGGGCCTGCGCGGCCCAGTTCAGCAGGGTGAACACTTCCAGCAATTCTTCGGGGCTGCGGGTGGTGATGCCGCCGCCTTCGTCCACCTCTCCCTTCGCCTCGGCAGCAAGGGCGGCGACGGCTGGGGCGACCAGCGGCTCCATCCCGATGAGCGACAGGCCCGCGTAGACCAGACCGGTCAGCGCCTCGAACCTTGGCAGGCCGGGCGCTGCTTGTGACCAATGTCGAGACAGATAGCGGGTCTGGGTGGTCAGGGTGCGGTAATAGGCATCGGTCGCGTCACGCTCGGCACCGTTGAGCAGGAACAGCGCATGGTGAATCCAGCGGATCACTCGCCGCCCGGTCAGATCCGGCGTCCAGCCGAGGCCACGCCCCGCGCCAAAGCGGGTGATCCAGTCTTGCGTCCAACCTTGGGCGCGCAGGCGGGCCTGAGCATCGCCAAGGGCTGCCAGATCATCCAGCCAGCCAAAGCCCTGAAGCTCGGCCGCAAAGTCGATGTCGGGGGGCGTAATATCCCACAGGCCCGCGCCGGGGGATTCGATCAGGTGCCCGGCAAACAGGTAATTCCCTGCCACCAGCTGCCGCCCCTTGGCGAACAGGCCAATAGACCGGGGTTCGGGAGAGGAGGCAAAGCCATTCGCCACCGGGCCGCGCGCTGCACGCCAGACGGCAAGACGCGCGCGCCAGCCACCCGCGCCAAAGCCGCCCTGAGATGCGCGATAAAAGGCCATAAGGTTCCGCCTGCCCTGCCCGCCCGGATTCCCGATGCTTGTCAGGCCCGACCATAGCCGATGCGCGGGGTGTCTGTCACCCCGCGTAGCGTTGGTCCTCAGGCCAGATGGTCAACGCGGGCCAGATACTGCACCAACCCCTGTACCTGCGCCATCCAGTCAGCGATCAGCTTGGGGTCGTGCGGGGCCGCATGCACACCGGCAGGGATCTGGCGGGCGGCCACCGCCTCGACCCCCAGCGACACCGGAACCGACACCAGCCGCGCCATGGCGGTGCCGCGTGCATCGCCTTCGGCATCCATCGCCCATGTTTCATGGAAGACGGGTTTGCCGTCATGTTCCGCCTTCAGGCTGACGAACAGCACCACACGGTCGGGTTCCCCCGGCGCATAGGCGTTGTCTTTCAGCAACGCGGCGGCGCGTGCGGTCAGAGCGGCGTCAATCTGCGCCGGAGCCGATCCTTCAAGCCCCTCGATCTCGGCAAAAATCGGGGCCCATGCCTCGGCCCAGCCGTTCAGGCGGATGGTGCCACGCACGAAATCGCGCAAGCGCCATGCAGGATCAAAGCGGTAATCGGCGATGAACGGCAGGCTGTCGCGGTTCGGGTAAACCTCGAAAGTCTCAGGGCTCGGCAGCGGCGCGTCATAGGCGGTGATCGCCTCCCAAGGGCGGTTGACTCGAAGGTCTGAAAAGTTTCGCAACGAACGCGAGGGCGAGCGCAAGGCCTTCAACACCCCTGCGGGGGCCCATGAGAATTTGTAGCGGAAGGCATTGGGCTGTTTGGGCACGCCGCCGCAATAGCTGGTGAAGCTGAGCACATTGTCGGCGTGATAGCCCGGGCTGGCGCGGTAGCGCGCCACCAGATCATGCGCCATCAGATGGTCGATACCGGGGTCGAGCCCGATTTCGTTCAAAGAAACCAGTCCCTTGTCGCGGAACTGCGCATCCAGGCTGCGCATGTCAGGCGCAATGTAGCTGGAAGAGACGAAATGCGCGCCCTTTTCCAGACACAGCAGCGCGATTGGCACGTGCTGGTCTGCAGGCAGCATCGAAATAGCGATATCGCCGGGGTGCAGGGCATCCGACAGCGCTTGCATGGAGAACGCGCGGATATCGCTGGCAATGTCGCCCACCGCCTCGCGCGCCTTGTCGACGGTGCGGTTCCACACCACCACGTCATGCCCGCCGTCGATCAGCCGCCGCAGACCGGGGACCGAGGACAGGCCGGTGCCGCACCAATGAATTGTCATGTGTTTATCCCTTCAGACCGTTGCGATGTGGCGGTCAAATTCCGCCTTTGCCCGCCCCCAGACGCCGGCATCCAGCGCGGTGAGTGTCTGCAGGCTGGGCAGCAGCTGCGCCGCATAATCCTCGCTGCTTTCCACAGGCAAAAGCGAGGGCAGGTTGTCGATTGCCGTCACGTCCAATGGCGGCACATCGGCCACACGCAGGGCGGGGGCCGACCAGTCGGTGGCGCGGTCATAGACCTTGATCGGCGAAAAATCCGATGTGGGATCACAAGCGATATCGCCAATCACGGTCAGCGCGCGGGACTCGGTTTTGGCCGATGCAGGCACAAAGACCGGGCAGCCCGGACGGGCGAGGATGCAGTTGAGGAAAATCTCATGCTGCAGCACTTCCGGGAAGGGGCCGCCGCTTGCGGTCTCGGCCACGTCCCATTTGGTGACAGTGACGCCGAGTGCCTCGCACAGATCACTCGCACCGGTGCCGACCCGACCCAGCGCGCCGATGACGATGGCACGCGGGCGCAGCATGGCGTGCATTTCCGACGCCAGATCATCGAGCAGCGCCTGCCGGCCCGAATACTTGGCGACCGGGCCAATCAATGCGCCACGCTGTTGCGCGGCCCATGTCTTGAGCGCGACAGCCGCCCCGGCATAGCCCGCCCAATAGCCGAATGCGGCGACGCGGCGGCCATCATCATTCACCAGATACTCCAGATCATACAGCGTGCCGCCGCCCGCCTTGAAACGCTTGAGCAATTCGCGCCCGGCGGGCTGGCCCTTGTAGGCGTGGCCGAACATGATGTGGCGGTGCGGCAGCGGGGTGCCGTCTTCGGGCAGTTCCTTCAGACCGAAGATGATCGCATCGGCGGGGGCCTGCGGCCAGGTGTTTTCTTCGGCGATCTCAACCCCCGCCTGCACATAGCCCTCCAGCGGAATGGCGCGGACCGACGATTTTTCCACCGTCACCCGCAGACCGGCCTGCACCAGTGCGGCGGCGCCTTCGGGCGTCAGGCCCACGCGTTCCTCATTCGGGCGTTGTTCGGCCCGGACCCAGAGATGTGTCATACAGGTGTTCCTTCGGTCACATAGCCCCGCCGCATCGCCCGCCTGCGCCACCGTTCGGCGGCCATGCAGGCATCGCGCAGGTTCGAAAACCAGACCAGAAGATGTTGCCCGCCCCGGCCCTTCGGCCCCCATTCACGTACCACGGAATATTCGCCGAACAGGTTGTAGGCAACCTCGACCCGGTAGAACCGGGCGCGGCGTTGGGCGGTGCGGGTCATGAGAAAGGTCAGCAAAAGATGGCCTCCATCTGGTCTTTCGATCTGTGGATTATCAGATATGACAGCGGGAAACAGGGGAAAAGCGATGCGCAAAGGGATGCTTGCACTGGTGGTTGCAGCTGTGGCCGGGGGGCTGTGGTGGTGGCAACAGGCACGGATGGCCAGGCCGCTGACGCCCGAGGTGCTGGCGGCGCGGCTGGCGGTGCCAGTGGCAGCACCGTTGGGACCGGTGGCGGTGTACCATCTTGGGCATTCGCTGGTCGGGCGCGATATGCTGGTGATGCTGGCGCAGATGGCGGGGCATGACCACGCCAGCCAGCTGGGCTGGGGCAGCAGCCTGAAGGATCACTGGACCGGCGATGTGGCAGGGTTTGAGACCGAGAACGCGCATGCCAACCACCGCCCGGCGGGCGCGGCGCTGGACAGTGGCGATTACCCGGTGGTGGTGCTGACCGAGATGGTCGAGATCCGCGATGCCATCCGCTATCACGACAGTGCGCGCCATCTGGCACGGTGGGCGGCGCGAGCGCGGGCCGCGCGGCCCGATGTGCGGCTGTACCTGTATGAGACATGGCACAACACCGATGACCCCGAAGGCTGGTTGCAGCGCATCGACGGCGACGGCGCGCGCTACTGGCACGGCGATCTGCTGGCCGGGGCGATGGCACAGCAGGGGGTGGGCGAGATTTACGTCATCCCCGGCGGCCCGGTGATGGCGGCGGCAGTGCGTGCGATAGGGGCAGGCGCGGTGCCGGGGCTTACATCGCGCGACGATCTGTTTGCGCGCGATGTCAGCGGTGCGGTGGATACCATCCATGTCAACGAGACCGGGGCCTATCTGATGGCGCTGACGCATTACGCGGTGATTTACCAGCGCAGCCCCGAGGGGATGCCCCATACCCTGACCCGTGCCGATGGCAGTCAGTGGCCGGTGCTATCGGCCGAAACTGCGCAGGCCCTGCAACGGATAGTCTGGCAGGTCGTCTCGGGCTATGGTCTGGTGGGGATGGCGGATGGATAGGTGATCAGGTGGGTTTCTTCGCGCTGTTGACGGATATTCTGTTTGTGGGCCACAGCCTTGTCGGCCCCGACCTGCTGCCGCTGGTCGAAGGCGGATTGCGTCTGATGGACCGGCCCGCCAGCGTGTCGGCGCAGATCATCAATGGCGCGCCATTGCGGTTCAATCTGCAGAACGGGGCGACGGCGGAAGGGGTGGATGCGCGGGCTGAACTGGCCAAGGGCCAGACCGAGGTGCTGATCCTGACCGAAGCGATCCCGTTGCTGGAACATCTGCGCTGGAACGACACGGCGGGCGCAATTGCGGCCTATGCAGAGCTGGCAAAGGCGGCAAACCCTGCCGCGCGGGTGTTTGTCTATGAAACCTGGCACAGCCGCACGGCAGGCGCGGTTGAGGGCGAGCCGAACTCGGCCTTGCCGTGGCCCGACCGGCTGACGGCGGACCTGCCGCTGTGGGAGGGGGCACTGCGCGAGTCTGGTGCGGATGTGGCACTGATCCCGGCGGGTCAGGCAATGGTGCGGCTGGCGGATGCGGTAGAGGCGGGGGCGGTGCCGGGTGTGACGTCGATGGAGGTGTTCTTTTCCGACGACATCCATCTTTCGGACAAAGGCAGGTATTTCGTGGCGCTGGTCCATATCGCGGCGATCACCGGCGCGTCGCCCGAAGGACTGCCCGCCCAGATGACCCGAAGCTGGCGCAGCCGCGAGGCGGTGATCGCGGATGATCTGGCAGCGGCACTGCAGCAGCTGGCGTGGGAGGCGGTGCGCGACTACGCGCCCCATAGGGCGGCAGCCGTTGAGCCAGAACCGGTGGCCATGGCGCAGGCGGATGCGGCACCGGCGGTCGCCCCGCCGCCTGCCCCGCCCGTCGCGCAGGCCGTCGTTGACCTTACCGCGCTGACGCCGATCACCAACCCCAATCTCGCGTTGGGGTTGCATGGCATCACCGACTGGTCGGTGCAGCAGCCATTCCTTGATGTGATGAAGACCGCCCGCGATTGGACCGGCCATCTGCCCGGCCAGTATGGCGGCTGGGATCATGACCGGCTGTCGGCGGCGGGGGTGCTGGGGCCGAACGGCTGGCCCATCGCCATCCCACCCGGGGTTACCGGGATCTCCACGCTGGTGCTGGTGGACCTGCCCGCCGATGCGGGCGGGGTTGCCGGGCGGTATCTGGTCAGCTTTGCCGGCAAGGGCGACCTGCGGATCGACGGGCGGGCAACGAATATGGTCATGGCCGAAGGCACGGCGCAGTTCGACTTCACCCCCGGGGAAGGTGGCGTCTTTCTGCATCTGGACGCGATTGATGCGGCAGACCCGATCCGCGATATCGTCATCGTGCGGGCGGACCGGGCGGCGTTGCTGGCGGCGGGGCAGATCTTCAACCCCGACTGGCTGGCGCGGTTGCGCGGAGTCAAGACCATCCGGCTGATGGACTGGATGCGCACCAATGACAGCCCGCTTGCGCGGCTGGAAGACCGGCCCAAGCCGGAGGATTACACCTGGACCCGCATCGGCGCGCCGATTGAGGTTATGGTGTCGCTGGCCAATGAGCTGGGGGCCAACCCATGGTTCACGATGCCGCATCTGGCGAGCGATGAGCTGGTGCGCTTCTACGCCACCGCAGCGCGCGACGGGCTAGACCCGGGGCTGCTGGCGCATGTCGAGTATTCGAACGAGGTGTGGAACTGGCAGTTCGATCAGGCCGTCTGGGCCGAAGAGCAGGGCCGCGCGCGCTGGGGCGCAGAGTCGAAATGGGTGCAGTATTATGCCTTGCGCGCGGGTGAGGTGGCGACGATCTGGGCAGATGTCTATGGCGACGAGGCTGACACCCGGCTCGTGCGGGTTCTGGCGACACAAACCGGCTGGCTGGGGCTGGAAGACCAGATCCTGACCGCGCCGGATGTGATGGCTGAGGGTCGCCCCGCACCGGCGACGCTGTTCGACGCCTGGGCTATCACCGGCTATTTCAGCGCGCTGCTGGGCAGCGATGACAAGGCCCCGGTGGTGCGTCAGTGGATTGCAGACTCCGAGGCGACGGCGCGGGACGGGGCGGAAGCTCAGGGCCTGCAAGGTGCCGCAGCCGATGCGTTTGTGGCGGCACACCGGTTTGACAGGGCGGTTACGATGGCAGCGACCGAGCTGGAAACCGGGGGTCTGACCGGCATGCCCGAAGACAGCGTGGCAGATTACCTGACCCGCACCCTGCCGCATCAGGCCCAGGTGGCGGCGGCGCATGGGTTGCGGCTGATGATGTATGAGGGCGGCAGTCATGTGGTGGGCAACGGCGCGCAGGTGGATGATGACCTGCTGACCGCCTTCTTCGTCCACCTGAGCTACACGCCGGAAATGGCGCAGCTGTATGACCGCATGCTGCAGGGCTGGGCTGCGGTAACGCCCGAGCCCTTCAACGCTTTTGTCGATCTGGCATCCCCCGGAAAATGGGGCAGCTGGGGGGCTTTGCGCCACTTGGGCGATGACAACCCACGTTGGCAGGTGCTGGCCAAGGGGTGCGCTGATTGCTGAGCGTGATCATCCCGGCGTCGAACGAGGCTGGCTATATCGGCACCTGTCTGCGCCACTTGTGCGGGTCGGATGCGGCGGTGGTGCAGGTGATTGTGGTGGCGAATGACTGCCAAGATGCCACGGCCCGTTTCGCGCGCGAAATATTTGCGGAACATCTGCCGGAAGGGTGGATCGGCACGGTGCTGGAACTGGCGCAGGGTTCAAAACCCACCGCGCTCAATGCTGGGGATGCGGCGGCGCTGCATCCACTGCGGCTGTATCTGGATGCCGATGTCAGCGTGTCGCCGGGGCTTCTTTCGGCGCTGATGGCGGTTTTGGGCGGTGAGGCTCCGCGCTACGCCAGCGGCACACCGGTCATTCCACGGGCGCAGTCTGCGGTCACACGCGCCTATGCCCGGTTCTGGCAAACGCTTCCATTCAACCAGACGGCGGCCCCCGGCTATGGCCTGTTCGCGGTGAATGCGGCGGGGCGGGCGCGCTGGGGGGCGTTTCCCACGCTTATTGCGGACGATACCTTTGTGCGGGTGCAGTTCGAGCCACAGGAGCGGGTGCAGGTGGCCGACACCTATTTGTGGCCGATGACCGAGGGCTTTGCTGCGCTGGTGCGGGTGCGCCGAAGGCAGGATGCCGGCGGGCGCGAGTTGCAGACGCTGTATCCGGGGCTGCTGGCGCGCGAAGGCAAGCCTGCGCTGACCATGGCCGGGCTGCTGCGGCTGGCGCTGGCAGACCCGCCGGGATTTGCCACCTATGCCGCCGTGTCGCTGGCGGTGCGGCTGAAGCGGGGCGGCGCAGAGTTCACGCGGGGGCGGTAGGCCGGACGGCAAGCCTTGCGCGGCCTCCCTTACAAATCAAACGTCGCAAACACCGGTACGTGGTCAGACGGTTGCAGCCAGCCGCGCACCGGGCGCAGGATGCGGCTGGAATGGCCGGCATTGGCGATGTCGGTCGAGGCCCAGATATGATCGAGCCTGCGGCCCTTGTCGGCCGCATCCCAGTCGGCGGCGCGGTAGGACCACCAGCTGTACAGAAGCCCGTCGGGAATATCCTTGCGGGTGATGTCCTGCCAGCCGCCCGCCTCCATCACCTGATTGAGATGCTCAACCTCCACCGGCGTGTGGCTGACGATCTTCAGCAGGGCCTTGTGGCTCCAGACATCATCCTCGCGCGGGGCGATGTTCAGATCGCCGACAAGGATCGACCGGTCGGGCTTGTCCCAGCGGCACCATTCGCGCATGTCGGTCAGGAAGTCGAGTTTTTGCCCGAACTTGGGGTTGATGTCCCGGTCGGGAATATCGCCACCGGCGGGGACATAGCAGTTGTGGATCGTCACCCCGTTTTCCAGCCGGGCCGCCACGTGGCGGGCATGGCCCATGGCCGCGAAATCACGGTCCCCGGCATCCATGATCGGCAGCTTCGACAGGATCGCCACACCGTTGTAGCCCTTTTCCCCGCGCGCGACCATGTAGCGGTAGCCAAGCGCCTGAAACTGTTCGACCGGGATCTTGTCGACCGGGCTTTTGCATTCCTGCAGGCACAGGATATCGGGCGACTCCTCGGCCATCAGCCGGGCCACCAGACCTTCGCGCAGGCGCACGGAATTGATGTTCCAGGTGGCGAGGGTGAAGGTCATGGCGCGTCTCCTTTGGTTGCGCGCAGGTTAGGCGGCAGGCGCGCGCATCTCAACCCTTGTCGTGGGTGTGCTGTTGCGCAAAGCTGCGCAAAACGATGGTGCGCGCATGTTGCTGATACAGAACCGCAATTACCGGCTGGTGTTCTCCGCCTCGGTCGTGTCGAACCTTGGTGACGGGGTGCTGGCGTTGGCCCTGCCCTGGCTGGCCACCGTGTTGACACGCGATCCGATACTGGTGGCGCTGGTCGCCATGGCGCAGCGCTTGCCGTGGCTGTTGTTCGCGCTGCCTGCAGGGGTGTGGACCGACCGGGCCGATCATCGCGGGTTGATCTGGCGCGCCGATGCGCTGCGGGCGGTGATGGCTACGGGCATCCTGATGCTGGCGCTGTCGGCTACCCCGGATCAGGCGCTGCTGATCTGGCCGCTGGCGCTGCTGGCGTTTCTGCTGGGCGCGGTCGAGGTGATCCGGGACAATGCAGCGCAGACCATCCTGCCATCGGTGGTGGAAAGCCGCGATCTGGAGCGCGCCAATGGCCAGATGTGGAGCGCCGAGAAGGTGACGGGCGAGTTCATCGGCCCACCGCTGGCGGGTGTGCTGATCGGGCTGGGGCTGGCGGTGCCCTTCGGCCTTGATGTGCTGACCTTTGCGCTGTCGGCGGTGCTGATCTGGCTGATCGCGATGCCGCCGCGCGCCTTGCCGGTGCCGCAGGCCTTCTGGCCGGCGCTGCGCGAGGGCATAGTATGGATCAGGGCGCAGCCGGTGATCCTGACGCTGGCGCTGATGTTGGGGGCAGTGAACTTCCTGCATGTGGGTGCCGTCACCATGCTGGTGTTGTATTCGCAGGAGGTGCTGGGATTGGGTGCGGCAGGCCACGGGCTGTTGCTGACCGTGGGGGCGGCGGGCGGGGTGATCGGCGGGCTGATCGCGCCTTGGGTTGCGGTGCGGTTGGGGATGAAGGCCAGCCTGCTGTTGGCGCTGGCGGGGTTTGTCGGGGGCTATGTCATCATGGCCGTGTCGCCGAATGCCTACACTGCCGGGGCAGCGCTGTTTATCGAGGCGGCAGCGTCCATGCTGTGGAATGTGGTGACGGTGTCTTATCGCCAGCGCATCATTCCGGGTGCCATTCTGGGGCGGGTGAACAGCATTTACCGGTTTTTTGGCTGGGGCTCGATGCCGTTCGGCGCACTGGCTGGCGGGCTGATCGTGACGCTGGCCGAGGCAGATCTGGGCCGCGATGTCGCGCTGCGCTTGCCATTTGTGGTGGCGGCGGTGGGGATGGTGATGGTGGCGGTGGTGGCCATGATCCGGATTCCACGCAGGGTCTGAGCGGTGGCCCCGGAAGACTCGGGAAAAGAAGGGCCCGAACCTTTCGGTCCGGGCCAAGGTCCAACAGGGAGGTCTCTTTGCAACCTCTGCCTGTGCCATCTGGTTCCCGTCGCTTGCGAAATATTCGGAATCTCAGTCCCGCCACTGGGCCCTCGACCAAAAAAAGGCCGGGCACGAGGCCCGGCCAGGTCCAACAGGGAGGTGCCGTGCCATAACCCCGACACGACAAGGGGAACCAATCCGTCTACATTCAACCCTAAAGGTATAATAAGCGTGAATACGGCGACAATAGGACGTTAGGCCACCAGTCGATATCCACCACTTTCTGTGACCAAAATGCGCGCATTTGAGGGATCTGGCTCGATTTTCTGCCGCAAGCGGTAGATATGGGTTTCCAGCGTGTGGGTCGTGACGCCAGCATTATAGCCCCAGACCTCGTGCAGCAGCACATCGCGCGCCACAACCCCGGATTGCGCCCGGTACAGGAATTTCAAAATGTTGGTCTCTTTTTCCGTCAGGCGGATTTTCTTTTCCTTGTCATCCAGCAGCATTTTCTGCGCCGGTTTGAAGGTATAGGGACCAAGCTGAAAAATCGCGTCTTCGGACTGTTCGTGCTGGCGCAGTTGCGCCCGGATGCGGGCCAGAAGGACCGGGAATTTGAACGGCTTTGTCACATAATCATTCGCACCGGCATCCAGACCCAGGATCGTATCCGAATCACTGTCATGCCCGGTCAGCATCAGGATCGGGCATTTGACGCCCTGCTTGCGCATCCGGCGGCACAGTTCGCGCCCGTCGGTGTCGGGCAGGCCGACATCCAGGATCACCAGATCGTAAAGAGCGGCCTTGGCCTTTTCCATGCCTTCGGCACCATTGCTGGCCTCGAACACGTCGAAATCCTCGGTCATGACCAGTTGCTCGCTCAGCGCTTCGCGCAGATCGTCGTCATCGTCCACCAGCAGGATCTTGCGAAGTTGTGCCATCGGGGTCTCCCTTGTTCTGTTGGGATATCACATGAGCGTGCGTATCGGCGGTCACAAGAATTGTAACCTTTGCCTCACGCGGACGTGTCGCATGGCGTGGATATGTTTCAATTCCGCAATTCCCCGGCTAGAGATAAGCGCAGGAGAGCGCCATGACCCTTGCACCCACCATTACGGAACGGCTGACCCGCGCGCGGGGGGATCTGCGCATGGGTGTGCCGGTGGTGCTGTCGGGGGGCGGTCGCGCGGCACTGGTGGTGGCGGTCGAGGCACTGACGGCGGAACGGTTGGCGGCGCTGCGCGCCTTGGGTGCGGCAGAGCTTGCGTTGACGGCGCGGCGGGCCGAGACGTTGAAGGCGCGGGCCTATGATGGCGATC
The DNA here is from genome assembly GCF_004745575.1 of Pseudotabrizicola sediminis. GTDB lineage: Bacteria > Pseudomonadota > Alphaproteobacteria > Rhodobacterales > Rhodobacteraceae > Pseudotabrizicola > Pseudotabrizicola sediminis. Next base: position 34,708 of record NZ_RPEM01000002.1, on the reverse strand, counting down.
TGGCGCGGATCATGGTGCCTGCGGCGGCCGATGTCGCTTGGCTGCGCGCGTTGGCCGACCCGGCGGATGATCTGCGGATGCCGATGAAGGGACCGCTGCGGTCTGTGCGCGAGGGGCCAGCGGACCTGCACCGCGCGGGCATCGCGCTGGCGAAATCGGCGCATCTGTTGCCCGCAGCTTTGGTGGTGCCGGTACCGAACGGCCTTGCTCTGGCGGCGGAACTGGGGCTGACCTTTCTGCCCCTGGATGCCGTGGCCCCTGCCCTGCTGCTGCTGTCACCCCTGCATGAGGTTACATCGGCCCGGCTGCCGATGGTCGCCTCTGACGCTGGCCGCGTGCATATCTTCCGCCCCGAAGACGGCGGGGATGAACATTACGCGATCGAGATCGGCCAACCCGACCGCAAGGCACCGGTTCTGGCGCGGTTGCATTCGGCGTGCTTTACCGGCGATGTGCTGGGGTCGTTGAAATGCGACTGCGGCCCGCAGTTGCGCGCAGCGCTGGCCCAAATGGGGACCGAGGGCGCGGGGGTGCTGCTGTACCTCAATCAAGAGGGACGCGGCATCGGCCTTGCCAACAAGATGCGGGCTTATTCCTTGCAGGATCAGGGGTTTGATACGGTTGAGGCCAATCACCGGCTGGGGTTCGAGGATGACGAGCGCGATTTCCGGATCGGTGCCGATATCTTGCGGCGGATGGGCTTTTCGGCAGTGCGGCTGCTGACCAACAACCCGAAAAAGCTGGCGATGATGGAGTCCTGCGGGTTGCAGGTGGTGGAGCGGGTGCCGCTGCAGGTGGGCCAGACCGCACAGAACGCAGGGTATCTGGCGACCAAGGCGGCAAAATCGGGGCATCTGTTGTGACGCCCCTCGATCTGGTGGTCACACGCTGGGGCGCACGGTTCATGGGGCGGCGGTTTGCCTGCGCGGTTGGGCGCGGCGGGATTGTTCCCGCGCGCGCCAAGCGCGAGGGCGACGGGGCCACGCCTGCGGGCACCCACCGGATTGTCGGGATGCTGTATCACCCGGCGCGGCTGACCCCACCGGCCGATTGGGCGCTGCCGACAACGCACTCTGATCGCTGGTCGGATGATAGTGATGATCCCGACTACAATCTGATGGTCCGCCTGCCGCACAGATTCAGTCATGAGCGGTTGCAACGGCCCGATCCGCTGTATGATCTGATCCTGATCACAGACTGGAACTGGCCGCAGGCGGAGCCGGGGCGCGGCTCGGCGATCTTCATCCACACATGGCGCAGTCCGCGCTTTCCCACCGCGGGCTGCGTTGGGTTTGCGCGGACCGATCTTCTGTGGATTGCGGCGCGCATACGGCATCGGACGCGGTTGATCGTCAAGGTGTAGCCCCTTTCCAAACCGCTTTGGATTGCCTAATCTGCTCTCGACATCAGGGGAGGACAACCATGGCATTGGCACCCGCATCGGCGGATGATGAAATCTTCGCGCTGCGTCTTGACCGGTCTGCCTCTGACCTGTGGCCCATGCTGGAGGCGCTGTATGGTCGCCACCCGGCCTTTGACGCATTTCGCGCCAACCTGCTGAAGGCGTTGAAGAAAGCCTGGGCCGCGCGGCCCGCCGACCTGAAACGGCTGGACTTGAAACGTGATCTGGAGCCAGACTGGTTTCAGCGGTCGGACATGGCGGGCTATGTGTTCTACATCGACCGCTTTGCCGGCACCCTGCGCGGTGTGCTGGACAAACTGGATTACCTGAGCGACCTGGGCATCACCTATGTGCACTTCATGCCCTGTCTCAAACCCCGCCCCGGTGACAGTGACGGCGGCTACTCGGTGATGGATTACCGCCAGATCAACCCGGCCTATGGCACGATGGCGGATTTTGAGGCGGTCAGCGCTGCCTTGCGGGCGCGGGGCATGTCGCTGTGCATTGATCTGGTGCTGAACCACACCGCCAAAGAGCACCCTTGGGCGAAAAAGGCGGCCAAGGGCGATGCGCGGTATCAGGACTATTACCTGATGTTCGATTCGCCCGAGATGCCGGAGCGCTACTCTGAGACGCTGGTCGAAGTGTTTCCCGAACATGCGCCGGGGAATTTCACCCATTATCCGGCGTTTGACCGGTGGGTCTGGACCACGTTCAACGAACACCAGTGGGATCTGAACTGGGCCAACCCGCAGGTGTTTCTGGAAATCGTCGAGATCATGCTGCATCTGGCCAATCGCGGAGTCGATGTGCTGCGGCTGGATGCGGTGGCCTTCATGTGGAAACGGCTGGGCACGCGCTGCCAGTCGGAGCCCGAGGTGCATATGCTGTTACAGGCACTGCGGGCGTGCAGCCGGATTGCCGCCCCGGCGGTTATTCATCTGGAGGAGGCGATTGTGTCGCCCTCCGAGATGCTGCCCTATCTGGGGCGCGGTCAGCATGATGGCAAAGAGGGCAACCTTGCCTATCACAACAGCCTGATGGTGCAGTTCTGGAGCGCCTTGGCCACGCGCGATACGGGGCTGATGGGGCATGTGCTGGCGACGCATTTTCCCGAAACCCTGCGCAACGCGACCTATGCCACCTATATCCGCTGCCATGACGATATCGGTTGGGCGATAACGGATGAGGATGCGCGGGCGGTGGGCATGTCCGGCCCGGCGCATCGGGCGTTCCTGTCCGATTTCTATGAGGGCGGCTTTCCGGGGTCTTTCGCGCAAGGCACGTTGTTTCAGGTGAATGAGGCGACGGGCGACAAACGCATATCGGGCAGCTTCGCCGCCCTTGCGGGGCTGGACCGGGCGCAGGCGGCGGGCGATGCGGCGGGGGTGGCGCTGGCGGTGCAGCGTATTCTGATGGGCCATGCGCTGATCGCGAGCTTTGGCGGTATCCCATTGATTTATATGGGGGATGAACTGGCCCTGCCGAATGACCATGGCTATCTGGACGTGCCCGAACACGCGCATGACAGCCGCTGGATTCACCGCCCGCGCATGGACTGGCAGGCGGTGGCGCGGCGGAATGAGGAAGACACCCCGGCGGCGCAGGTGTTTTGGGGCACGCGGCATATTCTGGCGCGCAGGCGGGCAGTGGCAGCGCTGCATGCAGGCAATGGCACGCGGGTGGTGTTCCCGGACTCGCGCGGCGTGTTTGCGTTTCAGCGGCTGGCCCCTACGGGCGTGGTGCTGTGCCTGTTCAACTTTACCGAAGACTGGCAGCATGTGCCGGAGGATTGGTGCCGCGCGCAGGGGATCAGCCAGATGCACGACGCACTGTCGGATCACCCGGTGGAAACCCATCAGGGTGCGGTGGCGCTGCCGCCCTATGCGCGGGTCTGGCTGGTCTGATCAGCCGTAGTCGCGCGCGCCGAAAATGGCGCTGCCGACGCGGATATGGGTGGCCCCATGGGCGATGGCCACCTCGAAATCGCTGCTCATGCCCATCGACAGGCCGCTCAACCCGTTGCGGGCGGCCATGTCGGCCAGCATGGCGAAATGCGGGGCGGGGTCTGTGCCTTCGGGCGGGATGCACATCAGGCCCTGCACGGCCAAATCCATCGCGCGGCATTGGGTGATGAAGGCATCGGTATCGTTGGGCAGGATGCCGGCCTTTTGCGGCTCGGCCCCGGTGTTGACCTGAATGAACAGCTGCGGGCTGGAGCCACGGGTCTGCGCCAGTTTGGCCAGCTTTTCGGCCAGTGACGGGCGGTCGACGGTGTGGATGGCGTCGAACAGATCAACCGCCAGCTTGGCCTTGTTGGTTTGCAGCGGGCCGATCATGTGGACCTGCACCGCGCCGAAGCGGGCGCGCAGGTCGGGCCATTTGGCCTGCGCTTCCTGCACATAGTTTTCGCCAAACAGGCGGTGGCCCTGGTCCAGCACCCCGACCACGCGGTCAAGCGGTTGCACCTTTGACACGGCGATCAGCTGGACAGACTCTGGCGTGCGGCCATGCGCGGCGCAGGCGGCGGTCAGGCGGGACTGGATGGCGGCAAGTGACATGGCGAAACCCCTGTGTGTGGTGTGCCCCATAGCACAAAAGAAAAGAGCGGGCACAAGGCCCGCTCTTTCCATCATGTTGATCGGTTAGGATCAGAACGAGAATGTCAGACCAAGGTCAGCAGTGTTCCGACCAGACGCGCCATCAGCTTTGGTGTTCACGAGACCACCAACCACTGCTGCGTTACCGCCAAGGTCATAGCTTGCACCAATACCCGTGTAACGGGTCTTATCGCCGCCAAAGTCTTCCACGCGGTGGAACGCGGACACGCCAATCGCGTCAACGGAGTACGAAGCAGACAAACCGTACTGTTTGAAGTCCAAGTCAGACGAACGACCATAGACTGCTTTCAGGTCAACGCCCGAAAACGACGCGCCCGCCGAAGCTACGACATGATCGATCGACACGCCATCAGCCTTAGCGCTTTCATAACCCACCCCGAAAGAGTAGGAATCAACAGAATAGCCCACGGCAACCGAAAGCACCCGCTCAAGAACGCCGTTAACATCGTTACCTGGATTGTCAGCCGACAGTGCGAAGGTCAAACCACCCGTGCTGTACACATACAGCGCAGTTGGCCGAACTCCAATTGCAGTCTGGTCTTCGTCGAAGAAAAATGGCAGCTCAAATTCGTCATTGATAATCGACGCAATGCCACCGTTACCAAGGAACATGTTGTCGCTCTTGTCACCCAGCCCGGTGAAGCCGACGCCAGCCAGGTCGCCAACGATCTGTTCTGCAGCGCCGTTGACGTCACCCATGCTCAGCCTGCCAAACGCGCCAGACATGAACACTGAGCCAGCCGTACCAGCGTTACCACCGGCAGCGTTGTCTGCGCGAATGGTACCACCAAACGCCAGACCCGTGTCGGTTTCACCCGAAGCGGTGAACACAATACGGATTCGGCTAGAGAACTGAAGCTCTTGTTTGTTGTCAACATCGAAGAAAGCTTTTTGGCGATCTTCGGTGTAAATTACGCCCATGCGAGCCGAACCCGACACGGTGATTTCAGCAGCGGCGACGGTGGCAGTCATTGCCAGAACGGTCGACGCGAGAAGAACTTTTTTCATGTTATTCCCTCTTTCCTCAAGGTAAGCCCGCCGCAGGGGAATCCGCAGTCGGAATGAGGGTGTTTTCTACCCGGACACCCCGGATTGCAACGAAGACCGCAGTTGCCGCCAAAAACCGGGAAAGCGTGGTGCAGCAATGCAACAGATGGCCGGGCGGGCCACTATGGCTGCGCGCGCCATCCATAAGGTGGTGCCGGGCGGGCTGTGAAAAGCCTTGGCACGCCCCAAGCCCTAGGCTAGACAACCGTTAAAGAGATTGCGGGGGTGCGGATGTTCTTTCACCGTCTGGCACGGGTTGTCATTTTCAGCGGATTGGTCGGCGGGCTGGCGGCCTGCGGCGGCGGCTTTGCCAGCGGCGACAGCGGTTTGTTCCGCCGCACGCCCGGCATTCCCAGCGAACGCCAGCTTGACCAGAAGGCCCGCGCCGACGCACAGCGCGCCGCCCTCGCGCGGTCTGCGGGCGAAGAAGAGCAGGGGTCCACCATCTGGGATCTGTTCGGCAACCGCGACGACCCGAACACCACCGTCGAGGTGAACAAGTATCTGTGGCAGGCCAGCCTTGAGATTCTGAACTTCCTGCCGGTCGAATCGGTTGATCCGTTTACCGGTGTGATTTCTACTGGCTATGGCACGCCTCCCGGTGGCGGCCGCGCTTACCGCGCCACGGTCTATGTGCAGGACCCGGCGCTGGATGCGCGTTCTTTGCGCGTGGCGCTGCAAACGCGCGGCGGCGGGGCGGTGGCGACGGAAACCGCAAGGTCCATCGAAGACGCGATTCTGACCCGCGCGCGCCAGCTGCGCATCCGCGACAGCAAGCTGTAAGATTTGTCCCGGTGGGATGTGACGGGGCACCACTGGTGCCCCGTTTGCGTTTGGCTGCCGCGCGCAGCCTCGTTTTACAGCCGGTTTCGCCTGACGACTGGACCTTTTGCCTCGCTTCGGTGTAACTCCGCCCAGCACCCGGAGGTTTTTCATGTCGCGCTACGAACCCGCCCAGATCGAACCGAAATGGCAGGCCGCCTGGGATCAGGCCCAGGCCTTTCTGGCCAGGCGCGATCCGGCAAAGCCGAAGTATTACGTGCTGGAGATGTTTCCCTATCCGTCAGGGCGCATCCACATGGGGCATGTGCGCAATTATACCATGGGCGATGTGGTGGCGCGCTACAAGTCGGCCTGTGGATTTTCGGTATTGCATCCAATGGGTTGGGATGCGTTCGGCATGCCTGCCGAAAACGCGGCGATGGAACGTGGTGGCCACCCGAAGGACTGGACCTACAGCAACATCGCCGACATGCGCGGCCAGATGATGCCGCTGGGTCTGTCCATTGACTGGACCCGCGAGTTCGCCACCTGCGACCCGGAGTATTACGGCCAGCAGCAGGCAATGTTCATCGACATGATGGCAGCGGATCTGGTCTACCGCAAGAATGCGGTGGTGAACTGGGACCCGGTTGACATGACCGTGCTGGCCAATGAACAGGTGATCGACGGCAAGGGCTGGCGGTCTGGTGCGGCGGTGGATCGGCGCGAGCTGACGCAGTGGTTTTTCAAGATCTCGGATTATTCCGAAGAGCTGTTGTCCGCGCTGGATGGGCTGACCCACTGGCCGGAAAAAGTGCGGCTGATGCAGGCCAACTGGATCGGCCGGTCGCGCGGGTTGCAGTTCGGGTTTGAGACGGTGGGCGCTCCGGAGGGTTTCGGCACGCTGGAGGTGTATACGACGCGGCCCGACACGCTGATGGGGGCATCATTTGCCGCGATCTCGGCAGATCACCCGCTGGCGCGGGCGTTGGAGTCTGACCCGAAAGTGGCGGCTTTCGTGGCCGAGTGCCGTCGCGGTGGCACGTCGGCGGAAGAGGTCGAGACGGCAGAGAAGATCGGTTATGATACCGGTATACGGGTGAAGCATCCGCTTGATCCGACATGGGAATTGCCAGTGTGGATCGCGAATTTCGTGCTGATGGACTATGGCACCGGGGCGATCTTCGGCTGCCCGGCGCATGACCAGCGCGACTTTGAGTTTGCCAGCAAATACGGCTTGCCGATTGACGCGGTTTTTGGGCCTGAAAACGGGGATGACGGGCCGCTGACCGAGGCGTTCGTCCCGATGAAATCCGAGCGCGTGCGGTATGTCCGCGGCTTTTCCGGCAATGTGGTGCAGACCGGCGATGACGCGGTGGCAGCGGCGATTGCCCATGCGGAGGCGCAGGGCTACGGCACCGGCGTCACCAAGTTCCGCCTGCGCGATTGGGGGGTTTCCCGCCAGCGCTATTGGGGCTGCCCGATTCCAGTGGTGCATTGCGCGGCCTGTGGCGTGGTGCCCGAGGCCAAGGAAAACCTGCCGATCCGCCTGCCCGACGATGTCAGCTTTGACGTGCCCGGCAACCCGCTGGACCGGCATCCGACCTGGCGCGACTGCACCTGCCCGAAGTGCGGCCATGCTGCACGGCGGGAAACCGATACGATGGACACGTTCGTTGATTCGTCGTGGTACTACGCCCGCTTCACTGCCCCGCGTGCGGCGACGCCGACATCATTGCCCGATGCCGATTACTGGATGAACGTCGACCAGTATATCGGCGGCATCGAGCATGCGATTTTGCATCTTTTGTATTCCCGCTTCTTCGCCCGTGCGATGGCCAAAACCGGGCATCTGCCCGACTCGGCGATTGAGCCGTTCAATGCGCTGTTCACACAGGGCATGGTGACGCATGAGATTTACAAGACCACCGATGCCAACGGCCGCCCGGTCTATCACCTGCCGGAAGATGTTCAGCGCAGCGACTCTGGCGCAACGCTGGCAGATGGCACCGTGGTCGAAGTAATTCCTTCGGCCAAGATGTCGAAATCAAAGAAGAATGTTGTTGACCCGATGAACATCATCGCCAGCTTCGGGGCCGATACTGCACGCTGGTTCGTGATGTCGGACAGCCCGCCGGAGCGGGATGTGGAATGGACCTCTTCGGGAGCGGAGGCCGCCTTCAAGCATCTGAGCCGCGTCTGGACCCTGTGCAGCCGGATCGGCGATATGCCTGCGGATCATGTGGGGACCGGCGATGATGATCTGCGCCGCGCCACCGCAAAGGCCATTGACGAGGTGACGAAGTCCATCGACGGTTTTGCCTTCAACAAGGCAATTGCGGGGCTTTACGGGTTCACCAATACGCTGGCACGCGCCAACGCCTCGACGCCGGTGATGAAGGAAGCGATCCGCACCTTGGCGCAACTGATGCAGCCGATGGTGCCGCATATCGCCGAGTCGATCTGGAGCTTGCAGGGCGGTCAGGGCCTGTGCTGTCAGGCCCCTTGGCCCTCTGCCGATCCGGCGTTGCTGATTGATGACACGGTGATCCTGCCAATCCAGATCAACGGGAAGCGCCGGGCGGAAATCAGCGTGCCCAAGGATATGCCTGCGGCAGAGATTGAAAAGATTGCTTTGGCGGATGAGGATGTGATCAGGTTTCTTGCCGGTCAGCCGGTGAAGAAAATCATCGTTGTGCCGGGGCGTATCATAAATGTCGTTGCCTGACCGCAGATTTGTGCTTTTGGCGCCACTGGCCCTGATGGGCTGTGGCTTTGCCCCGGCCTTTGGGCCGGGGGGTGCAGCGCAGGGTCTGCAGGGTCGGGTCCGGGTCGCGGACCCTAATGACAAGCGGGGGTTCGATCTGGTCGAGCGGCTGGAAGAGCGGCTGGGCCGGCCCGAAGCCCCCCGGTTCGATCTGAATTACACCATCGTGACCAGGGCAGAAACATTGGGGATCACGCCCGAAAATGCGATCACCCGCTATCACCTGACCGGAGTCATCGACTGGACCCTGATCAGCCGCGAGTCGGGGCAACGGGCGACCGGCGGGCGGGTGCAGGGGTTCACCGCCTATTCCGCTACCGGCAGCACCGTGGCGGGGCTGACAGCCGAAGAAGACGCAGCCTTTCGTCTGATGCGGATTCTGGCCGATCAGATCGTGACCCGTCTGATTGCCACCTCGGGTGCCTGGGCATGATCCTGAAGGGGATCGAAGCCAGCCGCTATTTCGCAAAGCCCGACCCGACCAAAGCCGGCGTGCTGATCGCCGGGGCCGACCCGATGCGTGTGGCCCTGAAACGGCAAGAGCTGATTGCGGGCCTGATCGGACCGGAAGGCGAGGGCGAGATGCGCCTGACCCGGATTCAGGCATCTGAGATGCGCAAGGATGCTGCGGCCTTGCTGGATGCGGTCAAGGCGGTTGGTTTCTTCCCCGGTCCGCGCGTGGCGTTTGCCGAGGATGCGACAGACACATTGGCCCCGACCATCGCGGCGGCTTTGAAGGACTGGAAATCGGGCGATGCGACTATTGTGGTCACGGCTGGCAATCTGACCGCAAAATCGGCGCTGAAGATGCTGTTTGAAAAACACCCCAACGCGTTTTGTGCGATCCTCTATGACGACCCGCCCACGCGCGAAGAGATCGCGGATGCGTTGAAAAAGGCGGGGCTGACCAGCATAGACCGCGAGGCGATGGCCGATCTGACCACGCTCGCGCGGGCGCTGGACCCGGGTGATTTCCGGCAGACGCTGGAAAAGATCGCGCTTTACAAGCATGGCGACCCCACGGCCCTGACCCCCGTCGATGTGGCCGCCATGGCCCCGGCAACGCTGGAGGCAGAGGTCGATGACCTGCTGCACGCGGTGGCAGATGGCCGGGCCCCAGCCATCGGGCTGCTGATGCGGCGGCTGGAGGGGCAGGGTGTGCTGCCGGTGACGATCTGCATTCAGGCGCTGCGGCACTTCCGGGCGCTGCACATCGCGGCCTCGGACCCGTCGGGCGTGGCGAATGGGCTGCAAAGGGCGCGGGTGTTCGGGCCACGGCGCGACCAGATGCAACGGCAGGCCCTGGCTCTGGGGATGCGCACGCTGGAAAAGGCTGTGGCAGATCTGCTGGAAACCGATCTGACCCTGCGATCCACGTCGCGCGCGCCGGGCATGGCGCTGATGGAACGGGCGCTGATCCGGTTGGCGATGGCGCGGCGGCAGGATACACGGTAGGCGATGCCAGAAACCTGCGGGAGTGTTGGAATGTCAGAGTTCGAAGCCGTGCTGGACCCGCTGGCCCGCATCACCCGCAAGCACAAGACCATCGAGGCCTATGTCTACTGGCACAAGGACACCGCATGGTCGGATGCTGCGGGTGAAAGCCTAGATGCCGAAGAAATCGTGTTCTATGCCGAGGGGCTGTTGATGGAGGGCTTTGGTCTGGCCTGGGATCATCTGGCCGACCCGCAGCTTGGCGATCACATCCGGCTGTGCTTCTGGCAGGGTGCGCGGCCGGTACCACCCGCCTCGCCCCAAGGATCAACCCGTCTGGCGGGCGGAGAGAGCAGCGGTAACCCGGTCTAACCGCTTTGCGGTCAGACCTGTGCCGCGTGTCGCCCGGCCCAACGGCCGGTCGCCCAGCAGCCTGTCAGCAGATAGCCCCCGGTCGGGGCCTCCCAATCCAGCATCTCGCCACAGGCAAAGACGCCCGGCACAGCCCGCAGCTCCAGCCCGTCCGTCAGGCTGTCGCGGGTGATGCCGCCGGCGGTGGAAATCGCCTCGTCGATCGGCCTTGGCCCGGTCAGTTGCAGCGGCAGCGCCGTCAGGGCGCGTTCCAGCGGCATCTGGCGGCCAAACTCCATGACCAGCGCAGCCGCGGCCGGAGAGAGGCCCAGCTTGCGCAGCCGGTTGGCCAGACTGTCGCCGCGTTTCAACCGCGCAATGCGGGACGACACGGCCAAGGGGGCCAGATCAGGCAGCAAGTTGACGGTCAGCGGGGCCCCGTCCCGCAACTGCGCGGAAAGGGCGTATATCGCGCTGCCTTCCACCCCGCGCGCGGACAGCACAAATTCACCCCGCACCGATTGCGACCCTGCCATGAGCAGCGCGGGCTTGATCGGCTGGCCAAAATACGGGGTCATATGAGGCGACCAATCCACGCCGAACCCCATATTGGCCGGGCGGAACGGAGCGAGCGTGACGCCCCGTTCCGCCAGCCACGGCACCCAAGCCGCATCAGACCCCAGCCGCGCCCAACTGGCCCCGCCAAGTGCCAGAACGGTCACCCGTGGGCGCAAAAGCTGTGGCCCGTCGGCTGTGGCAAAACGCAAGGCGTCGCGGTCCCACCCCTGCCAGTGCCAGCGCGTGCGCAGGTCCACGCCCTGCCCGGCCAGCCGCAGCAACCAGGCGCGGAGCAGCGGCGACGCTTTCATCGCCTTGGGAAACACCCGGCCAGAACTCCCAGTGAACACGTCCTGCCCCAGATCCCGACACCACTGCGCCACCTGTTCCGGGCCGAAATCACGCAGCATCGGGGCCAGCCAGTCGCTGTCAAAGGCGGCGGCAAAGGGGGCGGGCGGTTCATCCTTGGTCACGTTCAATCCGGACTTTCCGGCCATCAGAAACTTGCGGGCCGGGGACGGCTTGACCTCGGCCACCACAACGCGGCGCCCGGCACGCGCCAGTTCCTCTGCCGCCATCAGACCGGCGGGGCCTGCGCCAATGACGAGCGCGTCAATCATGCGGATCGCAAGACCTGATGGATCACCTGCTTCACCCTTACCGCTCCCTCTGCCCATCTGCTTCTTTGACCCGGAACAGAGCTGATGGCAACAATCACCCCCGCTTGGTCATTTCCTGTTCAAAAATATCCCGGGTTGCGCAGTGGAGTCGCCATTGGTCCGAGAAACCAATGATCCGGGGGCAGAGCCCCGGAGGGTGCCGCCTTGCCGCCACCACAGACTAAAAAACCCCGCCATGCAGACATGGCGGGGCAAGTGGCACTGCAGGCGGACTGCAGTGCTGGCGTACACGGAATATCAGGGGGGTAGGGCGGGGTTCACCCCGCCACTGCGTCAGGCCGCTATCAGTTCGGCCGCGCGTGATCAGCTTCCATCTCGGCACGGATCTGCTGGCGCAGGATGTCGATGGGAATCATCTTGCCGTCGCGCTTGAAATGCCAGTAGGTCCAGCCGTTGCAGCTTGGCGCACGTTCATAAGCGGCACCAACCTGATGGATCGAGCCCTTGACGTCATTCCCCACCAGAGTGCCATCGGCGCGGACCTTGGCCATGTAGCGGTTGCCGACCGAATACAACTCTTCGCCCGGCCGCAGCATGCCACGCTCCACCACCTGCCCAAAGGGCACGCGGGGTTCAGACCGTTTCGATCCCGTGATCTCCAGCGCCGAGGCGTCGAATTTGCGCACGCGGGCAAGGCGGGCTTCGGCCACGGTGCGGTAGGCTTCCTCGCGTTCGATCCCGATGAAGTCACGGCCCAGCATCTTGGCCACGGCACCCGTGGTGCCGGTGCCGAAGAACGGGTCCAGCACCACATCGCCGGGATTGGTGGTGGCAATAAGGATGCGGTGCAGCAGGCTTTCGGGCTTTTGCGTCGGATGGGCCTTGTCGCCATTGGAGTCCTTCAGCCGCTCATGCCCGGTGCAGATCGGCAGCACCCAGTCCGACCGCATCTGGATGCCGTCGTTCAGTGCCTTCAGCGCCTCGTAGTTGAAGGTGTATTTCGCAGATTCATCGCGCGAGGCCCAGATCAGGGTTTCATGCGCATTGGTCAGGCGCTTGCCCTTAAAATTTGGCATCGGGTTCGATTTGCGCCAGACGACATCGTTCAAGAGCCAGTAACCCTGATTTTGAAGCTCGGCCCCAAGGCGGAACACGTTGTGATAGCTGCCGATCACCCAGATCGCGCCATTGGGTTTCAGCAAGCGCTTGGCCGCTTTCAACCAGGCTTTGGTAAAGTCATCATAGACGGCAAAGCTGCTGAACTGGTCCCAGTGGTCATCCACCGCGTCGACCTTGGAATTGTCGGGCCGGTGCAGATCGCCCTTGAGCTGCAGATTATAGGGGGGGTCGGCGAAGATCAGGTCTACCGATCCCGCTGGCAGGCTGTTCATCACGTCGATGCAGTCGCCTGCAAGGATCTGGTTCAGGGGCAGATCTGCACCTGGTGCTTTGGTCTTTGACGTCATCTTCTGCCTCTGTCCCCGGCGTCATTTGGCGCGCCGTATCTGTGGATAAGAATGAGTCAGAGATGATTCGCCGTCAAATTCTTTATTGAATCAAGGGGTTATGTATTTCTCTTGATACAAGATGTTGTGGACCGGTTTGAACGAACGTCTATGAACGGGGGTTACCCCAAGATTTAGAAGGGCTGCCAGATGCGCTTTGGTCGGATAACCGGCGTTCACCTCCCAGCCATAGCCGGGGTATTGTTGCGCCAAATCCACCATGATCCGGTCACGGGTCACTTTCGCGCAGATCGACGCGGCGGCGATCGACAGGGATTTGGCATCGCCCTTGATGATCGCTACCCCCCTGCAGGGCAGGTTACGGGGGATCAGGTTGCCGTCGATCAGTGCGAAATCGGCCCCAAGTGCTGCCACTGCCCGCTCCATCGCCAGATGGCTGGCGCGCAGGATATTCAGCGAGTCGATCTCTTCAACGCTTGCATGGGCAATGGCAATCTGTGCGACCTCCAGCAGTTCGGCAAAGAGGCGGTCACGGCGGGCGGCGGTCAAGGTCTTGGAATCACCAAGGCCGGCGGGAATGCGGGCCGGGTCGAGCCGGACAGCGGCGGCGGTGACCGGGCCGCACAGCGGACCACGGCCCACCTCGTCCACCCCGACGACGAAAGCCGCCCCTTGCGACAGGGCGGCCTGCTCATGCGTGAAATCGGGGGCGGGTCTTGTCATTCCTCCGGCATAACGCGGGGCACAGCCAGAAAAAAGGGGAAGAAGAACGAAGACCGCGCTGCATCTGCGAGGGCACGATCAGTAGGCCTGACGTGGACGGCCCCAGCCATGGTCCCTGCCATGCCCGCGTCCATGGTCGCGATACCCCCGATCGTGGCCCCGGCCGGAATCGACACGGAAACCGGCATTGCGCAGGCAGTCCTTGGCATAGACCCGGTCCGCCCGACCAAAGACACGGGCTTGAAACGCGCATTGGCGCGGCAGGCGGTAGTCAAAGCCTTGGCGCCGCAGGCAGCGTTCCGGATAAACAGTGAAGTCGCGGCGCGCGCCGGAAATCTCGACGGCACAAACCTCAGGCACACGCGGGCTGCGCACCTGAACCGGGGGTGACACGGGGGCAAGATTTGTACGATCTTTGTTGCCCGGATGCCCGACGGTGCCGACAGCAAGCGTGGGCACCAGTGACTTTGCCACCGTGTTGCCTTGATGGTCTGCGCGGGCGGGGACGGCGCTGCCGGCCAGCAGGGCCAGAATGGTAACGGCGGCGGCCAGCGCAGCGGCCACCCGGCGCAAGGGCTGCGGTGTCGGGCGCGGCATGCAGGACGACATGGCGGTCGGTGACATGGCGGGAAGTGCGGCGAACATGGGAGCCTCCTGTCTGTAAAGCGTGCACTCTGCCGGGTGCGACCATCGCACCAGACGGGTGCCCTGACGGTGCCGCGCGCCGCCAAAGACAGGCAATATCGGCGGGCTGATATGCGATAACAGTCACTGTCACGCCATACTGACACCGGTTGATATTGAATATCAGGCGAAACACGCGCAACTGTACAAGGAGCAAAAGGCCAGAGCAGCCGCGCAGGAGACAGAGATGACATCACGTTCCATGATCTTCGCGGCCTTCGTTGCCCTCGCGCTGGCCGGGCCTGCCTCGGCGGAATGCTACGCAGATTACAAGGCCAAGCAGGATAACCCCTTGCGCCTGCACTATGGTGTGGCGCAAGTCAGCGACGGCAACTGCTCGCCCGGTGCCGCGCAGGGCGAGTTGAAGCCCCGGCTTGCATCGGCGGGCTGGACGTTGTTGAACGTGTTGTCCACTTTCGGCCCCGAGGGCCTCGGCGAAAGGCAAGCGAGTGCAGGAGAGTACTACCTCCGTTACTGACAGTCTCAAGGCGGGCAACCGCGTTGTCAGCTTTGGCATAGCGGCAATCGTGCTGATCCTGCTCGGGGCGGCTCTGTTTTTGTTCCTCAGCCTGCCGGATGCCAATGCGTTCAATGCGCGGGTGGAGCGGTTGTTTGTCGAAAACGACAACCTGACCACCGGGGCCGAGATCAAGCTGCTGGAGATCCTGGCGCAATCAGGCACCTCGTTTTCCGAGGTGCTGCAAAGCTACCGCATGGTGATCTTTGTGCTGCTGGTGTTTTCGACCGCGCTGTTGATTTCGGCACTGGTGTTTCTGGTGATGATCATCGCCCTGAACCGCCGGATCTCCGCCATCCAGCGGTCGGGCATTCAGGTGGCAAGCCTGATGATCAGCCGTGAAGGCCGGGCGGTTTATATCAATGACATGGAATTCGCGCTGACCGAGGCGGCACTGGAAACCCTGTCGGTGCTGGCCGAGGCGCGGATGGATGACGAAGTGCTGACCGGGGCACAGATCGAATCGGTGATTTCGGGCCGCAACGAGGTGGATTGCGACGAGGCTGCGGGGGCCACTCGGGTCAAACGCCTGCGCGACACGCTGGGCAATCAGTTGGTCAGCGAATTGCTGGTCAAGACCATTGCCCGGCGCGGCTATGTTCTGGCGGTCGGCAAGGACGTGATCCGCATGGTCTGAGCGTCATCCTCCCGTCACAGGGCTTGCATAGGGGGGTGGGGGGTTCTACATAGCGCCCCTCTTGTCCTTTAGGCTGCCCTGAGGGGGGATGCGATGATCCAGACGCCGTTTTACCTGATCGACCGCAGCAAGCTTGCGCGGAACATGGCCATCATGGACCAGTTGCGCGCGGCGTCGGGGGCAAAGACCCTTCTTGCGCTGAAATGCTTTGCCACCTGGGGGGTGTTTGACCAGATGCGCCAGCATATGGACGGCACGACGTCCTCCAGCCTGTATGAGCTGAAACTGGGACGGGAGCGGTTCGGCAAAGAGACGCACGCCTATTCGGTGGCTTGGGCCGATCACGAAATTGCCGAAGCGGTGGGCTATGCCGACAAGATCATCTTCAACTCCATCGGACAGCTGGAGAGGTTCGACAACCAGTCGGCCAGCATCAACCGTGGTCTGCGCCTGAACCCGCGCTTTTCCACCAGCGGGTTTGATCTGGCAGACCCGGCCCGCCCGTTCAGCCGTCTGGGCGAATGGGATGCGACCAAGATCGAGCGGGTGATGGACCGGATTTCCGGCTTCATGATCCATTACAATTGCGAGAATGACGATTTCGACCTGTTCGACAGCCAGCTGACACGAATCGAGGACGAGTTCGGCGCGCTGCTCAGCCGCCTGCAATGGGTCAGCCTTGGCGGCGGCATCCATTTCACCGGTGAAGGCTACCCGGTTGCGAAACTGGCCGCGCGGCTGAAAGCGTTTTCCGAGCGCTTCGGCGTGCAGGTCTATCTGGAACCGGGCGAGGCTGCGATCACCGGGGCGGCCAGCCTTGAGGTGACTGTGCTGGACGTGCTGAACAACGGCAAGGATCTGGCGGTGGTCGACTCTTCGGTCGAGGCGCATATGCTGGATTTGCTGATCTACCGCATTTCTGGCAAGATCGAGACGACGGGCGATCACCCCGTCCAGATCTGCGGCAAATCCTGCCTTGCGGGCGATGTGTTCGGTGAATTCAATTTCCCAGCACCCCTGCAGGTGGGCGACCGGCTGAGCATCGCCGATGCGGCGGGCTATACCATGGTCAAGAAGAACTGGTTCAATGGGGTGAAGATGCCGGGCATCGTCATCAAGGAATTGGACGGGTCGATGACCGTCGCGCGTGAATTCGGCTATGCCGATTTTGAAGGCAACCTTGGGTAACCAAAGTTGCACCCTTCCCTCTGTCCTTAAAGGAGACGGTTCGAAGTGAAACGGAATGTTCTGATCATCGGCGCGGGCGGCGTGGCACAGGTGGTGGCGCACAAGGCGGCGCAGCATAATGACCGCTTGGGCGACCTGCATATCGCCAGCCGCACTGTGGCCAAGGCCGAAGCGATTATTGAGACCGTTCATGCCAAAGCGGCCATGAAGGTGCCGGGCGTGTTTCAGGCCCATGCGCTGGACGCGATGGACACGGCGGCGGTGGTCGCGCTGATCAAGGCGACCGGCTGCCAGATCGTGATCAACGTCGGTTCACCCTTCGTG
The DNA here is from genome assembly GCF_004745575.1 of Pseudotabrizicola sediminis. Classification (GTDB taxonomy): domain Bacteria; phylum Pseudomonadota; class Alphaproteobacteria; order Rhodobacterales; family Rhodobacteraceae; genus Pseudotabrizicola; species Pseudotabrizicola sediminis. The sequence goes on along the minus strand of NZ_RPEM01000002.1, from coordinate 17,607 downwards.
AACATGCCGGTGCTGGATGCCTGCATTCAGGCGGGTGTCGCCTATATGGACACCGCGATTCACGAAGACGCGGGTAAAGTCTGCGAAGCGCCGCCGTGGTATGGCAATTACGAATGGAAACGGCGCGAGGCTTGCAAAGCCGCGGGCGTCACCGCCATTCTGGGCGTGGGGTTTGATCCCGGTGTCGTCAACGCCTATGCCCGCGTGGCCGAAGGGCTGATGGATACCATCACCTCCATCGACATTGTCGACATCAACGCCGGGTCGCATGGCAAATGGTTTTCCACCAATTTCGACCCCGAGATCAACTTCCGCGAATTCACCGGCACGGTCTACTCCTGGCAAAACGGGGCCTGGCAATCGAATACCATGTTCGAGGTCGGCCAGACATTTGACATGCCGGTTGTGGGCACCCAGAAGGCTTATCTGACCGGGCACGATGAGGTGCATTCGCTGTCGGCGCGCTATCCACAAGCGGATGTGCGGTTCTGGATGGGCTTTGGCGACCATTACATCAACGTCTTTACCGTGCTTAAAAACCTTGGCCTTTTGTCGGAACAGCCGGTGAAAACCGCTGAAGGGCTGGAGGTGATCCCGCTGAAGGTGGTCAAGGCCGTGCTGCCCGACCCCGCCAGCCTTGCGCCCGATTATACCGGCAAGACCTGCATCGGTGACTTTGTGAAGGGTACCAAGGATGGCAAGCCGGTTGAGGTGCTGATCTACAACGTGGCGGATCACAAAGAGGCCTTTGAGGAAGTCGGCTCTCAGGGTATCAGCTACACCGCTGGCGTCCCGCCGGTCGCTGCGGCGTTGCTGATTGCCGATGGCACCTGGGATGTGGGCGCGATGGCGAATGTCGAAGACATGGACCCTGCCCCATTCATCAACCTGCTGAACCAGATCGGGCTGCCCACGCGCATCAAGGATGCCTCTAGCGACCGGCTGCTGGAATTCTAAGACATAACCCGCCGGAAACGGCGGGTTTTTTCATGATCATTGGTGGCCCAGAAATCAAAAAACCCGGGCGAAGGCCCGGGTTTTTGGAATCGTGGTGAGCCGGACAGGATTCGAACCTGTGACCCGCTGATTAAAAGTCAGCTGCTCTACCAACTGAGCTACCGGCCCACGACTGGGGCGCTGATTACGGTCAGAGACGGGTGGGGTCAAGGACAAAAGATGCAGGGCTCTGGCAAATCTGCCGGATCGGGCGTATATGCCCGCGAATGGACCAAGTGACCCCGCCAGACGGCCTGCCCTTCATGAAAATGCACGGTGCCGGCAATGACTTCGTGGTGATCGACTCGCGTGGGCGTGCGGGCGCGGTGGTGACGCCTGCGCTGGCACGGGCGCTGGGGGATCGCAACCGTGGTGTAGGCTTTGACCAGCTGGCCGAGATTCGGGACGGCACCGATGGTGCCGACTTTACGCTGGATTTCTGGAACAGCGATGGCAGCCTGGCCGGAGCCTGCGGCAATGCCACGCGCTGCGTGTCGGATTACGTGATGCGAGGGCTGGGGCGGGACGCGGTAACACTGATCACCGCGCGCGGCGGCCTGTTCGCCGTACGGCTGGCCGATGGTCAGGTGTCCGTGAACATGGGTGCACCGCAGCTGGACTGGCCATCGGTGCCGCTGGTGCGGGATATGGACTTGTTGCACTTGCCCCTGCCCGGCGATCCGGTGGCGGTGGGAATGGGAAACCCGCATTGCGTGCTGTTTGTCGATGATGCCGAAGCGGTGGACGTGGCCGGCCTTGGCCCACGCTATGAGCATGACCCTCTGTTTCCAGAGCGCACGAATGTGGAGTTCGCATCTGTTCTCGCCCCCGACCACCTTCGGATGCGGGTATGGGAACGCGGGGCGGGTATCACGCTGGCCTGCGGGTCCGGTGCCTGCGCCACCGCTGTAGCTGCCCACCTGCGCGGGCTGACCGGGCGACGGGTCTCACTGACCCTTGACGGGGGCGTGCTGGAAATCGACTGGCGCGAGGATGGCGTCTGGATGACCGGTCCAGTGGCGCATGTGTTTGACGGCTGGCTCTCGCCTGCCTTTCTGGCGGCCCACCGATGACCGCGCCAGTTTTCGCCACGCTGGGCTGCCGCCTGAACGCCTATGAATCCGAGGCGATGAAAGAGCTGGCCGAAGCTGCCGGGTTGCAGGGCGCGGTAATCGTGAACACCTGCGCCGTGACGGCTGAGGCGGTGCGCAAGGCCAAGCAGGAGATCCGCCGACTGTCGCGCGAAAACCCGGGCGCTGCGGTGATCGTCACCGGCTGCGCCGCGCAAACCGAACCGGAAACCTTTGCTGCGATGGCCGAGGTCACGCGGGTGATCGGCAACACCGAGAAAATGCAGGCCAAAACCTGGCAGGGCATCGCCGGCCCCGATTTCATCGGCCAGACTGAACGCGTGCAGGTCGATGACATCATGTCGGTACGCGAAACCGCCGGACACCTGATTGACGGTTTTGGCCGCCACCGCGCCTATGTGCAGGTGCAGAACGGCTGTGACCATCGCTGCACATTCTGCATCATCCCCTTCGGACGCGGCAATTCGCGGTCTGTCCCCGCCGGTGTGGTGATCGAACAGATCAAGCGGCTGGTGGACAAGGGATTCAACGAGGTGGTGCTGACCGGCGTTGATCTGACGTCATGGGGGGCGGATCTGCCGGGCCTCCCGCGTCTGGGCGATCTGGTGATGCGGATCCTGCGGCTGGTGCCGGATCTGCCGCGCCTGCGCATCAGCAGCATCGACAGCATCGAGGCAGATGACAACCTGATGTTGGCCATCGCGACCGAGTCGCGTCTGATGCCGCATCTGCATCTGTCCTTGCAGGCGGGCGATGACATGATCTTGAAACGGATGAAGCGCCGCCATCTGCGCGACGATGCGATCCGGTTTTGTGAAGACGCGCGCCGGTTGCGGCCCGACATGGTGTTCGGGGCCGATATCATCGCGGGCTTCCCGACCGAGACGGAAGCCATGTTCCACAACAGCTTGAAGCTGGTGGATGACTGCGGTCTGACCTTTCTGCATGTGTTCCCGTTCAGCCCGCGCAAAGGCACCCCTGCGGCCCGGATGCCACAGCTGAAGGGGCCCGAGATCAAGACCCGCGCGGCCCAGCTGCGCGCCAAGGGAGAGGCTGCGCTGACGCAGCACCTGTCGGCGCAGACCGGCCAGACCCATCGCATTCTGATGGAGGGCCCCCGCATGGGCCGGACAGAACAGTTTACCGAGGTGGATTTCGCGCAGGATCAGCCAGAAGGGCAGATCATCACGGCCTGCATCGAGGGCTTTGGGGCCACGCGCCTGACGGCCCGCCCGGCGTTGGTCTGAGCCTCGCAGATTTCGGTCGGAGCCTGCCGCTTCAGATGCGGGCGATGCCAACCTGTGCAAGCAAATCGCCAATCTCCTCGACCTGACCCGACGCCAGCGCAGCATTGGCCGCGATCCCGGCAAGGATCGACCAGGCCCCTGCGCGATGGTCTGATGCGTGGGTTTCAGACCCGCCTTCGCCGAAGATGTCTTGCAGCATCAAAGGGTCTGCCCCGCCATGGTCGCCCTGTGCCTTTGGCACGGCAAGGTTTGTGGGATCCTGCCCCGCCAGATGAAGGGTGGTGGTGACAGACTGCTTTTCCTTGGGCCGCTTGCCGCCAAACACGCCATGTACCTCGACATGGCGATGGCTCAGCTGCCCGCCGGTGCCGTAGAACATCACCTCCAGCCCCTCCCACGGTGCATAGGCGGTCAGGCTGTAATTGGCGGTGGCACCATTGGCAAAACGGATCTGGGCCTGAAGCGTGTCTTCCAGCGTGATCTCGGGCGAAAAGATGCACTGATCGCGGTGATAACCATCCTCGGCCTCGGCGTCGCGGTAGAGGGCAGCCAGCCGTTTGTCGGCATCAAGATCAAGCGGATAGGGGCAGCGCAAGGCGACCGGGCAACCCGTGCAGCGCGGGCCATGGCCCACAAGCCCCAGTTCCGCCGCGCGGACCGGGCTATAGGCATGGCGCCCGCCCGAGGCAGAAATGGCGGCAGGCGTGGTTCCCAGCCACCAGTTCATCAGGTCGAAATGATGCGTGGCCTTGTGAACAAAGAGCCCGCCGGAATTGGCCTTGTCGCGATGCCAGCGGCGAAAGTAATCCGATCCGTGCACCTGATCCAGATGCCAGCGGAAATCGAGCCCGGTCACAGTGCCGATCGTTCCGGCGGCCAACAGGGCGCGGATCTGCTGGCGGGCCGGGGCATAGCGGTAGTTGAAGGCCACGCGCACTTTGCGGCCCGTACGGTCCTGCGCCGCCAGAATCTGGCGCAAGGAGGGCAGGTCGATGGTCATCGGCTTTTCGCAGATCACGTCACACCCAGCCTCCAGCGCGCGCACGATATAACCGGCATGGGTGTTGTCGGGCGTGGAAATCAGCACCGTATCCGCGCCTTGCTCTGCAAGCATCCGGTCGAAATCGGCAGACAGATAGGTGGCGATCCCGTTGGTGCCGGGCTTTGCCACAGCGGCGGCCGAAAGTGACAGGCGATAGGGATTGCTGTCGCACAGGGCTACAAGCTCGTGCCGGTCGGCATAGGGGCCGGTCAGCGCGTTGCGAAACATCTGATGCCGGGATCCGCATCCGACCAGGGCAACCTTCATTCTGTCATCTCCGCTGTCCTGACCGGACCTGTGACCCACATTCCTGCGATGGTCCAGACCGAAGCGGGTTTCGGGATGGCTTGGTCGGAGCTTTGCAGCCGGAAGGGTAGGCAGTGCCTTGCATTTATGACCATGGCTGGTTTTGTGATCATTTGGCTTTTTGAAGCCTGGATGTGACGTCAGTATGGTGGCATGCCCCGCCGCCTTAATGAAAATCGCGGCTTGGGAACAGTTTTCGCGCCTGTTCACGCGGGTGGCGGGCGCTGGACTGGCCCCGGCTGATGACAGGGCGCTTGGTCTCGTCCGCGCGCCCGTCGTTTGACGGGATGATCACCGGACGGCCAAGCGTGGCCAGCAGGGGCGAGACATCCTCCACATGTTCGGCGATCAGGTGGATCACCGGGCCATCGCGTTCGATCCGGCCCCGCACCTGCACCAGACGCCCCGCGATCACCGCCTTGCGAAAGGTCTCGTAGACCTTTTTCCAGATCACCACATTCGCGGTGCCGGTCTCATCCTCCAGCGTCAGGAAGATCACACCCGATGCGGTGCCAGGGCGTTGGCGGGTGATGACAAGGCCGGTGACGGTGACGCGGCCCTTGGTCTGCGCCAGACGGTCGTTGGGCAGGCTTTCGGGCAGGCGGGGGCGCAGCAGTTCCATCGGATGAGCACGTAGGGACAGGCGCAGCGACAGGTAATCCTCAATCACCTCTTGCCCAAGGGTCATGCGCGGCAGGGTGACGGCGGGTTCGATGCCCCCTTCCCCATCCGGGCCGAACAGCGGCAGGGGGGCAGGCGCACGCAAAGCCTTTGCGGCCCAGAGCGCATCACGGCGCGACAGGCCAAGGGCGGCGAAGGCATCTCCTTCGGCCAGCCGTTCCAGCGTGGCCGGCTGCACGCCCGCGCGCCGCCACAGGCTTTCGACATCGGGATAGCCGTTGCCGCGCGCGGCAGCGATCCAATCGGCATCCTCTTCGCGCATCCCCTTGATCTGCCGGAACCCCAACCGCAGCGCCAAAGCGCCATCGGCGCGGTGTTCCAGCGTGCAGTCCCACTGCGAATGGTTGACCGAGACCGGCCGCACCTCCACCCCACAATCGCGGGCATCGCCCACCAACTGAGCGGGTGCATAGAACCCCATCGGCTGGCTGTTCAGAAGCGCGCAGGTGAACACCGCCTGATGATGGCATTTGAGCCAGGCCGAGATATAGACCAGCCGCGCAAAACTGGCAGCATGGCTTTCGGGAAAGCCATAGCTGCCGAAGCCTTCGATCTGCGCGAAGCAGCGCAGCGCAAAATCGGCGCCATAGCCGCGCTCCAGCATGCCCGACACGAATCGGTCACGGAACGACCCGATGGTGCCCATGCGTTTGAAGGTGGCAAGGCTGCGGCGCAAACGGTCGGCCTCCGCTGGGGTAAACCCCGCTGCCACCACGGCAATCTGCATCGCCTGTTCCTGAAACAGCGGCACGCCGTAGGTGCGGCCCAGCACCTCCATCATGGCGGGGCCAAGGTCTTCGACCGGCTCGCGCCCCTGACGGCGGTTGATGAACGGGTGCACCATGCCCCCTTGAATCGGGCCGGGGCGGACGATGGCGACCTCGCAGACCAGATCGTAGAATTCGCGTGGGCGCATACGGGGCAGGAAGTTCAGCTGCGCCCGGCTTTCCACCTGAAACACCCCGATGGCATCGGCCCGGCACAGCATGTCATAGATCGTCGGATCTTCTGCCGGGGTATTGGCCAGTGTCAGGCCAAGCCCGCGATGGTCTTTCAGCAGACCAAAGGCCTTGCGGATGCAGGTGAGCATGCCCAGTGCCAGAATATCCACCTTCAACAGGCCCAAAGCGTCGATGTCATCCTTGTCCCATTCGATGATGGTGCGATCATCCATCGCGGCATTCTCAATGGGACAGAGTTCATCGAGGCGGCCTTGCGTGATCACAAAGCCACCGACATGCTGCGACAGATGGCGCGGGAAGCCGATGATCTCGGCGATCAGCCGGGTGGTCAGCATCATCCGCCTGTCGGTCGGGTCAAGGCCCGCATCGCGCATCCGGTCCTGCCCCGGCGCCGATGACGACCAGCCCCAGATCTGGCCTGACAGGCGGGCGACCACGTCCTGTGACAGACCCATCACCTTGCCGACCTCGCGGATGGCAGCGCGGGAGCGGAAGTGGATCACGGTGGCGGTCAGGCCTGCACGCTCGCGGCCATAGCGCTCATAGATCCACTGGATCACCTCTTCGCGGCGTTCGTGCTCGAAATCCACGTCGATATCCGGCGGCTCGCCGCGTTCTTTGCTGATGAAGCGCTCGAAGATCAGGGTGATGGATTCAGGCGGCACTTCGGTGATGCCCAAGAGGTAGCACACCACCGAATTGGCCGCCGACCCACGCCCCTGACACAGGATGCCGCGCGCGCGGGCAAAGGCCACGATGTCATGCACGGTCAGGAAATAGGGTGCGTATTCCACGTCGCGGATCAGGGCGAGTTCCTTTTCCACCCGGGCGACGATCTTGGGCGAGGCACCGTCAGGATAGCGCCAGATCAAACCGTTGCGGGTCAACCGCTCCAGCCTTGCCTGCGCGGGTTCGCCGTTCAGCGCCTCATCGGGGTATTGATAGCGCAATTCATCAAGGCGGAAGGCGCAGGCATTGGCAATTTCCACCGTGCGGCGCAGGGCGGCGGGATAGCGGTGGAACAGCCGGGCCATCTCGGTCCCCGACTTCAAACGGCGCTCACCATTTGGCAGGCGATGCTGGCCGATGGCGTCGATGGTGCAGCCGATGCGCAGGCAGGTCAGCACATCGGCCAAAGGGCGGCGCGCGGCGCGGTGCATCAGCACATCACCCAAGGCCACCATCGACAGATTGGTCTGCTGCGCCGTTGCCGCCAGACGGTCCAGCCGGGCCTGATCGCGACCGTCATAATGCGGCGTGGCCCCCAGAAAGCACTGGCCGGGAAATGCGCGAGCAATGGCAAGCAGCGCGGTATGGGTGGTTTTCAACGCGCGATCCTCCAGCGGGTCGGGCGGCAGGGCAATCAGGATCATCCCCTTGCCCCATTCCAGCAGATCGGCCTGCGTCAGGTGGCAGTCACCTTTGGGCGCGCGACGTTTTCCGACGGACAGCAGCCGAGTCAGCCGGGACCACGCCGAAATGTCGGTCGGTAGGGCAAGCCATTCGACGGGGGAATCGGTCAGCACCAGCCGTGCGCCGGGGATCAGCCGGGGCAGCGGACTGTCGGGCAACACAGGCGCGGCAGTGGCCCCGGTGAAATGCGGCACGGTCTGGCGACTGGAATGATCGGTCACATGCTGCGACCGGATGCTCGGCCCGTCTTGCGCGGCGTGATCAGTGGCCAGCGCCTCTTCGCGCAGGCGCGCCAATTCCTTGAGCGCGGAAAACGCCCGCACCACGCCCGCCACCGAATTGCGGTCGGTGATGGCGATGGCGGTCAGGCCCAGTTCTGCCGCGCGGGTCACCAGTTCTTCGGGGTGTGAGGCCCCGGTCAGGAAGGTGAAGTTCGAGGTGACGCAGAGTTCGGCATAAGGCTGGGGAACCCTTTGGGACAGCAGAGGGACTTTGCCCCGCCCATCTTCGGTAGAAAGCCGGGGGGCTTTGTCCCCCGCCCCCCCCAGAGTATCTTCGCCGTGAGGAAGCGGCATCAGGCGAATTCCCCCTGAATGCGCCATTCCGGTGATTGCGGCGTGTGGAACAGCCACAGGCGTGGGCCTTCGCGGGTCTCGATCCGCCAGTAATCGCGCAGGCCGGTGCGCCATGCCGGATCGTCAAACCACCATTCCGGGGCGATCCGTTCCGGCCCCTGCGCGCGCAGCGTGGTGAAGCGCATCCGCCGCCAGCGGAAACTGGCAGGGGGGGAACCAGCGGCGGCATCCACCGGCTCGGGCGGAAAGATCAGGGCGGGACGGGCGGAGCCATGGCTGTGCGAGGCCGGCTCCGGTGCCGAATAGGCCGCCGGGACCAGCAGAAAACTGCGTTCGGGGATCAGGCTTTCGGCGGGGAGCAGCCGCAGCACCCGGTCAAAGCCGATGCGGTTGCCGGTCGAGGACAGAAAATCCGCCAGCGCATCCTGATGCCGGGCATCGGGGCCGCCCCCGATCTGTTCCGGGGCCAGCGGCTCTGTCACAGGCGCAGTCAGGCGCATCGCGTCGATGCCAAAGCCCGAGTCGATCTCATCCACGCCCTTGGCAAACAGCGCGGCGATGCGGGCAGGGTCGCGCATGGCGCGTGCCAGACCGATCTCGACCTGCGCTGTGCCGCGATCTACCCGGCGAAGTTCCAGCCGCACGCGCCGTGCCCCCATCCGGTGCAGGGAGAGTTTGGCGCACAGCCGGTCCAGCAGGCGAGACAGGCCCGCCATCACATCGGATTGCAGGCCGATCGGGTCTGGCAGGGTCATCCGCACCCCGAAATGTGGCGCTTCGGGTTCTGCCGCCACCGGCTCGGCCTGCACGCCCAGCGCCTGATCCAGCCGCAACACCAGCCCCGCCCCGAAGCGGCGGGCCAGCGGCGCGCGTGGCAGATGGGCCAGATCAGCGATCCGGGCCAGACCCACACGGGCCAGCGCTTCGGCCGTGTCATGATCGACCCGCAGGGCCGAGACTGGCAACCGGCCAAGGCCCTGAGCCAGCGCGCCATCGGCGATGATCCCGCCGCCATGGCGGGCCAGCGCATGCGCACCGCCCCGCGTGCCCGCGACGGCACTGCTGGCCTGCAGCCCGGCGCGGGTCAGCCGCGCGTGCAGGTCGGCGCGCAGCTCTGCCTCGCCGCCAAACAGATGCGCGACCCCGGTGATGTCGGCGATCAGCCCGTCGGTTCCGTCACTGGCGACCATCGGCGCATAGCGGCTGGCCCAGCGCCGCAGGCTGGCCAGCGCCGCCGCTTCACGTACCAGATCGGCGGGGCGGGTGGACAGATCCGGGCAGATCGCGCGCGCATCGGCCAGCGGCATGCCGCGGTGCAACCCGCGCTGATCCGCGGCCAGGTTCAGGCAATGCAGATGATCGGAATTGCCCGACCGATGGGTCAGAGCAAAGGGCCCTTCAACGGGCCGGTTCCGCAAGCTGACGTCGCTCGCCAACCTTGGGAACCAGAGTGAAAGCAGCCGACGTGCCATCCCAGTTTACAACCCAATGTCCTAATGTTCCCTTTTTGTTCTTTGTAAGAGTCCAATCGTGAAGAGTCGAGTCCGCAACCGGGCCTGCCATCGCTTCACAGTGCCAGCGGGTTTCCGTGGCCGGACTTCCCGCATCCTGACGGATCAGCACAAGGCCGGTGGTGCGGCCCTTTTCCGCCGCCAACTGCAACCGGCGGCCTGCCGTCAGCGACAGCGGCTTTTCCGGCTCGGCAATCACCAGACCGACCGGGGCGGCGCGCAGCGATTCTTCCATGCACCACAAAAGATCGACCTCGCTGGCCGGGCGCAACAGGTGCAGCCGTGCCCCCACCCCCTGCGGCAGGCCGCGCAGCATGGGCAGTTCCGGCACATGGCCGGGCAGAATCCAGACCAGCGGCCCCGGATGCCGCGCGGCCTGCAACAGGGCAAAGGCACGGCGGCCGCGCCCTTCGGCCTCATGCACGCGGGCTTTGCGCAGATCAAAGGGGTCGGCGGGGGCAGGGTCAGGCCGCATCCTGACGCCCCCCTTCCGCGACAACCTGCAGCATCCCATCGGGCAAAGGCCGTTGCAGGGTCAGCGCCTGCGCCACGGGGGCGGTCAGCCAGAGCCGGCACTCTTCCGGCGTGGTCAAAATCACCGGCATCGCCTTGGGGTGAAACGGTTTCACCTCGGCATTCGGGTCACAGGTCAGAAAGCCGAACAGCTCTGTCGTTACCTCCCCCTCTTTAAGCTTCCGCACCGAGGTCCATTCGGTGCGGATTCCGGCAAAGAACGCCAGCGGGCGGTCCGCGCCAAGCGCGAACCAGACCGGGTGGTTGCGCGGCGCACCCGGGCGGCTGTCGATCTCGGAAAAGCTGGTGAAGGGCACGAGGCAGCGGTGCGCAGGCGCAAGCCAGCGTTTCCAGTGTGCCGAGGCGGTGTTGCGGATATTGGTCACGCCCGGATCGGTGCGCTTGCCCGCCAGAAACACCTGCGGTGTGGGCATCCCCCAACGCGCCATGACCATCTGCCAGCCGCCACCATCCCGGTGCCGGAGGATGGGGGCTGCATAGTCAGGATAGATCCCCGGCATCGGCGGCAGGTTGCCTGTCGCATCCTCGACCGGCTCATCCCCCTCCACCATCTCATCAAAGACATGGCGCATCGCATCCTGGCTTTTGGTCTGGGAATACAGGTTGCACATGGGCGTTTGCAGACTCACGGTGAAGGGTGAACCCTTGGAACATTGACAGAACATGACAGGTAAAGAAAGTCTTCGATGGGTTTTGGGGCACCCTGACGCAGGGGCGTGGTCCGCTTTGCCTATGTCGCAGCCCGTTTGTTTTGGCAGCGTTCCACGCAAAACCTGGTGGCGGATCATCACAAAGCTACTAGTGCCACACTCAGAAACCCCTTTCGTTCTGCAGCACTTATACGCCAAGGTAGACCATCCCGCTGAGGAGCAGGGAAAAGGAGGGGCAGGCAAACCCTGTCCGGATCAGAGGAGGATCACATGACCATTTCCATGACGCGCGGATTTCGCGCGCTCGTTGCCTGCACGGCGCTGACTGTCGTGCCAATGTCGGCACAGGCCGAGCAATTCATCAACATCCTGACCGGCGGCACGTCGGGGGTATATTATCCGATCGGCGTGGGCCTGTCGAAAATCTATGCCGACGGCATCGAAGGCGCACGCACCCAGGTGCAGGCCACCAAGGCCAGCGTGGAAAACCTGAATCTGTTGCAGCAGGGCAAGGGCGAGTTTGCCATCGCTCTGGGCGATTCGGTAAAACTGGCCTGGGAAGGCGATGCCGATGCGGGCTTCAGCGCCCCGCTGGACAAGCTGCGGGGCATCGCCGCGGCCTATCCGAACTACATCCAGATTGCGGCCAGCGCCAACAGCGGCATCGTCACTGTTACTGACCTCAAGGGAATGTCGTTGTCGGTCGGTGCCGCGAAATCCGGGACCGAACTCAATGCCCGCGCCATCCTTGGCGCACTGGGGATGAGCTATGACGATCTGAGCAAGACCGAATACCTGCCCTTTGCGGAATCGGTCGAGCTGATGAAGAACCGCCAGCTGGATGCCACACTGCAATCGGCGGGCCTGGGCGTGTCCTCGCTCAAGGATCTGGCGACCTCGGTGTCCACCACCATCGTATCGGTCCCGCCAGAGGTGGCCGAAACGCTGGGTGCGCCGTACCTGTCGGCGATCATCCCGGCTGGCACCTATGAAGGCCAGACCGAGGACATCCCGACCCTTGCGGTTGGCAACTTCTTCCTGACCCATGACGGTGTGGACGAGGAAACCGCCTATCAGATGACAAAGCTTTTGTTCGAAAATCTGCCTGCGCTTGCGGCAGCCCATCAGGCGGCGACGGCCATCACCCTGGAAACCGCGCTTGACGGCATGCCGGTGCCGCTGCATCCGGGCGCGGAACGCTATTACCGCGAAGCCGGGTTGATCCAGTAACCCAGCACGAAACACTGGAACAGGCGGGCCAAACGGCCCGTCTGCATCGGGCCAGGGAGGGTTATGATGACCAAAGACAAAGCCGACGCCGTGGTAGAGGCGCACAATCCGCATGATCCGCTGGCCGCTGGCTTTCCGCCCGGTTGGGAGGGCCGCGCGCTGTTCTGGATCGCGATTGCCTTTTCAGTCTTCCAGATCCTGACGGCGGCGCATCTGGTGGATTTTGCCAGCCAGATCACCCGTGCCATTCACGTAGGCTTTTTGCTGCTGCTGGGCTTCCCGCTACTGGCACTGATGCGTGGCGCGGGGCCGGTGGTGCGGGTCATTGCATGGGGTCTGGCCGGTTTGTCGGTCGGGGTGGCGTTCTATCAATGGCTGGAATACGTGCCGCTGCTGATGCGGGCCGGTGATCCACTGCCGCTGGATATTGTGATCGGCGTCATAGCGCTTGCCACAGTGTTCGGGGCGGCATGGGCGATGATGGGCATCGCCCTGCCGATCATCGCAGGCACCTTTCTGGCCTATTGCCTGTTTGGCGAGTATCTGCCCGCCCCCCTGAACCATCGTGGCTATGATTTTGCCCAGGTGGTCGAACATATGGCCTACGGCACCGAAGGCATCTACGGCATTCCGACCTATGTGTCGTCGACCTTCATTTTCCTGTTCATCCTGTTCGGGGCCTTTCTGGAAAAGGCCGGGATGATCAAGCTGTTCACCGATGTCTCACTTGGGCTTGTCGGGCACAAGATGGGCGGGGCAGCCAAGGTCTCGGTTCTGTCTTCCGGCCTGATGGGCACGATTTCCGGGTCGGGCGTGGCCAATGTGGTCACCACGGGGCAGTTCACCATTCCGCTTATGAAACGCTTTGGCTACCGCCCCGCTTTCGCGGGCGGGGTGGAGGCCACGGCCAGCATGGGCGGGCAGATCATGCCGCCGGTGATGGGGGCGGTGGCCTTCATCATGGCCGAAACGCTGGGGGTCGCCTATATTGAGGTGGTCCGCGCCGCAATCATTCCGGCGATCCTGTATTTCGCCGCGGCCTTCTGGATGGTGCATCTGGAAGCCGGACGGTTGGACCTGCGCGGGTTGTCAAAGGCCGAATTGCCCTCACCCATGGCCGCGATCAAAAAAGGCTGGCATCTGATCCTGCCGCTGGCGGTGCTGGTCTGGTTGCTGTTTTCCGGCTACACGCCGCTGTTCGCGGGCACCGTCGGCCTTGGCCTGACCCTGATGCTGATCCTTGGGGCCAGCGTGGCGCTTGGCCTGCCTGCGGGCGTGATCCGGGTGATGTTCTGGATCGGGCTTGGCTTTGCCGCCGGAGCCTTTTTGCAATGGGGCATCTGGGTGGTGGCAACCGTGGTCGCCGCACTGATCGCGCTCAACGCCTTGTCAAAGGGCGGGCGCGAGACGCTGATCATCTGCCGCGATGCACTGGCAGATGGTGCGAAAACCGCGCTGCCGGTGGGCATCGCCTGCGCACTGGTCGGCATCATCATCGGCACCATGACCCTGACCGGAGCGGCCAACACCTTTGGCCAGTTCATCGTGGGCGTGGGAGAAAGCAGCCTGTTTCTTAGCCTCGTGCTGACCATGATCACCTGTATCGTGCTGGGCATGGGCATCCCGACCATCCCCAATTACATCATCACCTCCTCCATCGCTGGCCCTGCGCTGCTGGAACTGGGTGTGCCGCTGATCGTCAGCCATATGTTCGTGTTCTACTTCGGCATCCTGGCGGACCTGACCCCGCCAGTGGCGCTGGCCTGCTTTGCCGCCGCTCCGATTGCCAAAGAGCGCGGGCTGACCATCTCGATCCATGCGGTGAAGATTGCAGCGGCGGGGTTCGTGATCCCGTTCATGGCGGTCTACACCCCCGCCCTGATGCTGCAGAACGGCGGGCCGCTGGCCGAAGCCATCGGCTTTATCCCGGCCGTGATCTATGTGGTCACCAAGACCGTGCTGGCCATCGGCTTGTGGGGCATCGCGGTGATCGGGTGGTTTGGTACGCCGTTGCAGCTGTGGCAGCGCGCGCTTGCCATGGTTGCCGCAGGGGCGCTTGTAGTTGCTTTGCCCGCGACCGATGGCATCGGCTTTGCGCTGGTGCTGGCCTTTGCCGCCCAGCATATCCTGCTGCTGCGCCGGAAGGCCGCCGCGTGACCTGTCTGATGGCCGGGGCCATGGTGCTTGCCCTGTCAGGCCCCGCCTTTTCGCTGCACTGGACCCATTCGGTCGAGAAAACCGAATGGGTCGAGGACTGGCAGGTTCAGCCACAGGGCCTGCGCCTGACCCGGGCCCGCATCAAAGGAACGGGCGCGGGAATGGAGCCCGGGCCGGGGGCGGTGCAGCAAGACGGCTGGTGGGTCTGGTCGCCGGGAACCGAGGTGCCCGCCCTGCACCTCGCTGCATCCGGCAGCACGGGCGCGGGTTGGCGGCTTTGCGACGGGGCCACCTGCCACACGCTTGGGGAAACGCCGGAGCAATCCATCCGCATCGCCCCCTGTAGCCCATGACAACCGGCAGTCTGCTCATCATCGCAGGAAAAACCTCGGCCTCGCCCACGCGCCGCGCGGATAGCCAAAGGCCCGCGTGCTTTTCCGCGCTTTGGCCTTAGTCGAGCATCTGGGCGCGGCGCAGCGAAAACTCTTCCCGAGAGGCGGCATAGACTGTCTGCACCTGCGCCAGCGGCAGATCCGTGTCACCCGCTTCGGCGCGAAGCTCAAGCCTCTGGCAAAGCTGTGCCATGTCGCTGAACCCCAGATTCAGGGCACTGCCCTTCATGAAATGCAACTCATTCTGCATGTCCTCGGCAGTGGTTGCAGCCATCATTCGCGTCAGGGTGTCGTCGGCTTCCGCAAAAAAAACCGCAATCACTTCATCGAACACGTCTGCACCGATTGCCTGTTTCAGATCGTTTGCAATTTGCCAATCAATCATCGCATGTCGACCCTTTGGTTTGTAGGAAACCGGTCGGCCAAACTGCAAATTTGTGCGTTCATAAGGCACTCTTTCGGTAAAGCTTCATCAACTTCCGGAAGAGTCGCGGGGATTGGCGCGAGGAGCAAGTGTCTTTTTGCTCAGCATTACAAAATCTTCCGCACCCGGCCCGCACAGACCCGACTTTGACACCTGCGGTCAGACTGTCCTGCCAGCCTCGGTCAGGGATCGCCAGCGCGGTTCTGGAAATGCAGCTTGATCACGGTGCCATTTCAGGCGAATCTGTCAAAAGGTGACATGTTCGCTGCGGCAGGCGTGGCCGGCGCCCCAATCGCCGGTCAGTGTACTGTATTTGCTGCATTCAAACATAAGACCGCCGTAATCGCCTGTATGCCTGCCATATAGATGTTCTTTACGAGTACACGAGTTTTCCGAACTTCCCGCGATGCCGCACGACGGCCAGAAGCCGTCTACATCCGGGCCAGCACCATGAACGGGTCAGGCGTTGACCTGACAAAGGAAACAGATTGAGCACCACTGTAGAAATCAGCGTCGTTGTCCTGATTGCAGCGACAATGTCACTTTTCGCGCTGCTGATCTGCCTTCTGGAGCGCAGAACGCGGTTTTTCGACGCGGACCTGAAAACAGCTTCAACCTGGCTGAGCCTGTCCAATGTGGCCATGCTGACGGCTGCCATCGCTTTGCTGTTTCACGAGGCATTGCCGTTCTGGCTGGGCGCATGCATCATAATCTGTGGGGCACATTTCGGCATATTGTTCGGCTTTTTTGCCATGTACCGCGGCCTGGGTAGGCGCCCGCGCTATTGGCTTTTTGGGTCCGTCAGTGCGATAAATGTGGGGCTGCACTGGGCGTTTGTGCTGACCGGGCCGGCGGCCACGGTGCTGTTTGTCACCACGTCTGTCATGAACAGCATTTATACCCTGATCATGGCTGTGATCATCCTGCGGCTGTCAAAACCTTATGAGCGCGAGTTGCGGCTGCTGGTCAGCTTTCCATTTTTTGTGCTGTTCAGCGGATACATGCTTCGTCTGGCCTTGCTTGCGACGGGTGCACCGCTTTCGGTGCATCTGACGACCACTGCGTTGATTGCCTTTGCTCTGGCCTATTCTGCCCTGCAATGGAGCTTTGCATTGATTGCCCTGCGCGCGGCCCGGTTGAATCAGTCTCTCAACCGTGAACAGAAACGTGCCTATGAGCTTGCCGAGTCCCGCGCCCGGTTTCTGGCGCATATGAGCCATGAAATCCGCACGCCACTGAACTCTGTCATCGGGCTGGCGGATGTGTTGCAAGGGATCGTGAAACAACCGGATGCGCGCAAGCTGATTGGCCATATCCAGCATTCGGGGGATTTGCTCATTTACATCCTGAACGACATTCTGGATGTGTCAAAACTGCAGGCCAATGCCGTCACGCTGGAGAAACGCCCCTTCGACCCGGAGACCTTGCTTGACCAAATCCGGGCCAGTCATGACCCGAAATGCCGCGAGCGTGGAATCGCGTTGACGGTAGAGCTTGGGCCCGAGGCCGCCGGAGACTGGCTGGGAGATGGGCATCGGGTGAACCAGATCCTGCAAAACGTTGTCGGAAACGCTGTCAAGTTCACGCAAACCGGATGCGTCAGGGTTGCAATCAGCGGCACCGAGGCATTGCAGATCGTGATCGAAGATACCGGAATTGGCATGACCGAGGTTCAGGTCGCGACCCTGTTCGATGAATTCAATCAGGCGGATGAAGGCATCACGCGGCGCTTTGGTGGCACCGGACTGGGCATGACAATCGTCCACCGGCTGGTCACGGCCATGGGCGGGACCATTGCGGTTGAAAGCCAGCCGCAGCAGGGCACCCGCTTTACCATTTCCCTGCCGCTGGACCGCGCCACACCTGTCAAAGAGGTCGAGACCGACCCGGTTTTGGTCCCACTGCATGACTTCTCGGCGCTGAAGGTTTTGTGTGCCGATGACAGCGCGGTCAATCTCATGGTCTTGCGTGCGATGCTGCGCCAGCTGGGGATAGAGCCGCAGATTGCCGTAGACGGGCATGCCGCGATCAGGATGACCGAACAGCAGGCCTTCGATATCTATCTGCTGGACATCTCGATGCCCGGATTTTCGGGGATCGAGACATTGCATCACCTGCACCAGCTGGAGAAGGATCGGCACCGTACACCCGCCTATGCCGTGGCGGCGACGGCCAATGCCCTGTCCTCTGATCTGACACTTTATCTTGCCTCCGGGTTTGACGCCCATCTGCCAAAGCCAATCCGGCTGGAAGCGTTGCGGTCTGTTCTCCTGGCCTGTCAGGAAGAACAGGAAAGTCGCATGACTCCGTCAGGTCTTTCTGCGTTCGTGGCAAAGGAACAGAAAGCTTCTCATGCCTAGTGTTCCGAGTCTGACACTTGTTACCGATTCCCCCTA